>CAYNTK010000005.1:0-248931 GCA_964400285.1 uncultured Ignavibacteriaceae bacterium
GACTCTTTTTTTATAGGCTATTCTATTTACACACTTTTTTGAACGCTAATTATTTAAAAATAAAGATTTAAAATTTTTTGATTTTAGAATTGAAGTTTGCATAAGATTTTGTTTTTCATTTTCTTAATTTTGTAATTATAGTATTTTAAAAATGAAAATAGAAATAAATTGCAATGTATTTATAAAAAGAATGAAGTATTTGGCTTTTAATATTGTATTTAAGTAAACTCTTTTCTAACTTGCTATTTTAAAAATCAAAATTTTTTCGGCTATTTTAAATAAAAATCATTAAATTTCAAAGTTTGAGAATGCATCTTGGTGTAATTGCCGCTGGTGACGGATTGAGATTAAAAGAAGAAGGAATAAAAGAGCCTAAACCACTTATTAAAGTGCAGGGAAAAACACTTCTTGAACGTATATTTACAATCACAGAAAAATATAAATTTAAATCCTGTAATATAATTGTTAATGAAAAGTTTAAAAAGGATGTCGAAAATTTTTTTTTATCTAAAGTGCCGAAAATCGAGTTTAATATTATTTACAAATCCACCCCGAGTTCATTGCATAGTTTATATCAATTGAAACAATACCTATCCGATGATTCTTTTTGCTTGATGACGATTGATAGTATTTTTAGTGAATCTGAATTTGAAAATTTTTTGGAAGAAGTAAAAAAAAACGAGATTTATGACGGGCTAATTGCAATAACAGATTTTGTAGATGACGAAAAACCCCTATGGGTAAAGATTGATAGAAATAACAAGATAAAACGTTTTAGTAGCAATAGGGAAGATTCCAATTATATAACGGGAGGTATTTATTTTTTTCGAAAAGGTGTGATTGAATATACAGAAAAAGCTTTAGTAGATAATATTAGTAGGTTAAGAAACTTTCTTCAATATTTAATTGAGACTGATTTAAAACTTAAAGCCATTAAATTCAGTAAAATTATAGATATTGACCATAAGAAAGATTTAGTTGAAGCTGAAAAATTTTTAGAATTAATAGAAAAACCAGTATAGTAAATTTATGTTAGAGATAGCGGGTATAGCAAGAAAGACGGAGTTTTCACCAAATCATGAATTGAACGATTTTCTGATAATGCAAAGGACAGCAGAAGAACTAATGCAGCTCGGTGCAAAAGTTAAGATTTATAGAGAAGAAGACATTTTTACAGAGGAAATTATCGAAGATTTTATTTTTTCTATGGTTCAGAGTCCCGATGGTATTAAGAAATTACTGGAAATTTCGGAACAAAAAAAAATTGTGATAAACACCCCCGAAAGTGTTTTAAACTGTTACAGATATAATATGAATAGGATTCTTTCCGAAAACGAAATCCCCTTTCCTAAAAGTATAATAGTTGACACTAAAACTAAGGATTACGATTTCCTTAACGATTTTGAAGAAAAGATATGGATAAAAAGAGGAGATGCCCACGCTGTGCAAAAAGAGGATGTGGTTTTCATTAACGATAAAAGTAAAGTTAGCTATGTTTTAAACGAATTTAAAAGCAGAGGATTGCTAACATGCACTATACAAAACCACATAGAGGGTGACACAATAAAATTTTACTCTATTTATGAGGAAGATTTTTTTTACTGGTATACGACGGATTTAAAATATTGCTCAGATTTTGACATAAAAAATCTTAAACGACTTGCAAGTGCATCTGCCAAAGCACTCGGGCTGGAAATATTTGGAGGAGATGCAATTGTTACAAAGGATTCGGAGATTTTTATTGTGGATATTAACGATTGGCCAAGCTTTGCACCTATTAGGGATAGAGCGAGTAAAGTGATAGGTAACTTAATTTATCAGAAAGCGATAAAATATAATAATAAATAAATTTTTTATGTTTACTAAAATTAAAACACAAATTCCCGGACCAGTATCGAAAAAATATTTTGATATGGAAGAAAAATATATTTCACCGGGAATTCAAACCATTGCGACCTCATCTAAAATCGTAATAGAAAAAGGTGAAGGGTGTATTATTGAAGATGCTGACGGAAATAGATTTATTGATTTTTTCGCAGGTGTCGGAGTTGCATCTATTGGATACAATCACCCTAAATACGTTAAGATGATGTCGGAACAGTATTCAAAAATTCACGTTGGAAGTTTCACATCAAAAAGCAGGGCTGAGCTATGTAAGTTACTTTCCGAAGTTGCCGTTGGAGATTTAAAAAGAACACAATTTTACAGTAGCGGTGCAGAAGCGGTGGAAGCGGCTCTGCGTCTTGCAAAGTCATATACGAAGAAATCCGAGTTCATAGGATTCTGGGAAGGATTCCACGGAAAAACACAAGGTGTGCTTGGACTTCTCGGAGATACATTTAAAAATAATCTCGGTCCACTGCCGTTTGGAAGATATTCCACACCGTATGCAAATTGCAGATGGTGTCCGTTTCATATGAAATATCCAGAGTGCAAATGGACTTGTGTGGACTATATTAAAAAGAAAATAAGGTATGAAACCACAAACGATATTGCGGCAATAGTTGTTGAGCCGATTCAGGGAACAGCAGGAAACGTCGTTCCCCCAAAAGGATTTTTAATTGAATTAAAAAAACTTGCCGAAGAAATTGGGGCGGTATTAATTGCAGATGAAATGATTACAGGATTCGGAAGAACAGGAAAAATGTTCGGTTGTCAGCACGATGGAGTAATTCCCGATATTATTACTATTGGAAAAGGTTTTGGAGGTGGCTTTCCTATGACGGGCTTGATGTCGAGAGAAGAAATTATTTTTTCGAAGCCGTTTGCAAATCCGAGCGGAAGCTCCTCGAGTTACGGAGGCAATCCAATTGCCTCGACCGGTGCGCTTGCCACATTGCAAATAATAATTGAAGAAGGGCTCGTAGAAAATTCGAGATTAGTTGGTGAATTTATGCTCGATAAATTCAATGAACTAAAAAACAAATATCCGATTATAGGAGAAGTAAGAGGAAAAGGTTTAATGATTGGCATTGAATTGGTAAAAGATAGAAAGACAAATGAAAAGCTCGACAAAAAATATACACAATTGCTATTTAAAGAAGCCTTAAACAAAGGATTGATTATGATGGGATACAATCCCGACATAAGAATTAATCCGCCTCTTGTTATAACAAAAGAAATTGCAGAAGAAGGTATAAATATATTTGAGGAAGCGTTAAAAATTGTCTCCGGTAGAATCAACATATAAATCGAAAGATACCGAAGAGTTAATCGACAGGTTTTTTTTCAGACCTGCAGGTTATGGCATTGCGGTAATTTCTGAAAAATTGAAATTAACTCCAAACTCACTTACCATAATCAGCATCATACTTGGAGTTCTGGCAGGTCATTTGTATTATTATAAATCAATTTGTATTAATATTGCCGGAATTTTGTTATTTATTTTTGCAGATATTCTGGATAGTGCAGACGGACAACTTGCAAGAATTACAAATAATACAACTAAAACAGGCAGGATATTCGATGGTGTTGCAACTAACCTTATTTCGATTTCTATTTATATGCATTTATGTTTGAGGTCTCTGGATTCGGAAATCGGTTGGTGGATTTTTCTAATAGGAGCTGTAGCGGGGGCAAGTCACGTAATGCAGGCGGCAACTGCCGATTTATACAGGCACGCATATCTTTATATAGTTTGCGGTAAAGAAAAGTCAGACCTCGACTCATCGAAAGACATACGAGAACAAATAAAGAAACTAACTTGGAAAAATAATTTTATAGATAGATTATTTTTAAATTTTTATCTGGATTATACACGCAGGCAGGAATTTGTTTCGAGAAAATTTTTAGAATTAATAAATTATATAAAAGCAAATTACGATATCATTCCCGAATGGCTAAGCAATGAATACAGAGCATCATTTAAAAAGATGAATAAATATTATAATTTTTTAACCGTAAATTCGAGAACGGTTGCAGTTGCCGTTGCTATATTAGTGAATATTCCTGTTTTATATTTTTTATTTGAAATTTTTATTATGAATGTTGTAGTGATTTTTGTATGGTGGATGCAAATGAAAAAAAGTCAGGTGTTGTTGGAAAAGATAAAAAATCAACAACAATAGTTTTATTAATGTAGCCTATGAATTTATCCATAGAGTTTTAAGTAAAAAAAATTATTTAACCGTTTCAACGGTTTAAATTTTAAAACACAAATAATGTTAAAAGGTGCAATAATAGGGCTTGGTAAAATCGCACAGACAGGGCATGTCCCGGCATATTTAAACAAAAAAGTTAAAAGTAAAATAAACATTATAGCGGGAGTAGATATATCAAAATCGAACTCTGAATCATTTTTAAAATTAATTCCTACTGCAAAAATATTTTCGAGTGCTGATGGGATGTTTAAGAAATTAAAAGTTGATTTTGTGGATATATGCGTTCCGCCTCATTTGCACTCCGAATACATAAAACACGCAATAAAAAATAACGTTGCTATTATTTGTGAAAAACCGTTTACAAAAAGTACTATCGAAGCAAAACTGTTAAAGAAAAAATTAATTGACACTAAAACGATTTTCTTTCCCTGCCACCAATATAAATATTCGCCTATCTGGAGTAATTTTAAAAAATTTGCCGAACCTGTAAAGAAAGGAATCTTTTTGCAGTTCAATATATTCAGAACAACTGCTGATGAAGGATTCGACAATAAAAATCCCGGCTGGAGAACGGATAAAAAATTAAGCGGCGGCGGAATTCTATCCGATACAGGAACACATTACCTTTACCTGACATCTTGGATTCTGGGAAAAGTAAAAGAAGTGAACGTATCTAATTTTAAATTGCGAAAGCAACCTTACAGTGTGGAAGATACATCATTTGTAGTATTGCATTGTGAAAAAGGTGTTGCACAAATCAATCTCACCTGGGCAGCAGATAAACGTGCGAATAGTGCGTTTATCTCCGATGGGGAAAACAGTCTCTCTTATGACGGAGTAAAAATGTTTAGCTATAAAGAAGGTAAAACCAAAGAAATCTCCGTTCCCGATGCCTCGGATAAAAGAACTTATATAAAATTTTACGAAGAATTGTTTTTAGATTTTGCCTTAGCATTAAATAAAAAAAAATTTAGCAAATCACAAATTGAAGAGTCTTATAATTCTGTAAGGATTCTTGAGAAATGCTATGAGTCGGGAGATTTAAATAAAACAACAAAGTTATAGAAAATGATATTTAGAAAACATCTAAAAACTTTCTCCAAGCATTCTAAATAAACCTATAGTATTTGTATATTTTATATTGAAATCATTACAAACATCAGGAATTTGGATTTTGCTTTTTTTTGAGGATTGCTGATTTCTTGTGTAACGATTATTCTGTTTTCTTTATCTTCAAGAGCAAAAGCTATTAGCCATGCATCAGCTTTGTCAGCCTCAAGAAATTCTGTAATAGCTTTTGGCAAATAATGAGATGTCTTAGTTGTTGTCCATTTAACAATATTAGCATACTGTTCTTCAATACTGGAGGTATCTTTAAAAAAATCTTTCGGCAGGTTATCCTGACACCAGTTTTTCAGGGCGTCTTCATTATCGAAAATTTCTTTTTTTACTTTATCAATACTGATTATTTTTACCGCATCTGCTAATTCTTTTACTTTTATCCAAAAACTTGTTGCAACATCAAAAGGATAATTTATTCGATGGGCTTATATAAAAAAATTAGTATCTAAGATGTATATACTCATTTAGCTGGGAAATATTTATTAACAAATTTATGGTAGGTATTTCCTTTTAATCCGGTAAGTTTATAGGCATCACGATACATCAATTTTTCAGATTTTACAGCCTGTTCTACAGTATAAACAAATCTTAAATTTAATCTCTTTTTAGTTGTCGCATAAAAATCTCCCCCATCTCCTTGGCTCTCTTTCTTTCTTATGTCTTGCAAAAAACCATTATAAATTTGAAAGAATTTATCTTTAGTTATTTTTCCCAAATCCAAAGCTCTCCTCGCTACAACAATTCGACTTACTTTGAAATATTTAGAAATAGCTTCAATGTCATTTCTATTGTTCCATAATTCATTAAAAGAATCCTCAGGGACTAAAAATTCAGCTGCGACTTTATTACACAATAGTTCTGTAGGGTCATCGGCAGGTAACAATCCACGGAAATCAAATCCTGCGCTTATACCTGTCCATATATGTGCAAGTTCATGTATTAAAGTAAAGAGTTGAGCAGCTTTAGCATCTGCCGCGTTTACAAACATAAATGGAGCAATTTCATCAACAAGAACAAATCCTCTGCATTCATCAACTTTGATTGGTCTTCTATTGTTATTCCCAACAACACCGTTAAATACAACTATAATTCCCAATTCTTCAATTTTACTAGTAAGATGATTTAAAGCTTCTTCCCAGTTTCTATATTTAGAAGCCCAATTTTTTTCTATTCCCATCGTATTTCTAATATCATCGACAATTTCGTTGTAGCTATTACTATTGTTGTATTTTCCGACAAATCGTAACGGTATAGCTTCATTTTCGGTTAAATATTCTTTAAACCACTCCTGTCTTTGCTGCATTAATAATACTGTATCATATACATTCACACTGATTTTTGTAACATCTTTATTCGTTCTGAAAAATGGAATCGGGAGTTCTTCTTTAGGCGGTTCATCCAGAAACAAATATCCAAATGGTAAATATACTTTTTTGGAAAATTCTTCTAATTGCTTTAAGGTTGGTCTTTTTTCCTTTTCAAGCCAATTTTCAATTTTCGGAAATTTTAAAGCAAAATCATGGTAATCAAAGCCAGCACGCTCTATTGCCCATATTATCATATTATTGTTAATATTTACTTTGGTACTCATCTATAAATAATATTAAAACTTCTTTTTTGAAACATCCATATAAGTGTGATTAATAAATTATTAATATAATTTAATGATAACTCTAATTCAAAACAATATATTTTGTAATTGTGAAATAACAATAAAACTACAAGCATAAGCACAAGGTATTAATCATTAAATCTCATATACTGTTGTTTTTTAAATGTTTAGAAGAATAAGATCTAAAACTAAAACAAAATAAGGTAAGACTATAATTTCTCTTTAAATACACACTTCAAACTGTTATTTTTTCCTTTTAAAGCTAAAAGATTTTAACGCAAAGTTCGCAAAGGAATACGCAAAGTTCGCAGAGGAATACGTTAAGTTCGCATAGAAAAACCGATATTAATTTTTGATTTTGTAAAAATTGAATTTTTATAAATGATATTTTAAAATTATTTTTAGAATTGGATAAAGCAGTAATTTTCGATTTTGGCGGAACGCTCGACACAAACGGGGTGCACTGGAGCGTGAAGTTTTTGGAAACTTATAAAAAATTCGGTTTGGAGTTTTCTACCGAACAATTCAATTTAGCTTATGTTAAAACAGACGAAGAATTGAAATGTATATCGGGTTCTATAAATGATTACAGAACATTATTACTTGGTCAAACTCAATTTCATTTACAATTTATTAATCCGGAAGGATTAAAAGAAACAGGGTTGTATAAAATTGCATCGAAAATCACAAACGAAATCATGGCTGATGTTAATATTTGCTTATCTGAATCCAAAAAGATATTTGAAGTTTTAAAAAAGAATTATAAACTCGGAATAGTTTCCAATTTTTATGGCAACCTCGAAAAGATTTGTGAGAGTATCGGATTTTCAAAATATATTGATGTGATGATAGATTCGGAAGTTGTTGAAATTGAAAAACCCCACCCCGGAATTTTTTCTCTTGCATTGCAAAAACTCGGAGTAATGCCTGCAAATACTTTCGTCGTGGGAGATTCATACGAAAGAGACATCGTTCCCTCAAAAATACTCGGATGTAAAACAATTTGGTTGAAAAATAAAAGCTTTAAAGAAAGTGAAAATACCGATTCAGCGGATTATATTGTGAGTAATTTGGTAGATATTTTAAGATATTTAACGTAAATCAAATTTTTTATATTGTAGATTACTTATAATAAACGATTATGAAACAGGAAAATAGCGAAATGTCAGAAGCAAATGGAAAACTTGGTGTATTAATTGTCGGTTTAAACGGTGCAGTTTCCACTACTTTTCTTGCAGGAGTGTTTTCTATTATAAAAGGACTGTCTGTTCCTATTGGCTCTATTACGCAAATGGGAACTATACGAATCGGAAAAAGAAGCGAAAATAATTTCCCGTTAATTAAAGATTTTGTTCCACTGGCAAAACTCGATGATTTTGTTTTCGGTGGCTGGGATATTAGAAATGAAAACTGCTATGAATCCGCACTTAATGCGGGCGTCCTTAAAAAGGAACATCTCGATGCCGTAAAAATTGAACTTCAAGAATTAAAACCGATGAAGGGCGTCTTTGAACAGCACTATGTTAAACGTCTTGACGGAGATTGGATAAAAGAAGGAAAAAATAAATTCGATAAGATGAATATGTTAAGAGAAGATATAAGAGATTTTAAAAAGAAAAATAACCTCGAGCGTGTAGTAATGATTTGGTGTGCAAGCACGGAAATTTACATACCTGTAAACGGTGACCATAACACAAAAGAAAAATTCGAAGAAGCAATTAAATCCAATCATCCCGATATTTCTCCGAGTATGCTATATGCCTATGCATCGATTCTCGAAGGTGTTCCTTTTATAAATGGGGCACCGAATTTGTCCTGTGATGTTCCGGTATTAATCGAGCTGGCAAAAGAAAAAAATGTTCCAATTGCAGGAAAAGATTTTAAGACAGGTCAAACGCTCGTAAAGACTGTTATAGCACCGATGTTAAAAGCAAAAATGTTGGGCTTGAGAGGTTGGTTCTCGAATAATATTCTCGGGAATAGAGATGGTGAAGTCCTCGATGACCCCGAATCTTTTAAAACGAAAGAAGAAAGTAAGCTCTCTGTGTTGGATAGTATTTTGCAACCTAATTTATATCCACAGTTATATTCCGATTATTATCACAAAGTAAGGATAAATTATTATCCTCCACGTGGAGATGATAAAGAGGGTTGGGATAATATTGACATTTTCGGATGGATGAATTATCCGATGCAAATTAAAATAGATTTTCTGTGCAAAGATTCCATTCTTGCCGCACCGTTGGTTTTAGATTTGATTTTATTTATTGACCTTGCACAAAGAATCGGTATGTCGGGAATACAGGATTGGCTTTCGTTTTTCTTTAAAAGTCCTATTCACGAAGAAAATCAAGTCCCCGAACACGATTTATTTATTCAGCAAATGAAAATGAAAAATACTTTAAGAAAAATAATGAATGTAGAACCGGTATCGCATATTGATTATGACCCCGAACTAATTAATGTCCCTCATAATAAAAATCTTTAAAGTTGAATTTGCATAAATTATTTCTTAAAAAGAACAAGCTAATGAAAATACGTAATAAATGTTTTTCGTCTGTTTTATTCGTTTTTCTTTTCTTTATTTTGTTTAACGGTTTTCAGAATGTTCATTCACAGGTTGAGCTTGTTCCTGTCGATAATCCAGTATACGACTATCTTAAGCGAATGCAACTCGAAGGTATTATTCCCGATTATAATTCGGGTAATATTCCTATTTCTCGTGCAGAGGTTGCGGATTACCTGAAAGTAATTAAATCCCAGTCTTCAAATTTTGCATTAATAGATAAAAAACTGCTTGATGATTATTTCATGGAATTTGGATATGATATGAACAGGAGCTTAAATTCTTTGACCTCTTTTTTAGGAAAAGATAGAAGTAATAATATTTTCGATGATAAAAAACAAAAATATTTATTTGCTTATTCCGATTCCACGGTTGCATTTTTCTTTGACGGAAGAGGTGGATTGACACATAGAAGTTCTCTCGGCGATTCAATCGGTAATAACACCGTAGGCCTGGGTTGGCTTGGTTTCAGAATGAGAGGTACTTTTTTTAATACGCTTGGATTTTATTTGAATCCAACCGCAGGAAAAAGATTTCTTGGAAATATGAAAGATAGCAGGTTTGCTCAAAAAACAGACCCGAATTTATATGCAAGTAATCACTTCGGAGACGAAGGAAAAACTTTCGATTATTTCGAAGGTTATTTAAGATATCAGGATATTTCAAAAATAGTTGCTGTTACTCTGGGTAGAGAAAGGATTAACCAGGGATTTGGTTATACGGATAAAATGCTTCTATCGAATAATACAGTTCCGTTTAATTTTGTAAAATTCGATTTAGCTTATAAGATAATGAAATACAGTTTTCTCTACGGAGAGCTAAAGGGTGACTCTTTGGGACGCGAATTGCAATATAAAAATATAGCTTCCCAAAGACTCGATGTTCGGTTTTCAAAATTCTTCAGAATGGGTTTCTGGGAAGCAATTATAATTTCCGATAACGCACTTTCCTTAACATATTTAAATCCTCTCGCTTTTCTTTTTTCTGCGGATATTAACGGGAGCAACGCACAAACCTTTAATAATAATACATTGTTTGCAATAGACTTTGAAACTGTTCCGATTAAAAATCTTGCTATACAGGGAACATTTCTTGTAGATGATGTAAATTTTTCGACTTTATCTGCAACCGATACCACTGCAAACGATAATAGATTCGGTTACCAGCTCGGCTTGTTATGGAATAAAGCATTTACTTTGCCGGGAATGTCTTTAGGACTCGAATATACGAGAATAGACCAGTTTACTTATTCCCATCATTCAAATAAAAGCCAGTATACAAACTGGCAAATGCCGCTTGGTCCTACTCTACCTCCTAACGGAGATGAAATTGCAATGAAATTAATTTATAATTTTACAAACCGTCTTCGACTTGATTTACATTACAGGCATCAACGTTCGGCAGAAGGATTGCTATTCGATTCAACAGGGAAATTGATTGCTAATTATGGTGGATATATTTATTATGGAAAAGGGGATTACCTTATACCTAAAAAATTCCTCGACGGAAACAGAATTGACAGAGATATATTAACTTTAAATCTCAGGTTTGAACCAATCAGGCAATATTTTTTCGAAATTAAATATCAATATAATTACCAAAACCTCATATATTTGAACAAGAAAATAAAAGACCATATATTCTTTTTAACATTCCGGCTTGATTATTAAAAAAAAGGAAAGAAATAAAAATTATTTCTTTCCTTTTTGATATCTTACTACTTCTTTATTAATCGTTTTGTTTTCTCATCGAGGGAATTAATCTCTGCATTCCGTTTGTTGCAGGAACTGCGGGTGTTTTACTTATATTAACTTTTTTCGGATTATTATCGCTCGACTCTTCACCGGCAAGCGAACTCGATGACTGATTCCACCACTCGGTTACCATCTTTAGATGTTTTTCGACCCAGTTCATCTGTCCCTTCTTGTTTAAAGGATCTAAAGCAACTTTTAATCCATCCTTCATATGCTGGTTTGCATTAAAATCTTTTTTTGGAAATAGTCCAGAAAAATTCAATTCTGCTCCGGCTCCCGGGTGTTTCTTTTTATCCTTTAAGTAATCGTTATAAAGACCTGCTTCAGTTTTTGCATTTTTCAACCTGTCCATATATTGTGAATATATAGGGTCGAATGAGTTGTTTTCTACAGTTCCTTTATAATTTTTAATCTGTTCACCTTTGTCTTTAATCATCCATCCTGCATTTTCGAGAGTTATTTGCTCCTCCGGGTTTGGGCTTGTAAGTTTTATAGTTTTATATCTCCATATCGGGTAATATCCTTTATCTCCGAAATTTATTACATCTTTTCCCTGCTCATCATCATAAGTAATTTCTATTCCGTAACCTTCATTCGAAAGACCTGTAATTCTGCCTTTTTCATCTCTGGTTTCCGAAATTACCGTTGGTCTGTAAACTTCGATTATCGTCGTAGGATAAGATTCGGGTAATGCTCTTGCATAAAATCCATTTCCTATATACGCCCAATTTCCATTTTTAACATATTTTGAAAATGGTTCATCCGGCAAATATCCGCTTAACATTGTTGACTGCTCGAGCTCACTGTAAGTTAAATTAGGATTTGAAAGACGCTGCCTTAAATCCGAATAATATTTTGCAACATTTTTTACATCTTCCGGCATTGCATCGTATGGAAGACTTTTTATATCGAGACTTAAATCCGCTATTTCTGCTGTTAATAGTAATGGTTTCACTCTATTTTGAAATTCGAGCGGATAGTCCGTAAACTTTTGATTATAAATGATTCCCCACAATAAAACCTGTATATCTTTTTGTGCTATTTCTGGATGGTCTACTGAACGCAAAACGATATTATACACAAGGTCGGAACGTTTTCCTTTCAATGGTGCAAGCAAATATCCTGAACCTTTGGTCGGTCCGTATGTTCCTGCTTTTAGACAATAGGATTGAACCTTAAATCTATAATAACCCGGACCAAGCTCAAAATTATATATTTCGGGTTCGACGGGTTGATAAAATTCCTGTAAATCCTTAAGCCAAAATGCCACAGCAAGGGCATCGTCGATGGATGTTGTAACGTTTTTTTCTTCCAATAAATCTGTTTTAGCAACTTTTCCGGTCACTTTTTTTAGAATATCCCCAATCTGTGAGTATGAATTTGAATAAATAAACGTTAAAACGGCAAAAATAAATATTATTTTTTTCATATTAATATTTTATTTTTATTAAAAAAGACTCTGTAAATTACTAACAATTTATAGTTTAAAACAATTCTAAAAATTAATATTTTTTTGAGGTTTTTTAATGGTTTAAATTCAGTATTTTTAATGTCAATTAAACTTTTTAATATGAAAAAAATATTATCCAGAATTACAATATTGTTGTTATTTTTTATTTTTGCATCGAGTTTTTATGGATGCGGATATAATACTTTAGTTAGCCTTGAAGAAAAGGTAAACTCTGCTTGGTCGCAGGTTGAGAATCAATATCAAAGACGAGCAGACCTTATTCCGAATTTGGTAAAAACAGTTGAAGGTGCAGCAGATTTTGAAAAAAGCGTTTTAACCGAAGTTACTGAAATGAGAAGCAAGGTAGGACAAACAAAAATAACAGCGGAAGATTTGAATGACCCGGAGAAATTTGAGAAGTATCAAAAAGCACAGGATGGTTTATCCTCTGCACTTTCGAGATTACTGATGGTGGTAGAAAATTATCCACAACTAAAATCGAATGAAAACTTTTTACAGTTACAATCACAACTCGAAGGAACTGAAAACAGAATTGCAGTTGAAAGAAAAAAATTTAACGAAGCAGTTCAGGAATTTAATACAACTGCCCGTTCATTTCCGACTTTGATAATGGCAAAGATATTTGGTTTCAAAGAAAAACAATATTTCAAAGGAAAAGAAGGCTCCGACCAGGCTCCGGACGTTAAGTTTGATTTTAAAAAAGAAGAAAAGAAGGATAAATAAATATAATGCAAGCTGTTATAATGGCAGGAGGTTTCGGAACGAGGTTAAGACCTCTGACTAATAATATTCCGAAACCAATGGTTCCGGTTGCAAATAAACCGATGCTTGAACATTTGTTTGCTTTACTGAAGAATCATAATATAACTGATTACACTATGTTATTATATTATCAGCCCGAAATAATTAAAAGATACTTTGATGATGGCAGTAAATTTGGTGTTAATCTCCGTTATATTACTCCTGACCGTGATTATGGAACTGCAGGTGCCGTAAAGCTTTCGGAAGAATATATAAAAGATGATTTTTTAGTCATCAGCGGTGATGTTTTGACTAATTTCAATCTGTCTGATTTTTATAATTTTCATAAAGACAAAAATTCTATTGCTACTATATCCCTTTACAGTCACGAAAACCCTCTTCAATATGGAATAATACTTACTAATAATAATAATGAAGTCGTCAGGTTTCTTGAAAAGCCTTCATCTTCGGAAGTTTTTTCTGATACGATAAATACAGGTATATATTATTTTAATAAAGAAGTATTCAAGTATATTCCCGAAGGTGAGAATTTCGATTTTTCAAAAGATTTATTCCCTTTGCTTTTAGAAAATAATATTAAAATTTTCGGTTTTAAAAGCTCTGGATATTGGCGTGATGTTGGAACGTTGGAGGAATATATAAACTCTAATCTCGATGTTCTAAACAATAAACTTGGATATATACAATTTGAAAAAACCGATAGCAATTTAATTGGCAAATCTGCAAACATTGAGTTCGGTGCACATATTGAAAACAGTATAATTGGAAACAATGTAACGATAGAGAAAGGTGCAGAAATAAAAAATTCGGTAATCTGGGATAACGTTACAGTAAAATCAAAAGCTAAAATCTTGTTTGATGTAATAGGGCAAAATTGCACAATAGAAGAAAACTCCCGAATAAATGATTTTGTGTTCATAGGTGATAATTGTCACATAGGTAAAAACGTTTTTGTAAGTTCGAGTATAAAAATTTGGGATAAGAAAAAAATTGATAACAACTCAAAAGTCACTCGTAGCTTAATTCAGGAAGATATATTCTTCAATGAACTTTTTACAGATTCGAGGATTACAGGTTTATCGAATTTACAAATAAACCCAGAGTTTGGAGCTAAACTTGGTGCGGTTTATGGAGCTTCACTTGGAATGAATAAGCAGGTTATGGTTGGTAGAGATATAGACGATATATCTAATATGATAAAACGCTCTATAACAAGTGGAATATTATCTACAGGTGTGAATGTGGTTGACCTTCAAGTAATCCCAATTCCAATTTTAAGGCAGGAATTAAAAAGTGGAAGTGGAGCCGGAGGGATATTCGTAAGAAAATCCCCGTTTGATAAAGGGGTAACCGATATAATATTTTTTGATAAAGACGGAAGAGATTTATCGAGTAATAAAACAAAAGCAATAGAAAGAATATTTTTCAGCGAAGAATATAATAGGGCGAGTATTGAAAACGTGGGAACATTGAGATTTCCCGAAAGAACAAATGTTAAATATCGTGAACATTTTCTCTCTTGTCTCGATGTAGATGCAATAAAGAAAAGAAAATTTAAAATAGTTATCGATTATTCTCATGGTATCGCTTCAACTATATTCCCAAATATACTCGGCGAGTTCAATTGCGAAGTCGTTTCACTTTCGGCGCATCTCGACAAAGAAAAAATCACAAGGGATGCAAACGAGTTCAAAAAAGCTTATGATAATTTTTCTTACGTTGTTAAATCTCTCGATTTCGATATAGGATTTATGATAGATGCAGGTGGAGAGAAAATTTGGCTTGCTACAACTGAAGGAAAGGTATTTGATGATGATAGATTTCTTGTTATTGTTTTAAAAATGTTTCTAATGGCAACTCCTGATGTTAAAAAAATTGCTGTTCCGGTTCAAGCAAGTAGGGAAGTAGATTTGATTGCAGAAGAATACGGCGTGGAAGTTATCAGGGTAAAAGATTCGCATCACGCAATGATGAATGCGTGCAATGATAAAGAAGTCAAATTCGTTGGTGGAACACGAAGAGGTGTTTTCTTTCCGGATTTTCTATATGCTACAGATGGTATGTTTGCAATCGCTAAAATACTCGAAATGAGTGCAAAAATAAAAATGAATGTTGAAGAAGTTGATAAAATTATTCCAAAACTTTATAGGAAAAAAATTAATCTGAATTGTACTCGTGAAGAAAAAGGAAAGATAATGAGGCGGGTTATGGAAGATACTATGGATTATAAACAACAGCTCATAGATGGTGTAAAAATATTTTTAAACGATACGGATATAGTTTTGTGCATACCAGATAAAGCAAGAGACCTTGTTCACTTGAACGTTGAAAGCGATACAGAAGAAAAGGCAGAAAAACTTTTAGAAGAATATAAGGAAAAAATTCAAGCTTATATAAGTTAAAAAAGAAAATAAAGAAAATTTTTACAATTTATATTTATGAAAATTAGTGATATTCTAACAGAAAACGTAATCGAATTAAGACTTACCGCTAAGGATAAAACGGAAGCAATAAATAAAATGGTTGACCTTGCAAATAAATCGGGGAAGATTATTGACCTTGAAAAAGTTAGAACGGTAGTATTCGATAGAGAAAAACTTGTTTCAACAGGTGTTGGAAAAGGTTTTGCTATTCCCCATGGGAAGTCAGATGATATAAGCGATATAGTTGCTGCGTTTGCTATTCTTTCAGAACCGATTGATTTCGATTCTATCGATTCCGAAAAAGTTAAATATATATTTTTGCTCGTGGGTAAAGATAGTATGCTTAATATGCATATCAAGTTGTTAAGCAGGATATCAAGACTTATGAATAAAGATGAATTCAGAAATAAATTGTTAACCGCTAAAAGTAAATCGGAATTATTACAGATATTCAGAAACGAAGAGCAGAGCTATTTGGACTTATAGCATATAATAGGTTAGTAGTTTTTACTCTTCTTGTCCCAACTCTTTTGTATAGAAATAGTTCATCATTTAAGCAACACCATTTTTTTAACCTCGGAAAAATTTCCGACGGTCATTTTATAAAAATATATTCCCGATGATAAGTTTTCTCCGTTGAATGTGATTTCGTAATTATCCGGTTGTAGAAAATTGTTGATTAATGTTTTTATTTCTTTTCCGAGTAAATTGTAAATTTTTATTCTTACAAGTTTATCCCTATCCGATATATATGGAGAAGATGAACGCTGAATTGAAAATTTAATTTTTGTTTTAGAATTAAATATTCAGGTTACAAATTTTTTTTGTATGTTTAAGATTTTTTTTAAATGGGGAAAATTTATTATCTTTAATTCAAATTTCCATATTAAACCTTTAGTTTTTACAATTTGTTCTTGTTTTGTTTATGAATTATTAATATTAAATCCTTTCATTTATCAAAAAATTACAGCTTTTTACCTATTAAGTATTATTTGAAATAGTTAAATTTAAAGTTACATTTTAAAATTAAAAGGAAAAATATTATTATGCCCAAAAAATATGTATATTATTTCGGTGGAAAAAAGGCAGATGGTAAAGCAAATATGAAATCCCTCCTCGGAGGAAAAGGTGCCAATCTCGCAGAAATGGTAAACATTGGTTTACCGGTTCCGGCAGGTTTCACAATATCAACTGAAGTCTGCACGGCTTATTACAAAAATAAGAAAAAATATCCAAAAGAGTTAAAATCACAGGTTTTAAAAGCCCTTGCAAAAGTTGAAAAGCAAATGGGTGCTAAATTCGGCGATAAAGATAATCCCTTGCTCGTTTCTGTTCGTTCGGGGGCAAGAAGCTCGATGCCTGGAATGATGGAAACCGTTTTAAACGTAGGATTAAATGATATAACCAGAGAAGGTTTAATTGCAAAAACAGGAAATCCGAGATTCGTATATGATTCACAAAGAAGATTAATTCAAATGTATTCTGATGTTGTGATGGAAAAAGCAGCAGGAATTGAGCCAGAAGACGGAAAGGGTGTAAGACAACAGCTTGAAAAAGAACTAAATAAAATGAAAGCGGAAAAAGGTTACAAACTCGATACGGATTTGACAGCAGATGATTTAAAGCAACTTGTCGAAATATATAAGTTAAAAGTATTTGAAGTTCTCGGAAAACCTTTCCCCGAAGATGCAATGGAACAACTATGGGGAGCAATTGGAGCGGTATTCCAAAGCTGGATGGGTAAAAGAGCAATTTCATACAGAAGAATTGAAAACATTCCCGATGAATGGGGAACAGCAGTAAATGTGCAATCTATGGTATTTGGAAATATGGGAGAAACTTCCGCAACTGGTGTTGCTTTTACACGAAATCCAGCGACTGGTGATAATCACTTTTATGGTGAATGGCTTGTAAATGCACAGGGTGAAGATGTTGTTGCAGGCATCAGAACACCAAACCCGATTAATGAAGTCGGAAAAAGCGAACATAACCAACATCTTAATTCACTCGAAGTGGCAATGCCGGAAGTATATAAGCAGCTCGATAAAATTCAAAAAAATCTCGAAAAACATTATCGAGATATGCTCGATTTAGAATTCACTATTCAAGATGGAACACTTTATATGTTACAGTGTAGGGTTGGAAAAAGAAATGGAGCGGCCGCAGTCAAAATGGCTGTTGATATGTATAAGCAAAGATTAATTACGAAAGAAGAAGCAGTAACACGTGTAAAACCAGAACAACTCGATGAATTGTTACATCCAATACTGGAAGCCGAGGCAGAGAAAAGTGCTACAAGAATTGCTCGCGGTTTGCCAGCAGGTCCAGGTGGTGCAACAGGTCAAGTTGTATTTTCCGCTGATGATGCTGTTGAATGGACAAAACAAGGAAAACAGGTTGTTCTTGTCAGGGAAGAAACGAACCCTGAAGATATAGAAGGAATGAGAGCAGCAGAAGCAATCCTAACTGCACGTGGAGGTATGACCTCTCACGCAGCACTTGTTGCACGTGGCTGGGGTAAATGTTGCATTGTTGGTGCAGGTACAATAGAAGTCGATTATGAAAATAAAGAATTTAAAGTTGCTGATTATACTATAAAAGAAGGAGATTGGATTTCGTTAAACGGAACGAAAGGTTATGTGTATCAAGGTCAGGTTCCGATGAAAGATGTGGATACAGAAAATCCAATTCTTGTTGAATTTTTAAAAATATGTGATAAAGTTCGTGTTCTTAAAATTCGAACGAATGCAGATACTCCTGAAGATGCCGAAAAAGCAAGAGCTTTCGGCGCTGAAGGTATAGGCCTTTTTAGAACAGAGCATATGTTTTATGGTGAAGGAGCAGAGCAACCACTATTCTTATTGAGAAAAATGATTATGTCGGATACCGAAGAAGAAAGAAGAAACGCTTTGAATGAGCTGTTTCCATTTGTTAAAGAGGATATTAAAGGAACTCTACTTGCAATGGACGGATATCCTGTTACTATTAGGACACTCGACCCTCCGCTACACGAATTCGTTCCGGAAAACATAGAGCAGAGAGAAAAACTATCAGAAAGTTTGGGAGTCTCACTTGATGATTTTAACGCACGTGCGGAAAAGCTTCACGAAAATAATCCAATGCTTGGTCATCGTGGTGTAAGACTTGGAATTACATATCCCGAAATTACAGAAATGCAAGTTAGAGCAATACTTGAAGCTACCGCAGAGTTATTGCAGGAGGGTAAAAAACCATACCCTGAAATTATGATTCCTGTCGTTGGAATTGACCTCGAATTAAAAAATCAATATGTGATAGTTCGAAAAGTATATAAAGAAGTCCTTGAAAAATTTGGATTGAAGAAGATTAATCATCTTGTTGGAACTATGATAGAAATTCCCCGTGCAGCAATAGTAGCAGGAAGCATTGCAGAATATGCACAGTTCTTTTCGTTTGGAACAAACGATATGACACAAATGGCATTTGGATTTTCAAGAGATGATATTGGAGGATTTCTGCCGGATTATTTAAAGAAAAAAATATTACCTGTTGACCCATTCCAAGTGATTGATAGAGCTGGTGTTGGTAGATTAATGACTGTCGCAGTCGAAAGAGGTAGAAAAGTAAGACCCGAACTAAAAGTTGGTATTTGTGGTGAACACGGCGGAGAGCCAAATTCAATTGAGTTCTGCCATTTACTTGGTTTGAATTATGTAAGCTGTTCACCGTTCAGAGTCCCTATCGCACGTCTTGCAGCTGCAAGGTCGGCAGTGGAACACAAATTCGGTGGAATATTTACTCCCGAAAAGAAGAAAAAGAAATAATAAATAATAATTGTCATCCCAGCGTCCCCGCAATGCTCTTGAGCGAGGATCTCGTTTTTAAGTCGTTCCTGTGTGAAAATGCGGGAACGATTTTTATTTAAGAGTGATAGACCACAGATAGATATAGGTAGAACCAATAAACGCAGATAGAGTGAATATTATTTTTTAATAATTGGTAACAAAGCCCGCATTTGTATCCGTGTGTTGAAGTTTCTAATTTTGATTTTTAATATTTAATTTTTTCTAGATTTCTTTTCCATCTCTCATACTTCGCTCTCTTTATAGGTGTTTCTGTGAATTCAGTGTTGAATTCTTCTTCTGTCATTTTTAAAAGTTTTTCGCGGGTTTTGTTAAAAATGGATTTTTTCGGGGAAAAAGATTCTTCTTCAGTGAAAAATTTCTTTTTATTATATGGACAAACATCCTGACAAATATCACATCCGAAAATCCAGTTGTTTAAATCTATGTGAGTGGGGATTTCTTTTTTATTTTCTATTGTGTGATAAGCAATGCATAGATTTGCATCGAGTTTATATTCTTCAAAGAGTGCACCTGTTGGACAGGATTTCAAACATAGTCTGCACGTACCACATAAATCTTCAATCGGTTTGTCTATCTCGAGTTCGATATTTATAAAAATATCGCCAATAAAAAAGAAACTACCATATTCTGGGTTAATTACGATTGTGTTTTTCCCTTGCCAACCGATTCCGGATTTTACCGCCCATCGCTTCTCCATAACCATACCATCATCGACAAAATATTTTGTTTTTGAATCAGGAATTAATTTCTGAATATCCAAACAAATATTCTTTAATTTTTTCTTTATCACTTTGTGATAATCTCTTTCTCCCCATGCATAGCGTGATATTTTTGGTATATCGGGTGATTCTAATCGTTCGAAAGGAGTATTATATAAAATTGCAAGGGAGATGATTGATTTAATTTCGGGAAAAATTAATTTTGGGTTTATTCGTTTTTCAAAATTCCGCGAAATCCACTCCATATCTGCATTTAGACCTTTCGCAATCCAATTCTTGAAGTATTCTTTTTCTTCCATAAGTGGTTCGGGCTTTGAAATACCAATCTTAAAAAAACCGTAACGTTTACAAATATCTTTTATATGAGATGTAATCACCTTTTTATCCATAATTTAAAAGCCATAGCTGACAAGAGAAAGAATTTCAGTGAAAAATAGTAAAAGGAAATGAAATTAAAAATCAAAATTAATTTTTTTTGACTCTTGCGGTTTTACATAGAGATAATTATCCTCTATTTTCGTTTCGTATATTCTTAATTTACCACCTTCAAATGCTTTTGATTCTCCCGAGTTCAGATTGAATTCATAAAAATGAACTGGGCATACTATACAATCTTTTTGGATAAATCCTTCGAACATTTTAGGAGCATGATTATGCGGACAAATATTATCTACAACAAAAATTTTCTCCTTCGTTTTGAATACGGCGATTTCGTTTTTATTATCGATTAGAAATTTATATCCCTTCGATTCTTCAAGGTCGGAAATTTTACAAATTTTTACAAATGGAAGCATTAAAATTGTTTTCAAAATTTAATATTATAGTAAATCATTAAGATAAGAAGAAAAATGTAAAAGGTGTTGAGAAATTTCATTTTTTAATTTTTATCTATGTCGAATACTCTGTCGAGACGAGCGAGTTTAAGCAAATCTATTACATTCTTGTTTAAGTTTTGTAATATTAATTTAGAACCTTTATCTCTTTCTAATCTTTCTGCAAGAAGTAAGCAGGAGAGCCCAGAGCTGTCGCACCTTGTAACATTTCCAAGGTCGATTATAAATTGATTGTTGATTTCTTTCTGTAGAAAAATAAGCTCGGTTTTTAGGTCAGAAGAAATTTCCTGACCGAGACTTTTTTCCTTAAGTTTAAAAATTGTTTTGTCTTTTTGCTTATCTATTTCGTATTTCATAAACTAATATTTATTTTGTTTATGGTTTAAGTAAGTTTTAAGTTAATGCCCAAATATAATATTAATCGTATCATACTTTAAACAGTTAGAAATTTTATTTTCTATTTCTTTGGTCTTTGTGGTCTTTTAGTATCGTGATGCTCTGATTTTTCTGATTTCATTAAAGCTTTTCTACTCAACCGTAACTTTCCCATCTCATCTATTCCGAGAAGTTTTACTTGAACTGTATCTCCAACTTTAAATATATCTGCAACTTTATTTACTCTTTTAACGTCAATTTCGGAAATGTGTAATAAACCTTCTTTGTTTGGAAGAATTTCCACAAATGCTCCAAAATCTTTAATGGATTTAACAACCCCATCATATATTTTTCCAATTTCTGGAACTTCAGTTAATCTCTGTATCATTGTTCGAGCAATTGCAGCACTTTCTTTACTTACTGCTGCTATAGTTACTTTTCCCTCATCATCTATATCTATTTCGGATTTACTCTCGGCAATAATATGCCTGATTGTTTTACCCCCGGGACCAATTACTGTTCCAATTAAATCGATTGGAATCATCAATGTATATAAATGTGGAGCGTATTGAGATATAGATTCTCTTGGTTTTGAAATGGTTTGATTCATAACTCCAAGTATATGAAGTCTTCCTTCACGTGCCTGTGCAAGTGCTTTTTCCATTATGTCAAAAGAAATTCCTCGAATTTTAATATCCATTTGGATTGCAGTAATGCCGTCTGTTGTTCCTGCTACTTTGAAATCCATATCGCCAAAATGGTCTTCGGTTCCAAGTATATCGCTAAGTATAATTACTTTATCTTCTTCTTTTATAAGACCCATTGCAATACCTGCTACAGGTTTTTTAATTTGAACACCCCCATCCATTAATGCGAGAGTTCCCGCGCATACCGTTGCCATAGAAGATGAACCGTTAGATTCGAGAATATCTGATACGATTCTAATTGTATATGGGAAATCTTTTTCTTCGGGAATGAGGTTTTTCAATGCTCTTTCTGCAAGGTTACCATGTCCTATTTCTCTTCTCCCTGGTCCTGGCCTACCACCGACTTCACCTGTGCTGAATGATGGAAAGTTATAATGTAATATAAATCTCTTATATGCATCCTCTTTTAATAAACCCTCTACTAATTGTGCATCTTGCTTTGTGCCAAGTGTCATTGTGGTTAGACTTTGCGTTTCACCTCTTGTAAAAAGAGCAGAGCCATGCGTTCTTGGTAATACAGAAACCTCGCAGGTTATTGGTCTAATTTCGGTGTATGTTCTTCCGTCAAGTCTTCTGCCTTCTTCGACTATCATTTTTCTCATATCTTCCTGTTGTATATCATGCATTATTTCGCTAAGTTTCTGTTCCATTTCGGGATATTTTTCTGCAAGTGCTGTTTGAACTGTATCATAAAGTTCTTTATGCTGATTATGTCTTTCTTCTTTAGTCAATATTGTCCTGTCGAGGCGGTGTATCCCTTCGTAATATAAATTCTTGACATCATTTATCATTTCTGAAATATCTTCAGCAGGTACGATTGATTTTTTTGTTTTGCCAATTTCTTTTGCAAATTCAAGCTGAAAATTACAAAGTTCAATAATATGTGTATGTGCAAATTTCACGCATTCCAAAAAATCATCTTCAGAAATTTCCTTTGCTTCGCCTTCTACCATTACAATTGAGTCCACTGTTCCTGCAACTGTAATATCATAGTCTCCTTTTTCCAGTTGTTCAAATGTTGGATTAATAATTAAATCCCCGTTGATTCTTGTAACCCTTACCTCTGAAATAGGTATATCGAAAGGGATATCCGAAATTAATAGAGATGCAGAGGCACCTATACAAGCGATAACGTCTGTATCCGATTCCCCGTCCGAAGAATATACGTTACAATTAATTTGCGTTTCGTTAAAAAAACCTTCAGGAAACATCGGTCTTATAGGTCTATCGATTAATCTTGCGGATAAGATTTCCTTTTCGGTTGGTCTCCCTTCGCGTTTAAAAAAACCGCCCGGAATTTTTCCAGCAGAAGCAGATTTCTCTCTATAATCTACCGATAATGGAAAAAAATCTTGCCCTGGTGTCGGTTCGTCTTTTGCTACCACCGTACATAATACGACATTATCATTTTGTGAAATTAATACTGCTCCATTAGCTTGTTTTGCTACTCTTCCAGTTTCAAGCGTTATTGTTTTTCCACCTATTTCTATACTTTTTTTGTAAATCATTTTTTTAGTTTTTTTGTTCTTATTAAAATAATAAGAAACTTTTTTATCATTAGTTTTATTGTTTACCTATCGAATTAATAAATTCTTTCGGTTAATTGTAGTAAATTTTATTTTCTTAAATCGAGATCTTTGACTATTTGTCTGTATCTCGTAATATCTTTTTTCTCGAGATATTTTAAAAGTCTTCTTCTTTTACCCACCATTTTCAGTAAGCCTGTTCTCGAATGCTTATCTTTTTTATGACTTCCAAAATGTCCCGCAGATAATTCATTAATTCTATTTGTAAGAATTGCTATCTGGACTTCTGGTCTTCCGGAATCTTTTTCCGATTTACCGAACTTTTTTGTAATTTCGGATTTTTGTTCTTTCGTTATTGCCATTTTCTAATTTTTTTTATTAAGTTAATGTTAGTTTTTTACAAATTTCTTTGTCTTTGTTTAGTTGTGCTATTAGTTCTTCGATTGAAGAAAATTTTTTTTCCTCTCTTAAATAATTTAAAAACTCGATTTTTATCGTTTCATTATATATATCTGAATCGAAATCAAATATATTTACTTCTATAAAAATTTCATTTAAATCAGCTATCGTCGGCCTATTACCAATGTTCATCATACCATAATATTTTGCATTATTAATTTCAGCAGATACAAAATAAACACCATTTTTAGGTATTAATTTGTATTCGGAAATAGGTTTTATATTTGCTGTAGGGAAACCAATCTTTTTTCCACGTTTATCTCCTGTTATTACCGTTCCCGTAAAATAATAGTTGTAGCCAAGTATTTGAGATGCCTTTTCTATATTTCCCTCGCTTAATAAATTCCTTATAGTCGTGCTGTTAGTTCTTTCCCCATTAATTTTATATTCATCGACTTTATGAACGTTAAATCCGTATTTAGCAGAAAAATTTTTTAGTGTTTCATAATTTCCTTCACGGTTTTTCCCAAAATTATGGTCATATCCAATCACAATATCTTTTAACCCTATTTTTTCGATTAGATAGTTTTTATAAAAACCCTCTGCGTTGGTTTCGGAAAAATCCTTAGTAAAGTTAATGATAAAAACTAAATCTACACCAAGTTTCTCGAATTCTTTAATTTTTTCTTCGGTAGTGGATAAAATTTTTATAATATGATGCTTATTTTTTAGTATTAATTGAGGATGTGGGTCAAATGTTACAACAACACTTCTCAGATTTTTCTCTTTTTTGATTTCTATTAAATCGGAAATAATTTTTTTATGTCCAAGATGAATTCCATCAAATGTCCCGACCGTAACTACACTGTTCTTGTTATAGCAGTTATTTTCATCTTCCCTTATTACTTGCATCTTCTATTATATAGACTTAAGAACTTCCTTTATTTTTTCAAAGTTTGGTAATTGTCCTGCATCTTCAAGTATTTCCGCGTAGCGGATAATTCCTTCTTTATCTATTACGAAAGCAGACCTTTTTGAAACACCATTCATTCCAAGAGCAAATCCGCCATCGGGATAGAGTGTTCCGTATTTTGCACAGACTTCTTTATTAAAATCGCTTAACAAAGGTATTGTAATACCGTTTTGCTTTGCCCAAGCTTCCTGGGTGAAAACCGAATCAACACTGATTCCGATTACTTCAGCGTTTAAATTCGAATAAAATTCAAATCCTTCCGATACACTGCACATTTCATTTGTGCAAACACCCGTAAAAGATAAAGGATAAAAAAGTAAAACAACATTTTTGCCTTCAAAATCCTGCAGAGAAATATCTTTTATTTCTCCTGTTATATTCTTTGATTTTAAAGTAAAATCTGGAGCTTTGTTTCCTATTGTAATTGCCATATTCTAAATAATTAAATTTTAAATACAAACGATAAATATAGCAAATTAAAATACCATTAACAATCCGATATATTCTCTATAAAATAATATACACTTATAAAAAATTCTAAAAAAATGATATTGCAAATAAAATATTCAATAGTTACCTTTACAAAATTAATATTTAATTAATATTTATTAAAAAAATATTCGTATTTTTAATACGGAAGAAGGAGTAAAAAATGAGGAAATTAAAATTACTTATTGCTTTATTTGCTATTTTGCTTACAGTTTCGGGTGCTTTTGCACAGGGAACATGGACAGCACAAACAAATCCTGTAACCGGTAGAGATGTTAATAGCGCAAGCGCAGTAAATGCAAACGTTTGCTGGATGTGCGGTGCTACAACATCAACTACGCTCGGTTATGTTATAAGGACAACTAATGGCGGAACCACCTGGACAAACGTTACTGGTAATATGCCATCTTCATCCTTTGGATTATATACAATAAGTGCTATAAGTGAAAACGAAGCTTGGGTAGGTGCAAGTGATGGCGGCGTGTATCATACCACAAATGGTGGAACAAATTGGACTTTTGTTACTATGCCTGCACCTGCAACTCCATTTGTAAACGTTATTCACTTCTTTAACCAAAACACTGGATTTATTCAGGGTGACCCTTCAGGTGGAGTATGGGGTTACTACTGGACTACAAACGCTGGAGTTAACTGGACGCACGGTCCCGCACCAACTGCAACAGGAACTGAAGCTGGATGGAACAATTCATATTGTGCTTTAGATACAGGTAACATTTGGTGGGGAACTAACAATACAAAAATTTACAAAGGTAGTTTAAGAGGAGGATTTACTGCTCAAACAACTATCGGAGCTTATTCTTTTGGAGTAGCATTTTGTAATGCAACAACTGGTATTGCAACTATGACTACATCGACACCTGCTGTTTCTGCAAATAACGTTACGGTAAACGGAGGAACCACTTGGACTTCTGGATTTTTACCAGCAGGAATTCAATTTGGTTTAAAGGCTATTCCAGGAACACCCTATGTGTTTATGGCTGGTGCAAGAGCAACTGGTGGTGGAATTTATTTGAGCACAAATTATGGTGTTAACTGGACTTCCATTTATACAACCTCGACTTCAGTTTATGCTTTAGCTTTTGCTAATGCAAACACAGGCTGGGCAGGTGCTTCTGGTGGTTCAATTTATAAATGGGCTGGAACTCTTAATGACATTAATTCTATGTTAACAAGTATTCCTACGGAATATAAATTGGAACAAAATTATCCAAATCCATTTAACCCAACAACGACTATAAATTACTCTATTCCAAAAGCTTCATTCGTAACCTTAAAAGTTTATGATGTTTTAGGAAATGAAGTAATGACGCTCGTTAATGAAAATCAAAGTGCTAATAATTATACTCATACAGTAGATTTCTCATCACTATCATCGGGTGTATATTATTACACTATTAAAGCAGGCGATTTTACTGCGACTAAGAAATTAATGTTTATTAAATAATATTTTAATTTTTTTTAAAAGCGAGGCTGTAATCCAAATTATATTGGTGCAGCCTCATTTTGTAATTTAAACAATAAATAAAATGAGGAAAAAAGTATTAAACCTGATTATAATCTTTTTTCTGTGTTTAATTATTATTCCTGTAAGTTTTTCACAGAATAAAGATTATCCAACAACAAGGTTGATAATACCACAGGTTTATAAACAACAATCTTACGGAATCGAAACACTTTTTGGAGTTGTGTCAGTAGGTCCATTTGATAACTATACAATCTCTACCACTGCAGGATTTATGGAAACCGATGTAATTGTAAACAGAACAAATCCTTTAAATTTTGTAGCAACAGACAATAGAATTATTACTGGTGCTAATTATGTGTTTTACACTACAAATGGTGGTGTAAGTTGGAGCTATTCTACTGTTCCTACAAGTTATGGCGACCCGGTTTTTGCTGCAGATGGACAAGGAAATTTATATCTCTCATACCTTGTAAGTACAGGTGTCAGGATACAAAGGTCAACCAATAATGGACAAAGCTGGAATACAGCAGTTCAAATCGTTACAAATTCTTCCGCCGATAAAGAATGGATTGCCTGTGACCAGACAAATGGTACATATAAGGATAATATATATATGGCTTATTTTAATGCAACTTCAGGTAGTCAGAGAGTTGATTTCCATAGAAGTACAAACAATGGTGCCTCATGGCTTGGAGCACAAATACTTGCACCAACTGTTACAACAAATCCTGGTCCCAATATTGTAGTTGATTGGACTGGAAAAGTTTACGTATTTATAACTACAAATACAGGTGCAGCACTTGTCACTTCTACAGATGGAGGTGCTACTTTCAGTTCTGCTATAACCGCAGCATCTTATATTGAACCCGGAACTATAAATACGACGACCGGAAGATATTGTGTAAAAGGTAATATAAGAACAAACGGACATCCTCAAGCAGCAACGGATTTATCGAACGGACCATATAAAGGATATGTGTATATATCCTATGCTGCAAATCCTCCTGGACCAGATATTGCAAATGTATATGTTGCCAGAAGTACAAATGGAGGACTAAATTGGGGTTACCCCGTTTTAGTTAATGACGATGGCGGTTATAACGACCAATGGATGTCCGATATTTCGGTTGATGATGCAGGAAGAGTTTGGGTTTTCTGGTATGATTCGAGAAATGACCCATCAAACATTTTAACCGAAATATACGGTGCCGTTTCGACTAATGGTGGTGCAACGTTTTCACCGAATTTCTTAATTTCGAATCAGAATTTCAATCCTAACGTGATTAAAGAATATCAGGGAACAGACCATTATTATATTGGTGATTATGTTGGAATGTCAGGAAGAACATTTACATTTCCTGTTTATTCAGGGCAAAACAATAGCAAAAACGATTATACCGCTTATCTTCCCGATTATGGTGTATCATTTGCAAAATCAACAGATAACCTTACTGTAAACAATACTTCTGAAAACTGGGTTAGAATTCCAATGATGGGAAATTATAGCGGGACTGTAACTTATTCTGCATCTGTTACGCCTACTCCAACAACTGGCTCCATAACAATAACTTGGCAACCAAGTAATGTTAAAGTTCTAACAGGAACACCAGATTCATTAAAAATTAGAGCTACAACATCTTCCAACTGCTCTTATGGTACTTACACTGTTAACGTAACAGGTACGGAAAGCGGGGGACCAAGAACACATACCAGGTCTTATACTCTAATTGTTAGTAACACTCCAAGCGGAATAGGTAATAACAATCAATCCGCTTATCAGTATAATCTATATCAAAATTATCCAAATCCTTTTAATCCCTCAACAAGCATAGAATTTTTCTTACCAAAACAATCTTTAGTAACCTTAAAAGTTTATGACATAGTAGGTAAGGAAATAGCAACACTTGTTAATAATATTGTGAAGAAAGAAGGATTGCACAGCATTAATTTTGATGGAAGTAATTTAGCCTCAGGTGTATATTATTATAAAATTAATGCGGGAGAATTTACCGATATTAAAAAAATGATGTTGATGAAATAATCATTTTTGTTTTATAGCTTGTTACATTAAAAGTCTGTATAGCGATAAGCTCTACAGACTTTTTTTATAACTAATTCCACTGATTTTTAAAAATATTAATTATTTTTAGATAGTCTATAATTTTTATACTCTACAGACTCGCGAACTCTATACATTATACTATTCCTTTTTTATCGTTCGCATTTTTGATAATTTGATTGTATATGATTAACACAAAAACAGATGCAGAAAAAACTGTATTGGTATTTTTTGCTAAAAAAGATGATAATGTAATTAAGATAAAAGAATCTCTCGATGAACTAAAGTTACTTTCTTCTACTGCTGGGGCGGAAGTTGTTAAAACTTTTTATCAGATAGCATCATCGTTCGATACAAAGTATATGATAGGCAAGGGAAAAGTAGAAGAAATTGCAAACTATGTAGAAGAAAATGAAATTTCACTTGTAATCTTCGAAAACGAATTATCTTTTACTCAGCTTCGAAACCTTGAACAGAAAATTAAATGTAAGATACTTGATAAATCGAATTTGATACTTGATATTTTTGCTAATAATGCCCGTACATCACAGGCAAAATTGCAAGTTGAACTTGCTCAACTTGAATATTTGTTTCCGAGATTAACGAGGCAGTGGACTCACTTGTCAAAACAATATGGAGGAATAGGAACGAAAGGACCTGGTGAAACTCAAATCGAAACAGATAGAAGATTAATTAAGACACGTATATCTGTTTTAAAAGAAAAACTCGAAAAAATAGATAGACAGAGAAAAACACAATCGCTTGAAAGGAGAAATTATATTCGTCTATCACTTGTGGGATATACAAATGCTGGTAAGTCAACTTTACTAAACTTACTTACGGATTCAAATGTTTTTGTTGAAGATAAATTATTTGCAACTCTGGATACATCTACGAGAATGTTGAAGTTAAGTAATCCAAAAGTTAAAAAAGTTGTTTCAAGATTTCCTAAAAAAGTATTGATATCTGATACTGTTGGATTTATAAAAAATCTTCCGCATAATTTAATTGAGTCTTTTAAATCAACCTTATCAGAAGTTGTTGAGTCTGATATTTTACTTCACGTTATAGATGTATCAAATCCGAACTTCAGAGAACAAATTTTAGTTGTTAAAGATACTCTTGAAGAAATCGGAGCTGGTGATAGAAAATTAATAAATGTGTTTAATAAAGTTGATAAGTTAAAAAATTTTGAATTATTGAATCATTTAAAACAGGAATATCCTGATTCGATATTCATATCTGCTCAAAAAGGATTAAATGTTGAAGCTTTGTTAAATAAAGTAAAAGAAATGTTGAGCAAGGATTATTCTCAAAAAATCGTTAAGGTAAAAAAAGATAACTATAAACTTATTAGCAAAATTTATAAACTTGCAGAAGTAATCGAGATTAAATACTTAAAAACATTTACGAAGATTACTTTAAGAGGAACTAAAGAAAATTTAGATTATATAGATAAATTAATTTATGCAAACTTCAAATTTTAAACACCCTGATTATTATTTTTTAGATGATATTTTCACAGATGAAGAAAAGGCAATCAGGGATACCGTTAGGGACTTTGTTAATAATGAAGTAATCCCTATTATAGAAAAATATAATCAGGAAATGAAATTCCCAATGCATTTAATCCCTCAAATGGGGGAATTAGGAATATTTGGTCCTACTCTTCCTGCTAAATATGGGGGAATGGAAATAAACAACATTGCATATGGTTTGATAATGCAAGAGCTTGAAAGAGGTGATAGCGGTGTGAGAAGTTTCGCTTCTGTTCAGTCGGGATTGGTTATGTATCCAATTTATACTTTTGGGAGCGAAGAGCAAAAAAAATACTGGTTACCTAAACTTGCAGCTGGAGAAAAAATCGGGTGTTTTGGTTTAACAGAACCAGACTTCGGAAGTAATCCCGGAGGAATGATTACAAAGGCAGAAAAAGTTGAGGGTGGATATTTATTAAACGGCGCCAAAATGTGGATTACAAACGGTACAATAGCAGATGTTGCAGTTGTGTGGGCAAAACTCGATGGTAAGGTAAAAGGGTTTCTTGTAGAGAAAGGAACAAAAGGATTTTCTGCTCCTGAAATGAAAGGAAAACTATCTTTAAGAGCTTCTGTTACATCGGAGTTAATTTTAGAAGATTGTCTTATTCCTGAAGAAAACATTTTACCCGAAAGTTCGGGATTAAAATCTCCGCTTATGTGCTTAACTCAAGCAAGATATGGAATTGCTTGGGGTGTTGTTGGACTTGCTATGGAATGTTATCATACTGCACTTAATTATTCCCTTTCAAGAATACAGTTCGGAAAACCAATTGCATCTTTTCAGATAACACAGGAGAAACTTGCTTATATGTTAACCGAAATTACAAAAGCACAACTTTTATGCTATCATCTCGGTAAATTGAAAGATAATGGAAAAATGAGACCGCAACACGTTTCACTTGCAAAAAGAAACAATTGTGAAATAGCAAAGATAATTGCAAGCAATGCAAGAGAAATTCTTGGAGCAAACGGAATTCTCGATGAATATCCGATTATGAGACATTTAAATAATATTGAATCTGTAAAGACCTATGAAGGAACTCACGAAATGCACACTCTAATTCTTGGAGAAGATATTACAGGTATTGCAGCATTTGGTGATTAGTTATTTTAAATAATAAGGTATTTATAAAATTTTAATTTAAAAATTTGAGAGAATTCGATATTCCAATATATTACAAAAGTAAAATAATTTCTAAAGTAAAAAATTTACGACAAGAAAAAGATAAAAGGAAAAAAGATTATTCTCCCTCAATATTGGACTTTGGACCTGTCGAATTTTATATAGCAAGACATTTCGGATTTTGCTATGGCGTTGAAAATGCGATTGAAATTTCATACAAAGCTCTTGAAGAAAATCCGGACAAGAAAATTTATTTATTGAGTGAAATGATTCATAATCCCGAAGTCAACAATGACCTTACCAACAAGGGAGTTAGCTTTATTATGGATACATCGGGAAAACAAATAATTCCTTGGGAAAGTTTAAATTCAGATGATATTGTAATAATTCCAGCATTTGGAACCACTCTTGAAATACAAAAGAAATTAAAAGAAATAGGAATAAATATTGTAAAATATGATACTACTTGCCCTTTTGTGGAAAAGGTTTGGAACAGGGCCTCTGCCCTCGGTAAATCTGGATACACTATTATTGTTCACGGTAAGCATAAACATGAAGAAACAAAAGCAACATTTTCGCATAGTAAAGAAAACGCTCCAACTTTAATAGTGAGAAATCTTGAAGAAGCAAAAATTCTTGGTAAAGCAATTCTGAATGAAATTACGAAAGATGAGTTGTGCAAAGCTTTTGCCGAAAAACATTCATATGGATTTAATCCTGATTTACACCTTAAAAAGATAGGAGTAGTAAACCAAACAACAATGCTTGCATCTGAAACCGAAGCAATAGCAGAATATTTAAAAGAAATAATGAAAAAAAAATACGGTGAAGAAAAAATTAAAGAGCACTTTGCAGATACACGCGATACACTTTGCTATGCAACTCACGACAATCAAAGAGCAACGCTTGCATTATTAGAGCAAAACGCAGACCTCGCAATTGTTGTAGGGGGATACAACAGTTCGAATACGTCGCACATTGTTGAACTCTGTGAGAAAAAACTTCCGACCTATTTTATTTCCTCGTCAAAAAAAATTATTTCGGATAAATTAATTAGTCATTATAATTTTCACGAGCATTTAGAAATACAAACAAAAAATTATTTACCAAATAAAGATAAAGTTAAAATTATATTAACAAGCGGTGCCTCCTGTCCAGATTCCATTGTTGAAGAGATTATGAATAAACTTTTATCTTTTTTTGAAAACATAAAATCTATAGACGAAGTTTTAAATAGTATTCAATAATTTAATTATTTAATGGATAATATATATTCAAAGATAATTGAATCTATAAATAATTTTAAACCTGCTTGGTTGATAACTGTTATAAATGTTACAGGCTCTACACCAGCTTCAATTGGAATGAAAATGCTTGTCTATTCCGATGGAACAATATATGGTACAGTCGGTGGTGGAGAGGTTGAAAAAAAAATAATAGAAAAAATTATTAATGAAAAACCTGAGAATATCGAGAAGTGCAAATATGACCTTGGTAATAAATCCGAATATAGTGAAACGACACAAATGATTTGTGGTGGAATTCAGGAAGTTCTGATTGAACCTTTGCTAAATGGAGTTCCTCTTTATATTATTGGCGGAGGTCATTGTGGAATGGCATTAAGTAACCTTGCAAGTAAAACTGGTTTTATTGTTACTGTGATAGATAATCGCTCGGATTGGGCAAATAAAACTAAACATCCAAATGCCTTAAATACAATTTGTTGTGATTATACTGATATTTGCAATAATATAAAATTTAATAAAAAGAATTTTATTGTGATAATGACACACGGACACCTTCACGATGCTCTGGTTCTCGAGCAAATTATTAATAAAGAATATAAATACTTGGGTATGATTGGGAGTAAAAAGAAAGTTAAATCAGTATTTGATAAACTAATTAAAAAGGGTGTATCACCTAAAAAATTGGAATTAGTATATTCGCCGATAGGACTTGATATCACAACGCATACTCCTGATGAAATAGCGGTAAGCATTGTCGCCCAAATGATTGCTGTAAAAAATAGTAAAACGAATATTGTGATTAATCAAAATCCATTAATAATGGAAAATACAAAATAAAAAATTAAAAATTACAAGCTGATGATAGAGATTTTTCTATTTACATTTCACTTTTTTAAAACTACTTTACAAAAAAATTAATATAAAAAAACAATGAAATATTTAACAGAAAAGATAGTTTTGTTGTTTGCTTTAGTAAGTTTTTCATCATGCTCTGTATCACAAACGAATTATGAATGGAGTTCACTTTCATATATGTATGATTCGGGACCCATTCCACCAAAATATCAATATAATTATACTATAACTCTTAACACAAACTGTGAAGGTGGAGTTGTTGCTTTTTTAGGTGGTGACCCCTCCAATACTTCTATAACGTATGAATTTAAGTTTTCGAAAGATAGTTTAATAATACTCGATAAAGCAGTAAAAAAGAGTAAAATACTGGATGAAGAAATCGAGAAAATTCCTGAAGAAATGCACCCTATAGGAGGTTCCCTTGAAAAGGTTAGAGTGGTTTTGTTTGATGATAATCCTAATTTAGATAGACCACCTCGCGTAAGAGAATCTCCGTATTTTCCTGTCGATAAATATAAACCTGGTTTAGAAAAGCTTTATAAAACTATTGTAAGTTTTGTTCCTAAAAATATTTGGGATGATTTTAACGTCAAAAGAAAAGAATACGAACTGAAGGAAGAGAAAAAATAAGAAATAGTATTACTTCTTTAAATTGTCAACTTGAAATATTTAATTTGTAATCTCCGTTTTTTTCGTCTATTATATCAAAACCTTTTCCCTTTATTTGGTTTCTCAATTCATCTGCTAAACTGAAATTTTTATTCTTTTTAGCCTCTTTTCTCTTTTCGGCAAGTTCAATTACTTCTTGCGGAATTTTTATATCTTTTTCGGTTATCTTGATTTTATCTAAATCTAACCCGAATATTTTATCGAATAAATTTATTAGTAAAATCTTTTCTGAAGAATTTAATTTTTCATCCTTTAACATCTCCCAAGCAAGTGCCAGTCCTTCTCCTACATTAAGGTCATCGTTTATACAATAAAGAAATTTATTAAGATATTCTTTTGTGTTATTAATATTTATTGTATCTGAATCGACTTCAGTCTCTTTTAGTTCTGAAATTTTAGATTTTAAATTCTTATAACCATTTCTTGCTGCATCGAGATTGTCATAAGAAAATTTTATTTTTTTTCTGTAATGAGTCATTAAAAGAAAATACCTGTAATCAAGAGGTGAGTATCCCTTGTCGATAAGGGTTTGCAAACGAAGGAAACCTCCCGATGATTTCGCCATTTTACCCTTTTCCTCGATAAGAAATTCACCATGAAGCCAGTAGTTTACGAATTTTTTACCCGTGCATCCTTCTGCTTGTGCAATTTCGTTTGTATGGTGAATTGGAATGTGGTCAACTCCTCCGCAATGAATGTCAAATGTCTCACCGAGATATTTCTGACTCATAGCAGAACATTCTATGTGCCATCCCGGAAAACCCACACCCCACGGAGACTCCCACTCCATCTGTCTTTTTCCGTTTTTCGGTGAAAACTTCCAAAGAGCAAAATCCGTTTTGTTTCTTTTTTCTGTCGAAAATTCTATCCTTTTTCCTTCTTCAAGACCTGCTATGTCGAGCTTAGCAAGTTTACCATATTCAGGAAATTTACTTGTATCGTAATAAACACCATCACTTGTTAAATATGTAAAACCTTTTTTCTCTAAACATTTAATCATTTCAATCTGTTCTTTTATATTATCGGTCGCTTTACAATATAGTGTCGGTGGTATTATATTTAATAATGCAATATCTTTCTTAAAAGCTTCTTCGTAAAAACTTGCTATTTCCCATACACTTTTTCCTTCTCTTGCCGAACCTTTTTCCATTTTATCTTCTCCTTCATCGGCATCCGAAACAAGATGTCCAACATCTGTTATATTCATTACATGTTCAACGTTGTATCCGTTATACAGCAGAACCCTCTTCAAGATATCTTCAAAGAAATATGTGCGAAGATTTCCTATGTGTGCGTAATTATATACTGTTGGACCACAACAATAAATCTTAACAGTTTTTTCTTCTATTGGTTTAAACTCTTCCTTCTTTCTCGTAAGCGTATTGTATAATATCAATTTTTCCATATTTTAAATTAAGATTTATTACCCTAAAAATAAATTCAAAAAGAGCATATTCGTCCTAAAATTAAAAGTTGTAAAATTGAAAATAAAATTTTTTTGATAAAATATTTTCCTATTTAAAACTATTCAATCTGTGTTAATGAAAAATGATTGTATTTTATTAGTATAAACATTAAGTTAAAAAATAAAAACCAAAATTATGAATGGAACACAAAAAAATGGGTATTCTGCTCTTGCCGTAATTCTGGCTCTTGGTTTAATTATTGCTGCCTTTATAATTTCAAATACATGGAAAAAAGTTTCCAGAAGTGGTGTAACTATTACAGTTACAGGCTCTGCTTCTAAAGATATCAAATCTGACCTTGGTATTTGGGAAGGAACATTTTCCAATGAATCTGCTGTCTTGACCGATGCTTATGCAAAACTTAAAGAGAGTAATAAAAAAGTAAAAGATTATTTATTATCAAAAGGATATGCAGAAGAAAAAATTAAGTTTTCTGCAATCACCACGACAACTTTATATGAAGGTAAACAGCAATCCTCCTACGACTATGGTTATAGCGGCAAATCTTCGTCTGGAAAAGTTATTGGTTATAGGTTATCTCAAGGTGTTACCATAGAGTCTTCTGATGTTGATAAAATTGATTTGCTTTCCAGAGAAGTAACAGAATTAATTAATCAAGGGGTGGAAATAAGTTCAAACCCACCAAGATTTTTATATACAAAAATTGGTGATTTGAAAATCGAGATGATAGGCCTTGCTACTCAGGATGCGAAAAACCGTGCGGAGCAAATTGCGAAAAGTACCGATAATAAAGTCGGTGAAGTTCGTTCTTCGAAAACCGGAGTGATGCAAATAAATGCTAAAAATGATTCTCAAGTTTCGGATTATGGAATGAATGATAATTCTTCACTCGAAAAAACCATTACTTCGGTGGTAAATATTAGTTTTTCGATAGAGTAGAAGAGCTGTATTCAGAATTCAGAAATAAAAATTCAGAAGTGAAGATTTTGACATTTCACCACTTTTAAATCTGTAGAATCGTTGAAATTATCTTAATCAGTAATGGTAAGGTCTACAAATTTAAAACTGTTACCATCAAACAAACCTTTATCGCTTAGTTTTAATGTCGGAATTACAAGTAAAGCCATAAAAGATAGAGTCATAAAAGGAGACGAAAGTTTTGTACCGAGTGCCTTTGCAAGCCTATCTAATTTTAAATATTTTCCTGCTACAAGGTATCCGTCTTCGTTAGACATTATACCTGCTACTGGTAATGGAAGTACATCGATTTTTCTATTGTCTGCAATACTTATTCCACCTTTATGCTCTATAATTGCATTTACTGCACCACATAAATCTTTATCGTTCGTTCCAACTGCAATTATATTATGTGAATCATGTCCAACACTTGTAGCAATTGCCCCCTTCTCGAGATTAAAATTTTTAATGAATGATATTGCAGGTTTTGATTCTTTATATCTGTTTATCACCACAAGTTTTAAAATATCTCTTTCTGTATCTGAAACTATTAAACCATTTTCGACTTTTGGCTCAAAATCCATTTCATTTGTAATTAATTGCCCATCGAATGCTTCTATAACACGAATTTTGTTCCCTTTATATTTTACTTCAAAATCCCTTACGGATTTTTTTGATGTATTAAAATTATTTATTGTTTTTTCTTTAACGGAATTAATTAAAGTTTTTCCGTTTTCTGCAACGAGTTCACCGTTAATATATGTTTTTAAAACATTCATATTTTTTAAATCATCTACAACGATTAAATCGGCATAATCATTTTTTTGTAAAAGACCTACGTCGAGACCGTAATGTTTTACAGCATTCACAGTAGCACATTGCAAAACGTCAAATAAATCGTAACCATATTTTAGCGAACGTTTTACGATGTTATTAATGTGATTTTCAACAAGATTATCCGGATGTTTATCGTCACTGCAAAACATTACCATATCTGTATGTTCGGAGATTAGGGGACGAAGAGTTTCATAATTTTTTGCGGCAGAACCTTCTCTAATTTGAATTTTCATCCCGTATTTTAATTTTTCATTAGCTTCTTCAATTGTATAGCATTCATGGTCGGTAGTTATTCCGGCTTCGATATATTTTTTTGCATCTTTGCCTTTTAGGCCGGGTGCGTGTCCGTCAATCGGTTTTCCATATTTTTTTGCAATTTCGATTTTCTTCATAACCACAGGGTCTTTAAAAAGCACACCGGGAAAATTCATCATCTCACTTAAGTAATGTAATTTGTTTTCAGTAAAAAGTTTTTCAATATCATCTGGAGTGATTTCCGCTCCGGCTGTTTCAAATGTTGTAGCGGGTACGCAAGATGATGCACCAAAATAAAATTTAAACGGAACTTTCTTTCCGTTATTTATCATAAAGCGAACCCCGTCTATTCCAATAACATTTGCAATTTCATGTGGGTCGGATACAGATGCTACAGTTCCCTGAACGACTGCCAATCGTGCAAACTCAGACGGAATAAGCATTGAGCTTTCTATATGGATATGTGCATCAACAAACCCCGGCATAATGTAATTTTTATATTCCTTCGAATCCTCTATAATATCTTTTATTTTTCCTTCGGAAACTTCTATTGAACCCGGATATATTTTTCTCTTTATTGGGTCAACTATGTTACCATAGATTTTAAATGATTTCATATTACATTATCTTTAAACTTTTTAAAATATTATAAGTTATTTCTTTTGCTTTAATACCATCGACCTTTTTTGAATCTATTATATTCGTTGCAAAAATAAATGCGTTATTTCCTTGCTCTAAATATCCAACAAACCATCCTTGAAAAAAATTATTGTCCCACTTGCTTCCCGAACCTGTTTTTCCTCTTAACACATATAAATCTGTTTTGTCAAGAGTCATAATGTCTTTAACTATGTTAATCGTCCTTTCGGAAAATGGTAACTTATTTTTGTATAATTTATATAGAAACTCAACCTGCTCGTTTGCGGATATCTCAATCGAACTCATTAGCCAAAATTTATCTATTCCACCAGAGATATCCATATTACCATAATTAATTTTCTGTATATATTCTTTCATTTTATCTTCACCTATTCTTCTTGCAAGTTCCCTATAATACCAAACCACAGAATTTGCAATTGCTGTTTTCAAAGTATGGTCCTTTTCCCACGATTCTAAGTATTGTTTTGTTCCGTCCCATTTTAAAGTAAAATTTTCATCTGTTGCAACACCGGTTTCAAGTGCAATAAGTGAATTTGGTATTTTAAAAGTCGAACACGGGGAAAGGCGTTTATTACACTGTTTTTCATTATATCTAATATAAAAGTTATTTGAAACGTCGTAGAGAACAAATGCTCCCGAATAACCATTGAAAAAATTTGATAAATTCGTCTCATAACTACCTGACTTTTTACTCAAGGTATCGGATTTTTTCACTTCCATTTTTTCTTGATTTGAATCTGGTTTTCTATTACAATTAAAAATTATTAAGGACAAGGATAATATAATAAATATTAAAATTTTCATAATAATCTTTTTCTTCTGAAAAAAGAGTTTTGGAAATTTACTGACAGCAAGGTGGTTTATTGTTTTCACTTTGTTTATTAAACATTTTTTGTATTTTCTCTGTCTTTGGACTTATATATGGAATCCCAAGACTCAATCCCCGAAGAATAAATAAAATTGCAATCAAACCAGCAAAAAATGGAATGGCTTTTGAAATTTTTTGTCTGATTTTTACGTTTATAAAATTTCCCGCAAGGGATGTCCCAAACATTACGGGTATAGTTCCTATTCCAAATAGTGCCATATAAAATATTCCGCTTAAAACCTCACCTGTAACCAAAGCTCCTGCTAATCCCACATACACAAATCCGCAGGGAAGAAAACCGTTCAAAATTCCTATAAAAAACAAAGAACTTATCGAGCCTTTTTTAAAAAGCGTGCCGAAATATAATTTTATTTTATTTGTAAAATTAAAAAATGAAAACTTATCCGAAATTTTTTTCTTAATCCCTGTTGGTAAAATTACAATCAATAAAATTACCACGCCTGTAGCAATCGTTACACCTTGCTGGAATTCAATACTGATAAACGAAAAACTTTTTCCGAGCATTCCGAAAATTAATCCAAAAAAAGAATAAGTAATTACTCTTCCGAAATTATATAATATCCTGCCAATGTAAAACGAAAAACTCCTAAAAGAGCCTGAAGGCAGAGCCAATGCAATAGGACCACACATCCCGATGCAATGTAAGCTTCCTAAAAAACCAATTATTAATCCTTCCCAAATGTACATATAAACTTAAGTGTTTAATAAAATTGTAAATTAATAAACTTGATTAATGAGGTCAACATAAAAAACTGTTTTAATAAAAAAGGTTTTAGTTTAACAACCAAAACCTTTAACAAATAATTTTCAATAAGAAATTATTTCAATAAAATCATTTTTCTAACTTCGGAAAAATCTCCTGCATTAATTTTGTAAAAGTAAACTCCAGATGCAAAACTTGTTCCGTCAAAATTTATACTATACAAACCCGGATTTAGTTTTTCATTTACTAATGTTGCTACCTCACGGCCAAGTGCATCATAAATTTTTAAAGAAGTAAATTTTGAATCTTTAATCTGAAATTTAATAATCGTTATCGGATTAAAAGGGTTTGGATAATTTTGGTAAAGTGCATAATTATCGGTGATTTTTGTTTCAATTTGTTTTATTCTAACAAGGTTTGTATCACCACCGTTAGTAGTTTTATAGATGGTACCAGTACTTCCTACAATCCACCCCGTTAAATGTGATGTAAAAAAAAGCGAAAAATTAACGGTTGAATATCCCTTCGATTGGTCGAACCAGTTATCCCCACCGTTTGTAGTTTTTACGATTTTGCTTCCGCCAATTGCCCACCCGGTTTGTGCAGACGCAAAAAATAATTCCTCAAAATTAAGTGTTCCTAAATTCGGAACACCATTTGTTTGTGCAAACCAATTCAAACCACCATTAGTGGTTTTTAATATAGTTCTGTACCACCCGGAAATCCAACCTGTTAGAGGATTAATAAATTGGACAGAGGTTAAATATATATTCGTAGTACCTGTTGGTTGCAATGTCCAGTTTATCCCAGCGTTTGTAGTTTTTAATAATTTATCATACCAGCCCACAGCCCAGCCAGTATTGGCAGATGTAAAGTAAATAGATTCGAGCGAAGCAGTATCTGATAAAACATTATATTGTGATGTCCAGTTATCCCCGCCGTTTATCGTTTTTAAAATTAATCCCGTTCTTGGTACCGAACTTTTATATCCTGCAATCCATCCCGTATCAGGTGAAGTAAAATAAATAGATTTGTAATTGTAGTTATATGTTTTGTATTTGGCTAACCAATTCGTTCCGCCGTTCGTTGTTTTTATCAACCAGCTTGTATCACCCGAAATATTTTTCCCAACCGCCCAGCCTGTTTCTGCTGAAATAAAAAATAAATAATTAAAATTTACATTTACGGGAGAAACCTGGTCAATCCAGTTGTTTCCGCCATTTGTCGTTTTCACCAATCTTAATACATTTCCCGCCGCCCAACCGGTTTCCGAATTAATAAATTTAACTGAATATAGTGAATTCGTAAATCCTTTGGTCAGGTCATTAAAAGTATTCCCTCCATCCGTTGTTTTATAAATTTTCCCTTCATATCCTGCTACAATTCCCGTATTTGAATTTATGAAGTTAACTACTCTTAAATTTATTGCATAAGGTATGTTTTGACTTAATGAACTCCAGCTATTTCCTCCATCGAGTGTTTTAAAAACTATACACCCATCGTTTCCCCCGACTGCATAACCTGTATCTAACGTAGGAAAAAACACCGAAGTAAATCCAGAAATAGTATTTGTTGTAAGAGTTATCCAGTTAAGTCCACCATCCGATGTTTTTATTATTTTCCCGCCCTCACCTGCAGCCCATCCTGTATTTGCATTTTTAAAAAATATAGAATTCAAAGGCATTGAAATTCCACATGCATAAGGAATCCAGTTATTTCCTCCATCGGTGGTTTTAAGGATATTTCCTGATAGCAAAGTTCCACTTATCCATCCAGTTGTTTCCGATATAAAATAAACCGACAATAAAGTCGCAGTACCTCCCCCGCTTTGTTGAAACCATGATACACCGCCATCGGTTGTTTTTATAATTTTTCCGTTCGAACCCACCGCATACCCGGTTGAAATAGAAGGGAAGGATATTGAACCTAAATCTGTAGTAAGTCCTGTTGGTAAATCCGTCCAGTTATTTCCTCCATTTGTTGTCTTAAAAATTTTTCCAGCAGAGCCGCAAATATATCCAGTGTTATCGTTTAAAAATGATAATGCAATAAAAGAGGATGTATTCGGATAATTCCAGTAGGGGATATTATAAGTGAAAACTGTCCAGTTAATTCCACCGTTTGTTGATTTGATTATACTTCTACCACCTCCGCAAGTGTATATTACATTTGCATTTATCATTTGTGCTTTATATATCGGATCTGCCGATGGATATGGGTTTTGAAGTATCCAGCCACTTTGAGAAAATAAAAAATTGGTAGGTAATAACAAAAATAATATAAACAAAATAAAATTTGTTTTTTGGGTTTTGTTCTCCATAACTTTTTAAGTAACTATTTTCTAAAAAATTACTTTTTTAAAGTTCTATTTTATTAAAATCATTTTTTTTACCTGTTCAAAATCACCCGCAACTAATTTATAGAAATAAATTCCCGATGCCAGCATAGAGCCATCAAAATCAACAATATAAGTTCCGGATTTTTGTTTTTCGTTTATTATATTTGCCACTTCTCTTCCAAGAACATCGTAAACTTTTAATGTAACAAAGTTATTATTTGGTATTTGATATTTAATCTTTGTAATAGGGTTAAATGGATTAGGGTAATTTTGAAAGAGTTTGAATTCATTTGGTACAATATTCTCCTTCTCTTTAACGTTCAATATAGAATTCATTTGAAATGCGATGTTAGGTCTTAAAGTTTGTGAAGTGCCACCTGTTAAATCAGTGCATCCGCTGCCGCCTGGTAAATCTTGAGATTGATGCCAAACCATATTGTTAATTTGAGTAGCATATACCGAAGAATTAATATTAAAACCTGAGTTATCATAACAGATTTCAATAAGTAAATTACTTGTCCCGTCCCAAATAAAAGGTGTATGGAATATTAAATATTGCCAGCCAGTCCCTGATACTGTATAATTATAAGTATTTACATTTGTCCACCCGCTTGAAGTAAATCCTGTTAATGTTGTTTGTGTTGTGTTTTGTATCCTCAAATTAAAATTTGTCATCATTTGAGGAGAAGCATTTGTTACATTAAAACCTATTCCCATTATTCTCGATATAGCACCACCGTTTGCAATAAGCTCTGCTGCGGTATATAGCATATCCGTTCGAGAATCTGTATAGTATGTTCGAAATGGGTAAGGTGTTACAGAAGTTCCATTACCAATATAAACTATATAATGTTGCCAGATATAAAATTTGCCTAAACTTGTTGAATCTACATTGTGGTTTGTAGAATTATCCTGTGCAAATATTTTATAAAATATCGAATCATTCGGTTCGACTTGTGATTGTATAGAATTGAAAATTCCCTGATAATAGTCGTTCATTATATAATTTAGTTTGAATCTTTTTAAACCGTTTAAAGTATTATTTATATACCATACTATCCAAACAGAATCGATGCCGATATTATCCGTAACCTTTACAAGCACAGTATCAGGCCATTGACTTTTTTGACATCCAGGAAAAGGTATAAATGAAAACTGTGGTCTTTCAGTATCCGCTCCCGTTTTAAACGTAAATGTCGATGAAGGGGCATTATCGGGTAAATAAGAAGTTCTTCCTGATGCATCTTTGGTTTTAATATAATAATTATATGTTGCAGCAACATTATTCCCCGAAATACTCGCAGTCCAGTTATTTCCACTCGAGTTTGTCATAATTATACTATCGGAAATTGTTCCTCTTCCCCAAAAAACTTTTGTTTCACCAGAAATTAAATTTGTTCCAAAAGTTTTTATCGATGCGTTTACAGTATATGGTCCAGTAGTATTTTCATTATCTTTTAATTTGTTATGTGAAATATACGGTTTTAGAACAACTGATGTAAAATATACTTGTGCAGGTCCATTTCTTTTATCAGTCCAAAAAGCATAAAACGCATCATTTATTCCGCTAATACTGTTATAATCAGAATAGTAATTATCGGAATATCCCGATAGAGGAATAGGTCTTTGTGATGCATCGCTTAATCGCATATTAAAAAACGTATTTCCACCATCATTTGAGACCGCCATATATGTGTGACAAGAGTCTGCATAAATAAAATCTCTCGTGTCATAAAATATAATTGCAATTTTTCCATTTGTTTGGTCAACTGAAATTCGAGGTAGAAATTGTAACTTCCCGTTATTAATTGGGTCGTCGTTAACTCTAATCGGTGAACTCCAAGTATTTCCTCCGTTTGCTGAATATGCAAAGCAAATGTCTGCATCGCTACCTGCTGGTGATAAATTTTTTTGTGCCCAGCATAAATAAATATATCCGTTATTGCTTCCACCGCTTCTATCCACAGCCATAGAAGGAAACGTGTGTGAGCGAATTCCTGTATTTAAAATTGTCCCTCTTATTCCATTTATATTTATTATGTTTGTTGGAGCTGACCAATTTATACCACCGTTTAAAGACTTTGTAAAAGCAATATGGTCTTCTAGGTTTGTCGATAAATTTGGAGTTGACCATACGCAATATATCTCTCCGTTCGGTCCAATTTGCAAGTTGCTCCCTTGCTCATAATGATTTGCATTTGGTTGTCCTATTTGCATTGAATTATTATAAGTCGAGCCACCATCTGTTGAATAAGAAAAATAAATAGTTGGTTGTGTAACATCGAAGTTAGACCACGCAACATACACCCTCCCAAAATATGGGCTTGTTGAAACTATATCGGTAATGTTGTTAGGCATATCATAATTGTTGGAAGAGGGAACTATTACTCTCCCCAGCCAACTTGCACCATAGTTATTTGAACGGTCTGATACTATAAAATTATCGAAGTAACTAAAATGCAACCTGTTGTTATTTCCATATACGCAAGATGGATTAGAAGAAAAAAATGAAGAACCCGGCATTATATCTCCTCCCGCCCAACTTATACCACCATTAAGTGAATAATAGAATCCCATACCTACATCTGTATTAGCTCCTACAAATATTTTTGAAGCATCGGTATATAAAATCGTTGCAGAAACAGTTGATTGATTATTTGAAGAAGGTGAAACTCTTATATTGTTAAAAGAAGTTGTAACGAAATCTTTTTTATTATTATATGTAAAATATCCAATTTGATTTTGGGAGCTATTAAATACTGGATTTATAATATTAGGTTTAAAATCGGAAGGTTTTACGGTCATTCTTTGCTGGGAAAAACTGTTTAAAAACAGTATTACAAACAGAAAATTAAAAATGTAAAAAATCTTTGAATTCATATTTTATTACTCCCTTATTATTAAAATAATATAATTTTTATCGAAAATACAAAAAAGCTAAAAATGTTGATTGTTACTTGTTCTTACCCATTTGATAATATCCGTTATTACTTTTTCTAAATTTTCATTAGTTCCTTTAAATGGGTGCTCAGCTCCAAATGTATGACCTGTATTTTCGTATAGTTTCAGTTTAGATTTCGATTTATCCGAAAGTTCATACAAAATCTCTGCATCGGAATAATCAACAGCTAAATCTTGTTTCCCGTGTATTATTAAGGTTGGAATTGAAATGTCTTTCATAGCTTTTTTTATGTTTAACCTATCATAATTATTTTCAAGGTCTTCTATCAAAGAATAATTCATTCTCATTAATTGTTTTGTTCTCGTATTCAGCACTTCAAGATAACCGTCTTCTTTCCATTTTCTTTTTCTTTCATCTGTATATCTATTAAACTCAGAAACGGAAGCAAGAGTTATTAATTTTTTAATTCTTTTATCTTCCGCTGTTTTTAGTATTGCTATGCCGCCCCCTCGTGAATGACCTGCTAAAGTTATGTTTTCAGGATTAAAATTATATAAATTTTGATTGTCATAAATGTAATCTATTACTATTCCTAAATCATCGAGTTCTCTTGTAAATGTATTCTCAGCGAATAAATCCAACCTTGTAAAGTCTATTGGATTATTTTGAGAATTATCCATTCCATTACAGGAAAAATTAAAACTAACCGTGAAAATATTCTCTTTCGATATTTTATCGAGCATATAGGGAAAACTTCCCCAGTCCTTAAATCCCTTAAATCCATGACAGAAAATAAAAGCTGGAGGTCTTTCTTCCAATGTATCGGAATATCTCAAATCAACAGAGACAATATAACCTTCTTTATTTTCTAATTTGATATTTTTAAGCATACTTTATTTCAAAATTGAAATCTTTCCACCCGTTGTTGTGCATTTAATAATATTTCCACCACCATTTATTATTCCATTTAATTTTTGACCAGAAGAATCTTTGTTTACTAAAACCGAAAAATCAGTTTTTATCTCTCCCGCTGTTGTTGTGGCGTCGAGCATAGCTTTGAATGTTTCAGGTAAAATTACTTTTATATCTCCACCCGTAGTAGTTAATGTCATTCCCATATTATTGTTTCCTGTATACTTAACCTTAATATCTCCACCCGAAGTTTCAGCTTTTATCTCTCCTTCCGAACCTTCAAGATTAATATTTCCCCCCGATGTATTTGCGGTTACATTTCCTTTAAACATTGAGATTTTAATGTTCCCCCCGGTCGTTTTTAAAGTAGATTCTCCTGTTATTTCTGATACGTTAATATCTCCACCTGTAGTTTCGAGTTTTATATTCCCTTTAAGAATTCCTATCTTAATATCTCCACCAAGTGTTTTTATGTCTGCATTAAAATATTTAGGTGTATAAATTTCTATCCAAATTTCAACACCCGATTTACTTGCTCCCTCTTTAAGATTTGTTGTAAAGGTTATATTACCATCTTTATTTTCAAGATTGTAATCTACCGATTTTAATGCTTCCTGATTACCTTTTAACGAAACATTCACTGCTGCCTTATCCCAAGATTTTAATGTAACATTCCCCGAAAATGTTCTGACATCTATGTTTTTAAAATTCGATGTTTCAAATGTTTGTTCGATTAAAGTAAATTCGTCCCCAAATACAAAACTTGAATATGACAGAAAAACTAAAAGCAGTAAAACAAAATTCTTTCTTAAACATCTGGGATTCATTTTTTGAACTCCTTTATTTAGTTGGTTTATTTTTATAAAATTCTATTTTGCTCTTTTTTTAGCTTCCTCGTAAATCCTCTGGTGTGAAGGGTCAATTAACATAAGCTGGTCATATACTCTTTTATCTCCATAATTTAAAAATATATCGGCAATCTCGGCACTCTTTGTATCGAAAAATAAATCGATATTAAATGCTTTTACTTCTTTCTTTTTTATATTTCCGATTTTTGTTAAAGCGTTTAGTATTATTTTATGGGCATTTTTTGAAAAACCTAATGAGTCTAAACCAAACCAGTGATATTCAAAAAATCCGTTTCTGAAATCCTCGTATCTCGGATTGAGTAATTCCTGAACCAATTGCAATCTCGAGGGTTTCGAGCCGCCGCCTGTTTCAGTCCAACCGTTTCTATCTGATATTGGCTTGTTACATATATCAAGTGCTTTTTGAAAATATATACTTTTATTTTTTGAATCATCTTTTGGAAAAAACGAATCTTGGTCATAACCAAGCATCATATATGCATAATAATCGAGTAAACTTAATAGTGGGTCGAACCTTAAATCATTTTTTATAAACTGCATCGATTTATTGTAATAAAACGAACACCTTTCATCGAGTATCTTAAATAGTGTTGTATATTTTGGATTTTGCTTCTTGTCATACCTGTCTATTATTCGTTGACTTGAAACCAACATCTGTACGTTGTAATTATCTCCGCTTGCACCAACAAAATTAAACTGTATTTGTGCTTTAATTTTATACATTTCCGCTCCCGGCAAATTCGATTCGTTAAAGTAAGCATTATCATAAAATTTATTTCTATTGAAATAATCTTCTACTTGTTGCTTAAATGTACTTACTCTATCTTTTGCGTCTAATGGCAATGCGTCGATGTTCATTATAACTTGTAGCTCAAAATCTTGAGCATTCGAAATTATCGCGTAACCGAAAAATAATATCAAAAATATTTTAAATGCAATTATTTTATTCATTTTAACACAAATTTATTTATTTCTAATTTAATTTTGAATACTTATTTTAAATAATCAATTCAATATTACGTGAATTTTAATTTTTTAAATAATCACCTTTTTTTGGTATTTTTAGCTTTTATTATCTTTTTTTCCATAAGAAATGGTAATGCTCAATTTGAAAATACCGATTTAGGTGCAAGAGCGGTTGGTTTGAACGGTGCTTTTACTTCACTTTCGGATAATTCGCTTGCGATTTTTTATAATCCCTCTGGTCTTGGACAAATGAAATACAGAGATTTCTCCGTTTTCTATAGTCCCGCTCCATTTGGTTTAACAGAATTATCTACTGCTGCACTTACTTTTGCCGAACCTTTAAAATATGGAACAGTTGGTGCAGGGCTTCGAACTTATGGTTTTGATTTGTATAAAGAAACTTGTATCTTATTGTCTTATGGAAATAGTTATAAAAATAGAATATTTTACGGGGTAAACTTTAGTTTTTATCACTTAAATATTCAAAATTATGGCTCTGCATCTTCTTTCGGGATTGATATCGGAGCAATGGCTTATATTAATAAATACTTAAGATGGGGGTTTTTCGGAAAAAATATTACCGGCTCTACAATCGGAGAGTCTAAAGAAAAAATTGCACAGGTATATAGAACGGGATTAAATTATAAACCATTAGATGAAGTAAGTCTCTTACTCGAAGTCGAAAAAGATGTAAAATATCCCGTTTCAATTAGGGCTGGTTTTGAATATTATTTACTTGACTTTGTTGACTTGAGAGCTGGAGTAGGAAGCGAACCAACCTCTTTTACAGGTGGAATTGGTTTTAATTATAATATTTTCCAACTTGATTATGCTTTGTATAAGTTACAGGATTTGGGTATCACTCACCAAGGGTCATTAACAGTGAACTTTGGAGGTACCAAGGGAAGACAACAGACTAAAGAACAACTTAGAAAAGCTTTTGAGTGATTTTGAGATAAGAATTTTATTATAAATTATTTGTTATAAAAATGAAATATTTAGTTATCGGTGAACCTTGTTTGGATTTAATTCATAAAGCTGACGGTGATGTAATTCGCAGTTATGGAGGAATTTTATATTCTACAATTTCTCTTGCAGTTATCGCGGGTAAAAATGATTTCGTGTATCCTATTATGAATCTCGGTGATGATGAATATGATAGCATTATTGGTATATTAAAAAAATATTCAAACATTAATCTCGATGGAATTAAAAAAGTTCCACAACCAATACGGAAAGTCAATTTGTATTATAATATGTATAATTCTGGTAATCAGGCACGAATGGAAACATCTACAGAACCTACTAATGCAATTGGTTTTGACTCTATCGAGAAGTTTTTATTTGAAGCAGATGCAATTTTAGTTAATATGATATCTGGTGTGGATATAACACTTGACACTTTTAAAAGCATTAGAAAAAATTTCAAAGGTTTTATTCACATTGATATTCACAATCTTGTTATGAAGACAAATCCCGATGGAACAAGAGAGCATACTAATCTTGAAGAATGGAGACAGTGGTGCTCTAATTCGGATACAATTCAGATGAATGAATTTGAAATTATTACTATGTCGCGAACCATAAAAAATGAATATGAAGTCGCAGAGGAAATTCTGATAAAACAGAAAAATGATGTTAAAGGAATAATTGTTACACGTGGAAAAAATGGCGTAAGTGGGTTTACAAAACAAAAAAAATCGTTCGGGGGGGAAGTTTATTATGATATAGATAGAGATGATGTTAACGCAATAGAAAATCCACATTTTGTAGATAGCACGGGTTGTGGTGATGTTTTTGCGGCTTCATTTACATTTGATTTTTCAAAATATGGAAATTTCAGAAAAAGTCTCCATTATGCAACCAGAATCGCTTCGTTTAAAACGTCGCTCGCTGGAATTGATGAACTTTATAAATTAAAATAATTTGGCTGACAAAATTTTAATAACAGGAGCAAACGGATTACTCGGTCAGGCAGTAGTAAATATATTTGAACGTGAATCCGATTTTGAACTTATTCAGAGTTCGATTGAAGACAAACCTTTTGTTTCATATGGCTCTAAATATTTAAAACTCGATGTAACGAATAAAGAAGATGTTAAAAATGCAGTAAAGAAATATCAACCTAATATAATTGTAAATTGTGCTGCATTTACCGATGTGGATAAATGTGAAACCGAAAGAGAACTTTGCTGGAAATTAAATGTTGATGCTGTTAAAAATTTGATTATTGCATCGCGGATAAACGATGCCAAAATAATACATTATTCGACCGATTATGTTTTTGATGGCAAACACGGCCCTTATGATGAAACTGCAACTCCTAATCCAATTTCATTCTACGGACGCTCGAAACTTGCAAGCGAAAATGCACTGATTACAAGCGGTGCTGATTATGCAATTATAAGAACTATGGTGTTGTATGGTAATGGTGTTTATATCAAACCAAATTTTGCTCTTTGGTTAATAAATAAGTTAGTTAGCAAAGAACAAATAAGTATAGTCGACGATATGTATGGAAATAGCACTATTTCCGATGACCTTGCTTATGGCTCTTTAAAATTAATCGAAAAAAACTGCAAAGGAATTTATAATATTGCAGGTAGGGATATTGAATCCAGATATGAATTTACAATGAAACTGTGCGAAGTATTTAAATTCGATAAAAGTCTTGTAAAAAAAATTAAAACTAAAGATTTAAATCAACCAGCACCAAGACCATTAAACTCGGGTTTGATAACTTTGAAAGCTGAAACCGAACTCGGCTTTAAACCAATGGATACTTATGAAGCGTTGAGATATCTGAAATTTCAATTACGTTATTAAATGTAAATTTCAAATAATTAAAATATGTTTGTCGTTCCCGCTGAAGCAGAAATCTACAGTTTGAAACAGAATTTGAGGATTTCCGATATTAGATTTACTCGGCAGAGGAATTACAATTTTTAATAAAATATGCTTGATATAAAACTTATTCGCGAAAACCCTGACTATGTCAGGAAAAAACTGAAAGATAGAAACGAAAACGATTCTGTAATTTTAAAATTACAGGAAATCGATAAAAAACGTCTGGAGATAATTAAAAAAGCAGAAGCTTTAAAGGAACTTAGAAACAAAGTTTCCGATGAAATTGGCATTATGAAAAAAAATAAACAAAATGCCGATGAAAAAATTGCAGAAATGAAAAAAGTTTCCGATGAAATCAAAGGTTTTGATGAAGAGCTTCGCAAAGTTGATGAAGAAATCGAAAAAGAACTTTATTACATTCCTGCTCTCCCTGACGACAGCGTTCCGCACGGAAAATCTGCAGACGACAATGTAGAAAAAATAGTGTGCGGAGAAAAAATAAATTTCGACTTCAAAGTAAAAGACCACGTCGAACTCGGGAAAATGCTCGATATACTTGACTTTGAACGCGGGACAAAAATATCTGGAAGCGGATTTCCCCTGTACAAAGGAAAAGGGGCAACCCTCGAACGTGCATTAATAAATTATATGCTCGATACTCACCTTGCAAACGGATATAAAGAAGTAATGACACCTGTTCTTGTTAGCAGGGCATCGATGGAAGCTGCAGAGAAAGTTCCTAAATTCGAAGAAGATATGTATCGCACGGAACCCGATGATTTGTTTGCAATTCCGACTGCTGAAGTATCGATTATCAATATCCATCGCGATGAAATTTTCAAGCAGGATGAACTTCCGCTTAAATACTGCGGATTTACGAATTGCTTCAGACGTGAAGCGGGTAGCTACGGGAAAGATACAAAAGGATTTCTGCGGGTTCACCAGTTTAATAAAGTCGAATTAATTAATTTCTGCCGGCCCGAGCACTCCTATGAAGAAATGGAAAAAATGGTACTCGATGCACGCAGAATTCTCGACGGATTGAAAGTTCACTACCGCATAATCGAACTCTGCACTGCCGATATCGGATTTTCCGCAAGTAAATGTTATGACATCGAGACCTGGTCTTATGCAGAAAATAAATGGCTGGAAGCTTCATCGGTCAGCAACTGCACCGATTTCCAATCCCGCAGGGCAAAAATCAGGTATAAAAAAGTTCTCGAAGGTGGAAAAACAAAAACCGAACTCGTGCATATTCTAAACGGCTCGGGACTCGCAACATCACGTCTAATGGTTTCCCTGCTGGAATCCAATCAAACAAAAGACGGACATATAATCGTCCCGGAAGTGTTAAGGAAATACACGGGATTTGATTTAATATAAAATTACTCAAACTTCTTCTTCGCCAGTACAACCGCCCCTATCACTGCGGCGGTAAGAAGTATTCCTGTAATGATTACGGGAAACGAATAAGTTGTAAAAAGCTCTCTTCCAAGAAATTCCGCCTTCCCGATATTTTCTGCGTTTGTATTGAGCTCTTTATATTTAGTTTCAAAACCAAAATAAAAAGTTAGAGATAAAATTCCAAGTAATGCTATTGAAAATAATACTGCGGTTATTTTTGTATATGTTAAATTTTCTGTAAATTTTCTTTCATCTTTCAGGTTCAGTAGCATTATTACAAAAATAAATAAAACCATTATAGCTCCCATATATACAAGTATCTGAATTATTGCTATAAATTGAGCCCTCAATAATAAATAAATCCCCGACACCATAAAAAAATTCAATATAAGATATATTGCACTGGATACGGGATTCCTCCGCGTTATCATCATTATTGCAGAAAAAATTGCCACCGCACCAAAAAAAATGAATAATATAGTTTCTAAATTGAATTTCATAATCTCATTTAAATTGAAAATTTTTTTAATAAATACATAATACAATCCAAATTGTCATTCCTGAATACTTTTCCGAAATCCAATTGAATTGAACCTTTACCTTTAAATATAAGTTATAAAAATTAAATTTTTAACTCTATTTAAAGTCCCTCTTTTGACTTTAGAGTTAGCTCTAATAATTATATTTTTGAATGTGAAAAATTTTTCCCTGATATTAACATTTTTTATTACTTTATCGTTTGGTTTTAGTATTCCAAATGCAAAAAGCCAACAAGACTCTATCAATGCATTGCAGTTTTTCGTTGATGGTAAAACCGAAGAAATGAAGGGAAATTATTTTGCCGCTCTTGAAAATTATAAAACCGCTTTAAAACTTCATAAATCTCAGGGAATATATTATGCTATATCCATCGTTTATTCCCAACTGGGAAGACTTCAAGAAGCTCTGATTGAAATTAATAACGCTTTAAAAATTTCTCCTACCGAAATTGAATATCTCGAGCAAAAAGCTCGCCTGTATTACTCTATGGATAATCTAAATAAAACAGCTGAAATATATGAAAACATACTCGAAATAGACTCAAACTTTAATCCCGGTCTTTACAGTTTGGCTCGTATTTATGAAGAAATGAAAATGCCCTCTAAAGCAATTGTCATTTATGAAAAATTGACCGATAGAGTTGGATTCGATATGGAAATTTTAAGGAGAATGTATGATATTTACTCAGGATTTAAAGATTTCGAAAAATGTCTCGAGGTTTTAAAGTATGCTTTAAAGTTAGACCCTTATAATTCGACTTTTTTACAGCAGTTGGGAGCTTTATACGTTAAGCTTAATAGAGATAACGAAGCAAGAGAAGTCTTTGAAAATTTTTATACTCTAAATCCAGATAATAAAAATATTCAATCTGAACTTGTAAAACTATATTTCAAGGGAAATGAAACCGAAAGAGGTTTTAAAAATTTTGCAAATCTGCTTGGAAAAGATTCACTCAAGTTTATTGAAAAAGTTCAAATAGGGGAATTATATTATAATATGATTTCCCAAGACGAATCGGCACTTGCAATAACTAAAAATATATTTATTAATCTTAACGGAAATTATCCGAATGAATGGATTCCGTATTATTATCTCGGTGAAATTGATATTTCGGCAAATAACGTTTCCGCAGGTGTAAATAAATTACAAAAAGCACTCGAACTTGCCGATACCACTAAAGACGCTTATTTACAGGTAGGTTATACATTTTTCAGAGTTGGTAAAAATGATGAATCTTATGATATCTTTTCTAAAGGATTAATGCTTTATCCCGAAGATTACAGGATGAATTACTTTTATGGATTAACATTACAAAGAAAAGGAAAAGAAGCCGAGGCCGTCGAATATTTTGAAAAAGCACTTAAAATTTCTCCCGATGAACTCTCGGTTATGACGACTCTTGCTCTATCATATAACGGATTAAAAAGATATGCTGAAGCAGATGAAATTTATGAACGTGCCTTAAAACTCGACCCTTATAATGTTTTAATTTTGAATAATTACGCATATAACCTTGCAGAGCGTGGAGTAAATCTGGAAAGAGCTTTAGAAATGTCTAAGTTTACAATTAATAAAGAACCAAACAGTGCCTCTTATCTTGATACTTATGGATGGATTTGTTATAAAATGAAAAATTATGAGGAAGCGAAAAAGTATATAGAAAAAGCAGTGAGTATAAACGGCTCGAGTGCTGTGATTATGGACCATCTCGGAGATGTTTATTTTGCTCTAAAGGATAATATAAATGCTAAAAAATACTGGGAAAAAGCTCTTGAACTTAACCCAAATAATCATAGATTGAAAGAAAAATTAAAATTTATTAACTAACTTAAATATATATAATATGTCAGATATACATAATCATTACAAAGTACTTATCATTGGTTCCGGTCCAGCAGGATTCACTGCCGGCATTTACGCTGCACGTGCAAATCTCAAACCTGTTATTTTCGAAGGTTCTCAACCCGGTGGACAGCTTATGATTACTACGGATGTAGAAAATTATCCCGGATTCGAGCACGGTATAGCAGGTCCCGTTTTAATGGATACAATGAGAAAACAAGCTCAGAGAGTTGGAGCTTCAACACTCTATAAAACTATTATCAAAGTTGATTTTTCTAAAAAACCTTTCGAAGTCTTTTCGGATGATAACACTAAATATACCGCTGATTCGGTTATTATTGCCACTGGCGCTTCTGCGCGTTACCTTGGTTTACCATCGGAAAAGGAATATATGGGTCTTGGTGTTTCTGCCTGTGCTACCTGCGATGGTTTCTTTTTCAGAAATCAAAAAGTTGTTGTAGTTGGTGGAGGTGATACTGCTATGGAAGAAGCTTCATATCTTGCAAATTTATGCTCCGAAGTTCTACTCGTCCATCGCCGCGAAGGTTTTCGTGCTTCTAAAGCTATGCTCGAACGAGCTCAAAAACATCCGAAAATTAAATTTATGCTTAATGTTGTAATAGAAGAAGTGCTCGGAAAAGAAGAAGCAGGCAGAAAAGCCGTAACAGGATTAAAACTTAAAAATGTTAAAACAGGTGAAATTATAGAGCATCAATGCGACGGATTATTTATAGCAATCGGTCACGACCCGAACACAAAAATATTTAAAGGAATTATAGACCTCGATGAAACAGGTTATATAATTACCGAAAAGGGTTCTACAAAAACAAATATTCCCGGTGTATTCGCTTGTGGAGACGCACAGGATAAGCATTACAGGCAGGCAGTTACAGCCGCAGGCACCGGCTGTATGGCAGCTAAAGACGCAGAAGAATACCTGCTTTCTTTAGAACAATAAGTTGAGTCTTTAAATACATTTTTAATCTACGTTCCCAATTCTTTAATTGGGGACGTTTTTTTTTATATTATTAAAATGATATCTTTTTATACTGTTGAAATAATTGCAAATTAATATTAAATTATTGCAACAATATTTGACGTATGCCAGATTTCAACCCTATACTTAATAATCCATACGAAGAGCCACAAAAATATTACGAAACACTTGCTGATGGGACTCTTGATTACGAAAAAATCAGAAAAGGCAGAAGGCCTTATATTCCATATCTTGCTCCTGTTCCAATTCGTGGCAATGCGCAGTCAACGTTGTTCAATATAGAACAGGTGAACGACCAATTTAATGAACATTTAATAAATCAAATTCGTAGAGAAATCTCTTTTTGGAGAACAAATAATTATCCAAACGTAACTCGTGTTACAAGAGAACTGTTGCATTATTGGTTTCGAAATCCTGATAGACACGATTATAAAAAACTTTTCTTTGCACAGCAAGAAGCTATAGAAACGACAATCTGGATTAATGAAGTTGCACAGACTTACAATCAAGGAACAAATATTCTAAATACCATTAGAGAAGGGAATAAAATAAATGAAAATCCTCTACACAATCTTCCTCGTATTGCTTTCAAAATGGCTACAGGAACAGGAAAGACTGTTGTAATGGCTATGCAGATTCTTTATCATTTTCTCAATAGACAGGAATATAGGTTAGACATTCGTTTTTCCGATTATTTTTTAATTTTAACACCTGGAATTACAATAAAAGATAGATTATCTGTTCTTAGAGTTGATGTAGAAGCACCTAACAAAAATAGTTCTAAAGATTATTATCATATTCGAGATTTAGTTCCTCCTCAATTTGAAAAAGAATTACCAAATCTTAATTCAAGAATAGTTATTACAAACTATCATTCATTAGAACAAAGAACTCTGAAGGGAAACAAAAAAAGTCCCTTTGACGGGAAAAGAAAATCTAATGTTGATGACAAAGAAGATTATAACCTTACATTACGTCGGGTTCTTGGTAAATTTAAAAAAGGTTCGCGTTTGCTAATTATTAACGATGAAGCTCACCATTGCTATTTCCCGAAAGAAAAGGAAAAGAAAAAATCTATGACTGAAGCCGATGAGGAAAATAAAAGAGCAGCAGTTTGGTATAATGGTATTCTTGAAGCATCAAAAAGGTTTCAGGTAAAAAATATTTATGACCTATCGGCTACCCCTTATTTTATTTTTGGTTCGGGTTATGAAGCTTACAGTTTATTTCCCTGGACTGTAAGTGATTTCGGTTTAATTGAATCTATTGAATCAGGTCTTGTTAAAATACCGTTTATTCCCGAATCCGATACTACACATAACATTACTGAACCAATGTTAAAAAATATTTATGAACACGTAAAAGATAATCTACCCAAAAAAGGCAAAAAAAGTTCTAAAAAAGCAGGTGAAGAAATTACAGGCCATCCTCAACTACCTGATTTAGTTAAAAATGCTCTTGAACAATTATATTCTCATTATATAAAACAAGATGAAGAAAATCGTGGTCTTTATGATAGCCCTCCTGTTTTGATTGTTGTTTGCAATAATACAAACGTTTCTTCTGAGGTCTTTAAATATATTGCAGGATATGAAATACCTGATAAAGATGGTAATATGAAAGTTATTAACGGAAGATTTGAATTATTTGATAATTTTATTAAAGAAACAAATACCCCGAAACCAAAACCCCCAACACTTTTAATCGATTCCGACGCAATCGAAAATTCGAATCAGATAAGTGATTCTTTTAAAAAAATTTTCGCCCCCGAAATTGAAAAATTTAAAGCGGATTACAGAAGAACACATCCCGAAAAATCTGTCGAAAATATTGACGAATCGGATTTACTTCGTGAAGTTGTTAATACTATCGGGAAACCAGGTTTGCTTGGTCAGCATATCCGTTGTGTTGTTTCGGTTTCTATGCTTACCGAAGGTTGGGACGCCAATACCGTTACTCATATTATGGGAATCCGGGCTTTCGGTTCTCAATTGTTATGTGAGCAGGTTGCAGGTAGAGCTTTAAGAAGAACTAGTTATACTCTCGATAAAAACGGAAAATTTACCCCAGAATATGCACAAATTATAGGTGTCCCGTTTAATTTCTTTAAAAAAGGTGCAACTGTTACACCACCTGTTCAAAAGAGAATAATTCAAATTAAGGCTTTACCCGAACGTGAAGAAAAATATGAAATTATTTTTCCTAACGTCGTAGGCTATAGAGTCGAGTCAGTTTCAAAATCTATTAAAGCTGATTTCTCAAATGTAAATAATTTTGAAATAGACGGCTCTGTGCAACCTGTTGAAACTACAATGGCAAACGCTTTCTCTCCCAAAAAAGAAATCTTGTCTTTGGAAAGAATAAAAGCTATGCGTGAACAGGAATTAATCTATAATATCACCCGGTATTTACTAAAGGAATATTTTTCAGATGATAAAAATAATCCCGAATTTCAATATTTTCTTTCTTTAAAGAAAATAGTAAAAGAATGGCTCGACACAAAAGTTAAACTTATTGGTGATGCATTTTTAAATATGCTTATTTACAGAGACCCGAAAGCAATCTGCGACCATATTTACAAAGGAATAGATGCCGTTAGAAAAAAGACCGATAAAATTTATCCAGTCTTTAATTATTATAATAAATTCGGCTCTACAAAATATGTCTTTGGAAATACCACACGCGAAGTATATCCAACTAATAAATCTCACGTTAACTATGTGGTTGCAGATACTAAAAGCTGGGAGCAAATTGCCGCTAAATCTTTCGAGGAATTGCCAGAAGTTCTTTCTTATGTTAAAAATTCTTTTCTCGATTTTAAGATACCTTATGCCAAAGAAGGTGAAGAAAATCCTAACTATCTTCCCGATTTTATTTTAAGATGTAAAACTTCGAATAATAAATCTATAAATCTAATCGTTGAAATCACAGGTTTCAGTAAAGACAAAGAAGATAAAAAATGGTATGTCGAAAACCGCTGGCTCCCCGCAGTCAATAGTGTTAAGGAAAAATATAAATATGATGAATGGCATTTTATTGAAGTCGCAGGTGATATTAGGGATATTAAAAATATTATAAAAAATAAATTATCACAAATAAAATAAATTTATACCGTAAATGGATAAACTTATGGACAGGAATTATGAAAATTTAATAAATCGAATTTCCGAAATAATTGAAAAAGGCAGGTCGAGAACCTATCATGTTATAAATTTATCCGTCTTAATTACTTACTGGAACGTAGGGAAATATATTGTCGAGTTCGAGCAAAAAGGTAATATAAAATCCGAATACGGCTCTAATCTGTTAGATAAACTTTCTAAAGACCTGACATTTCGTCTTGGTAAAGGGTTTAGCAGGACAAATATTAAATATATGAGGATTTTTTATTTGAATTACAAAAAAAGCCAGACAGTGTCTGACCAATTGTCGTGGTCTCATTATTGCGAATTGCTTAAAACCGAAAACGAACTCGAAAGAAAATTTTACGAAAAGCAGTGTATTAAAGAAAACTGGTCTGTAAGGGAATTAAGAAGACAAATGAATTCTGCTCTCTTTCACAGACTTGCTCTAAGCAAGGATAAAAAAGGAATTCTACAACTCTCAAAAAAAGGACAAAACATTAAAGATATATCCGAAGTTATCAAAGACCCGTATATTCTCGAATTCCTCAAAATTCCCGAAAGAAATAAATATTCGGAAAAAACTTTGGAAAATAAGATTATAGATAATTTACAAAATTTTCTGCTCGAGCTTGGAAAAGGTTTTGCTTTTATCGGCAGACAATACAGGATTACTCTGAATAATACACATTATTATATTGATTTATTATTCTATCATAGAATTTTAAAATGTTTTGTATTGATTGATTTAAAACTTAGCGAGGTTGACCATAAGGATATTGGTCAAATGAATATGTATCTTAATTATTTTAAAAAAGAAGAAAGTTCGAAAAATGATAATAATCCGATTGGTATTATTTTAACCGCAAGAAAAGATGATATACTCGTTGAATATGCAACAGGAGGTATTTCAAATAAGATTTTCGTCTCGAAATATTTGTTATATCTTCCCGACAAAAAACTTTTGGAAGACAAAGTTAAAAGTATTCTAAATGATGTTTAATTTTTAAAATCGTTCTAAATCTTAATTTATGGGCAAAGTAGATTCTTTTAAACACAAAAAAGACAAGCGTAAGCTGATTCCCTCTAAAGAAGAAGCCGGCACCGAACTCGGGAATAAAGAAGTTACGAAAAAAACCGAATCGGTTTATCCGAAAAACCCCGTCGTTCACCGGGGGCAGGACCCGGAACTTTTCTGGCTTAATAAATACGGCAATGATGACCTCGAAAATGTTTTTAAAATCGATATCCGTTCACTCTACCGCGCAGAGCATATTTCACCCGAAGCGTTGATTAAAAATTTTTATCGCATTGTGGAAAATGGCGATGAAAACCAGTATGGTATGTTTGAAGCGTTCGGAAACGGTATTGTAAAAGACGAAATACAAAAAGTTAGCGAGTATTACAAACACGATGGTAACTGGTCAAACAGAATTATACTCGGTGATTCCCTGCTTGTAATGAATTCACTCCTCGAGCGTGAAGGTCTTGCGGGAAAAGTGCAAATGATTTATGTTGACCCGCCTTATGGAATTAAATACGGCTCGAACTGGCAGATTAAACTAAATAACCGTAACGTAAAAGACGGAGACGACGACTCACTCTCCGGTGAACCCGAACAAATTAAAGCATACCGCGATACCTGGGAACTCGGCATTCATTCTTACTTAAGCTATTTACGCGACCGGCTACTGATTGCTAAAGAACTCCTTACCGATAGCGGCTCCTGCTTCGTCCAGATTTCCGATGAAAATGTGCACCTCGTAAGAAATATTATGGATGAAGTTTTCGGGAGTGAGAATTTTGTTGTGCAAATAATTTTTAAAACAACAGGAGGAAGTTCATCGAATTTACTTCCTATTACAAATGATTTTATTTTATGGTATGCTAAAAAATCTGAAAGCATAAAATACAGAGAATTATTTAGAAAAATTGAAGAAGGTGAAAAAGAATTTGATAGATTTAATTATTTAGAATTAGAAGATGGTAATTTAATAACTATTAACGAAGCACTAAATAAAAATATAAATATTTGGGATAATAAATATAGAATTTTAGACCTTAATTTTCCGACCTCTCAAGGTTTTTCTGAAAATAGAACGAATTTTTTCACATTCAATGGAAAGAAATTTTTTCCAGGTCAAAATAGACACTGGTCAGTAAGTAAAGATGGAATGAAAAAATTAATAGAAAAAAATAGATTGTATGCTGGTGGTAATACACTTTATTTTAAAGAATATTTAGATGAGAATCCATATACAAAAATAAAAAACATTTGGCTTGATACACAGAAAATTGGCGGAAAAAAATATGTTGTTCAAACAAATGAGAAAGTAATACAAAGATGTATGTTATTATGTACAGATCCGGGCGACTTAGTTCTCGACCCGACCTGCGGCTCGGGAACAACCGCATTTGTTGCAGAGCAGTGGGGCAGAAGATGGATTACAACAGATACATCCCGCATAGCCATAAACATTGCAAAAACAAGACTGATGACTGCATCATATCCCTTTTACAAGTTATATGACCAAAAAGAATCGGATATAAAGCAAGGATTTGTTTATAAAACATTTAGAAAACTTTCGTTAAGTAATTTTGCTTATGATGAAGAACCTGAAGTTATTAATCTTTTCGACCAGCCCGAAACCGATAATAAACGTCTTCGTGTAGCAGGACCATTTACAGTGGAAACTCTCCAAAATTATGACCCGATTTCCCCCGAAGAAATCGAGCTCGAGCAGGATTCCGATGATAACTTCACTCAAACCATTTTTGAAATGCTGAAAACAGCCGGAATAAAAAACGGTCTTAAAAATGAACATGCTGTTTTTACTCGTGTAGAGCATCTCAATAGCCCATACTTAAACGCTGAAGGGTTTTACAATACAAAGAAAGGTGAAAGAAAAGCATATTTTCATATAGGACCAAAATTCGGAACAATTAGCAAAAACTCAGTAAACGAAGCAGTGAAAGAATGTCGAACAAAAGGCGATGCCGATTGGCTTGTAATTCTTGGCTTTTCATTTGAAAGCGATATTGTTAACGAAAATATTACCACTTCTCTCGGAACATTCGAGGTTACAAAAGTCCGTATGCACGATGACCTGCTGCAGGAAGGTCTTTTAAAACGCGACAAGAAAGCCGCTTCGTTTGTAACGATAGGTGAGCCGGATATTAACATTATAAAACTTAAAAAAGAAAAGAAAGAAAATCAAAAAATTCAAATTGAACTAAAAGGTCTCGACATATACGACCCGATTAAAGACGAAGTAAAATCAAGAGATATAAATAACATTGCATACTGGATGCTCGATGATAATTATGATGGAAGTAATTTTATTGTCAGACAGGTATTTTTCTGCGGAGGCGATGGCGATGAATATGAAAGAATGAAAAAATCACTCGAAAAACTTCAAAAGACACTAAAAATTGAAATAGACGAAGAAGCATATTCCCGCTTATATGGTCATATTTCACACCCGGTTGTAATAACAAAAAAAGAACAAAAAATTGCAATAAAAATTATTTCTCTTTTTGGTGAGGAAAGTATGAAAGTGATTTCACTCTAACTTGTGTTTAATACATTAAAATATTATTCCCTGCAACCTCAAATTCTTTTTTAGTCATAACAGAGTCACAGCCGGATTCGAAGCAGATTTTATAAGTACTCGTTCCCAAAGTCCTCGTTCGGAACGCTTCGTTAATTACTCCTACAATTTTTAGATTTTTTAATTCCGGATTTTTTCTTACGGTTTTGAGAATTTCTAAATTCTTTTCATCATCGAAATCCATAATTACCAAATCTGTTTCTTTTTTTATTTCTTTAAAAATATCTATCTGGTAATTTAACTTGGTAAGTGTTAATACGGTGGTTTTTATAAAACTTTCGAAGTGTTTGTCTTTCGTCAGTAAAGCAATTCTCCTTGTCATAAAAAATTTTTAACCGTTATATTGAATGTACGTATTCAATAAATCTATTTTTTCCTCTTTTATTTTACAGTCGTACAGAAGTAAATCTCTCATAGAAATCATTCCTATTAATCTATTTTCTTCAATAACCGGTATATGGCGTATATTTTCCTGTTTTAATATTTGCATGCAGTATTCAGGAGTATCCGATGATTCGATTACGATAACTTGTTTAGTCATTACATCATCTACTAAGGTTGACTTTAAATCGAGCTCTTTAGCTATACATTTTCGCATCAAATCACGTTCCGAAAAGATTCCTTTAAGTTTGTTTTCGTTGTCCAAAACAGGAACTGCTCCGATGTTATGTAAATCCATATACTTTGCTACATCGAGCACCGTCATCCCTGCTTTAACAAAGAAAAACCTTTTATCGACCAACAAATTTTTTAATGTCGCCATATTTTTTTCTCCTTTTTATAAAATAAATATTTCAATTTAATATAGCAAGTTTTTTTGTAAAAAGTGGAATAGAAACTATTATGCATAATCTCGCACAACAAGGGAAAATTATAAGTAAGATTTGTTTTGTTATAAATATTGTGTCTCAAAGGAAAATGTGCCATAGGCACAAGATATTTATAGCATTTTATAACATTATAAAAATCGTGCCGTTATGAACAGTATATTTAAGACGGGTGTGCATAGTTTCTCAACAAATTCCAGTAATCTGAATTACAATTGATTTTTGTAAATATTATATTTGTTAATTATTTATTTTTTAGTTTGATATATTGAATTTTAATTTGGAAAAACAGAAAAAGATAGTTCTGGTCGGTCCTACTTATCCATATAGAGGGGGAAACTCTCTCTATGTCTCATTTTTGTATGACTTACTAAAAGATTACTTTAATGTAGAGGTAGTAAATTACAAGCTGCTTTATCCTTCAATTCTTTTTCCCGGAACAACCCAAAATGATGTGAGTAAATATGTAATTAAAGAAGTAAAAAGCAAAAGATTAATAAATTCTATTAATCCGTTTTCTTGGTTTAAAACTGCTAAGTATATAAAAAATTTAAACGCTGACCTTATAATTTTCGATTGGTGGAATCCCTTTTTCGGTCCTTCGCACAGAGTTATTTCGGGATTGATAAGAAAAAAATACAAAGATAAAATTGTCTTCATCACTGAAAATGTAATTTCTCACGAAGCAAGGTTTATAGATAAATTTTTGACGAAAATAGGACTTAAAAATGCGGATTATTTTGTCGCACTTTCTAACGTAGTCGAAAAAACACTTAAAGAATATACGACCAAAAAAATTTACAAATCCGCACTACCAATATACGATTGCTATAATCTGGATAAAAATATTGATATCAGCTTTCAAAAAAAAGAATTAGGTTTTGCCGAAAACGATTTTATCATTCTGTTTTTTGGCTATGTAAGGAAATACAAAGGATTGGATGTTGTAATAGATGCAATGCCCGATATTTTAAAAAGTAATGTAAATGCGAGATTGTTAATTGTTGGTGAATTTTATGACTCACCCGATAAATATATTGAGCAGATAAAAAAACTAAAACTTGATAATTATATTAAAATAATTAAACAATTCGTTCCAAATGAGGAAGTTGGCAAGTATTATTCTGTTGCCGATATAGTTGTTCTTCCTTATTTATCGGCTACACAAAGCGGAGTTCTTAATATTGCATACGGATTTCTGAAACCCGTAATCGTTACTAATGTCGGCGGTCTTGCTGAAGATGTTATAGATGGTAAAACTGGCTATATAGTTACACCTGATAACGCTGAAGAAATATCTGAAGCTGTAAAAAGATTTATCTCTGAAAAAAATAATATCGACTTTAGTAAAAATATTGAAGAAAAATTGAAAGATAATTTATTCAATAAATTCCCATCTTTAATTGAAGAAATTTTAAATAATATAAAATGATTTTAAAAAGTAATTGTAAATATTTTCCAGGTGATCGCCCCTGTAAATTTCATAAAGCAGAAAATATAATTTGCTCCGATTGCCCTCATTTTGTGGAAAAAGGTGAAATAATATTAATAATAAAACTCGATGCAATTGGCGATGTTCTTCGTACCACATCTATTTTGCATTCGCTTAAAGCAAAACACCCTGATTCTTTTATAGTTTGGCTGACTAAAGAAAATGCAAAAGATATTTTTGAACTAAATCATTATGTTGATGAAGTTAAAACTCTTGAATCTCCTGAGCTTCTTTCTGATTTGTCTTTAATTAAATTTGATATAGTTATTAATCTCGACCCTTCTCCCGTTAGCTCTTCCCTTGCCTCTTTTACAAAATCAGATAAAAAAATTGGCTTCGGCTTAAATGAAAAAGGTAAAGTTTATCCGTTTAATATTGAATCCGAAGAGTGGTTCGAAATGGGAGCTTTCGATTCACTTAAAAAAAGGAATGAAAAAACATATCAACAAATCATTCATGAAATATGTTCGCTTGATTATAATAAAGGTGAAATAATATTTAATTTATCTGAATACGAAACAAAGCTTGCGGAAAAGTTTTATAAAAAAAATAAACTCAATCGCTTCGACAAAATTATCGGAATAAATGCAGGTGCAAGCAATAGATGGCAATTTAAAAAATGGAGAACAGAAGGATATATCGAATTAATTAAACTCCTTAGTAAAGAATATAATTGTGCGTTTTTATTATTCGGTGGGAAAAATGAAATAAAACTTAACAGACAACTTAAGAAAACAACTAAAAATATTTTCGATACAGGTAGTAACAACACTTTAAGAGAACTTGCTTCTTATATAAATCTTGTTGACGTGCTTATTACGGGTGATACACTTGCTCTGCACATTGCTACCGCTCTGAAAAAGAATGTTGTATGTATTTTTGGTCCTACCTCATATGCAGAAATCGAAGACTATGGCTTAATAACAAAAGTGTATCCCGATTTGGAATGCCTATCCTGTTATAAAAACAAATGCGATTTTGTCCCAAACTGTATGGAACTTGTAACTACCAAAATGGTTTTAAATTCTGTTAAATCAATTTTTGAAAAATGAAGTATGACCCTGTAAAAAAAGTTTTTGGAAATATTGTATCGAGAAATATTTTCTTAAGAAGAATATTTTATTGGATTCTCGACCTGATGTTCCTGCGCTCATGGCACGTGAGAAAAGAAATAAAGGAAAAAATTAAATATAAAATAAAAATGAAAATTCTGGATGCAGGAATGGGTTTTGGTCAATATACTTATTTTCTTTCTAAACATTTTCCCGCAGCAGAAATCCTTGCAGTAGATGTTAAAGAAGAACAAGTCGACGACTGTAAATACTTTTTTTCTAATAGCAATATACACAGAGCAAAATTTGAAATCGCAGATTTAACTAAAATAAATTTCCAGAATGAATTTGATTTTATCTTATCGGTAGATGTTATGGAGCATATTGTTGAAGATGAACTCGTTTTCAAAAATTTTGCGAATGCATTAAAAAAGGGTGGTAAACTTCTTGTTAATACCCCTTCGGATTTAGGTGGTAGCGATGTCCACGACCATGATGACGAAAGCTTTATAGAAGAACACGCCAGAGATGGTTATTCCAAAAAAGATATTACCGAAAAACTCGAAAGAGCAGGTATGAAAGTAATTGACTTCAAATATACTTATGGAAAATTTGGAACAATCTCTTGGAGACTTGGTATTAAATATCCAATATTGATTGCAGGAATTTCAAAATTTTTAATATTAATTTTACCTATATATTATTTATTTACACTTTGGCTGATTTTAATTTTAATGTGGCTCGATTTGAAAACCGATAATAAAGAGGGAACAGGTATAGTAGTGCTCGCAGAAAAAATTTAGTTTAAAAGATTTCTTTTCGCTTTTTTAGAGATTCAATTATTATAAGAAAATGAATAATTTTCAAAAATTATCTCCGCAAACTAAAAAATATTTTTACCTTATTCTATTTTCTGCTTTTGTTCTGAAAATAATTTTAATTTTTACTCTTCCAGCAGAAATTCGTTCCGATAGTCTCGATTATCACCGAATTGCTATTAATCTTGTGAAATTTGGAGAATATGCTTTTGAACCCGGTAAACCAACTGCAAATTTTTCCTGTGGATATCCGCTTTTCCTTGCTGGTGTTTATAAACTGTTTGGAACGGAACAATCAGTAGTTCGTTTTATAAATTCACTACTTGAAATTATTACCGGCTTGTTCTTCTTCTTGATTTGTCTGAAATTTTTTGACGAAAAATTTTCTCTCATCGCTCTTGCAATATTTGCTCTCTTTCCTTCTAATATTTTATTCTCTCAAACAGTTTTAACCGAACCAGTATTCGGAATGTTTGCTGTTATTTTACTATTCTATTGCTTAAATCAAAATATTAATAATAAAATTTTTTTTATCGGCCTAATTTGGGGATATGCTGTATTAATACGTTCTTCTTTTTCATTATCGGTTGTTTTAATGCTAATTTTTATTTTCAAATATAAACAAGAATTGTTTGAGGGATTTAAAACAAAAAGATTAAAAAAAGCGTTTCAATATTCATTCCTTTTTCTTCTTGGCTTATCTATAGTAATAGCTCCATGGCTAATTAGAAATAAAATTGCCCTTAATACCTTTACTATCGCTACTCAAGGAGGATTTACATTCTGGTCTGGTAGTAATCCAAACGCAACTGGAACGTGGTATTTTAAAATCGAAGAATCGAATCCAATGTTTAATATAGATAATGAAGTCGAAAGAGATAAAGCTTTTTACAGAGAGGGGTTAAAATATGCTCTCCATAATCCGCACAAATTTTTTATTACTGGTTTTAAAAAAATCGGCTACCTTTTCTCCAGCGAAAGGTTGATACTCCTATATTTTACAAATATTGATGACACAGGCAAAACCTCTACGCAAGTTTATAAATCTATTAATCCTATTTTTATTGCACTTGTTAATATACCATATTTTGTTGTTATGTTGTTGGGAATTTGGGGGCTACTCGCTTTTAAGAAAAAAACTTTTTTCCTTTATGGTTTTATTGTCACTTGGATGATTACTTTTTTCCTTTTTGTTGCTCTCGCTCGTTATCATTATGTGTTAATCCCGTTTTTTATTCTTGGTACTGTGAATTTATTTTACTTGGGAAAATCGGTATGGTATAATCTTAGCTTAATAAAAAAAATCATTGCTATTTGCTTTAATCTTTTTCTGCTTGGGGTTTGGATTTCGGAATTCTATCTTATGTATAAATGATAATAAATTTTAAAAAAATATTACTTATCTTAATTCTTGCATTTATACTTATAATATCTATTTACCAAATTATAAATTATACTTTACTTTTTTCTGAGCAAAGTTTGCAAATGGATTTTACCGCTTATTATGCTGCAGGAAAAAGTCTTAATAATGGTTTATCACCTTACGATAATCATATCTTAACACGCTGGGATTTGTGGGATGGCGTTGCCACATTTAAGCACAGTAGATTTTTGTATCCTCCGCTTGTCGCTAATCTGTTCCAGCCTCTTGCTCGTATACCTTTTCTGCAAGCTAAGTATATATGGAATTTTTTTAATCTCTTCTGCCTGGTTATTTGTTTTTTCATTCTTGCTTTTATTTTTTGGAATAAAGACAATAAAAATTCTTTTAATAAAATTACCAAAATCATTATTTCTGCTATTTTGATGTTCAATTTTTTCCCCTTTATTGCTCTTCTGGAAAGGGGACAGATTGATTGTATTACTTTACTCTTTTTATTAATTGGTTTGTTGTTATTGATTAAAAATAAAAAATATGATTTTTTAACTGGAATTCTTTTCGGGTTAGCGACCCTTTTTAAATTGTATAGTATTTTACTTATTCCATTTCTAATTATTCAAAAAAAATATAAAGTAGTTCTTGGTTATTGCATTGGAATATTTTTTCTTGTAATTCTTACTATAATATTTAGTGGGAAAGATATTTCTTATAATTATCTAACAAATGATGCTCCTCGTATTGCAAAATATGGAAGTGGTGGCACCGAGGAAATGAGAATTCCTGCATGGATACTGAAAGCATATTTTCCAATGACTCCAACTTCTATATCTATCGTGGATGGTAAAATGTATTTAACCGAATCGATTAGCTTTAATTCAAAGGCATCATTTATTAGAATGCTTGAAGTTAGCTTGCCAAATTTGTTTTCTAATTCTGTTTATTCTTTAATAGTTTTCTTTATTTTTTTTGCTATATTATTTTACTATCGTAAAAAGTTTTTATTAAACTCTATTGTTAATAATTTCCTTTTTTGGCAGGCAGTTTTAATTGTTATAACACTCTCGAGCCCATATACTTGGGTTATGAACCTTGTTTGGTTAATACCGTTTGTTTTTATTGTTGTAGAAATATTTCCTACTTTATTCCAAAAGAAAAGCTTCATTTTATTAATAATAATTACCTTCGGATATTTACTACTTGCTCTTCCTGATAACTTACTACTTACAAAAGATATAAAAATTATAGGCGAATTGATTAAAAGCAGATTTGTTATTTCAGAATTTCTACTCCTTATTTCATTAATTATTTATCTAAAAAACAAATATACAAAAGATATAAAAATATCTGAGCTATTCTATTAATTTTGGGAAAAATATCCTTTGTCATTTATTTGATTGTTCTCAACTGTAGTTTCGTGTGAAAAAAAATCCGAAAAACTTTAAATGTAATGTTTATTATTACAAAATTATTGCTGAAAAAATAGTGCGGTTAATCGTATGATAATGCTAAAATAATTTTATTCATAAAATTCGTCTATATTTAATTATATGAATAATAAATTTATATGCTAATTTAATATGATTTAGTAATACATAAACCACATTAAAATGTTGTGAAAGTATTTTTATCCTTTCGAAAAGTGAACTTAGTGTATTTTTCCTCGAATATCCACCTAATAAAAATTTCGTTATTATTTCTTTCGTATTAATTATCTTATTACTGCGTTTTAATATTTTTATTGTCCAGTCTATATCTGCACAGTGTTTGTATTTTATATCATACGGCGGTATAATTTCTCTCTTTATTATCATAGATTGGTGAGATACCACCATACCATTTATCATATCTCCCCAACTTAGATTATCTGGAGGTGTCTTTAATTTCCTTTTTCCGTAGCTTTTCCCTTTATCATCTACAAGTTCTGTATCTCCATAATATACATCGGCATTTATTTCACACGAAAAAATTTTACTTAAAGTATCGCTTGAATAAATTATATCTCCACCATTTAAAAACCAGATATAATCCCCGGTTGCAAGTTTAAGCCCCTTATTCATTGCATCGTAAATTCCTTTGTCTGGTTCGGATATCCATTTACTAATTAAATCCTCGTTTTGCTTTACCACATCTATTGTTCCATCGGTTGAACCGCCATCTACTATTATAAATTCTATGTTTGTATAATTTTGTGTCTTAACACTCTCTAATGTTTTTAAAAAATTTAATCTATTATTATAAACAACGGTTATTATACTAACCTTAGGATTATATTTAATTTTTTCTTCCACTTAAAGTGTTTTAATAAATTTAATGGTAAAAAGTAAATACTAAAATGAAAATTCTAAACCGTGTAAGCCAAATTCATAATCTTTTACTGGTTTACTATACTTATAGATTCAATATGTCCTTATAGAATTCATAAGTATGAGTCGCACATTTATCCCACCCAAATTGCTTTTCTCTTTCATAGCCGTTTTTAATAAGTTGACTTCTTGTTTCGCTATCGCTTATTATCTTCTCTATTTTTAAAACCAAATCTTCAGCACTCGTCGGTTCAAAATATAACGCTGCATCCCCTGCAATTTCAGGAAAACAGCTTGCTTTACTTGCAACAATTGGGCTTCCGTAATGCATCGCTTCCAACAAAGGAATTCCAAATCCCTCATAAAGCGATGGATATATAAATGCCGATGCATATTTATATGCGTTTGCAAGTTCTCTATCACTTCCTTCTTTGTGAAATACTAAACCGCTTAATCCGTATTCATTTATTAATTCTTTTTCTTTACTTTTAAACTTACCTCCTCCAAAACATAATAAAATAAAATTTTTTCTAATCGAATCCGAGTTTTTGAATGCTTCTAATACTACATCAAAGTTTTTATATGCTCTTCTATCACCAACATAGAGTAAATATGGTTTGTGCATAATAGCTTCTTCATTAACCTCGTATTTCAATGAGTTTCCGTGATAAATTACTCTTATCTTTTCTTCATTTATATTGTATAAATTTAATAAATCATTTTTTGTCGTATTTGAAATGCAGATTATTCCGTCTGCATTTTGAATTGCTTCTTTTTTTAATTTTATTGTATTATCTAATTTGGAAAAATTATCGGGAAATTTTTCGTGAGTCATATCATGAACAGTAACAATTTTTTTTGCTTTATTCTTAAGCTTCGAGTTATCATAATATGTAAGATGATAAATATCAATTTTTATTTTATTAATTGCTTTTTTAAAAGATATTTTGTTAAAAAAAAGATTTGGTAATTTTGTTTTATGGATAAATCTAATTTTTCTTCCATTAAAATACTTGCTTTTTTCTTTAAATTGGTAGAGATCTTGTTGGTTTATATATTTTCCAAAAAATAAATATAAATCGTTATTATCAATAAGATTGGAGATGAGTTCGAAAAAGTATCTTGAAATACCTCCATATTTTTGTCTTAAAAATATCTGATAATCATACAAAATCTTCATAATCCAAAATAAACCCCTTTAATTATACTATTTTCTAAATTTATATTTATTATATTTTTAATTATATAAAACCTATGTAATATTATTTTATATAAAAAAAAAATATAGTCAAATTTAACTACCAAAAAAAATGCCATATATTTATATATGGCATAAAAATTAATTGTGATTTATTTGAGTTTTATTTTAATAAAATCATCTTCTTTGTATCGGTAAAGTTATTTGTATGGATTCTGTAAAAATAAACTCCACTCGTTAATCCTAATCCAGAAGGGTTAAAATTAATTTTATATTCACCTGGAGATTTTACTCCATCGAATAATGTTATTAATTTCACTCCATTTATATTATATAATTCGATTACCACATTCTCTTGTTTTAATAAACTGAAATTAAATGATGTTTCTGGATTAAAAGGATTTGGATAGTTTTGTCCAAGCTCATTTTTAGCTGGTATATTATTAGATATTGTAGAAATTCCAATAGTATTGTCGTTCTTAAAAAAGGATATCACTCCTGTATTTTCATTTGCCGCCGCTATATCCAAGTCACCATCATTATCAAAATCTCCATTTGCTATACAACCGGGATTACCAAACGTATTTGCATATACTAAACCTGAAAATTGACCTGAGCCATTATTCTTCAATATAGAAAGCAGATTAGCTAACGCCGAGCCTATTGATAAATCGATACTACCATTTTTGTCGTAATCACCTTGAATTATAAATCTTGCACCATTTCCACCAGTTGAAATAAATGTAGGATAAAATAATCCCGCTCCTGAGTTCGTCAGTAAAGCTAAAGTATTATCATAAAAGTCCGATACGCATATATCCAAATTTCCATCACCATTATAATCGTTTGAAATTATAGAGTACGGTCTATCTCTTACTGTAATGGTTTGAGTTTGAGAGAAAATAAAATTACCATAATTTTTTAGTACAACTACAACTGGGGGACTCCAGTCAATTCCAATAGCTAAATCGATTAATCCATCACTATCGAAATCTCCTGTTCCTATTGGTCTTGGCCTTGTCCCTAAATTATTAATCGTATTGGATAAGTTAAATGTGCCGTTCCCATTGTTTCTTAATATACATAAAGTATTTGATTCCCAATTAGTTACAGCAACATCCATATAACAATCATTATCGAGATTGCAGACTACGATATGAAAAGGTCTTGTCCCTCCAGTCTGACAAATTCCTGACGGATTAAATACACCATTACCTGTGTTTTTTAATATATGAAAAGCATTTTGCCACTGGTCAGATACTAATAAATCTATGTCTCCATCATTATCTATATCTCCTATAGCCATATCATTTGCACCTGTAAATGAATTAACTGTTGATGAGATAGTGAAATTTCCTGTCCCATCATTTTTCAATACAGTAAGTTTTATCGAGTCCAATATGGCTAAATCAATTTTTCCGTCTTTATCGAAATCCCCGCTTACAATTTTATATGGCTTTCCACCAATTAAAACACCAGTATTTGATTGAGTAAATGTCCCTTTACCTCCATTCACCGAACAATTAAATGAATAGTTAAATGAATTTGCCATTGAATTATTTGCAGAATCTTTAATGGTTGCTCCTAAAGAAACAGTAACATATTCGCCCATCATAAATGATTGTGAGGGAATTATATTTAACTTTTTACTCGTTGCGTTATAGGAAAAACTTATTGTATATATCCCTCTGTAATTTCCGGAAACTTTTATATTATTGTTATTTAAAGAAGCGCTTATTATTGCTCTGTTGAATGTGATTTCTATATTTGTGTTGCGATTTACATTCAATTGATTCTTATTTGGAATTGTGTTTAAAATCCATCCTTGGGAAAATCCAATGTTTGTGAGAAGAATCAATAAAAACAAGTAATATCGAGTACTCATATTTCCTCCGATTTTAGATTAACCTATAATAAATAGGAATAAAAGTCAACTCATTTATTGCAGATTATTTTATCTATTTCTTTTATTGTTAGTGTTATTTATTCCTCCTTAATAAATAATTTTTATACACAATATATCTTTCGTTTAAATCGGGTGATACTTTTAAAAGTAATAAAATAACTGAATATATAATTATCACAACTGAACTCCTTAAAATTGCATCTATAAATACATTACTAATTATAGGAATTAAATTGCCAATCAGATATGTTAATACCGCAGTAATAATAACTATAATCTGTTTATAGTCTAAAGGTTGCATATTGTAATTTATTACAAGAAATAACCATTTCAAAAAATTAAAAATAAAAAATGAAATAATAGCAGCGTATGCTGCACCAAGTCCTCCGTAAATAGGAATTAAAAAATAATTTGCTGTTATGCTTACTGTTAGTAAAATCATATTGAAAAGTGCGTCGTATTTATATTTTGCAGAAGTTGCTATAATTTCTGTGTTTAATCCTACTGCAATATCTATTAAAACTGCAAGCCCTACAAAATAAAATATATCGAAACTTTCTATATATTCAGGTTTTTTTAAAAAATAAAATAGATTATGTTTATTTATGATTACTCCTAAATAAATCAAACAACCAAAAATTAGTTGAATTAATGATGTTCTTTTATATATATCGGAAATTTGTTTTATGTCGTTTTCTTTCCAGCTCGTGGCAATTATTGCTACCGATATTCTTGAAAGTGAACGCATCGGAACGTAAATTAAAGAAGCTATCCTCATATAAACTGTATATGCTCCGACAATAGATAACCCCACCATAGAGCCAAGAATTATTGTATCGGCTCCGCTTTGTCCAATTAACATTGAAACACTGGAAATGTAAAGAAAACCGCCGTATTTAAATATTTCAAAAAGCTTTTCTTTCTTTACATCTCTAAAATTTATTTTAAAAGAAAACTCTTTAGATAATATTATTTGCAACAATAGAAGAACCGCACATATACCGCTAATAAAAACGTAATAGTAAATAAATTGATGATAATTTAAATATTTTAGCATAAATAGTAATATTCCTACAGTTGTCAATAGTCTTAAAAATGTCTCGCGTAAAAAAGTTGCAAACGCTGTTTTATATATTGCTCTTGCTGTCGCCTCGAATACATTGAATTGTAATGTGAATAAACTTAACGGTATCAGAAAAAAGTAATACTCCACAAATTCAGGTGATTTTTCTATATATGCTTCAATAATTACTGGTCTTAAAATTATTAATAATATTGTTGCAAGTAAAAATCCCGTTGTTGCTATTAATAAAATATATGCTAAAAATCCTTCGTGCTTCTTATCATCAGTTTTAAAAAAAGGAAAAAACCTTGGTATGGCAGTTACTAAACCTATTGCAGATAAATTTGCGTAAATCGCAGATACACTTATTATAAGACTTAAAAGACCAAATTCACTTGAAGAAAAAAACGCTGGAAATAAAATTATTACGTTTATATATCCTAATATTACTCCTATATAGGAAAAAATAGAATTTGCAAACGCTTCTTTTCTTATAATTCCCAATTTATATATATAAAATTAAAATGTATTATGTAACTTTTTGAAAAATATTCACAAAAGAATAATTAATTTTTTTGTGTCTAACTTTTTATAGTTTTGTTTTTAGTTTTTCCAAAATTGTTTTATAATCATCGTCCAATCTCGATTTATTTCTTAAAAATGGATTAATCAATACTGATATATATGGAAAAGTAATTATTTTAAAAATTAAATTATTCTTTTTCACCTTTGAAAAAAGATGAAGATTTTTTCCATTAGTATAAAAATTCAGGTTAAATTTTTTTGCTATTACTTCGAGTGATTTTTTTGTATATAATGAAATATGTTGGCCATGGTCGAGGGCATAATACCACCACTCTTCTGGTTTTGGATTACTCGCTGGAACCAAATAAGTGCTGAATAAAATGTTGTCTGAAAATTTTAACATATTTTCAACTTCCTCGAACGGTTGAACAAGATGCTCATATACCTCGTATGCAGTAAGTAGTTCATACCTTTCCGTTTGCTTTGCTTCAAAATCTTTTGCAAAAATATTATCGGAATATTTATCCATCCAGTAAAAATCAAATCCTAAATCCCGCATCAATCTTACAAATACTCCATATCCTGCTCCATAATCTAAAAATTTTTTTCTTTTATCAAAAAGTAATGTCAAAATTACATTTGTCGTTTTTGATAATTCGATGTTTCGAGTTAGAAGCCCGATATCACTTCTGTTAATTACTTCTGAGTATGCTTCCGCTAACCAATACGGTTCTTCGGTCTGTATAAATCCACAGTCTGGACACTTATAATATTGAATTGAATATTTGTTTAGAATCTCAGCTTGTGAGAAAGGTTCTGATTTTGTCGAGCAAATTTTACAAATCATATTGTGTATTCTTCTTTGTCACACCTGCTTGGTCTCTGCAGGTATCGCTTTTCGATTTTTTTTTCTATGTAAACTAATTCCTGCTTGATTGCCTAATTACTTAATAACAGGTTCTTGTTCGGTATATCAAAAATTAAATAGTTACCTCTATTCCAAGCACTGCATCTTTTAATCTACCTTCACCTGTTTTATAAAACGGAATTCCCAATATTTCAAATGAATTAAAATTAATGTTATACCTAAATGTTTTCATTGTATCGCTTTTCTCTGCCTCGAATGAAATTAATAAAAACTCAGAAAGTTTTTTTGCATCATCTTTTCCGTATGCAAAACCTGTAAGTTTTGCATTATATTTTTGTGGTGAAGCAACTGGATTTTTTTGTGTAAATGCTGTTGCTAATGCTTTTAAACTGTCGAGTTTGCAATAAAAAGCAGGAATATAAAATATAATTCTTCCCGATGAAGAACCTGAACCACCAAAAAGATTTTTTAAAAAACCACCCGCAGCTGTTCTTTCTAATATTTCGACATCTGCTTTTATTAGCCAAAATGGTTTGTAAATTACCTCTGAGTTTCCCGGTATTGCTGTTGCCGCAAAATTTATTTCGATTGGTTGTAACTCACCATTCACTATTTCAAATCCACTTCCGCAACTTCCACAATAGGTTACATTGTCATTTATTTCAACCACCAAACCGCTTCCGCAGTTTTTACATTTAATTGCTTCTAATTTAAAATCTGACATATAATTATTTTTTATGGAATTTTCCTTTTAATAAAAAATATTAATTAATTTTATTCCTAATCTTTGCGGTTCAGCAATGAACCTAATATCGAACCAACAGCTACAGAAGCCACTGCTGTTTTGGCAACATTGCCAGCCTCACTATTGAGAAAACTTGTAATACCGCCTGAGTCTTTAACTAAACTAAATGTTGACTTTTCATCTTCTACTAATCCCGTCCCTTCCTCTATCTCGCCTCCATATCTAAATTTCTTGTATCCCCATCTCATTAGAAGTATTCCAATAATCAAAAATATTACATAAATTGCAAATGCAGTTTTATCCTGTGCATACTTAAATATTTCAAAAAAAGTAGCAAGGAACATTCCTGCCGCAGTTGCTATTATACCGCTTATAGCTCTGAACACATTACTCCCAGGAGCTTTACCATAACATATCGAACCATCTTCTCCATCTACAACTACCTGATAAGTCCTGTTTGAATAAATGTATCGTATCACCCACAAAGGATAATAGACAATATTCACATCGCTTCTTACTAAATCAAAATGTTCGAATGTTACTCTCGTAAGTGAAGCAGAATTTTTTGAATCGGTAACAAATTTTGCCTTTGCATTTTTTACTATCTCTTCTTCGGAGGAAATAATATTAAAAAGCATTCCTTGCTGTTGCAACTCTTCAAATTCTACTGGAAGTATTTCATCTCCTTCCAGATTTATCTTCCTTACTCCAAGCTCTGCAACATCACACGCAGGAAATGTGCTGTCATAGGTTCTTTGAACTTTAATTTCTTTATCCTCGTATGTTGTCCCAGAATTCGTAGTCTTCTGTTGCTGACCGAAAACCCATCCAACAACATCCGCTCTTACTCTCCAATAAGGAATAAAAGTAAGAAATGCTTCATCGATTTTTGAGTTAGCTTGTAAACCCTTCGCTTTTGAAAATCCTGAACCAAGCCATTGTATCGCTTTTTTTATTGCGTCATCTCGACTTATTTTTTTCGGCACATAATATTTAATTGCCCCGCTTTCACCTTTTGTTACAAGCAGAGATCCACAGTAATTGCAGTTAAATGTTCTAAGTCCTTCCTTTAAATCCAATGCTCCACCACACGATGGACACGTTATTCCCTTTATTACTTTTTCCTTCTTAAGCTTAATTGCTTGTTTTGTTATTTGTTCGGAAGTTTCTTGTTCCATATTATTTTGTTTTAAACTCTTTATAAAATACTATACTTTTTTTGCTATATAATAAGCTATTAACATTAGAGGAATAGATGCAAATCCGTAACCAACTATTTTTACAAACTCGACTGTTAACAAAAATTCTCTATCCATTGAACCAATTATTAATGCTAATACACTTATTAGAAAAAATGCAATTATACTCAACGCAAATACAATTCTAAACGGTGTTTCGCTCTTCGCTGGCCAAATGTTTGCATATACTTTCCCCGAAGATGCTTCTACAAGAGCTGTATATTGTTTTCCACTATAATTGTAATAAAATTGATAAAACGGAATATGAACGAGGTTCGATGTTTCTATAGTATCGAAGTTTACACCTGTTTCCTGTAACCAACTTCTTGCAGAATCGAACAATACATCGGGAGTAATAAAATCGCTTTCGTTAAATTCTTTTTTGTGATATACTTTTAAACTTCCCGCTGGTATATTTATCTTTTTAATTTCCGAAATTGAAGTAGATGTTGCAGGTTGTAAATAAATAGCTTCTCCTGATGCTTTGTCTGTTTTGAAATACCACATTGGAAAGTAATAAAACGAAGTCTGTGTAATTTGTGCGAGTTTATCTAAATCTTTCACTTGAAAATTCCCCGCCATCCATCTTCTCAAATTTCCTTCTGCTTCTTCTTTTTTAAAATTTGAGTTTATTACAAAGTGAGATACGATTTTCTTTTTATCTATGTATATTGCCGAACCGCAAAAAACACACTCCGTAAATTTTTCGTCGATTGGAACTTCGTTCTCTCCCGCACACTGCGGACATACTATTTTTGATGAAACAAGTTCATTCATAATGTAATTATTTATAAATAATAAAATATTATATAAAAAAAACTCTTTCAGAATTATCAGTCATCACATCTTTGCCAGTAGTTCCTTTTTCTTCGCATCAAATTCTTCTTGAGTAATTAATCCCGCCTCTTTCATTTTTCCAAGTTTCTCTATTGCACTCATTATTTCATCGACAGTCATTTTTGGTGCCGCTTGTTGTTGTTGACCGCCCTGTTGTCCTTGGCTCATCCCTTGCATTGTTTGTCCCATCATATTTGCCATCATCATACCCGCTCCCATTCCTGCTCCCATTCCTGCCATTCCTCCACCACCTTCGTTTTCAGCAGCTTTTTCCATTGCTTGTGCCGCTTTGAATTTCATATATGCATCGAGATTTCCAACTGCACCCATCGAGCTCCTCTCGTTAATTTTTTCTTGAACTTCTTCTGGGGGTACGATTCCCGATATTATTAAATCGGTTAGCTCGATTCCCATTGAGTTGAAAAAATCACTAACTTCGGATTTGACTCCTGATTCAATTTGTGGATAATATTGTCCTAAATCAAAAACCGTTTTGAGATTTTTCCCGAGAACAGAATTAAGTCTTGATACTATTCCATCTCTCAAATAATCTTCGATTTCGTTTGTTGTAAATAAACCCTGTGTTGAAACTATTTCCATCATAAATAACCTCGGGTCGGTAATTCTTATCGAAAATTTTCCTGATGCTCTTAATTGAACAAACGATAATTCTGCATCGCGAAAATTAATTGGTTGCTTTGTTCCCCATCTTAGGTCAATAAATTTCTTTAGCGAGATAAAATATACCTGCGCCTGAAAAGGTGATGTTCCTCCAAACGGTAAACTTATCAATTTTGTAAGTAAAGGAATATTCTCTGTTGTTAATGTATGCCTACCTGACTGAAATACATCTAATGCTTTCCCATCTCTGTAAAATATTGCAGCTTGCGAATCCTGTACTATAAGTTGTGTCCCCAATCTGAATGCAGCAGAACCGTCCTGTGGTTCGCGGTGAACCATCGTTTTTCCGGTTTCGTCAAAAAATTGTATTACATCTATTAGTGCCATATTATTTTGTGTTAAATATTTATATAAAAATTTTTATTAAATTTACTTTTGCTACTCTCTTTACTTCTACTGTTATAATGTTCTTAATATAGCTTCTCTCTCATCAAATTTTATAATCAAATCATTCAGTGCCTTCATTACTTTTGCTTCAGCTTCTTTCGTATCGAGATTTTGTTCGCTTATATTTTCTAAATTGTCAAATAATATCCCTATTTCTTCAACTGTTGATAGTAAGGTTAAATCGAAATTATAAATTTGTTCTAACTTTTCATCTTTAATCTTTACAACATCAAATGCACCACTGTAACCTCTCGCCGCCGAGCGGAATTTTGCAATTGCAGTTTCGTTTTTCTTTTCTATCTTATCTATATCGGTAGCTTGGAATAATCTGCCGTTTTTTGAGAAATTTGATATAGTATTTTTTATTTTTATCCTGTTATGCTCCAGTTTCATTGCAAGCTGGCTTCTAAGTAATGTATCGAGTTCACGGGAATTATCTCGATTTACGTATCCGTCATAACCCGGAATTACTCTCTTAATTTTTTCAAAAAAAGATTCTTTCGATTTTATAAAATCGAGTTTTGATTTTAAGTCGCTCATCTTAATTTTATTTTATTTTTGTAATATAATAATACCTATTTTAACAAACAAATTTAAAAATCAGTTTATATAAATCTTAAATTTTTATTAAATTTACAAATAAGTCTCATCTATAAAACCCAAATTGAAACACAAATTAACTTATATAATCCTTTAATTTTTTCAAAATATTAATTGCCTCTATTGGTGTTATATTATCGAGGTCAATTTTCTTAAGCTCTTTTCTTATTTTATCGTCTTCATTTATTTCGAATAAACTTATCTGTAGTTCATCATGTTTCTCTCTTCGCGATTCTTTTGTTTCGAATGAATGAAGTATTTCTTTTGCCCTCTCGGTTACTGATTCTGGTAATCCTGCCATTTGTGCTACATGTATTCCGTAACTGTGGTCTGCTGTTCCCTCTGTTATGTTTCTTAAAAATATTACGTGGTCTTTATATTCTCTAACTTCCACTCTGTAATTTTTTATTCTTTCATATAATGTTGCAAGGGCATTTAATTCGTGATAATGTGTTGCAAAAAGTGTCTTTGCCCTTACATTCGGGTTTTCGTGAAGATATTCCGTTATAGCCCATGCAATAGATATTCCATCATAAGTGCTTGTCCCTCTTCCAATTTCATCAAGCAGTATTAAACTTTTTGTTGTAGCATTGTTCAAAATGTTTGCCGCCTCATGCATCTCTACAAGAAAAGTGCTTTCTCCTTTGGCTATATTATCCGATGCACCAACCCTCGTAAAAATTTTATCCACTATACCAATCTTTGCAGATTCCGCTGGTACAAAGCATCCTATCTGTGCAAGTAAAACAATTAGTCCAGTCTGTCTCAAGTAACTTGACTTTCCACTCATGTTTGGTCCAGTCAAAATTATTATTTGATTATTACTTGTATCCATTAAAGCATTGTTTGCAATATATTTTTCTCCCGCTGGTAAAAGTCGCTCTATTACTGGATGTCTCCCTTTTATTATTTCTATTTTATCAGTTTCATTTATTTCTGGCATTACATAATTATATGCCTCCGAAATTTCTGCAAAACTTATTAGCGAATCTATTGTAGCTATTATTGTGGCGTTTTTTTGAATTTGCTCGGTGAATCTTAATATGTATTCTCGTAATTCTGAAAATATTTTATTTTCTAAAATGCTTATCCTTTCTTCTGCATTGAAAATTCTATCTTCATATATTTTCAATTCTTCGGTTATATATCGTTCACAATTTGCAAGTGTCTGCTTCCTCACGTAATCCGCAGGTGTTTTATCCAGATTTGCTTTCGTAATTTCTATGTAATATCCGAACACCTTATTGAAATCAACCTTAAGCGAACTTATTCCCGTCCTCTTTCTTTCCTTGCTTTGAAAATTTTCTATCCAAGTTTTTCCATTTATATGTATATCTTTAAGTTCGTCTAATTCTTTATCGCAACCTTTGTTAATTATTCCGTATGTGTCCGTTCCAAGTAAATAATTATCGTTTATAACCCTTTCTATTTCTAATACGAGTTCTGGAATTTCTATGAGATTATTTTTTAACGATTTGATGGAAGTAGAATTGAATTTTTCTAAAGCTTCCTTTATTTCAGAAATTTTTTTCTGCGAAATTTTTAATTGCACAATGTCTCTCGGAACTGCCTTTCCTGTTGCAACTTTTGAAAGTAACCTTTCTAAATCTGCAATCGATTTCAAATCTTCTATTAATTTTTTTCTTAATGTCTTGTTTTCGAAAAAATCTCTAACCGCATCGAGTCTTTTTAAAATATTTTCTTTTCTTTTAAGTGGTCTTGAAATCCATTTTTTTAGTAATCTCCCTCCCATTGATGTTTGGGTTCTGTCCAAAATTGAAATTAACGTTCCTTCTCTTCCACCTTCGCTTATTGAGGTGGTTATCTCGAGATTCCTTTTTGTAGCTGGGTCTAAGATTATATAATCCGTGTAATCATAATTATAGATTTTTTTTATATGTGATAGTTTATTTTTCTGCGTCTCGTTAAGATAATTCATTATACATCCCGCTGCTATTATTCCCTCATTCATATCATCTATACCAAACCCTTTTAAAGACTGTGTCCCAAATTGATTTGTTAAAAGCTCTCTTGCATAATCGGAATTAAAAACCCAATCATCTACTTTCGTAAATACAAACTTGGGCTTTTCATTTTCATATGTATCATCTAAATTTATTTTTAATGCTTTAAACACTTTTTCTTTTTCTCTTTTAGAAATTAAAATCTCGGTTGGATTAATTATATCGACCTGCTCGGGTAATTGCCTAATGTGAATTTCGGATGTTGCAAATTCTCCTGTTGATACATCACAAAAAGAAAATCCACATTTATCCTCTCTTATATAAATTGCTGCAAGAAAATTATTTGACTTATGACTTAAAAGTTTATCTGAAAAAGTTGCTCCCGGAGTAACAACTTCTACTACATCCCTTTTTACTATTCCTTTTGCAAACTTTGGGTCTTCCAGTTGCTCGCACACAGCAACCCTATATCCCGCTTTCACAAGTTTCGGTAAATAATTGTCTAATGCATGATGGGGAAATCCCGCAAGAGGAACTTCCGATGCTGCTCCGTTCGCCCTCTTTGTGAGTGTGATTCCAAGAACTTTCGATGTCGTGATTGCATCATCTTCAAAGGTTTCGAAAAAATCTCCCATCCTAAATAATAGAAGCATATCAGGATATTTTTCCTTCACCTTTCTATATTGCCTCATCAAAGGTGTCTCGTTTTTCGTACTCACAGATTTTTATTGTAAATTAGATTTTTCAAAAATTAAAAATTAAATATAAAAATGTTAAAAATATTTTTATCCTTATATTTCAATTTTCACCCCTCCCTAATTCTCAATTCCCATCTCTTATATTTTTCGTTTAATATCTAACATTTAACATTATAAAAAACTCTTCTTTCATAATTCAACACTCATAATTTCCCTAAAACGTTTCCAGCTTGTCTTTTAAATACTTATTAAGTAGCTCCCTTCCCCTGAATATATGTGCCTTCACCGTTCCAAGCGGAAGTTTCAACTTCTTTGCTATCTCTTCGTAATCATTCTCATCTCTGTGTCTTAATAATATTACTGATTTATACTTACTTGGAAGATTTTCGATTGCTTCTTCCAAAATTTTTTTTCTTTCTTTGTCGAGTAGATTTTTATCTGGAATTCTTTCGTTGTCGGGTATTTCAAAAGTGTAATCATCATCATCTGAGCTTAATTCTTTATCTATCGAAAATGTATTTAATTTCTTTTTTCGCAAATAATCTATACAATTATTAGTTGCAATCTTAAATAGCCACGTGGAAAAAGAAAACTGCTTATCGAATTTTTCTAATGAATTAAATGCTTTTATAAATGCTTCCTGCGTAAGGTCTTCAACATCCTCTCTATTCCTTATCATTCTTAAAATTAAGTTGTAAATCAATTGCTTATATTTTTTCATCAATCTCTCGTATGCTTCCTGTTTTCCTGAAATTGCATTTTCTATCAGAATTATATCTTCTGCTTTTGAATCTTTCTTCTTATTCTCACTGCTTCCGTTTGACATTCTCCTGCCGTTTCAAATATTTTAGTATATAATTATTAAATTTATAAAAATACACTTAAATACTAAATGTAAAAGGGAAAAACAAAATAATAATTTTAAATACTAACGAAAGCTTTTTCTTCGGGATATTCTTTCCAAAAAGCTTATCGGATAATGCCCAGTTATAGTAGAATATTTAAGATATCGAATTATGACTTGACTTTTGGCTTATTATACCATATATTGTTATGGTATTTATTTGTTCATTGAAATACAACACCCTCTGGGTCTCGATAATTAAATCTGTTTTTTAAAATTTAAAAAGCTTTTTTTAAGAAAATTTTTGAAAAATTGAGTCAAAATCTAAATAAATTTTAAATCATACGTTTTCAAATTAAAAAATTTTACAAAAAATTGTGTAAAACACGAGAAAACATAGAATGATTTTATATATAAATATGCCGATTTTTGCCTATTTTTCAAGCCGGGAAACAAAAGTAATACAAAATTACTACACTTTTAAATAAATTGAGTTGTTTTATTATTTGTAATTTAGTTGTAAAATTTGTTTAAATTTTTTGTTTTAATATTTAAAATTTAAATTATTAATCTATTTGAATTTCTTGTTATTTTTATAAAAAGTATTTTCTTTAATGAAGATAAAAAGAAACAAAGTTAAAATCATCACTCTTGGCTGCTCCAAAAACCTCGTTGACTCCGAATTTATTATGGCTCAGTTGAAATCTAATAATATAGAACTTACCGACGATGAAAATAAATGTGAAAATGTAATCATTAATACCTGCGGTTTTATTGATTCCGTCAAAGAAGAATCTGTTAATACAATACTTAAAGCTGTCGAACGTAAAGAAAAAGGAAAGCTGAAAAATGTTTACGTTGCAGGATGTCTTTCCGATAGGTATAAATCTGAACTCGAAAAGGAAATTCCCGAAGTAAAAAAGTTTTTCGGGACAACTGACAAACGTAAAACAATTGTTGAAATTTTAAATGAATTTGGAGTTGATTACAAAAAAGAACTTCTTGGTGAAAGAGTAGTAACAACACCCTCCCATTTTGCGTATATTAAAATAAGCGAAGGGTGCGATAACCCGTGTTCTTTTTGTGCAATTCCTATTATGCGAGGAAAACATAAATCAAAATCTCTTAAAGAAATCCTGATTGAAGCACAAAAACTCGCATCTATCGGAGTTAAAGAGCTGATTGTAATAGCTCAGGATACTACTTATTGGGGGCTTGATTTAAACGGAAAACGTGAATTGAAAAAGCTATTAAATAAATTATCCGAAATTAACGGTATTGAATGGATTCGACTTATGTATGCTTATCCTACAAAGTTTCCTTTGGATATACTCGATGAATTTAAAAACAATGACAAGATTTGTAAATATATAGATATTCCAATCCAGCATATTTCCGATAACATTCTTAAGTCTATGCGTCGTGGAATTACAAAGAAATCACTAATAGCATTGCTTGAAAAAATTAAAAAAGATATTCCCGAAATTGCAATCAGAACCTCGATTATGGTTGGGTATCCCAATGAGACAGAAAAAGATTTTTACGAACTCATTGATTTTATTAAAGATTTTAAATTCGACCGCCTTGGAGTATTCACTTATTCTGCTGAAGAAGGAACAGTTTCGTTTAACTTAAAAGATAAAATTCCCAAAAAGGAAAAACTCTTTAGACAAAAATTAATTCTCGATGCTCAAAGAGAAATTGCTGAGGAACTGAACTCTTCTTCTCTGGGTAAAATCTTTAGAGTATTAATCGACCGAAAAGAAAATGATTACTTTGTAGGAAGAACTTACAAAGATGCTCCTGAGGTTGACCAAGAAGTATATGTTAATAACGAAAGAACGTTAAAAGTAGGAGAATTTTTTAATGTTAAAATTTTCGATTATGAGGAATTCGATTTATTTGCTCAGGTTACGAAATATTAACTTGTAAGTTTTATTTTTCTTTGTGTAACTTGTAGATAATATATTATTATTGTGAAAATAATTTTTAAATATTGCATCTTTATTCTTGTTGCTTTACCTATATCCTTATTCTCTCAAATCGTTGATAAAAGTCTTGGTAATTTGAATTTAAATAAAGAATTTTTTTATCTTGACCCGCTTGTGTTCAGTAGCAGAGATAGTTTAAACGCACGGCTCGATTTGTATATTGAACTACCTCTTGAAAATATTCAATTCAAAAGAAATCAGACAACTGAAAAGTATGATGCTTTTATTGATTATTTTATTACTATTAAGGACTCTAAAAATAAAATTATTTACAACGATAATTACTCTGAATCTTTATCGAACTCCGAAAACGAACAAAAATCAATTGCAGAAAAAAGTGTTTTTGCTATTAAACAGTTTTTTCTTTTACCCGATAAATATAAAATAAATTTTTTACTTAAAGACAAAAATAATCAAAAAGAATACTCAAAAGATTTTGAAATTAACGTAAAAGATTTTTCCAAAGGACGGTTTAATTTTAGTGATATTATGCTCGTCAGTAGTTTTAAAGAAGATGCTGATGGTAAAAAAGAAATTTCTCCTATTATAAATGGAAACATAGGCAACCTTAAAGATTTCTATTTGTTTTTTGAAGTTTATAATCAATCTGATAGTATTTTGGAGTCTTCTTATTATTATAAAGTATTGGATGAAAAAAATAAAACTTTGGTTGAAGGAACTTATACTTATTATCTTGATTCGGGAGTTAACAAAAAAATAGAAAGAATTAGTACAAATTCATTTATAATTGGAAATTATACTTTTCAAATCATTGATAAAGCAAACAAAGAAATAGTGGCTTCGAGAGATTTAGTTTATAGATGGGATTATTTACCTGTTAGTCTGAAAAATCTTGACTTGGCTATATCTCAACTGGTTTATGTTGCAACCTCTAAAGAGCTTGAATATATTAAATCTGCTAAAACCAAAGAAGAAAAAGAAAGACGCTTTCTTAAATTTTGGAAAGATAATGACCCAACCCCTAACACTCCCAAAAATGAACTGATGATTGAGTATTACAATAGAATTAAAATTGCAAACGAAAAATATTCCCACTATGTAGATGGCTGGAAAACCGATATGGGTATGGTATTTATTATTTATGGTAATCCGAATAATATAGAACGTCACCCTTTTGAATCAAATTCAAGACCTTATGAAATTTGGGAATATTATGATATTAAAAAAAGATTTATTTTTGTTGATGAAACTGGCTTTGGCGATTATCGACTTACTACCCCAATTTGGGACGAAAGAACAAAACTTAGATTCTAAAATATTTTGCTTCTTTTGTTTAAGTATCTTAACAATGAAATATCGAAAGGTGTTTCGGTAGTCAGTAATTCATAATCGATTCTGTTTTTTCTACATTCTCTTTTATATGTTCCAATAAATTCTTTCATTGCTTCTTTATATGATTTCTGAATTGCAAATGGTTGTGAATACATTTCTTCTCGTGTCTCTAAATCCACTATGGTTAAAGGATTTCCTTCTAAAAATGATAGCTCTATGGGGTCAAGTATCTGAAATATTATAACTTCGTTTTTATTGTATCTAAAATGTTTAAGAGCATTTATTACTTCGCTTTGCTTATCGAAAAAATCGCTAATCACTATTACAAGCCCTCTTCTTTTTATCTTTTCGGCAATTTCGTTTAAGCTTTCTGCTGTTCCTGTTTGGTTTTGTGATTTTACTTTAGATAATTCTTTTAATATTAATTTTAAATTCGTTTTCGTTGAATGCGGAGGTATGTATTTCCTTATTTTTGTGTCATAAGTTGTCAATGATACAGCATCTTTTTGTAAAACCATTAAATAAGAAAGAGACGCAGCAAGGTAAGATGCATATTCAAGTTTTGATATTTTTTCGGTTTCTGATTTTCCGACATTTTCATTTTTTTTCTTCCTAATTTTGTTCAACAAACCCAACTTTTCGGATACTTCTTTTGAACTGCTTGTTTTTGAATTAAATGTCATTGATTTGCTGATATCGAGTAGAATATATGATTTTAAATTAGTTTCTTCCTCGAATTGTTTTACGTAATACCTTTTTGTTTTTGCATATACCTTCCAATCCAGATGCCTTAAGTCATCACCCGGCATATACTGTCTGTGCTCGGCAAACTCCACACTAAAACCGTGATAAGGTGATTTATGCAAACCCGCCATAAATCCTTCAACAACCTGTTTAGCTTTCAACTCGAGATTTGCAAGTCTTGCTATAACAGAAGGAATTAAATATTTTCTGTAATCTGATTGCTCCACGGAAATTTTTTTTGGTGTCTTCTCTTAAAAATAAAGGTCAAAGTGTTTTTCTTTTAAGTAAAAAACTTTGACCTACTTAAAATTTTTATTAACTTCTTATTTTACTTCTTTACATCTGGATTGTCAGTCGTCCCGTCATCTATCTTCTTTATTTTAACATCGGGATTTTCCTTTTCTGTCTTCTCTTTTTTGCTTTCCTCTTTCTTTGTTTCTGTATTTTCGTTCGATTCTATTTTCTTAATTATATCTTCTATCGAACTCCCTGATTCTAACGTCTGTAACATAACTCTTGCCGATTCACTAAGTTTTTCGTTCGGATCTAAATCTTGTGGATATTTTTCGAGAAACTTTTTGTATGCGTCTATTGCATTTTGCTTATCTTTCATTTTTTCATCGTAAATAAACGCAACAAGAAACATTGATTGCTTTTCGTCCTTTGTATTGGGATATTTTTTGATTATTTCGTTATAGGATTTTATTGCTTCAGGATAATTGTTTAGATTCTCATCATAAATTTTAGCTATTTGTTGGTACGCAAATATTACTTTGTCCGAGTTAGGATAATCCTTAATGAATTCATTGTATGTGTTAATTGACTCTGTAAATAATGCATTATCTTTCTTTACTACAGCACTATCATATAATGTTTTCGCTGTAGTCAGATAGTCATCTTCTGTTTTTGATTTTTTTGAGCATGAAGCTAATGAAATAATAAGCGTAATGATTAAAAATAATTTAAATGTTGATTTTAGCATATTTTTTTTATATTAAATTAATTAAAAAATTACATTAAATTAAATAAATATATTCAATTTTTTAATGAAAAAACTCAACCTAAATGAAAATTTTATTTCCCGCATTTGGAAAGATAACCTGTATTATTCTGACTTAAAAACAACTGATGGGAAAAAAGTCGAAATTTTGGATTATGGTATCGCAAATAAAGATTCTGGTGCCGATTATAAAAATGCAAAAATTAAAATTGAAGATAATATTTACATTGGTGATGTCGAAATTCATAAATCTTTTAGAGATTGGGAACAACACGCACATAAAAGAAATGGAAAATATAATAAAGTTGTTCTTCAAGTTGTTTTTTGGGATGAGGATTTTTCAGAAGATATGAAACTCCCAGTTGTTTTGAAATCAAGGGTAATTCCTACTGTTGTCTTATCTAAGTTTTTGACAAAATCAATTCACGAAATTTGGAAAGAAATTATTAATAACCCTTCATGCGATTTTAAAATACCATGCTTTCCCCAAAATCAAAAAATCGATAGTGTTGATAAAAAACAATGGTTAAAGAATGTCAGCTTAAAAAGAATTATTTATCGTGCAAGTAGATTAAGACAACGACTCGAAAAACTCGAAGAAACTGAAATTTTCGATAATAAAAAACAAATTTGGGAAAAACTATTTTTCGAATATACTCTTGAAGCTCTTGGTTTCTCTAAAAATAAAGTTCAATTTTTAAAATTCGCTTCTAATCAGAATTTAATTAAAATAAAAAAACTTAACCTTTCACTACTTCAAATTGAATCTTTATTTTTTGGTTCTGCTGGTCTTTTAGATAACTTAAAATTTAAAGATAATTATATAGATAAAATAAAAGATAACTGGAAAATATTAAATAAGAATTTAAATTCGATTGTTATGAATAAATCGGAATGGAATTTTTTTCGCTTAAGACCTCAAAATTTCCCTACAATACGTATTGCTTATGCAGCTTCTTTTTGTAATGATTTGATTAATAATAATTTACTTAAAAAAGTTATCTTATGTTTTGAAAAAAGCAAAAATACAAATAAGGATTTATTGAATTTATTTCTCGACATTCAACTATCTGACTATTGGAAAAATCATTTTGTTTTTGGGAAAAAGATTAATAAAAACATAAAATCTATTGGAACAGATAGAATTCACGATATCATTAATAATGTTGTTTTACCATTACTATATCTTTATTCGGAAAGATTTTCTAAAAACTTACTTTTAGAAAAAGTAATAGAATATTATTTTAGCGAAAAAGATAAAAACGAAAACGAAATTACAAAAATTATGCAGAAGCAATTGATGTATAAAGCGATTACAATTTCTGAAAAGCAGGGGTTAATTCATTTGCACAATTTTTATTGCGTCAAAGTAAAATGTGATGATTGTCTTATTGGCAAAAAATTATATGGAAAAGAACAAGTCTCCGACGTTTTAAAAATTATACTTTATTAATTTTAAATTAGATTTTGAATAGTTAATTTTGGTATTTAAATGAGAAAACCAATCGATAATAAATATTGTGATATATGTAATTCTGTAAGAAAATCTATTTTTAAAGATTTTAATAAAGAAGAGATTGAAAAGTTAATTTCAAATACAAATTGTAACTTTTATAAAAAAGGACAAGTTATTTTCTTTGAAGGGAATTATCCGAGTGGGCTTTTTTGTATTAAAGACGGGAAAGCAAAAGTATTTAAGATTGGTTCCTCGGGAAAAGAACAGATAATACGTTTTGCAAAAACTGGAGACGCGCTTGGTTATAGAGCTCTTCTTATAGGTGAAAATTATAACGCTTCAGCTTCTGCGCTCGAGGATTCGCATATATGCTTTATTCGAAAAGATGTTATTTTTGAACTTTTTAAGTCGAACCATAAGTTCTCTTTGAATTTACTCAAACTTATCTCTCATGACCTCGAAGACGTCGAAAATAAAATGGTTAAACTTGCCCAAAAACCTGTTCGAGAAAGATTGGCAGAAGCACTTCTGATTCTAAAAGAAACTTATGGAGAAGATAAACAAGGTAATATTAATATTTCACTATCACGCGAAGATTTTGCAAGTATAGTTGGAACCGCTACAGAAACAGTTATTCGTTTACTTACTGAATTTAAAAAAACAAACCTCATTTCTTCAAACGGAAAGAAAATTAAAATTATTGATTTAGATAAACTTTTAAAAATAAGTAATATAAAAAATTAGTTTATTGTTAAACAAAAAAGCCCGAATTAACTCGGGCTTTTGCTCTATTAATATAATTTCCAATTTTTTAACTTTTAAACCGCTCAATATATTTCTTAACTTCTTTGTATTGGTTTTCTCCATCAAGTCCTGCTTGTTTCAGTACTGCTTCTGCTTGTCCGCTCCCAAGATACCATCCTCCTTTAAATGGATAAAGAATATTTTCTCTTTCTTTATAACTTGTTATCCATCTAAACATTGTTGGCTTTGTAAATCCTGTAATACCAAATGCAGTTTGAGCTATTGATTCCGGATAAATTGCATCTTTCTCCTTATCTGGTAGTAAATCGAATAGTTCGGAACTTGATACATAAAATATGTTAAGATTATAACCTTCCTTATCGAGTCTTGGTAATACTTTATTAACAAATTCAATCGTTACACCCGATTCCTGCAAAATTATATTTCCATCGAGTTTCTTTTTCGGGTCAGCTTTTCTTAATGCATATACTCCATTAACCGAATCTACAGCAGGTGCCAAATTTAATGCTTTTCTATCGGCTACTGTTTCATTTGGTCGTGTAACAAATGGAGCAAGTACAGCAGGTCTTTTCTTTAAACCCGCGACAATTAATGGCCATACTTCTCCCGGTTCCCATGGTGTAAGCGTAATCATAACTCCTTTTGGAAAATTATTATCGAGTAATTGTAAACATTGCGGGTCTGCATGTGTTGGTCCGTCTTCACCAGTCTTTAATCCCGCATGAGCATTGACTAATATCCAAGTGTTATATTCACCACCATAAGTTTCCTTTTTATTCTGTTCTCCTATTCCGTGTAAGCGAGCATCTGTATGTTCCATAGCAGAAATAAATGCTCCATATGAAGAACTTGCACCAATATTTTTACCATAAGCTCCAAGTCCAGCCATCATAGCTCCCATAGCATCTTCACATATTCCACCAATTGATAAAATTCTTGAATGTGGATTATCAATTGAATCGAAAAATCCTGTCTCAAATCCTTCCCCTACAAGATTTATACTTGTAGAACCAAGTAAGTCTGCTGCAACCCCTAAAAATGCTCCATTGGTTATTTTATTAAGATATCCAAGTGACGAACCAAGAGCAGCCCTGATTGTTGTAACTGTTCCGGGAGTTAATTTTAATTCTGAAGGAGTAACTTTTTCATTTACCTTTTCATCTCTGTATAGATTCTCAAGATGTGGGTGATTTTCTCTCGGCGTCCTTTTATATGATTTAAGTCTTGTCTTTGATTCTAATACTGCTTCTGCAAAGTAAACCAAATCCTTATTTTTTTCTATTACATCTCTGATAACAAGTAAGGTATCCCAAAAAGTTTTTTCAATATTAATTGTATTCCAGTCACCATCGAAGTTCGGAACCATAACACCGAACTCGTTTTTCAATTCACTTGTTGGTTTTGCTTGAAATATTGGAACTTTAACTCCAAATGCATTCTCGAATTCTTCCATAAATTTGTAATATTCGGGAGAGCAGAATTTATGTCCTGCACCATGCGAACCTTTCCCTTCTATTCCGTATTTCCATCCTTTAATTGTGCGATATACTATTGCAGTCGGCATTTTGTTGTCGATATTTTTTGCGAATCTCTGTGCAGCCAATACTTTGTTAAAATCTTTGCCATCGTCAACATAAATAACGTTGAAATCATGTAAGTATGCAAACTCAGCGGGATTCCATTGAACATAGTCCCCTTTAGATTCGCCCTCTCGACAAACCTTATTGCTGTCTATTGATGCTTGATTGAAATCAATATGAATTGTTACATTGTGCAATCGCATTGCAGATGCAGCTGCAAATGCTTCAGCAACGCGTCCTGGAGTCATTCCTCCTTCACCTTCAACAACGTGGACTTTTGGAGCCATAGAAGAGTAATAATCTATTGCACCAAGTGCTAGTCCAAACGATGATGGAACTCCAACACCACTTGCGCCAGTTGCAACCTTTACGAACGGAGTTGCCGGAGTTGGATGCCCGTCGAGAGCTTTTGAATTAAATTTTTTAAAAAGTGGTGTATTGTTCGTTGGATTTCTTCTAAACCCGAGTAAATCCTCAAACCGTAATTGATTTTTTTCGTCAGGTAGTTCTCCAACTTTAAAAGCTCTCATTATTTCGTTGCGTAGAGCATACATAGCGTAAAGGCCCATAGCTTTATGACCTGCTGCATAAACAACCATATCATTGTAGTCGAGCATTGGATTTTTGATATCGTAATCCGCTGTTTTATAAATTATTCCCTGTACAAATCTTCCTGAAGAAATCGACCCTCCCGGATGACCGCTTGTAGGAACAAAATTATATAATACACCGCATAGTGTTCTGTAAATTAAATCGAGCTTTTCGAATTTCTTTATTTCATCTTCTGTTAATGCATTTCCTTTTTTCAGAATATCATTAACATCGTAATACTTTCCTCTTCTTGGTCCGAAAGTAAATTCTCTTGAATTAATATTTTTTGTGTTCATAAAATTAGTTTATTTTTTAAATTATTCCATTTTTTAATGTTGCTATATTCCAAAACCAAATCCAGCAGTAAATGCAAATACTGTCCCAAAATTCAAATCAGCATTGAACTTTCCGGGTCCTAATGAAATTGTTGCGCCTGCAATTCCCCTGAAGTGGTTATCACCTTTTTGATTGAAAACTATGGAAGTGGTTCCTGATGAAGTTTTATATAAGTAATTAACATCTACACTGTAATTTTCGTATTGTAATCCACCGTATATCGATACTATTGGAAAACTTTTATTGATTTGCAAATTTACGAATGATGAATTCGCATCGACAAACTTATGGTCATTTATATCTTTTATTCCAAACCCTTGAAAACCAAACTGTACAGCTATATCAAAAGGTATATTAGCATACGCACCAATATTATGCCTTAATGCAACACCAAATAATTTAAATGACCCATAATCTCCAACTTTAATTCCTGGAACAGTTCTAAAAACTAAATCTGTTCCCAATATCGTTCCTACTCCAATTTGTGGAATTACAAGCGGGACGAACTTTGTATCTTCTATGCCGCCTATTAATTGCTGTGTGATTGTTTGTGATGTTCCTGCGATAGTTCCTCTTGCTATTGCTGGAGCGGAATTACCAAATACCGTTGGAGCATTATATACTTCCCAATTTATTGTTTGTTTAATACCTCCAATTACTGTATCGGTTTTAAATCCTAAATTAAAATATTTATCATTATTTTTCATCAGCACTCCACAGAATTTTACCCCAACATAAAAGTGCGGAAGAACAGGTATCTTACTATAACCTGATGGATTAAATCCTCCAATAAATCCCGAATTTAGATTTGTTCCCAGACCTGTTGTAAAAGGAGAGAGATACCTTTCTGCATAATCTTTTCCAACTTTTTGCAATACGGTTCCTAAATCTCCCTGTGCATAGTTAATATTGTAAAAAATAATTAGAAAGACAGATAAAGAAATTATTTTTTTCATATTAAAAAATTTATTTTTGTGCGGATTTAAAAATAATTTACAAATTGTTTAAATCAAAAAACAGGCAAAATCAATTTCTTTTACCCCATTTTTCGATTGCATTTTGAACAACTTCTGGTAATACAGGCTTTGGAATATAATCTTTCATTCCTGCTTTCAAACATTTTTCTTTGTCTCCTTTCATTACAGCCGCTGTCATTGCTATTATAATTGGACATTTTTCCTTGGGAAACATTTTTATTATTCTCTTAGTTGCTTCTATTCCATCTAATATAGGCATTTGGATATCCATAAATATAATATCATAATAATTTTTCTTTATTGTATTTATTGCCTCTTCTCCATTTGAAACTACATCGATATTATAACCAAATCTTTTCATTAATCTTACAGTTACTTTTTGGTTTATTAGATTATCTTCTACTAATAATATCTTTAAAGGAATTTCGTTTGCAAGGTTAAAATTTAAAGGTTTTTTTTCGAAATCTAATTTATGATTTTCATTGTCTTTTTTACCAATTATTGTAAATATAAAACTTGAACCTTTCCCAAGTTCACTTTCAACCTTGATTTTACCTTTCATCATTTCTACAAGATGCTTACTAATTATCAAGCCCAGACCTGTACCTCCATATTTTCGTGTAGATGATGAATCAAGCTGGGTAAATGGTTGAAAAAGTTGTGGTGTTGCTTCTTTGCTAATTCCTATACCAGTATCCTTTACACAAAACTGAATTTCAATAGTATCATTTTTTTCGGAAAGTTTTTTCATAGAAACTTCAATATTTCCTTCATCCGTATATTTTATAGCATTACTTATAAGGTTTGATAAAACCTGTTTTATACGGGAAGGATCGGTTACAATATATTCTGGGATTTTTTCATCAATAGACGTATTTAACGTAAGTTTTTTTTCTTTTGCCGAAGCTGAAAAATTATTTATTATTTCTTCAAGACATAATTTTAAATTACATACCTGATTTTCAAGTTTTAATTTCCCAGATTCTATTTTTGAAAAATCGAGTATATCATTAATTAAAGACAGCAGTATTTCTCCACCGCTTTTTATTGTATCTACATATTCTTTCTGTTCATTATCTAATTTTGTTTTAGAAAGTAAGTCTGTCATAACTATTACTCCGTTCATAGGTGTCCTGATTTCGTGACTTATTGTAGCGAGGAATTGTGATTTAATCTTGGCAGCTGATTCGGCTTCTTCTTTTGCTTTTTTTAATTCTTCTTCAAATAATTTTTTTTGTGTTATATCTATTAATACTCCATGTAAGCCAATTGGTTCGTTATTTTCATATTGTAATTTGCTTGTGCTTCTTAAATGTATTAATTTCCTGTCTTTCTTAAACGCCCTGAATTCATGTGGTTCAATAATTCCCGAAAGTGATTTTTGAAAGCTTTCTACTAACCCTTCAAGGTCATCGGGGTATATATAATCTGTAAACGGTGTTCCAATTATTTCTTCTACTTCATAACCCGTTAAGTCTTTAATTAAAGGGCTTATATATGTAAACTTACCTGTAATATCTACGGAAAATATTACTTCTGTTATATTTTCGACTAAAGACCTATATTTTTCTTCACTCTGTCTTAATGCAATTTCGATTTCTCTTCTTTTAGTTATGTCATTTACTATTGCAAGTATTCCGGGTTTGCCATCAGGTAATATAATTTTTGATTCTCTAATAGCAAGAAAACAGTAAGAACCATCTTTTTTTATATTTGTTACAATATGGTCAAGTTTCATCCCTGATAATATTTTATTAATATTATCATCAACTTCATCTAATAAAGCTTTCGGGACTAAATCTTTTACGTGTTTACTTAAAAATTCATTCTTTGTATATCCGAAAATATTACAAATTGCTTGATTACAATCGATGATTTTTCCTTTTGAATTTTCTATTAAAATACCACTGGGAGAGTTCTCAAATAATGATTTATATAATTTTTCTTTTTCGATTAATTTTTTTTCACCCCTCTTTTTGTTTTCCTCTACACTGATTAATGAAGATATAAGATTTATAAAATCCAATTCTTCGTTGTTTGGTTTATAGTCATCTTTATAAAAAATGCAGAGAGAACCAATAGATTCATTTTTCCATTTAACAGCAATACCTATATATGTCTTTATATTGAATGCCTTAACATTTGGGTCAGTGAGAAAATATTTTGTCTCTGGTAAATTAAAAATAACAATTGGATTGTCTTTCCCCATTTGCATAACATCATAACAGATATGTCCTTCAGGAGAACCTTTAAAAATATAATCCGAATCTGAATTCCATTTTACGGTTGATACTAATAAATTATCTTGCAGATTAATATAAAACACATAAGTAGCACTAAGTGTCTCACCACAGACTTTTACCAATTTGTTTAAATTTTCCTCTGGGTTTGAACTATAATTAAGGAAACACTCTTTTAATTTAGTAATATGGCTATGTATTTTTGAATTATCCATTAAAAAAAGACAATTTTTGCTTTAAAAGATACCTAAAATTTCAGATTTTATAAATGAAAATCAAATAATGTGCAAAATTTAATATATAATTAATACTTAAAAAAATTAAAATATAATTCTCAACTTGAGAAAAAATGTCTCAAAATTATACATTTCTGACTATTTGTTGTAGTATATAAACTATGTTATTTTACTTTAAAACAATAATACAATTATTCGAATATTCATTATCTTATAAATTTGTGAAAATAAAAACACTTTTTCATAATAAGGTATAAAATTTGCACTAAAAAATAAAATTTTAAATAATAGGGGGTTTATTATGAGTAAATATAATACCAAATTTTTAGTATTTATTACTTTAATTTTATCGTCATTTGTCTATTCGCAACCTTATGGTTGGTTCACTCAGACAAGTGGAACTACAAGTAATTTAAACGGTGTAAAATTTTTCGATGTAAATACTGGAACAGTTGTTGGTCAGTCTGGTAAAATATTAAGAACTACTAATGGTGGAACAAATTGGATAGCTCAAACAAGTGGAACAACAAATCATTTGTTTGGTGTTCACTTTATTAATCCCAACACAGGGTGGGCTATTGGTGATATTGGAACTATTTTAAAAACCACTAATGGTGGAACAAATTGGATAACTCAAACAAGTAACACACTTTACCAATTACGTTCAATAAATTTTTTAAATAACACAACAGGTTACATTGTTGGATGGTATGGCACAATTCTTCGAACAACTAATGGCGGCTCGAATTGGGTAAGCTTAAATACTGGAACATCAAATAATCTACACGGAATTTCCTTTGCAAATAGTAATACGGGATTTGTGGTTGGTTGGTATGGAACTATTATTAAAACAACTAATGGCGGGAACAATTGGACTACCTTATCGAGTGGTACAACGAGCACACTCGAAGATGTTACTTTTTTTGATACTCAAACTGGAATTATTATTGGGGAAAACGGCAGAGTTCAAAGAACTACGAATGGTGGGACTAACTGGGTTGTACAATCGAGTGGAACAAGCAATTGGATTTCGGGTATTACATCGCCTCTTGCAAATTTTGCAACAATGGTCGGTGAACTTGGATTAGTTCGAACTACTACTAATGGAGGTTTGAATTGGTATTCACAAGTTAGTAATACTTCGAATTGGCTTCATAAGATTAATTATGTTGATACTTTAAATGGATGGGCAGTCGGTGACTATGGAACAATAATTCATACAACGACTGGAGGATGGTTGCTACCTACTGCACCTTCTCTTTCAAGTCCTTCGAATAATTCGACCTGTGTTTCATTAACTCCAACTTTGAGTTGGAATGTTGTATTTCCACCTGTATGTTCATACAGAGTTCAAGTCTCAACAAGTAACTCTTTTAGTTCAACAGTTTTTGATACTTCAGGTGTTTTACATTTAAATTGTGCAATACCGGCTACGAGATTAAATAATACAACAACCTATTATTGGAGGGTTAGAGCTACTAATCAAGTTGGTATTGGACCATGGTCTTCGGTAAGAAGTTTCACTACATCTCCTCCAACTCCTGCTGCTCCAGCACTTGTATTCCCTCCCAATTTTTCATTTATAAGTTTATATACTCCAATGTTGGATTGGGATAGCGTTTCTTCAGCTTCATCTTTTAGGTTAAGAATTTCACTGGATTCAACTTTTACTACAAGTGTAATTGATACAAGTGGTCTAACGGCTACCTATTTTATGGTCCCACAGGGCATATTACAAAATGGTATGAGGTATTTTTGGGCTGTAAGAGCTTTAAACTCCTGCACTTCGGGACCTTGGTCTCAAACATGGAGCTTTAGAACAATTATTACTTCTGTTAATGGCATCGGTAATGAAATTCCAGAGACTTTTAAGTTGTATGATAATTATCCTAATCCTTTTAATCCTGTAACAAAAATTAAATTCGATTTACCTGTTAATTGTTATGTGAGATTAAAAGTATATGATATTACAGGAAAAGAAGTTGCAAGACTTGTAAACTTAAAACTTAGTGCTGGCACTTACGAATATCAATGGAATGCAGAAAAATTCTCGAGTGGGGTATATTTCTACTCAATTAGAGCCGATAATTTTTCAGATATTAAAAGAATGGTATTAATAAAATAAAGTTCTTAAATAATTGGAGAATTGATTATGAAAATTATTAAATATTTAATTCTGATATATACTCTTAACTTTTTAATTTTCAATAATGTAGTATATGCTCAGAGTTGGGTTCTTGCTGGTTCTGTTCCTGAAGCAGGTCTTACACCAAGTATATCTGTTGTTGATGCTAATACAGCTTGGATTGCTGGAGGTTCGACAAATTCCCCGCGTGTTTATAGAACAACCAATGGAGGTAATACTTGGGAAGTAATACCATCAACCGGTACAACAACTCAACTTTTCTGTGTTTGGGCAATAAATTCAGATGTTGCTTTTGTTGGTGAAGGAGTTGTAAATTCCTACGCAAGATTATATAAGATTAATCCAGCAAATAAAGTATGGGTAAATGTATTAGAAACGGGACAGAATGATGGCTCTTTTAATAATCTTATTTTTTCAAGATTGAATCCGCTTGTTGGTGGAGCATTGGCTGATGAGATTTATATAACAACGAATGGTGGTAATAGTTGGGTGAAAAGGTCAACAGGGGTAACAGGAGTTTCTTCAGCTCAAAATTCTCTTATGCTTGTAGACGATACATTCTTTGGGTTTGGATTAAAAAATGGAGCTTCAAGAGTAAGAATGACTACTAATGGAGGAAACGCTTGGTTAACTATGAATGTGAATCTTGTCGGTAGCTACACAAGTGGGTTTACTTTTAAAGATGATAAATTGATTGGTTTATCCTCTACTTCAACATCAATGCCTTTTGTATCGAGAACTACAAATGGTGGTACTACATGGAATCCCGTAAATATTGGGGAAGGATTATCAGGAAAAACTTTAATTAAGTGGGTTCCAGGAACTAATGTTGTTTATATAATTGGTGAAAATGGTGCTATCAAGAGAAGTTTAGATAATGGACTTACTTGGTCATCTATGCAAACCGCAAATGTAACGGGTTTAAATCATTTCGACTTTAATAAAGTAAATAATATTATTTGTGGTTATGCTGTCTCAAGCAATGGAAGTGTAATTAAACTTGCAGATAGTGTTCTTATTCTAACTAATACAAATTCTCTTTCATCTGAAATCCCAGCAAATTTTTATTTATACCAAAATTATCCGAACCCATTTAATCCTGTAACTAATATCAAATACAAAATTGCAGAGGATGGTTTTGTAACTTTAAAAGTATATGATTTTCTCGGAAAAGAAGTTGCTCATCTGGTTAATGAATATCAAAAAGCTGGAGAATATAAAGTTTCTTTTTCTATTTCTAAGTTATCTGGTGAACAAATGCCGAGTGGAACATATTTCTACAAAATTGAAACCGGAAGTTTCACAGATGTGAAGCGGATGGTATTAATAAAATAAATAAATCCTAAATTAAACTAAAAGAAGGAAGCCGTAAATGGCTTCCTTTTTTTATTTATTTTGTTATCTGACAGGAGTTTCCTCTTTACAGTTTAAAATCATTTCATAATCTTTCCATTCGTAATTTCATCGCTTAATCTTGTTGCTTTGTAAAGATTTTTGATTGCTTCCAAAAGTCCGCGTGAATCGATTGCTACAGTTCTATTCAGCTCGGTCGTATAAATATATCTTCCGGGCAGACTTTCGATATTGCCATCGAAAACAAGACCTACTACTTCCGCATTAGTATTGATAAGCGGGCTTCCCGAATTTCCACCGATAATATCGTTTGTGGTTGCAAGGTTGTATTTTGTCGAGAGATTAAATTCCTTTGGGGGATTGAGCCACCTATCCGGCAGGAGCCACGGATATTTTTTCCCGTGAGAGTAATACCTATCATATAGACCGTAGAACGTAGTAAATGGTGGAGCGATAGTTCCATTATACGGATATGATTTAATTTCACCATCCGAAATTCTTAGTGTTAGTGTTGCATCTGGTGGAATAGTGGTTCCATAAATTTCAAATAACACTCTTCCAAGCATCGAGGAGTTTACATCTATTCTTGCCTGGATATCTTTTTGTTTAGCGAGGAGTTCATCGTGTCGTGGTTTTGCTTCTACAAGATATTTTATCAACGGGTCATTTGACGAAAGAATATTTTTTACGCCTGATTTAGAAAACTCGAGAGCTTTTTCCAAACTTATGAAGACTGAATTTGAAAGAATATAATTTACAATTTCATCTTTTGTTTTATTTCCGAATACTTTTGTTATAGTTGAATTATTTTTTCCAAGTTTAGTAAACATATAATCAATTTCTTTTTCGAGGATTCCCTTGTTATATTCAGGGTCGAATTTATTGTAAATGTTATTAATAAGAGAATCAGGAGTTTCTTTTCCTTCATTTGCATTTTTAAAGATTAACCTTGCGGCGGCAAAATATCTCGATACATTTCTTTGCAGGAGTTCATGACCTTGAAGTTCATTGTAAATCAGTCGGTATTCACCGAGAGCTTTTTCTATTTCGCTCCAGACATTCCCATATTTGGATTTAAGTTCGGGATTTTCGTTTACTTTCGATTTAATATTTTCTTCGAAATCTTTTTTCCTTACCATCATAATGTTATCATTCAATGCTTTTAACTGACCTATGAAAACTTTTTGAGAATTCTGGTTTCCGAAAAGTGCATCCTGATATCGCTGGGTTCTTTCGGGATATCGAGCGAGAAAGTTCGTAAGAAATTCGCACATAAAATCGAGAGTTTCGAGTCGGGTTGGTACGGTAAAGTCACGTGTGAATTCGAGCTGGGCATAGGTTTTCAGTCTTTCAGTGCTTCCGGGATTTCCGACAACGAATAGCGGTTCGCCAACAGAGGCGCCATTTTTACTCCATTTAAAATAGTTCGGAGTTTTCATCGGGCTACCATTTTCATAAACACGGAAAAACATACAATCGAAGTCGTATCTTGGATATGTGAAATTATCCGGGTCTCCTCCGAAGTGGGCAACATAATTTTCGGGAGCAAACACGAGGCGAACATCGGTGTAGCGTTTGTAACAATAAAGCGAATACATTCCGCCGTTGTACATTGTAATTACATTACATCTAAGATTTAATTCGGACGAATATTTCGTTTCAATCTCTTTTATTTTATCGGCTTTCAGTTTACTTTTTTCTGCATCGTTCGTTCCTGATTCCATAGCACCCTGTATTTCATTTGTAACGTCGATAACTTTTATCAACTGGTCAACATACAAACCCGGAACAGGCCTTTCTTCATTTAAGGTAACGGCAATAAAACCCGTTTTGCTCAGGTCTTCACCGGGTAGGGAGATTTGCGTTACATAACCGCGTCCGCAGTGGTGATTCGTCATAACGAGTCCGTCTTCGGAAATGAAGGAAGAAGAGCATCCGTTACCGAAGCGAATCGAAGCAAGGCGAACGTTATCGAGCCATTCTTTTGTGGGACGGAAATTATAAGTCTGGGCAAAGTAATCAACAGGAGCATTTTCGAAAGTCCACATCTTGCCGATGTCGAACTTATCGGACTTGGTTTCCTGAGAGAAGAGAGAGCCGGCTATTAAGAGAAGAGTAAATAGCAGGTTTCGAAAGAAGTATTTTTGTTTAGTCATTGAAACTAATTAAATTTTATAGAAAGTAAAAACAAAAATAGCACACAGATAACATAGATTAAATATATAAAAGTGGATAGAATTGTGTTTTGGGAGTTCAAAGAACGGAAACTCCCCGACACAAAAGGTATATTTTCCCAGATAAATTCTACTAAAAATATAACTCGATTTTTATTAATTAATTTATACATTATTAAGTACAAATACGGATATAATATTCGAGACCACATATCTGAGTTCTTTTAATACTTCAGAGTTGAATATTGAAGTGGCCGCGAATTAGTTATATATAATAACAACCTAACAGATAAGTCTATCAAAGAAAAATTTCGGAAAGGAAATTTTCAGTGTCAGTATTTAAAAAAGTATAAAACCAAGAACAGGGATTTATACTGAAATATTGATTCGTAAACATATAGAATGTAAATTAGAAAAGAAGAAAAAAGTAATTTTTATTAAAAGTTATTGCAACACAAAAAAATAATTAGCAACTGAATATAAATTTTAGGCGAAAAGATACTTAATTTACTATTTCATTAACTAAACATTAATATTATGAAAAAATTATTCTTCTTTTTATTAGTAATATTGATCGTTGCAAGCAGTGACTCTTTTGCTCAATTTAGAGGTTATGGGATTAAAGGTGGAGTGCAATTCAATGGTGCCATGACCTTTAACGAATTAAAAAACGATCAATTTTCATTTTTAGCAAGAGGTTTTTTAGATGTAGAATTAGCAAAAATGTTAGCACTTGAACTCGGAATTGGTTATGGAAGTTATAATTGTACATATGATTATATAGAAGATTATCCCAAAACAAAAATAGCGACCAATATAATACCTATTGATTTAAGATTAAAAATTGCTCCATTTAATATGAAATCTGTAAATCCGTATGGTTATATTGGTTTGGGTGCTTTAAATTATAGTGTTTCGGATTTTCCGACTACACCATTAAGCAATACTCCGACAGCTCAAACTCTGTATTATTATGCGGAAAAGCGTAAGGGCTGGACAGGTGTGGTTCCTGTAGGACTTGGAGTAGAAATAAGGCTTGCCGAAAAAGTAGCTCTCGATATCAATAGTGGTTTTAATTTTACAGGCGGAGATGCTATAAATAATATTATTTTTGGCGACAACACAGACCATTGGGCACATTTGGGTTTAGGATTTGTATTTGGCGGTCCTAAAATTGATGCAGATGAAGACCGTGACGGATTAAAAACCTCTTACGAAGAAAGAATTGGAACAGATCCTTTAAATCCAGATACAGATGGTGATGGATTAAAAGATGGTGACGAAGTATTAAAATATAAAACTAATCCATTAAAAGCAGATACCGATGACGATGGATTAACCGACTATGATGAAGTATCAAAATATGCTACAGACCCAACTAAACCCGATACAGATGGAGACGGATTAAAGGACGGCGAAGAAGTTACAAATTATAAAACAAGCCCGTTAAATCCCGATACAGATGGAGATGGATTATCAGATTACCAGGAAGTGAAAACCACGAAAACAGATCCGTTAAAAGCAGATACAGATGGTGATGGTTTAAAAGATGGTGCTGAAATCAGTACTTTTAAAACAAATCCATTGGTTGCAGATACAGATGGCGGAAGTGTGAATGACGGTATTGAAGTAGAAAGAAATTCAAATCCGTTAGATCCTGCAGATGATGTAGAAAAGAAAATAGAAGAAAAGAAAATGGAAGTTGGAGAAATATTAATTCTTGAAGGTGTAAACTTTGAAACCGGAAGCGCAAATCTCACAAGTGAATCCGAAGAAATTTTAAAGAAATCATTGAAATATATACTGGCTCATCCAACAGAAACTTATGAAATCAGCGGTCATACAGATTCCAGGGGAACAAGAGAAAAGAATATACGACTTTCCAAAGACAGAGCTGAATCTGTTAAGAGCTGGTTGGTGAAAAATGGAGTTGATGCAAATAGACTAACGACAGAAGGATATGGGCCGGATAAACCAATAGCACCTAATGATTCGCAAGAAAATATGTATAAAAACCGCAGAGTTGAATTTAAGAGAGTAAAATAAAAATTATAAAGTAATAAGGTGGGAAAATATGAGAGGCAGAACATTCTATTCTGCCTCTTTTATAATATTAAAGTTCTTTTATTAACTTGATTTTTTATTCTAATGGAATTTTATCTTTATTAGCTTTTAACCACGTTTCGAAGTTTTGCAATTCGGGATTGAGAGATTTACTTTCATCAAGTTTTCTTATTCCGCAAAAGTAATCTTCGAAGTCGTGTTTGAACTGAAACATATTGCCCAAATCTTCTGCACCGGGGAAACCGAATGAGCGATAGGTATCAAACGGAACGGCATTATATACAATTTCTTTTTCCAAAACTTTTGAAAAAGCATTTGCCATTTGCGAGCCGGTGAGATGTTCGCCTGCGATACCGACGGTTTTACCGATATATTCATTTCCTTTTTTAAAAATTCCGTAAGCACATTTTCCGATATCTTCGGCGGCTATGCCTGGAAGTTTTTTGTCACCCATCGGAATATTGAGGGCGTATTTTCCGTCTTCACCTTTTTTAGGAGCCATACCGAAGTAAATAAAGTTATCCCAATAAAAAGATGTTAACAGAAAAGTTGTCGGGACTCCGAAATCGGAAAATAAATGGTCGGATTCGCCTTTGCCATCGAAGTGTGGGACTTTGTATTTTCCCATAAGGGTTGGCATTCTGTTATCGTTTAGCGGAACCCATTTACGAGTATCTTCAAGGGTTGACCAGATTACGTGTTTAACACCTGCAGATTTTGCAGCTTCGGCGATATTTTTAATTTGTGAAATTTCTTTTTCGGGTGAAAAGTGTTCCCAGAAATTGGTAACTGCATATACGCCGTAAGCACCATTAAAAGCATTTTTAAGGTTTTCGGGTTTATCCAAGTCTGCGGGAACGATTTCTGCTCCGAGTTTTGCGAGAGTCTGCGCTTTTTCGGAATTTGAGTTTCGAGTGATAGCTCGGACTTTGAATTCAGTATTCGGGTCGTTTAGAATTGCACGGGCAAGACCGCCACCCTGTGCTCCCGTTGCACCGATTACGGCAATGATTTTTTGATTTGACATGTCTTTTGTTTTCTCCTGACAAATTTTATTTTTTAAATGTAGTTTATTAAACAAGAAAAACCGAATATTAGTTTTAAAAGAAAGAATAAAATGTATATTAAATTTAAAAACATTTTTTTATATTTGTAAGCTTTTTTTAAAAATTTAAATAATTACAATTATGAAAAAATTAATGATTCTTTTTATTTTTAGTTTTCTTTTTGCTTTTGTATCGTCGTCTTTTGCACAGGTTTATCCCGGTGATATTGCAGGAGCTAAAGCGGATTATCTCTACAATAAATTAAAGTTGACAAACGAGCAATATACAAAAGTTTATACACTTTACTTCGAAGCTCACAAAAAGTTAGACGCAATGAAACTTAATAAAATGGCTGAAGATGCAAAGAAAAAGCAAATGGAAGATTTAATAAACAGTACAAATGCAGAAATCGAAAAGCTACTTACAAAAGAGCAGAAAGATAAATGGGTAACTGTTAAAGAAAAAGTATGCAAGGTAAAGTATGTGAAACCAGTGAAGAAAATAACAAAGACTGAGACTACAGATGAGACAAAAAAAGATGAAAAGAAAGACGTAAAGAAAGAAGAAAAGAAATAGTGTAGTTAATCGATAGTTTCTGAAAAACTTAAATAAAATAAAAAACCCCGATATAGACGGGGTTTTTTATTGTGATATTTTTTAATTATTTAATTTGTTCTACGATATAGTGTCCATTCGTCATTGGTTTCGAGGTTAATTACTTTTATGTAGTCTTGAGTTCTGTAATAATCTACCAGAAATTTTTTACCTGCACCATCTTTTACGGTATAAGCAAAACCACCGTCTCCAATATCTTCGAGATTTGTATAATCAACAATTTCGAAAGGCACCCATCTTCCATTTTCGGAAAATTCAACATTGGTTACGTAAGTATTTTCTGTATCACAGGTTAGTAAAACAGAAAAGCTACTACCATCGTAGGTAAAATAAGTTTGTGCTCTTGATTCAGACGATAGAATTAACAGAGCAGAAAATACAAATAGATAAAAGATAGTTTTTTTCATAGTTTTTTCTTTTTTGGTTAATTAAAACAATATAAACATATTAACTTAAAAATAGTTCCAGAAAAAGTGTTAAATATTTATTAATTTGTTTTTAGCGATAATTTATAGCTTTATTCCAACAAATTCTAATCGGAAATCTTTTTTTTATTATGGTGAGTTTTTTGCTAAATAAAAAAATCCCTGACGAATTTAATCATCAAGGACTTTATGTGCTCGAGATCGGAATCGAACCGATACCGACTTTACAGCCGACAGGATTTTAAGTCCTGCGCGTCTACCAGTTCCGCCACTCGAGCTGAAATATAGTATATTCTTTTAGGATTACTAAATTAACAAATTTTTTAAATCATTTCACTATAAAAATACAGTTGATTTTAATTTTCTTTTATTATGAATTTTAGTTAATTACTAAACTCGATAAACATATATTTAAAGTTGAACTTTATTTGTTTAAATTTTTTTGTTCTTTCAGCACCACACGTTGTGATTTGTGCTATTTATATTTATTTAAGATAACTTTTTAAATAAATCGAATTAAGATTTTTATAAAAAAAATTCTTGATTTAAGGTAAACTTAAGAGTTTATGTTCGATTAGCCAATTTGTAGTTTGTATCATCGAGTAAGTATATACTTTCATACTATCAGCAAGGTTTTTATTTTCGTTTATATAATTTGTAATATCTTTATTTTTGTATTTGTAAAGTGCGTCATTTTCGCCATCTCTCATTATTAAATAATATTCATCATTTATACATCCAAATTTATTATCAGATGAAAAAAAAGCAAATTGCCTTTTTTCTTTTCTAAGGTCAATACCTAAAGTATTATTGGTATAAGAGAGATTCAAGAACCCCATTAATGTAGGAAACAGGTCAATTTGCAACCCAACATTATTATATTTTTCAGGTTTAATTATTTCGGGTGAATAGAATATCATAGGAGAATGAAAATAGGATAAAGGGACATCATAAGTTGGGTCAAAGTTTTGACCATGGTCAGCAATAATGACAAAAATAGTATTGTTAAACCATTCTTGAGTTGAAGAATTTTTAAAAAACTCAGAAAATGACCAGTCTGTATATTCAAAAAGTTGATTATATCCATCGGTTGCAGTTGGTTTGAAAATCGTTTGTTTTGGTAATGCCAAAGATTCGTGAGTAGAAATCGTTAGAAAAACTGCAAGAAAGGGTTTTTCTTTTGAAATTTCAGTAAGTTTTGGTATTGAAAATTGAAACATAGTGTTATCGTGAACACCCCATTCAGTAGTTTCTGATTCTTTCGGGTAATCTTCCTGTCCAATAATTTTATCGAATTCATTATTTGATAAAAAGCTATTCATATTATCGAACTGTTTATCTCCTGAGCAAAAGAAAATGTTGTAGTAGCCATATTTATGAAGAACATTTGAAATGCCCGAAAGTTTTTGACCATTTACGATAGGAGAAGCAAATGGTTTTGTGTTTAATATTGATGGGAGTGAAAACAAAGTTGAAAAAACACCATTATACGTATGCATTCCAGCAGTATAAATATTATCGAAAGTAGCCGAAACATTAGCAAGACTATCGAGAAAAGGCATAAAATTTACATCACTTCTATATCGCTTCATTTGAAAAGCACTTAAACTTTCTACAATAAAAATCACGACGTTTCGTTTATTAGAGTTTGAATCAAACTTAATATCTCTTGCAATAGGTGACTCATATTTTTGCTCAATATTTAAATATTTTTGAGTGTTTTGAATTGCTTGTCTATCACTGAAAATTTTAGGGTTTTTTGCTTTATAACTTTCGAAAAACGTAAATACTGGATTTAAACCAAGCTGATTTGGAAATGAGTATTCGAATATGAAAGCATCAGCAATTCTAAGAGGAAAAACTTTATAATTTATATTTCCCCTTATACCGTTAAAAAGTAAAAAACCAAAAATAAGAAATAAAATTATTTTTGTATAAATTCTATTATTTGTAAACCGACCTGATAAAATTGTTTTATTTGCAAGAATTTTTATCCACCAGCAAAATCCAAAAGAGATAATGAGAAATAAAAAAACGTAAGGGTAATATGTAAAAGAGGAAAATCTTGATTTAATCATTAATTCTAAATCTTCCGTCCAGTTAAGAATGCTGTTAGTTAAACGGGAATTAAAATATCCAAAAAAAGGTAAATCTGTGGAATGTATTGCGATAGCAAAGCTATAGAAAACAAATAATAAAAAAATTGATAAATAATTAAAAATTTTACTCGTAGAAGGTATAAAATAACCGAGAAATAAAAATAAAAACGGAAGTGTCAAAATATATGAATTTACAGACATGTCGAAAAGACTACCTCGATTTAGAAATGCGAAAATTATGTAACTGTTAGGAACATTTGTTGTTTGCTCAAAATACTGAAGAAGCAAAACTAATCTAAAAATTGCAAATAACATCATCCCAGATAAAAAAACTAAAACAAGGAAAGTTATTTGAGTAGGAATTTTAATACTATTAACATTATCTTTAAAGTGTTTTTTTACATCAGAGTTTATTTTTTCCAATAATGTCTTGTATTTTTTAGTTTTTTTATAAAATTTAAAATTAATTTACATAAATTTTACAATAGTATCAAACCTAATAAAACTTTGCCGTAAAAAACTAAATAAAGAATAATGTTTCATAAATATTTGCAATTATATAAATTTAATTTTTAATTTAATTGAGTTAGGGAATATATTTTACTTTTGATATAAATGAAAAATCCGATGATAAAACAACATCATCGGATTTTTTTATTAACTTAATATAAATATTTTTTAAGAGCAGCCGCTTGTAGAACCGCAAGTCATGCATTTCAGGCAGGTTCCGTTTCTGACCATTGTAGATTGTCCGCATTCCTGACATATATCACCCGTATAACCTTTTAAAATTGCTTCCTGAATGATTGCTTTTTCCGAACTTGTTTCTTTTGGAACAGCTTTTATGCTAACGGTTAGTTGAGGAGCTGCTTTAACTTCCTTCGGTGGTTTTTTATCTTTTGTAATTTTCTCTTCTATTATTCTTTCACTGTAAATTTCTTCCTCGTCAAACTCTATATCTTCATCCATTTTTGCAAGCGAATCTACTGGACTTATTTTTATATTTTCTTCGGGAATATGGGCAAGGTCATATCTACCAAGGTAAGTAACAGCAAGTTCACGGAAAATATAATCTATAATGGAAGTAGTCATTTTAATATTTGGATTTCCCACAACAATACCATTAGGTTCGAATCTTGTATAGATAAAGGCATCTGTAAATTCTTCAAGCGGGACACCATGTTGCAAACCAAGAGATACTGCAATAGCAAAACAGTTCATCAAACTTCTGAATGCCGCTCCTTCTCTATGCATATCTATAAATATTTCACCAAGTTGTCCATTATCATATTCACCTGTTCTTAAATATACGGAATGATTTCCAATTTTAGCTTTTTGCGTATATCCTTTCCTTCTATACGGAAGTTTTCTTCTCTTTGCAATATATCTATGAATAATTCTTTCAGCAACTTTTACTATATCGCTACTACCAGTAGTTACTTCAGAGCTATCTTTTTCTTCAAATTCGAATTCATCTAAACTTGAAACTGTATTAAGCGGTTGAGAAAGTTTAGAACCATCTCTATATAATGCATTTGCTTTTAGGCATAAAGACCAAGAGAGCATATATGCATTTTTGATATCTTCAATGGATGCTGTGTTGGGTAGATTAATCGTTTTTGAAATCGAACCCGAGATAAAGGGTTGTGCTGCTGCCATAATTTTAATGTGAGCTTCGGGTTGAATATATCGTGTTCCCTTTTTACCGCATTTATTTGCACAATCAAAAATTGGGTAATGCTCTTTTTTCAAATGTGGTGCTCCCTCGATTGTCATCGTTCCGCAGATATAATCATTTGCTTCTTCTATTTGTTCTTTAGTAAAGCCAAGCCCTTTTAATATACTAAAATTAAAATCGTCAAGTTGTTCATCGGTAAATCCTAATACATTTTTACAAAATGATGGATCTAAAACAAATTTATTAAATGCAAAACTAATATCGAAAACGGAAGGAAGATTTTTTTCGATATTTTTAATAATTTCTTTAGTAAAACCTTTTTCTGTAAGACTTTGAGGGTTAATATGTGGACATCCAATTAAAGAGCCGTTACCTTTTGTATATCTTATAATATCTTCTATTTCTCCATCTGTATAGCCGAGTTTCTTTAAAGCAAGAGGGACAGACTCGTTGATAATTTTGAAGTAACCCCCGCCTGCTAATTTTTTAAATTTTACCAGAGCAAAGTCTGGTTCAACACCAGTTGTATCACAATCCATTAGTAATCCAATTGTTCCTGTTGGTGCAATTACGGTAACCTGAGCATTTCGGAAACCATATTTTTCTCCAAGCTCGAGTGCATTGTCGGAATCCTCTCTTGCTGCTTCGAGTAAGTCATCAGGACAATATTTTTTACTAATTCCCATTGGATAAATGGAAAGGCCTTCGTATTCTTTTTTATTTACATTATATGCTGCTTTCCTGTGGTTTCTAATAACCCTCAGCATATTTGTTTTGTTTTCTTCGTATTTTGCAAATGTGCCTAACTCTTTTGCCATTTCAGCAGATGTAGCATAAGCTCTCATATGCATAATGGCTGTAACAGCTCCAGTAATGGCAAGAGCTTCTGGAGAATCATAAGGAATCCCCATAACCATAAGCATAGCACCGAGATTTGCGTAGCCAAGTCCGAGTGTTCTATAATCGTAAGATAATCTTGCAATATTTTTACTTGGGAATTGAGCCATTAATACGCTGATTTCAAGCGTAATAGTCCATAATCTTGTTGCATGTCTGAATTTATCTATTTCAAAAGCTTCTTTATCAGCATCGTAAAATTTCATAAGATTAAGAGATGCAAGGTTACAAGCAGTATCATCGAGGAACATATATTCGCTACAAGGATTTGAAGCTCTGATTTCTCCACCGTTAGGACACGTATGCCATTCATTGATTGTAGTATGGAATTGAATTCCAGGATCGGCACAAGCCCATGCTGAATAAGCTATTTGGTCCCAGAGTTTTCTTGCTTTTAGGACTTTTGATGGTCGAGGTTTTCTGTTTTCCTCTTTTGCTTTTTTTAATTCTACTCTCCAATATAAATTCCAGTTGTCATCCATCTGAACAGCTTTCATAAATTCATTTGTAGCTCTTACGCTATTATTAGAATTCTGTCCCGATACAGTCATATAAGCTTCTGAATTCCAATCTGTATTATATGTTGGGATATATATTTCTTTGAATCCTAATTTTGCAAGTTGAATAACTTTTTCGATATAATTTTCTGGTATAAAAACTTTTCTAGCGTCAGAAATTGCTTGAGCTAGCTGTTTATTTTTCTTCTTGTCGGTATTATCATCTTCAGGATGTCCAATGAAGCATGCTTTAAGAATTCTGTTTAGGTGCAAGTTTAATAATTTCGAACCAGCAACAAGTGCAGCGACTTTTTCTTCTTCAACAACTTTCCAGTTTATATACTCTTCTATATCTGGGTGGTCTAAATCAAGAGTAATCATTTTTGCGGCACGCCTTGTTGTTCCACCTGATTTTATCGCTCCTGCACTTCTATCCCCTATACGAAGGAATGACATTAAACCGGAAGATTTTCCTCCACCACTTAAAGACTCACCAGCGCCTCTAATATTCGAAAAGTTAGAGCCAGTTCCCGAACCGTATTTAAAAAGTCTTGCTTCACGCACCCACAAGTCCATAATACCACCTTCATTCACAAGGTCATCATTTATGGATTGAATAAAGCAAGCGTGAGGTTGACAGTGAGAGTAAGCATCTTCGGAAGCTGTTAATTCACCTGTGTCGGGATTAACGTAATAATGTCCTTGCGACGGCCCAGTAATTCCATATGCCCAGTTCAGACCTGTATTAAACCACTGTGGAGAATTTGGAGCTACAAATTGCATCGCAAGCATAAAGTAAATCTCGTTGTAATAATTAAAAGCATCTTCTTCGGAATTAAAATATTTATATTTCCATCCCCAGTATGTCCAGCATCCTGCAAGACGATTGAACACTTGACGAGAATCATTTTCGTAAGTAAAGTTTTTTTCGTCAACTGGATTTTCAACTTTTAATACATCTAACTCCGATTTACAAAGCCATTCAGGAACTCCTTCTTCACGAATTTTTTTTAAGTATTTAGGGACGCCTGCTTTTCTGAAATATTTTTGTGCGATAATGTCTGTAGCTACTTGTGACCAGTGTTTCGGAACTATTACATCATTCATTTCGAACACAGTAGAACCGTCTGGGTTTTTTATTACTGATGATCTTTTTTCATATTCAATTTTATTTAAACTCTCTTGTATGTCTTGTGTAAAAATTCTGTCAACCTTCATTATTCATAAAATATTTTTTGGTTCTGAAAACAATTTTTTCTCTTATAAAAATTCCGATTTTAAGTTTTAGAAATGAACTTATCAAAATTACAATTAATAAATTTTAAAATCAAATTTATTTTTAATATTTTTTATTTTTTTTGAAAATTTTTTTCTTGCTTTTTATTATTTTTTTTCAGGTTAAAAAATTTTTTAAAAAATTTCGTGCCAAAAAATTATATTGTATTTTTTTTTAAGTTTTTTACATATAATAATTATACTATTTTAATACTTCATATTATAATTTTTATAATTTTAACAAGTTAGTATGGCAAAATCAAAAAGTTCGCAAGTAAAACACCAAACAAAAGTAGTTCAATCGGGTAAGCAAGGGTTAAATCTCGAATTTTTTACATCAGATGAAATTAAAATAAGATTAATTTTAATTGCAATAATATTTCTTGCAATTTCAATTTTTTTCTGGAAAGGTATATTCGAAGGGAAAATATTCGCATCGGCGGATAACCTTTCCCCGCTTAGCTTTAAGACGTTTTTAGATGATGCAAAAGCTCAGGGAATTTTTCCGCTTTGGCTTCCTTATATATTCATGGGTATGCCTTCTTTAGCTTCTCTGACAACTGCCTTACCTGCGATTCATAATATTTTTTCGTATATATGGGATAGTATACTTTCGGGTTTTTCTGGTGGTAATTTATTTATGCTAACTTTACCATATTATTTTCTTTTTGCAGTATCATTATTCTTTTATATTCGATATAAATTTAAAAACAACCTAATTGCTTTGTATTGTTCATTGATGGGAGTGTTTGCGACAGGTATCATACAATTAATTATAGTAGGTCATCATACAAAAATGATGACGTTTTCTTTTTTTCCTTTAATAATGTTGTTTCTCGATAAACTGATAGACTCTGAAGATGAAAATATTTATAAAACAATGCTAAACTTTGGTTTGCTTGCGGTTCTTGTTTTCTTACAGTTACATTTTCATCATATACAAATGCTTTTTTACTCATATATGATGATTGGAATATATATTTTATATAGGGTGATATTTAGTTTGATAAAAAAGATTAACGTAAAAAAGATTATCAGAGCTTTTGTATTGTTGATTGTTGCAGTTCTTTTTGCATTATCTATGGATGCGGATGTAATTTTATCTGTAAAAGAATATAATAAATATTCTATAAGGGGTGAATCGAGTATAGTTTCTAAATCCGATCCTCAAAAAAAAGATGATAAGCCTTTAAGTTATGAATATGCTACGAATTGGTCATTTAGTCCTGGAGAAATGCTAACTTTTATTGTTCCTCATTATTATGGGTTTGGAAATGTAGAGGTAAATGGTCAAAGGACAAATCTATATTGGGGACAGATGCCTTTTACGGATTCTCCTGTTTACTTTGGTGTAATAACTTTTCTTTTTGCTGTTGTAGGTATAGTGTTAAATTTTAGAAAAAATAATTTCGTTCAGGCACTTTCAATTATCATATTTATTTTTATGTTATTATCTTTCGGTCGAACTTTTCCAATAGTGTATAATTTATTCTATGAACATATGCCATTTTTTAGCAGTTTTAGAGCCCCTGTTATGATTCATTATTATATAGATCTTGCGTTTGTTATATTAGCTGGTTTCGGGTTGAAATCAATTTGGGATAACTTCAAAGAAGACACAAGTCGAGAAAAGCTTAAAAAATTAAGCCTTATACTTGGTTCCATAGCAGGTTTGATGCTATTGATTTCTTTTTTTGGTTTTGAAAATTCTTACACAAATGCGGTTGCGAATAGTCCTTTAGTTGAAAAGTTAAAATCTCAAGGAGCTAACGCACAGCAAATTTCTCAATACGTTAAACAGGTTTCTACACTTGCGTATAAAAATGCAGTAAGTGATTTAATGTTGCATTCCTTTTTACTAATAATTGTTATTGCAATGTTGTATTTATTATCCATTAGGAAAATAACGCTACCAATGTTTATGATTGTCGTCATAATAATTGCTTTGTTTGATATTTTAAATGTTAGTGCAAAAACATTGCATTGGGATGAAAAATCACAGAAAGACAGCTATATTTCTGAAACAGATTATACAAGATGGATATTGAATAAAGAGCCAGAAACTTACCAATATAGAGTTGCGGAATTTAGTAAAGGTTCGTTAGTAACTTCTAATAATCTTGCATATTTCAGATTACACGGTTTTAATGGTTATCAAGGTGCTAAAATCAGGATTTATCAGGATGCTATTGATGTAGTCGGTGGAGAAAATCCATTTTTACTTGGACTTGCTAATGTGAAATACATAATATCGGATGCTCCAATTAAAGATACTAACTCATATCTTGAAGTTTATAAGGGTAAGAGCATTGTATACCAAAATAAATTCTCTATGCCAAGAGCTTTTTTTGTAAATGAATATAAGGTAGAATCAGGTTTGAATATTTTACAAAATATAAGGGATGCAAAATTCAATCCATATACCACAGCATATCTTGAAAAGGACATTAATAAAAAAATAGATTTGCCAGATTCAACAGTATCAGCAAAAATAACTAAATTTAATATACATAATATTGAATACGAGGTAAACGCGAGCGGAAATAATCTTTTGGTATTAAACGAAATCTATTATCCAGCAGGTTGGAAAGCTTATATAGACGGACAGGAGACGGAATTTTATAAGACTAATTATATATTAAGATCGATAGTAGTTCCCCAAGGGAAACATAAAATTGAATTTATTTTTCGCCCTGATTCTTATTATCTTGGTAAAAATGTAAGTATCGGAGCAAATTTAGTTCTAATATTTATATTATTTGTAAGCGGAATAGGAGTTTACAAACAAAGGAAGAATGATAAAATGAAAACGAATTAATTGAATTTTTATGATAAAAAAAATCTTAATAGCTAACAGAGGAGAAATAGCAGTAAGAATTATTACAACTGCAAAAGAAATGGGAATAAAGACAGTTGCTGTATATTCAGATTTTGATAAATATTCGCTATATACAAAACTTGCAGATGAAGTTTATCACATAGGAGAATCTCCTGCTTCAAAAAGTTATCTCCTTGCAGAAAAAATTATAAGTATTGCAAAGAAATCTGGTAGTGATGCAATACATCCGGGATATGGTTTTTTATCGGAAAGAAGTATATTTGCTAAAATGTGTCTCGATGAAAACATAAAATTCATCGGACCACATCACACTGCAATTGAAAATCTTGGTAGTAAGACAAAAGCAAAACAACTTGCTGTAAAACATAAAGTTCCAGTGGTATCAGGAACGGAGCGTGCCATCACTGATTTTGAAGAAGCACAAAAAATTGCAGATGATATTGGTTATCCAGTTATGATAAAAGCATCTGCTGGTGGAGGTGGAAAAGGTATGAGGGTTGTAAAGACGGAAGAAGAACTTGAAAGCTCTTTGCGTATGGCACAGAATGAAGCTCGCTCATCTTTCGGAGATGACAGTGTATTCATAGAGAAATATGTTGACTCTCCAAGGCATATTGAATTTCAAATTCTTGTAGATGAATATGGGAATGCAGTTCATCTTGGTGAAAGAGAATGTTCGATGCAAAGACGTCATCAAAAGATTATAGAAGAAACACCTTCAACAATAATGGATGATAATTTAAGAAATGAAATGGGTGAATGTGCAAAGAGAATTGCTCTTGCTTCGGGATATACGAATGCCGGTACAGTGGAATTTATGGTAGATAATAATAAAAATTTTTATTTTCTCGAGGTCAATACAAGATTACAGGTAGAGCATCCCATCACAGAAATGAGGACAGGGTTGGATTTAGTAGCGGAGCAAATAAAAATTGCATCTGGAGAGAAATTATCTTTGAAACAAGAAGATGTAAAGTTTAAGGGTGCTTCTATTGAATGCAGAATTTGTGCAGAGGACCCCGATAATAACTTTTTACCATCAACGGGAAAATTAAATTACATTTTCCGTGTTCTGGGAAACGGAATGCGAGAGGATACGGGAATAGAACAGGGAAATGAAATTTCAATTTATTATGATTCGATGATTTCAAAACTAATTTCTTATGGAGCAAATCGACAAACTGCAATTCTTAAAATGAAAAGAGCTTTAAAAGATTATAAAATTGTAGGCGTAAAAACTAATATTAATTTTCTTTTAAGTTTACTCGAGTGTGATGCTTTTATAAATGGAGAATATAACACTCAATACGTCGAGAAATATTTCCTTCCCGAATTAAAAAATAAAAAAATCGAAATTGATAAAGATACCGAAATAGCATCATCTTTATCTTCAATATTATTCAAGGTATCAATTCAAGAAAAACCTATGATTAAATCAACATCTAAAAAATCGATTGGAACAAACAATTGGTATAAGAAGAAAATGGAGGTTGGAAAATGAAGAAATATTTTATAAGTATAAATGAATCGGAAGTTCCAAAAGAAGTTATATTAATGGATGAAAAGACTTTATTAATAGACGATGAAAAATATGAATATGAATATAAATTTATATACGAAAACGTAGTAATAATCAGAGTCAATAATAAAAATTATATTGTTAAAACCGAAAGCGGAGATGATGAAGATATTAAAGGTACATCATATAATGTTGATATTAAATCACAAGTAATTAATGTTTTATGCAAAAGTGAGCTTGATGTGCTTATGGAGAAATTTTCTAAAAACAGGGGGGATGTAAAAATTAAAACCGATGTAGTCTCACCTATGCCAGGAGCAATAGTAAAAGTCAATGTTAAAGAAGGACAAAGGGTAAAAAAAGGAGATGTGTTTCTGGTTCTTGAAGCAATGAAAATGGAAAACGAAATAAAGGCAACAAATGAATGCATAATTCAAAAAGTTTTTGTTGAAGAAAAGAAATCCGTTGAAAAAGGCCAGATACTTTTAAAACTCGAACCGATTATTAATTAGGAATATATTATTTAATATTATTTTTCAAATTTAAAATCGAATATTATATGCTTGCAATAGCATCTTTATTTGCCGCGTTTTTTCCAATGTTTTTTTATCTTTTGCTAATTTGGTGGATGGATAGAAATGAGAGAGAACCATTTTGGATACTCCTTTTAAATTTTATCTGGGGAGCAACAGGAGCTATTATTTTGGGAATAATCGGTAGTATAATGTTTCAAATTCCTTTATCACAAGGGATTGAATATTTAACGGGTTCGAGGTCGTCCGAATTAATAGATTTGTCTGGAGCAATAATTACCGCACCTATTATTGAAGAATGTACAAAAGGAATTTTTCTTGTGATGATGGCTTTTACAAAAAAATTCGATGGCGTAGTAGATGGTGTCGTTTATGGAGGTGCTATTGGATTAGGATTTGGGATGACAGAAAACTTTTTGTATTTTATTTCCTATGGAACGGATTTTCAAAGTTGGTTCATTCTTGTAGTAATAAGAACTCTATTTTCTGCTGTGATGCATTGTATGTCACAAGCTACTTTAGGTGGTTTTATAGGATTTGCAAAATTCAAACCCGCAATTTTCAAAATAATCTTATTCCCAACAGGACTTTTTATGGCAATATTTTTGCATTTTGCTTGGAATCTTACAGTTAGTTTTGGTGAAACAACTTTAATAGGTATGGCTTTTATGATTATATATACTTTTTCCATAATTGCATTGTTCCAAATTGCACTTTATTTAGAAGGGAAAACTATTACTAAAGAATTACAAGAAGAATCTTATGCAGGTATTATTCCTTCCGAGCATATGAATTATCTTCCGTATGTTACAAGACGCAATAAATACGGTTGGTGCTCAATTGGAGTAAATCAAAAAGAATATGTAAAAACAGCTATAGAATTAGCATTAAGAAAACATCAATACAAAAACACAAAAGGTCTTACACAAAAAATATATCTTCAAGATGTTGAAAACCTTAGGTATAAAATACAAATGATGTTTTATAATGCGAGTTTAAAGTATTATAATTATGCAGGGAAACAATAATTATATTCTTTCTATCGTAATAGTAAATTGGAATGCAAATAAATTAACGGCGAATTGCCTTAAATCAATTTTTACAAACAGTTTTTATTTAAATAATAATAAAAAAATTGAAGTTATTTTAATAGATAATAATTCCTTCGATAATTCTGTTGAAGATTTATCGAGCAAATTTCCTGAAACGAAAATAATTTCTAATAACGAAAATCTTGGTTATGCAGTAGCTTGTAATCAAGGTATGAAAATATCGAAAGGAAAATATGTATTACTTCTTGGTAACGATACTGAATTGGTAGATAATGTATTATATGAATGCACTGATTTTTTGGAGCAAAATTCAGAATGCGGAGCTGTTGGTTGCAGGTTGGTTTATCCCGATGGAAGACTGCAGGGAAATTGTAAAAGGTTTCCTAAATTGAAAAATGCTTTTTTTACATATTTGTCATTAAATAAACTTAATTATGATTATGATATGCTTTGGTTCGATTATAATAAAACTATTGAAGTTGACCAGATTGCAACTACATATTTAATGGTAAGAAATGAGCTTTTAAAAAGAATTGGATATTTCGATGAGCAATATAAAATATTATATAATGATGTAGATTTGTGTAAGAAGATAAGGGAAAGTAACTATAAAATTTATTTTTATCATAAACCTGAAGTAATACATATAGGAAGCCAATCAACAAGAAAAGCAGGATTTAAAATCAGGGAAATGATGTATAAAGATATTTTGAAATACTATATTAAAAATTTTGGATTTTTTGCTTATTTTTTATATCCTATTTTATATTTTCGTTTATTTTTAATTACAATTTTTAAATAAAGATTTCAATTTTGAGCCTCACCGATAAAGTTATAAAAAATACTTTTTATCATTTATTATCTCAAATTGTTAGTAACTTTTTCCCATTAATAATAACCCCTTATATAATTTTCAAAATTGGAGATACACAATTTGGAATTTATGCACTTGTATTAGGTATCGTTGGTACTTTTGGGATTCTGGATTTAAGTGTTTCGACATCCTTTATTAAATTTATTTCCGAGTATTATAATCAAAAAAAAATTGATCGATTAAATAAATTTATCAATACAGGATTTGGATTATATTTTTTATTCAGTTTATTGTTTACTGCGTTAGGATTTATTTTTTCTGAATTTATAGTTTCTTTAATAAATGTTCCACATAATCTATTTGATACTGCTATATTAGCATTAAGAATAAGTCTAATCGTTTTTTTTATTTCCACTTCATTCACAATTTTTATTTCTATTCTTATTAGTCTTCAAAAAATTTATTTAACAAGTATAAGTGGAATAATACTTGGGTGTTTGAATTTACTTTTAACATTTATTTTCCTTCAACTTGGTTTTGGACTGATTGGAGTGATGATTAGTCAATTAATTGTAATTATTTTAAGTACTATTATTAATATTTTTTTGGCTAAAAAGTTTATGCCCGAAATAAGAATGGGTTTTAGTTATCTAAGCCGTGAATCTTTCAAAGAAATGTTTGGCTTTGGAATACAAATTCAGGTTTCGAAGGTTTCCACTTTTGCCGTCGAAAAGTATGATGAATTTTTACTTGGATTTTTTTCTATATTAAGTAACGTTACATATTTTAATTTAGCAAGCAGGATTATAAAATTGGGGAGATTTATTCCGTTTCAGATTTATTCTCAAATTGCCCCTGTAGCAGCAGAATTGAAAGCAAAACAAGATGAAGAAAAATTAAATCAACTTTTTTCTGATGCAACAAGATACCTTACAGTATTAACTGTCCCAATTTTTATTTTCATTTATGCTTTCGCAGATGTAATTATTTTTGCTTGGATGGGTGAAAGGTATGAAGTAACAGTTTATTTCTTGCGAATACTTGTTATCGGTCAAATAATCAATATGGCTTTTTCGGCGCCGGGAAATGCTATTTTACCAAACATCGGAATACCCAAATATATGATGTATGAAGGTTTAATAAATTTATGTTTTAATTTAGTTTTAAGCTATTTGCTTATTAAAAATTACGGTATTTTGGGGGCAGCATTTGGAAATACGATTGCAGTAATTATTTCTTCATTCTATGTTTTTTTTGTTTCGATGAAATTTTATAAAAGAAATTTTTTTAGTTTCTTTTATAAAGAATATTTAAAACCGATTGTTATTGGTTTTTTGGTAGGTTTGACTTTATATTTTTGTTTACTTTTGTTACAAAATTACTATAGTGCATTTCAAAACAGAGTAAGTGCTTTTGTTACTTTATTCATATTAGGTGTAATTTTTTTGATGATTTTTATTTTTGCTATTTTTAAAACAAAATATATACAACAAAGAGATATGGATGTTGTTAGAAAAGCTCTGTTTTTATTAAATCCGTTAAAAGGGAAAAATAAAATGCTTTAATTTTATAAATACTAAAAAACGAAATTAAAGCCAGTATATGATTGATAAAATATTTAATATCAAACCTGAAAAAATTTTTTTAATTTTTGCAATATTATTTGGTACCGCTTTTTTAGTTGTTACCCCTCCTTATCAAGTTCCAGATGAAAATTATCATTTTTTTCAAGCTTTCACTATTTCGGAATTTTATTCTAATTCAAATGATGGAGTTCAATATATTCCAGAATTTTATATCAAACTCGACAGTGCTTTTAAAAGCATTCCTTTTACGTTGGAAAACAAAGTATATTTAAAAGAAATAATCGAATTATTCAAGAAAGGACAGGATTCGAATGATTTAAGAGTTCCTTTTATTTGTCCTGCTTCTCATTATAGTTTTATGCTTTATGCTCCACAAGTTGTTGGTATTTGGATTGGGCGTTTATTTTCTGCTCCCCCAATTGTTGTTTTCTATCTGGGTAGAATCTTTGCAATGATATTTTGGATTACAGTAGTTTATTATTCGATTAAAATTACTCCGTTACCAAAATGGATGTTTTTTTTAATAGTAATAACTCCGATTTCATTATTTCAGGGTGTTTCAATGTCTGCGGATAGTGTTTTGAATTCCATTTCATTTATATTGCTTGCTATCATTTTAAAATATGCATTCGATGAAAATAGTAAAAAACTTGACTTTAAAGCTCTGTCGATAATGATTTTTTTATCATTAGTTATTACAATGTCAAAACCACCATATATTATTTTACTTCTTACCTATTTTTTTATTCCGTTTAATAAATTTAAAACAAAGTCAAAATACTTTTTATTCTTTTTTGTAATATTATTCGTCAATTTACTATTGATAATTGTTTGGAATACTTTCATAAAGACACCAATAAATTCAGATTTAGCTCCGAAAAACGAACAATTTTCTTTCATACTGAACAATCCATTTGGATATTTAAAAATCTTTCTAAACACTATTATTATAAAGTCTCCCGCCCTAATCCAGCAAGTTGTAGGAAAACTTGGCTGGCTTGATGTAAGAATACCTGATGCAATAGTAATGTTCTATTTAATTGTAATGTTGTATACTGGCCTTTATGATAAAAGTGAATTTATTATTAATATTAAGAAGAGTCAAAGATATCTAATTATCATAATTTTTATATCAATTGTTTCTTTAATTTTCACTTTGTTTTTTTTGATAACATCTAAGGATTCTAATATCATAGAGGGTTTGCAGGGGAGGTATTTTATTCCTTTCTTTCCAGTGTTTTTTCTTATCTTATATAATAGGAAATTCAATTGTAAAGAAAACAGAATAAGATTAATAGTTATTTTTACATCATTCATAACTCTAATATCTTCTGTTTTTTCATTAATATTTCGATATTATTATTTATAATATGGAATTTTTTAAATTACTTAATTATATTTTCAAATCTAAAAATTTAAATGAATAATTGTAAAGAATCGAAGATATTAGTTATAGTTCCATTGTATAATGAAGAAGAAAATGTAGATTTTATTTTAAATGATTTGAAAAATTTGGATAGTAATTATGATATACTTTTCATTGATGATAATTCAATAGATAATACTTATAAAAAGCTTACAGAAATTTCTAAGTGTCCAGTTTTACATTTATCGGTTAATCTCGGAATAGGTGGAACAGTCCAGCTTGGTTTTATTTTTGCAAATGAAAATAATTATGATATTGCAGTTCAATATGATGGTGATGGTCAGCACGTAGCAACCGAAATTACAAAATTGATAAAACCTATAATCAGTAATAATGCCGACATCGTAATAGGCTCGAGATTTATAAATGGCAATAATAAATACAAAGGATTATTATCGAGAAAAATTGGAATAAAGTTTTTTCAATTTTTAAACCATATATTAATAGGAATGAAAATTACCGATAGCACTTCAGGATTCAGAGCATATAATAAAAATGCAATTTCTCTTTTTGCAAAAAGTTATCCAAGTGATTATCCAGAACCAGAAGCTATTATTTTATCACATAAAAATAATCTAAGAATAATGGAAATACCAACAGAAATGAGGTTGAGGCAAAAGGGGAAATCTTCTATTTCGGGAATTCTTTCATTTTATTATATGCTTAAAGTAACAATTTCAATTATTTTTTCTAATTTACAAAAAACAAAAAATTGAATAATGTAAATATTAATATCATACAGTATATTGCTATTGTAGCAAGTTTAGTTTTATTTGTTTTTATTCTCTATCTTGTAAGGTCAAAAAAAATCAGGATAGAATATTCACTCCTATGGTTGTTTTTCAGTATTGTTTTTATAATTTTTTCTTTTTGGAGAGATGGTTTAACGGTAATTTCTTTTTCAATAGGCATTGCTTATCCGCCGATTGCTTTTCTACTGATTCTTGTTATTTGTATTTTTTTAATTTTGATACAATTTTCTGTTGTAATTTCGAAGCAAAAAGAAATTAATAAAAATTTAACGCAAGAAATAGCATTATTAAGAAATATTATTGAAAATATTAAAAAGAAAAAAGTTGGATGATACGAATGATAATATTTGCGTTTTAGTTATTACTTTTAATGCAGAAAAATATCTGGAAAGACTTTTTAAAAGTATAAATAAGCGATACCGAATATTTGTAGTTGACAATGGTTCTAATGATAATACAATAAAATTATTAGAAGAGAATAGAATTGAATATGTTAAAAATATTAAAAATGGATATGCAGCAGGAATTAATATAGGATTGAGACTCGCCAAAGAGTCAGGTTACAATTATGCCTTTGTTTTGAATCAAGATACTGAATTTTTAGAATGTAACATTGATTATTCTCTTTTAGAAAAGTATACAATTATTCAGCCCCTGATATTAAACGAAAATTTAACTGTTGGAGTAGATGAATTAAAAATGAATGTATACGGATTTGTATTTCCTTACAGATATAAAAAAAAATTAATTAACGAACCGAAAGAACTATTTTTTTTTAGTGGAGCAGGTTTTATAATAAATATAAACAAATTTTTATATATAGGTAACTTTGACGAAAATTATTTTATGTATTATGAGGATATAGATTATTCCGTAAGATGTTTTTTATCGGGTGAAAAATTATATTTAACTAATGATATTAAAATTATCCATTTTTATGAAAATTCCGTAGCATCATTAAAAAAGATAAAATTACTTTTAAAGAGTAGGAGAATTTTTATTAACAAATTTTTTTCAGATTTATGGAGACTTTTGTTATTTGTTCCTAATTACAAAGATAGCAGGGATTTAACATCACAAGAAGAAAAAAAAAAGTTTTCCCAATATATTATAAAACACGTTTTTTTAGGGTTTAAAACTAAGCAAGTTCCATTTTTAATAAGGGTTACTTTTAATTTTTTAATTTTTTCATATAGTATTGTTATTAAATCAATTCTAAAAATTTCTTTAACAAGAAAGAAGGTATAATTTAATGAATTATGACGAAAAATATACGGAATATCAGATAAATAGAAGCAGTTTGAGATATTTTATAAGAAATTTTTATTTAAGTAATATCTTAAAATTCACAATTGGCAAATGTATCGATTTCGGTTGTGGAAGTGGGGATTTATTAAAGAAGCTACCTGAAGGTTCAATTGGAACAGATATAAATTTTTATAGTATAGAATATTGCCAAAAAAACAATTTGAATGCATTTGTTTATAATATTGATGAAGATAATTATCAATTAAAAAGTTTAGAGTCTGGTAAGTATGATACTTTGATTTGCAGTCACGTTCTGGAACATATTGAAGATGCAAATAAAGTTATTAAAAAGCTTTTTGAATCTGCTAACAGATTAGAGATTAAACGGATAGTAATAGTAGTTCCGGGAATTAAAGGATTTAAGTATGACCATACTCATAAAACTTATATTGATATGGAATATATTAATATGAATAATTTAGATAAATTGTTTAACTATATACTTGTTTATAAAAAATATTTTCCTGTAAATTCAAAATTATTTTCAAAATTTTTCACGCATAACGAATTGGTTCTTGTTTATGATAGAGTTAATAAGTAAAATTATTTTAATATGATTTACGTTGTTATACCAAATTTTAATGGAATAAAACATCTCGAAGTATGTCTTAAATCTATTTCTAGGCAATCCTGCAAAGACTTCAAAGTAATAATTGTTGATAATGGCTCAAAAGATGATTCGGTGAATTTTATAAAGAATAATTTTCCTGAGATTGAATTGATACAGGAAAATTATAATTCCGGTTTTTCGATCGCAGTAAATACAGGTATAAAAAAAGCATTAGAGAATTCTGATTGTGATTATATTTTATTATTGAATAACGATATTGAGTGTGAAATAAATTTTTTTGAGGAAATGAAAAATGGTTTCGTTGAAAAAAGTATCGGTGCTGTTGGTTGTAAAATGTTAAATTTTTATAATAGAAAAATAATTGATGATACAGGTAATTTTATTAAGTTAATAGGTTCACCTTATAGGCGTGGGAGTTTAGAAAAGGATATCGGACAATATAATAAACCTGAATATGTTTTCGGTGTATGTGCAGCAGCAGCGATATATAAGAAAGAAGTATTTAATGAAATTGGTTTTTTCGATGAGGATTTTTTTGCTTATTATGAAGATGTTGACTTTTGTTTTCGAATGCAACTTTTTGGATATAAATGTTTTTATAATCCTAAGGCTATTTGTTATCACAAACGTGGCGGAACAACCGAAAAGATTTCGGGTTTTCAGACATTGCTTTGTGAAAAAAATTTAATTGCATTAAGAATCAAAAATTACCCCTTTTGGATTTATGTAAAGTTGACCCCGCTTTTTATAATTGGAAGATTAAAAAGATTTTTTGATTTTCTTTCAAAATATGGAATAAATATTTTTATTAATGCTGTAAAGGGATATTTTAGTGGTTTAATTGAAATTCCAAAATCTATATACAAAAGACGAAATATACAAAAATTAAAAAAAGTTGACTCTAAATATATTTATGAATTGTTAAAAAATAGAAACTGATTGAAAATCTCTATTATTATATTAAATTATAATGGTAAAATATTTCTTGAGGATTGTTTTAAATCTGTATTGAATCAGTCTTTTGAAGATTTTGAAGTTATTTTTATTGATAATAACTCTACTGATAATAGCTTTGATTATGTTAAAGAGCGGTTTAATAATGAAAAAATCAAATTATATCAGTTAAAAGAAAACTTAGGTTTTACAGGTGGTAATAATTACGGACTTAAATTTGCAAAGGGGGAGTATATTGTACTTCTAAATAATGACACAATTGTAGAAAAAGATTGGTTGAAATACTTATATGAAACAATTATAAGAAACGAAAAAATTGGAGCAGTACAATCTCTTGTTATAACGGAAGGAATTCCTTCTAAATATTATAAGATAAACGGAACCCTAAATTTGTTTGGTCATAATATAATGGAAGTATTTCCGATTGGTGCCGATGGTATTGGAAATATTTTTCAGGTTACAGGATGCTCTATGATTACAAGAAGAAAAACAATAAATGAACTTGGTGGTTTATTTTTAAATGAATATTTTATGTATGCAGAAGACAGTTTTTTTTCGTTTAAATTAAAGTTTGCAGGATATAATATCTTACACAATGCTAATTCTATTGTTAAGCATAAGGGGAATGCAACTTCTAAGGATTTTAAAAATAGTTTATTAACATTTTATCAAGAGAGGAATAGAATTCTAAATTTTTTAATTTTCTTTTCTGGTAGTTTTTTATTGAAGTATTTACCTCTATTAATATTTAATTTTAAAATTAAGTTATTTTATTCTATTTTTACCCTAAAATATTCTTTTCTCGGTATTTTAAAAGCATACATTTGGTTTTTTAAAAATATTAAGTGGATTAAATATCAACGAAAAGAAATTGAAAAGCATAAGGTCGTAAGTGAGGATGAAATAATTAAATTACTTAGTTGTAAAATATCTAATGGTGATAAATTTATTGACAAAGTTTTAAATAGGATTTCATTAATTTATTGCAAAATTTTAAGTATTAAGGTTATTGAACTATATAAATGAAAAAATTCTCTATAATAATTATAAACTATAAACAAAAGAAATATTTGTTTGATTGTGTAGATTCTTTAGTGCGTAATTTAATACCCGAAGATTGTGAAATAATAATAGTAAATAATTCTCCCGAAGAAGACATTTCAGTATTAACACAAAGTTATGATTTTGTTAAAATAATAGATAACGAAAATAAAGGATTCTCTAATGCTAATAATCTTGCAGTAAAATATTCAAGTGGGGAATATTTGCTTTTTCTAAACCCAGATACTATTATTAATGATAATATACTTGAAAATTTTTTAAAACATTTCTCCAATAAAATATTTGGTGCGGTAGGTCTTAAGTTGCTTTTTCCTGATAATATTTTTCAGATATCATTTGGATTGAAAAATAACTTAATTAATGAAGTGAAAAATAAATATTATGAAAAAAAATTCTGTAAAAGAGATTTGAAAATAATAAATAAAGTTGAATCCATATATAGCGATATCAAAAAAGTTGATTGGGTAAGCTGTGCTGCTATGATAGTGAGAAAAAATGTGTTTCAACAAATATGCGGTTTTGATGAACGATATTTTCTTTATTATGAAGATGCAGATATTTGTGAAAGATTAAATAAAGCAGGTTACGAAAATTATTTTTTCCCATTTTCAAGTGTAATACATTTCAAAGGTGAAAATACAAACAAAAAGTTTTATGAAAATATTTATTACCATTCAAAAGAATCTCAATTGATTTATTACAGTTCGCATAATAAATTTGTGCAAAATTTATTGCTTCGATTTTATTTATTAATTAGATTTAGTGTTAAATACTTATTATCGTTTAGAAAATATAACTTAAAAGTGATTTCAATCGTATTTAAGAAAACAGAAAAAATTGAAAGATGTTAAAAAAATATTAATTTTTAAATTATGCTGTCTCGGCGATATCGTCTTTATGACCCCTGCAATTTTATCGCTGAAAGATAATTTTCCCAATGCAAAACTTTCATTTATTCATTCCCCTTGGGTGAAAAATATTACACAATATTTAAAAGCAATAGACGATTTTATTGAATTTGATATTTATACAGGGAAAAATATTTTTTTAATATTCATTTCTGCATTAAAACTTATTTTAATTTTAAGAAAGAATAAGTTTGATATGGTTTTTTTGGGACATAGAAATAGTTTATTCGGAATAATTCTTTTTTTGGCAGGGATTAAGAAAAGATTAGGTTTTAGAGGCACGATGTTTATAAATTATTCTGCTGATTTCGATATGAATATAAGTGAACCTAAAAGATATTTAAAAATTCTTAGCCAAAATAATTTTCAAATTAGTTCGCAATATACATATCTTGATAAACCGAAAAATGTAGAAGAGATAAAGAAAAATTTAAAAATTCAAGATAATGAATTTGTAATTGGTTTATTTCCTTTTGGTGGAGTAAATCCGGGAACCGATATGCAGATAAAAAGATGGGAAAGTAAAAAGTATATTGATTTAATTAATATTATTAAACAGAATTATACAGATATAAAAATTATTTTATTTGAGGGAATTGAAAAAAACGAAAATTGGAATTATGAGAGAGACGAGAAAAAATATATGGTTTCGAAAATTGTTTTAGAAAAAATATCTATATGCGATTTATTTATTTGTGGAGACACTGGACCGTTGCATATTGCGGCTGCTTTTGGTGTTTCAACTTTATCAATTTTCGGACCATCGAGTCCCTTACATCTTGCTCCCGAAAATAATCCTTTATCTAAATCTATTCACGAATATATCTGGAAAAAGCCTGATTGTAGCCCGTGTTACACTCCAGAAACAGCATATGATCGTTCTAATTCTAAACATTGGAAAGATAATAAATTTATTTGTTATAAAAATGATGTAGCTTGTATTAAAAATATATCTGTTGAAGAAGTATTTGAGAAGGTATCGAAAATTTTAAATAGGATAAAATGAAAAGAATAGGAATATTTGGGGGAACATTTAATCCACCCCATTTAGCACACTTAAAAATAACGAGTTATGTAAAAAGTAGATTACGTCTTGATAAAATCATTATAATTCCTTCGGCTGTTCCTCCACTCAAAAAGAAAGAGAACGTTATTGAAATAAAACATCGTCTCGCTATGGTTAAAATTGCTTTTGGAAGGAAAAAGAATTTTGTTATTAGTGATATCGAGATAAAAAATCCTAATATGAAATCTTATACGATTGATACTTTATTAAAACTTCACGATATTTACAAAAAGAAACAAGTAATATTTTATTTGATTCTTGGCCTGGATAGTATAATAGATTTTCCTAAGTGGAAAAAACCTGATAAAATATTTTCTTTAGCCAAAATAGTAATTATTAGTCGTCCGGGATACAATAAAAATGATATAAAACCTGAATATTCAGAAAAAGTAATTTTTTTAGAAATGCCTTTAATGAATATATCTTCTTCAGATATTAGAAAAAGAGTAAAAGAAAAAAAAACAATTAAAAAACTTGTAACGCCTAAAATAGAAAAATATATAATAAAAAATAATTTATATAAATAAATTAAAAAGTTATGGAAGAGCAGAACAAAATCAAAGAAGAACCTCAGCAACTTACACAAATGGATGCAATATCGGGAATATTCACAGAACCTGGAAACACGTTCGAAACTATAAAAAATTATCCCAAAAGAAATTATTGGCTTTTACCTGTAATAATTTTAGTTGTTACAAGCGTAGTATCTTCATTTCTTTTTTTTTCCGATGCAGAGCTTGTAGGGAAAATGATGGATAAACAAAAACAACAACTTCGTGAAAGAATGCAAGAGAGTGTTAAAGAGGGTAAAATGTCTCAAGAGCAAGCAAACGATGCAATTGAAAAAGCGGAAAAATTTATGGACCCAAGCGGATTGTTTTTTAAAATTACAGGAATTGCAGGTGCAGTTGTTGCACCGTTTCTTATGCTTTTTGTTTTAAGTGTTATATATATGCTTATACTGAAAATGTTTAAGGCAAACTTTGAGTTTGTTAATATTTTAAATGTAGTTGGGCTTTCCCTTATAATAAGTGCAGTTGGAGGAATTATTGCGATAGTGCTTTCTATAATATTAGGTGATTTAAGCTCTGTTGGGCTTTCATTATTTTTAAAAGCAGATGCAGTGGGAGATACGCTACATGCGTTATTTATGAAACTCGATGTGTTTTCAATATGGTTTTATATTTTAGTTGCAATTGGCTTGACAAAAGTGGCAAATATAAAACCTGTTATATCTTATTCAATTGTTTTTGGACTTTGGATAATTTGGTTAGCAGTTACAACTTTTGTATTTAAAATGTTTGCATAATTTTTGTGTATTTAAAACCAGCGAGTTTTAAATTAAATAAAAAAAACTTTTTGAAGTAAAACCTCCGAAGATTTTATCATTATATATTTGTTATTTGATAAGTAACATTTTTTTTACTTGACTAAAATCTCCAACTTGAATTTTATAAAAATATATTCCACTTGGAAGATTATAGGCGTCAAATCTGACTTCATAAATACCAGATGATTGTTTTTCATTTACTAAAGTAGCTACTTCTTTTCCCAAGATGTCAAATACTTTTAATGTTACCTGTTGTAACAATTTATTCGTTATTTGATATCTAATGTTTGTATTCGGATTAAAAGGATTTGGATAATTATTGTATAGTTTATTAATAGAAGGAATTTCAGAAGAGATTTGTTTTATACCAATTGGCCTTATTGTAAAATTTCTTATTTCCGACCATCCACTCGTTCCTAAGATATTAGTTGCGTTTACTCTCCAATAATATTTGGTTCCAAGTAAGAGAAAATCAGGGCGCATTTGCAATGGAGTGTTTGCAACTGTAGAATCGAAATATAGCATAGAAAATGTCGAATCAGTCGAAAGTTGAACTCTGAAAAAACTTGCATAAGCATTGCTATCCCAAAGTAGTGTAACGTTTTGTAGTTGATTAGTTGCATTATTAGGTGGTAATATTAAAGTTGGAATTACGGGAATTGAAAGTAAAACGTTTAAAGCACTGTCTTTTGTATATGGATTAGCAAACTTATCGAGAACATATATTCCTCTTGGAATTGTTACTGCTTTTCCCCCAATATTTATACTTCCAGTAATCATAGTATCGTTAACTACTGTGTTAAAAAACGCTGTAACACCAGTGCTATCAAAAAAAATCGTGAAATAGTTTGAAACCATCCATTCGGTTCCTGTTCCTATAATCGTAACTGGAAAACTTGTTCCTTGATAGCCACTGTCAGGAATTATATACTTTACAGACTGCGGATATACAGGAAAAAGTAAAAAGTAAAAAAATATAAAATTAAGGAGAATTTTTCTCATTATAATGGGCTTTAATTTTTTCCAGAATGAAATAATTTCTGATGGATTTACTATCAAGTTCTCTTTGTGAAATATAATTTAATAAGCCTATAGCTAAAGAGTCTTTTCCTGTATTAGTATAAATAGAAAGTAAATTAATCTGCGGTTCTATAAAAAAAGGAAAATCATTTTTCATTTCAGTGAGTAATTTTATCGCATTTTCATTATCTTTCAACATATAAAAAGTTGATGCCAAGTTAGATCTTATTACAGGAACATAAGGAGCTAATTTTAGGGCATTTTTGAATGAATTTAAAGCTTCCTGATAATTTTTTAATTCAAAATATCCTACACCTTTGTAAAATTCAATCGGCATACTGTTCGCATCTACAGGATAAATCAAATAATTAATATTTTCTAATTTTTCTATCATAGATTTGTAATTTCCAACATTTTTATCTCTGATTCCACTAATATAATATATTTCATAATTATATTTCATAAAATTGTTTACTGAAACAATTAATAGTATTAAAGCGAGTAAGGATAACATAATTTTCTTCGGAATTTTAATGTTTGGATTTGCTTCTTCGCTATTATATTTTAATTTGTTTATAGACAGAGAAATTCCTATGATAACAGAGAAAAAAATAGAAATAGAAACATTGTCCTTTGGAAAAGATAATGCTGATAGAGTTAAAAATCCTGAGAACGCCAAGAGAATAGGAAGTATATTAATGTTATTTAATGTTTCGAAGAACAAATTTCTTAGAACTACTAATAAAATTAAAGAGAAAAAGATAAAACCAAATATACCATTTTCACTTAGTATTTCAAAATAATCATTATGAGGATTAATCTCGGAAGTTTCAAGGATATTTTTATCATTATAAATGTATTTATTATAATTAGGATATATTCCGAACCAACTTCCAGCACCTATACCTGTAATTGGGTCCTTTTTAAATATTCTTAGTGATGTTTTCCAATAATTTATTCTGGCACTATTTTCGGGATAGTGTTTATCGAAAAGGCTTAATACAGTATTATTTAAATCTACTCTGCTTTTATCTATGTTGGGTGCTGAATATGTTCCAATAAAAAAGGATATTATTATTATTATTATAAAAATTATATATTCTTTTACAAAACTTCGCTCGCCATTATTAAATTTAATTTTTATGAAGTAAATAGTGATGATAACGATGTATATGAATAAGGCAACGAACGATGAACGGGTTCTACAAAAAAAGATAAATGAGAGGATTATTATACTTGCTAATGCGGAAAAGATATATAAAAAAATATTTTTTTTCTTCAAAGTAATTACAAACAAAAATGGGAATGAAATCACGGCGTATTCAGATGCAAAATTTCTGATGCTAAGCGTTGAGCCGGGTCTGGAGTTCACAGGAAAATTTAACAAATTAATATTAAAAAACTCCAATATTCCCAGTATCGAAATTATTAAACAAACGATAGTAATTACAAATGAAATATTATATAATAAAGTATTAAAATCATATAATTTAAAACACAGGAAAACCAAATAAGCGAAGACAAAAATATTAAAATATATGGTGAAATCTTCTATCGAAAGAATAAATCTATCGCTAACTAAAGATGAGATTAATATAAAAAACAGAAAAATGGCAGCAGATGTAAATATAATTTTAAAATCTGTAGAGACGAAATGTTTTATTCTTATCGGGCAGAGGAATATACAAAGCACAAAAGTTAATGTAGAAAATAAAAATCTATGGATTGTATTAACATTCATCAATCTGTTATCAAAAAAAAGAGGGATAACAAAAACTAAAAGCAGAATTAATAATGGAATTATATTTCTTTTTGCCTTTTCCATATATTTTATACAAATTAACATTATAAAATCTACAATTCAATATAAATTTATCTTTATTCGCCCTAAATAATCTACTTATTTTTTTGAAATAAAATATTAACTTATCAGTAATTTTGTATAATGGGATTAAAATCATCTTATAATTTTAGGCACATTAAGGATGGTAAATATTTGCTTTTTATAAATGTTATAGAGCAGGTATTTTTCTTTGTCGTTTTTTTAGTCTTTGCGCGAAAATATTCTGTAGAATCTTATGGAGAACTTATAACCCTGTTTACATTAGCTAATGTTTTTATTGTTTTTTTAAATTTTGGCTTTCCAATCTATTTACAAAGAGAAATTGCAATATCGAAAGATAAATTTTCCGAATTGTTAAGTCGCATAATTACAATAAATTTAATAATATTTTTCTTATATTTTTTATTTGTTTTTGTTTATTACAAACTCTTTTATTCATCTATTTCTGTTAAGTTATTTTTTATGACAATACTTCCGGTTTATTTGTATTCTAATATAAATATTTTAAATTCGGTATTTTCTGGTTTAAAAGAATATAAAAAACAATTTAAATTATTTATAAATTCAAGATTAATAACCATAATTATCTTTATCATTTTTGCTTTATTTTTGAAATCATCGCTGTTATGGCTTTTAGTATTATATTCACTTGGATTTTTATATCAAATATTTTTATTTATAATAAATATTAAAAAATTAACAAACAAGTTTTATTTAAGTTTTGACTTTAAAGGTATATTGGATATTGTTAAAATCTCTTACCCTCTTGGTATGGCTGTTATCTTTAATTATCTCTATGACAAAATAGATATATTGCTTATTTCAAAATTTACCGATTTTACACAAGTAGGATATTACAGTATTGGATATGGGATTTATAAAGCATCAACGATTGCTTTTTCTTTTCTGTTCATAAGTGGTTTAACAAGGGTATCGTATCTTAGCAGAAAAAAAAATGCAGTGCGATTGTTTTTAAAAAAATATTCTTTAAGTTTGATACTAATTAGTTTTATTATAAGTATTTTTTTATATATTACTTCCGACTACTTAATAAAAATAATATATACAGATAAATATTTAGGCTCCGCAGTTGTGTTACGAATAGTTTCTTTTGCTATTATGGGATTAGCTTTAAACAATCTTGCCGGTGTAATATTAAACGGTATTGGGTTATTCAGGGAAAATATGTATGTTACATTTATAGGTTTTATAATAAATATTATTTTGAATTTTATTTTCATACCTTCGTTCGGGATAATTGCAGCAGCTATAGTTACAATAATCACCGAGTATTTTATTTTTTGTGGTGATTATTATTTTATAAAAAGATTTTTAAACTCCAGATAAAATGGGAACATCGAATTGGCAAAATATTTCATATTGTATAGAACTAATAAGAAGAATTAATCCTTCTTCTATTCTTGATATCGGGGCTGGGTTTGGAAGGTGGGGGATTTTGAGCAGAGAATTTTTAGAAATATGGGATGAAGGAAATTATACTGACAACTGGAAAAGAAAAATTGATGCAGTAGAAATTTACGGTAAATATGTTAAACCTTACCATAACTTTTTTTATAATAATGTATACATTATGAATGCAGAAGATTTTATAAATGATTTAATAGATAAATATGATTTGATAATTTGCGGTGATGTAATAGAACATTTTGAAAAGAAAAAAGGGAAAGAATTTATTAATATGTGTCTTAGTCGTTGCAAATATTTATTGATAAATATTCCAATTGGGAAAAAGTGGGAACAAAATATAATTAATGATAATGAATATGAAGCTCATAAAAGTATTTGGTATAAAAGAGATTTTAAAGAGTATAGAAATCGTAAAATCAAAAATTTCAGAGATTATATTATGAGGAGGTTTAGTGTTATCTTACTTTCGAATGAAAAGATAGATTTAAAATTTGAATATAAAAAAAAATATGGTAAAAATTTTTTTATCAAAAACTTTATATGCAATAAATTAAATCTTGAATTTTTTGTTAGTAAATTATCGAATAAAAAATGAACGTAGTATATTTAGGTAGATATAATAAAAACAATATTTTATCTGGCCCAGAAAAGGTTGCTCGCAGGATATTCGATAATATTTCAGAATCAGAAAAATCATTTTTTATAGAATATTTTTTTGATGGCAAAAAATTTGGTATTTTTAAAAAGCTGTTTGGAAAAGAGTTGGTTTGTTCCGTAAATAATTCTGACGTTTTTAGATTTGGATTGTTTCCTCTTCTTTTAAAACTCACTGTAATAAAGCCCAAAATAATTCATATAATAACTTTTGAGAGATTTGCCTTAATATCTTTTGTTTATAAATTGTTTTTTCAGGTTAAGATTGTTTACAACATGCATGGATTAATAATTTATGAAAATAAATATTTTAGAAAACAAAATTTTTTTTATAATTTAAAAGATAGGATTATTGAAAAAATTTATATTAAATATTCAGATATTGTTTTATTTTTGTCAAGAAATTTTAGAAGTATTTTAGGAAAGTATTATAAAACGGAAGAGAATAAGTTAAAGTTTATAAAAAATGGTGTAGATTATGATTTTTTTAATGCGAGTAAAAAAAGAGTTTTTAATAAAAATAATATATTAAAAATTATTTTCATTGCTGATATACAAAGAAAAGAAAAAGGATTTTTATTTTTAAAAAAAACAATAGAAATGTTGAAATTTAGTGTTGAATTATATGTGGTAGATAAAAAAGAAAATAAAATATTTTTTGAAAACACTTTAGTTAAAGTTTTTTGTCTCGACAAAATGGATAAAATTGAGCTTTCTGATTTTTTGGTAGATAAAGATATTTTTATATCAGCAAGTAATTATGAACCATTTAGTATTGTTGGTGTTGAATGTATGGCTGCAGGAGCAATTCCAGTTTTGTCAAAAGAAACAGGGGCTTCGGAGCTTATAGTAGATGGTGTGAATGGTTTTATTTTTAATTACGGGGAAAGTAATAAATTGATTGACATATTAAAAAAGTTAAACGATAATTATGAATTAAGAAAAAGTGTTTCTAAAGAAGCTATGAAGATTTATGATATTTTGAATTGGCAAAAAATAAAAGAAGAATATATTGATATTTATAATTCGTTATTAAAATAAAAGATTATGTCTGATAACCTTATATCGGTAATAATGCCTGTTAAAAACGAAGAGAAATTTATTTTTAACTCAATAAAAAGTGTATTGGAGCAAACTTATAAAAATTTCGAATTTTTAATTATTGATGATGGTTCAACCGATAAAACGGTTGAAATAGCAGAATCAGCAAAAGATGATAGAATAAAAATTTACAAAAGAAATAATGAAGGATTAATTAACCAGCTTAATTATGGATTAAATTTAGCTAAAGGAGAATTCATAGCAAGAATGGATGCAGATGATATTATTAGTCCTGAAAAATTGGAAATACAAATAAAATTTTTACTTGATAATAAAAATATTCATTTAGTTGGAACAAATTTTTACTTTATAGATGAAAAGAATGAAATATTAATGGAAAAAAAATTACCAGAGCAGCATAAAGATATTGAGTTTATGATGCCTTTTATAGATTCTGTTTTACACTCTACAATTCTAACCTATAAAAAAGTTCTTGTTGATTCTGGTGGTTATAATAAGGAATATATTTGTGCAGAAGATGACGAATTATTTTTAAGATTGCTTTCTCTTGGATATAAAATGTATAATATTCAGAAACCTTTGTACAAATACCGACTTGTAGAAAGACCGTTTGATTATTATGAAACACAAAAAGTCAATTATTATAAATGTGGTAAGAAATATTTAGAGAATTTTTACAAAGAAAAAAGTGGAGAATACTACCTTAGGTTAGGTTTGCTTGAATATTATAGAGGGAGTATTAAATTTGCAAGATATAATTTGTTAAAATGTTTGAAATTTAAAAACATAAAGAAAAAATACTTGTTTAGATATCTTCCAATAACTTTTTTAGGCGATAGGATTTTAAATTTTTTAAGAAGAAAAAAAGTAACAGCAAAAGTAAATTCTTTTGTAAATAGAAAGTTCAAATTTGATACTTATCATATAGTAGGCGAAAAGGTAATAAAGTGATATTATATATTAAGAATATTATTTCATTATTAATTTTTTATTTTTTAAAAACATTTTTCAAAAGACGATTTAATAATGATTACAAAAATATTTTGTTTTATAATTCCGAAAAAATTGGTGATATTTTGGTTTCTTCGATGATTTTAGAAAACGATGATTTATTCCCTCAAAACATTGAGTTGTTTTTTCTGATAAAAGATAAATATTACCCTTTGTTGAGAAATTATAAAGGTAAGATTAAGATAGTTACTTATAATTACAATTTATATAAATGGTTTGTTCTGTATCGCATTTTATTAATAATAAAATTAAGAAAACTAAAATTAAATAAATTATATAATATTACCCCCGCACGAGGAATGTTGAACGATGAAATATCTTTATTAAGTGGAGCAAATAAAGTGTATGTTTTAAATACTGATAAGAAATATCAAAAAGGGATAACTGGTAAAATAATGGATAAATATTACGATGAGATATTATTTACAGAAGTGAAGAATGAATATGAAAAAATTGAATTGCTAATTAAAAAATTATTATTTAAAGAATACAATATCAATTTTGAAAATAAAAAGACTTTTAAAATATCGGACGGCAATATATATTTAAAAAATGGTTTAGTAAATAAGAATGAATATATAGTTATTGCTCCTCTATCATCAGAGTTAGAAAGGACGTGGGGAATTGATAATTTTACAAAGTTGTGTAAAAAGCTGACAATGTCAAATAAAATAATATTAGTGGGTTCTCCAAGAGAAAAAAACATTCTGAAAAAAATTAAAAACAAAAACGAAAATATAATTATAGATACATCTTCGTTAAGTGATTTACCGGATATAATTCAATATTGTAAATTATTTATTGGAGGTGATTCGGGACTTACTCACATAGCCCTCAAACTTGGAAAACCATTCCTTGCAATTCTTGACGGGGGATATTTTAATAAATATTTCCCTTATAAAAAAGAAAACAAAAATAATAATTATTTATATAATATGATGGATTGTTTTGAATGTGGGTTTAACTGCATTTACGAAAGAAAGTTTTGTCTCGAAAATATTTCGTTTGAATATGTTTATTATGAAGTTAAAAAATTATTAGAAGAATAATTTGACTTTTTTAAGTATAATAATACCCGTTTATAACAATACAGATGTATTGAAAAGTAATTTACCATATTTATTAAATTATTTAAAAAGACAAAAATACGAATATGAAATAATAATTGTAGACGATGGAAGTAAAGAATGGAAAAATAACGAAGATATCTCAAAAAAGTTTAATTGCAAATATATTCGAAATGATAAAAATTTAGGAAAAGGCAATGCAGTTAAAATCGGAGTTTTGAATGCAGAAGGAAAATACAGAATATTTACGGACGCCGATATTCCTTATCAAAATGAAGATATAAATAATATTATTAATTTTTTAGACAAGGAAAAATATGATGTTGTAATCGGTGATAGAACATTGAGCAAATCTACTTACTATAAAGATATTTCTGTATTTCGCTCTTTTGGAAGTAAATTTTTTTCGTTTGTTATTGGTGGTGTTACATCTGGAAAATTTTCTGATACACAGTGTGGTTTAAAAGGGTTTTCTTCTGTTTGTGCTATCGATTTATTTAACAAATCTCAAATAAATGGTTTTGCAATTGATGTCGAGTTGATATTTCTTGCAATAAAAAATGAGTATAAAATAAAAAAAATACCTGTAACACTCAGAAAACAAGGAACAAGTACAGTAAAGGTAATCAAACACGGATTTCTAATGTTAATAGATTTATTTAAGATAAAAATTTATCAGATAAGAAATAAATATGATTAAAAAATATTACTATATTTATTCTTTAATATTGTTTGGATTTTTCATAATAACATTATTATTAGTTGGATTTTTCAAAATAGGGATTTTATCGGATACATTTGCAGATGCTTATACTGCTGTAAATTCTACGTTCATAGATAAAGTTACAAACAATTTGGAATATATTGACTCTTATAGATATAGACCTGTTTTATTTTTGACTTTAAAAGGGATAGTTGGTTTGAATATATTACTTGGTATATCTTATGATAATTTTATTATATACAGTTTAGTAAATCTTTTCCTTTATTTGCTTTTCACATTCACTCTTGGTTTTATTGTTTTAAAACTAACAAAAAGTGTAAAGATATCAATTTATTCTGAGTTTTTAATTTTATTTTATCCAAACAATCTTCACAATCTATGCTGGTCTGCAGCATATTTCGAAATCCTTTGCGGAATATTTTATTTGCTTGCCTTTTTATATGTTGTTAAATATTTGAACAGCAGACATCCTCGTTTTTTGGTTTATTCAAATATTTTATTTGTTTTTTCTTTACTTACAAAGGAAATAGCAGTTACTTTTCCTTTCGTCAGCATATTAGTATTATTTATTTTGAAGAATAAAAAAGGTTTTAAAGATTTCAAATTGATTATTATTTCACAATTATCCTTATTGGTTTTATATTTTGTTTTTAAAATGTTTTTGAGTTATGGTATTCCTATTTTATCGAGCAAATATATTGAAGGAAATTTTATTTTAAATACTTTTGTAATTGTATTGAAAAGTTTCGTTGCATTAACAATTCCTATTGATTATTCTGTGTTGAGATTGGAAATTAAAGAATTTAATATTTTTATTATTATTTATATACTCATTGCTTTAATATTTATTACAAAAATTATAATAAATTACGTTAAACAAAAAAATCATAAAAATATTTTATTGATATGTATAAATTTTTTAATTTTAATTTCTCCCTTTATATATGCAGGGTATATAAGACCACAATTAATTTTAATTCCTTTTGCAATAATTTTAATAATTTTAATAAGTCTTTCAGAGAATAAAATATTTATTTTTAATCGTCTTTTATTTGTAATTGTTTTATTTTGGCTTTTTTGGAGTTTCCGTGTTGTTGATAATTGGAAAACCATATCTATAGATGGAAAAGAGAGAATAGATAATTTATTAAAAATAAATATTCCCCAACACAAAAAAATAATGATTATTGGTAATCCTGCAAGAATGCAACAGTATTTCATCTACGATAATATTATGTTTCCATACAATTATTTTAAATATAAGGAATTCATAATTAAGGATACAATAATAGACCTTGTAAGGGCAGTCGCTTTGGATAACCATTCGTTGAACAAAGAATTTAATATAAATAAGATTAAAAATAACGAATATGAAATTGCTTGCACAGGGAAGACTCAATTTTTTTATCTAGATGGCGATGAATATCGTATCAAAAAAGAAAATGGAATAAGTAATAAAGATTTGTCTGTAGAAATATTGGAATATAATAATATCGGCAAACCAAACAAAATAAAATTAGTAATTTTAAACGAAAAAATAGAAGGTTACATTTATCAAGGAAATAATTTAGTTAAATTGAATTGAATATTTTACATTTGCATACATCTTTAAATTTAACTTGCGGGATATCGAAATCTATTTATCTTATAACAAAATATCCAAAGAAAAATAATAAACATTTTGTAATAGCTTTAAATGGAGATGCATATGATAAGTTTTATGAGTCAGATATAAATATTAAGTTATTAAATTTAAATAATAATTCCCCAAGAGGTATTTTAAAAATAAAAAAAACTATAAGCAAATTTATTACTGAAAAAAATATAGATATAGTTCACTCACATCACCGATTTTTTGATTTTATTACTTATATTATTTCTTTTTCTTTAGTAATAAAAAGGGTGACTTCTGTTCAAAGTTTCGTTTACGGAAAGAAGCTATTAAGCTATAAATCGCCCATTCTTTTAGCAGCGGGAGATTCAGTAAAGCAACATTTAATAAAATATTTCAAAATTAAAGAAGATAAAATTATTGTATTTAATAATTTTATCGATATTAATGAAGTACCTAAAAATTATAATGTTAATTTTATAAGAAAAGATTTAAATATTCCTTTTGATGCATATCTTATCGGATATGTTGGGAGATTTTCGATAAAGGAAAAAGGAATAGATATATTGTTAAAGGCATTTGAGATGTTTGAAAAAAAACATAAGAATGTTTATTTGTTAATGGTTGGAGAAGGAAATGATATAAAAAAAATAAATATACCTGTAAAAGTGAAATTAGTATCACCAAGAAAAAATATTTTTGATTACTATAGTATATTCGATTGTTTGATTTTACCCTCGCGTGTCGACCCATTCCCCTTAACTGTTCTTGAAGCAGGGATGATGAAGGTTCCTTTTATAGGAGCAAATGTTAACGGTATTTCAGAAATGATAAGCGATGATGTTGATGGATTGCTGTTCGAAAAAGAAGATATTAATACGTTATTTGATAAAATGGAGATTTTCTATAGTGATAAAAACATTGCAAATAAATGTGCTGAGAATCTATACAAAAAAGTTTTAAATAAATACAATCACAGAAAAGCGATTGATTTATTAAATGATATTTATGAGAAGTGTTAAGAATATGAGAAAATATATAATAATATTTTTAATTTTTTCAGTTTTGTTAACCTTTGTTTTACCATTTCAGTTTTTATTAAATTTTGCACACGACGACTCGTTTTTTTATATTAAAACTGCGAATAATTTTACAAAGGGATTAGGCTCTACTTTTGATGGGATTAATATTTCTAATGGTTATCACCCTCTTTATTTTATTAATTTAGTAATCCTTTTTTTGATACCCAATTTGTTTTTTCAACCTTCGCCAGAATTTTTATACAGACTTGTTGTCCTTTATCATATCGTAATTATTTTGGTAACGCAAATTTTTGTTTTTAAGTCATTGAATAATATTTATAAAGATAATTTTAATAAAAAAAATTTTATTTTATTAAATATTTTATTTATTTCTTTTGTTTTCATCAGAGATTTTGGACTTGAAAGCCATTTGTCCATTTTATTAATATCGGTCTTTTTATATTTAAAATCAAAAGAACTAATTGAAGATAAGGATAATATAGTATTGAAATCTTTAATAATTGCTTGCTTATACTTAACAAGGACAGATTATCTTTTTTCTTACATTCCAGTAATTTTATTAATTGATTATTATTTATGCTCGAAGAAAAAAAAATATATTTTAATATCCATTTCAGTACTTCTTATAACGATTTTTATATATTATTTAACAAATTATATATTTTTTGGAAATATTAATACTGTTAGCGAAAAGTTATTAAATAGTTTCCCGAATATTTTGATATATGATAATTTTAAATTATTATTATCCGACAGAGGAAAATTTTATAATCAGTTTTTTAGGATAGCAGTGGTTATTACTTCGCTTTTTGTATTCTTAATTTTTTATTTTAAAAAAATAAGACAAAATAATTATACTCATAAATACAATTTGCTTCTTATTGGTATCGGTATTGGAAGTGTAATTTTTGTGTTTATTAATCTAATGTTCAATAATTATAGTATAAGAGAATGGTATATGACTACTCCTGTCTTTATTTCATTACTTATGGTTGGTTTAATTGTGGATACTAATAAAAATTTTTATTTCATTTCGCTATTTATTTCGGTTTTTCTTTTTTTATTTATTTTTTATTATACGAGAATAATAAACATTAAATATGAATCAGGGTATAATTATGCAAAAACATTAAAAACATTGGTGAATGAATCTGAAAGTATCTATCAAATCGATTATTGTGGTGTTGTTGGTTTTTTTTCCGAAAGAAAAGTTATTAATGGTGATGGTTTTATAAACAGTTTTGAATATCTTAATTACTTAAAAAATGCAAGGGTAAATGAGTATTTGAAAAAATATAATGTAAAATATTATTCGACATATTCATTAAAAAATTTATTAAATGATTCGGTTTACATTGATGATAAATATGCGTATTATATTAACGAAAAGAATTTAACTTTTCTAAAAGGAAACCTTGTTGTTGAAAAGGAATATGAGTGGAAACATATTACAAATATATTAATTGGGAAATGGTATTTGTTTAAGTTTTATTAATTAAAATTTTGAAAGATAAAATAAATATATTCGGTTTATATATTCAAAATTTATCATATGAAGAAATTATTTCTATTGTATTTGAAAAGATTAAGATTAGAGAAAGATTTATGTTTCATAATATTAATGCTAATATATTATTGACTTATTGCAAAAGTGATACGTTCAAAAATTTCTTAAATTCCTTCTCTGCGCTATATAGTGATGGAGTTGGTGTCTTTATAGCTTCAAAAATATTATATGGTAAGAATGGATTGAAAAATAGAATTACAGGTACTGATTTATATTACGAAATTTTGAACCTTGCTAATAAAAACGGGTTGAAATGCTTTTTTTATGGTGGTAGTAAAGAGGCGATAAAACTTTTGCCAGAAACACTTCGAAAAAAATATCCCAATATAAACATATCTGGTGCATTATCACGTGATACTATTTTCAAAAATGATGATTACGAGAAAATAAAAAATTCAAAAGCTGATATTTTATTTGTTGGTCTTGGCACGCCATATCAAGAAGAATGGATAGCAGAGAACAGCAAATTTGTTGATATTCCAGTTCAGATGGCGGTTGGTAGTGGGATTGAATTTATATCTGGAGTAAAAAAACGAGCCCCGAAAATTTTTCGTAAAATAGGGCTTGAATGGATTTATAGAATCTATTTGGAACCGGCTAGACTCTGGAAAAGATACTTTTTGGGTATTCCTATTTTTATATTTAAAATAATCATATTTAAGATTAAATTACTTATTAATAAGCAAAATAATCAAATATGAGACGTTTATTATTTATCTCTATCTTTTTCCTATCTAATTTTTGCTTTGCTCAAAACTACAATTGGATAACTCCAAACAAAGATTATTTGAAATTATACATTTCTGATGATGGATTATACAGAATAAACAAAATTGATTTTACTAATGCTGGTGTGAATACTGGAAATATTGACCCCCGAACAGTTAAAGTTTTCTATAAAGGTTCTCAAATTCCTATATATTTTTTAGGTGAGGAAGATGGGATATTTAACGATTCAGATTATTTTGACTTTTATAGTCTGAGAAATTACGGAGGTTTAACTAATACGTATAAAGAATCAGGTGGTTCTACTATATTAGATTATACCACAAACGAATACTTTAATTTATATTCAGATACGAGTATTTATTGGATTGATTGGGGTGGAACATTCGGTCTAAGATATATAAATTATAACTTTTCTACAAATTTGGATTTTCCACAAAGTTATTTTCTCGAAAAAATTCATTTTGAAAAGGATTTGATATATTCTTTGGGCGAAACTTTTAATCCTAGTACTGATTTTAGATACTTTAATACCGAGAAAGTTTCCGGTGAGGGATGGTATTGGAAAGAAATGCAATTACTCAATACTATTACGGATACATTTAGAACTCCGCAATTATCAATTATTCCACAAACCTGTTCGCTAAAACTTTTTGCTTATCCTAACAATAATAATCCCGGACATAGACTGATTATTAGAATTAATTCAACTAATTTAGATACACTTAAAAGAGCTAATTATAACAAATTTGATACAACAATATTTTTTTCGAGTTCATTATTATCTGCTACAACAGTTAATCAGATAAGTGTAAAATATATAACACAAAATTTAAGTGATGGCTATCTATATTTTGATTATTTTACTATTTCATACCCCAAGAATTTTACTTTTGAAGATAGTAAATTAAGCTTTAAATCAGAAATTCAAGATAGCACTTCAAGAAAATTTAAAATTAGTGGTTTCCAAAATAATGAAATTAATATTTATGATATTAAAAATGGTTTTAGAATTGCGAATTCTTTGTCTTCATACGATACAATTTTTTTTACAGGAAAAGGAAATGGTGATTTTGAAATTGTAAATAAATATATAACAAAAAAACCTTTTAGAATAAAAAAGAAACAAGTTCCAAATCTTGTATCTCCTTCAAATGGAACTGATTACCTTATAATCTATAATAAATTGTTTGAATCGCAAGCAGAACAGTTAAGAGCTTATAGAAATTCACACGATAATTTTAGAAGTTTTAAAGCTGAAGTAGAAGATATTTACGATATATTTAATTATGGTATGGAAAGTCCAGATGCTTTAAGAGCTTTTGTGAAATATGTTTATAATAATTGGTCTTCTCCATCAGTAAAATTTATTTGTCTATTTGGAAGAGGCTCTTTAGACCCTAAAAAGAATCTTAGCAGCTCCATTTATTATCAGAATCTTATACCAGTATATGGAAATCCTCCGTCAGATGGATATTTTGCAAATTTAAATATCGGATCCTTTGTTTATTACCCTCAAATTTCCATTGGTCGTATTCCTGTGTATACATCTCAAGAAGCTCAAGATGTTGTTAACAAAATTATCTCTTACGAAAATAATCCTCTGGATACTTGGATAAAGAAATTTAATTTCATAACCGGTGGTTTTACAGCTTCAGAACAAACACAATTTATAACTTCTTCCAATAATTTAATTAATTCTTATATTAACTCTCCACCTATTGTTGGATATCCAATTAGAATTTATAGAACCGATACTTCCGGTCAGGTCTCCTATAGTTATGAAGATTCCATAAAAAATGTGATTAATAATGGTAATTTAATTGTAAATTATATTGGTCATGCTGCTACTACAACTTGGGATAATGGTATTAGAGACCCCAATATTTTAAGTAACGGTATAAAGACCCCATTGATATTGAGCATGACTTGTTTTACTGGTAAAAATGCTCATACAGATGCTGACAGAGGATTTGGAGAAAAATTTCTATTCCTTCCAAATAAAGGTGCGGTAGGATTTATTGGAACAACTGGATGGAGCTTTTTCCCAGGAGGTGGAAATACACTCAATGACTTGATTTTAAAATCTTTTAGTAGAGATAGTTTAAGAAGAATTGGTGATATTTTAAGATATGCCCAAATTTATTTTAAAAACATTGATACAATTTCTTTTGCTAATAAGAATACAATAAATAGTTATAATCTTATTGGAGACCCCGCTTCTAAATTACTTATGCCAACATATCCCGAATTTGATATTCAGATGAGTGATTATAAAATGATACCTGTATTTCCAACTCTCAAGGAACAAATTACAATTCGTATTTCTCCGAAAAATTTTGGTACGAGGGCTGATTCCTGTAAAATAAGATTTCAACTATTAAAAAATAATTTAAGTAATAGAATTACAGATACAATTATTAGAAACTTTGATTTCGTTGATTCGATATCTTATTCATTTAGAATTGATTCCGCAGGTATTTATTCTATGAAAATAATTCTTGATGTTGATAATTGGTATGTTAGGGAAAGTAAAACAAATAATAGTATTATAATTCCTATACCTTTAAAAAATATTTCTTTTGTTCCATTAAAACCGATAGATAATTCGATTGTTCATAATGATTCTGTTATATTTGTTGGTATTAATCCAAATATAGACCCGAAAAAAAACATCTTAAAACTTTTTGTTCAGTTAGATACGAGTATGAATTTTAATTCTTCATTAAATCAAACGTATTTTAAAGTGTGTGATTCTGGGGTTATAACAAAATTTAAAATTCGTATTCCAATTTTGGATTCAACAATAGTGTATTTTTGGAGAACAAATTCTGTAATTAATAATACTGATACCTCTGGTTGGACAATGCCGAGTAGATTTTTGTATTATCCGGTTTTTAAAAATGAAGACAAAAATGTGAAAACGAATAATGACTCAATTATAAATATTTATAAAAAATATGCATCACAATACAATCAAATAGACCTTAATAATACTATTGTATCTTCTGATGGAATAAAATTAAGGAATTTTACTGGAGATTTATTTGCACAGTCTTGGGGTGGAGATCCATGGGAAGCATCATATTTTAGAGTAAATGGAAAAGAAATATTTTTACTTGACCCTGATCTTCATTGGGGTGGATTAAATATTATCAAAGTTAGAAAAAATGATGGAGTATATGTAGAATTAAAACATTTCAAGTTTTCTTCTCCAACTTCATCAGATTCGGTAATTAATTATCTTAATACATTTAATAACAATTATATTTTGATGTTATCCGAATCGGTTCCAGTTGGTGTAACAGATTCTATGAGTTTTTCTTTGAAAAATAAATTTAAAGAATTTGGAAGTACTTATGTAGATTCTGTTCGTATGAATGTTTGGGGTGATAGATGGAGTTTTATTAGTTATCCTACGGGAACAGGGTATATAGTTTCGGAAAAATATCTTAATAGCAATATTCAATGGTCTCCAGCAATTTCGTCTATGCAGCCACAATTTCAATTCGATAGCGGTTTCGTTTATAATAATTTTGGTCCTGCTGCATATTATAAAAACTTTAGTTGGAATTATTCTTTGTTTTCTAATAGTAGTTTAACTTTCGATGTTTTCGGGATTGATAATAATAACCAAAGTAATATTCTTTATACAAATATTACCTCGAGTAATTTTTTTAATTTGGACACAGTTTCGACGAGTATTTATCCTAATTTGTTATTAAAAACTAAGTTTAATGTTGACTCTCTAAACGGTTATAATTCTCCTGTTTTGAAATCATTAACATTTAATTATATACCACCCGCAGAATTAATTTCAGATAACTATTCTTTTATAAAAAGTGATTCGGTAGTTCTGGAAGGTGATACGGTAAAAATTAGTGTTAAATATTTTAATGTCGGTTTTATAGGTGCATTAACAACTATTAATACTTGGTCGGCAAGTTCCCCTTCAGGTATTAGAATATTAAAAGTTGATACCTTAAATTCTCTTATTAAAGTAGATAGTTCTGTAAGAGCAGATGTTTTAGTAAATACAGGTGGTTTAAGAAATAGATTAAAGCCAAAAGATACAGTATATATATATTTTGAATCTAAATTAAGAAACACAGAAAATGAATTTTATACTTATAATAATACGGCTATTACAACCTTTATTTTAACAGGTGATTCGATAAAACCATCACTCAATGTTACTTATGACGGTATTAGAGTTCAAAATGGAGATTTTATACAAGCAAAACCTATAATAGAAGCCAAGTATCTTGATAATAGTAAGATGCAGATTAGTGACACTTCAAATATTAAAGTTTATCTTGACACAAATTATGTTCCGTATTTTATTGGAGGTATAAAAAATCCCGAAATAGATTTGATTTTTCCAACTAATAGTTTCCTTCAAGCAACTGTGGTTTATAAACCTTTGCTTTCGGAAGGTCTTCATGATTTTATGTTTGTCTCGTTTGATAAATCAGGTAATTATGCAGACACAGTAAGGTATTTACTTACTGTTAATCCAGAAATGAAAATATTCGATTTGAATACTTTTCCTAACCCGATGAAAAATCATACTAATTTTATTTTTAATTTGTCAGGGAGTAGCTTACCGAATTATTGTAAAATTAAAATTTTCACTATTGCTGGAAGATTAGTAAAAACAATTAATTTCCCTGCAAATATCGGATTTAATAATATTCCGTGGGACGGAAGAGATGAAGACGGGGATTATATGGCAAATGGAGTTTATCTTTACAGATTAATTATTGAAGGAAACTCTAAAAAAGAAACCGCTATACAAAAACTTGTGATTTTAAAGTAAAGAATTATAACTAAAACTTGATATATTAAAAATGAGTTTTAAACCTTATATTATATATATGAAATGCAAAATATATATATTGATTTTTTTCATTTTTACAAATTTTACCCTTGCCCAAAACTTTGGATGGATTACTCCAAATCAAACTTATTTAAAAATGTATGTTGTTGATGATGGGATTTATAGAATTAATAAAATAGACTTTTCTAATGCTGGTGTTAATCCTGATGTTATTGATCCAAGAACAGTCAAAGTTTATTACAAGGGTAACCAAGTCCCAATTTATTTTTACGGTGAAGAAGATGGTATTTTTAATGACGTAGATTTTCTGGATTTTTATGGGGTTAGAAATTATGGAGGTTTGACAAATACCTATAATAGTAATAACCAAGTTGCTTATATTACTGATGAATTTTTTGATTTATTCTCTGATACAAGTGCGTATTGGATTGGCTGGGGGGGATCTTATGGTACAAGGTTTGTAAATTTTAATTATACTTCTTATACACCTTGTCCTCAAAATTATTATTATAAAAAATTTCATTTTGAAAGAGACTTAGTCTATTCTTATGGCGAGCAGGTTAACGAACAAGATTATAGAAATTTTAATAATGAAAAATTTCAAGGAGAAGGATGGTTTTGGCAATTGATGCAGTGGGGTAATACTATTACTCAAAATTTTTCTACTCCTTATCTTGTTACTACTCAACCAAGTATCATAAAAGTTTTTGCTTATCCAAAGAATCAGAACACAAGCATACCTTACGAGCATCGTCTTGTATTAAGTATGAATAACATTTTAATCGATACAGTTAAAGCTAACCATTTCGAAAAAATTGATACTATGTTATATTTCCCTTCAACATTGCTAAACCCATCTTCGAGTAATACAGGGAGAGTAAAATATTCACCACCTTCTTCCTTTTCAAGCGGTCAGTTATACTGTGATATGTTTGAAGTATCCTATCCGAGGAGTTTTGATTTTGATAGTAATAGTATAAGTTTTTCTATCAGTTCATCAGATTCTTCATCTAAAATCTACAAAGTTAAAGGATTTAATTCTGCAAATCCAATTAGCATATATGATGTAAAATACGGACTTAGAATTTCCAATTATAATACTTCTGCCGATACATTAATTTTTACAGGAAAAGGTAACGGAAGTTTTGAAATCTTAAATAAATATATAACAAAAAAACCTTTCAGAATTAAACAAAGACAAGTTCCTAATTATGTATCTGCATCTAATGGTGTAGATTACTTGGTTATTTATAATAAGTTATTCGAAACGCAAGCGGAACAGTTGCGTGCATACAGATATAATCATGATGGTTTCAGGTCGGTAAAAGCTGAAATAGAAGATATTTATGATATTTTTAATTACGGGATAGAAAATCCAATAGCAATAAGGTATTTTATAAAGTATATTTACGATAATTGGACACAACCAAGAATTTCTAATGTTTGCTTGCTTGGAAGGGCATCTTTAGACCCTAAGAAAAATTCGAATTCTTCTATTTATTACCAAAATTATGTGCCTGTTTATGGTAATCCTCCTTCTGATGGTTATTTCGTAAATATGAATTTTGGAACATTTACTTACTTCCATCAAATTGGTATTGGAAGGCTTCCTGCATACACAATTCAGGAAGCACAAGATATGGTAAATAAAATAATTTCATACGAAAGCCAACCTCTTAATAAGTGGATTAAAAATTCTATATTTATATCAGGTGGCCATTACAGAACAGACCAATTGCAGTTTATAAATCAATCCAATAATTATTTGAATTCTTATATTTTAATTCCCCCTTTATCGATGATAGCTACTAAAATTTATATTGATGACTCTTCTGGAATTGTTACATATAATTATTCCGATTCTATAAAAAATTCAATTAATTCAGGTGCTTTATTTGTTAGCTATATTGGTCATTCCAGTTATGAATATTGGGATCATGCTTTTTCAAATCCAGCTGTTTTATCTAATCTTAACATGTATCCACTTATATTCAGTATGACTTGTTTTACTGGAAAAAATTCAGAATCGCAATCACGTGGATATGGAGAGCAGTTTGTTCTACCTTCAAATAAAGGGGCGATAGGATTTATTAGCACTACAGGATGGAGTTTCTTTCCTGGGGGCGGAAATATTTTCGAACAACATTTATTAAATGGCTTTACATCCAATGGTTTAAGAAGACTTGGCGAATTGATGAAATTTGCTTCTACTGCTATGTCTCCAGAATCTCTATATTTTGCTCAAAGAAACACTATAAATTGTTATAATCTAATAGGTGATCCAGCTATTAAGCTGTCCCTACCTGCTTTTCCCGAATTTGATATTCAACTTTCGGATTATTTTATATCAAATTCATCGCCCGTTCTTAGGGAAAATGTTACTTTAAAAACTTTTCCTAAAAATTTAGGAACGTTTGCTGATTCCTGTAAAATTAGATTTCAAATTTTACGAAATAATCAGAATCATAGTATTAGAGATACTATTGTAAGAAATTGGGCATTTGTTGATACTATTTCATATAATTTCAAATTAGATACTGTAGGATCGTATTTTATGAAGATAGTTTTAGATGTTGATAATTGGTATACTCAAGAAAGTACTGCTAACAATACGGTTATCTTTCCTTTAAACCTTAAAAACGCTTCTTTTATTCCAATAAAACCTATTGATAATTCAATTATAAAAAGAGATACTGTTGAAATTGTTGGAATAAATCCTAATGTTAATACTTCATCTAATTCTGTAAGATTAATTGTGCAGTTGGATACATCAAGGTCATTCAACTCCTCTATGATTCAAACATTTTTTAACAATAATATGTCAGGGGCTGCAACTAAGTTTAAAATTAGAATTCCTATTTTAGATTCTAATATTATTTATTATTGGAGATTAAATGCTATTGTTAATAATAATGATACATTAGGATGGTCGGAAATTAGAAGGTTTAATTATAATATTTCATTACCTTCGTTTGATGTTTACAATCAATCGGAAATTAATTTAACCGAAACAGATTATCCAGTCTTACCCGGTGATTCAAATATTTTGATATATAAAAATAAAAGAGGACATTTTAATGATTTTGAGTTATCGAATGTTAACGGCGATAACACAGGACTAAAAACCGTTAATTTTCAAGGAACTCTTGTAGCATCAAGTTGGGGAGGGGATCCGTGGGAAGCAACTTCTTATTCGGTGAATAATGTTGGGCAGTCTTTAACAAGACCAAATATTGATTGGAATGGTATATTTATGGTGAAAGTTAGTAAGCTTAGCGGACGCATCTTAAGTACAATCCATATATATTTATCGAGTTCTAATTCATCGGATTCTGTTTTGGCTTATCTCAACACTTTTGACTCGTCACATATCTTGATTGCTCTTAAACTTATTTCAACAGGATTTTCTGTTACCAATTTAAATACAAACACAAAAAACAAGTTCATTCAGTTTGGAAGTACAAAAATGGATTCGCTTAATTTTATGAATTGGAACTGGGATGGATGGAGTTTTATAAGCTATCCCGGAAATCCAACACCTATTGTATCTGAAACATTTAGGAATACAAATTGGTATCCAGCTGTAAGTTCAATGCAGCCTTATTTTAAACAACTTTATGGAACTGTAAGTCAAACTTTCGGACCTGCTAAAACATGGAAAAACTTTTCTTGGCAGCAGATATTATATACGGGTTCAAATATAAAATTCGATGTTATTGGTATTGATAGGAATAATAACGAAAACCTACTTCTTTCGAATATAACAACCAATAGCTTTGTTGATTTGCAATCTATTAATGCCTATACCTATCCATATTTAAAACTTATAGCAAAACTTAATATAGATTCATTGTCAGGTTTTCAATCTCCTGTATTTCAATCCCTTAAACTTAATTATGTTGCACCGTCTGAATTAGCTTTAGATTATAATACATTTATAAAGTCAGATTCGTTGCTAAATGGTGGCGATAGTCTCGGTGTTAGTCTTGCTTATTATAATGTTGGTTACGTAGACTTATATGGATATACGAGGGAAATTTATGCTTATACAAATACCGGTCAAAAAGTTGTTTTTAAATCGGATTATATTCCAACTACTTTGAAAGTTGATAGTGCTCATTATGTTAAAACGAATATCAAAATTACAGGTTTACCCTTTTTAAGAAAATATAATAATTATATACCTTTATTTTTTGAAGTTGCACCTTACAGCACACAAAACGATTTATATGTATATAATAATATTGCAACAACAAATTTAGTCGTTAAGGGAACTTCACAACTTTATTCAGCAGAGTTATATTCAGATGGTGTTAAAATCAGCGGTGGTGAATTTGTTAGGTCAAAACCTGAAATTGAAATAAAACTAAAAGATAAATTTCAATCGAACAACAATTCTTTCGATACTTCGGATTTTAAATTATACATTAATAATATTTATCAACCTTATTTCTCGAAAATCGGAAACGGTTTGCACGTTGAGGGAGTTGAAAATTTAAGTGAAAACTTGTCATTAAGATATAACCCTGAACTTTCAGATGGTGAAAATATTTTCAAACTAATATCTCGTAAAGGTTCGGGGCAAGATTACGATACTCTTTCTTATTCTGTTTTTGTTACTAATCAGTTAACCCTGAAAGAATTAAATAATTACCCAAATCCTATGAAAAATCAAACCGCATTTATTTTTAATCTTGGAGGTAATAATCCACCCACAAGTTGTATTATAAAAATTTATACTGTTTCGGGAAGACTGGTTAAAACAATTAATACTTCTGCTAATATAGGATTTAATCAAATTACTTGGGATGGTAGAGATAACGAAGGTGATTATATGGCAAACGGATTATATTTTTATCGAATTATTATTGAAGGGGAAACAAAAATACAATCTTCAGTTCAAAAACTTGTAATACTTAAATAGAAAGATATTTCTTTTCTCTTTGATGAGACGTATTTCATATTTTTAATTTTATTGTATTTTTGTATGATAAAAACTTGGCTTTTCATTTAGGGATGTTAAGAATATTCTAATAATTTTCATTGTATCAATTAGTAATTCTTCAAACATGGAGGTCATATGCGGATATTATTTCTTACCTGCTTTTCTTATATACTTTTTACCTCTTTGATATATGCTCAGAAGTGGGAAGAAACCTATAAAAAAGAGCTCGAATATTATACTGCGGGGGATTTTAAAAATGCTATTATTTATGGTGAGCAATCAGTAAAGCTTGCCGAGATTGAGTTTGGAAAGGAAAATGATAATTATGCAAAATCCCTTAATACTTTAGGTGTAATGTTTTTTAATTCAGGGAAATATGATAACGCCGAAAAATATTATTCCGAAGCACTTAGTATAAGGAAAAAATTACTTGGTGAATATCATCCCGATTATTTGAAAACATTGAGTAATATTGCCGGATTATATCATACAATTGGTGAATTTGAAAAAGCAGAGAAAATATATTATGAAGTTTTGAAATTCACTTCAGAGACTCAGGGAGAAAATACAGGGTATGCATTTACTTTAAATAATCTTGCAGCACTAAAAAAAGAAAAGGGGGATTTTGGTAACGCTGAAAAATTAATTATGCAGGCATGCAAAATATTTAAGGAAAAATTAGGAGATAAAGACCCCTCGTATGCTACATCTCTGAATAATCTTGCGGAACTATATAAGATTCTCGGTAATTATGAAAAGTCCGAACTCATTTACCTTGAGTCTATAAATATTAGAAAGGAAATTTTTGGAGATAATCATTATCTGTATGCATCTTCCCTGAATAATATTTCCAATTTGTATCTTATAACAGGAGATTTCCAGAAAGCAGAAACATATTTAAATGAAGCAATTAAAATATATAGAAATGTTTATGAAGAAAAAAATACAGAGTTTGCAATTATTATTGAAAACCTTGCTTCGATATATAAAGAAATGAATAAATTTAAAGAAGCATATCAACTTTATTCCGAAGCACTAATGATAAAAAAAGAAACACTTGGGGAAAACAATCCTCAATACTCTATGACGTTGGATAATTTAGCGGAATTATATTATTTAATGGGTGATTATAAAAATGCCGAATCTTACTATCATAAATCATACAAAATTTTTAAAGAAACACTTGGTGATAAACATCCTGATTACGCAAAGGTATTGTTTGGTTGTGCGAACTTGTATTCAGTAACGGGGGATTATACAAAAGCAAGGAAATATTTTTCGGAATTAATAAAAAATCTCTCTGCACAAATTCAATCGAATTTTTCATTTATGAATGAAAATGAAAAGTTCAAATTTTTAAATTCGATTAATTCAAATTTCGAAGCGTTTTATTCGTTTGCGTCGATTGATTATAAAAATAATCCAAGTATCACAGCCGAAATTATGAATCTCGATATTGCAATTAAGGGTATAATACTTTCTACGACTTCGAAAGTTAAGCAGAAAGTAAACGAACTTATTGTTGTTTACGATAAATTGTCTTCAATTAAAAAAACTCTTGCGTATGCTTATTCAATATCTATGGCAGAACAAATAAATAAAGGAATAAACGTTTCGGTTTTAGAAGAAGAAGCAAATCAACTCGAAAAGGAACTTATAAACAAATCGGAATACTACTCTGAAGGAAGGAAAATCGTTGAATGGAAAGATATCCAGAAAGAATTAAAGCCTAATGAAGTAGTAATAGACTTTATTAACTTTAACTACTATAATAAGAAATGGACTGATTCGACACATTATTATGCTTTAGTTTTAAGAAGCGATTATGAATATCCAGTGTTTGTAAAAATGTTTGAAATAAGCCAGGTAAAAGACATATTATCTAATTCTGCCGAATCAAAAAACAGTTATATTAAAAATCCCGAAGTAAGTTCTGAACTGTATAAAGTAATATGGAAACCATTAGAGCAATACCTTAAAGGTATAACCAAAGTTTATTTATCACCAAGTGGAGTTTTAAATAAAATTTCTTTTGCCGCAATTCGAACAAGTGAAGGTGAACTATTGCTTGAAAAATATAAATTGAATTACATTGGAAACGTAAAAGACATTCCGGGAAACAAAAGGAACTTATCATCTCTTGAAACTTTTAATAAATTCGCTGCAGTTTTTGGGGGAGCGGAATATGATTTGGATTCGAACGAAATTATTGCTAATAAAATAAAATTTAAATCCGAAGATTTATCGAAAACGTATTTTGTCTTAAATGATAATAAAAAAGCTCAAAAGGAAAATAAAAAAGGAAACTGGGATTATTTAAAAGGAACATTAGCCGAATGTGAACACATCAGTAATGTTTTCGAAAAAGAAAATATTATCGTTCAAAAATATATTGGAAAAGATGCAAGTGAAGATGCAATAAAAAATCTTAACGCAAAAAATTCTCCATTCATATTACATATTTCTACCCATGGATTCTTTTTTCCCGAAATGCGAAAGAATTATAGTAAGGAAATAACAGGTTCGGAACTTTTTAAAAGATCAGATAATCCTCTGTTAAGGTCAGGTTTGATTTTGTCGGGAGCGAATAGAGTATGGTCAGGTCAAGAGCCAATTGAAGGAGCTGAGGATGGTGTTCTTACTGCTTTCGAGGTATGCAATATGGATTTGCAAAACACCGAACTTGTTGTTCTTTCTGCTTGCGAAACAGGGCTTGGTGATATTATGGGTGGTGAGGGAGTTTATGGTTTACAACGTGCATTCAAGGTTGCAGGTGCAAGGACTATTATTATGAGCTTATGGAAAGTACCGGATAAAGAAACAGTTGAATTAATGGAATTATTTTATAAGAATTGGCTTGAAAATAAAATGTCAAAAGAAGATGCGTTTAATCAGGCACAGAGAGAATTGAGTAAAAAATATCCACCATACTTCTGGGCTGCTTTTGTAATGGTGGAATAAAATAATAAATTTTATTTTTTTTAACTTCAAAGTTATTTAATGAAAAAATTATTTCTTATAATTTTCATCTTCCTATTTTCAATCCCATACGTTTTTTCACAAAATTGGGAAGAACTTAACGAAAAAACTGTTGGATATTATAAGAGCAGGGATTATAACAATGCTGAAATCTATGGATTAAAAAGTTTAAAACAGTGCGAAAAAGAATTCGGCAAAATCTCCAATAATTATGCGGTATCTTTAACTAATCTTGCATTAATATATCAAAGGATAGAAAAATTCGATGATGCAGAAGAAAAATTTAAGGAAGCAATCTCGATACGAAAAGAAATTTTCGGAGAAATAAATTTTCAATATGCAATAACTTTGAAAAATATTTCAGATATGTACAGAGATATTGCAAAATTTAAGGAAGCAGAGATTTATTTAATAAAATATTTAGAAATTATTTCACAACTAAAAGGAGAACAAAGTATTGAATATGCCGAAGGTTTAGATGGCTTAGCTCATTGCAGAACAAAAACGGGAGATTTCGATGAGTCGGAAAAGTTACTTTTGAAATCATTAAAGATTAAAAAAGAAATAAATAAAGGTAGCGACATATCGTATTCAATTACATTAAATGATTTAGGGGTTTTATATGCACAGATAGGAAAATATGAAGAAGCAGAAAGATATATGAAGGAAGCATTGGAAATAGATAAAGTTAATTACGGTGAAAAGAGTCCTGATTACGCTACAGATTTGAATAATTTAGCGTTATTATATTATGATATGGGCAGGTTCGATAAAGCCGAGAGATTATTAAATGAAGCAAAAGACATTAGAAAAAACATTCTTGGTGAAAAAAATCCAAGTTATGTAAGTACATTAAATGACCTTGGTCTTTTGAATGATGAAATGGGGAGATATGAAGAAGCAGAAAAACTTTATAAAGAAGCTTTGGAAATAACGAAAGAAGTTCTTGGTACGAAAAACGAATACTATGCACAGTATTTAAACAGTCTTGCTACACTGTATTCAAGGACTCAAAGACAGAAAGAGGCTGAAAAACTATTTAATGAGAGTTTAAGTATAATTAAAACCTTGTATGGAGAAAATAGCCCTTATTATTCATTTACTTTGAATAATATTGCATGGTTATATAAATCAATTGGTGAATTATCTAAATCTGAAGAAATTTATTTGAGATTAAATAAAATAATTAAAGAATTATACGGGATAAAACATTCTTTTTATGCTACTAATCTTGGAAATTTAGCTCTGCTATATATTAAAATGGGGAACAACAAAAAAGCAGAGAAACTTTTATTGGAATCCATTAAAATTAGAAAAGAAGTATTGGGTGAAAAACATCCTGACTATATAAATGCAATTGGAAATCTTGCTGAGTTATACACTTCACTTGATAGATTAGATGAAGCTGAACCTCTTTATAAAAAAACAAATGAAAATTTACTTAATTATATTTATATTTTTTATCCTTATCTAAGTGAAAAAGAAAAAATGCAATATTTAAAACTTGTGGATAGAAAGTTTGAGCAATTTAAATCATTTGTGTTAAAAAGGTATAAGCAAAATCCGATGATAGCAAATGATTTTTTTAACCTTTCTATTGCCACGAAGGGTATTATTTTATCCTCAACTACAAAAATTAGAAGTAGAATACTAAATAGCGGAGATGAATTACTGATAGCAGATTATAAAAATTATATCAATTTAAAACTAAAATTAAACAAAGCATATTCTTCATCTGCTTCGGAACGTCAAAAAGATTCTATTGATATCGGATTAATTGAAAATCAAGTAAACGAGTGTGAAAAAAACCTGAGCTTTCGTTCCGAAATATTTTCTTCAGAAATTGAAAAAAGGGAAATTACTTTTAAAGATTTCGAAAAAAAGATAGATGAAAATGAAGCTGTAATTGATTTTGTAAATTTTCAACATATTAATGAAAAAGGGAATATTAATAATATATATGGTGCATTAGTATTAAGAAAAAATTACAAATACCCTGTACTAATTGAATTATGCACAGAGGATGATTTAAAAAATATAATTACAATACCCCCTGAATATAGGAAAAGCTATATTAATGATATTAACAAATCTTTAACATTATACGATTTAATATGGAAACCATTAGAGTCGCATTTGAAAAATGTTAGTAAAATATATTTATCCTCTTCAGGATTACTTCACTTGGTATCTCTTAATGCTTTATCCGATTCGGTTGGAAAATATATTTTTGATAAATATAAATTATATAATTATGGGAATTTAAAAGATTTGATTTCTAATAAAACAGAAGAAAATATCGTTGAACAGAGTTTGAGCGCAACTGTATTTGGGGGAGCAATTTTTGATTATGATTCTATTCAAATAAGCGCAATTACAGAGCGTCATTCAAATTTTGAGTGTGAAGATTGGATACCTCCTTCGGATAATAAAATTATTAATAGAAATTTTACTGCTCAAAAATGGACTTATTTAAAAGGAACTTTATCGGAAGCTCAATTAATAGATTCACTTTTTAAAAGCAGAGGACTGAAATCCTCTTTAAAAATTGAAAGAGATGCTTCGGAAAGTGAGTTAAAAAAATTGAATTATTTAAATTCTCCCGATATATTGCATATTGCAACACATGGTTATTTTTATCCAGCACCGACTGCGGATATGTATAGCTTTTCTCGCATGAATAAGTTTCAGCTATCTGAAAACCCTTTAATTAGGTCGGGATTAATTTTTTCTGGAGCAAATCGTGTTTGGATGGGGGAAGGCGAAATAGAAAATGCAGAGAATGGAATTCTTACTGCCCTTGATATTTCAAATCTTGATTTAATAAATACGAAATTAGTTGTTCTTTCCGCTTGCGAAACAGGGCTTGGTGATATTGAAGGAGGAGAAGGTGTCTTCGGGCTTCAGCGTGCATTTAAAGTAGCAGGAGCAAAAACTATAATTATGAGTTTGTGGAAGGTCCCCGATAAAGAAACAGTTGAATTGATGGAATTGTTTTATAAAAATTGGCTCGATGGAATGACAAAACACGAGGCGTTACATAATGCTCAAAATGAAATGAGACGTAAATATCCTCCGTATTACTGGGCAGCATTTGTAATGGTTGAATAAAAAGTATTATAGATTATCAATAATATTTTTTGAAAATTGAATTTAATGGATACATTATTATAGTTGTAATAAAATGAAAAACAATTTTTTAATCATAATAATATTATTTATTAACAGCATTTTCGCACAAAATCAAATCCCTGAAATTAAAGTTCAAATAGGACATACAAGTGTAATTACTCAAACGACAATTTCTCCTGATGGCAAGTTTGTTCTATCTGCAAGTTGGGATAAAACTATTAAACTTTGGGAAGTTAACTCAGGAAAACTTATTCGTACATTTGAAGGGCATTTGGATAAAGTTAACACAATTTGTTTTTCTCAGGATGGTAAAAATATTTTTTCTGGTGGTGACGATAAAACAATTATTTGTTGGGAAACCTCTACAGGTAAAATATTAAAAAAAATTGAAGGTAGCGAAAACGAAATTTCATCTCTTGTAATTTCACCTGATAACAAAGTTTTAGCTTCATCTTCCGGCGATAAAATAAATATATGGAATACATTATCTGGCGAGATAATCCATATTTTTTCTGGGCATACAAATACGATAAGTAAAATTAATTTTTCGAATGACGGTAGCTATCTAATATCCTCAGCATTTAAGGAATTAAAATTGTGGAATATTAAAACTGGAATTATTGTAAAAGACTTTGAAAAAAATAATTATTATTATTACTCACCTGTTTTTTCTCCTGATGATAAATATATTTTAACAGGAAGTGGAGATAGGATTATCAGACTACTGGAAATCTCTACAGGTAAAACAATAAGAACTTATGAAGACAATGAATCCAGAGTAACCGCAGTTGCATTTTCACCTGATGGAAAATTTATTCTCTCCGGTTGTGATGATAAGACAGTGAAGCTTAGAGATGCTGCTAATTCACAGATAATTAGTGTTTTTAACGCACACTCTAATGATGTTCGCTTCGTTAGTTTTACTCCTGATTTTGAATATATTTTATCATCTTCTGGTTCTGAAATTATGATTTCTGAATCTGCAACAGGTCGGTTCGTTAAATCTTTCGAGGGACATACAAGAGCTATTTCTTCAATAGTTCATTCTCCTGATGGTAAATATATTCTAACTGGTTGTTTCGATAATACATTAAAATATTGGGAAGTTTCAACTGGGAAGTTGATTAACACATTTGAAGGGCACACAGATTTGATAAGAACTGTAGCAATCTCTTCTGATGGGAAATATGCTCTATCAGGTGCAGCAGATAATACAGTTAGACTTTGGGATATTGAAAGTTCAATATTACTTAAAACTTTTGAAGGGCACAATGACATTGTTACTTCTGTTGCATTTTCACCTGATGGGAAATTTGTATTGTCTGGTAGTTGGGATAATACAGTGAAATTGTGGAGCATTGCGACTGGAAAAGTCTTTCATACTTTTAGAGGACATCAGTGGTTTGTTACTTCCGTTGCATTTTCTCCCGATGGGAAATATGCAATTTCGGGAAGTTATGATAATACAATTATTTTGTGGAACCTTTCTAAGAATAAGTTCAAAAGAGGTTTTGAATATGTTGATAAAATTACTTTATGCAAATTTTCTCCTGATGGTAAAAAAATATTATCAGGTGGTTATGATAATTCTCTAATACTTTGGGATGTTGAAACGGGGAAAATTGAAAAACGCTTTGATGGTCATTCTTATAGTATCTCCTCTGCTGTTTTTTCTACTGATGGGAAATTTATTTTATCAGGAAGTGAAGATAAAACTATGAAACTTTGGGATGTAGCAACGGGAAAAAATTTGAAGACTTTCGAGGGGCATTCAAATCCTGTTTTATCTGTATGTTTTTTACCAAATGGTAGGTTTGCTTTTTCAAGTAGTGCTGATAATAAAATGAAAATGTGGGATTTAAAATCTGGTAATGAAATTGCAAATTTTATTACCTATAGTAACAAGGATTATTTTGTAATTACACCTGATAACTATTATTTAAGTTCTAAAAATGGTGTAAAAGTTGTAGCTTTTGTTTTAGATAATAATGCGTATCCTCCTGAGCAGTATGATATTCATTTTAACCGTCCTGATATAATATTAAAAAGAATTGGACTCGTTTCCGATGAATTAATAGATGCTTATTATAGAGCTTATCTTAAAAGATTAAAAAAAATGAACATTAACGAAAATATATTCAATTGCGATTATCAATTGCCTGAAATTAAACTGTTAACACAAAAAATTCCACTAAATACCGAAGAAAAAAATTTAAAATTATCAGTAAAAGCAGAAGACGCAAAATATAATCTCGAAAAGCTTAATGTTTATATCAATGATGTTCCTGTTTATGGTTCAGCAGGTATAAATCTTAAAAGCTACAATAGTAGAGAGTTTCAAACGGAACTAAATCTCGAGTTATCAAAGGGAAATAATAAAATTCAAATATCTGCCTTAAATGAAAAAGGGGCAGAATCACTTTTTAAGACTATCGAAATCAAATACCAATCGAAAATCTCTAAACCTGATTTATATATTTTATCGATTGGTGCATCCGAATATAGTAATTCAAAATATTGTTTACGTTATGCGTCTAAAGATGCAAATGATGTAGCAGAATTTATGGCAATGAACAGGGAGAAATTTAATGACGTAAAAACACTTAAAATTCTCGATAAAGAAGTAATAAAAGAAAATATTATAAAAGCAAAGGATTTCCTTATGCAATCTAAAGTTGATGATGTTGTAATTATATTTGTTGCCGGTCATGGTCTTTTATCAAAACTTTTTGATTATTATTATGCAACTTTTGATATTGATTTCTTAAATCCAGAATTAAAAGGTGTTACATTCGAAGAGTTAGAAAATTTGCTCGATGGAATACCTGCAAGAATTAAAGCATTATTTATGGATACTTGCCATTCAGGAGAAGTTGATAAAGAAGAAATACAAGAAATAAAAAGAAAAAAAGTCGAAATTGGAAATGTCGTTTTTCGAAGTGTGGGTGAATCAGAGTATGTTTCTAAAAAAGAAAAAAAATTGGGATTAAAAAATGCTTCGCAATTATTACAGGAAATGTTTGTTGATTTACGAAGAACTTCTGGAGCTGCTGTTATATCAAGCTCTGGAGGTCTTGAATTCGCTTGGGAAGGTGGTAACTTTAAAAATGGTTTATTTACTTATTGCTTGCTCGAAGGTCTAAAAACACGAAATTCTGATTTAAATAACGATGGTGATATTACCATTAGTGAACTTAGAAATTATGTTGGTGATAAAGTCGAAAAGCTTACTAATGGTGCACAAAAACCGACATTTCGCAGAGAGAACTTCGATTTTGATTTTGTTATTTGGTAAATATTTCTTATTTTATATTATTATGGAGTTATGAAAAGGATATTACAAAGATTAAAACAAAATAAACATAGAACTCGTTTAATAACTATTTCTCTGTTACATACTTTTTTTTTAATCTTCATTTCTCTTTGGCTTGTAAATCAGCATATTGTATATGGTGATGAAAGAATTCTTTTTCAGGTTACTGCTGGGTTAAAAAAAGTTATACTTGGAATCGAAAAAAAACCCGACCCAAAAGATTATATTTTTATTAATAATTCTTATGATAATATTCTTATCGATAGACTTGACGAAGAAGGATTTCCAGTTGGAAACCAACCTATTACAGATAGGAGAAAACTTGCTTTGTTGTTTGATCGCTTAAATAAAAGGCCTGATAGTTATAAATACATAGTTTGTGATATTTTTTTTAAAGACTCTTCTCAATATGATTCTATTTTTATTTCCAAAATTACTCGAACTAAAAACATAATTATACCATTTCATTTAACGGATTCCGGAAGTGTAGATCTACCTTTTTTAAATATAAATCAAGGTTTGGCAGATTATAAAGCAATTAGATATGTTTTTATGAAATATGCTTTGACAAGTAACGATACACTGAAAAGCTTACCTCTCAAAATGTATGAAGATATAACAGGAAAAAAATTTATTAACAAAGGGATGTTATCTTATATAGATGGAAAACCAAGTTTTAACACAATTATAATTGATTTTAAGTTAAGATATTATGAATTGCTCGATAGAAATTCTGATAGAATGTATAATATTGTTAATCTTGGTGAACTTTTAAGAATGAATGATAGCGTTTTTTATAGAGCTGTAAATAATAAAATTATTTTAATCGGTGATTTTTACGAAAGGGATATTCATCAGACCCTATTTGGTAAAATGTCAGGGACTCTGATTCTATTAAATGTTTATTTTACACTAATTAACGGGGAAAATTTTATTTCGATAGGTTTGTTTTTACTTTTATTTATTGGCTTTTTCTTAATTTCGCTCGAACTCTTTTCTGATAAAAGTCTTGGTGAGAGAAAAATAGTGGCAAAATATTCTCAAAAAAAATTCGGGAAATTTGTATTAAGAATATTAAGTTATGTGATTTACCTTGCTGTATTATCTATACTAACTTATTTAATTTTTAATATACATTTGAACATATTGATTTTAGCAGTTTATCTGAAATCAATAGATTCTTTTTTAAAATATTTAAGAGAAAGAAAAAATAAAAAAAATAAAATTTCAGAGGAGTTAAAAAATGAAAACTAAAAATATTTTATTGGTATTCATTCTTGTTTTTTTAATTACTGGATTTTTGAGGAGTCAGTGTTATACTGTCCTCTCTATTAAAGGTGAAATTATTTTGGAAAAAACTGGACAACCTATAAAAGAAATGGATGAAATTTGTGCAAACGATAAATTGATATTTTCTTCGGCTGATTCTAAAGCAGCAGTTCTTAGTTCAGAACAAGGAAGGTTTATAATTAAAATGTCAGGAAAGAAAAAGGAAAATGATTTAAAAACATTTGTAAAATCAGTTTTGTTTCAAGGAACTGGAAATTTAAGTAGTCGTGGAACTGTTTCACTCGAAACCGAATTCGAAGACGAGTATTTTGTTACAGGAATTAATAAGCTTCAGATTGATTTGAAAAATTATCCAATGGATTCAGACAGGTTCTTTTTCTTACGTTATAATTATAATGGTAAGGAGATTAATAAAAAACTGAAATTTTACGGAGATACTCTTATTTTTGATAAAGAAAGTATTTATTTTGTTGATAATCAAAAAATAAATCAGGATAAAATTGAATCGGTTACACTATACTACTATGAAAAAGATAAAAATACAAGCACAAAGATTGCAACTTTTAAGTTGTTATTCGCAAACGAAAAAAAATTAATAGACGAACTAAATTCTTATATTTCCTTATTAAAAAAGACCGGTAAGGATAAAACTTATATAGAAGATGAGGTATTATTGTACATTATGGATGTATATGGAAAAATTAATATAGATAATACCAAGGAGTGGATAAATAAAAATTTAATTTTATGATATAAATATTGAACGTTCAGTTTTTTAAAAGTTTTTCTGTAATGTAAGATTCTCGATTGACAATTTAAAAAATAAAAATATATTGTTATGAAAAAAACACTATTTTTTGTTTTAATATTAATATTAGTAGTAAATATTAGCAATTGCATATGCCAATGGGTACAACAAACAAGCGGAACAACAACTAACTTATCTTCAGTTCATTTCGAAAACGATTTGACCGGTTGGGTTGTAGGGACAAGTGGTGCCACTATAAGGAAAACGATAAACGGAGGAGTTAATTGGTTTTCACAATCCAGCGGCCTCTCTTTTGGAGCTTTGAATAGTGTTTTCTTTGTTGACCCATTTAATGGATGGATAGTAGGTAATCAGTATTATGATAGTACAATAATTTTAAAAACAACTAATGGTGGGAACAACTGGGGATTTATTAATCAGGGTGGTTCCAAAATATTTTATTGTACATATTTTGTAAATCCTACTACCGGCTGGGCGGTAGGTGAATCGACTACCACATATAATGGAATTATTTATAAAACTACGAATGGAGGAATAAACTGGTTTCAACAGTCTGTTGTTTCAATACCGACTTTTCAATCATGCTTTTTCATAAACGAAAACACTGGTTGGGTTGGAGGAACCAATTCTTTTGCAAGAACATCTAACGGTGGATTAAGCTGGGATACAGTAAGTTTAAGTTTGGTTACAAAAGGATTGTTTTTCATTGATGCGTTAACAGGTTTTATGGCTGAAAATTCAAGTAGTATTTATAAGACTACAGATGGAGGATTAACGTGGAATTTATCATATACTGGAAGTGGCACGATTAGTTCTATTTATTTTTTCGGTCCTATGATTGGTTGGGCATGTGGAGTTCAAGGAATTATATATAAAACAATAGATGGGGGTAGTAACTGGGCGATGCAGTCAACACCTACTACTTCTAATTTGAATTCTATATTTTTCATTTCTCCAATGGTAGGTTATTCGGTAGGTTCAGGTGGAATAATTCTTAAAACTACTAACGGAGGAGGTTCAACTGTTTCTTCTCAAACTATACATAGATATAACATTGATAAACCAATTATAGGTGGTCAATTTACATTGGATACTATTAATGTGGTTACTAATAATCCAGCACCCGGATTTACAAAGGATGTAAATGTATACCTCGATACAATTTTTAATAACATAAATTCAAACCTTGAAATTATGTTAATCCATCAGAATGTCATAGATACAATAGTTTATAGAGTTGGTGGTAATGGGTCTAATTTTTTCAGAACTGTTTTAAATGATTCAGCACTGGTACCTATTGAAAATGGGACACCTCCATTTATAGGACAATATAAACCTTCGAGACCTTTATCACAATTTAATAACCTGCCAACAGAAGGAATGTGGATTTTGAAAATTTATGACAGAACAAGAAACTTAACAGGTGTTATAAAATCTTGGGGAATTACTATTACATATTCACCTGAAATCGGAATTAAAAAAATTAATGATATTATTCCTGATAAAATAAGACTTTTTCAAAATTACCCGAATCCATTTAATCCATCAACAAATATAAAATTTCAAATACTTAAAAGTAGTTTTGTATCAATAAAAATTTATAACGTATTGGGCGAAGAAATAGAAACGTTGGTAAATGAGATTCTAAAACCAGGTGTATTTGAAACCAAATTCATTTCACATCAATTATCAAGTGGAATATATTTCTGTAAAATGAAAGTAGATAATTTTGTTGATATAAAACGATTGGTTTTAATAAAATAATCAAATTTTGTTTTTAATAAGCCGTAAATAATTTAAATTCACAGTTTTTTTAATAATGTATTGACAAAACCTTCTTTTTTATCTATTTTTATATTAACTAAATGGTTAGTTAAATTATTTGTTTAAATTATACAATTAATTTGTATGGAGAATTCAGAAATTTTTAAAGATTATAATACAGAAAAAAGAATACTTGATTCTGCTCGGAAAGTGTTCCACATAAAAGGATATTCAGGGGCAAGAATGCATGAAATTGCAAATGAAGCGAAGATTAATAAAGCTATGCTTAATTACTATTTCAGAAGCAAGGACAAACTATTCGAATCGGTATTCAGAGAAGCCGCTCAAGAATTTTTTCCAAAAGTTTTTCAACTTGTTAATTCAGAATTACCACTCTTTGAAAAAATTGAGTTTTTTGTTGAAAAGTATTTAACGTTTTTACAAGAAAATATGTATATCCCAGGATTTATGTTAAACGAACTTTCACAGAATCCAAAAAGGATAAAAGATTTTTTTGAAGAAAACAAAATTAAACCTCCCGAAAAATTTTTGGTAGAGATTAATGAAGCTATTCAAGCCGGATTAATAATCCCGATTGAACCGAAAACTTTAGTCCTGAATATATTATCGTTATGTATATTTCCAATCGTTGCAAAACCTATAATTGAGACTGTGTTTAACTTAGATAACGAAATGTATTCACAGATGATAGAAGAGAGAAAAAAGAATATAGCTCAATTTGTTATTAATGCAATAAAAATCAAATAATATGAAATTAATAATTTTATTTTTAACTTTATTTACGCATAAGCAGGATACAATTACTCTTAGTGAATGCTACGATAGGGTTTACGAAAAGTATCCCAATGCTTATCAGAAAACGCTGTATGAATCTTCATCGAGTTTGAAATTGAAAAATCTCGATGTAAATTATCTTCCGCAAATTTCTTTTAAAGGACAGGCAACATACCAATCCGATGTTCCTCAGATTAATATTCCGATTTCAACAATAAAAATGCCAGAGCAAAGTAAAGACAGGTACCAGGTGTTGATCGATGTTAAGCAGTTGTTATATGATGGCGGTGCGACAAGTTCTTTGAAGAATGTAGAAGAAAAACAACTTATAGCAGATAAACAAAAAGTAGAAGTTGAGCTGTATTCGTTAAGACAGAAAATAAATGATTTATATTTTTCTGTTTTACTTTTGCAAGAGAAAAAAAATATTAATCAGATTTATTATAATGATGTCCAATCGAGAATAAAAGAAATAACATCAAAAGTTGAAAACGGAGTAATTCCTAAAAATAATCTCTACATACTTCAAGCACAGCTTTTGCAAATTGAACAGGAAATCGAAAATATTGAGACCGATAAAATCGCATCACTAAAAATGTTAAGCGAATTAATAGAAAAAGATATTAATCGTAATGTTACTCTGATTTTACCCAATCCCCGTATCGATAATTTTGAAATCACACCCGGAGACAGACCGGAGTATAAACTTTTTGAATATCAAAAAATTCAATTTGATGCTTTAAAGAGCTCAGTAAATGCAAGGATAATGCCCAAGTTAAATATTTTTGGACAGGCAGGATATGGCAGGCCGGGATTGAATATACTGGATAATTCATTTCAAACGTTTTATACAGTTGGTTTAAATGTATCGTGGAATCCTGTCAACTGGAATTCTAACAACAACGAAATCCAGATTTACGAAACAAATAAAAAATTAATCGATAAGCAAAAAGAGACATTCGATAAGAATTTGAAAGTATCGCTTGAAAAATATAAATCTGATATATTAAAATATGAATCCTTACTTAAAAAAGATGAAGAGCTAATTTCTATAAGAGAAAAAATTGTTGAGAGTACCGCTTCACAGCTTTCTAATGGAACAATAACTTCAACGGTTTATATAACCGAGTTAAATAACAAAAATCAGGTTTTATTGACTTATAAGACACATCAAATACAATTGATACAGTCAAAAATAAATTTTTTAACTACAAAAGGAAGTAAAATTTATGAGTAAACTAAATTTATATTTACTGCTTACAATTTTAATTTTTGCAACATCGTGCAGTAAAAACGAAAAGCGTTCCGATGCTTATGGAAATTTCGAAGCAGTTGAAACGATTGTTTCTGCGGAAGCGACAGGAAAGCTAATTGATTTTAATATTGAAGAAGGAATGGTCTTAGAAAAAGATACAAAAGTAGGAAGTATTGATGCAGACCAGTTATCTCTAAAGAAACAGCAGCTCGAAGCTCAAAAAAATACAATCAGAACAAAGTTCAAAAATGTTTTTTCGCAGATTAATGTCTATCAGGAACAGAAAAAAGTAAACCAGATTGAAAAAAACAGGATAGAAAAACTTTTAAAAGACGATGCGGCAACCACAAAACAACTCGATGATATAAACGGAAGCATTAATGTTCTGAATAAGCAAATTGCTGCAATAGAATCACAAAACTCGACTACACTACAAGAATTAAAAAATCTCGATGTGCAGATTCAGCAGATTCAAGACCAGATTGATAAAACTTCAATTATTAATCCTGTGAAAGGGACGGTATTGATGAAACTTGCAGAGCAATCCGAGATTGTGAACTATGGTAAACCATTATATAAAATTGCAGACTTAAGCGTAATGGAACTGCGTGTATATGTAAGCGGTGAGCAGTTACCTTTAATTAAAATCGGTCAGACAGTAAAAGTATTAATCGATGCCGGTAGGGATGAGTATAAAGAGCTTGAAGGAATAATAAGTTGGATTTCATCTAAGTCTGAATTCACTCCTAAAATTATTCAGACGAAAGAAGAGAGAGTGAATCTTGTTTATGCCGTAAAAGTAAAAGTTAATAATGACGGTTCTTTGAAAATAGGGATGCCGGGGGAAGTAGTTTTTAAGTAGAATTAAATGTAAAATGATTGTTGAAGTAAAAAATATCGTAAAGACATTTGGAAAAATAGTAGCTGTCGATGATATTTCTTTTGAAGTTAAAAAAGGAGAAATCTTAGGTTTAATTGGTCCAGACGGTGCGGGGAAAACAACACTATTTAGAATTTTAACAACTCTGTTGAAACCAGAAAAAGGTTTTGCAAAAGTTCTTGGTTTTGATGTAGTAAAAGACTATAAACAAATTCGTAAAAGAGTCGGATATATGCCCGAAAGATTTTCTTTATATCAGGATTTATCCGTGGAGGAAAATTTGAAATTTTTTGCAACTATTTTTGGAACGACTGTTAAAGAGAATTATGAATTGATAAAAGACATTTACATTCCAATCGAACCTTTTAAAAAACGTAAAGCGGGAAATCTATCGGGGGGAATGAAACAAAAACTTGCTCTTTCCTGTGCACTAATTCATAAACCAGAAGTAATATTTCTCGACGAACCGACAACAGGTGTTGACCCGGTTTCGAGGAACGAATTTTGGGAAATATTACAAAATCTAAAACTTCAAGGAATTACGATTCTTGTTTCGACTCCTTATATGGATGAAGCATCACTCTGCGACAGAGTTGCTTTGATGCAAAAAGGTAAAACTTTAAGCATCGATACACCTGCCAATATTATTTCTCAATTTAGGAAATCTTTGTTTGCAATTCATTCTGAAAACCAGTACGAATTATTTCAAAATCTTTTAAAATATGAAAATAAAAGTACAGTGTTTCCATTTGGTGAATTTTTGCATTATACAGATAAAAGAGAAAACATTAATAAAGATGAATTACAAAAATATCTCGATACTTTGAATTTAAAAGGGGTTAAATTAGAAAAAATAAAACCTAATATTGAGGACTGCTTTATGGCATTGATGGAGGAGAAATAATGGAAAACGAAAAAATAATATTTGCGGAAAATCTTACAAAGAAATTCGGACATTTCAAAGCAGTAAATTCGATTTCTTTTTCGGTGAAAAAAGGTGAAATATTTGGATTTCTCGGAGCAAATGGGGCAGGAAAAACTACTGCATTGAGAATGCTTTGCGGGTTAATAACACCCACTTCAGGCATTGCTACAGTAGGGGGGTTCGACGTATATAAGCAAACCGAAAAGATAAAACGAAATATTGGATATATGAGTCAGAAATTTTCACTTTACGAGGATTTAACCGTAAAAGAGAATATTGTATTTTATGGAGGTATATACGGATTAAAAGATTCGGAAATAAAAGAAAAAACAGAATACCTTCTGGATATTTTAAAAATATCCGATGCAAAAAATAAGCTAATTAAATCACTTCCGCTTGGGTGGAAACAGAAACTCGCATTTTCGATTTCAATAATACATAATCCTAAAATAGTTTTTCTCGATGAACCAACAGGTGGAGTTGACCCTATTACAAGGAGGCAATTTTGGAATATGATTTATGAAGCGGCAGTAAAAGGTATTACTATTATTGTAACCACTCATTATATGGACGAAGCAGAATATTGCAACAGGGTTTCGATTATGTCGGACGGAAAAATTGCATCGCTCGATACACCGGCAAAACTTAAAGAGAAGTATGAAGTAAACTCTATGCACGAGGTTTTTTTGAAAATAGCTCGATGAATTATAAATGTTAAAATACAAAAGAATTTTAAGAATTTTTAATTTTATGAATCGATTTATCGGATTTTTAATAAAGGAGTTTTATCACATTTTTCGGGATTTCAGGACACTTTTAATTTTATTCGGAATGCCGATAGCACAAATTTTATTATTTGGCTATGCGATTACGAATGAAATAAGGGATGTTAAAATTGCAATACTCGACGAATCGAAGGATAATGTGACGAGAGAAATATGCGACAAGTTATTATCTTCGAGATATTTTATTCTTTATGATAATCTTCAATCTGTAAAAGACATCGAGCCGGAATTTCGTAAAGGTATTATAAAAGAAGTAATTATCTTCGAGCCAAATTTTTCCGAAAATTTATATAAAGAGGGAAAAGCAAATATACAATTAATTGCAGATGCGTCAGAGCCAAATCTTGCAAATATGATAGTGGGTTATACATCCTCGATTTTATTAGATTACCAGAGAGAAATTGCTAAATTAAAAAACATTTCCCCCGTAATTAATACAGAAATAAAAATGCGATTTAATCCGAATTTAAAAAGTGTTTTTATGTTTGTCCCTGGTTTAATGTCAGTAATATTATTACTTGTTTCGGCTTTGATGACTTCTATATCGATTACGAAAGAAAAAGAAATCGGAACGATGGAAATTCTTTTAGTTTCCCCATTGAAACCTTTTCAGATAGTCATTGGAAAAGTAATTCCATACTTATTGCTTGCTTTCATTAATGCATTTGTGATTTTAGGACTTGCTCAATTTGTGTTCGGTGTTCCTATCGTTGGGAATACAATATTATTGGTTTTGGAAAGCACATTGTTTGTGATTGTTGCCCTTTCGCTTGGTATCCTGATTTCTACAATCAGCAATAATCAGCAAACTGCAATGATGATATCTCTTGGTGGGCTTATGTTACCGACAATTATTTTATCGGGATATATTTTCCCTATCGAGAATATGCCTTATCTTTTACAGTTGTTAAGCAATATAGTTCCTGCAAGGTGGTTTATTACGATTGTAAAAGGAATAATGTTAAAAGGAAGTGATTTCGGTTATATTATGAAAGAAACATTTGTCTTAATAGGAATGGCGGTATTTTTTATTTTACTAAGCATTAAGAAATTCAAAACGCGACTCGAATAATAAATGAGAACAATCAAATTTTTATTGAAAAAAGAATTCCTGCAAATCTTCCGCAATAAAGCGATGATACCTATTATATTTTTTATGCCTCTTGTTCAGTTGCTTATACTCTCCAATGCGGCGACTTATGAAATAAAAAATATTAAATTTTCGGTGGTAGATTTAGACCAGAGTAGGTTTTCGCGTGAATTAATTTCTAAATTCACATCGACAGGTTATTTCATTTTAACTGAAAATTCTTTTTCTGTCTCCGAAGCCGAAGAAGGTTTTAAAAGAAACACAACTAAATTAATTTTACACATTCCCCAAAATTTCGAAAAAGATTACAGAAGACTTGGGACTGCAAAAGTTCAGGCAATTATAAATGGAGAAGACGGAGCGGCTGCAGGAATAATTAATTACTACACGAATAATATAATACAGCAGTTTTCGAGCGGAGTGATTGCTGAATGGTCTGGAGTAACGGAAACAGAAAAAAATCCTGTGATAAATATAAATTATTCGAACTGGTTCAATCCCGAACTCGATTACAAAACGTATATGGTGCCGGGAATCCTTGTAGCTCTTGTATCTTTAATCGGTATGTTTTTATCGGGAATGAATATAGTGAAGGAAAAAGAAATTGGAACAATCGAACAGTTAAACGTGACACCAATCAAAAAAAGTCAGTTCATAATAGGAAAGCTTTTACCATTCTGGCTCATCGGAATATTCGAACTTGCATTCGGAACGACGCTTGGATTTTTTATTTTTAATGTGCCGATGCTTGGAAGTCCGTTTTTGATTTTACTTCTTGCAGGGATTTACCTTCTTGTTATTCTTGGAATGGGATTATTCATTTCTACTTTTACAAACACGCAACAGCAGGCAATGTTTATCGCATGGTTTTTTCTTGTAATATTTATGCTAATGGGCGGGATATTCACACCTGTAGAAAGTATGCCGGACTGGGCACAGACAGTTACATTTTTTAATCCTATTTCGCACTTCAGCCGTGCAATGAGAATGATAATGCTGAAAGGCAGCGGTTTGAAAGACGTGCTCAATACAATATATATTCTCTCCGGATATGCATTTGTGATGCTGACATTTGCAATATTCAGATATAAAAAAGTAGAAGGGTAAAGATATAAAATATTTTTATCATAATTTTAAGTTAATATTAGATTTGTAAGTAATATTATAAGATATTATAAATTAATTATTTACATTTTTATGATTTTTTATTTTTTACCTGCAATAAACTTTCCACTAATCAAAAATAAATCTAATTCAATAATTATTACCGACAGTTATTTCATTTATTAATAACTCTCATCACATTTTTGGAGGAACGGTTATTGGTTATAATATTTATATAAATTTAATAATGACTAAATAGCTGTTATTATATATATATATATATATATATTGTATTATTTTAGATATTGACTTTATTTCTTAAAAAGTTTAGTTTGTATAGTTCGGTTATGGAATATCGATTATCGTTTCATTGATTTATAATTCAATAATTTTTTGAATAAAAATTAAATCAAAGCAAAATGAAAAAAATTATCATAACACTAATCATTCTTCATTTCACGTTTATCATTGCAAACGCACAATGGGTTCAGCAAAATTCGGGTACATCTACAGATTTTCATTCCGTTAAGTTTATAAATAAATATACGGGTTGGGTATGCGGAACAGGAACAATATTAAAAACGACAAATGGAGGCATAAACTGGCTTGCACAAAATCATCCGGCTACAGGCAAAACATTAACCAGTTTAAGTATTGTTGATTCTCTTAATTTATACTGTGTTGGGTATTTTGAAACAATCTTAAAAACTACAAACGGCGGTATTAACTGGATTGCAATACGCAATGGTCCTGGAGGTACCGGCTCAAGTTACGAATCTTGTTTCTTTATTAATAAGAACACAGGATGGATAACTGGAAGTGGGTCATACATTTGGAAAACAACAAACGGGGGAGATTCATTAATTTATATTGACTTACTTTGGGGATATTTATATGATATATATTTTAAAGATTCTTTGTTAGGTCTAATTTGCGGAGATGCAGGAGCTTTATTAAGAACAACAAACGGAGGAATAAATTGGTATGTTCCTAACATTCAACTTCATTTTCAAGGACACACATTTGATAAATTATCAATTTTAAATAATCAATATGGCTGGATAGTAGGCGAGCAGGTTTATCCGGTTTATCGAACAACTGACTTCGGAGAAAACTGGGATAGTATTGGTCGAGTGGCAGGTGCATTTGATTTATATTGTGTAAGATTTTCAAGTATAAATACAGGTTGGTGCGGAGGAGGAGGGGTTTATTATGGAAGAATGTTTAAAACAACGAACAGTGGTTACACCTGGCAACAATATAATAATACAATAAATTGTTATTTTAGTGATTATTGGTTTTATAATGACAGCATCGGTTGGGCTGTAGGAAGCAACGGAGTAATTTTAAAGACAACAAATGGTGGATTTTCGTATATTAATGAAATCTCATCAGAGGTTCCATATTATTTCAAATTAGAACAAAATTATCCAAACCCATTTAATAATATAACAAAAATAAGATTCAATATATCGAAATTGAAAGAAAAGAATTTTATTATAAAAAATGTTAATATTAAAGTTTTTAATATCTTAGGACAAGAAATAGCAACATTAATTGACGAAGTACTTTCTCCCGGAATATACGAGGTTTATTTCGATGGAAGCAATTTATCAAGCGGGGTATATTATTACAATTTATATGTAAATGAGAAAATATATGATTCAAAAAAATTAGTTTTATTAAAGTAAATAATTAGAAAGGTTTAAATGGATAAGCCACCAAAAAAATAAGTTTGGAAAATTACAAGGGCGGATGTCTTTGAATTAAGTCACAGCGAACGACACTCAAAGTTTGGGGTAATTTATATATGATAACTCTTCTTTATAAATCAATAAATTTATTTATCATAATATAATAACCCCAAATCCGCCCTATTTTTTAATAAAATCATTTTAATAATAATTAAATTTGGGAGAAACTAAAATGAAAAAATTCATTTTTTTAGTTCTGGCAATAGTTTTAGTTTTTGGAATTTCTAAAATCTCAAATCCACAAGAACATTTTCTTTTCGATTTTACTTGTGGTACAAATGATCTATTAACAGCACCGATAATCAGAAGTCTAAGTACAACATTTGAAGGATTTATAAAACCCAACAGGACAGATACTATTAATGGAAATTTCACAGAATATAACGCATACTTTCCAGTTTTGGTAGTGTTTGTTCAGTTTAAAGATGACCAGGGTACTGATGTCTGGCCAAATGTAAGTGATACTTCCGGACCAACATATAAAAATACTATGATAGCAACAACGAAAAGTTATAATACTAACTGGTGGGAAGCTTATAACTTAAATACGGAAACACTTAGCGATTATTACCTGCAGTCATCGAGAGGAAAAATGCATGTAATAGGTGATGTGTATTCGATAGTTCTTGATAGTAATGCCTCGTATTACAGGGGTATAGGAGAGTCTGCAATGACTACCGAAATATGGAAAAAGTTAAATCGAATTTATCCTATAAATTGGAAGAAATACGATAGATGGGGATGGGATAATGATAATAAAACGTTTAAATATGAAAGAGACAGTATAGTCGATTTTATATATAAAATTCACAAAACTACCGGTAATGGTGTATTACAAGACTATTATGGATATGCCGGACTCGGAGGAGGAGCAGATTTTGAGGTAGATACAGTGAATCATATAAAAATAAACCATGGTTATGGAGTCTACGGTTCAGGAATTACCGCTATAAAAAATCAAACGAAAGAAGGAGTGTTTGGTACTGTATGCCACGAACACGCTCATTATATTTATTCCTGGGGTCATATGACTTATGCAAAATTAAGTTATGGAGTCGGATTTGATTTATTTAACAGCCCTTACGAAATGATATATAACGGATATATGACTCCAAAAGTAGCAGAATTCGGTCAAACAAATACTTTAAGAGATTATTCCTCCAGAAATACAGGTAATGGAGAAATAATTAAAGTACCAATCACTGAAACAGAGTGCTTTTTGCTTGCTAATCGAAGAAAAGTGAGTCACTGGGATAGAGTTATGCTTGGTGATACCGCTTTTTATAATGTTTTCAATGATTGGGAATATGGAAAAGGTTTGTATATTTACCACGTTTTTAATGGAATTCAACCACCAACATATACCTATACTGTTCCTCAAGATATGGAAAGTGCTGATGGATATTTCAGATGGGATACAATTGGCAAACAATCAGTATATATGAATTGTTGGACAAGTGAACCAGTTTGGTGGGTATTTAAGAAATCAGAAGTATTATATATAAATGACCCATCATCACTTGGTACAAATCATTTTAAAGGTGACCAACTTAGTTTGCATCATCTTATAGGATGGAATCCCGATGGTTCTCCGCAAGGGATGACAGTAAAATTTGGTATTGGTAAAAGAGCTGATAATAATTGCCTTTTGGGAACTGATAGATTATTCACAAACGAAACAGAGTATTTTTCTAATTATAATAATGGAGGAACACGATATGATGCGTGGAACGTAGGATATAATGAGGTTTTTAGCCCTTATTCAAGTCCAAGTACAGCAAAACATAATGATGACAATTCGGGGATATTTATTTGGTATAAATCTTTAAATTCTTCTACCAATGAAGCAAGTATAGATATTTATCAGGTTGATAATCCGAATTCATTAGATGAAATTTTAGAATTGACACCTCCCTCTCGTCCTATGGGAATAAAAACCGATTATCATTGGGTAAGCGAAACCTTGTGTCATCCGAAAATTACCTGGGTTAATAATACCGAACCCGATGTGATTAATCCTTCGACTGGAAAAATTAGATATAAATTATACAGAGCATATAAACTTTATATGAATCAAATTCCCGGACCACCTGTGCTTATCGAAAATAATCTTGAATTTTACCCGAATGAAACCCCAACTTATATCGATTATCAAATAATCGGTTATCAAAGCATTTTATCGGGTGATGAGCCATGGCTGTATCCAGTGCGATACTGGGTAAAAGTAGTAGATAATAGTAACGATGAATCTGTATTCTCTGACTTCACAAGTGCAATTGGTATTAATGATGGAAGCGTTCCAATTGGTGGTTCAGGTAGTGATAATTTAATTTCTAACAAAAACATTCCAAAGCAATTTGCATTAAGTCAAAACTATCCCAATCCATTCAATCCCATAACGAATATTAAATACGATTTACCAAAAGATATTTTTGTATCGATAAAAATTTATGATATGCTCGGCAGAGAAATCAAAACACTTGTAAATGAATTTAAAAACGCAGGCAGTTACGTAGTATCGTTTAACGGCAGTGAACTTGCAAGTGGAATTTATTTCTACAGGATTCAAGCGGGGAATTTTGCTTCGGTTAAGCGAATGGTTTTAATCAAATAGCAAATGCGTTCTTTGTATCCTAACTTGTCGGGATAGCAAATAGCAAAAGAAGTATATTAATAAAAAGACTATAGAAGAATTTTCTTTTATAGTCTTTTTTTTATTAGATTATTTTAAATAGAATTTTTTTTATTTTAGATAAATTAATAATAATAATATGAACTACGGAATAACAAAAACAATCGACCTCTCTTATGAAGAGGCAATCGAAAAAGTAACGGAAGAATTAAAAAAAGAAGGATTCGGTGTGCTGACTACTATAGACGTTAAAGAAACGCTGAAGAAAAAGCTCGATGTGGATTTTAACAAATACATTATTCTCGGTGCGTGCAATCCGCCTTTTGCTTACGAGGCGTTGAAAGCCGAAATGCAAATAGGGTTGCTTATGCCCTGTAATGTAATTATTTATGAAAAAGACGGAAAGACTATTGTATCGGCGTTTAATCCTTCTACTATCGCAGCAGTATCTAATAATGAGAAATTGAATGAACTTTCTGCGAAGTTGAATGAGAAGATTTTTAAGGTGATAGAAAGTATTTAAAGATTAAAGATTGAAGATTCAAGTTTCAAAATTAAGATTATGGATTAATTGATATGGATTTTTCTATTTTATTTTTTATTTTTGATATTTTATATTTTTATGGGTAATCCAAAAATAGTGGTGTTAACCGGGGCGGGAGTAAGTGCCGAGAGCGGGATATCGACTTTTCGTGATTCGGGCGGTTTATGGGAAAATTATGATATTATGGAAGTGGCTTCAATACAAGGTTGGTATAAAGACAAAAAACTCGTTCTCGATTTTTATAATCAACGAAGAAGACAATTGAAAGATGTAGAGCCGAATGCAGCACATTACGCAATTGCAAAGCTCGAAGAAAAATTTGATGTTACAGTAATAACTCAAAATGTTGATAACCTTCACGAGCGTGCCGGCTCGAAAAATATTATTCATCTTCACGGACAGCTTACGCAGGCAAAAAGCACTGCTCATCCAGGATTTATTTACGATATTGGATACAATGATATAAATATTGGAGATAAATGTGAAAAAGGTTCGCAGCTCCGTCCAAATATTGTATGGTTTGGTGAGCCGGTGCCAATGATGTACGAAGCAGGAAAAATTGCAGAGCAGGCGGATATTTTTATTGTAGTTGGCACATCTCTTGTTGTTTATCCTGCTGCGAGTTTAATTGATTATGTAAAACCATCAGTATATAAATATATAATAGACCCTATTAAACCTTCTATTTATAATTATTCCGATAAAATTATTTTTATTGAAGAAAAAGCATCGATAGGAACTCCAAAGCTCGTTGAAAAGCTATTTGAGGAACATAAATAATCATTTACTGTTTCGGTAAATATTTGTAAAATCAAATAAAAATCAATATTCTCTCAAAAAACAAGGATTTAAGAAATCTTTTTACATTGAAACTCTTTACATTAAATTATAAATTTGTAAAAAATTTTATCTTAAATGGCAAAAGGGTATAACGTTCTCTTCGTTACCAGTGAAGTTTTTCCTTATTCAAAAACTGGTGGATTGGCTGATATTTCCAATTCTCTTCCTCAGGCTCTAAATTCTCTCGGAAATGAAGTTAGAATTATCTCTCCAAAATATGGACAATTAGATGAAAGAAGACTTCAAATTCACGAGATTAAGAGATTGAAAGATTTAAAAATGGATGTTGCAGGTAAAACAACAAGATTTAGTATTAAATCTTCTTTTATCCACGGCAGAAATACAAAAGCTCAGATTTACCTTTTAGAAAACCAAGACTATTTTAAGAATAAAGGAATTTATCAGAATATTAAAACCAAAGAAGATTTCTCTAATAATGATGAAAGATTCTTATTCTTTTGCAAATGTGTTCTTGAAATCCTTGAAATTCTTCAATGGAAACCTGATGTAATCCATTGTAATGACTGGCAGACTGCCCTTATTCCTGCAATGCTAAAAAAAATATATAATAAAAATCAGCATATAAAAGATATTAAGACTATTCTCACTGTTCACAATCTTGCTTATCAGGGTGATTTTCCAAGATCTACTTTTGATAAAACCGGTCTTCCAAGTTCTGTTTTATCTGAAGTCGGTGGTTATCAAAAAGGAAGATTTAATTATTTAAGAACAGGTTTATATTATGCAGATAAAATAACTACAGTAAGTCAAAAATATGCTGAAGAAATTAGAAAAGATAAAAATCTTAATTCGGGTTTGGAAGATGTTCTTGAAAAAAGAAAAAGAGATATTTCTGGAATATTAAACGGTATTGATTATAATATTTGGAATCCTAACGTTGATAAAATTATTACTTATAGATATACATATCAGGAAATCCCTCTGAAATATGAAAATAAAAGAGAACTTCTTAACAAATTTAACCTTGAATACAAAGAAAATACACCTTTGATAGGTATGGTTTCGCGTTTAGTTGAGTCAAAAGGTTTAGACCTTTTAGTAAAAATCCTTCCCGAACTTATGAAGGAAGATATTCAATTAATTATTTTGGGAATGGGAGATGAACGTTATCAAAAATACTTACTGAATGCAAAGAAAAAATATCCTAACAAACTTATTGTACAAATTGCTTTCGATGAAAACCTTGCCCATCATATTGAAGCAGGATGTGATATGATTTTAATGCCTTCGAAATATGAACCTTGTGGTTTAACTCAATTATATAGTTTAAGGTATGGAACGGTTCCTATTGTTAGAAATACTGGTGGTTTATGTGATACTGTAAAAGATTATAGAAAACCTGATGGTACAGGATTTTTATTCGAAAAATTTGATGGAAAAGAACTTATAAATACCATTAAAACCGCTATTTCTATTTATAGAAAAAATAAACAAAAATGGTATAATATAATTAGAAATGGTATGGCTCTCGATTTTTCTTGGAAAGTTTCTGCTACCAAATATATGAATCTTTATAAAAAGTTAACCTCCTAAAATAAAATATTGGATAATTATAGTATTGAATAGAGCAATTTTTTTAGATAGAGACGGAACGATTAATAAAGAAGTTGATTATTTGACAAAACCGGAACAAATCGTTTTAATAAAAGATGCTAAAAAAGCATTATATACATTTAAAAAGTTAGGCTTCTTAAATATAATTGTTACTAATCAATCTGCAGTTGCAAGAGGTTACTTATCCGAAAAAAAATTATCTGAAATACATTCAAAGTTTTCTAAACTTCTTTCTTATCGTAGAATTCCACTTATTTGGGATGTATTTTATTGTCCGTTTCACAAAGATGGAGTAATAAAGAAATTTACTTCTGAAAGTTTTTTTAGAAAACCAAATCCCGGAATGATTTTAAAAGCTGCCATAAAATATAATATTGACTTGAGTAAATCATTTATGATAGGCGATTCATATACAGATATGAAAACAGCGGATATAGCTGGCATAAGAAAAATTCTCGTTTTAACCGGATATGGACAAGATGCACTTTTGAAATGTATAAAAGAAAATCTAAAAATCGAATGTGTTGTTGATGATATTTTTGAAGCATCTAAATTTATTAAAAAGTATTTAGAATATTAACTTATAATATATTATATTTATTGTTATTTATTATTAAAATTTAGAATTTGATTAAAAAATTAATAAATATTTTCATTTTAGTTACATCTTTGCTCCCTTTGTTTTTCGGTTGTGAGAATAATCTTACCGATGAAGGATTGAACTATATATCCAATGATACTTTAGGAACACTTATTCTCGATTCACAGATAGATTCTATGAACTTAACTTCGAATAATTTTATAAAATATCTAAATACCTCTGCTTCATCTAATTTGCTTGTCGGTATTTATTCTAATTATGAATCTAAAACTTTATTAAGGTTTGTAGGATTACCAACATATTATGACACAACCACTGTTTTATCAGCTAAGTTAAATATTAGATATAATAAAACTTTCTATCAGGATTCACTCGGTTTAACATCCTTCAATATTTATAAAATCAATAAATATTATGACTTCACGACATTAACATATAATGAATTTAATAATGAAATAGGAACTAATATCCTTGGAACTTTTTCAGGTACCCCTACTGATACTTCACTTATTTCAATTCAATTGGATAATCAAACCGTAGGAGATTGGTTGAAATATGCTCACGATACTAACTATGCAAATAAAAATTATGGAATTATTTTGTTACCAAATTCGACTTCTACTACGATTAAAGCATTCTATTCAGGTATTTATGGAAACGCAAATTTTATTCCTCGTGTTACAGCTGTTGTTTTGTCTCCATCTGGAAAACAAGATACTTTAAATTTTTATAATTCCGAATTCACTAATTTAAATTATGTTCCTCAGATTAATACTATTCCAGGTAGATTTATAATTCAAAATGGGATTGCCATTAAAGATATATTTAAATTTGATATTTCGAAACTTCCGGGAAAAGTAATTATTAATCAAGCTTATTTGGAATTGAAAATAGATAAAGCTAATTCTTTTTATACTCAAGGTGTTGATACAAGACTTGTTTTTAATATGCTTACTGATACTTCGAATTTGACTAATGATGGTATTAATTATTATTCCATACAAAAAGATTCTATTACTTATGTTACTTATTTAAATATGGCAGTACAGAAATGGAACTATGGAACAAATCCAAATTTAGGCCTTCTGATTAAAAATATTTATGATTTTTTAAATCTGGATAAATATGTTTTCTATGGTCCCGATTTTCCCGATGCTTCACTTAGACCAAGAATTATTATAAGATATACAATTAGAAGGTAGGAGTTTATTATATGATTATTTTTAAAATGAACAAGATATATAAAGAAAATTATTTATTTCGGAAAATTTTATTTTTTCTTTTTTTGCTTGTAGTTCCTGCTTTTTCGCAAGATGAATTTCCGCTTGGTTCTCCATATACGGCATTTGGATTGGGTGATATTCAATATCTCTCGAGCACTCGAACAGATGCAATGGGTATTCAGGGAATAAGTTTATTAGGTAATTATGTAAATAATCTAAATCCTGCATCTAATTCCGATATTAAATTTACAAATATTTCTTTGTCGATGAACTATGGTTTCTTAAAACTTGGAAAATCTAAAATATCGAATGGAAATGTAAATGGAATTAATATAGGAATACCTTTAAGCTCCGAAAGGGGTATGGTTCTTGTTATTGGCTTTAATTCGATGCTTCGTTCTAATTATAAAATACTTAACAAATATTCAGATAATAATGTATCTTATACTCAAACTTATGCAGGAAATGGAGGAGTGTCGAGAGTAAATTTTGGATTAACCTATAAAATTCTAAAGGGTATTAATTTAGGTGCTGAATTTAATTACGCATTCGGAAATCAAACCAAACTTGCATTCCTTGATTTTAATTCTCAGTATTATACTAATACATATACAAGAAAGGAAAATAATTTAACAGGTTCTTTCTTAAAAAGCGGTTTAATTTTTAACATTGGTGAGTTTCTTAAATCTAAAAAAATTGGCGATTTTTCGATTGGATTTTTTTATCAATCGAAATTGAATTTAAACTCTGACGAAGATGTCATCTATGCTTCAAGCTTGGTAAACGATACTGTTAAAAAATTAAGTTTGGAGATACAATTACCACAAGCAATTGGATTTGGAATTACCAAAAGTATTGGTAAACAAGTAATTTTATCAGGGGATGTTTTGTGGCAACAGTGGGAAAAGTTTATTCCAGGTAATCTTGCTGTTAATAATTATACAAATTCTTTAAGATATGGATTGGGTGCGGAAATTCTTCCTGCAATAAAATCTGACAAAACTTTTTGGGAAAGTTTAACTTATAGAGTTGGTTTGTTTTATGATATTTCATACTATACTATAAATGGTGAAAAGGTTAATAGATTTGGATTTGGTATCGGGTTTGGTATTCCCTTGAGTAGTTTTAACTCTATTGATTTAGGTATAAGCTATTCTTTGAGAGGGAAATCTGAAAATGGATTTATAAAAGAAGATTATCTTAAGCTCACTGCTGGTTTGAATTTCGGCGAATTATGGTTCATAAGACCTAAAGATGAAGATAAATAATCAATAAATTTTTTATAGAAAAATGATAATATCAATTGGTTCTGACCACAGAGGATTTGAACTTAAAGAGAGAATTAAAGAATATCTGAAATCAAAAAAAGTTAAAGTTATTGATTTTGGTACTGATTCTAATGCAAGTGCTGATTATCCTGATTTTGCTCAAAAAGTCGGAATTAGTGTTGCTAAAGGTGAATCGAAATATGGGATTGCAATTTGCGGAAGTGGAATTGGTGTAAGCATTGCGGCGAATAAAGTAAAAGGTATTAGGGCAGTAAATGCAACAAACAGCGATATGGCAGAGATGTCGAGAAAACACAATAATGCAAACGTAATTTGTTTTGGTGCAGACTTTATAGATTTTGATACCGCTGTTAAATATTGGGAAATATTTGCCAATACCGATTTTGAAGGTGGAGAAAGACATAATAGGAGAATAGAAAAAATAAATAATATTTAAAATAAATTTTCAAAATATTTCAATATGAATACTAATCTTGAACAAACCGATAAAGAAATTTTTGATGTAATAGTAAACGAAACTAACCGTCAGGCAGATAAACTCGAATTAATTGCTTCCGAAAATTTTGTTTCGAAAGCAGTTATGGAAGCACAGGGCTCGACTTTGACAAACAAATATGCAGAAGGATATCCTGCTAAAAGATATTATGGCGGATGCGAATGGGTCGATGTTGCGGAGAATCTTGCTCGAGACAGAGCAAAAAAATTATTCGGAGCAGAATATACAAACGTTCAACCGCATTCTGGAAGCCAGGCAAATATGGCAGTTTATATGTCTTTCTTGAAACCCGGGGATAAAGTAATGGGAATGAATCTATCTCATGGAGGGCATTTAACACACGGTTCACCAGTAAATTTTTCGGGACAACTTTATAAGTTTGTCGCTTATGGCGTTCATCCCGATACAGGTTACATTGATTATCAAAATGTAGAGGACGTAGCGAAGGCAGAAAAACCAAAGATGATTACCGTTGGTGCGAGTGCTTATTCCAGAAATATCGATTACAAAAAATTTCGTGAAATCGCAGATATGGTAGGAGCTTTTCTTTTTGCCGATATAGCACATCCGGCGGGATTAATTGCAAAGAAATTATTGAATGACCCGCTGCCGCATTGTCATGTAGTTGCTACAACTACTCATAAGACATTAAGAGGACCGAGAGGTGGAATGATTATGATTGGTAAAGATTACGAGAATCCATTTGGTTTAAAAGCTCCGAAGTCAGGTCGCATAAAAATGATGAGTGAGCTTATAGATTCGATGGTGATGCCCGGAGTTCAGGGCGGACCGCTTATGCACGTAATTGCGGCTAAAGCAGTCGCCTTCAAGGAAGCATTGGAGCCGTCGTTCGAGGTTTATGCGAAGCAGGTAATCAGCAATGCAAAAGCTTTTGCTAATAAGTTAATATCTTTAGATTACAAAATTATTTCGGGTGGTACGGATAATCACCTTATGCTTGTTGATTTGAGAAATAAAAATATTACGGGAAAAGCTGCGCAGGAAGCTTTAGATGAAGTTGGAATTACCTGTAATAAAAACGGTGTTCCATTCGATGACAAGAGTCCAATGATAACAAGCGGAATTCGGCTCGGAACTCCCGCTTTAACCACAAGAGGAATGAAAGAACCCGAATTTGAACTTATTGCAGAATTAATTAATAAAGTGGTAACAAATCCAACCGATGAAAAAGTAAGAGCGGAAGTGCGTGAAGAAGTAAAGAAATTAACCTCTCGCTTTTCGATGTATGGAACACGATGAGAAAGATATGTCGTTTCTCGAACATCTTGAGGAATTAAGATGGCGTATAATTAAAGCTTTAATAGGTGTAGTTATTGGTGGTGTGATAGTTGGTTTTTTTATTGATTGGATTGTGAATAATATTTTGTTTGCACCTGCAAAAAATACTGTTCCGCCTTTAACGATTATAAACTTGAAACCGTATGGTCAATTTTTACTTTATATGGAAGTGATACTTATTGGTGGTGTAATATTAAGTATTCCGAATATTATTTATCAGTTCTGGAGATTTATCGAACCTGCTCTAAAACCGAATGAAAGAAAATATATTGTCAGCATTGTGTTATTTACCACCATTTGTTTTCTTTCCGGAGTTATATTTTCGTATTATTTATTATTACCAGCAGCACTCGGATTTTTTGCAGGTTTTGGAACAACTATTATAGAAAACAATATTGCCGCAAACGAATATCTTAGTTTTGTTATATCTATGGTTTTAGCTTCAGGCTTGGTTTTCGAATTGCCAATGGCTTCGTTTTTTCTTTCGAAGATTGGAATTTTAAAACCTGCTTTTATGAGGAAATACAGACGTCACGCTGTTATTGGTATCTTGTTGCTTGCTGCTATAGTTACACCAGGACCGGATATTACGAGCCAGGTATTGCTTGCAATACCGCTTTTTATATTGTATGAAATCAGTATTCTAATTTGTAAATATTCGCAAAGAAAAAATAAACCGGAATAATCCGATTGATTTAATTTGCAGAAAGAAATAAATGAATTTAAAACAGATAATATCACCGATTACATCAGAGCTTGAAGAATTTCAAAAACAATTTGCCGGTTCTTTGAAATCAAAAGTTGCACTAATAGATTTAATCACACGCTACATCCTTAAGCAAAAAGGCAAAAAAATCCGTCCCGTACTTGTTTTGCTCAGTGCCAAACTCTGCGGAGAAATAAACCAGCGAACTTATATTGCGGCAAATCTTGTTGAGTTACTTCATACGGCAACCTTGATTCACGATGATGTTGTTGACGATGCAAAGAAAAGAAGGGGACTTGCATCTATAAATGCAGTATGGAAAAACAAAGCTTCCGTATTGATAGGTGATTTTCTTTTATCAAAAGGTCTATTAATTTCTCTTGAAAATAAAGAATGCGAATTTTTACATACTACCTCTGAAGCAGTTAGAAGAATGAGTGAAGGAGAACTTCTGCAAATACAAAAGGCACGTAACTTTGACGCTACCGAAGAGACTTATTTTAAAGTTATTTCCGATAAAACTGCATCGCTTATAAAGACCTGTTGCAAACTTGGTGCTTTAAGCACTACTAAAGACGAAAATAAAATAAATGCATTATCGGAATACGGAGAAAATCTCGGAATCGCTTTCCAGTTGCGTGACGACCTGCTCGATTATGTCGGTCGTAAAAAACTTCTTGGAAAATCTACGGGCAACGATGTGAAAGAAAAAAAATTTACATTGCCCCTTATTTATTCACTTGAAAATGCTCCGAAGAAAAAAGCAAATGAAATTATGAAATTAATTAAAAGCGAATCTATTAAGAAATTTGAATCGGTATATTATTTTGTCGAAGAGTATGGGGGTATCGATTACGCAATAGAAAAAGCAGACCTGTATGGAAAAAAAGCTACCGATGCAATAAATGACTTTTCAGATTCCGAAGCAAAAACTTCTCTTGTCGAACTCGTGAATTTTGTGACGAAAAGGGAGTACTAAAGTAGAAAGTATAAGGTAGAAAGTAGAATTTTTTTATAACCTAAAAAATAATTAATTCTCATTATGAGCATAGAGAAATTTGAGGATATTATTGTTTGACAAAAATCTAAAGAAATTACGATTGACACATATAAAATCTTTCGTAACTTAAAAGATTTTAATTTTAAATCTCAAATAGAGAGAGCTTCTGTATCTATTATGAATAATATTGCTGAAGGATTCGAAAGAAAAACAAATAATGAATATAAATATTTCTTATATATTGCCAAAGGAAGTGCCGGAGAATTTAGAAGTATGATTTACTTGGCAAAAGAATTAGGATACATCTCACAGAATCAATTCGATTTACTATATGATAAAATTTTAGTTATATCAAAAATGTTAGCTAAATTCATTCAATCTCTAAAGTAACTTATAAAGAAATCAAAAGAATTTGAATTAATTTTTTGCTTTAACTTACTACTTTCAGTCTTCTTCTTACCTTCTACCTTCTACTTTATACTTTATACGCTCTTAGTATCTGGTAAATCGCAATACCATACGCTACCGAAACATTAAGTGACTGCTTCATTCCGAACATAGGAATTTCCACTGAAAAATCTGCAAGCTCGATTATTTCTTTCGATACACCAGTAATTTCATTTCCGACCACAAGGCATACTGGAAAATCATTTTTCTTAAAATCCCAAATTAATCTTTTCTCATCCGTAATTTCGAGAACGCAGATTTTTATTCCTTCTGATTTCAATTTTTTTATTACTTCAATTGGGTCTTTTTGATATTCCCACGGAACGCTAAGCGTAGAGCCGAGTGCGACTTTTTCTATTTCTTTTCTTGGTGGGTAGGGTGTGTATCCTGTTAAATATAATTTTTTAATAAATGCTCCGTCCGATGTTCTGAATATCGCTCCAACATTATATATGCTTCTTATATTATCGCAGAGAGCATAAATCGGATGTCGCTCAAAATTATTTATAACCGTTAAATCCTTCCTGTTTATTTTTATTTCTGCGTGACTCAGTTTCTTCATAACACAAGTTACAATTATTTTATTTTGAATTCAGTGGAAAAAACACTTTTTGTCATTATAGAATGTTGAGTGTTATTTGTGAAATCCCGATGTTTTTTATCGGGGCTCTTAATGAAATCCATTATTTTTTTCATAGTTGGTGTTTAATCGCCACGTGGCGAGCGTCATCAGCGACAGAATTAAATACCATATATAAAAATTACATCCCTTTGGGATTGAATAGAAAACAATAATCTTTCTTCTTTTTTCCACTTCAAAAATGAAAAATCTTAATTAACTTGAATAGTGGATATGAAAAATAAAATAATTGATTTCTTTTCTGATGAAGGGATACTATCGAGTAAGTTCGAGCTTTACGAATTCCGGAAATCCCAGCTGGATATGGCTTTGGGAGTATTAGAATCGCTCGAAAGCAAATCGCATATTTTCATTGAAGCTCCAACAGGAATCGGGAAAAGTTTTGCATACTTAGTCCCTGCAATATATTACGCAAAGAAAAACAAAAAGAAAGCAATTATCTCTACCCATACGATAAACCTTCAGGAACAATTGATTGGGAAAGATATTCCATTCCTGCAAGAGCATTTACCGGTTGAGTTTAAAGCTGCTTTGATAAAAGGGAAAAATAATTACATCTGTCCGAAGAGATTAAAATCTGCTTATGAAAATGCTTACTCACTTTTTGAAAACGATGAAATAAAATTATTAGATAAAATATACAATTGGTCGAAACAAACAACAGACGGGACTCTTTCGGATATTCCGTTTCAGGTAATTCCGAATGTCTGGGGCAGTGTTTGTGCCGAAAGAGGAATCTGCACAAGCAAAACCTGTGGTAATATCGAAGATACAGAATGCTTTTATGCAAAAGCAAAATATCGGATATCACAAGCAGACGTGGTTGTTGTGAATCACCATTTGTTTTTCACCCTTTTTGCGGGAGTAAAAGATATAGATGATGAAGGTTATATATATAAAAATGATTTTGTGATTTTTGATGAAGCTCATACTCTCGAAACCGTAGCGGCTGAACATATAATACCTGCTATCTCCCGCGAAATGATTAAATATCATTTGTTAAGATTGTATAACGAAAGAAAGAAAAAAGGTTTTCTTGTTTCCTTTCCTTTTCTTCATATAATTCCAGTAATTCAAAATCTTCTCGAAGTCAATCAATATTTTTTTCAGGAAATTAAAAGAGAACTCTTTCGAAACAGAGATGAAAAAAAACTTGCCCTTCGCGTAACAGAAAAAAATATCGTTAAGAATATTTTAAAAGATGAAATTGAAAACCTTTTAAAAAGTTTAAGAGGTTTAAGGCAGTATTGCAAAAACGATTTGCAAGAAAATGAACTAACCGATTATATTTTAAGGTTTGGTGAATTCAGTCGTTTAATAGAAGATTTTATGCAATTAAAAGGTGAAGAAAAAAATTATGTTTACTGGGTTGAGTTATCTTCGCAAAAAGAAGATGCAAATATTTCTCTTTGCGTTTCTCCCATAGATATTTCGGAATTTTTCAGAGAAAATATTTTTAAACCTAATAACTCCTGCATATTAACGAGTGCGACTTTAACCGTGAGTAACAATTTCGGATATTTTAAAAAAAGGCTTGGGGCAGAAGTAGCCTGTGAATTACAACTTCCAACCCAATTCGATTTTTACAGACAGGTGAAGATGTATATTCCAAAAGATATTCCCGAACCACAAAAAGAAAACAACGAATTATATAATATAAAATTAAAAGAGTGGATTAATTACTTTATCAAAATGACCGAAGGGAAAGCTCTTGTTTTATTTACAAATTCATTTTTATTGAGGAAAATTGGTGGAGAACTCAGAGATGAACTTGCAAATGAAAACATCGAAATATTAATGCAAGGTGAAGGAATATCGAGAAAAAATTTATTAAACAATTTTAAAGAAAATACTAATTCGGTTTTACTCGGACTGGATAGTTTCTGGCTTGGTGTAGATGTGCCGGGTGAATCACTTAGTAATTTAATTATCACTCGCTTACCTTTTTCTGTCCCCGATCATCCATTGATTCAGGCAAAGCTTGAATTTATAGATTTAAATGGAGGAAATAGTTTTATGGATTATTCTTTGCCAGAAGCTATTTTGAAATTTAGGCAAGGCATAGGAAGGTTAATTAGACATAAAACAGATACTGGAATAATAGCAATTTTAGACCCGCGTATTCTTACGAAATCTTATGGTAAACACTTCTTAAATTCCATTGATGAATGCCCAATTGAAATAATCTAAATTTTTTTCTAATTTCATAAAATTCTTTATTTTTCTCTATCAATAATTGTTAAATCTTTTACATTTTCAAATACTCAATTTCATTTTATATGTAGTTGCAAATAAGTATTTTCTTATATGGAAAATTTAGATAACGAAAAATTACAATCGGAACCTGTTAAAAATGGATTGAATGATCATCAGGAAATTGATAATCAGGAGCTGTTAAAAACAGTAATACCTTCGACTCCCGAATCAGAAAAATGTATAATTGACGTGAATAAATCGATATATTCAAATGCAAGAGCTTGTGCAGTTAAAATTCTTGTCAGATGCGAGCGTTCAGATGCTTATCTGGAAAAATTGATTGATACTGAGTTTAAAAACACACTTTTAAATGATTTTGATAAATCATTATTAAATGAGCTTACACATGGTGTAATTAGGTGGTTAAGAAGACTTGATTGGTTTTTAAATGGATTTTACAGAGGACAGTATGAAAAATGTCTCTCGGATGTAAAAAACGCAATGCGAGTTGCATTATATCAAATTCTTTTTCTCAATAAAATACCATATTCCGCCGCTGTAAATGAAGCAGTTGAATTTGTTAAAAAAGTAAGAGGTGATAAACTTGCTGGTGTTGTCAATGGATTATTGCGAACGATTATCAGAACTCTTGATGCTCTTGTATGGCCAACAAGAGAAATCGACGAAGTAAATTATCTTGGTATTATCCAATCACATCCAAACTGGATGGTAAGAAGATGGATTTCAAGATTTGGTTTTGATGAAGCTCAAAAGCTTTGTGAAGCAAATAATAAAAGACCTTTTTTAACTATCAGAGTTAATAAATCTAAAATTAACATTGACGATTTTCATCCTCATATGCAAGAATTAAATATACCTTATTCTCAGTGTTGTTACCTTGACTATTTCTTCACTACGAAAATGATGAACAAAATCTATAGCGATGAATTTTTTAAAAAAGGTTATTTTACTGTTCAAGATGAAAGTGCTGGTCTGGTTTCACATCTATTGGCTCCACGCGAAGGGGATTTGATTCTTGATGTTTGTGCTGCACCGGGTGGAAAAGCTTCGCATATATCCGAATTAACAAATAATAAATGTAAAATAATTGCCATTGATAAATATCTTTCGCGTGTTGAAACTATGAAAAAAAATTTTGAAAGATTTGAATTATCTAATGTCCTTGCTTTTCACGAAGATATAAGCAATCCAAAAACTGATTTAATGAAATCCAAAATTTTAGGAAAAGTTGACAAAGTTCTCGTAGATGCACCTTGTTCTGGTCTTGGTGTGCTGTCGAAAAAACCTGATATTAAATGGAAAAGAGAACCGAAAGATATATATGAACTTCAAAACCTTCAACTCAATTTACTCGATCGTGCCTCAGAATATGTGAAACCTTATGGAGTTTTAGTTTACAGTACTTGTACTATAGAAACAGATGAAAATATTGATGTTGTAAAAAAATTTTTAGAGAAGCATAATGAATATGAAATTGACGATGCAAAAAATTATCTTCCGTCAGATGTGGTTGGAAAAGATGGTTGTATGGAATTATTTCCACACATACACAATACCGATGGAGCATTTGCAGTACGTCTAATTAAAAATCTAAATAAAAAAAGCCCTTAAGAATTTACTTAAGGGCTTTATTAATAACCTGATAAAAATTTATTTCTTTGTATTTACTTTCTTTTTCGTTTTATCGATTTTCTTTATCTCTTTTATCTTACTCTTCTTCTTGGTAGTTTGAACTTTTTTATCCTTTCTCATACTTTCTAATTCCTTAATCTTCTTAACATTTTTCATTATATAAGTATTATCTACTAATTTTTTCAAATCTTCATCTGTTAATTTAGGTACTCTTAAAACCTGTCCCGGATAAATCAAGTTCGGATTTGTTACTTTATGAGGAACATTGTATGGAGCTTCTATTACACCATCTTCGTTTGCTTCCCAAATTTTTGGCCAATATTTCGGGTTGTTGTAAAACTCACTTTTTCCTGCTATTCTCCATAAACAATCGCCTTTAAGTACTTTATACCTGTCCTCTTTCACAACTATCAAACTTTCTTTTTCCCATTGCTCGAGTTTTTGCTTCATAGTTGTAAATCTTGACCAATAAGCAGGAAGGCATTTTGCTTTCGAAGCTTCTATTTCTGTAAAATAAAACTTTCTTGCATCTGAAGGAGTTCCAGTTCTATTTAATATTTTCTTTTCCGTTTCATCGAATTTCTTTCTGAAATCTTCTAAATTCGCTTTCGTTAAACCAATAACAGAATAATATTCAATTTCTGCATCATGTGCCTCCTCAGTCTTTTTATTTAATATCGCTCTTAAATCTTCGATTTCTTTACTATATGAACTAATATTATCTTGTAAATCCTTTTTCTTTAATGTCAATTCATCCATTTGCTTCTGCCATTCGGCATCTGTGATTTCTCCTTCTTTTCCATAAGTGTCGTCCTCTTCACAGCAATCTTCCTCCTGTGCGAAGTTTACACCTTGAACTGCAAATATAAAAAGAACTATAACAAATATAAAAAATGTTTTTATATTCATATTCTTATTTGTAAAATTCATCAAAGAAGTCACCGATTTTTAATCTTGCATTGATTAATATTGTAACTGCTCCAAGACTTCCAGAAGGTGTTTTGGTCAATCTTACCGATGGTCCTATAGCAAATGAACTAAGTGAAAAACCTTCACCTATGCTGGATACATACGCTTCCATCAATAATTGGAAGTTACGTTTTGAACTTCCAAACGTAGCATTTATTCTTACATCGAATACTGAATTTGCTAATGTTAACTCTCTTCCAACAAAACCGCAATGAACCTCACCAAGATATTTTGCAACATATATTTTTGACCTTGTTGACCTAAATACTCTAATTGGATATCTGAACTCCCAATTTACATATCCACCTTTGACCAAAACGTTATTAGGCATAAGCTTATAGGTTTCATTTGAATCGGGAGCTTCGTTTTTAATTGGTAACGGTGGGTCATAATCACCAGTATCAAGAGTTGAAAAATATCCAATTTGGAAGAAATTACCAAACGGTACTACATAGTTTACTTCGAGCCCAAGCTTCGGGGTGAAAATATTATTGTAATTTCCAAATTTGCTTTCTCTTTCATCCTTAGTTGCACCAGCAGAGCGTTTTAATACAAATTCTTTAATTCTTGTCGTTACACCAACTGACGCTCCTAGCATATGAAAACTCGCTCCAATAATATCTGTTTCCAACGGACCTGAGTATGGTGTTCCAGCATGGAACGAGAAACCAAATCCTCTTTTTATTGGAATTCCAAGTGGGTCACCACCAAAGAAATTTAAATATTGATTGATATATGCAACTGAATTTACAATTTCAATCTCTCTCTTTGGAGGAGCCAGAAATTCTCCGATTTTCACCTTTTTAATTGCCTCGACAAAAACAGATGCGTAATTGTAACCTACCTTGGATAAATTATATTTATTTATCCCTCTCCACTGTACCATAAAACTCAAAATCGAATCAGGAACCTGTGAAGCCGAATATTGTTTTGCAGTAGGGTCATTTTCATCTCCGACAGTTACGAATTGTAATTTTGGGTCAGTAAGATTAAAACACAATGTAATTGTTCCTAACGGAGGATCGATTCCCAATGCATCCTGAATTTCCTTGAACTTACGGTCATCTTCTGTTTTACCGTCAATTCTGAAATGACTCCAAGAAGTCGGATCTTTCTCGTCTTCTTTAAAGACATATTTAAATGTTTTCCCAGTCTCCTCAGTGGTTGTAGTTGTAACTGTCCCAATAGTTGTATCGATTGTTGTTGGTGTTGTAATACTGGTATCAGTTGTAATTGTAGGTTGAATTGGCTCTTCTACTAATAAACTTGGAGTTGTAGTCGTATCGATTACAACTTCCTGTGCAGATAAATCCAAATTTGCACAAAAGAATATTAATAAAAAACCAAATAAACCAATTACCGTTTTTGTAATTTTATTTTTCATTTTTATTATTAAATAATTAAATAATAATCTTTATTGCTTAATACTTTCTTTATTTACCATTTATCGAATGTAAATACTCCAATTTGTGATACAGAGAATTTTGGATTATATTTATCTTTCACAGTAACTGTAAAACTTGCTTTATATGGTTCTGTTTTTCCTTTTGTCCAAGCATCGAATGCTGCCTCAGAACCAAGCAAAGCTAATGTTACATCGAATACCGTTGGGCTGACTTGTTTTGTCGTAACAGGGCCGCTGATTTTTACATCCAAATCTCCAGGATTACTGGAAATTATGGTTACCCTAAATCCAACTGTACTTTGTATTTGTCTTAAAGAACCACTTCCTCCAACTTTCTGAATATCTACCTTTGGTGCTTGTTTTGGTTTCGTGGGTTTTGTATCTGTTGCATCTCCCACTCTAAAAGTAACCGAACTTTCTCCGCCTAATGTAACTGATGCAGTCCCTTGTGGGGGTATTGATGCAAGTGTCCTTCCATCAGCAGTCAATACAAGTGTTTCAGAATAAGGATTTTTTATCTTTGATACAGAATATTGCAATAGTTCCACTCCCTGAACAGTTGCTTTTTTGATTTTCTCTGGTTCTTTTGTTTGTGTTTCTATTTTAGGTGCTGTCCTTTCTACATTTATTCTCATTTGTTCTTGCTGAACGATTGTAGGTGGCATTTCCTTCTTTAATTTATTCAATTCTGCCAATACTGATTCCATATCCTGAGCGGTGTATTTCATATTCGTATCAATGTTAATACTTGGTATTAATCCAAGTGCAAGTATGGAATCGATATAATTTTTCAATGAATCCGCGTAAGTTCTTTTTACTACTTCTTTTGCATCGAGCACTTCTTCGAGATTTATATCTGCACCTTTCAATGCTATTACGCATATAACAAATATATATAATACCTGATATATTACGAATTTTACATCTCTTCCTTTTTTCATATCCTTTTAAAATTTACTTATTGAAAAAAGATTAATTTAAATTTTTTTATCGTTTCCCCGCAAGATATACAAGATTTTCCAAACTCTTTAATGCATTTGAATCCTTCAGATTTGATATCGTTTCAATCAACATTTGAGATGTCTTTTGCAATTCACTAAGAACCTTTTCGTCAGGTAATTTTATGTTATTTATTTCTGAACCAATCTTATGTATTGCATCCATATTTGATTTTAATGTTGCTGAATATTCTGTTGTTTTCTGGACTAATGATGCAACATTTGTCAGTGTATTCAGTGAATTGTTTATCTGTTTTACTAATTCTGAATCGAAAACTTTTATGTTACTCAGTTCTGATATCGTTGATTTTAGTGTTACTACGCTCTTGACAAATTGTTCATTTACTCCTTGTGAGAACTTAATTATATTAAGTATCTGTTCGGCTTCTTCTTTTGATACTTGCTTTATTCCACCTGTTGTTGCTAAGCTTGTTATAAGTTCTCTATTTGCTTCTTTCAATCCTTCAAGCAGTCTTTCCTGATTTTCGCTCTGATTATAAAACTCATACTCGGTTTCAAATTTATTTACCTCTTCAGTAATTGCTTGGAATTGTAATCCTTGTACCTCAAACACGGAACCAAACAATTTACCAATCGCAAGTATTAAGATTGATTTAACTTCGAATGGTACTGAAAATCCTAAGAATATTGTTGGACCCTCTTTGATTGAAATAAGTAAGATTGCCGCACCAAGCAAGGGCATTGCTGTTGCTATTGCATCGACTAAACCACTGTAACTTTCTATAATTCTTGCAATAATATCTTCCGCAGGTCCTTTGTTGGCTATTTGCTTCTTCAAACTTCTGTTCGATAAATAAGCAAATAAAATGAATAAAATATACGAAGCAAACGGTAACCACCAGAATTTTACTGGCTCTACTGCTTGATTCGTCATCTGTGCTCCCGGGAACAGATAACTTGCAAAATTATTTGCTACCCGACCAAGAAAAGGAACGTAAGATACATCGACAACTATCGAAAGTAATAGAAGTAAAAACGATGGTAATGCTGACCTTAAAACATCAATTGACCCTTCTCGGTCAATCTGTTTTAAATGTTGTTTTACTATATATGCGTTGATTTGTATTAATTCGGAGTGATTCTCTTTTACTGTTCGTATTTTCCCTTGTATTTCTTCATCGGTCATTTTTATTACACTTTCAGTAACGGTTTTACTGAACGGTTTAAATGTTGGTTTATCTGCCATATTTGTTGTATTTAAAATTTATAATAGTTTAAAATACTACACTTAAAGTAAAATTATTCAATGTAAAACAATAAATCAATCTAATAAATTATTTATTAAAAAAAAACCATATTTTACATTCCATTATATCTTTCATACGCATCTATTATATTTTTTACAAGTCTATGTCTTACCACGTCATTTTTGTTAAAATATACAAATTCAATATCCTCGATTCCTTTTAATACTTTTTGTATTTGTACTAATCCAGAATTTTCTTTCCCGGGTAAGTCTATCTGTGTTATATCTCCTGTTATTATTGCTTTTGAATTAGGCCCTAAACGTGTTAAAAACATTTTCATTTGAACATTTGTCGCATTCTGTGCTTCATCGAGTATTACAAAAGAATTATTTAGCGTCCTTCCTCTCATATATGCAAGAGGAACAATCTCTATCACACCTTTTTCTATATATGATTTTAATTTTTCATTTGGTAACATATCTTCTAATGCATCATATAAGGGTTTTAAGTATGGGTCTATTTTTTCTGATAAATCTCCCGGCAAAAATCCTAAACTTTCTCCCGCTTCTACCGCAGGGCGTGATAATACTATCTTATTAATTTGTTTATTTTTTAATGCCGATATTGCAAAAGCAACCGCAAGATAAGTTTTTCCTGTTCCAGCTGGTCCTATTGCAAAAACAATATCATTATCCTTCACTTTTTTCGTATATTCTATTTGTGTAGCTGTCTTTGCTTTTATAAAATTATTTTTCTTGTGAAGAATTATATTGTCTATTTCGGTATCGTTTATACCAAAATTTTTCTTGAATAAGTTTTCTTCATTATTTTCTTTTGTTAGCTCTAATACCAGTTTAATATCGTTTTGAGTAATATTTCCCTGTCTGCCTTGAAGAAAAATTAGTTCCTTAATTATTTTTTCGAGAACATTTATTTCTTCTTCCTCACCCTTTAAAATTATTGTCTCTCCTCTTAATATTATTGATGTATCGAAATGCTCCCTTAATGTATTAATATTTTCTTCATTTACTCCTGTGAGGTCTAATAAATCTATACCCTGTATTTGAATTGTTTTTTCCGTTTTTCTATATCTATTTTGCTTTAAAGAAAAAAAGCCTTTATACATTAGTATAAAGGCTTTTTATTATCAATATTTAATTCTTGTTATCCAAGAATCAAAAATTAATTGTTATTTCTTCTTATCATCTTTCTTTTCTTCTTTCTTTACGTCTTTCTTCTCTTCTTTCTTCACATCTTTCTTCACATCTTTCTTTTCATCTTTCTTTACATCTTTCTTTTCATCTTTCTTTACGTCTTTCTTTTCGTCTTTCTTTTCTTCTTTCTTTACATCACCTTCTTCTTTTTTTACAACTTTCTTGTGCCATCTTTTCCATTTTTTGGCTTTATCTAAAGCTGATTTTTCTAATTCTTTCGTTAAAGCCGGAACTTTTAATACTTGTCCTGGATAGATTAAATTAGGATTCTTAATGGTCTTCTTTACTTTAGGAGGTGCTGAAACAACGCCTTTTTCGTTAGCTTCCCAAAGTACGGGCCACATCTTTGGATTGTTGTAGATTTCTTTCTTTGCTGCAATCTTATACAAGCAATCACCTTTTACTACTGTGTATCCGCTTGGAGTAACTACGACCGGACCCCATTTTGCTATATCTTCACCTAATTTTTTATATCTTGCTGCAAAATCTGGATGGCATTTTAAATTTGATTTTCCTAATTCTGCATACATTGCTTCTGCATCTTCTTTCTTTCCTTCTTTATTCTTTACGATTGTTTCTAATTTTCCTAAATCATTTTTGAATTTATCATATTTTTCTTTTCCACCACATGCTGCCCAGTATTCATCTTCTGCTTTTTTTACATCAGCTTTCTTTGTTTCTAATGTCTTTGCAAGAGCATCTTTATCTTTTTGAAGCTCTTCTACTTTACTGGTTAATTCGTTTTTCTTGGCTGTGTATTCATCCATTTGCTTCTGCCACTCTTCCATTGTCATTTCTTCTTCTTGTGTTTCTTCATCTTGTGCGAATGCAAATTTGCTACTACCAATTGCCAAGGAGAGAACCAGTAAAACTAATAATAATTTATGAAATTTCATTTATTAAAATCTCCTTTTAAAATTTTTTTAAAGTTTTTAAAAAATCGTTTTTTAGAACAGATTATTTGCAGTTCTTAACTGCATCAGTCAATTTTTGGAAATTCTTAATTGACTCGTCTTGCTTTGCAATTTGTTTTTGCAAATCAGCTTTTTCGCTTTCTAACTTGCTAACATCGCTTTGAAGCTTTTCAACTTCAGCTTTTAAATCAGCTAACTGTTTTAATTGCTCTTCGTCTGGTCCGCCACCACAGCCGACTAATCCGGCGAAAAATGCAATAGTAAGAACAGTTATGAACATTTTTTTGAATTTTGCCATTTAATACCTCCTGTATTTTTTTTGGCGTTGTTTATAAAAATTGTTAATTAATACGCTACAAATATATATCATTTTTTTTTATTTGTCAATACATAATTCTAAAAAAGTAGACAGTATTTTCTTCGTTTTTTTGCTAAAAAAAGCATTTTTTAAAAATTATCTTAAAAATGAGACAAAATTTTTCTCGGGTTTTTAATTTAGCTTATTATCTAAAACAAGATTTTAGATTGAATGAAAAATTATAAAAGTTTTAAATCTTTATTTTAATAAGAAGAGTCTAAATAAGAAAAGAGAATTAAATTCGCTCTTTATTTTTATAATCTAAAATTTAACTTTTGTAATTGAAAATTGAATTTGCTATTCCCATTCTATAGTAGCAGGTGGCTTTGAACTGATATCATAAACAACTCTGTTTACGCCTTTAACTGAATTAATAATTTTATTTGATATATATGTCAAAAATTCTTTTTCAAAATGATAATAGTCTGCAGTCATTCCATCGACGGAAGTTACTGCCCTTAATGCAATTACATTTTCATAACTCCTCTCATCACCCATAACACCAACACTTTGAACAGGTAGTAATACCGCAAATGCCTGCCAAATTTTATTGTATAATTTATATTGAATTAAACCTTTTATAAAAATGTCATCTACCTCCTTTAGCAGTTCTGTCTTTTCTCTTGTTACATCGCTAATTATTCTTACCGCAAGTCCTGGTCCAGGGAATGGATGCCTGTTAATAAAGTATTCTGGTAGTCCGAGTTTTTTCCCTATAACTCTTACTTCATCTTTGAATAATTCTCTTAATGGCTCAATTAATTTTAAATTCATTTTTTTCGGCAACCCGCCAACGTTGTGATGAGACTTGATTGTTACCGATGGTCCCTTAAAAGATACCGATTCTATTACATCGGGATATAATGTCCCTTGAACAAGGTATTTGGCACCCTTTATTTTCTTTGCTTCCTTTTCGAATATTTCGATAAATGTTTTCCCTATTATCTTTCTTTTCTTTTCAGGGTCTATTATCCTTTTTAATCTTGATAAAAATATTTCCGATGAATCAACAAATTTCAAATTAAATTTGAAATTCTTTTTAAAAAGTTCGACAACTTTTTCACTTTCATTTTTCCTCATTAATCCATTGTCTATATGTATGCATACGAGCTTATTCCCAACTGCTTTTCTTACAAGCATTGCAGCTACCGATGAATCTACTCCTCCGCTTAATGCACAAATAACCGTATTATTACCTGCTTTTTCCTTTATTTCTTCTACCTTTGTTTCAATAAATGATTTTGCCTTAAATAGATTTTCTATTCTGCAGATTCTAAAAATAAAATTACCCAAAATGTTTTTTCCTGATTCGGTATGATGAACTTCTGGATGAAATTGCAAACCGTATAACCTCAATTTGTTATTTTCATAACTGCTTATAATTCCATTTTTACTTTTTGATGTTATAATAAAATTAACGGGTAATTTTTTTAACGAATCCCCATGACTCATCCATACTCTTAAATTATTCTTTACATTATAAAATAACTCGGATTTCTTTTTTACTTTTATCTGTGTATGTCCATATTCTCTGTATTTGCTTTTGTGAATTTCACCTCCAAAATATTTTGCAATTAAATGAAAACCATAACATATCCCTAAAACAGGAATACTATTCTCTTTGATAAACACTAAATTTTCTTCAGATAAAAAGGGAGAATCTTTTTCAAGCACACTCGCAGGTCCTCCTGATAGTATTATCCCTTTCAAATTAATATTCCTATTTTCAGTAATTACTTTTTCTATTTTCTCGTAATATGGATGAATTTCACAATAAACCTCACTTTCACGTATCTTTCTGGCGATTAATTGTGTGTATTGAGAACCAAAATCGAGTATTAATATATAATCAAATTTTTTCAACTTTTTTATTAAATTTATTTTTAGCTAAAATTATTGCTCCTTCAGTAGGTTTGTTAATTTTATCTATTATCTCTAAACTTTTATAATTCCTTTTAATTTCTCTTTTTAAACTTTTCGATAATATATTGTCTCCCTCTATTATACTTCCTGAAAACGCAACCCCTACTCTTCTATAATATTTTGTTTTTATATAAAATATTTTGAAATGTAATAATAATTCCTCTACTGCTTTTTCAATTATTCTTTTTGCGTCTTTATCTCTTCTTTCTGCATACATTAAAACTAAAGGAACAATTTTTTGAAATTCGAAATTATTTTGGTAAACCTGCTTGAGTATATTTTTTCTGTTTATAGAAAATTCTTTTTCTATTGCTTTAGATAATTCACTTAAGTTCTTTTTACTGTCATATTCTTTTACAAGTTGTTTTATTGCGTTCCTTCCGATTTCTGTTCCACTACCGTAATCTCCAATTCTCCAACCCCACCCTCCAATTCTAATAAATTCATTATTAATTCTACCAATTAAAATTGAGCCCGTTCCGCATATCAGCATCAACCCATCTTTTTTTCCAAAAGCTCCGTATAATGCTATCATCGAATCTGATTCTATTATGATATTCTCAAAACCAAGTAAATTTATCATTCGTTTTTTTAATTCTCTTTTATCTTTCTTCTCTCTTACACCTGCAAGTCCAATGCAAATCCCTTTGCAATTTTTTATATCTAATTTCTTCTTATTTAAGGAGTTTTCTATTATATCTTTTAAAAAATTAGCAACCTTTTCTAACCCATATATCGAATAATGTCGAGCCTTAAAGGTATTGTTGTAAATTATTCTTTCTTTATTATCTTTTATTGATAATTCTGCCTTAGTTCCACCTGAATCTATACCAATAAAAAATGTTTCTTTAGTCATACAAAAAATTAATCATTTTAATCGAAACTAAAAACTTATTTATACTGAACTAAATAAAAACAATTTGTATATTTAAAAAGAAAAACTAATTAGAAAATTAAAGATATAAATAACAAAAAAAATTATTACCCTAAAATTTTGCGAAAAATTGCTTTTTTTTACAGCTTTTTTAAATGTGAAATCTAAAAAATAACTTGCAATTGTTATTCATTGCATTTATATTTAGTAAATCGAAATAGGTTATTATGAAAAAAACTCTACTTTTTGCTAATATTTTTTTATTAACTGCCTTTACGGGAATACTCCTTGCGAGTTTAACTTTACAATATTTTACTGCTAAAACCAATAATGATGGTATCTTAGTAGAATGGAAAACTGCTGATGAAGGTGGAACTACTAAGTTTGAAATCGAAAGGAGTGCTTCTAATCCGGATAATTTTATTTTCATTAAGTCGATTCCTGCTACCGGTAATAATTCCTACTATGCTTATCAGGATAATACAGTGAGAATTCTTAACGGTGGTAATTCTTCTATTTACTATTACAGGTTAAAATGTTATCAGGCTAATGGAAGTTACACTTATTCGAATACAATATCCGTTGTGCACGCTATCTCTGGAATTAAAACAACTTGGGGTAGTATAAAAGCAATTTTTAGGTAAAGGTAAGTTTTATACTTTTTTAAGAAAAAATTCTGAAAATTGTTACTTTTGCTAAAATACCGTTTGTAATTATTTTCAGAAATTTTTTAAATAAATATAAAAAAGGAAAAATAATATGGCTGAAAGTACTAGAGTTATTAACATCCCCCCTGAAGAAATCGAAGCAGGAAAAACTATGGCCTTCGTTTCTTATTTAAGTGTTATTGTTGGCTTACCACTTTTTATTATTCCTCTTATTGTTGAGGATATGAAAAAAAATAAATTTACTATGTACCATACCGAACAGGCAATCGTGCTTTATATTATTGCCTTGATAGGTTGGATTGCAGGAACTATTGGCTCGATTGTTTGTATCGGTGCTATTTTATATTTATTAGTGCTTGTTGCTTGGATATTTGGTATCATAGGAATTATCAATTCGTTCGGCGGAAAAGTTACACCGCTTCCTATGGTTGGACAGTTTGGAGAAAAATTTAATCTTGTTAAATAAATAATTTTTAACTGTTCTACTTTTTTTAAAAATAATTATTAATTTTAAAGCGGGAGAAATTATGTTATTATCAATCTTAACTTTTTTATTCTTTTTCCAGCGTGACGAAGAAATCGCTGGTGGTGCCGCAGCCGCTATGGCTATTATAATGTTCTTAATCTATGTTGCCATTATTATTGTTTTTATTGCCAGTATGTGGAAAATTTTTGTTAAAGCTGGTAAACCCGGTTGGGCTGCTATTATTCCAATTTATAATTTAGTAGTTCTATTGGAAGTTGTAGGAAGACCAATGTGGTGGATTCTTATTTATCTTATCTGTGCCCCAATTGCGGGAATTGTTGTTTCTCTTGACCTTGCAAAATCTTTTGGTAAGGATATCGGGTTTGGTATTGGTTTAATTATACTACCGATAATTTTCTTACCAATGCTTGGTTTCGGTTCCGCTACCTATGTTGGACCTTCTGCTGCTCAAAATAAACCACAAGCATAAGATTTGGGAATTAAAGATTTTTTAAGAAATAAAAAATTCAAAGCGGCTGTAATTATTTTTATTACAGCCGTTTCTATTTTAACACTGTATCTTTTAAATCCTGCTGAATACACTTATCATCCACCTTGTTACTTGTATTTGATTACAGGTAAACTCTGCCCCGGATGCGGGGGAATGCGCGGAATGCACCATTTGTTGCATGGAAGATTTTTAGATGCACTGCATTTTAATTTGATGCTTCTTTTTGCTGTTCCCATTGGTTTATATTATTTACTTTCTCAATTTTCTATTTTATTTTTCGATAAAGCTTTTCCAGATATAATTAGTAAAAAATATATCTTCTATCCAATCCTTGTAATCGCACTTCTTTATTGGATATTAAGAAATATTTAGATTGCTTGTAAAAGATTAATAATTGTGTTTTAAAAAATATTCTTTCTGCCCCCAAATACTAATGTCAAGTCCTTTATTCTCCGATATTTTTCTCAAGATGTATTCTAAAATTTTTACAAAGTCATTAATTTTTTAATATTTTCTATTGTTCAATTTGGTTAATTTATTAAAAAATAAAAAGAAAGAAATGTTCGAAAAACTTGAAAAAGTAAAAACAAGATATTTTGAAATCGCCGAATTACTTGCTAAACCCGAAATCATAAACGACCAGAAAGAATTTAAAAAACTTTCTAAGGAGTATTCTGACCTCACTGAAATTGTTGAATCTTATGATAATTATAGAGCTACGGAGAAAAATATTGAAGAAAATAAAAAGCTGCTCTATCAAAGTTCTGAACCCGAAATGAAAGAACTTGTAAAAGAAGAACTTGAAAGTTTGGAAAATAAACTTTCGGAACTCGAATCTAAAATTAAAGAGTTGCTTATTCCAAAAGACCCGAATGACGATAAAAATGCAATCCTCGAAATCCGCGCTGGCACTGGAGGAGATGAAGCTTCACTTTTTGCTGCTGAACTCTTCAGAATGTATAATAGATTTTTCGAAAATAAGGGTTGGAAAGTTGAATTAATTGATTATAACGAATCTGCTATACCCGGCGGATTGAAAGAAGCTGTGATAAATGTAATAAGTAAAGGTGCGTATGGTGAATTAAAATATGAAAGTGGTGTTCACCGCGTTCAGCGTGTTCCGAAAACAGAAGCTAACGGAAGAGTTCATACCTCAGCCGCATCTGTTGCCGTTCTTCCCGAAGCAGAAGATTTTGAAATCGAAATAAACGAAAACGATTTAAAAATTGATGTATTCCGTTCCGGAGGCGCAGGCGGACAAAATGTAAATAAAGTTGAAACTGCAATCCGAATTACTCATATCCCAACAGGAATTGTAGTCCAGTGTCAAGACGAACGCTCTCAATTGAAAAATAAACTTAAAGCTTTGAAAGTTTTACGTTCGCGTCTGTATGAACTCGAACTTGAAAAACGCGATAAGGAAACCTCGGATAAGAGAAAACAAATGGTGAAGTCTGGTGACAGAAGCGATAAAATCCGTACATATAATTTCCCGCAAAACCGCTTGACAGACCATCGAATAGGTTTAACATTATACAATCTAACCGATGTTATGGAAGGGGATATAGAAGAAATTATTGATAAACTTAAAACCGCCGACCGTGCCGCCAGACTTGCAAATGCACAGAATTAATTATCAAATAATAAATTGCGGATAACAATAAACAATTATATTAATCTCAGTGTCTCTCAGTGCATTTTCTGTGTAAATTCGTGAAACTAATTTTTTAACTCGGAAAATAAGTTCCTGCATATCCGTGTCTGTATTGATTTGCAGCCCATTAGTAGCAATATCTCTGCAATAATTTCCTCTTTTGCTCTTATCCTTCCGGAAGTCGTGAAAGTATAAAAAATACCCTGACTTTAAGAAATTTCACTCTGAACTAAGAAATTTTTTTACTTCCAAATTTTTTACTAATATTGTAAATAAATATTGTTATATTAATATAAAAACAATAAATATTTGAAAATTCTACTTTAATATGCAGTTCATACCAATGAAAATAATTTTTTAAAATTAAAAATTTAACTTGCATATTTAATTAATAGTTATTATGTTTGCTTAAAATAAATTATAATTAAAATATTTTAACTATTATATTTTTATTGTAATTTTTTATTTAAATTAAAACAAACTACAATGAAACACTTTAACTTATATGTTTTTATGGTAGTAATGGTTTTTTCCCTCTTTGACTCTGCTTTTGCTCAAAAGGGTATTTTTTTCTTTGAAGTGGGGAATCGAAAAGTTCTCGATTGTAAATATGAAGAAGCGATTTTAAACTTTGATAAAGCAATCGAACTAAATCCTGAATTTACTGAAGCTTATTTTAATCGCGGTTGTGCTAATTTCGAACTCGGCTTATATGGATTTGCTATTCAGGATTTTTCTAAAGCTATTGAACTTGACCCAACCGATGCTTCCGCTTATGTAAATCGTGGAAGTGCTTATTTTGAAATGTTCGATTTTAAAAATGCCATCGCTGATTTTACTAAAGCTGTTGATTTCCAACCAGATGAAGCTGATGCTTACTATAATAGAGGTTTATGCTATGATGCTCTTAAAAAATACGACGCTGCTATCTCCGATTTCAAAAAAGTATTGTCTTTAAATCCTGATTACTCCGCTGCATACACTGGTATTGCCGAAGTTTATGCTAAGATAAATAAATATGAACTTGCTATTACAAATATTTCTAAAACAATTTCCCTTGAACCGACTTCTGCCGAAGCATATTATTTACGTGGAAACTATTATAAAGAAATGAAAAAATATAACTCCACGCTTCAGGATTACAACGAAGCCATTAAATATGACCCAACAAGTGCTTCCGCTTATATTGGTAGGGCTTCGCTTTTTAATGAGCAGGGATTATACGCAAAAGCTCTCGAAGATTTGAATATTGCTATTGAACTAAATCCTGAAATGCACATTGCTTATTGCGAAAGGGGATATTCTTATTTCCAGCTTAAGCAGTTTGATAAGTCATTTTCGGATTTAAATTATTATATAGGTTTAAACTCTAAGAATCCGGTTGCTTTTAAATACCGCGGACTTTTGAATTACAATACTGGTAATTTCAAGGAGGCGATTGAAGATTTGAAAAAAGCCGTGTATCTTAATCCAACTTACGGATTCGATTTAAATGAAACTATTAAACTGGCGAACGAAAAATTACAAATCGTCGCCGCAAGTAAGAAATAAATTCATTTAATGTAAAATTCTGAATTCAGAATTATGAACTGGCTTCATGCTCTTCATTCAGAATTCAGCATTCATAATTCAGAATTCAACAAGTTGTTTTTTTCATAATAAGATGACCTCGAATCCCGGGTGTTTTGAAGAGTTCACCCGGGATTTTTTTTATACTCTTTGCATCCCGAGCTCTATCGTATTAGGATAAGAACTGTTTGCCACAAAGAGCACATATTTTTTTCTATCCACAATTTACTATTAACTGCTCCTTTTAACTTTACAAACTTTACTATATCTAGTTCCCAAAGTCCTCTTTGGGAACAGAAAAACTTTTTTTTCTCTACCCATTTTTTCCCTTGAACTTTAAAAACAAATACCTTATATTATTATGGTATATTTCGTTCTTTTAAATTTATTTTTCTTGAAGTCTCACTACGAATAGTGGCACTGTATCAGCTACACGGGAAACATAATGAAAACATTTTGAAAACACGCGTTTCCAATATATCTTATATAAAAATATATAAGATATGAACTTTGGAAAACAGGAAAACAAGTTTTTCATTTTTCTTCGCTTATCTGATAAAAAGCTTGATTATTGTCTCTTTTCGCAATATTGAGACAAAACTGAGACAAAATTTCGACACTATTTTATGCTTTTTGCACTCTTTGCATCTTTGGTTTTTACATCCTGATGTTTTATTTTGTGATGGATTCTTTCTTTTAGAATTCACTTTTTGAACCTGATTTGTCTGAATTTAATTGAATTTGCTCCTACTCTGGATACTGAATACTGAATTCTGAATACTGAATACTTAATTTTGCTCTTTCTTCCATTTTTTCTCTCCTTTAAAATAGGTAAATTGTATTAATTCCTTTGTGTCCTCAGTGGTGAAAACTTATAAATTAATTATATGCATTTTAGTAAAAAAGAAGTAATATCGAATCCCTCTACCGATAGGGTAAAGTTCATCAGAGACAGGTATCTTTCCGAGCCGCTTTTTATAGATTCGCAGTACATTAAATATTACACCGAAGCTCACTCTAAAACCGACGGCTACAATTCACTCGAGCGTCGAGCCGAATGCCATTCATTTGCATTGGAACATTTAACACCTGTAATCCGTGAGAAGGATATTTTAGTCGGAAGCAAAACCCGCTACGTTCGAGGTGCCATTCCATATTGCAATTACGCTTCCCGCTACATACTCCGTGAATTCAAAAACGAAGAAGCCAAAGCTCAAGATGCCGTTACCGATATAGGCGAAGGCGGCGGAATTGCAAAAGCAAAGCAGATTGCAGAAAGTGGTGACTTTGAATTTTTTTGTAAAAAATACTTAATCACAAAAGAAGATAAACAAGCTCTTAAAGAGTCCGCAGAGTATTTCCTCGGAAAAAGTATGCAGGATGTCGGCGATGCGTTGTGGAAAAGGGTTTTCGAGCAGGCGGAATATATCGATAAAGGCTGGCAGGCAGGTCTCTACACCGCTCCTCACGACCCCGCACCCGAAGGCAGGTATGTGCTGGATTTTGAAACTGCTTTGAATCAAGGACTGAATAGAATTATCGATAGATTAAAAGATAAAATAAAAAATACCGAGGTAACCGATTATAAATCTGCCGAAAAAATTTATTTCTGGCGTGCAGGAATCAGAACTCTCGAAGCTACTATTAAATGGGCAGAGAATTACGGAAAGAAAGCAGAAGAACTTGCTCTGGTCGAGAAAGATACAAAGCGGAAAAAAGAACTTCTGGAAATTGCGGAAAGATGTAAATACGTCCCTGCAAATACGCCGGGAAATTTCCGCGATGCAATTCAAATGTTCTGGTTTGTATATCTTGCGGGGCATATCGAGGGCTCGCATCTCGGATATTCACCCGGAAGATTCGACCGTTATATGTATCCATTCTTCAAAGCTGATAAAGAAGCAGGCGTAATAACAAACGAAGAAGCTCTTGAACTTTTAGAATTGCTTCGTGTGAAAATGACTGAGATAGAATACGTAGCATCTTTTTCGTGGGCGGGACTCGGCTCGGGAAATCTATTTCAGAATATGATTCTCGGTGGACTCGATGAAAAAGGTCACCGCGGGGATAATGAGCTTTCGCTTCTTGTCTTGCAGTCGGCGATCAACTGCCAGACAACTCAACCGACGCTTTCGGTTTGGTATGACGATACGCTTAGCGAGGAATTTTTATTAAAGGCGATCGAGTGTGTTAAAACCGGATGCGGTTTCCCTGCGTGGTTTAATACTAAGGTTTATATTCAGCACGAATTACAAAAATCAAAACTGCCCGTGCCACTCATTCGCAAATATGCCGCAATGGGGGGATGCACAGAGCCGACTATGGAAGGTATGAGCTACGGAATCGTGCAGGCAGGATTTATAAATCATGGAAAACTTTTTGAACTTGCTATGAACGGTGGAAAAGACCCGCGTACAGGTTTGCAATTCGATGAAACGAAAATTCCTACAAACTATGATGAATTATATACTGCTTATAAATTCCATTTGCGGAATGCAATTCGCAACTGGCAAAGATATTGGAACTATGTAATGTCAGCACATAGGCAAACGTGTAATCTGATTTTTTCTTCAGTGCTGGTTCGCGATTGCATCGAAAGAGGTTTATCGCTCGATGATGGCGGAGCAGTTTGCAACGGCACACCGACAACGCTTAGTACAGGTATGGTTAATATTGTGAATTCATTTGCTGTTGTAAAAAAACTTGTTGATGAAGAAAAATTTATTTCGATGGCTCAGCTTCGTGATGCAATGCTAAAAAACTGGGAAGGATATGAAAAACTTCGTAACAAGGCACTTGGCGTTCCAAAGTGGGGAAACAATGATGACTATGCTGATAGCATTTACGAAGACCTTTTTGATACTTATTGCAATTACGTTTCCGAACAGAAAAATTATCTTGGAGAGCCATACGACCCTTCTATGCTTGCTATAAGTACGCATGCACCTTTTGGAAAAGTATGCGGAGCTACACCTGACGGAAGATTTGCGGGAGAAACGCTTTGCGACGGAGTTACTTCACCATTCCCGGGAACCGATACAAACGGTCCGCTTGCAGTTTTACATTCGGCAGGAAAAATCGACCACTCGCGTATTCGCGGTGGATTGCATAATATGAAATTCCATCCTTCGGCTTTAAGAGGTATTCATGGCTCGAAGAAACTTTTAAGTCTAATTAAAACATATTTCGATACGCTCGGTTTTCAGATTCAGTTTAACGTGGTCGATAGCGGAATGCTTCGTGATGCACAGGCACATCCAGAAAAATACCGTGACCTTATCGTCCGTGTAGCAGGATTCAGTGCGTTCTTTGTCGAGTTAGGAAAAACGATACAGGATGAAATTATTCGAAGAACTGAACATAGTATATAATGAGTGATGAATAATGATTAATGAATAATAAAGAATGAGTGAAAAATATTTCTTCTGAATTCTTACTTCTGAATTCTGTATTTTTTTTTAATCTTATTAAATTGCATTAAATTAGATTTTTATAAACTTGATTATTTTTTGAAAGAAAAAGCTCTCATATTCGATATTCAGGATTTGTCTGTTCAGGACGGACCGGGGATAAGGACTACTGTTTTTATGAAGGGCTGTCCGCTTAAATGCAGATGGTGTGCGAATCCCGAAGGACAGAATCCTTATCCCGAACTGATGCATATAAATGCTCTTTGCAATAAAACTTATAATTGCATTTCTGTTTGTCCGTATAAAGCTGTTTTTATCGAATCCGAGAATAGCTTCCCAAATTTTTCCAGAGATATTTGCAAAAATTGTAAAACTCGCGAATGTATAGAAGCTTGTCCCTCGCGAGCAATAAAATTTGCAGGAAAATATTTATCACTCGAAGAATTAATAAAGAAAATTAAACCGAATTTATCCTTTTACAAAAACTCTGGCGGGGGAGTTACATTTTCAGGTGGAGAGCCGTTTTTACAAATAGAATTTATTAAAAAGTTTATAGAGCAAACGAGTTCTTTCGGTTTATCGATTGGGGTCGAAACCTGTGGAATGTTCGACTGGAAGCAAGTTGAGGAGATTGCAGACAAATTTGATTTTATTTATTTCGATTTGAAATGTATGGATGGAGATATTCATAAAATAGAAACAGGAAGCACAAATGAAATAATACTAACGAATCTGAAAAATCTTACGGGAAAAAATTCCAAAAGAATAATTGTATCTGTTCCAGTTGTTCCTGGAGTAAATGACACTGCCGAAAAGATAAAATCGATAGCGCAATTTTGCAAAATCAACGGGATAAAAGACTTGCGGCTTCTGCCTTATCACTCGCTTGGCGAGAGTAAATATAATGATTTAGGAAGGGAATATTTTATGAATAAAAATTTATCCGTACCCGAAAGTCAATTAAACAAATTTAAAAATCTGGTCGAATCATTTGGAATAAAATGTAATATTGAATTGTAAAAAATATTTTTTTTACACAGAGATACACGGAGGTAATCACAAAGTCACACATAGAAAATGCAATTTCCTATTCACGATTGACTATTCACTTTTTATGTCCTTACTCTAAAAACTCTACAGACTCTATAAACTAATTAGATTTCCATTTTCAGCCTCTTCGAAATATCCTTAAGAGATGTCCAGCTTTCCATAAGTTCAGGAAGATATTCTGTTGAAGTGACGAAAGTCCACAAATATGCAATAATTGAGTAAAGTTCGCCAGCACTAAAATAATCAAGGTCAATTGCTATATAAAGCACAACAAGAAAAATCCCCACAAGTGTTGCTCTTGTCATTCCGAAATTGAATGCTCCCCAGTCTGCGATTTTCTTTTGGGGCTTGGCAAGTTTTTAGTAATAATCATGTACATAATTAGAGTCTTGTTTTGAAAATATTTCGTAAATATCTTCGTAGTTATCATGATATTCTTTTTGTAAAATAGCTACACGTTTACTATATAATTTGTTTGTAAAGTAAATTGGGATTACAATGCATAAGCAAGTCAAAGAAATTTTTCAATCGAAAAAATATAATGCTATTATTGCTCCTCCTATTGCAATTATATTTTCGAGAACTTCAGGTAATCTATATTGTAGAAATCCAATATATTCGTGAGAAAGCTGAGCTCTTGTTGCTGTTTTGGAAACGTTCAGGTTTAATTTAATAGCACTGTGGCTAACTTCGGTTGCAATTTTGGTATATATATTGAGAAAAATTTTGGGGTCAGCAGATCTTCTGACAACACCCAAACCAGAATTTATAATAAATACTGATATCCAAATAATTAAAGGATATATATAAGAGCTTCTTTCAGTTTGTTCGAATGATTTTAAACTATCTTTGCTTCCATTGGAATCATTTTGATTAGATGAAACATTTTCGGAATATGAATTGATTAATTCAATTGAATCTTTCGTTTGAAAATTTTCATAAAATGTATAATTTGTATCTTGATTTTTTTCGTTTTTTAGTTTTCCAAGTTCGCTTTGTATTTTCAGGCTATCCTGTTCAATGTTTTAATAATGAACCTCTATTACGGCATCTATCACCCATCCGAAAACAGTTGGCTCTATTATCCATGCAACGTTTTCGATAATCACTAAACTAAATGCTATTATTATTCCTTTTCTGAAGCGTCTGATTAAATCAATCAAAAACATTGGTTACTATATTAAATACTATATTGAAATGCTAAAACTATAGTTATTTTTTATTAAATTCTATGAATAAACAAAGAGATTGGAATTAAACCTATTTTTCATTTGTTCTTATTTTTAACATTAAACTTTAAAAAGTTTATATAAATATATTCAAATTTATAAAGACTTGATATTGAAACGAATTAAATATTTAACTATCTTTAATAAAAATTAATATTATGAATTTCAAATATAAATTTTTAAAATTTTTGCTTACATTAGCAATTTTATGGTTTCCTTTTAGTGGTTCTGATTGTGTAAAATCCAGTGAAGGAACAACAAGTGTGATTGGTAGCTGGGAACTTGTTAAAATGCTTGGTAATGCCCAAGATGTTTGTCTTGGTGAAGTTGCTAATTTTCAAACATCGGGCAATGCAACCTTAACCTGTCCCAATTCTGCTCCAATTCAAAAAGCTTATACTTTTTCAAATAACATATTAACTTATACTGAAAACAATTTAAGTTATACTGTTACTTTTAGAGTTGCTGACGGAATTCAAAAAATGGTATTGAAGGGTAGAAACGGTGTTGATAGAGAATTAACTTACAATCAACTTTCAAAATAAAAAATTTTTAATATGAAAATAAAATATTCTCCTTTCGTGTTTATAATATTTGTTGTTATTCTTGGTTTTCTTGGAAATTCATTTTTTAATAATGAACCATCTAATAATAATTCTCCAAATTTAAAACCTGTGAAAAGTGTTAAAGAAATCATAGCTGAAAAAAAATTGAATTCAAATTTTGATAATATTAAACTTTTTAATTTTAAAATTTCTGATGAAAAAAACAAAAATCTAAATGAACATATCAAATCATTTACATTACTAAATCTGAACAGAGAAAACTTAAAGAATTTATTATACTTGCAAAAAGAAAACATTGTTTTTGAAATTCCTCTTTCGGAAAAAAAATCTATTAATCTTGAACTTACAAAAATCCCTGTGTTTTCAGATAAATTTGAGATTAAAATGATTACAGAAAATGGAATTGTTCCGTACAAATACAACCCCGGAATTTTTTATAGGGGAATAATTAAAGATAATCCAAACTCTATTGCAACAATTAGTATATTTGAAAATTCTGTTATCGGTATTATTTCAGATGAATTTGGAAACTATAATCTCGGAGTATTGAAAGGTGATTTAAGTGGCGAGAACTATATTTTTTATAATGATAGAGATTTATATGTAAAAAATAATTTTAAATGTGATGTAGATGATTTCGGAAAAATGAGAAAAAATAATTATACTCGTGAATTATATAATATTGATAATCCAACCTCGAGAAATCCAGTAAGGGTTTATTTCGTTGCAGATTATCAGATGTATCTCGATTTTAATTTTAACATTTCAAGTGTGTCTAATTATATTTCGGCAGTGTTTAACGAGGTTGCAACTATTTATCAAAATGAATTTTTACAGGTTCAGATTTCTTCCATTTATGTTTATACTGTTCCTGACCCTTACAGGAATTTGCACAACTCGGTTACTATTTTGGAAAAGTTTGGTGAAATAACAAAGGATAATTTTACTGGTGACCTTGCTCATTTACTTTCTACAAGAGATGAAGGCTTTGGTGGTATTGCATGGGTAAACGTTTTGTGTGAAAATTATAACGCTTTTGATAATTCAGGCAGATTTGCTTTTAGCGGAATTGAAAGTAATTATAATCCTTTTCCTACTTATTCTTGGACTGTGACTGTAGTTGCTCACGAAATGGGACATAACTTTGGCTCGATGCATACTCACGCATGTTGGTGGCCTATTTCAGCCAGCAGAATTGGTCAGATTGATTCTTGTGTTTATATAAACGGTGAAAGCTGTAGCGGTACTCCTAATGTTCCAAATTATAACGGAACACTAATGAGCTATTGTCATTTAAATGGTGCGACAAATCTTTATCTTGGTTTTGGTCCTATGCCAGGAGATACTGTTCGTTTAAGATACAATCAGTGCAACAGATTTGGACCTGTAGTAAATTCGTCTGAATTACCTACATTTTTCAAACTTGACCAAAATTACCCAAATCCATTCAATCCTGTTACTACAATAAGTTTCGCCGTTCCTCAGGATGCTTTTATCTCTATAAAAGTTTATGATGTTATGGGAAGGGAGATTGCAGAATTGGTGAACAATAAATTTTATTCTCGAGGTTATCAAAATACAATTTTTAATTCAGTTCAATACAATTTATCGAGTGGAATATATTTCTACAAACTAATTGCTTCTAATTTGGCAGGTAGTAATATTTTTACTCAAGTTAAAAAAATGATTTTGTTAAAATGATTTTATAATTATTATGAAAAAAATTTACTTTCTTTTTCTTTTCCCTTTGATTTATTACTACGGTTGTACTGGTGGGTGTTCAACTTCTTGCTCTGCCGATTGTTGGGATTTAATCTGTGGAAAATATTATTACACAATTTATGATTCTATCGATATTAAATTATTAGAAGGTGTAATAAATATATCAGATTGTGTTGGAAATACTATTGGAGGAACATATTCGAAGGATAAAATTTATAATGATACTTTTTCTGGATATGCATCATTAAAAGGTTTTTTTAGGGGTAATGTTGATACAAAAGAAAAAAAAGCATACATTAATTTAAATCCAAAAATTGCTGACAATAATATTTTCATAAATATTGATATTAAAAAAGAATCCTTAATAGGTATATGGACATATTCTACTATGAAAGATAGAATTGGTAGTGGTAAATTTTTAGCAGTGAAAATAAAGTAAAATATTTTTAGATTTTATAAATTAAAATAAAAAACTATGAAAAAACATTTAATATCTTTCCTTACAATAGGAATAGTAGCAATATTTGTAATCATTTATGGTTGCAATAAAGATGATTCTCCTGTATCATCTAATAATCAAGCAATAACTCAAATTATAACTAATGGAACAATTGTTCCTGTAAACCACACTCAGGCAACAGGTAGTTTGTTTATTACAGATCAGAATGGAAATCCGATAAGCGGAATTACCTCTTCAAATGTTACTGCACAGTTGAGGTGGGGAACTGATAATCCACTTGATTCAGGTACAACAGGAACGGTAACTATTACCTCCAACTCTCAAACTGGTAGTAATGTAGCGGGTGCTATTACTATGGATTATAGTGGTAGTATGGGGTCACAACAAATTCATTGTATGCAAAATGGTGTTCTTGCTTACATTAATGCAATGAAAGCTACCGATCTAACTGAAATTATTAAATTTGCATCCACCGTGTCTGTGGTTCAGACATTTACAAGTGACAAAGATTTGCTGAGAACAGCAGATACGTCATATTGGTCAGGAACTGGTGGAATGACTGCACTTTATCAGTCGATTTATCAAGGAACAAATGATGTAAAACTTCAACCATCTAATTTCGTTCGTACAGTTGTAGCTTTTACAGACGGAGGTGAAAATGCTTCTACAGTTAATAGACCGACTATGATTTCAAACGCTTTATCAAGTGGAATTCCTATTTACACAGTATTTTTATATTCTGATACTAACAATAGTTATTATCGAGATATGAAAAATATTGCTGATACAACAGGCGGATTTAATTTCTGGGTGAAACCTGATAGTTGCACAAACTTAACACAAATATATCAGAAAATCAGTGGACAGCTTGTTGGTTCATACACTATTAATATAACTTGGCAAGGTAATTTACCACCAACAGGAACTACTGTAAGGGCGATAATAACTACAACATATAACAATTTGACAAGTTCATTTACAAGGAGTTATATAATTCCGTAATTTTTTAATTTTAATTTAAAAAAGGTGAAACGTTTATAGCGTTTCACCTTTTATTTTTGTGGTTAAACTTTTATAATTTATTTTTCAGATATTCATTTACCTTTTCAATCGAAATTCTTTCTTGCATCATACTATCTCTATCACGAATTGTAACTGTATTATCTTTTAAAGTATCGGAATCAATTGTAATGCAGAAAGGCGTTCCGCATTCATCCTGACGGCGGTATCTTCTCCCTACTGCACCCGAATCATCGTAGAAAACTTTAAAATCTTTTCTTAAATCTTCGGTGAGCTTGTGTGCAATTTCTGGCATTCCATCGCGATTAACAAGCGGGAATATGGCCGCTTTAATTGGTGCGAGTTCTGGATGGAATCTTAAAACAGTTCTCGATTCCTTTGCAGTTGAGCCATCGAGGTTTTCACGGGTTACCTGTTCTTCTTCATAGGCGTTTATTAAAAAAGCCATAAAACTTCTCGATGCTCCTGCTGAGGTTTCTATAACATAAGGAATAAATCTTTCTTTTATCTGGTCGTCGAAGTATTCGATTTTCTTTCCCGAAAATTCGCTATGTCTTTTCAAATCAAAATCCGTTCTGTTATGTATTCCTTCAATTTCACCCCATCCGAAAGGGAACATATATTCTATATCCACAGCGGCTTTTGCATAATGCGCGAGTTTATCGTGAACGTGGATGTTTAATTTATCTTTGCTTATTCCATATTTTACAAACCAATTAATCCTGTTTTCTTTCCAGTATTCAAACCATTTTTCATCTTCGCTCGGGTGAATAAAAAACTGCATTTCCATTTGCTCGAATTCACGTGTCCTGTATAAAAAATTCTTTGTGTTGATTTCATTTCTGAATGCTTTTCCGATTTGTGCTATTCCGAATGGAAGTTTTTGTCTCGAGCATTCTTTTACGTTTAGAAAGTTTACATAAATTCCCTGTGCGGTTTCGGGTCTCAAGTAAACAATAGAGTCTTCGCTTTCTATTGCGCCGATATAGGACTTAAACATTAAATTGAAATTTCTGGCATCGGTAAATTTTCCTTCCTGCTGGCATTTACTCGCTTTTCTTCCTTTGTAAGCTTTGTTACCACATTCGACTTCATCGAGAATATCAGCTCTAAATCTTGCTTTACATTCTTTACAGTCAACCATCGGGTCTGTGAAATTTTCCACGTGTCCCGATGCTTCCCATACTTTTGGGTGCATTAAAATTGATGCATCTATACCCTCTATATTTTCACGGTATGTCATTTCTTTCCACCAGGCTTCTTTTACGTTTTTTAGAAGTTCTACGCCAAGCGGACCGTAGTCCCAGCACCCGTTTAATCCACCGTAAATTTCGGAAGACTGAAATACGAATCCTCTTCTTTTTGCAAGTGAAACAATTTTTTCTGTAATATCTGCTTTAACCAATTTATTTCAATTTAATTTCAATTAATAAAAAACTAATTTACAAAACTCTATTTAAAATATTAATGCAAATAATTAATTTTTTAAACCGTATCTTTTTGAAAGGGTTTCTCGCATGTTTGAAATAATTATATAAAAAATTATTATGAAAAAAGTTATAATAATTGGAGCGACATCGGGAATCGGCAAGGAACTTGCAAGAATTTATTCATCTAAAGGGTACAGAGTAGGGATAACTGGTAGAAGAGAAAATCTTTTACAAGCGTTAAAAAATGAAAAACCCGAATCATATTTTATTAAATCGTTTGATATTTCTATTCCATTCGAAAACAGTAAAAATATTGAAGAACTTGTAAATGAACTTGGAGGATTAGATTTAATAGTAATAAGTTCAGGAGTAGGTTTTCAGAATGAAGAACTTGATTTTAAAATTGAAAAAAATACATTTGATACAAATATAATTGGTGTTGCGGAAATTACGGATTGGGCTTTTAATTATTTCAAAAAACAAGGTAATGGGCATCTTGCCGTAATTAGTTCAATAGCAGGTATGCGAGGTGGAAGATTTAATCCTGCATATTCAGCTTCGAAAGCATTTCAAATGAATTATTCTAAGGATTAAGAGCAAAAGCTAAAAAGTTAAAACTGCCAATTTATGTTACTGATATACGCCCGGGATTTGTAGATACCGCAATGGCAAAGTCACCCAATAAATTTGGGGTGGCACCACCTCAAAAAGCAGCAGAACAAATTTATACTGCATTGAGGAAAAAAAAGAAAATTGCTTATGTAACAAAACGATGGATTATAGTAGCATACATTTTAAAACTTTTACCCAAATTTATTTTTGACAGGATATAAAATGAAACAAATATTTTTAGCAAATCAAACTCTTAGAATTCAAAGAATTCTAAAGCCACAAGGAAGCAAAATAAATCTTATTGGTATGAAGAAGTATGGAATAAGATTTAAAAAAGCTTATGGGGTTAAAATTCCAATTATTAGAGAACTGGCGAAAAAATATAAACCTAATCATGATTTGGCATTATTTTTATGGGATACAAAAATTCATGAACTTATGCTACTTGCGATTTTTATTGATGACTATAATAAGGTTAATTCAAGGCAAATGGATAAATGGGTTAGGGATTTTGAATCATGGGATATTTGTGACCAGTGTTGTAGTAACCTATTCGACAAAACTCCTTATGTATTAGATAAAATTTATAAATGGAGTAAATCGAAATACGAATTTGTTAAGCGTGCCGGTTTTGTATTGATGGCTGCAATTACAGTCCACGATAAAAATATAGATGATAAGAAATTAATGAAGTTCTTTCCTCTTATCGAAAAAGAAGCAAAAGATGAGAGAAATTTTGTTAAAAAAGCGGTAAACTGGGCATTAAGGCAATTAGGGAAAAGAAACAAAGTTCTATTTAATGAAGCAGTAAAAACAGCCATAAGAATTCAAAAACAAGATTCAAAATCAGCAAAATGGATAGCATCAGATGCGTTAAGAGAATTCAGAATTAAGAAAGATATTTATTGGAAGAAGAGAACTGAATGAATGTGAAAAGTGAAACGTCAAACGTGAAAATTATTTTTTAAAAAGTCTTTTTGTTTCACATTTCACTATTCACATTTTACAGAGTTTCATTAAAATCCGTTTTTATTACGTCTTTCAGCCCTTGTTCAAAAGTACGGGGTTTATATTCAGGCATTAAAGATAACAAATAAGAAATATCCGTTCGCTTTTCATACATACCGTCAGGTTTAGTTGTATCCCATTTAATTTCACCTTCATAACCAATTATTTTTTTTGCAATTTCTACATATTCTTTTATAGAATAATCAAAACCTGTTCCAATATTTACGATTTCAGGTTTGTTGTAGTTTTTCATTAAATAAATTAAAGCATCTGCACAATCATCAACATAAAGTGCTTCTCTTCTTGGTTTTCCTGTTCCCCAGAATGTTGGCGGCACTCCTGTTTTTTTTGCATTCAGCATTTTAATAACCAAAGCTCCAATGAAATGACCTGTCTCTACATTGTAATTGTCATTTGGTCCATACATATTTGTAGGCATGACAGAAATTGCATTTATTCCATATTGCATTCTATATAATTGACATCCAACAATACCCATTCCTTTAGCAACGGCATAACCTTTGTTCGTCTCTTCAAGTGGACCCATCATAAATCTATTTTCATTTATTGGTTGAGGATTTTCTTTAGGATAAATACAAGTTGAACCTGTAAAAAGTAATTTAGTGTTTGGGGAATAATTTTTAAGGGATTCAAGAACGTGTAAAATCATAAGGGCATTTTGATATAAGAAATCTGCTTGTCTCGTATTATTTGCCTGAATTCCACCAACAAGTCCAGCAACCATAAAAGCATAATCAGGTTTAGTATCTTTAAAAAAATCATTAACTCTTTCTTGAATTAATAAGTCACATTTATCACCTTTGGAAACGGTTATTATATTATTGTATCCTTGTTTCCGAAGCATTCTGACAACAGAACTGCCAAGCATACCGTTGCCACCGAAGACGACGATTTTATCATTTATTTTCATTGGTATTAATCTTATTTAATATAAATAATAAATTTTTCTTTTTTAATGCAATAGTGAGAGGTGAAACATCAAATGTGAAAATCTTATATACTTTATTTGGTACTAATAATCAGATTCGATAATATTGTGTATAATTTATTTATTATTTCGTCAATTTCTTTCAAGTTAGATTTTTCAATATAAACAATTTCGATACATATTTCTATTTGTATATCAATTTCAACAAGAGATGAACGAGAAATTTCAAAAAATCTTCTTCGATCTATTGCTGATTTTCTCGAAGAACCTTATGCAATATTAGATGCAACCGAAACTGCAGCTCTTCTTAGTTGACTTGAAATTCCAAACATTTCGCTATTTGAGAAATCATTTGTAATCTGATAAATAGTTTTTACTAATGATATACTAATTTTCCAGACATCAAGTTTTTTATAATTTAATTCTAACAAATAATTGTATATTGTTTAATTATTGTAATAAATTAATGATGCTTTTATCGTTTAACGTTTGACTTTTCACATCTCACTTTTTATAGATTCAATAATTTTAAAATAACTAAGAATTATTTAGATAAAACCAATATTTTCCTCTCTGTCATCTCTTCTATTGCATATTTTATCCCTTCTTTTCCAATCCCTGATTGTTTTACTCCCCCATAAGGCATTGAGTCCATTCTGTAAGTCGGTACGTCATTAATTACAACTCCACCTACATCAATATTTTCATAAGCATAAAGAGCATTTTCTATATTATTCGTAAATATACCTGCCTGCAAACCATAATCAGAATCATCAACTTCCTTAACTGCTTTTTTAAAATCATCGAATTCATTTAGAGTCAATAAAGGAGCAAAAACTTCTTTTTTGTTTATATCACAGTTTTTACCTGCGCCTGAAATTATTGTCGGTTCGAACACTGCTTTGTTTCTTTTTCCCCCGAAAAGTATTTTCCCGTTTGATTCTTTTATCCACTGTTCAACTCTTTTTGCTTCGGTTTCGTTTATCATTGGTCCGACCAATGTATCTTCTTCAAATGGATTTCCGAATTTTATTTTTTTTGCTTCTTCAAGAAGAAGTTTTTCAAATTCATTAAAAATGTTTTTATGAACAAAAACCCTCTGCACAGAAATACAGCTCTGTCCTGCGTGTGCAAATGCCCCAACTGCAATTTTTGATGCGGCAATTTTTAAATCTGTTCCTTCATCTACAATTACTCCTGCGTTACCTCCAAGCTCAAGAGATATTTTTTGCATATTAAGTTTTTTCTTTATTTGCCATCCGACTGAAGGACTACCCGTAAAACTGATCATTTTTACTCTGCTGTCAGAAACAAATTTTTCTATTTCAGTTCCTGATGAAGTAATAACGTTTACAGGGCAGTAATCTAATCCGACTTCTTCCGATGCTTCTTTAATAATTTTACCGATTTCAAGTCCACAACAAAGCGATGCAGAAGCAGGTTTTAACAATACCACATTTCCCGAAGCCAACGCTGGAGAAATTTTATGTGCAACAAGGTTAATGGGAAAATTCCACGGGGTTATTGCCAGAATAACGCCAAGTGGGAATTTTTTGATAATTCCGAATTTTTCTTCCGAGCCTTTTAGTTGGTCAAGTTGTATTGTTTCTCCGACTATTCTTCTTGATTCTTCTGCTCCTGTCTGAAAAGTAAAAATAGCCCTTTCAACTTCTATTAGTGATAATTTTATTGGTTTACCAGTTTCAAGGGTAAGTAAATTTGCAAACTCTTCTTTTCTGTTTTTTAACTTTTCTGTTATTTTTTGTAGTAGTTCAGCTTTTTTATATGCTGGGGTTTTTTTGTATTTTTGAAAAACAACTGATAAATAATCAAGAGATTCGTTTATATGGTCAGAATTTGTTTTATAAACTTGTTTTACAACTTCTGAATTGTAAGGGTTAATAATTTTTATTATTTCGTTTGAAGAGTCGAATTTGTTTTTAATTAAAAAATTTTCTTTTTCCATATTATTAATTTGATTATACAAAATTAGGGATTTAATAAATAGAAATCTGTATAAAACGCATAATATTTTTGATGTATAAAAAGGGAAATGCTCAAGTAAAATCGTATTTATCAATATTTTATCCAATTTAATTCTATCATTCTATTACTTATATCTGACTTGAATTTATCATATTTCAAAAGTATTTTTACCATCTATGATTACATTTTCAATAATTATATTAGTAATAGTTTGTATTCTTTTGATGATTGTAGTATTAATGCAGGCATCAAAAGGTGGTGGACTATCGGGTTTGGTAGGTGGTTCAGGTGTATCTACAATGTTCGGGGCAAGAAGAACATCGGATTTTTTGTCGAAATCTACTATAGTGCTGGCTGTTATTTTTATGCTTGCTTCTTTACTACTTAATTTGTACATAAGTAAAAGTAGCAAAGATGTTGAAAGTATAATACAAAAAAACAGCCAAAATCAACAAGTGCCTCAAAGGACACCTATTGCACCACCAACACAACAAGCGCCGAGTGAGCAAAATAATCAGGGAAATGAAGGAGATAATAATCAACAACAAAATCAGACTCCTTAATTAAATTGAAACTCCCGAAGAAGTTTTTCGAACTAAAATCGAGCATCTTGTCAAAACGGGATGCTTTTTTTATTTTGCTTTTATTAAGCTCTTTGTTGGTAATAGGGTTTTCGAAAGAAGCAAATTCACAATCTCTTTTACAAAAATTTGATTACAGTTATTTGGAATATGATTCGATAAAATCAAGGGAAATACTAAAGGATTCTTTGATTATAAAAAGAGAACAAAACACTGAAAAAAAACCGAATATAAAATTTGAAATGAAAAAATCTCCGTGGAAAGCAGTATTACTTTCTGCTATTTTACCGGGTCTTGGACAAGCTTATAATGAATCATATTGGAAACTACCTGTTGTTGCTGTTGTTGGAGGTTCTTTAGCATATTATTTTTTCTATAATAATAGTAAGTATCTCGATTACAGAGAGCTTTATGAAAATTCACAGACACCAACAAATCCTTATGGAGATGAAAGATATAAAAGATTGAGAGAATCATATCGCGATGCACGTGACCAAAACCTTTTATATTTTATGATGTTTTATCTTGTAAATCTTGCAGATGCTTATGTTGATGCACACTTATATGATTTTAATGTAAATAAAAATATGCAATTCGGTTTATTTCAGAAGGGAAATTTGGCAAGTATCAAAATTACATTTTAAAGTTTTACTAATTACTAATTATTAATTACTATTTATTATGTGGGTGTATATAGAAAAAATTTCGAAATATGTAGGTCAGGAAGTTACAATTAAAGGCTGGCTATACAATATTCGTTCATCAGGAAAACTTATGTTTCCAGAGCTAAGAGATGGGACCGGTCTTATTCAGGGAGTGGTATCTAAAAAAGATGTTCCCGAAAAAGTTTGGTTAGATTTTTCAAAACTTACTCAAGAATCTTCTTTAATTGTAAAAGGGATTGTTTCAAGACATCCAAAAAAAGAAAATGTATTTGAACTACAAATTAATGATGTTGAAATTGTTCAAATTTCAGAACCTTATCCAATTACACCAAAAGAACATGGTATAGATTTTCTAGCAGATAAAAGACATTTATGGATACGTTCATCGAAGCAAGTTGCAATTTTAAGGGTTAGAAATGAGATTATTCAATCAATTCGTGATTATATGTATAATAATGGTTTTATTTTATTTGATACCCCAATTTTTACTCCTAATGCTTGTGAGGGAACATCTACTTTATTTTCAACTGATTACTTTGATTTGGGTAAGGCATATCTTTCTCAATCAGGGCAACTTTATGCTGAATCAGGTGCTTTGGCACTCGGAAAAGTTTATACTTTAGGTCCAACTTTTCGAGCAGAATATTCTATGACTCGACGCCATATTACAGAATTTTGGATGATGGAACCAGAGATGGCTTATTTTGATTTAAATGATAATATGGATTTGATAGAGGATTTTCTTGAATATGTTGTACAGAGAGTTATAAAAAATAAAGCTGAAGAGTTAAATGTATTACAAAGAAACATTTCGAAACTTATCAATGTTAAAAAACCTTTTCCAAGGATAACTTACGACGAAGCTGTGGAAATATTAAGAAAAAAAGATATTGCGTTGATTAAGAAAACGGATAAAGGTGAAGAGCAAATTCGTCCTTTCCCTTGGGGTGAAGATTTTGGCGCTCCACACGAAGAAGCAGTAGTAGAAGATTTCGATAAACCAGTTATGGTTCACCGCTGGCCTGCACAGGCTAAAGCATTTTATATGAAGCGCGACCCTGAAAATCAGGATATCGCACTTGGAGTAGATGTTCTGGCTCCTGAGGGATTCGGAGAAATAATTGGTGGTTCGCAAAGAGAAGACAACCTTGATTTTCTGCTTGAAAGAATAAAAGAACACGAATTACCTATAGAAGAATTTCAGTGGTATCTTGACTTAAGAAGATACGGAAGTGTTCCGCATTCAGGATTCGGGCTTGGTATAGAAAGACTTGTTAGTTGGATTTGTAATCTAGAGCATATACGAGAAGCAATTCCTTTTGCTAGAAGACCTAATAGAATTAGACCATAGTTTTTGGAACAAATTTTAAAAATGTTTGAAAACAATAATTGTAGATTCAAATAATTTAATCCATAAAGTAAACGAATTAAAAAAGTTGTTTTCGGAAAATCCAGAGTCTGCTCAACTTACTCTGATAGAATCCGTAAAATCAAAAGTGAATAAGAATTTCAAAATCATTTTTGTGTTCGACGGATTTGGAAATATTAAAAGAAATAATGTTGTATATTCGGGTAAGTTATTGGCGGATGATGTTATAAAAAAATATATAGAAGAAAATTACAGTAAAAAGACTTTAACAGTAATTTCTTCCGATGCTGAAATCACAAGATTAGCAAGAGTTTGCGGATGTGACACAAAAAAATCTGAAGATTTCTGGAAAGAATTGAATCTATCTCCTACAAAGGGGAAAAATATAAATCAGTTACTGTATAAAGAAGGGGAAAAACCTGATAGGATAAGTAAAAAAGAATTAGAGGAATTTAAAAAGTATTTTACGTAACTTTCAAAATATTAGTTTATAATATGGATAATATTATTGAAAAATCAAACGAACTATTAAATAAATATATTCAGAATATTAATTTGCGTAAGCATTGCTATGCAGTAGAATCCTGTATGCGACATTATGCAAAAAAATTAGGTGAGAGTGAAGATATATGGGCGGCGGCAGGGTTACTTCATGATTTGGATTGGGAAATGTATCCCGATACTCATCCTAATACCGCAGTTCCGATTTTAAAAGAAGCAGGGTTTGACGATTCTTTTATAAAAATCATTTTAAGTCATGCATATCCCGAAAGAACAAATGAATCGAGGGATTCTCTTGTTAAAAAATATCTTTTTGCCTGCGATGAAATAACGGGATTAGTTGTTGCGTATGGTTTAATGAAACCCGGCGGATTAAATGATGTAGAACTGAGAGGTGTAATTAAAAAAATGAAAGATAAAGCATTTGCAAGAACAGTAAACAGAGAAGATATTAAAAAAGGTGCGGTTGAGATAGGTATGGAATTATCCGAACATATACAAAATGTAATTGATGCTTTAAAAAATGACACAAGATTGTAAATAAATAATTATATATATGTCCGTAATATTAATAGATAATTTAAAAAAAGAATATTCTTCAAAGAGTTTTTCTAAAAATAAAATTCTTGCTCTCGATGGAGTTTCTTTTGATGTAGGTGAAGGAGAAATATTCGGATTGCTCGGACCGAACGGAGCAGGAAAAACTACATTGATAAAAATTCTTCTTGGAATAACATTTCCGACTTCAGGTGGAGGAAAGCTTTTCGATAAAGATTTAAACGATGTGAAAATAAAGACAAGAATTGGCTATTTACCTGAAAACCATAGTTTTCCCGGATATTTTTCCGGCGAACAGGTTTTATATCATTTTGGAAAGTTAAGCGGAATGAATACCGATGAAGTTAAAAGAAAGACAGATGAATATTTAGATGTTGTCGGGATGAAAGAATGGAGAAAAATTAAAATAAGAAAATACTCCAAGGGTATGATGCAGAGAATAGGACTTGCACAGGCGATGATTAACGATCCCGATTTGATTTTTCTTGATGAACCTACAGACGGAGTCGACCCGATTGGCAGGAAAGAAATACGCGATGTATTGCTGAATCTGAAATCACAGGGAAAAACGATTTTTCTTAATTCTCATTTATTAAGCGAGACAGAATTGATTTGTGACAGAGTTGCAATTTTAAATAAAGGTAAACTTATAAAAGAAGGTCGCGTTGAGGATATCACTTCGACTGATAGTTATGCTTTTGCAACGAGTGAGCTTAATGATGAGGTTTATAATTCACTTCTGAATAATTACAAAGCTGTAATTCAAAGCAAAAATTATTTTCTCGCACCTGCTAATAATCTTGAAGATGTTAATAAAATTATAGATTTTTTAAGGTCAAAAAATATAATGATACAAAGTGTATCTAAAGAAAAAATCACTCTTGAAAGTAAATTTATAAATTTGATAGAACACAAATTGTAAAATGGAATTAATTACATTTATATCTGGAATAATCAGAGAAGCATTAGCAAAAAAGATTATTTTATCGATTTTTATTTTCTTTTCGCTTATTATTTTATTTATTACATTTGCGGCGACAAACGAAGGGGTAACCGGGATGCTTGCATTCCTCGAAGCATCGGGGGGGAATGCGGATTACAGAAGTGCAGTGATATATTTTGAATCCAACATTTCATCCAAAATTCCGATGTTTATGCTGATTGCATTTTATATTATTATTGTTGCATCGTTTATTCCCTCTATGCTTCAGAAAGGACAAATAGATTTACTTTTATCCAAACCAATTAGCAGAACGAAAATTGTAATCGGGCATTTGCTTGCAGGAACAACATTCGCATTTCTATCGTCATTTTTTTTACTTGGCATAATATGGCTAATAGTTTCTTCTAAAACAGACGTATGGCATATTCCATTTTTATATTCTATTCTCTGGTTCACTTTTATTTTTTTAACATTATATTCATTTGTAATATTAATTGGTTTTTTAACCAAGAATACTATATTGAATATATTAATAAATTTGATTCTATTCTTTCCAATTTCATGGATTTTTTATTTGTTAAATGTAATAACAAAAAAAGGTGAACAATTTTTTTCTTTTGGTCCTGTAACAGAATTTATTATAAAATTTTTTTATTACATTTTACCTAAGCCTTGGGATTTAGCGGATTTATGTGAAAATACAATTAAAATGGAATCATTAGGTTCGATTCAGCCCATTATTTCTTCATTACTTTTCATAGGTATTATGATTTCATTATCGATATGGTATTTTAACAAAAAAGATTATTAAAATTTTAGGTTACGAAGCTGGGGCTTCGTAACCAGTAGTATGAATATTTTTATTGCTGCATTGCCCCAGAATTGCAGTACATATTATTATGAAAAAGAAATATTTTTTGTTTTATATTTTATATCTTACTTTTCTATTTGGTTGTTCTAACAAACCTACTCCAGAAAAATTACCTTTATCTGTAAAAACAACATTACCCTTACTGCAGGAATCACCACAATTTCTGATGTATATGAATTTCAAGGCAATGAAAACTTCTGGATTCTGGAAAGAAAACATATCAGATTCAATTTTGAATGCTGAAAGAAATTTTGGAAATCTCCTTTACACTTTTAAAATTGCAACAGGTGCATCCATTTCAGAAGGTATTGACGAATTATTTTTTTCAAATGCGTGGCTTGGTGAAAATACAATTGTGTTGAAAGGTGTCTTTGATAAAGCTAAACTCGACGCTTACGTTTCAAATGATACATTGTTTAAAAAAACAACAAAACCAGACGGGACTAATATTTACACTTATAAAGAAAATGAATTATCTTTCTTTTTTAAAGATAATTTTACTCTCTGTGCTAGTAATTATCCTAAACGCATAGATGAAATGTTGGCTGTGACCGATACTTCTATAAATTCAGGCTTAATGAAAAATAAAAATATGCTCGATGCAATAGAAACAACGGTCTACAAAGAGAATATCTGGATGATTTCAACTGAGAAAGCATTTATTCGCGGAATTCTTTCTAATTTTGTTCTATCTGGTTCTCAAGATAAAATAACGGATAAATTTGAAATTACGGATTCGACAGGACTGCAACCAGATTCATTTAGCAAGGTTGAAGAAGTTATATTAAATAAAATGCATAATAATATTAATGCTTTTATTCTTTCAGGAAAAATGAAAGATGATTTAAAGTTTATAGTTCAATTTGAATGTATTGATAATAAAAGTGCAGAATCATTTGAAAGAATATTGAATGGAATGATGGCTCTTGTGAAAATTAGTTCTAGAACGAATAGAGAAAGAAAGACTTCAGCAGCAGAAAATATCCTCGATAATATTATTATTAAAGCTTATGATAATTCATTACAAATAAGTGTAGAAATTAATCAAAATAATATTAAGAATTTCAGAAATAATACTCTTTTTAAAAAGCCGAATTAAGTCGAAATAATATATCGAGATTTTTAATATACAGTGGTATGCGTTTTTATTATTAATTTGTCATTAAAAAACTTTCAGCTGTTTTTACATCCTCCTCGCTTCCAATGAATAATGGTGTTCTTTGATGTAAGCTTGTTGGTTGAATTTCAAGTATTCTATCCTTACCATTAGTTGCTCTACCACCTGCTTGTTCAACTATGAAGCTTAAAGGATTAGCTTCATACATAAGTCTTAATTTTCCATTTTTATTTTTTTCGTCTGCAGGATAAATAAAAATTCCTCCGTAAAGTAAATTTCTGTGGAAATCAGCAACAAGTGAGCCAACATATCTGGATGTGTAAGGTCTGCCGGTATCTTTGTCAGTTCGTTTTAGGTAATCAATATATTTTTTCATTTCATCTGACCACTTAGAATAATTACCTTCGTTAATCGAATAAGTCTTGGATTTTTTTGGTATTTTCATATTTTCGTTAGATAATAAGAATTCACCAACTGAGGGGTCGAGTGTAAAACCGTGCACACCTTTTCCTGCTGTATAGACCAAAATTGTGCTTGAACCATAAACAACGTAACCAGCTGCAATTTGTTTGATACCTTTTTGTAAGCAATCTTCCAATGTAGCAGGACCATTTTTAGAAATTCTTTTATAAATTGAAAAAATTGTTCCAATAGAAATATTAGCATCAATATTTGAAGAACCGTCGAGAGGGTCGAAATGAACTATATATTTATTCAATACATCGTGATGAAAATATTTATCTTCAATTGGGATAAAATTTTCATCCTCCTCAGAACATATTGCACAAGCGTGACCACCAACTTGCATTACGTGGGTAAGAATTTCGTTTGCATATATATCAAGTTTTTTTACTTCTTCCCCCTGAACATTTTCTTTACCTGTAAATCCAAGTATATCAATTAATCCAGCTCTGTTCACTTCAAGTGAAACAACTTTGCAAGCAAGTGCGATATCATATAGTAAATCGGATAACTGTCCCGTTGCTTCGGGGAATTTTCTTTCTTCCTCGATAATGTGCCTGTATAGAGTCGTGAATTTTTTTACCATAAATTATTTTACACTATTTTAATTTTTAAACTAACAGTGAGATTGCGTCCTTGATTTTTTCCACTCCTAAGATTTGAATCTTATATTTATTAACATTAATATTCTTTAAATTGTTCTTCGGAACGATAATTTTTTTAAAGCCAAGTTTTGAAGCCTCGTTGATTCTTTTTTCTATATTAGGGATAGTCCTGATTTCTCCTGCCAGCCCTACTTCTCCAAGTATTACAGTTTCGGAATCAACGGGAATATCTTTGAAAGAAGAATATACAGCCATTGCGGCAGCAAGGTCAATTGCGGGCTCGTCAATTTTTACTCCTCCTGCGATGTTCAAAAAGATATCATATTTGTTTAAGAAAAGCCCGAGTTTTTTTTCAAGCACGGCGATTAAAATATTTGTACGCTTGTAATCCAGTCCCATTGAAGTTCTCTGTGGAATACCATAACTTGTAGATGTAACAAGTGCCTGAACTTCAATAAGAATCGGACGAGTGCCTTCTATAGCTGACGAAATTATACAACCTGATGCTCCGTAATTTCTTTGTGAAAGAAAAACTTCGCTTGGATTCGGAACTTCTTTTAGACCCATATCAGTCATTTCAAAAATACCGATTTCATTCGTAGAGCCGAAGCGGTTTTTCATACTTCTTAAAATTCTGTAGAAGTGTGTCCTTTCACCTTCGAACTGTAAAACCACGTCAACCATATGTTCCAGCACTTTCGGACCGGCAATAGTTCCGTCTTTAGTAATATGTCCGACAATAAAAGTTGGAATGTTATACTGTTTTGCGATTTTGATTAGCAGGGAAGTAGATTCTCTTAACTGTGAAATCGTTCCGGGAGAACTTTCGATTTCAGGGCGGTAAACAGTTTGAATGGAATCTATTACTATTATATCAGGTCTTTCGTTTTCGATAACTGCTGCGATAATTTCCAAATCAGTTTCGGAAAGAATTAAAAAATTTTTCAAATCATAATTTAACCTTTCACATCTCAGTTTTATTTGCATTGCGGATTCTTCTCCGCTCACATATAATATTTTTTTTCCTTCCAGTTTATCGGCTATTTGCAGCATCAGTGTTGATTTACCGATTCCCGGGTCGCCGCCGATTAAAATAACAGAGCCGTTTACTATTCCACCGCCGAGAACTCTATCGAGTTCTTCTATTTTAGTTTTAAATCTTGGTTCAACCGAATTTTTAATATCTGAAATCTTATTTAATTCTGCCGATTGTGATTTAAGTGAAGAAGATTTGCTTAATTTTCTTTTATCGGTTTGAATAATTTCCTCTACAAAAGTATTCCACTCGTTACATTCTGGACATTTACCCGTCCAGCGAGGTGTGGAATACCCACAACTCTGGCAGACGTATTTGATCTTAACTTTTCCGCTCATAATTTCGCCTTTCGATTTGAATTTGTTTAATATAAATAATATAAATGTTTATTAAAATTAAATTCATTCCTCTTTCCCTACTTTTCTATATTATTTTATTTAAACATCAAGTATTTTTGAAAATGACTGAAATTACGAAAAAAGTAGGAATTGCCGTTTCGGAGATATTAAAGGGGAATGTTGTTGCATTACCTACTGAGACTGTTTACGGGCTTGGTGCAAACGGATTGAATAAAAATGCGGTTTTGAAGATTTATGAAGTTAAAAAGCGTCCGCATTTTAATCCTTTGATTCTTCATATATATAGCATAGATGAATTGAAAAGATATGCCAAGCATATTCCAAATGAAGTTTATAAGCTTGCAGAAATTTTTTCGCCGGGACCAATTACGTTTGTACTTGAAAAAAAATCAAATATTCCAGATATAGCCACTGCGGGGCTGGATAGTGTAGCAATACGCTTTCCTTCTCATAAAATGTTCCGAAGAGTATTAAAAGAATGCAGAGTTCCGATTGCGGCACCTTCTGCTAATATGTTCGGAAGAATTTCTCCCGTAACCGCACGAGATGTTTACAAAGAACTTAAAGGAAAAATAAATTACATACTCGATGGAGGAAAATGCGAGGTCGGAATAGAATCAACCGTTATAAGTTTTTTGAATGGAAGGATAAAGATTCTGCGTCCCGGATTTATAACTCAGAATGATATCGAAAAAGTAATCGGATATAAACTTAAGAACAGAATCGGAAAAAAGCCTTCGGTAAACAAAAAATATTTATCACCGGGATTGTTAAAAAGTCATTATGCTCCTTTGACTCCGCTTTATGTAGTTGAAGATTTGAATTCACTGACAAAAATCAGCAAACAGAATTTTTATCACATAGATTTATCGAAATATAAAAATCTGAAATCGATTGCGTCAAATTTATTTAAGGAGTTCAGGATAGCCGATGAAAAAAAATGTGATTTTATCACGATTCAGAAAGTGGAAAATTCGGGATTGGGGATAGCCATCAACGACAGGATTGAAAAAGCAAGTTCGGGAAGTATTGAAATGATATCGGGTAAATCAAATTCATATTTAATTTGACAGTTGAACTATTTAACCGCAAAGGGTGCGAAGGATTACGCTAAGAACGTAAAGGAAAGCTTTATAAAGAAATTTTAACAGAAATAATTTAATGGGTGAAAAGATTATCATATCGTTTGATGATGAAAAGCCTGAAAAGGCGGAAGAGAAAATTATTATAGATTTAAAATCCACACCTAAAGAAAAACCGGAAATAAAAATTCAAAATTCGATAGTTAATTCTTTTTTCAAAGGGAACAGTCATCTTACCGGTTTTGAGGATAATAATTTAAAATATCCCGAAGGACTCGAAAACGGGTTCAGGAAAATTTTTTCGGTAAAACTTAATGACATATTTCTCAATTCAATTTTACTAAATAATACATTTGCTGTTTTAACTTCCACTACCGGGAAAATATTTTTTATAGACAGGTTTACAGGAAACGTTGTATCAAAGATTGTTTTGACTGATGAATCATTCGAAAAAACAGGGTTAGTGACTGATAATAGAGTTTATGTTAATTCTGTAAAATCCATTTTTAGTTTTGAAAATATTGAAAATGAAATTAAAGAGAAGAAAATATACGAAGCTAAAAATGATTTTTACATCTGGTCCAATTTAAATATGGCAGGAAAAGACTTGGTTTTCCTTGAATATGAGCCGATTAAGAAAAATTCAAAATTAATGAAATTGGAAATTTCCGGAGAAGGTGAAGTGAAAGTTAATATTTGCGGTGAGTTTACGGTATCTCATTTTTTATTTGATTCTATTATAACTTTTAAAAACGATGTTTTTGTTTTTTATGACAATAAAATTTTAAAATGTAATTCCATTAATTCTGAATTAAAGGAATATGAACATAAATTCGATATAGATTCGGATACGAATTTTATTTTACTTGACGGGAAAATATACTTTAATAATAAAAATAATGAACTATTTTATTTTGACATAGCGAATGAAGATATGCGGTTTACGGGTATCAAGTGTCAGTATATAAATTCGCTCGGCGGGTTTGGGGATAATATATTTATAGGAACACTAAACGGGTGGTATTTATACAAGACAACAGGAGTTTTAATATTTAACTATGACGATATAAATGGTAACAAGATAGAATCGGTAAATAAAAATATTCTTGCGGTTTCGAATGAGAATAAAATTATCTTTCATAATTTAAGTAAATTTCACGAAGCGGAAGGGTTTACACTAGCACAGAGCCTTTCCGATTCGGACACGGATAAGATAATTTCGGCAAGGATTTCGGAGGATTTGATTTTTGTGTTGACAAAGAGCGGGATATTGGAGAGTTTTAACAATGATAAATTGAATTTGTTTGTTTGAAAGAGTGGAATATCTTTTTTCACTACAAAGGTCGCAAAGGAAGTCGCAGAGAACGAAGAGTTTGAAAAAATAAAGTGTGTAAAATTACATAATATGAAAAAAATATATTTATATATAATTTTAATTGTTGCGAATATTTCTCTTGCACAGGGAAATCACTTTGTATTTCTATTCGATAATTCAGGTAGTATGTCGGGATATTATCGTGAGCAGAATAGCAGTTACAAAACATTTTGCAAAGCATTAATAAAGAATTCCGTTACACAGAATGATTATGCAAGTGTGATGCTATTTACGAAGACGGACAGTAAAAGAGGATTGACTTCCCCTAAAGAAATATTTTCCGGAAACGGGAAATCGCTGATTGCGGAGCAGGTAATGAATGATTTTAAAATGATGAGAGCAAATGATGGGGGATTCGGCACTACGGATTTAATAGAGGCTCTGGATAGGGCAATAGGAACGATAAAGCAAAGCACTGGAATTATTTGGCTTGTAACCGATAATATTAATGATAACAGTGGAAGTGGGGATTCATCTTATTTTAATACTTTAGAATTTTATAAAAGATTAAGAAACGATGACAATATAAAAAAGATATTATTATACCCTATTCCGGAAAAAGTAACCGAAGCGGGTTTTACATCGAACGGATATGTTGTTTATGGAATAGTATATTCAAAAGTGAATTTAAATCAGACTGAAATAGAAAAATACGATGTATTGCTAAGAAGTGTTGGAATAAAGCAAAAAGCAATTACTTTAAAACCGCTCGATGTAGGAACTGTTGTGCTTAATCCTAAAATTACACAAAGTAAAATAGCACCGGGAAAACTATATTTTGACGGAAAGGCTTTAAGGGGTTTTGACTTTGAAGAAGGGGAAAGGGTTAAGGAAACATTTAACGACCTCACTTTAAAATCGAATTTGTATCCATATATTATAGGGAGTGCTAAACTCAATGTAAGATTGGAAAATTTTAAATCGTCCGATTATTCGGTGAAATCACTTGGCACGCAATCCATATCTCCATCTACGGTTAGCAATGTTTCACCCGAAGGTGAAGTAACAGGATTTTCGATTTTATTCAATATGCCGGAAATCACACCTACATTTTCTTTTAATACAATTTTTAAAGAAGATTTTTCGGTTGGAGGTAATCTCGTGCTTGAAGTCTCGCAGGTGGATATATTGCTCGATGAAGGTTATATGAATAGCTTTAGAGAACTATTTGCTTTGCAATCGGTACCTGAAATTTTTAAGCCGGTATTAAAAGACAAAAAAATAGTTACCCAGATTCCGCTTGAAATCCGTATGAAATACGGTCCATGGAGACTTTTTGTGCTGATTGGTATTCTAATATTTATCGGTGCTATTATATTTATTTTTATTTATCTTTTACTTAAGAAAAAATCGTTTGCGGTTGTAATCGATAATAATGAAGAAACGAGCATAAGCTTGAGTTTTCTGTCGTCTTTTTCGGTTTCAAAAGATTATTCGTTCGAGCTCGGAAAAATTAAAAAATCATTATTTGGTGACATAAAATTTACTTATTCTAAATTTACTTCTACTCCCGGAAACAGGGTTAAACTTTTTGATGGTGTACCGATTTCGATTGATTACGAAAATGAGAATATGAGAAAAATAAATGTATCTCTGATGATTAAAAGCACGGTAGAGAAAAAGGAATTCCGGGAAGCAGATAAATCAAATTTCTATTGATTTTTGAAATCGAAACAAAAGACATATTCTTTTTTCTTTCGTTTATTGTTACCGATATTATTTTTATGCCTTTTTACGGGATATGTGTATTCGCAGGTAAATCCCAATTATAAATCCTACATACTAAAGCTAACTTACCAAGATTCGGTTTTAAAAACTAACGATAAATTTATTATTCAGAATACTGATTCGCTTAGAATTGAGAAAATAATTTTAATTTCTTCGGTTGATTATAAAATAAATTACAGAACAGGGGAAATAACTTTTAGCAGAGATTTATTTTCAAAATATTCATTAGATACAACTCGTATATATGATTTAAATATCCAATATGATTTATTCCCGTATATATTTAAAGACGAATATTCAAATTATGACATAATTATCGAACGCGATACATTAACGGGTGATACTGTTCAGGTTGCAGTTCAAAAGAAAGATATACTCGAAGATTTATTTGAGGGTTCGAGTTTGGAAAAATCGGGGAGTATATTCAGAGGGGTTACAATCGGCTCAAATCGTGATTTAACGCTGAATTCGGGTTTTCGACTTCAACTTAACGGAAAACTGACGAAAGATATAGACATAACCGCTGCATTAACAGATGAAACTACCCCGATTCAACCGGAAGGGAACACATTAAAACTTCAGGAACTCGATAAAGTTTTTATCGAATTAAAAAGCAGTACACTTGCTGCGACTATTGGCGATATAGATTTAGTATTTCCTAAATCGGAGTTTCTGAATTTCAATAGAAAAATACAAGGGGCGAAAGGTTTTGGCGATTTTGATTTTGGTAAAATATTACTGACTGGTGCGGTCTCGCGTGGAAGATTTAATACAAATTCATTTAACGGAATAGACGGAATTCAGGGACCATATAGATTGACCGGAGCAAATAATGAAATCAATATTTTGGTTCTTTCGGGGACAGAAAAAGTTTTTATTGATGGAGTTCAGATGACACGTGGAGACCAGGCTGATTATATTATTGATTATGGTCTTGGGCAGATTACATTTACTAATAAAAGGTTAATTACGAATGCTACCAGGATTGTCGTGGATTTTGAGTATTCAGAAAGAAAATACAGTCGTACATTTGCGGCTTTAAGCAATAGTTATGATTTGTTTAAGAAAAAGCTTTCACTTGGTTTTTCCTATATTAATGAAACCGATAATGAAAACAAAACAATAGATTTTACACTATCCGAATCAGATAAAGAAATTTTAAGAAATGCGGGTAATGACCCGTCAAAAGCATTTAAGTCAGGAGTTACACTTGCGGGAAGGGATTCCGTTACTAAAAGGGGTATTGGTTCTTATGTGAAAGTCGATACTGTAATCAATCAAAATAATTATACTATATACAGGTTTGCTCCGAACGATTCAAATGCAATTTATAACGTTGCATTTTCATATGTGGGTTCGGGAAAGGGTGATTACATTAGCAGAAGCACTTATCAATATGAATTTGTTGGTATCAGCCAGGGAAGCTATGCTCCTATAGTTTTTCTACCGACCCCAACATCTTATCAACTTGCGGATTTTACGTTGGATTATTCTCCAACTAAAAATAAAAGTTTTTATATAAATCTTGAATCGGCATATTCTAATTTGATAAAAAATAAATTTTCAAATTTAGGAAGCAATAACGGTGGTGTGGCTTTGTTTGGTTCGTTTGGATTTAATAAAACTGATATAAAACTATTAGGAATGAATTTTAAAAGTCTCGATATTAAATATAAACAAAGAGTCATAAATAAAACTTTTAATTCGCTCGATAGAATTAATTCGGTAGAGTTTAATAGAAATTTCGATGTTCAGGATACTTCAATAAGTACTGAAGATTACAAAGAAGCTTTATTAAATATGGGAATCGGAAATTACGTAAAGATTGGAGGAAATTACGGTCAACTGAAAAGGGGAAATTACTTCGATTCAAAAAGAACGATTGCCACATTTGAATTTAATAATCCAATATTACCTCTCGACACGCTTTCTCTTCCAAAACTCAAGTATACTTTTGAAAATATTAGTAGTTCGAATTCGGACTATAACATTTCGGGAAACTGGATTAAGCATTTTGCATTTTTGGGATACAGAAAATTTTTCGGAGAGAAAAAACTATCTAATACTTTTCTTGAGTTTGTTTTTAATTTCAATTCGGAAAATAGAAAAAATAAAGTTCTTGGATGGAACGGTGATAGCCTGCGTTCTGAGAGCTTTGCGTTCGATGAGTTAACGCCTAAATTAGCCCTTAATAATTTTTTTGATTTTAATTTATATGCCGAATATAATTACCGAAAAGATGATAATGTATATAAGGGTTTGTTTTTCAATTTATCGAAATTGTATACACAAAGATACGGATTTACATACAGCGGAACTAATTGGCTTTTGTCATCATTCAGTCTTTCGATACAAAAACGAGAATACTCGGAGATAGCAAAACAGAGTGGTAACCAGAATGTAAAAACAATTTTAGTGGATTCAAGAGTGAGAATTTCACCTTTAAACAGTGCAGTGCAGACAGATTTGCTTTACAACATTTCGAGTGAAAGAACAGCAAAAATCCAAAAACTTTTTGTTCTTGTCCCAATCGGGCAAGGGAATTATATTTATCTGGGTGATCTTAATCAAAACGGCATTCAGGATGAAAACGAATTTCAGCTTGTAAATTATGACGGGAATTATATAAAGTTGAATTTACCTACCGACCAGTTTTTTCCTACAGTTGATTTAAGAGCATCGGCAAGGATTTATTTTAAACCTTCACGATTCCATAATTTCTCAGGGAATAATATTTTTGTCGATTTAATAAATAATCTTTCCACAGAAACAATTCTTCGTGTTGATGAAAAAAGTCGTGACCCGGAAACTAATAATTTATATTTTATAAAGCTGAATACATTTTTGAATGACTCTAACACTATATCGGGATTGCAATGGATTCAACAGGATATAAATTTATTTGAGAATAACGCAAGTTATTCCGTTCTTTTAAGGTACATCCAGCAACGCGGTTTAAATCAATACAGCAGTGGAAATGAGAGATTGTACAATGTACAGAGACTCGTTAGGATCAAGCTCGGATTGACTTACGATATGACAACACAATTTGAGTTCGTGAATAAAACCGACAGGAATATCGCTTCTATTAATTCGCTTCGTAACAGAAATATTTACTCGAACGGATTAAATTCTGATTTAACTTACAGACCAATACAGCAAATAGAAAGCGGATTACAAATAAATGTTTCACGTGCTACGGATTATTACCCTGCATTAAGCACTCGTGCTGATATTAATCAGCAGATTTTAAGATTTATATATTCGTTTGAATCATCGGGAAGATTGAGACTTGAGTTAGAGAGAGATGAAATTATCTTGAATTCATCCAGTTTAAATTTTCCCTATGAATTAACAAACGGAAAATTATCGGGCAAGAGTTATTTTTGGAGGGCTATGTTTGATTATAATATTACAAGGAATATTCAGGCAAATATTAATTATGATGGTAGGGTAGAAGGAAACAAGCATGTAATACATACAGGAAAAGCCCAGATTACAGCTTTTTTCTAAAAAATGAACTATTTGATATTTACGAAGTTAAATAAAATACAGGAAATTTTAAAAGATGAAAATTTATTTATCAATTATTTAAAAATAAAAGTTTGCACTATGCTTTTGAATTTTATGTTATTATAAAGATGACTAAATTAAAGATTACTTTAAATTATTGAAAATTTGGTAAAAAAAGACGAAAATACTGAAATTAACAAGGGAAATTCTTTAGAAGGTTCTGAAAGTAAACCTCTTCCCAAAAAAAGGGGTAGACCAAGAAAGATTAAGATTGAAACTGAAAAACCTGAGATTCAAGAGATTCAGGAAGAAATTAAACAAATTAATGAAGAAGAAGAGGTAACTATTGTTAAGGGAAATTTAATTAGTGGATTGGAAGAAAATATAAATTCAGAATCTGAAAGTGCTGAAAAATCAACTGAAATAAATTCAGTTGAAAATATATCTAAATCCGAAAAAGCAATTGAAAATACCGAACATACAATTCAACTTGAATCAGAACAGAAAGAAAAATCTATAGATATAGTTTCTGACATTGTAGAAGATATTAAAGAAGAAACAAATGTTAATTTGTCCGAAGAAAAAATTAAAAAGAAGAGTAATTATAAGATTAGTTTAGTTGATGAAAATCATTTGAGGACAAAAGTATTAACTAATAAGCTGATTGGAATTTTTTGCTCTGTAAAAGATAAAACTTCAACTATTGATGGTATAGGAGAAAGACAAACAAACAAGATTTTTATTCACCCAAAAGTAAAACCTCAAGAAGTCGAAATTATGATATCTATTGGTTCGATGCCTATTCCTGAAGAAGTGACAGACATTCCGAAAGAGAAATTTGTAAATGGTAATTACGAAAAAGATAGTAATTATCAGGTTAGTCTGGTAGATGAAAATTTGTTAAGGATAATTATAATAACTGAAAAGTCGGTAAGTGTTGATTGCTCAATAAAAGATGAAGATGTACAAACCGATGGTTCAAATGAAATACAAGCAAATAAAATTTTTATACATCCAAAAGATAAACCTCAAGAAGTTGAAGTTATAGTTTCGATAGGTAGTTCTGTATTAGAAAGCGATACGGTGATTACAGCTCCCATTGAAGAAAAATCTATTGTTCCTGAAATTCAAAAAGGGAAGCTTACGCCAAATCCTCTTGTTGCAAATTTGATACAAAAGTTTAGCGAATATCCAGGAGAAGATAATGGAGTTCCTAAGACTCCTGAAGAAAAACTTGAAGAAAAATTAGGTCCTAAAAATCCCTGGCGAGTATACAAAGAATTAATGCAAAGGAATTTAATTGCAGGTCTTATTGGTTCTATTATTATTTATTTAGTATTCGTAGGAACATTTTATAAAATCGCATCGAAAAAAAATAATAATACAGATGTATTAGAAGTTCCGAGATTAATAGTAATGCAGGATTTACCCGAAAACCAGTTTCAGCAGCAAAATGTAGAAGACCCGAATAAACCACCTGAACAGGAATCCACCTCTGATGATGCTACTAATCCAAATAAAATTCCACCAATAGTTCCGAAGAAAGTGAAGCCACCGAGGGTTATCGGACCACCGAAAGAAAAAATTGATACGTCTACGGCAATAGATAAAGAACTTGATTCATTAAGAAAAATTAATCAGAATGTAACATCTAACAACAAGACAGATGGAGATACAACCCAAAAAACTTCAGGTAATTTTCCGTTTCCTGATTCAATACTTACAGGATTAAAGGAAAATGAAGTAGGTCTTGTTGGAAGATTCCCACCATACTGGAAACAGATAGATTCAAGGTCTGTTAATATTAACGAGAAAGAATTTTCAGGTGTTATACTTGTGGATACGTCTGTTAAACGAAAAGAGGAAGCTTTGAATATGAGCGTTCAGATAGATAAGAATAATGAATACTGGAAAATGTATAATTTTAAAAATGTATTTGCAGAAGATTCGTTAAAAAATGTTATATATAGTATCGAACCAAAACAAGAAGGTGACCAGACATATTATAGATTTTACATATCAGGAATGGCTTATAATATATATATTGCAGCGTTTATAAACAACGAACATTTTGAAAAGCATAAAGCTGAAATCGAGCAAGTAGTCCGCACAATTCGAATCCAAAAACCAGCAACACCACCGGGGAAATAGGGTCATTTTTTTAATGATAACAAAAAATATTAATAAATTAATTTGATTTACAGTTAAAAAAATAAAATAGAAGTTCTTTATTATAATAATTGTTAAAAATTACTATACTAACTCTACTTCTGAAAAGAAAAATGAAACTTCGATTTTTCCATTTTCAACAGAATCCGAACCGTGCACAGCGTTTTCCTGAACGTTTGTTGCAAATAGTTTTCTGACAGTTCCTTCATCAGCTTTTGCGGGGTCGGTAGCACCGATAAGTTTTCTGAAATCTGTGATTGCATTATTTTTTTGAAGAGCTATTGTTATAACAGGTCCTAATGTCATAAACTCGACAAGGTCCTTATAAAAAGGTCTTTCTTTATGCACAGCATAAAATGCCTTTGCTTGTGTTTCGGTTAGGTGAAGCATTTTCATTCCAAGTATTTGAAAACCCGCATCGAGAATTTTTTGAATAATATGCCCTTGTACTTTTTTTCTCACAGCATCAGGTTTGATTATACAAAGTGTTCTTTCCATTATTATTTTTTTCTAATTTATTTTTTGTTATCTCTTTATCTTTAATGTTCTTCCACAGTGCTTGGTGCGGAAAATGTTCCTACACCAAGAGAATCTTTTGGCATAGCATGGTTTCCTGGACATTTTCTTAAACCTCTTTTTTTGATACCAAGTTCTCTTATAGCTGGGCAATATTCTCCTGCAAGCAAGCCTGTAATTTCACAGATGCTTACTTCTTCAACGCCCGATGGTCTCTTAAAGTATTCAACTGGGAAATCGAACTCATCATCCGAATAAAGATATTTCATAAATCTTCCCCAAATCGGGGCTGCAGCTTTACCACCTTGTCCGTAAGAACCACCAAATTTAACTCTTGCATCATCAAATCCGAGCCAGCATCCTGCAACAAACTGAGGTGTGTATCCGACAAACCATGCATCGGTATAATTTTGTGAGGTTCCAGTTTTACCTGCACAAGGTCTATGAAAAAATTGTCTTACTGATGTTGCTGTTCCTTCGTCCACAACACCTTCCATCATATCAGTCATTATATATGCAACTTCTTCGCTTAAAACTTCTCTAGTTTCGGGAACAACTTCCTCGATGATATTTCCGTTTCTATCTTCGATTTTAGTTATAGCAATTGGTTCCACCCAAATTCCACCATTAGCGAATGTTCCAAAGGCATTTGTCATTTCCAAAGGAGTAACCTCTCCTACTCCTAATGCAAGCGAAAGAAAATTAGGAAGTTCGGATTTTATTCCCATTTTATGAGCAAGTTCAATTACTTTATCTATAGGTGCGATTTCCATTGCAGTTCTAACAGCAACAACATTAATAGATTTTTCAATAGCGTATCTCATTGTCATCATTCCGCCGGTACCTCCACCTTTAGGAGACCACATTCTACCACCTATGTTTACACTTATTGGGTCATTTGATATTTCGTAGCCGGGAGAATATCCATTGTTTACAGCTACAGCATATACAAAAGGTTTAAATGAAGAACCTGGTTGCCTTCTGACTTGCGTGACGTGGTTAAGTCCATATTTAGTTCTTATATTAGGATTTGCTCCAACCATTGCTTTTATTTCTCCCGTTTTAGGATCCATAACACAAAATCCAACTTGAATAGATGTTGTGAGATTTTTTACGGAATCTATAATGTTTTTATCATTTTTCATCGTATCGAATATTTTTTTCTTTTCTGTATCATTTGGAGCCTTTTTATATGCGTCAGTTTGTTTAATAAATTTTTCTAAATTGCTTTCGAGTATATCTTTGTTATTTTTCCAATTCCAGTATGAGTTAAAGGATTTTTGGTATGATTTTAATTGCTCCTTAACAGCGTCTTCTGCATGTTTTTGAAATCTTGTATCGAGGGTTGTATAAACTTTAAGTCCATCTCTATATAAGTCAAAGCCGTATTTTTCTGCTTTTTGCTGCATAATTTGTCTTACGTATTCAGTAAATTCAGGAGCTTTAGATTCAGAATTATATTCATCAGTTCTTAATGTAACTTTAATAGGAGTATTCAATTGGGCATCTAGAACATCTTTTGTAATATATTTTGCTTCATACATCGAGTGGAGAACAAGATTCCTCCTGTTTTTACAAGCTTCTGGGTTATCCACTGGGTCATAATTAGTAGGTGATTTAAGCAATGCTACAAGTATTGCACATTCATCGAGAGATAAATCTTTAGATGTTTTATTAAAGTATGTCGAAGCTGCTGCTTCTATTCCATAAGCTCCTTTCCCAAAATAGACCGTATTTAAATAATAAGTGATAATTTCTTGTTTAGTATAAGTTTTCTCTATTTGTACCGCAGTCATAGCTTCTTTAAGTTTCCTACTTATCGTCATTTCTTTACGGTTAAGATATAGTATCCCTGCAAGTTGTTGAGTTATAGTGGAAGCACCTTCTCTTTTAAGTTTCATCCTCATAATATTTTTGATAAATGCCTGAACGATTCTTTGAACATCAACTCCCCAATGGTCAAAAAACCTTCTATCTTCAGTAGCAACGAGGGCATTTATCATATCTTGAGGTATATTATCGTATGTAATTTTTGTTCTATTTTTTAGGAAGAATTTATCGATTAACTCACCATTATCAGAGTAGATTTTTGTTGCTTCTTCAAGTTTCGGATTTTCGAGTTCAGATAAAGAAGGTAGAGATTGAGAAAGAACAATTAAATATCCGCTAAAGATTAAAAAAGCAATAAGAAAAATAAATAATATAGAACCCATCGAGACATTTTCACGTCTATTCTTCTTCAAATTTTTGCGACGATAATTTTTATCTTTAAAATAATTATTTAATTCTTCTTCTTTATTTTTTTTATTTTTAAACAATTTCCTTTTTTATTTCTCTATTATTAAAAGCTAAAATTTGTTTTTTTTCTTTGTCGTAAAATTTTTTTAGCATAAATTCTCCGTTTTTAAATTCTCCATAGCTAAAAATCTTTACCCAATCTCCGAGATTTGCATAAACTCCATTTTTTTCTTTATATATGTAAGCGTAGTGTCTATGTCCCATTAGAACGTAATCGTATCCTTCATTAAATTTTTTTACTGCAAAATCTTGTAAACCGTCTCGTAAAGAATAATTTTTTTTGTTAGTATATCCTCTCGAGGAAGACGAACTTTTTTTCGCAAGCCAAATTCCAATATCAGGATGCAATAAAGAATACAAGAATTGAGAAATTTTACTTCTTAAAATTGCTCTTAATATCTTATATCCTGTATCTTTGTAAGCTAATCCATCTCCGTGGTGAATATAAAATTTTTTACCTTCGATTTCTCGAGTAATTGGATGATGTATTATTTCTATTCCAAATTCATCTTTAAAATATGTTCCATACCAGAAGTCATGATTTCCTGATATATAAGTAATCTTAATTCCACTATTTACAAATTTATCAATTTTCGTAAAAAATCTATAAAAACCCTTAGGAACTACTTGTTTATATTCAATCCAACAATCGAATAAATCACCTATTATTATCAGTTCTTTCGCATCCTTTTCGATTTCATCTAAGAATTTTAAAAATATAGTTTCCTGTTCTTTTATACCAATATTTGATTTTACACCAAGATGAACATCGGATATAAAATAATATATATCCTTCATTAAAATTATTTAATTTTTATCTTGATGCTGAATTTCTGATTACCGATTTTGCAAATTCCAGAGCTTGAATCACAATATCCGAATTTCACATTACCGGAAATTGTAATTTGTGAATCGCTTGCTGCGTCACTACCAACAGTAAAAGTATATTTAACTTGTTTGGATTCAATGTATTCACCTCCGGGATAGCCCTGTAATGAGCCTCCGTTAACACCCGATAGCGAAACTTCAACTTGAGGTTCTGTTGGAATTTTAACATCAGATGCTGTTTTGAATTTTATTGTTAAAACTCCACTTTCACCCGGTTTGTATGATTTCTTATTTGTTTTTACTGAGATTTTTGGAAGTGATTGTGAATTTGCATTTGAAAATGCTAAAAATGAAAGAGTAAAGGCGAAAATTACACTAAATAAGAATGATTTTTTTAACATAATATTAATAAATTAATTTTTAATTATCTTACTAATATAGTTATTTTAAGCAATTTTATTAATTCCAAAATAAAATACATATCTAATCATTTTTTTTACATTAAATATTTGTATTTGTTCCTGAGCACTATAAAAAAGCACTATTTTGTGCTTTTTTTTAAAAAGTTTATATTCTCTGCTTTTCTTTAATATCTCTTTATCATAAAATCCTTATAATGTCCATTGCTAAATTCTTCGCAGGATTCTATCATAGCATATGCATTATGATTGTGTATGCTTTCGAAGTTTTCAGCTTCTACAGAAAACCAAATGACATTTTTTATTTTTTTTAGTTCAAGGACTATATTTCGTACTAAATCTTCAACAAAAACAGGGTTTTCGTATGCTCTTTCGGTTACAAATTTTTCGTCTTCTCTTTTTAAAAGAGTATAAAGTTCCGAACTCGCACTACTTTCTACTATAGAGATAACATCTTCAATCCACAACATATCTGTAAATCTTAAAGCTACTGTAACTTCTCCCCTCTGATTGTGAGCTCCATATTTCGATAAATTTTTTGAACAGGGACAAAGAGTAGTAACTGGAATAATTACAGTCATTATGAAATCTCTTTTTTTGTTTTCCATTAGCGCGTGGAATTTCACCCTGTAATCAATTAATGATGATTTTTTAGAAACAGGGGCTTTCTTTTCTCTAAAATAAGGAAATTCCATTTCTAAATGTGCCACAGTTGCGTGTAGTTTTTTCTGCATTTCTTCGAGAATGTTATAAATCGAATCGATGTGTATTTCTTGTTTGTTTTGTAAAATTTCTACAAATCTGCTCATATGAGTTCCTTTAAAATGCATAGGTAAATCTACAGTCATTGAAATATTAGCAATTGTGTGCTGGATTTCTTTTTCTTTATCTTTTAATGCGATTGGATATTTTAAATTTTTTATTCCAACTTTATTTATAGGTATTTCCCTTATATCAATTTGGTTTTGAGTGTCAGGTAAATTTACACTCTTTTTTTTATTATTGTTTTTCATATTTATTGAATTTTAATCCTGCTCTATAATGCATTTATAAGGTTCAGATGAGCAATCTATATATATGCTGAACAGGTTGGATTTTTTATCTAAAACAAAATTCCAGATAAAAAGTTTATCGGTGTCAGGAATGTTTGTATATTTAATCTTTTTGGAATTAACAAATTTGAAAATTCCTTCGTTTGAATTTTCAGGTAATTCGTTAACTTGTTTTAAATATTCAAAACAAAAAATCATAATATCACCGACATTAGGATATTCTTTTTCTGTTACTATACCAAGTAATTTCCAGTCATTTGGATGTGTTTTTAATCTACATTCTTCGAATGCCTCACGAACTGCGCACGCTACAGGTGATTCTACTTCTTCGAGATTAAGCTTTCCTCCGGGTGGAGAAAAAAAACCCTTATTCGGCTCTTTTGCTCTTTCAAGTAGTAAAAAATCTCCATCAGAATTTTTAATATATAATAGGGTTGCAAATTTCACTTTTCAAGAAAAGTATTTTTTAATAAATGGGAGGTGAAATAATTAAATTTACCTCCTTGTAGGAAAAACAATATTATTTTGCTTCCCTGTGTAAAATGTGCTTTCTTGTAAATTTGCAATATTTCTTCACTTCAAGGCGTTCTTTTGTATTATTTCTGTTTTTTTGTGATGTATAGACAGACTTACCTTTATGAGGACCTTCCACACTTACGAGTTTAATATTGATTCTTGCACCTTCTTTTTTAGCCATTTTTTGCTATATTAATTTTAATAATCAATAAATATACCAAAAATCTAATAAAAAATTTATGTATTTTTTAATTCCAATATTTTAAGATAGCGTTCCATTTAGTGTGTAAATTTCAAATTGCTATTTGTTGGAACAGA
>CAYNTK010000006.1:0-193820 GCA_964400285.1 uncultured Ignavibacteriaceae bacterium
GCTCTGTTCCAACAAATAGCAATTTGAAATTTACACACTAAATGGAACGCTATCAAATTTTTTATACTTCTAAATAAATCTTGACTGTGTAATATTTTTTGATTAATATTATAATAATGAAAAAAGCCCAGAATTTTTGTTAATATTTTGTTAATAACTTTAAAAGGATTGGTTTAATATTTTACACTTTGCTATTATGAAAATGTTATTTTTAACAATCGTTGTTAATAATTATTTTTGTTTTGTCTAACTATACTAAAAACATAGTGGTTATTAATATTCACAATTGTTAAAAATTATAGATTTTTAGTGTATTTTATTTTATTTTTATAAAGCTCTACTTAAAGTAAATTTTTAATTGAAATCGTTTTGTTAATAATTATATAATTCTTTATATTGGCTGATACTTCTACTAATTTCTCGGCTCCTCAATACAAAGACGAATCGAAAAAGAGTCATTCAGAAAAAGAATTCTTAGATGCTAATTCTATTTGGAAAAAATTTATTGAATTACTCTCGCAAAAACTCAAAGAAAGTGAAATAAAAACTTGGTTTTCTGTAATAGTTCCGAAAAGCTTTATAAATAACACACTAACTATTACTGTTCCAAGTAATGATTATTATGGTATGATTGTAAAAAGATTTAACAAACAAATTTCATCTGTCTTAGAAAGTGGTTTATTAGGTGAAAATGGAGCTTTAAGTTACGAGATCTCTCAACACGGTCTTTTCGAAGAGCAAATACCCGAAAATTTACCTATCAGAAATAACGATTATTCAACTCCTAATGCGGTAATTGATTTTAAATCATCTTACGGTAATAAATATTTTTATCACGATTCATACAATACAACAGAAAATAAAGTATTTGATTCAAACCTAAACTCTAAAAATACATTCGATAGCTTTATAAAAGGCGAAAGCAATGAATTTGCTGTTGCAGCAGCTTACGCTATTGCTAATAATCCAGGTAAGTCTTACAATCCTTATTTTGTTTATGGGGGGGTCGGTTTAGGTAAAACACATCTTATTCAAGCAATAGGACACGAGATTCTTAAGAAATATCCAGATAAAAAAGTTTATTATACAACAACTCCTGATTTCACAACACAATTTACTACTCATATAGCTCAGGATAGAATAGAGTTTTCAAAAGGAAAAACAGGAATTAAAAAACTCGATGAGTTTTTTAAATCTCTCGATGTATTAATTCTCGATGATATTCAAAATCTTGGTGGTAAAGCGGCAACACAGGACTTTATGTATCAGATTTTCAATACCCTTTACAATAACAAAAAACATTTAATTTTTTCGTGCGATAAACCTCTCAGCGAACTAAAAGATATAGAAGAAAGACTCGTTTCAAGGTTTAAATGGGGAATTACGGTTGACATTCAACCTCCAAGCTGGGAAATGAGGGTTGCTATTATACAAAAAAAATACAACGATTTTAATACTCAGGTTCCAGAAGAAGTTATTCATTATATCGCAACTAATGTTAAAGACAGCATACGGACACTTGAAGGATGTGTTGCTGGAACAATTTCAGAGAGTACCCTTGTATATGATGGTGAAATAAATTTAAAAATTGCAGAAAATGTAATACGAAGGGTTATTGGAAATGTTAAAAAAGCAAAAATAATATCACTAGAAAATATTATTTATACTGTTGCTGATTATTTAAATGTTTCTGAGAATAGCATTTTATCTAAAAAGAGGACAAAAGAAATTGCATTTGCAAGACAGGTAGCAATGTACCTTGCAAAAGAGCTGACAAATATGACTTTGCAATCTATTGGTTTATATTTTGGTGGAAAAGACCATGCAACTGTACTTTATGCACACAATCTAATAAAGAATCTAATAAAAAAAGATAAAGAAGCGTATAACGTAGTACATGATATAAAAGAATTATTAAGTACTCTATAGAGCTTTCTATAAAGTGTTAATGTTTAACTTTAAGCGTTTCGGTTTACCGGGACGCTTTTTTGTTAATATGTTTAGTATAAGTGTTTAATAACTTTTGGTTTTTAACAAAATATTTATTTATGCGTTGCAAGATAGTACATAGTTAAGGTAAAGTTATTGACAAGATATTAGATGTGTTTTTCTTATATACTTTTAATTATTAAAACAATTCCATATTTTTTAACAATATTAACAATACTGTTACTACAAATTCTTTTATATAATATATTAATATAATTGATAAGTAAATGTTAGAAAAACTTTTTATAAAGAATTATTTAATAATAAAAGAAGCAGAGATAATTTTTACTAAAGGACTTAATATATTAACCGGAGAAACTGGAGCAGGAAAAACAATTATTATCGATGCATTATCTCTAATACTTGGTGAGCGTGCAGATTATTCTGTAATAAAAGACGAAAAAGAGAAACTTGTTGTTGAAGGAATTTTTAATTTTTCAAAAAACGAGAATATTACTAAATTTATCAAAGAAAAGAAATTAGATTATAAAGAAAGTTGCGGAAACATAATATTAAGAAAAGAGTTATACAAAAAGGGATTTAGCAGAAATTTTATTAACGACACACCAGTTTCGAACTCAGACTTACAAGAATTTGGTAATTTAATTATAGATATACACTCTCAAAACGAACACCAATCATTATTAAAGAAAGAAACACATATAAAAATTTTAGATGAATTTATTTATAACAAAGATGCTCTCAATGATTACATAAAAAATTATAAAGAATATAAGGAATTAGCAGATTTATACGATAATCTTTTAAAAAAGAAAGAAGATTTAATTAATAAAAAATCTTTTATAGAATTTCAATTAAAAGAAATTAATGATGTTAATCCTCAAAAGGGCGAAGACGTACAACTTGAAAATGAGTTGAATAAGCTCGAAAATACAGAGGAGATTTCATCTGTTTTAAACTCATGTATTAAAAAATTATTTGAAAGCGAAACCAATATTATAACAATGCTTTCGATTATTATCAAAGAACTTAAAAAAGTTAGTAAGTATGATGTTAAATTTGAAAATATTATTAAAGAAACAGAATCACATTACATATCATTAAAAGACATGTATAATACACTCTCTGATTACAATAGGTCTCTTAATTTTGATGCGATTAGGATTGAGCAAATAAGAGAAAGGCTTGGTGCTTTAAATTACCTTATGAAAAAATATAACAAAAAATTAGATGACTTAATAGACAAGGCATCTTTTTTAAATGAAGAATTAAGAATTTCAGAAAATTATGATTATGAAATAGAAAAATTGAGAGCCGAGCTTAATAAAAAGAAAGAAGATTTATATAATTATTCATTAGCACTTTCAAACGAACGTAAAAAAGCAGCAAAAATATTACAAAAATCAATTAATTTGTTTTTAAAGAATGTTGGTCTTGAATCAGCAGAATTCAAAGTAAAGCAAAATATATTAGAAAGCTATAAAGAAAACACATTTACTTTTAAAGAAAATAATAAATTTATTGTTGCAAAAAATAATGGAATTGATGATATTGAATTTTTAATAATGACGAACAAAGGTGGAGATTTTGCACCTCTAAGAAAAATAGCATCTGGTGGTGAAATTTCAAGAATAATGCTATCAATTAAAGCCGCATTATCAGGGAAAGACAATATTCCTATACTTGTCTTTGATGAAATAGATGCGGGAATTAGTGGTAGAATAGCTGATAAAGTTGGAAAGTTACTAAAGGAACTTTCAAAAACCCACCAAATAATATCTATTACTCACCTTCCACAAATAGCTTCAAAAGGTGATAATCATTTATTGGTACGTAAGAAAGAGACAAAAAAAGAATCAGAAGCTGATATTAAAATACTTTCTAATAAAGAAAAAATAATAGAAATAGCCAAATTACTAAGCGGAGAGAACATAACAGAGACATCTTTAAAAAGCGCAGAAGAAATGATAGATAAAAGCTAAAAGTTTAAATTCAAATTTTAATAGTTTATTTGAAACAAAATCTTCCAAAAAGAGTTTAAAAATAAACGAATTAAGAAAATTTATGCAAAATAAAAAAAACATTAAAATTGTATTATTATTTATACCAGTATTATTTGCTTTTATAGGTTGTGGGACACATATAAATAAAATTGGAAAATTTGAAATTGAAAATAAAAACATACTTTACAAACATTATGTCAACCCGGATTTAACAAGAGTAAATGTCGACATTGGAGAGTATTATTATGATCAAAGTTTAGTTACAGTTGTATTAACCGACATTGGAGGGACTATAGCTGAAAATAATGTAAAAGAAAAAGTATTAAAAGCTATAAATGCTGATAGTATTGTTATTGCTATTTCAAAGAGTATAAGCGAAGAGATGAGAATGTTCTTTAATACAAAAACAGTTAAAGAGGTTGACGAGAATCCCCATTTTATTGTTGAAACAAAACTAGAACGCTTTAGAATAGTTTCAAATTCATCCGGCATATTTGCAATGATTGACACAAGAATTGTAATGATTGACCGTAAAACAGCTAAAACAGTATGGGAAAATACCGAATGTGCAAACGTTCCTATTGGAGATGTTATTTATGATTTTAATACTAACCGTTATATTAAAACAGCAAAAGGGGTAATAAACACAGTAAGACTTTTGCAAATGTCGGAAGAAGAAATTAAAGCATCAATAAATATAGCGGTAAAAGAAGCAGGAAAAAGGCAATGTGAACAGCTCAGAGAAGATATTGCAAATAAAGATTGACTTAAAAATAAAGCGAAGAAAATTCAATTTGCAACCAGCAAATTCTTCGCTTAAAGGAATACAGAAAAGGGGAAAAGATGTTTTAAGCTACACTTCTTAATGCTTTTCTAATATAAAATTTTAAATCAGAAATATCCAAAGGTTTTTGTAAATACGCAAAACAAAAAGAATTCTCTAAGCAGACATCGATATTTTCATAGCACGATACTAAGATAATTGGAATATTATAATTTAAACCTTTAAGTACATAAGCCAACTCAATTCCATTCAGACCAGACATTCTAATATCTGATATTATAAGGTCAAAAAAATTATTTTTTATCATTTCTAAACCCTGTAATCCATTATGTGCTTCGAAAACCTCATAGCCCAGCTCGACTAAATATGATGTTAAGGATTCTCTTGTTGAATCGTCGTCATCTATCACCAAAATTTTTTTCATTTTAATAAATATTAGAATTTCATTAAAAACAAATTAAAATACAACAGCTTATAAAATAAATCCCGCGATAATTAATATCAAAAGACATGATACAATTGCTAAAAAGCTAAAATCTTGTGTAGTTAAGTTGTTATTCATAATACGTTCTTAAATTTGATTCTAAAAATACTCTTTTTATTATTACAAGCAAGATTAATGCCAGATAAAATATAGCAAAAAATATAAGAAAAACTGATTTTAAAAAATTGTTCTGTATCAAAATGAGAAGAAAATTAAATTTTGAACCCAAAAGTAAATAACCAATAATAAAATTTTATAAAACTCATTAGCGATTCTACTTACCAATATAGAAATATTCATATAACGAAAGATAAATTATCCCCTCATATAAATAATTAAGGCGGAAATATCAGAAGGTGTAACCCCAGCTATACGAGAGGCTTGACCAATAGAGATAGGTTTTATTTTATCAAGTTTATCACGAGCTTCGCTTGATAGAGAGTTAATTTTTTCATATTTAAAATCTTTTGGAATTTTCATATCCTCGTATTTATTAAAATTATTTATCTGCTCGTTTTGCCTTTTTATATAACCTTCGTATTTAATTTCTATTTCAATTTGATTAGTCGCATCAATATTATTAAGTAATTTATTTAATAATGAAATATTTTTAATTATATTAGGGGATAAAATATCGATTATAGTAATTTCATTTCTTTTTAAAAGATTAGAAAGAAATTCGTTTTGTCTGATTATAGAAGATCCTTTTTGTGTTAACAATGTATTAACATCATTGGGATTAATGGTATTTTTATTTAAGTAACTTATACCCTCATTAATTAAATCTAGCTTCTTTTTCAATTTTTCGATTTGAAAATTGTCAATTAGACCAAGGGTGTTTCCGATTTTCATTAACCTAATATCTGCATTATCTTGTCTTAATACGAGACGATGTTCAGCCGACGAAGTAAAAATTCTGTATGGCTCCTCGGGACATTTAACAATCAAATCATCAATTAAGACACCTATATAAGCATCACTTCTTTTAAGAATTAAGGGTTCTTCTTTTTTCAATTTTAAACATGCATTAATACCAGCTATTAATCCCTGTCCTGCTGCTTCTTCGTATCCAGAAGTTCCGTTTACTTGTCCCGCGTGAAAAAGTCCCGATATAATTTTTGTTTCGAGCGTTGGATAAATTTGATGAGTTGGAAAAAAATCATACTCAACGGCATATCCTGGTCTAATCATTTCCACATTTTCAAGACCAGGGATGGTTTTAGCCGCAAGCAATTGAATCTCTGCAGGTAAACTTGACGAAAAACCATTCATATAAATTGTCTTTCCGTTTAATGTTTCTGGCTCTAAAAATATTTGATGTCTAGGCTTATCTGAAAATCTTGCTATTTTATCCTCAATGGATGGGCAATATCTTGGTCCTACACCTTTTATTATTCCAGTGAAAAGAGGTGATTCAATAAAACCAGTTCGTAAGATTTCGTGTGTTTTTTCGTTTGTATGAGTTAAGAAACATTCAACTTGGTTATGAAATGGAAAAATATTTATATCTGTTTTATGTGAGAAAGGAACAGGAGATAAATCACTGGTTTGAATCTCGGTTTTAGAAAAGTCAATACTATCTATATTAAGCCTTGGAGGTGTTCCAGTTTTAAGTCTTCCAACCCGAAACCCAAGAGAGACTAAACATTCGGAAAGCCCCAAAGCTTGTTTTTCTCCATACCTTCCACCCATTGTCTTTGTATTGCCTGTATGCATAATAGCATTAAGAAAAGTTCCTGTTGTTAATATTACGCATTTACAAAAAATTTCGTTTCCAAACTCTGTTTTTAATCCTTTTATTTTATATTTGTAATCTTTTATATGATTGGTATATTCATCAACAATTAATTTTACAACCATATCCTCAATTATATCAAGGTTATCAAAGTAAGAAAGATACTTTAATGCTTCTTGTGAATACAGATCTTTATCAGATTGACATCTTGGTGACCATACAGCAGGACCTTTTGATTTATTAAGCATTTTGAATTGTATGCCCGTTTTGTCTGCAAGTTCCCCCATAACTCCCCCCAAAGCGTCAATTTCTTTTACAAGATGCCCTTTTGCAGTCCCACCAATTGCAGGGTTACAACTCATTCTCCCAATTGCTGAAGCTTTTAATGTAATTAAACCTACAGAAAAGCCCATTTTAACAGAGGCTGCTGCCGCTTCGATACCTGCATGACCTCCCCCGATTACAATAATGTCATAAGTATTTTTCAAACTGTATTATTATGTAGATAATATTTAATAAGAGTGTTTCACGTGAAACAATAATAATTATACCCAATTATATCTATCCAATGCCCTATATTGTATTGCTTCACTAATATGTGCCGAATTAATTCTGCTCTTTCCATCTAAATCTGCAATTGTTCTACCAACTTTTAATATTTTATCATATGCTCGTGCAGACAGTCCTAATTTTGTAATTGCGCTTTTGAGAAGATTTTCGCTATCTGAATCGAGTTCGCAAAACATCTTAATTTCTCTTGTTTGCATATTAGCGTTTGTGAAAAGCCCTTTTATTCCTTTAAATCGCTTAATTTGTATTTCTCTTGCTCTAATTACTCTTTCTCTAATTACATCTGACTTTTCAGAATCCACTTTATTTGATAAATCATTAATTTTTACAGGGTTAACGTGTATATGAATATCTATCCTATCAAGGATTGGACCAGAAATCTTTGAAATATGTTTCTGCACATCATAATCAGAATACATTTGTATTTCTTTTGTAGTTCCAGCAGGAGAAGGGTTCATTGCGGCGACAAACATAAAATTACAAGGATATTGAACAGTAATTTTTGAACGAGAAATGGTAACAACTCTATCTTCAAGCGGTTGCCTTAATACCTCTAAAACATTTTTTTTAAACTCTGTTAATTCATCAAGAAATAGAACTCCATTATGTGCAAAAGATATTTCACCGGGTTTCGCATTAGTACCCCCTCCAACAATTGATATATCACTTGCAGTGTGATGAGGCGAGCGAAATGGCCGAGTAGTTATAATTGAGGTATTAGGAGGTATTAATCCAGCGATAGAGTGAATTTTTGTTGTTTCAAGAGCTTCTTCAAGTGTCATTGGAGGAAGAATAGATGGAACTCTTTTAGCGAGCATAGTTTTTCCTGAACCCGGAAGACCTATCATAATTATATTATGAGCACCTGCTGCTGCGACCTCCATAGCCCTTTTTACTTCAATCTGACCTTTGACATCTGAAAAATCAAGATTATATTTCTGTTTTTGCTCAAAAACATCTTTTAAATTTAATTTAAATGGCAGGATGTTCAAGCGACCATTAAAAAAATCAAACACTTCAGATAATTTTTCAAAAGGAAAAACATCTATACCATCAACAATAGCGGCCTCTTTAGCGTTTTCTTTTGGAAGCACAATGCCTTTAAATCCTCGATTTTTTGCTTCAATAGTTATAGACAAAATACCAGGCACTTTTCTTAATTTGCCGTCAAGCGATAATTCACCAATAAAAATATAATCACTTAATTTATCATTATTTATCTGAGAACTTTCAGCAATAATTCCCATTGTAATTGGTAAATCGAAACCAGCTCCTTCTTTTTTTATGTCGGCGGGGGATAAATTTGTAGTTATTCTTTTCAAAATGGGAAACACAAGATTTGAGTTTTTAATCGCTGCAGGTATTCTTTCTCTTGATTCTTTTACCGCATTATCAGGTAAACCCACAATTGAGAATCCAGCTTGCGACGTTCTTTCGAGGTTTGTTTCTACACGTATTATGTAGGCTTCGACCCCATATGTTGCAGCGGTAAATATCTCTGTTATCATTATCGTTAATTGATAATTTTAAATAATGAATATAATTATAAAAGTTAGGATTATTTGATATTATAAAAAATAGGAATTGTATTTACAAATTTCAATGTAGTGTTAAAAAACGGAAATAACAAATATTAGTTTTTTTTCTTAAAAACCAGTTCTATAGGAACACCTTTAAAACCAAAATTATCACGTAATTTTTTTTCTAAAAATTTTTTATAGTTTTCAGATATGTTCTTTGGATCATTTACGAAAAAAGCAAAAACAGGAGGAGCTGATTTAAGCTGTGTAATGTAATTAATTTTTACTTCCTTTCCTTTTATAGATTGGTGAGGTTTTTGTTTAATTTCGTTTAATATCTTCTGGTTCAATTCGCTTGTTTTAATAATTTTCTTTCTCTCGTTATAGACTATTTTTGCATCTTCGAGAACTCTGTGTATTCGCTGCTTTGTTAAGGCAGATATGAAAATGAACCTTAAAAATGGTAAACTTTTTAAATGTTCTTCAATTTTATTTTCTATTATTTTTGCAGTGTTTGTATCTTTTGATATTAAATCCCACTTATTTATAATAATTATTAACCCTTTTTTAAGTTTTAAAATATCCTCAATAATACTAATGTCTTGCTTATCCAATTTGAAAACAGCAAGATTCTTATCTGATACACTTTCAAAATTTTTGTATAATAATGTTGCATCGAGTACAAGTAATGCGACATCACACCTTTGGATTGCTTTAAAAGTTCTTACAGTCGAATAAAACTCAAGTAATTCTTCTTTTTTAATTTTATTTTTTTTTCTTAGCCCCGCAGTATCTATTAAAACGATATCTTCTCCATGATATTTAATTATTGAGTCTATAGAATCTCTGGTTGTTCCAGGTATATCGGTTACTATGTTTCTCTCTTCTTTAAGTAATGCATTTACGATTGACGATTTACCAGCATTTGGTCTACCTACAATTGCAAACTTTATTTTCTTGTTTTCCTTTTCTTCGTAGTCTACAAATGGGAAATCTTTCACTATATAGTCGAGCATATCGGCAACGTTTTTTCCCGAAAGAGCGGAAATACAAAACAGTTTACCAAACCCAAGAGAGAAGAAATCAAAAGAGTTCAATTCTCTTTTTTCGTTATCAATTTTGTTTACTGCAATAATGATTTCTTTGCCCTCTAAATTTTTTCTAAGAATTTTTGCTATTTCAAGATCTACAGGATGAATACCGTTGATGCCATCAAGAACAAAGATAACCTTATCAGACTCTTTTATTGCAATTTTGATTTGTTCTCGTATATGTTTATTAAACTCAATATCGGAATCAGGAACAAACCCTCCAGTATCTATTAGAAAAAACTTTTTTCCAATCCACTCCGCTTCACCGTAATTTCTGTCACGTGTGACACCTGCAACGTGGTGAACAATCGCAACACGTTTTCCTATTATGCGATTAAAAAGCGTTGATTTTCCTACATTTGGACGACCTACTATTGCTACTACTTTTTCCATTAATAATCATTTTCCACAGAGATATACCGAACAAGTCTTATAACTTTTAATATCTCTTTTTTAAGAATAAATTATGTAATTATAAGTTACACGATTAGTTTTTTTACCTTTTTTAAATTAAAAACAGGAAAAATGTAAAGCCCCGCATTTTCATTTTTTTCCATACTTTACTCAATTCTTATTCCATTAAATACTTAATGGCTGCTTCTGGATTTAGTTTTCCCCATCCCCAATTTGTGTTTGGAACCTTACCTGTAAATTTGTCTATTGTTGCGGTTGCTTTTAAAATATTTCTTATTTGAGAATGTGTTAACATAGGATCATATTGTAACATAAGTGCAACAGTTCCTACAACGTGTGGAGCAGCCGAGCTTGTTCCGCTAAAAAGAGTATATGAGTTATCTGTGCTTATAGTAAAGGTCGAATGACCAGGGGCACAAATATCTATCCCTATTTTCCCATTAATATTGTATCCTCTTCCGCTATAATAACATAAACTACCTATTTTGTCATTAGGACCGAAAGAAAAATTTACCGTGTAAGCGCCAACAGCAATTAAGCTATCTGCAGTGCTTGGAAATGTGACGGTTCCCTCGTCAGTGATTTTGTCTTTGCAGGTCCAATGTGTACTTCCCGCCCATGATTGTGTTACATCAACTATGAATCCGTCTATGATAATATCTCTATCAGATTTAGCATTGATTTTCCAGTTACCATCAACGGTTCCAGAATCATTTTTTGAAAATCCGAAACGAAACATCACCGTCCCTTTTGGAGAAACATCTCTTGAGTAAAACATATTAAAGTTGCCAACTTTTATAAACCCAGAACCGTCAATTAGTTCTGGTGATTTTTTCCCCTCTGGGGTTTCAACCGTAAAAGTAATTTTGGTTTCTTTATCAGTCCACAATATTGAAACAAAAACACCATCATTTTTTTTGTTTTCTGCCTCTTTTGGAGAGCTAAAGGTATATGTATTCCATTTGCCGGCTTTAATGTTGTCTTTAATATGCATATTTCCGGAAGCAAGATTTCCCCCTCCTCCAATTACAGTGATTCCATCACGTGCCATTTGATTGGTAATTTCTTCTTCTTCGGTTGAGCCATCATTAAACTCATACATCCACTCCCCATCTTCAAAAAGTAATATATTAACTTTTTCGTCTCGTAAGAATTTTATTAAGTCAGGAAAATTTCTAACAAACCTTGGTGTATAATCATAATAAATATTTGCCATTACAATTTCTGCATCTGGAGCAAAACCATGCATTTTTTGAATGCCATAATGTCCACCAAGAGTTATACCTGCAACACTTGTTCCATGTTTTACCGTATCAGGCTCAGTTTTTATCAAATCAATGCCTCTCCTTCTAATAGTTCCATCTTTTTCTCTAACCGCTCGCACTTTTGAAGTCTTGAGAGCAACGAGTTTTTCACCAATACTCAATTTATTGTCTTTATTTTTATCAATACAAATGAAAAGTTGTTCTCCGTATGTTGGGTCGTTTTCTGTGAAACCATCTTTTTCCCCGTAATCTCTTTTATTATTCCTGTTTTTATCAAGATAAAGAAAATCCATGTCTGCTTTGAATTCTTTAGAGTTAAATTTTAATATTCCGTAAGTATTATTTTTCATACCTATAAAGCAAAGTATTTCATCTGGATCAGCTTTATTGTTTTTATTAAAATCAACAGCGTCTTTACCTGGTGTAAATTCACCATTTTTATCTACATCAATCCAGTCATAATCTCCACCATCTGCAAAGAAGAAAAAAGGGCTAAATATGTCAATACCAGAATCGATATCTCCAACGATAACTCCTTTTCCTGTTAATGGATTTCCGTTTTTATCGAAAAATTTTTCTTTCAGAATAGTTGTATACCAAATATCATTTTGTGCATCTATTACAGAGAATGGAAAAACAAAACAGATGATAATTACTAATAAAAAAGTTCTTTTCATATTTTTAGTGTTAATTAATTAATGTTAATTCAAAAATAAATATACTCTAAACAATATAATATAGAAATAGAAAGTTTTCTTATTATTGTTTACTGATATATAACCTTTTTTGTTTCATATAAAACAAATCTAAAAAGAAAAATATAAGAATTTATAATTAAATTGTTAATATATTTCTCCTATAAAAATTTTAACTTTTTATGAAAATTTTTAAATTGTAATTAACTTACTATTCTACTATTTTTTATTTCATAAAAACCAAATAATTATTTTTATACTATGTATAACACGATAATTTCTACCGTTTCATCATCGGGCTCGCTTACTGTTCCGGTTGTAATAAGAAGAAAATTTAATATTGAACACCGACAACCTATATTAGTTTATGAAGAAAGGAATAACTTATATATTAAGAAAATGCAACCGGAAGAATTGTTGAAATTTCACGTTTCAGGAGGTAAAAAAGGGAAAATATCAAGGGTTAGGAAACCATATCACGTTGGAATTCCAAAGTATCTTAGAAATAAATATAAATTAGACACAGGGACGCGAGTGATTTTTTCTATTAGGGAAAACAAAGTTTTGTTAATACCAATGAACGATGAATACTTTAATAATCTTAGAAAATTACACATATCAGATGAAAAAATTTAATATAAATTTATCTCTAATCCTATATTAATTTTATTATTTACATTTTTGTGTATTTGGTCATTACCGGTTCCAATTGATTTTGCACCATCTATATAGGTTTCTGAATATTTTAAATAAATCTTTAAAAAATTGAGAGGTTTGTATTTTAATAAAGTGTACCATCTTCTCCCTTTTTCGTAGAGAGCAACATTAGACATTACCCCACTTATATCATCTTCGTATTCGTATATTCTACTATCGTAATTTTCTGTATCGAAAAATATCAACCTTGTTGAAACAGATAAACCAAATATTGGAATAAAGCGAAAATCTGTATAAAATAAATACCCTTTATTGTTGCCTCCGTAAAATTTATAATTAATAAAAACATAATCATATCGACTCCTAATTCTGAACTTGTTCGTAAAATTGTAATCAAAGCCAATTCTAAAGTTTGTTAGATTACGATTATCGATTTTTTTGATAGTCCTTCCAAATTCATCGGTTACACTACGAGCCCCTTCTTTGTTTTCATTTTTATACCTAACGTTAATATCCAGATTTTTATTTACAGACCAATTTATGTTTAATAGCAAATCATTTCCAAGAACGGAAACAGTCTCTGTATATGAACGATATGGAAATTTAAATTGGTCGTAATAAACACTCAAAAATAATCCTTTATAAGGATATAGGAATGCCCCAGAATATAAACCCACCTCATTTTGAGTATTTCCGTTTTTTTCACCGAAACCAAATGAATGAACAGGTGAAAAATTTTCGGGGTAATTTCTATATAAGAAAACAAAATTTGCAATTTTACCAAAGTTAAAACGCAATGCTCCAATACTTGCTACAGCTCCAGATTGAGAGCGGGCAAATTCTCCATATAAATTCATGTTTTTATATATTAAATCATAATCAAAACTTAATATATTTGCTTTATCACCAGAAAAATTGTAGAGCCGTTTTGAACTATCAGTGCCTACAGATTTCGAAAATTTTGACGTCCAATAAGTAACGCCAATTTGAATATTCTCTTTGCTGTAATATCCACGAGTTCCAATAAGCACTTCTTTTGCAGAATTCTTTCTATTACTTTCCGAAATATTTCTATGGTATCCATCGAAATAGAAACTTGATATTTCATCCAGAGTAGTATCGATTGAAGCATCGAAGTAATTATTCGAAAAGAAAGTTAAAAAATTAAGGTCTTTGTATTTAATATCGATAGCTGCTCCTCTGAAAAACTGCGATTCATTTACAGAAGAATAGCCCTTTATGGAGTTTCCTCTTTTTTTAATGGCATCAACGGTAACACTTCCTTTTGAAAATCCAAGTCCGCTCCACATACCAATTCCCTGACCGAAATTTAATGAATAATCACCCAAAACAGCATTTTTTATACGCTTATAATTTTTTAGCTCTATAAAACCAGAATAGAAATCTGCTAAACTTTTCTCTCCTGGGTCTTTTTCGATTGTAATATTTCCTTCTAATAAATATTTTTCATTTAAGTAATTAAAATTGAGCTGATTATAAATTTTTGCTTTAGAACCGGGATAATTTCCATTTAAGTAACCTTCTTTTGTTTGTAATTCTTGTTGGAACCTTGTTCTATATCTTAAACCGAAATTTTTAAACAATATATTTTTCTCATTATTTTGATTTTCTAAATCTTTTTCATCAATAAATGTTGTGTCTTTTTTTACTATGAAAAAATTTTTGATGAGCTCATACGTTTCTTCTGTTAAATTATCTATCTCGAGTAATTCACGTTTTGATTTAATCGGGAAATATTTATTTCTATATACTATAATTTCCCTTGCAAGATTTGAACTTATAAAAGGGATTTCCTCGAGATCTTCAATAGTTGCCGTATTTAAGTCTATAGGATGACTTTCAAGGTCTTCAAGATAGTCAAGAAGCTTAGAGTCTTCCAAGTCTTCAAATGAATTTTCCAAAAGTAATTCCTCAAGATATGTTTTATCTATTTGTGTTGTTTGGCTTTTGTAGTTTATAGAATCAGATTGAGAAAAAGAATTAGAGCAAAACGAAAAAATAAAAGTTATTAATATTAAAATTTTAATATTCAAAAGAATAACTTAAATTATAGCGTTTTGAATTAAGACACTTAGTGAACAAGAAACACAAAAGTAATTTAATGCTTTTACGTTTTTTATTCAATGAGCTCTATTTTACCGACTCAAAAGTTAAATGAATCGGATAAAGAGAAGAGAAAAAATTAATTTCCTATTAGTTTTAACTTTCTAACTAAAAAAATTTCCTTTGTTGATAAACTTTGTGTAAATATAACAATATCAGCGTTTTGTGCTATTATACCTGTCTTCAAAGAGTAATTAATTGCCGAATTAAAAGGAAGTGTTATATCTTGCCCAGATGGTCCGGTAACTAAATCTCTTAGAATGTTATTAAACCATTTTTCACCATTAGTGCCTCCAGTATAATACATTTTACTTTCTATAATGGCTACGTGGAGCTTTAAGTCGCTTGCGGGAGAACCCGTAATTTGGGAAATAGAAATATTAATTGTTCCGTTTCCAGTTGCTGTATCAAACGTGTTTGTATAAGAAAGGCTTTGAGTTTCGTGTTGTGCAAGTGCAAGATTTATACTGTTTGTCCATGTTTGTTCGTTAAACGAAGGCATTCTTGCTCCATTCAAATATCCAGTTGGGTTAACAAAAACGTTATAATAATTCTGTCTTGCCGAATTTACAGGGACATTAAAAAGGTAAAACGGGTCATTTGGAAAAAGAGAAGAATGCATTCTTAAAGTAATTACGTTTGTATCGGAACTGGTGATACCCGCAACGGCTGTATCAATAAGGTCAAGATAATGTCCAGAGGGTGGACAGTGAACACAATTGACGTTTGTAGAAAGTTCAACAAGAACTTTTCTATTTACTATGACGGATATACTCGATGATGGATTGTTATTAAACTCACAAGAAAAAGTTGTGATTGTGAGCAGGAACAAAAAAATTATTTTTAAAGATTTCATTTTATTTCCTTTTTAAAATTTAGACGAAAGAGTTAATCTTAATCCATTGAATGGATAGACATATCTGCAAATACCACTGGTGCATTTCAACCCACCCTTTTCCGAACCATAAGAAACAGTTAGATTATTGGTTGGTGTTATTTTATAAGAAACCTCACCCAAAACCCAGTGGCTTTTTCCAGTTGGGTCATCTTCGTCTGATGTAAATTCCGTGTTCATTGTTAATGTGAGCTCGGGTGATTTAGATAGACTTAATGCAATAAACTGGCTTGTAAAATCAGGAGTTGTTGCATGGGTTGTATTATGTGTCCATTGATTTTCAAAGATTAATTTTAAGGTGTAATCTTTTGTGAGAGAATATCTTAATTCAATAGGAATTGTAGTATTAAATATTTTTTCCGAAGTTAAAGGGTCTTCTTCTTTGTAAACGATTTCATTTTGTCTTGAAAAAGCAACTTTTGCATAAAGCTTTTCGGATGCATAGTATTCTGTTTCAAAGTAAATTTCCCAAAAAGGTGAAAGTTGTTCTCGTAAGGAGGGTAAAAAATTGTTAAACCTATCTATTCTTTCCCATTTGTAACGATAACCAGTTGTATCTACATTGTAGAACTCATAATGTCTTGAAGAAAGACCTAAATTTAAGTTCATCGTTAATTTATCAGAAGGGGCAAATACAATATCAAGTTGACTACCAACCTCATCGTTAAAGTCAACCACGTGAGGATTTCTTGAAATTAATGTTGAAGTATGCTCTTTAAGAGCGGTGGGTGGGTTCTGAAATGGCATCATTTTTGTTGGTCTTATTCGGTCTCTTTGGTTTGGTGTAACAAGGTCAAACCGATAGTTTTTATAATCCAGTGTAATGCCAATTCCCGATTTAGAATATGAGAGAGAAGAATACATACCATTTCCAAAAGCAGTAATATTTTTTGGGTATAGTGAATTAGCTCCTACAGAGGTACGTTTATGGGCATACGAGTAAAAGAAGTTTAAGTCTTTATAATTGAAGCTTAAATATCCCTCTGGAAGCTCAGATGTAGTGTTGGTGATAGTTTTCAAATCGTTTCCCATAATAGAACCCTTTGCATAAACATAATTCATACCAAAAGTTAAATTCTTTAGTGGAGAAATCTCAAAATTACCATCTCTTACCTTGTAGTTTTCGCTTCTATCGAAATTCAGAAAATCTATATAATTAATATCACCACCAAGAATTTGGGCTTTTATTTTGATAGGTTTTTTTTCACCGAAAGTTCTTTTGTAAACAACTCTTAAGCCATCAATTCCAGTGTCAAATGCAAGACCTCTATCTTCGAAAACATTTAAAGTCAATCCTCTTCCTACAATATCCCAATAATCACCAATTCTTATATTAATATTTTCACTTAAATTGTTATATTCGAGGTATCTTTTTCTAATTCCTTTGAAGTTATTTCCGTATTCAATAGGGTCACTAATTTCATACCTCATTCCAAATACGAAGTCGTTTATTTTAAGTCGTGCATCGCCGATGTTTTCGAGATACTCTTTTGAGTATTCCGAAATAGTATTATTTTCTTTTCCGTTTCCATATCTGAATAAATTATTCAAAGATGCTTTAACGTCGATTTTCTGTGCCTGAGAGAGTGATGACACAGCAAAAACGAAGATTAGGATTATTAACTTTTTCATTAATTAAGATTAATTTTACAATTGATGTTATTTTAGTCCGAGAGCATTTTTAACTTCTTCTTCGATTTTAATTTCGTCGCCGGTTTTAAAGCCGGTATGAACCGCGATGATTTCTTTATTCTTCCCGATTAACAAACTGTAAGGCATTTCGTCTTTTCCGCTGTATGCTTCGAACACCTTTTTATCCGAGTCAAATACCACAGGGAATTTATACCCCATAGCATTTATATAGGAGACAACCTTGGAAACCGATTTTTGATTATCTTGATTTATTGCGAGATAGATGAAACCTTTATCTTTATATTTTTCATAAATTTCATTTACCTTTTTCATTTCTTCCTTGCATGGCGAGCACCAAGTAGCCCAAAAAGACATAAGTACGGGACCTTTCTCGAGTAACTTGTTCATATTAACTTCATTACCTTCTAAATCGAGCAGTGTAAAGTCTGAATATGTTTGCGATTTTGACATACTATAGATAAAGAATATAAAAGCAAACAAAAATATTAATTTTTTCATAGATGTTTTATAATTAGTTGATAATAACAATTATTTTACAAAGTTAGTAATTTTTATACAAAAACACTATAATAAAAGAACAAAATTATTTAGAATATTTTTTCCCCCCTCAAGGGGGGGATAAATTTTAACCAAATCAATCAGTTAATTATTATAGTGTTAAAATAAAAATTTTGTTTCTTTTATTAAATAGTTGGACGCTGATAAAACCAGTGTATAGGGGATTTTTTTCGTTGTTTTAATTTATTGTCTTATTAACGTTTTTTACACTGGAATTATATATTAGAATCTCAAAATTTGAAAACAAAAATTTTTTGTTGTAGTTTTGTATTACTTTTGTGTTACATCGAAGAAAAAAGTAATTAAAAACGCTTATAAGTAGAAAATTTGCAATTTCTTTGCTTACAAATTAAGTTATTGTAATTATATTATATTAAACTTCGCTATGTTTACAAATCGTTGGAAACTTATTTATTGAGAAAACAAATCCCCATCAGATTTAAAAAATTATGCAAAATACTCATACAAAAATTTGCAGAGAATCGTAAATTTTAAAAGAACACATCAACCATAATAATGTATGGTATATTAGTTTAAGTGTCAAGTGATAAATTTTTCCTTCTAAAAGATTTATAAAAACAAAGGAAGGTAATGTTTAGTTATTGATTTTAAGAAATAAAAATATACTTTTCCGTTCTCAATATCTAAACTGTAAGCTATAGTTTAATTGTTTATTTCAGCAATATTACAATAGCCGCAGTAATGATTAGGTTTACAAGAGCAAGAGGAAGCATCACTTTCCAGCCAAGATTCATAAGTTGGTCATAACGGAATCTTGGTATAGTCCACCGAATCCAGATAAAGAATAAAACCATAAAAACTACTTTTATACAGAAAGTTAAAACCTGTAAAATACTTACCCAGAAAGCAGGTAATCCAAAGTTTTGTAGATATGGGAACCGCCAGCCACCCAAAAATAGGGTCGTAATAACTGCCGCAGATACAATTACGTTTGCATATTCTGCTAGGAAAAACAGTGCAAATTTCATACTTGAATATTCAGTATGGTAGCCTCCAACGAGTTCCTGTTCTGCTTCGGGCAAGTCGAACGGGGTTCTATTCGTTTCCGCAAAAGAGGCAACAAGAAAAGTGATAAATCCAATTGGTTGTAAGATGATATTCCATTTCCATCCGAATTGATTTGCAACAATGACATCTAAACGCAAAGTACCGTTAATCAATATAATTGCAAGCACCGATACACCCATAGCAAGTTCATAGCTAATCATTTGAGCGGAAGCTCTTAAGCCACCAAGAAGCGAGTATTTATTGTTTGAAGACCAACCACTCAGAGAAATTCCATAAACGCCAAGCGAAAGCAAAGCAAGAATATATAATATTCCAATGTTGACATCAGCAATTTGAAGTTTAATTTCTTTACCGAATAATTCTATTTTGTCTCCAAACGGAATTACAGCAAAAGTAGACAAAGCTACAACAAGCGATATTGCAGGAGCGAGCGAATGAATAAACTTATTAGCTTTTTCCGGGACTATATCTTCTTTAAAAAGAAGTTTGATTACATCAACTATGGGTTGAAGAAGACCAGCAGGACCTACACGATTTGGTCCAATTCTGTTTTGAACAAATGCAGAAAATCTTCTTTCAACATATACTGTATAAGCAACTGCTGTAAGAAGCACTGTTTCTACAACCAATATCTTAACCAATGATATTATTGTGTTTAATAACCACTCAGGCATTGAAGTATGTAAGTTATAAAATTTATTTGATTTATAAAGTAATAAATATTTTGTATGTTATTAAAGTTTCAATTTGTTATTTTTTCATTGGAATTTTTTCAAGTTCACCCTTTAGAAAACTTATTACATCAACCGGGGTAGGGTTAACTTTATTTAATATAGCAAGATAGAAGCTTACCCAATCTCCAAGATATACTAAATCAAATATTCTGCTTAATTTATAACTTCCAGTGCTTTCAAAAGAAAGAATGTTGTCAGCATATTTTTTATAAATTCCGGAAGTAATCATCATTCTGAGTTTAACCCTGTCATTATCTTCTATATCTTTTAAAAACACGACAACAATTTTCTTTAATATAGATGGATAAAATTTCCATCCTACCAGTTCGTTATGATTCATTTCGGGATACAGATTGCCATAGGCGAGCATTTTAGCATTTTCGGAAATTTGACCCCGCCAGCGCAAGTTCACAATATCCATTAAATCAGAAGAAGAATAAATTATCGGAAGTTTTCCTTTTAAATCAATAGCAATTTTCAAAGCAAGATTATTAATCGGGTTAAGACTTGTATATTCCTTTGCTTCAGCTTCAAGAATTTTTATAGTTTCGGATATATCTACGTTTTTATCTTTAATAAATCCAAGTTTTGTGAAAAGAATAAGTAATGTAAAAAATGAATAACCAAGAGCACATCTTGGTTGATAACCTTTAGGTATAATAATGCAATTATGTTTATATTTCGAAGCAATTTTTTGAACTTCTCCACCACTTGTTATACATATAATTTTACACCTCTTTTGTATTGCTTCTCTATACGCAGAGATTGTTTCTTCGGTGTTTCCAGAATAACTTGAAATAACAACGAGAGTGCTCGAATTAGCGAATTCGGGCAAGGTATAATTTCTGTTAACAATTACAGGGATTTTAATTTCATATTGTGTATAACTTTTGAATAAATCTCCCCCGATAGCAGAGCCGCCGAGTCCAGAAATAACAATATTTTTTATCCCCTTTTTGTTGAAGTTTTTAAGTTTATAAGCATTTGCAATTCTAAGGGCATCTTTTACTTGTTTGTGGAAGTCTTTTAGAACATCAAACATTTTCCCTTTGTCGAACAGATTAATATGTCTTTTTTCCATTTTGAATAAGATTTATTTTTCGATAGTAATATTTTGTTCATAAAAATTTTCTACTTCTCTGTAAATATCTTTTTCGGTAGAATAACTAATTAATTTTTCAACGAGTTTTTTTGCATCTACATACCTTGTGTTTCTTACGGTTTTCTTAATTTCCGGGAACACTGAAGGATTTACGCTAATCTCATCAATATCCATACCAATTAAAACGGGAATGGCGTAAGCAATAGAGCCGAGTTCACCGCATATACTAACTTTAATTTTATTGTTATGTGCTTTTTCTATAATCCACTTCAAAGCCCTTATGACCGCAGGGTGAAACTGCTGATACATTCCAGAGATTAATTCATTTCCTCTATCAACAGCAAGAAGATACTGTGTTAAATCGTTTGTTCCTATGCTAAAAAAATCAACTTCTTTTGCAAATTCATCTGCAAGCATGAAGGCGGAAGGAACCTCTACCATAATCCCGACTTTAATATCTTTGTCATAAATCATTCCCTTTTTATCAAGCTCTTCTTTTACTTGGGAAAGAATTGTTTTGGCTTTTCTTACCTCATCAAGTGAAGAAATCATAGGATACATTATTCTGATATTTTTTTTTGCAGAGGATAAAAGAATAGCTCGAAGTTGAGTTTTAAAAATGTCAGTTCTATCCAGACAGATTCTAATTCCTCTCCAGCCGAGATTAGGGTTGTTTTCCTTTATAGTTGTTGGTAAAACTTTATCTCCGCCTAAGTCGAAAGTTCTTATAGTAACAATTTTCGGGAAAGTAACATTTGCAATATGAGTATATTCTTCAATTTGTTCAGCTTCGGTTGGGAATTCCCCTTTTGACATAAAGAGATGTTCGGTCCTGTAGAGCCCTATTCCGCAATGTCCGCAGTTTTCGATAAAGTCAACCTCCTCGATGAAATCTATATTAGATGTTATTTCAATTTTCTTTTTATCAAGTGTTTCACAAGGAAGGTCAATATATTTTGTGAACCTTGTCTGTTCAATTTGGTAGCGGGATATTTTTTCTTTGTATTTTTCGATGGTTTCTTCACGCGGGTGTAAAATTACATTTCCTTGATAACCGTCTATTATAACTGTATCTCCAGTAAGAACGTGTTTTGAAATTACTTTCATACCAACGACAGCGGGAATTCTTAATGCTCTGGAAATTATGGCGGTATGCGAGGTTGTACCACCCGTATCGGTTGCATATCCCTGAACTTTTCTTTTACTAAAAAGAATAGTATCGGCTGGAGTAAGTTCGTGAGCAAATATTATCGAATTTTCGTCAACTTTTGATACGAGCTTTTCCCTTTTCATATTTCTAATTACCCTGTTTTTAACATCCATGATATCGGAATATCGCTCTTTCATATAATCATCTTTTGCAGAGAGGAGAATATTTGCAAGTTTTGAAATTTCGTCGTGGAAAATAAATCCCGATGTTCTTTTATCTTTTTTAATTCTTTTTAATACAGTATCAATAAAAATATTATCATTGAGTATATCGAGTTGAGCTTGAAAAATTTTTGAGTTTTCTTCTCCAACCCTTTCAACCGAAAGATTGTAAATCTTATTTAATTCTTTTTTAGAAATTTCGATAGCGTTTTGAAATTCAGTTATTTCTTTTTCTATATCTTTTTCTGAAATTTCGTGGTGACTTATGCTGACTTGACGACGTGTATAGAGATACGCTTTGCTTATGGAAATACCGCCAGATACGGGAATGCCTTTATATATTTTTTCCTTTGTCAAAACGTAAATTTTGTGTAAAGCATTAAAATAAATGTAAAAAGGATAGCAATAAAGTCAAAATTTAAATTATTTTATTTATATTTTTCAGAAATCTAATACGATAAACCTTTTTGGGATTTAATTTGAAATAATGAAAATTATCTTTTTTGTATTTCATTTATTTCTCTTTTCAACCTAATTATTTCATTTGGGTTTGAGCCATCTTTTAAAAGTTCTTCGATTTTTCGTTGACGGAGATTTATTTCAAATCTTTTTATTACATCTATTGCAAACCTAAGGTAATCAGTCATTTTTCTTTCCGTTTTTGAAAGCAGAGAATTGTTATTTGCAAATTTTTCCGACCTGCTCACTTCATATTTTGACGTTGAGACGCTTCCAAGTAAAATTTTTGCTTGCGCATCTTCAATTGAATTGATGACTTTCGATACATCTATTTTTCCTTCATTCATATATTCATCGAGCAAAACAGTTGTTAGTTTCAAGACTGTTTCATTTTGAACGAACTGAACATCAAGATTATTTTCGAGATATTCTATAGCCCTATTATCTCCATTAACGAGTATGTCAAGTAAATCAATTTCAGCTTGTTCAATTTTTTTCTTTGTGGTTTTATTATAAACTTTTTTTTGAGGCAGAACAACAGATGATTTGGTAAAATATTCTTTTTTAAAAATTTTTACCGCTTTTTCAAGTTCGTCTCGTAAGTCAGATTCGTAAAGTTGGTATTTTGTAGCAATATCTTTGATAAAAAAAGCTCTTTTTATTTTGTCAGGGATGCGACTAATATAGCTGATAATTTCTTTAACGAAGTCTGTTTTGTCCTGAACTGAGTTTAGTTTATTTTCTTTTTCATATAGCTTACTGATGAATTCTATTATAGATTTTCTGTTATTTAGATAGACCTCAAACTCTTCTTTTCCTTTTTCCCTGATTATGGAGTCTGGGTCGCTACCTTCGGGAAGAGTAACGACTGTCAAATCAAGACCTGCTTCAAGAATAAGCTCAATTCCTCTTTTCGTTGCTTTAATTCCTGCTAAGTCCGCATCATAAACCATAACAACATTTTTTGTATATCTTGATATTAATTGCACTTGCTCAACCGTAAGGGCAGTTCCGCTTGATGCTACAACATTGTAAATACCTGCTTGATTAAGTGTTATTAAATCCATATAACCTTCGACAAGAAGTACGAAATCGTTTGCTCTGATGCTCTCACGAGCAAAATTTAATCCGTATAAAATCTTACTTTTATTATATATTCTAGTTTCAGGAGAGTTTATATATTTTCCACCCAGGTCGTCTTCGTAAAGTTTTCTTCCTCCAAACCCGACAACTTTATCGTTTTCACTAAATATTGGGAAAATAAGTCTTCCTCGAAATCGGTCATAGTATTTACCTTTTTCGTTTTTAATTATTAATCCTGCTTTTTCTATATCCTCTTCGGAGAAAATTTTTTCTTCAGTAAAATGATTTAATAGTGAGTCCCACTCTTTTTCTGCATATCCGATACCGAATTTTTTTAGAGTGTCCTTTTTTAAATCTCTTTTCTTTAGATAATCATTTATAAAGTCTTTTTCGTAGCCAGAGACATTTTTCAGTTTGTCGTAAAAATATCTTGCAGCCGATTTATTAATTTCGAAAAGACGAGAGATTTCATTTGAAACATCGGGAGCGGTGCTTCTGATATTTAATTCTATGCCAGCACGAAAAGCAAGTTTAGTTGCAGCTTCCACAAAGGTAATCTTGTCATATTCCATAATAAAAGTAAAAACATTCCCGCTTGCACCGCAGGCGAAACAATGATATACTTGTTTTTGCTGTGATATGTTCAGCGATGGATTTTTATCGGGGTGAAATGGACATAGAGCAAGGAAAGCTTTTCCTCTTCGCTTAACAGGAGTGTAAGAAGCAATCACATCAACAATGTCGCTTGCCTGTATGATTTCGTCAATTTTTTCTTGGGGGATAATCATATCTCAAATTTAATTATAAAACGTAAAACGTAAAAGGTGAAACGTAAACCGTGAATTGTAGTTGTAATGCAATTGAACTGTGATTAATTTTTAGTTAGTAATTTGTAGTTATTATTTGTCGTTTTTATAACAAATGTAATTAATAGTAATTTGAAAATAGAAACCATCTTTATTAATTTTGTTTAAAAAATTTTATTTTATGATTTTAATAAATTGCAATAACGATATACACGACCCGACAATAAACCTTGCATTGGAGGAATATTGCGTAAGGAATTTGGATTTTAAAAAAGAAGATTATCTTCTTTTTTACATTAACGAGCCATCTATTATAATTGGAAAACATCAAAACACAATTGAAGAAATAAATTATGATTATGTAAAAACCCATAACATACACGTTGTTCGCAGGATTTCAGGAGGGGGAGCAGTTTATCATGATAAGGGGAATTTAAATTTCAGTTTTCTCTCGAAGCATACAGAAGATAGCATTCATAATTTTGAGAAGTTTACAAAACCCGTTCGAGATGCTTTAATCGAACTTGGGGTGAAAGCAGAATTGACAGGAAGAAACGATATAGTTGTTGAAGGGCGAAAAATTTCAGGAAATGCACAATTTACAAATATGAAATCAATGTTCTCACATGGGACACTACTCTTTGATTCACATCTTGAAGACGTGGTTCAGGCGTTGAATGTAAAAATTGATAAAATTGAGAGCAAAGGAATTAAATCTATACGAAGTCGTGTAGCAAACATAACGGAATTTCTAAAGGAGCCGATTACAATATTGGAATTTAAGGAAAAAATTCTGCGCTCAATTTTCCGTTGTTATGGAAAAATTCCCGAATACAATCTGTCTGAAAATGAATGGAGACAAGTTTTTAAATTGTCGGAAGAGAAATACAGGACCTGGGATTGGAATTTTGGGCGTTCTCCGGAGTTTAATATACAAAAAACAAATAGATTTGCCTTTGGTCAGGTGGATACACGCTTAAACGTTAAAGATGGGGTTATTAAAGAAGTGAAATTTTTTGGTGATTATCTTGGGCACGGTGACACAAGTGATATTGAAAAAAAACTAATTGGCAAAAAGTATAAAGAGGAAGAATTACTACCGATATTAAAGAAATTCAATCTAAATCTATATTTTGGCGAAATAACAACTGAAGAATTTGTAAAATATCTTGTTACTTAAATGTTTTTACTTTTTAACTCTGAGAGTTTTTTTGAAATTTGGTTTAATTCTGGATTTTCTTTATCGAGAACCTTTTCGAGAATATCTTTCGTTTTTTCGAGGTATTCGATTGCCTCAGGAATGCGATTTTGTTCTTCATATAATTCGGAAAGATATTTGTAAGAGTCTTCTAAGTCTTGATGTTCGTCACCAAATACTTGAGTTCTGATTTTTAAAGCTCTTTTAAAAAGAATTTCTGCTTCCCTGAATTTCTTCTGGCGAAGGAACAATAATCCAAGATTATTTATGGTAAAAGCAGTATTTGGATGATTTCTTCCGAAAATTTTTTGCAATAGCTTAATAGCATTTTTAAAAAGGACATAAGCATCATTAAATTTTCCTAACTTGAAATACAGGAATGCAAGATTATTAGTTTCTATTGCAACTTCTGGGTGTTCGGGTCCAAAAGCAGAAACAAATATTTCCTTTGCTTTTTCGTAGTAAGGTAATGCTTCGGAATATTTTTCCTGTTCATGATAGACGTTTCCAATGCTATTAAGAGCTTTTCCTACTTCAGGATGCATATCGCCGAGATTTTTTTCTAAAAGTGCAAGAGATTTTTTATATAACTCTTCTGCTTCATAGAATCTTCTTAAATCAAAGTGAAAATTTCCAAAATTCATTAATGTTACCGCTAATTCAGGGTGAGAATATTTTTCCCTAATTTCAAGAGCTCTTTTAAACAATGGCTCTGCTTCTTCGTATTTTCCCTGTGTGACGTATAAACCAGCAAGACTATTCAGTGGGGCAGAGATATCTATGCAATCTTTTCCAGATTTTTTTTCGATTATATCAATGGATTTAATATACATAGTTTCTGCTTCGGAGAATTTACCCTGAAAATAAAAGAGTACAGCTAAATTGTATGTGATTTCGCCCACCTCAAGATGTTCTGCTCCAAGAAGTTTTTCTTTTATTTCCATCGTTTCACGAAACATTGTTTCAGAATCTCTATATTTTCCAAGTCGCCAATAAAGATTAGCAAGTTTGTGAAGCGCATTTGCATATTCAATCGAATTACTACCCTTATGTTTCTCCATCATTTCTACCAAATCTTCGATTATTGGTAGAAGCAATCTATATTGAGCAGCTTCGTGGAATATCACAGTATCTTTGCATGACCAGTTAAAATATTCATCTGGTGTCAGTGATAATTTTCCATGATAGGCTGCCTCAATTAACGCCTGTTTTGCGTTATCGTCAATATTTTTTACATCGACAGTTTTTAGTTTTTCTTTATAATAATTAAATAATACTCCGTGCAACAATTTTAGGGTTTCGTTATCAAGTTTTGCCTGTAAGCTTTCTCTCATTAATTCGTGCATTGTAAACATGCCCTTTCTTTCGGACTCATTTATAAAAGAAAATCTGCACAAATTATCCATAGCGGTTATAGGGTATCCCGTTTGAAATTCATTTACAAGCAGTCTGAAAATTTCACTTCCCCAAATTCTTGCGGAGGAGAGAGCTTTTAGGGTTTCAATTTCTGTTTTATCTAAGTAGCGTAGAAATCTTTCGAGAACGCTATCCTGTGTTCGTGCGAAGTCTTTTGCTTCGGGTATTCTTTGATATCGTTTTTCGATTTCATAATATGTATCCACAGCTAAGTCGAGAAAGTGAGGAACGCCCTTACTTGCTTTTATTATAACACTCTGGACATCAGGTTTTTCAACACCACAGGAATTAAGAAAATATTTTGAGTCTTCATCAGATAATCTTCCAAGTAAGTATTGTTCTGTATAATTATTCCATTCCTCGTCTTGCTCATACCACCTAAGTTTTTCTCGACCACAGATAACCCATATAACTTCAGGAAGGTGACTAACAAGTTCACGAATCCACTCGTCTCTCATAAAAAACCCACCATCAGCTTTCAGGTTTTCCCAGAGAGCTTCATATGTATCAAGGAATAATACAGCATCTTTCTTTTTTTCTTCTAAAAAATCTTTCATATCACTTGCCCAGAACATAGGCATTCGGAGAGAAATTTCTTTTGGTTCCAGGTTTGGGAGATTTGCAAGTTCTTTTTCTCCTCTTTTTTTCCACCATTCACGAAAAACATTCCCGCCAGTCATAAAAGCTTTTGTTAGTTTAGGAACGAAGCCGATGTATGGCATTTCCCCCACTACACGCATAATACCTGCTACTACGTTTGCACCGGTAAGCAATGGAAAGTTGTCCTTTGTCATTGGAGTTTGAGGATGAGTCTTTTGCCAATAAACAGTATAAGCAATATCGAAAGAGGGGAAATTAATTTTAAATTTTTCGTGAAGTTGATTACGAAGAACGAACAACGCAGTTTCTTGTTCTCTATAAGTGGGAGTGTCTAAATCAATGGCAGTCCAAACTATTTCAGGTCTTTCTGTTTCGAGACGCTTTCCGAGCTCTTTTCTAAGCGTAGTTTTTCCTATACCACCCACACCATAATAAACAAGAAGTTTATGCTCTTCTTTTATTTTTGTTGCAAGGGCATTCTGGAACGCAGCGAGAAATGTTTCTCTGTCGGTAAATTTCTTACCGGCTTTTGGAGATGTATCTCCACCCGCTCCCGAAAGAGTATATTTAGGTTTTATTGCCAATGCTTTCCATTATAAATAATAAAATCGTAAAAAACTTTGATTTTTAAAATACAAATATAAAACCAAGTTACAATTTTAAAATCAAAGTTGTTGCAAACGTAAAGGTTATCAAATAAATAATTTAAAGGAAGTAAAAGAAATAAATATTTTATATTTAAATAAAAATCTAAAGTTGATTAATCAGAGTCTTCCGATAAAAAGGAAGACTCTGAAAATTATTTAAGAATTATTAATTTTTTTGTATCAGAGAATTCGTCTGAAGAAAATTTATAGAAATATAATCCTGATGGAAGCTGAACATTTGAAATAGAAAAAGGAATTTCATAAGTTCCCGGTGAAAGTTTTTCGTTAACCAATGTTGCGATTTCTTTTCCAAGTATGTCATAAATTTTGATTTTTGTATTTGATGTTTTTGGTAAATCAAAACGAATTTTAGTTAAAGGGTTAAAAGGGTTTGGGTAATTTTGGTATAGTCTATATGATTTTGGAATGGCGTTCGATATAGGTTTTATTGAAATAATGAAAAATTCCCCCCTTACGAAATAATATTTAGCAAGGGACTGACCATTTGAATTATGATTTATATAACTGCCAGGTATGGAATCAGAAAGTAAAACTAAGTTAAAATAATTCCGAGGAGGATTACAATCATTTTTTGGAGAAATTGATGGGTATGTCCAATCCTTATAATTGTTTGTGTCTGTTGGATTGATTTTTACTGGATAATGCCACAATGAACCAATATTATAGTTTGAATAGACCATATAAACATCCATAAATGATACAGAATCATAACTGCCGCCAATTCTTGCTGAAGGTGCCATAAAGGAAACAAAAAGATAATCATAAAATCCACCACACGAACTTATACCAATTGTTGGTCTACAAACAGATGCGAACAAATCATTATTTAATCCTTTGCTAATATAAGGTTTAAAAGGTAAATTAGACGTATCTACAATTACTATACTTTTATAGGGATCTACACCAGGCAAGGAACTTGACCAAAGCCTAATTTTTGCAGGAGCACCAGGGAAATAATAGCCATTAGTAGTTTGTTTAACCGTTTCAAAAGCAACGTAAGGCGTATTTTCTCTGTAAACCATCGAAATTCCCCTGAATGCACCAAGACTATCACCCGATGGAGAGATGTTAGCATCGAATATTTTTAAGGGGCTACTAAATGTGTTACCCTGATTTGTTGTTTCTACAAAGTAGACATCACCAATATCAACAGGACTCAATAAATTATTAGTAATATAAACAATTCCAATTCTTCCATCATCACCGCGAGCAATAGCATAACATTCTTCTGGCTTTGCGTTTAAGAAATTCAAGGGAGTAAATGTTCCCGGAGTTGGACTTAAAGAAGTACAACTAAACCAGAATGTCGAATCTAAATCAAATGATGAAATTACAGAAATAAACTTATTAAGATTGGTTAAGCTATTTGTGAAAACTGTCCTTGGAAATAAAAAGCGTTGGTTTAGTGTAGGAAATATCTCTGTGAAAGAACCAAGACCTGGAGCTGCATCATAATACCACCTTACAGATTCTGTACCAACCGAGCCAATATTTCCAGCAATTAATTCTCTTCCGCTTGGATCCAATGTAATTTCTGGAAATCCTGCTCTTGGTCCTATGGAGGAAACAAAAGACCAATTTGTTCCTTTATTAGAGCTGTAGTAATATTTTAATAATCTCCCAGGAAAATTCGGATATGGGTCTCCTAATGGAGATGACATAAATACGGAATGAATTCTATTTGAATTATTAGGGTCTTGAACAACATTTCTGGGGGTGGCATTTGAAACGTAGTCATAAATGGTTGAGCACCCGATATATACCGAGATCGTTGAAAACCATTGGTTTTTATCTGATTTAGCTTTATTTAATTCTTTTAATATTTCCGCTACGTTTATTTTTGAATAATTTTCGTTTCTACCATATGATATATCTCCCGATGTTTCTATTTTAAATTTAACTTGAGAATACTGTTCGAGAGTGGATTTTCTATTTTTTTGTGCGAGTGAAAAACTTGCAGCAAATAATGAAATTATTAAAAAAGCAAAAACTTTTCTTTTCATTTATTTATTCCTCCGTTTTAATTATAGTTGTTTTATTTTTTTAACAACTTTAGCGGTGCGCAGTTGTCACATATTTTACATTATCGTTATCTGAAAGCATAAAACTTCTCGCCCCAATATATAATAATATATGAAATAATGCAATACCTAATTTTAGATTTACAGTAACGGAAAATTTGTTTCATTTTTTTAGATAAATGATTAAATTTATAAAAACAAAGGGAAAGAAAATGAGAAAAGAAAGTATTAATTTTTTAGAGAAATATCTTAACAATGCTTCACCAACGGGTTATGAAACAGAAGGTCAGAAATTATGGCTTGAATATATAAGACCATATATAGACGAATATATGAGCGATACATACGGAACCATAGTTGGTATTGTAAATCCAAAAGCTGATTATAAGGTTGTGATTGAAGCACACGCAGATGAGATTTCTTGGTATGTTAATTACATAACCGATGATGGGTATATTTACTTGAAAAGGAATGGTGGTTCAGACCATCAGATAGCACCTTCGATGAGGGTTAATATACACACAAGAAAAGGTATAGTTAAGGGAATATTCGGATGGCCAGCAATACACGTTAGAGACAGAGAAAAAGAAGAAACACCAACAATGAAAAATATATTTCTTGATTGCGGTTGTAGTTCGAAAAAGGAAGTTGAAAAGCTTGGAATACATGTGGGAAGTGTTGCAACATTCGAAGATGAGTTTATGGTCATGAATAAAAATTTTTTTGTAGGCAGAGCGTTGGATAATAGACTTGGAGGATTTGTAATAGCAGAAGTTGCAAGATTAATAAAAGAAAACAAGAAGAAACTTGATTTTGGTTTATATATAGTTAATTCGGTCCAGGAAGAAGTAGGTTTGCGAGGTGCAAAAATGATAGCAGAGAGAATTCATCCAAATTTAGCAATTATAACAGATGTAACTCACGACACAAGCTCACCGATGTATGAAAAAAAGAAACAAGGAGATATAACCTGTGGTAAAGGTCCTGTATTAATTTATGGACCCTCAATTCAAAACAATGTATTAAATATGATTATTGATGTTGCGGAAAACAAAAAGATACCTTTTCAAAGAGAAGCTGTTTCCACATCTTCGGGGACTGATACAGATGCATTTGCATATTCGAATTGCGGAGTTGCATCGGCTTTAATTTCAATTCCGCTTAAATATATGCATACTACCGTTGAGACGGTTCACAAAGATGATGTAGAGAATGCAATAAAACTTTTTTATGAAGTTATAATCCAATTAAAAACTGGAAGAGATTACAGATATATAAAATGATATTAAATACTCACTATTTTATCACGAAATTGTTATAGCAGAACGAAGTGTTAAAAAATTAAATCTTACAGATTTATAAGTCTATTCATTTTCCAGAATTTCTTTTATTTTAAGTAATTCCTTTTTATGTTCTTCAGAAACATTTGGGTATTCGAGATTCAAGCTTTGTAATTTTTTCACAATAATATCTGCAACTGCTGCTCGAGTAAACCATTTATTGTCGGCTGGTATTATATACCACGGAGCGTATTTAGTGCTTGTATGATTGAACAAGTCTTCATAAGCTTGTTGATATTCTTTCCAGAATTTTCTTTCGTTGGCGTCGGCTATTGAAAACTTCCAATTTTTTTCTGGCTGGTTAATACGTTTAAGGAATCTTTTCTTCTGTTCTTCTTTTGAGACATTTAGAAAAAATTTTAAGATTATTATTCCATTTTTTATAAGGTATTTTTCAAAATTATTTATTTCATCATATCTTTGAAGCCAAAGGTCATCTTTTGATTTTATAGGTGGCAGTTTTTCTTTTTGCAGTAACTCATCGTGAACCTTAACAACCAAAACTTCTTCATAATATGAGCGGTTAAAAATGCCGATTCTTCCTCTTTCTGGCAGGCATTTCATACATCGCCACAGATAATCGTGGTCAAGTTCCAGTGAAGAGGGTGCTTTGAAGCTGAATACTTGGCATCCCTGTGGATTTACACCCGACATAACGTGCTTAATAGTGCCGTCTTTTCCTGCGGCATCGAGTGCCTGAAGGATAATTAGTATTCCGTAAACATCGTGAGCATATAAAACTTCCTGCAGGCGGACGAGCTCTTGTATGTCTTTCTGAAGCTTCTGGGTTGCTTCTTCTTTATTATGGTAGCGATGAGTGAATTTTGGGTCGTAATCTTTTAGAGAAATTTTTTTATCGTGAGGGACAATAAAGTATTCGTGATTCATATGTTTTATTTTTTCTTAATTTTAATACTAATAAATTCTTTAAACAATATAATTTTTGTATCTTATTTTTTAGAAAATTTGTCACACGTAACTTTTTTATTGTATAAAGATTTAATGAACAAATTATAAGATTTCAGAATTGTAGGTAAAGTTTTATTGCTCTTAAAATTTATAATTAACTTGGAAAGTTATTACAACATTAACAATCAAAAGGTTAAAGCTGAGACTCAATTTTTGAAATTTGATGGTGCAAACCTACCATCAGGTGTATATTATAACAAAATGAAGACCGATAATTTTTAGCGAAGTAAAAACAAGGATGCTTGAAAAGTAAATATTTTTTTACAAATAAAAAAGTCTGTAGAGAATATTGCTCAACAGACTTAAATATTTTTTATAATTTGAGTATTAATCCATTTTATTGAACTCCACAATTACATTGTCATCATTAATTAAATAAAGTTTTAACTTTTCGATTTTATATTTGTAAATTTTTCCTGATAGAGCTTGTATGAAATCCATTTCGAGATTCATTTCGGAACAGTTCATTTTAGTAAGCGTGATTTGGCTACCAAAGAAAATTTTATTTCCAATAACCTCTGCAGTCCCGTAAAACTCGTTGCAGCTTGCGTTTCCGTAGATTTTATTTTCATTTGTATGTATTTCCAAATACGGTCTGGTTTGTAAATCCTTTATATCTTTAATATTTTTGTCTTTAAGAACAGCAAGAGCCCAGATGTCATTAATAAGAGGATTGAAATTATAATTTCCGCAACCTGAAAATTCTCTTATTTCTTTATACCCTTTTCGGGTAATAGAAATTTTTACTGAATATGGATATTTATTGTCGGACATACCGTCTACGCATGATTCCTTAGCTACTCTGACTTTAATATTAAAGATGTCGGATTCAGCCGAATAGATTGAATGTGTTTTATTGTCGGAAAAAGTTACATTTGGGATTCCCGTTTCGATTTTTAGTTCATCACCGGCCGCTTCAAAAAACATTCCTTTTTCTAAATCAATTTTTATATTCCAAAAAGGTTCTGTACCGAAACCCTTGAAATCGAAATTGGTATTAGAATCATCGTTGTTTTGAGAATAAGCAAAAGAACAAAATAAAAGTATCAGGACAAAAAATAAATTTTTCATATTATTATATATAAATTTTAAAAGACCTTATTTATTTAAAAATAGCTCTCATTAATTCATTATGCAATAATAATGCGAAAGAAATATAAAAAAAGTCCGTAGAGTGAAAACTCTACGGACTCAATAACCCAAAGAACATTATAAACTATTTGACTAATATCATTTTCTTTACATCTGTGAAACTACCAGCAATTATTTTATAGAAATAAATTCCAGAAGTTAAATTACTTGCATTATATTTTATTTCATATTGTCCTACTTTCAAGTTTGAATTGACTAAAGTTATTACTTCTTTTCCTAAAATATCATATATCTTTATGGATACGAAGCAATTTTTAGCAATGTTATACTTAATAGTTGTTATAGGGTTAAACGGATTGGGGAAATTCTGCAAGAGCTCAAATCTATTTGGTGTAAAATTGCCAACTGGTTCAACCCCTGTTACAGTTCCATATCTTGCAGCAAACGTTCCCCATTGACCAGAAGCAGGAGTAAAACCTGTTGACTGTGGAGGAGCTGTGCCTAAAGCCGCTCCCTGTTTATCAAATATAGTATATGGGAAAGTTGTTCCACCATCGGTGGAAATCTTAACCGTTAGTCTATCTTCATACGGAATTCTCTGTGCATAAGCATAGTCGAATTTTATAGAATCGTTGAGGTTTACGTTATTAAAAACTTTTGTTCTTATAATATCTTTAGTCCCAATATTTTCTGGATAAGAATAATAGTTGATTCTAACACATTTTACACCAGGGAAAGACGGACCGCTTAGAGGATTATATACATATTGCCAAAAAGTAAAATTAGAATCATTATTAAATATTGTCCATCCAGCAGGCGGGAAAGTGGCTTCCATTGTCTCGACCTGAAGTCCATTTCCTGCGTAGGTTGGAGCATCGGGCATAATGGAAGTCATCGGTAAAACGGAGTTATCGGTTAACTTAGGTTGAGTAATTTTTTCAAACAAATAATAATCTCTAGCTTTTGCGGCATTAATAATTTCGTGATTGTTGTCGTCTTGAACGAAAACAGCAGTATACATCATAGAATCAACCCAACTTGCATCTCTTTTGTATTTGTATTCCACAGTGTATGTGCCGGGAGAATAATTAATAGGCATTCCATCGGTCGAAGGATACATTCTTCTGAATACATCATAAAAAATTGTTTCTCCGTTGGAGCCGGGAGGGCTTGCGTAAGTTATTTTTCTTTCAATAGCACAGATTCTTAACTTATAATTAACACCAGAAGGAAAAGCCGAAACTACATTTATATTGATGGTCGCCTTAATTGTATCTCCAGTAAGCCTTGTATCAGTAACAGATATAGCTAAAGGAGAAGCAAGTGATCTTCTATCGTTAAACGGATTTAAAAGATTAGATAAGGTTGTATATCCACTAACCTGTTGATGGACACCGTCAACAGTTAATGTCGGCACTGCACTTATCGAGTTATAATGAGTTCTTACTCTTTGTTGCGGAATGTTCGCAGCATACATAGGGTCTCCGAGAGCAGGCCACCAAACGTGATATTTTATGGGAACGATAGAATCGAAATGCTGTTGAATAAATGCATCAAGAGAAGGGTTTTGTGAAGCACATGGTCCGCAAGTTGTAGCAGTGTGAGCTTCAAACACGATTTTCTTTTGAACTCCCGGTAAAAAAACAGTAGTCTGATTAATTGTATCATTTAAATGATTATCATCAGAAGCCCATGTTATATAAACTTTAATATTTTTCGAAACATTAGAGGTGAAAGTAATTGGATCAAAAGTAACATTTGTTGTTGCTCCTGCTGATATAGAAGGAACATTTTTGGTTGAAGTGTATGAGCCTTGGTCTGTCATTGTTATGGTAGCAGTTCCCGAAGATGACCTTCCAACATTAAATACGGTAGTTACTGGTGAAAAGTTTTTGGAGGTAACACCCGGCATAAGATAATTTTTATCTTTCATACCAATATTGGTAATTGTGAGGTCATTATTATATCTTTCTCCAAAGGAAAAATTATCGAGCCAGAGATTATTACCGTTTGCGTTTGTGCCTTCGAACTGTATAACAACATTATTGACCAGCATATTGTTTGTTTTATCTCCCGTAAAAGAAAAAGCTATGATAAATACAGAACAAACCAAAATAAAGAAAGTGGTTATTTTTTTCATAATGATAAGTATATAAAATTTATAAAATGTAATTTATTTTAAAAAATTTAAATTGCATTTATACCAAATAACATAAAGTACTTTTAATCAATAGGAATATCTATATTCAATGCTATAAATTTAATTAAAAAAAACAAATAAAAACACTGTATAATATTTCTTTATATGAAGTTGGATTTAATTTTAAATATAGTTTTGATATTTGTTATAATGCTCCCTAAAGTTATCAGTAAAAATCCAATGAGCAGCCACAAACCCCTTTCCCATACAGAAAATAACAATATCGCGTTTTCTCTTCGCGTAGTTTTTACTTTTTCCTTTGAGATTTTCTTATTTCTGATAATATCAATTACTTTAAAAACTTTATTTTTGACCTATTGATTTTCCAGTTAATGTTATTTTATTAAAACCATTTTCTTTATTTCCGAATAGTTTCCAGCAACAATTCTGTAAAAATATACTCCGCTTGCAACGTTCCCCGCTGTAAATTCCAAAGTGTAATATCCCGCTTTTTTATTTTCGTTCAAAAGAGTTTTAATTTCTCTACCTGTTATGTCATATAAATTAATCGTAACGTTGCAATTGACCGGTAAGTCAAATTCAATTTTTGTTAAAGGATTAAATGGATTAGGATAGTTTTGAGATATTGAGAATTTTTTTGGTAAAGAAACTTCTATTTCGTCGTATAGATTATAATAAGTATAATTTCCATTCAAATCAATTTGTTTCAATCTGTAAGTATATTTACCTGAGTTTATTTTTTCGTCAGTAAAGCAATAAGATGTTTGCGAGTTAGAGTTTCCTTTTCCGTTAACGTAACCGATTTTAAGAAACTCTAAATTTTGATTATCCGTTTGAGCTCTTTGAATTTCAAAACCTTTATTGTTTGTTTCTCTTGAAGTAACCCAGTTTAGCAAGACATTGCGTTTTATTACGTTTGCAGTAAATGAAATAAGTTCAACCGGAGAAACAGAGCCTGTTTGTAACGAAACTTTAAAAGTAGATTTTGATGGGTCATTATTATTTATATTTAAGGTTGCAATTTCGTTGTTATCAGGATTTCCTAACGTATTCGATTCACCAGGGCTTGTTCCCGATAATATAAGTTGTATCGTAAATTTTCCACTATCACCAACACTTATCGAGGAAGGAGAATTTAAAAGGGTAAAGCTGCTTGCATAAGCTCCAGAGAACGACGTTGAATAGATATTCAGAATTGAATTACCAACATTTTTTAAATAGAAGTCTTTTGTATAAACATTTCCAATAAAAACATCACCGAAATTGCAAACCGAATCAATTTCACTGTCAAGTCTTGCGCAAGAACTAACAACCCCATTCATTGTTAAAAATGATATTCTAATACTATCGAAATAAGGAATGTCACCAGATACACCGTCATAATTTGCGAACTTCCAATTTCCGCTTGTACTTGTTCCATTAAATCCTCTTAAAATATACTCGGGTTTATAGAACCCATTTAAATAAGGTTGAGTACCATCTTTCCAGAATTTGGTTGCGGAATCTGTTACGGTTGCACTTGTAATTCCGATAGTTCCCGAGCCTATAGTCATATCTTCTCCTAATAAAGACTTTCTGTTGTTACTTGCATCGCTTATAGGAGACCATATATATAGGAATTGTTCGTCGGAAAGGTAAGTATGTCTTAGGTTAATCTTTATCCACGTATTTAAAATTGTATAATTTGCAAAACTTATATTTGGTGAAGTGCTATAATAAGCATCAGTTGCAGTCCAGCCGGATAATTTATTTGATACAGTGGTTAAATTACCGATGGCAAAATAACAAAGCGTATATGGAAAGCTTGTGTTTGCAAGATGTGGGAATTTAGCAATGTTTCCGCTATTATCGGTGGCTTTAATGTAATATTGTATTTCGGTTTGTCTTCCAACGCAGGGAATTTGAAAAATGAAGATTGAATCTCCACTTATTGATTTTGCATAAGCAGAATCGAAATTTGACCATCCCACACCATTTTTATTCCATCTATATAATATTTTAGGTTGATTACTTCCACTTGTTGGAACACCACTGCCGTCTTGGTCTCTGATTATAGAGGAAATTATTGTTGGATAAGTGCTTGAGTCGGAATAAATGTTATTATGGACTATGGTAGGAGGAGTAACGTCAACTCCCAGAGCAAGCTGAACCGAGTTATAAGCATTTACCCTTCCATAACCAAAATAAGGATTCCATTTACCATAAGTTTTTGAATAATTATAAGGAACATTATCTATCTTTGTACAACCTCTATATAAAAATTCTTTAACTTGCGAAGCGGTGAGATTTGGATTCACAGAAAATATTAATCCTGCAACGCCAGAGGCATTTGGGCAAGAGCAGGAAGTTCCATTGAAATCATTATAATAATCACCTGAAGTATTATAACCACCGGAGCCTCGAATATCTGTTGTAGGGCAAACAGTAGGAGCAACAACTTCTAAATCACCATTTGCATCTTCTCCGAAATTTCCTCCCCACCAAAACTGATTTCCTGTTCCCGCACATTTAAGTTGGTCATAGGGAGTTGAAGCGCCAACACATACTACACTCGATAAATAAGAGGGATAATTTGGAGGGTTTCTGTTATCATTTCCCGAAGAAAATAAAATAACAGTCCCTTTACCACCGCGGCTTAAGGTAGCACAATTGTTAATTGCGTTCATTAATGTTGTGCTTGGAGTCCCTCCTCCCCAGCTATTACTGGATACGTGTATACCCCTTACCCGTGCGGTATCGAAAGCTCTTGCAATGTTAACATCGGTTGTAAACGAACCCGAACTATTAACTAGGCGAAAAGACATCATTTTACAGTTGCTGTTTGAGGTGTTATTCCCCCCACAAATTCCCGCAACACCAAGGCTATTATTAGAGCGAGCCCCAATGATACCCATTGTGCAGGTTCCATGTTTACCCGGGTCTATTGCAACAGTATTTGTATTATCGTGAGCATTGTATCCCGTAATTAAATTCTGTGCAAGGTCAGGGTGTAAGGAATCTACTCCGGTATCAAAGACACCGATAATAACAGAATTGTTACCTTTTACTATATCCCATGCTTTATCCACATCCATATCCGCACCGGGGATTCCGGTTGTGCTTGTCAAATCGCCATATGTTGTATATCCACCCGTTGTAATAGTTTGGCCGGTATTATTTAAAGCCCACTGTACGGGGTATAGAGCATCATTTGGAGACCAATTAAAAAATCCTTCGGAGGGAATTAAAAAATTTGGTTCTGCATATACAAACAATCCAGTATTAAAGTATATATCAGAAAGTTCCAGAGCATTTTTATTAACACCGAAATTTGTTTTTAATAAGAAACCTTTTTCATCGGAGACAGGACCAATTATTCTAACGTTATTTTGAGCATTCAGAATTTCGAGTTTTGTTTTGTCTTCAATACGCCTCAATCTAACAATGAATTCATCAGTAGGAATTTGTGTTACCCTTGGAGATTCACCAAAATATGTATAAGTAACAAATTTGATTATATCAGGACGAGAGGCAAATTTTTCGAGATATAATTGAATTTTAGAAAACGATTTGTCGGGAGCAAAGCTAATTAAATAAAAATTATCTTCTGATTTAATGCTATCTTCGCTTAAGAGCATCGACTCAACCTGTTTGTCGATGTAATTTTTTTCATATAATCCAAGGTTTGATACGATAGCAATCTTATCATATCTTTTTTTAAGCTCTATTCTTTTACCATTATAAAAATAATAATCAATTGCAAGGGAGTTTGCAATAACAAAGAAAAGCAGTATGTTTACGAATACTTTCTTCATAACAGTAAATATAAATTTACCCTTTCCAATTCAAATTTAAGATTTTCTTAAGTTAAAAGATATACATTTTAGGACTATAAAAATATACAATATTAATGAAAGATGTATATGTTTTACATTTAAAAAAACATTTGTTTAAGTTAAATTGTAATAAACAACGAATTTTCTTAAATGTTTGAAGAAATTGTAGAGAAAAAATATAACCCCCTGAAAGAAATTTGCGATGAACTAAAAATCATCTCTCCAGAATCAATTAATAGTAGTAATTTACCTGCTTTTGCAAAAAATTTTTTAATTGCCGAACAGATTGAGATTAATAATAGAGAACTATTAAATTCTTTGCTTGAGAAATCTGTAAAACTTATAGTAAACTATTCGCTAAGACCTAAATGGACAATATTAAATTATCTTTTTGGGGGATTTGATTCGAAGCCGTCTGATGAAATAATTAAAAAGATAGAGGTGTTTCAATTCTATAGATATTATATAGATTTAATTTCGAATCATATTAAAGATAATGCACTAATGTTTTTAACAAAAGATGAAATTAAATATCTTATTGAAGAAGCAAATAAAGTTGTATTAGATAAATTAGTAAATAACACGTCAAGTATTAAGGTTAAAAACTTTTTTTCACAAGTTTATAAATTAAAATACGGAGACGAAAGAGAAATAAATCTTGATTGGAGCGTTCCATTTCTTTTTATTAAACTTTTTCTTGAAGATAAAGAGTTTGACAATTTGTTGGATAAGTTTAAAATTATACCAGGATTAGACGATACTATGGAAATAGAAATGAAAACTGCTATAAAAATTTTTACAGACAAATATTATGTTAATGATAATTTTTTTGTTTTAAAAACTGATTCGTCGTCCGAAATAAGCCAAAGCTTAGGTATTGAAAAAGAAGAAGAAAAAGATGAAAGAGAAGAAAAAACCATAGAAGAAAAATATGAAAAAACAGAGGAAATAAAAACAAATTCTAATTCAGAAGATAAAACCATTGAAAAAACCGAAAAAAACATATTATCTTCTAACGAAAAAATTAAAGAAGAGGTAGATGATAAGCCAAGAGGAATAATCCAATTTTTTAAAAACATTAAAAACAAGAGATTTCTTAAAGGCAAAGAGACGAAAGAAGAGAAAAGAGAGACAGAATCAAAAATAGGAATAGTCAGTATTGAGGAAAAGGAGCAATATAAAGAAGAAAAACAAATAAGAAGAAACAAAGAAATATTAAGAAACGAAGAAAAAATAAGATATATTTTTAAAGGGGACGAATTAAAAGAGATACAAAAAAAGATATTTAAAGGAAGTAAGTCTTTTATGTATGAAACCTTTGGAGAATTAGAACGCTTCGATGACTGGCAAGAGGCATCGGAATACCTGAAAGAATTTTTTATTAAAAATAAAGTAAGTCTATATAATAAATATACAGTTTTATTTGTTGATATTTTAAGCGAACATTTTTTAAATTTAGAGAAGGAAAAACAGTAATTGTTTTTAGATTATGCGAAAATATATATAAAATCAGGAGATGGTGGTAACGGGTGTGTAAGTTTCCGTAGAGAAAAATATGTTCCTCGTGGTGGACCGAACGGGGGCGATGGAGGAAAAGGTGGAGATATAATTTTTGAAGCCTCCTCACAACTTTCTACTTTAATCGATTTTAGATATAAAGCTCACTATAGAGCAGGTAGAGGTCAACACGGGCAAGGAGGAGATAAAACGGGCAAAGATGCAGAAGACGTAATAATTAAGGTTCCTTGTGGAAGCGTTATAAAGGATTTCGAAACAGGAGGTGAGCTTGCCGAGCTTTTAAAAGACGGCGAGAGAAAGATTATTTTAAAAGGAGGCAAGGGAGGAAGGGGTAATACACATTTTAAATCACCAACTAATCGTGCTCCTCGTACGGCAGAAAAAGGGAAACCGGGTGAAGAAAAGACGATAATCGTTGAATTGAAACTTATTGCAGATGTTGGATTAGTTGGATTTCCAAACGCTGGTAAATCAACCTTGATTTCAAAGATTTCTTCTGCTAAACCTAAAATTGCAGATTATCCTTTTACTACACTTGTTCCAAATCTTGGTATTGTAAAATATAAAAACTATAAATCTTTTGTAGTTGCGGATATTCCGGGAATAATAGAAGGGGCGTCGAGCGGAAAAGGACTGGGGATTAAGTTTTTAAGACATATCGAAAGAACAAGATTACTTTTGTTTTTGGTTGATACTACAAAATTTTCATGTGACGAAAAAGACTTTTTAAAGGAATATAAAATATTATTGAAAGAACTTGAAAATTATGAAGCCAACCTGCTTGATAAACCAAGGATTTTATGTTTTACAAAGATTGATGCAATAACAGATAAGTTAAAATCGAAAATTATAAAATTAAAAACTGATATTAGCAAAATATTAATTTCCTCGATTTCCGGAGAGAACTTAAATAAATTGAAAGATTTGATTTGGAAAAATCTTGAGCATCATAGATTGAAAAGCGAAAAATAGAAAATTGTATATTGTGTAAAAAATATGTGTAATTAAAAATGAAAAAAAAGCCAACAATATTAATAAGTAACGATGATGGAATCGGCGCAGAAGGAATAAAGGCGCTTGCGAAAGAAATTAAAAAATTCGCAAATGTGATTGTTGCTGCACCCCACACACAGCAAAGCGCTGTTGGACATTCGATTACAATGTCAAGTCCGATAAGAGTACGAAAGGAATTAATTTTCAGAGATTTTTACGGTTATGCAGTTGAAGGCACACCTGCAGACTCTGTTAAACTTGCTGTCCATACACTTTTAAAAGGGATTAAAATTGATTTGTTGATTTCTGGAATTAACCAAGGAGCAAATACTGCGATTAATATAATATATTCTGGGACGGTTTCTGCAGCTACCGAGGGAACAATTCTTGGTATTCCCTCGATAGCTGTTTCTTTAACAAGTTATTCATATAAAGATTTTTCAATTGCGGCAAAGTTTGCATCGAGAATTGCAAAAGTTGTAATAAAAAACGGACTGACTAAAGGAACACTTTTAAACGTAAATATTCCTGCAACAAAAAAAATTAGGGGCGTAAAAATTACAAAGCAAGGAAAATCATCTTGGGACGACACGTATGAAATTCGCATTGACCCAGGGAATAGAAAATATTATTGGCTTACCGGAAGTATGCACAAAGTGGATAAAACGACAGAGTTTGATGTTAAAGCAGTTGACGAAGGATACATTTCTATAACACCAATACACTATGACCTTACGGATTATAAAATGTTCGAAGAAATGAAAAAATGGAAGATATAATACTTTATGAGTTTATTATTGGAAATAGCGGGTATTTAAATAGAAAAGAAAAATTTTTATATTTTGATATTAGAGTTAAGCTATATTAGTAATATAAAAGTAAATATTTAAATGCTTGAAAAATTAAACCAAAGAAATAGTAGCAAAGGTAGTAACGAAAAAAAGTTATAAAGCTTTTGACCTTATAACTTTTTTAATTTAAAAACATTTGCTACTAAATTACTTTGAGGTTTTCTTTTCCGCTTTCTGACTTTCGATAGTTTTTTTTACCCATTTAGTAGTTACAGATTTTGGTCGTATAATGGGTGCCATCATTGCTCGGTTTAAAATCAATTGTGCTGCAAGTCCAATAATTCTTGATACGGAAAATAGAACTGTATAATATTCAAACTCAGTCATACCAAAATGGAAGAGTAAGGCACCGCTTGCTGCGTCAACATTGGGCCATGGGTCTTTTACCTTACCCTGTTCTTTTAACAATGGAGGGACCACTTTAAACAATTGTTTTACAATTTTAAATATTTCGTCGTCTGCCATAACTTTATCACCGAATTCACAAAATGCGGTAAATCGCGGGTCAGTAACTCGTAAAACAGCATGACCGTAACCCGAAATTACTTTTTTGTTATTTAAAAGGTTTAGGCAGTAACTTCTAACTTCATCATCACTCGGAGGATGACCAATATCATCTCTAAGTTTTAAAATGAACCTTAAACACTCTTGATTGGCAAGTCCGTGAAGCGGTCCTGCAAGACCATTTAAACCAGCAGAAATAGCAAAATACATATCCGATAAAGCAGAGCCAACCGTTTGAGTAGCCATTGCGCTTACGTTACCACCTTCATGGTCACTGTGTAAAACAAGATATAATCTCATCAATTTTGCAAAGGAACCGTCGGGGTCGTCAATACCTAAAAGGCGTGCGTAATTTGCTCCCCAGTCGAGTGAATAATCAGAATTAATTCTTGGTCCTTTATTAAATTTTCTTCTATATATATATGCTGCTATTACGGGAATTCTTGCAATTAAATTCAGGGCATCCCAGAACATAGGTATCCATAGCTGGTCTTTTGGCATACCTTCGTCATATCTTCTTCTAAAAAACGATTCGTTTTCCATTACTAAGACGGCAGTATTTAACATAACCATTGGGTGCGTTTCCATTGGTAATCCATTAATAACGTTCCACACATAAAAAGGAACATCCATGCGTCTTTTTATTTCGTTCTGCAGGTCTATTAATGCTTCGTGGTCGGGAAGTTCTCCTGTGAGCAACAAATAAAATATTTCTTCAGGTAATTTATCCGTAAGTTCAAGGATTGGAATACCTCTGATAATAAGTCCGGTATCGAGCCCAACTTCAGAAGTATCACATATTAATCCTTTAATTCCACGCATACCACCGTAGAGTTGCTCAATGGTTACTTCACTCACGACAGTATTTGCGTTTTTTGATAAAATGTTTTTTGCTTCCTCCCTAAGCTTTGGAATTTGTGCTGCGAGTTTATCTTTTAGTATCATAATTTTATTGTTAAATTTTAGGGAATATATATATATTTATTTTTATTTGATAAAAAGTTATGTTAAAATCTTTTGTGGAAACATTATAAAATTGAATTATATCCTTATTAATATTAATTTAACATAATTTTAAAATTAAAAGTTTAAATAATTATGAAAATAAAATATCACGGACATTCATTTGTCGAACTTGTAGGGGAAAAACATACAATACTAATTGACCCATTTGTATCTGGTAATCCCGCTACTAAAACGAAAGTGGAAGATTTAAAATGTGATTATATTGTATTAACTCACGGGCATGGCGACCATATTTCAGATGCAATAACTATTGCGAAAAGGAATAATGCCACAATAATCACTTCTTTCGAAATAGCAAATTATGCAGGAAACCACAAAGTGAACGCACACCCGCTCGGTATAGGTGGTGGTTTTAATTTTCCGTTTGGGCGAGTAAAATTGACCATTGCACATCATTCGTCTTCATTTCCCGATGGTTCATATGCTGGTAATCCCGCTGGTGCATTAATTACAATTGACGGAAAAATAGTTTATCACGCAGGTGACACAGGATTGTTTTATGATATGAAGCTAATTGGAGAAATGAATAAAATTAACATAGCATTTCTTCCTATTGGCGACAATTTCACTATGGGAATTGACGATGCAGTTAAAGCAGCGGAGTTTATTAACGCTGATGTTACTATACCAATGCATTACAATACGTTTGATATAATTAGTGCAAATCCAGAGGATTACAAAAAGAAGGTTGAGTCTATAGGGAAGAAATGTAATATTATAGAAATTGGTGAAAGCATTGAAATATAGTTTCTGAATTTAATGATTATTTAATAATAAATTGACAAAAATAGTATCCATCTCGAATCAGAAGGGCGGAGTAGGAAAAACTACAACGGCAGTTAATCTTTCCGCATGTATAGCAGCTTTTGGGAAGAAAGTTTTGTTAATAGATGCAGACCCACAAGCAAATGCTACTACTGGGATTGGAATTGAAGCGAAGGATGATGGCAAAACAATATACGAATTGCTAATTTCGGAACAGAAAGTAAGTGAATGTATAAAACTAACACAGATTGCTGGTCTTGATATTATTACTTCGCATATAAATCTTGTTGCTGCAGAAATAGAATTGGTTGGACTTCCATCAAGAGAAAGAATATTGAAAGACAAGATTTTTGATTATATTAACAACGAAACTGCCGAAAAAGAATATGACTATGTATTTATTGATTGTCCTCCATCGTTGAGTTTGATTACGCTAAACTCTTTAAACTGTGCTCATACTGTTATGATACCAGTACAGTGTGAGTATTATGCCCTTGAAGGTTTGACACAGTTACTTACGACGATTAAAATGGTAAAGAACTCATTTAACCCTAGATTAAATATCGAAGGCTATTTGTTAACTATGTTTGATTCAAGGTTGAGACTTTCAAATCAAGTTGAAGCGGAATTAAGAAAATATTTTGGCGACAAAGTTTTTGCTACAAAAATTGCACGAAATGTTAAACTTGGAGAAGCACCAAGCTATGGAAAGCCGATTACTATATACGATCCGCTTTCAACGGGAGCAAAAAATTATACAGAACTTGCAGAAGAGTTTATTAGGAGAAATTCATAGTTATAAATAACTTATTGCAAAAATTATTGTATTAGATAAATTTTAAAGAAAATTTTTAAAAATGATGGAAACAAAAGGTGGTCTTGGAAAAGGTTTGTCGGCTCTATTCGACAAAAAAAATGTTGACGTGGATTCGATTCCAAGTATAGACGAAACGGGAAAAGATAAAATTCTTGTCGAAATTGAAATCGATAAGATTAAGTTTAACCCTTTTCAACCAAGAGAAGACTTTAATGAGGATACATTAAACGAACTATCGGAATCAATAAAACAAAAAGGATTATTGCAACCTATAACTGTAAAAATTTCTTCTGATAAAAAAAGTTTTGATTTAATTTCGGGAGAGAGGAGGGTGCGAGCTGCAAGAAAAATTGGTTTGAACAGAATCCCTGCTTACATATACAAAACGAACGATGATAGCAAAGAAAACATGCTCGAGCTTGCTTTAATTGAAAACATTCAGCGTGATGATTTAAATCCAATGGAACTTTCGGATTCGTTCCAAAGACTAATTGATGAATGTGATTTAACACAGGAACAAATTGCCGAAAAAGTATCGAAACAAAGAAGCACAGTTGCTAATTATTTAAGATTACAAAAGCTTCCCGTTGATATTAAGATATCATTGAGAAAAAATGAAATTTCCGAAGCCCACGCAAGAACTCTACTGAGAGTAGGTGATATTGACGAACAAATTATTCTTTGGAAAAAGATAATTGCCGACAATATTTCTGTCAGACAACTTGAACAAATTACGAAGCCACACACAAAGCCGAAAAAGAAAAAAGAACACAAGCAAGAGGGTGTGATTAATGCTTATTATACTTCTATTGAAGAAAAGCTAAGATTGTTTTTTGGAACCCGCGTAAAGATAAAAAGTAAAACTAAATTTACTGGTGAAATAATAATCGATTATTACTCCGACGATGACCTTGAAAGAATTCTTGAGAAATGTGAGAAACCATAGGACGAGAAAAGTTGATAAGTGTAATAATAAAAAGTAATATTTTGTGTAAATTTAATTTTTAATTAAAAAATATATAGAAGATTAAACCGAAAAATTTAAGTTCTATGAAAAAGAAATTATCGGCGTCAAAAGCTCCAAAACCAATTGGTCCTTATTCTGTTGCGGTCAGTTTTGAAAATCTTATTTTCACTTGCGGACAAATTCCACTTGATAGGGACGGAAACGTAATCGGGAGTGATATTAAAACACAAACGAGGCAGACAATTGAAAATTTAAAAAATATTTTGGAAGAAAATAGTTCTTCAATTGATAACGTACTTAAGACTACAGTATATCTCAAAGATATTACCGAATTTATGGAAATGAACGAAGTTTACAATGAGTATTTTGCTGATTCTGCTCCTGCCCGAAGCACGCTTGAAGCTGCTCGCCTCCCAAAAGATGTAAAAATAGAGATGGATGTAATAGCATATAAAAATATTCAAATATAGAAAAGTAAAAATAACTTTTGAATGTAGTAAAAGGGAAAAAGAAAAAGCAATTCTAAACGAAAGAATTGCTCTTAAAAATTGTTTATTTTATAATATTTTATTTTATCTTGTTGATATGCTTTGCAAGCTTAGACTTAACATTTGCAGCTTTATTTTTATGAATGACACCTTTTGCTGCAGCTCTATCGAGAATTCTTGTGGTTTTTTTAAATTCTGTTTCTGCAAGAGCTTTTTCTTTAGCGGTTGATACTTTTTTAATCGAGCCTTTAATTAACGCTTTAACCTTTTTATTTCTTTCCGTTATCTTTTTGGTTTGTCTTGCTCTCTTTTGAGCCGATTTATGTCTTAATGGCATTTTATATCTTTAATTTACAAAAAATAAAGATACTCAATTTACGTTATATTTTCAATTCGATATTTTAGTAGTTTTTTAAAAAGTAAAAAATTATATACAACATTTAAATGTTAATATTATTTAGATGTTGAAAGTTTAAAATGTTTTCACAAAATTAAATAGAAATATCATTATAATGGTAAAATATTATTTATATAGAGTTTTTCTGTTTACAGGTATTGCTTTATTTATTTTTTGTATTTATAACAACTCAAACGCACAGAAAACAGGGAAAAAATTGATTCCTTCCAAGTTGGGAATATATGTTGGAGCTTTTCCAGATATGGGAAGTACAGAAGATAGTGTTACAATAGAAAGGTTGAAGGATTTTGAAAACATAACAGGGCAGAAACCCGTATGGGTATATTTTTCTAACAACTGGTTTGGAAAAATTGAATTTCCTAAAAAAGAGGTAGAAATAATTAAGGAGTTTGGGTCAATACCATTCATTCGTATTATGCCACGTTCTGATTTCAGTGATAATAAAGCAGACCCAGTTTATACTTTGCAAAGAATAATTGATGGGAAATTTGATAGTGAGCTTAAAAGATGGATATTAGACGCGAAACAATACTGTTCTCCTTTAATGGTAGAGTTCGGGACAGAAATGAATGGTGATTGGTTTCCGTGGTGTGGATATTACAATGGAAAAGACCCAAAAAAGTTTAGAGATGCTTATATACATATTATTAAAATGTTTAGAAAAGCGGGTGTTGATAACGTTACGTTTGTATTTCATGTAAATTATGATTCATCTCCAGAAGAAAGTTGGAATACAATGCCTGCATATTATCCGGGAGATGAATATATAGATTGGATTGGTATGAGCATATACGGAGCACAGACCCCAAAAGATGAATGGATTAATATTTCCGAAATATTTAATGTAGCTTACAAAGAAATGTCCGAAATATCATCGAAAAAACCTCTTGCAATTTTTGAGTTTGGTGTTGTGGAGGACAAAAGAAAACCTGAATGGTTAAAAGAATTTTTTAAATTGATTAGGCAAAATAAATATAATCGTATTAAAGGAATTAGTTACTGGCACTCAAGTTGGGAGAACGAAGATAAAACAATTTCAAATATGAGATTAGATTCTTCTCCTGAATCATTAGAGGCATACAAAGAATCTATATCTGATAAAATTTTTAAACCGGCAATAATTTTAAAATAAAAAATAAAAAGACTATGGACTCAGAAAACAAAGAGAGACTTGTAACAGTTTTTAAAACAGGACATCATGGAACGATTGCAATAGTAAAATCTATACTCGACGAAGCGGGAATAAAATACACAGCGAAGGGAGAAGGTGTTCAGGATTTGATAGGAGCAGGTGTATTTGGTGTGGGATTTAATCCTATTACGGGACCTGTAGAGTTTCAGGTGCTTGAGGAAAATGCAGAATACGCAAGAGAGCTTTTAAAAGACGTTACAGATGCACCACTTGAAGAAAAAGAGGGAGAAGAATAAATCCCCAAAAAAGTTTTAATATTTAAGATAAAGTTATTTCGTCTTAAAAGCAGAATAAATTTATATTTTACAATAATGTTTCCAAGATTTTTTTCTTTTAATATTTTTTGATTGTTTGAAAACTATAGAAGTTGGTATAATTGGAGGTGGAGCCGCAGGATTTTTCTGTGCGATTGAAATTGCCTCTTCTAACCCCAAATATAATGTTATAATACTTGAGAAATCCGATAAGGTGCTTGCTAAGGTTAAAATCTCCGGAGGTGGGCGATGCAATATCACTAATGCTTGCTTCGATAACAATGAGTTAATAAAAAATTATCCTCGCGGTAGCAAAGAATTGAAAAGCGTTTTTTATAATTTTAATCCCGCTGATACTATTAAATGGTTCGAATCCAGAGGCGTAAAACTCAAAACAGAAAAGGATAATCACATCTTCCCCCAAAGTAATAAATCGGAAACTGTTGTTAATATGTTCTTAAATGAATCAAAGAAATATAATATTGAAATTATTAAAAATTATATAGTAAAAGAAATCAGGAAAACAAAAGATGGTTTTATTGTAAACCCCGATTCAAAATTCACATTAAATTTCGATAAACTTATAATAACAGTGGGCGGGAATTCAAATATAGAGTTTTATAAAATGTTTAAAAATCTCGGACACACTATAATTCCACCTGCACCCTCACTGTTTACTTTCAAAATTGAAAACCACCCCTTAAAAGGGCTTGAAGGAATTTCAGTTGGAAAAGTACGAGTAAAAGTATTAAATACAAAATTCTCATGCGAAGATGCAATTCTTATAACGCACTGGGGTTTTAGTGGTCCATCAATACTGACATTATCCTCTTTTGCTGCAAGAGAGTTATTTAAATTAAATTACAATTTTAAAATCGAAATTAATTGGATTCCCGATATTAAAGACATAAAAAATTCTTTAATTTATATAAAGGAAAAATATAGAAACCAAAAAATTTCTTCTCATTCTCATTTTAACTTGCCTATTAGATTATGGAAAAAGTTAATTGAACAAGTAGGAATAAATGAAGATTTTAGATGGACTGGAGCATCAAAAGAAAAATTATATGACCTTGAAAAAATCCTAATTGAAAATATTTATCTTGTTAACGGTAAAACAAAATATAAAGAGGAATTTGTTACTGCAGGGGGAATATCCTTGAAAGAGATTAATTTTAAAAATATGGAAAGTAAGATATGTAAAGACTTATATTTTGCTGGTGAAGTTCTTGACATAGACGGAATCACAGGCGGCTTCAATTTCCAATTGTGTTGGAGTACTGCATATATTGCAGCAAGAGCAATTACAGAAAAGGACAGCCATAAGAAAGATTGAAAGACTAATTATAATATAAATTCAAATGAATACCAGTGATAAAAAAATCCGCAATCAAATATAGACAGATTACGGATTATTAAAGATTTTTTTAGACTATAATCAGACAGCTACTTCCATTAGTTCTTTACCCTTCATTAGAGCTTCACGGTTAAGAGGAAGAAGGTTATGATATCTTTCGGGTAAAACTTTTTTTAGAGCTTCTATAACTGAGTCGAAACTTACAATAGGTCTTTTTGCAAGGTAAGAACCAAGTAAAACCATATTTGCAACTTTGACATTGTTTAACTTGTTTGCTGCATCAGCTGCAGGAATAGGATAAATCTCTATGTCTTTTCTTTCCGATGCGTGTAATATATTTGTCGATTCATAAACAATAAGGCCTCCCGGTTTGACTTTGCTCTCGAATTTATCCATTGAAGGTTGATTAAGGATGATAGCTGTATCGAAATGTGAAAGAATCGGAGAGCTTATAGTTTCGTCAGAAATTATCGTAATGCAATTAGCCGTTCCTCCACGCATTTCGGGACCATAAGAGGGCATCCAAGTTACGTTTTTTCCTTCGACCATTGCTGCATATCCAAGAGTCTGACCCATTGACAGTACCCCCTGTCCTCCGAATCCTGCAATTATTATTTCTTCGGTCATTTTTTACTCCAATTAAGATTTATTCTTATAATTTTATTATTTTTTATTTTAATCCAACCAAGTCTTCCTTTGCAGGAACTTTAACATCTCCCAAAGGATAATATTTTATCATATCTGTTTCAATAAATTCATTTGACTTTACAGGTGTCATTTTCCAGTTACTCGGGCAATTTGAAATAATCTCAATGAAACTAACACCTTTTCTTAACCGTTGATACTTAAATCCATTCATTATGGCTTTTTTAGTTTTTCTGACATTATTAGGAGTATGAACAGATTGCCTTGTTACATAAAACGCACCTTTCAATGGAGCAATCAATTCACTCATTTTAATAGGCATTCCCGCAAAGTCAACATCTCTTCCATAAGGACTGGTTGTTGTTTTCATTCCCGGTAGTGTAGTAGGAGCCATTTGACCACTTGTCATACCATATACTGCGTTGTTGATGAATATTATCATTATATTTTCACCACGGTTTACACAATGAATTGTTTCTGCGGTTCCAATTGCTGCCAAATCGCCATCGCCCTGATAGGTAAAAACATATTTATCAGGTAATACTCTTTTAATTCCTGTGGCAACGGCTGTTGCTCTTCCGTGAGCAGCTTCCTGCATATCTATATTCAGGTAATCATAAGCAAAAACGGAACATCCAACTGGTGCAACTCCTATTACCTGGTCTTGTATGCCAAGTTCTTCAATCACTTCTGCAATAATCTTGTGAGCCGTACTATGCCCGCACCCAGGACAGTAGTGCATCCTTGTTCCTGTCAATGTGGTTAATGGTTTTTCATATACCAGTTCATAAAAATCTTCACCGTCAATTATACAATCTTTTTCTCCTGTTAACATTTCTTTTTCCATAATCTTTTACTTTTAATTTTAAAACTTTTGTTTGTTATTTTTTTAGACCTGCTAACTTTTCAAAATTTTCTAGAACTTCATCTGGTCCAGGTATTATACCTCCCATCCTTCCATAATGCCACACGGGGACTTTCCCTTCGACAGCTAATCTAACATCTTCAACCATTTGTCCTGCATTTAATTCAAGTGTTAATATACCTTTTAAATGATTTGATATTTCTTTAATACGATTGTAAGGGAACGGATAAAGCGTGATAGGTCTTAATAAACCTAACTTGATGCCTTTTTCTCTTGCAAGCAGTGCGGTTTTATGGCTAATTCTTGAAGATAATCCGTAGGCAACGATCAAATATTCTGCATCATCTGTTAGAACCTCTTCAAACCTTACCTCATTTTTACAGATCTCTTCATATTTTCTATTTAATTCGAGGTTAACCTGCTCCATCTTTTCCGGTTGAATGAACAATGATGTAATAATATTTCGTTCTCTGTCTTTTGTTTTGCCAGTGGTTGCCCAATCTTTTTTAATAGGTTTAACTTCTCTTTTTTTGAAGACAACCTTTTCCATCATTTGCCCAATTGCACCATCTGTAAGCATTAGAACGGGATTTCGGTATTTATCGGCAAGTTCAAATCCAAGAAATACAAAATCGGCCATTTCTTGAACGCTATTTGGGGCAAGAACAATAAGATGATAATCTCCATGTCCACCTCCTTTAGTTGCTTGGAAATAATCCCCCTGAGAAGGTTGAATTGTTCCAAGCCCAGGACCGCCTCGGTTTACATTAACAAGTAAACAAGGTAGTTGGGCAGAAGCAATATATGATATTCCCTCTTGCATTAAACTAAAACCGGGTGAAGAAGAAGAAGTCATTACCCTTGCTCCCGCACCTGCAGCACCGTATATCATATTTATCGAAGCAACTTCGCTTTCTGCTTGAAGTGGTATGCCATATCTTCCCGGCATTTCACGAGAAAGATATTCCAATACTTCAGATTGTGGAGTTATAGGATATCCAAAATAAGCATCACACTTTGCTTGAATTGCAGCTTCAGCCATTGCTTCATTACCTTTCATTAATCTAATATCGAGTTCTTCCATAATAAAAAATTATAAAGTTTTGTATTTATTTGTTTAAATAGTAAACTGATAACACGGAAGTTTGTTAGAATGATTCAAACATATCTTACAATTTATTATAAATGTTATCTTTCAGTGAAATCAGCTTAATCAATGATATTTACTTATCAATTTTGACTTTTATATCCGTTTTAATATTTTTTATTTCAGCAACAAGTTCCTTTTTCTTCGGGCTTGTGCGATATACTTTAATTACCCCGTCAGGACAGACAAGAGCACAATTTGTGCATCCTGTGCAAAGGTCATCTATAATTACAGCGTATCTATAACCTAAATTATTAATATCTTTTGACATTTTAATTCCATTTTCGCTACAGGCGGTAACGCAAATTTCACATCCTTTGCACCTTTGAATATCAACTACGGTCTTACCTTTTACTTTTCTGGGCTTTTTCGCTGTTGTTGTTTCGTTCATAAGTTTGACTTTTGGAATGTATTAATAAAATAACTATTTGTAACATATTCAAAAATATCTTAAAAAAAAAGTTAAAAAACAGTGAAAATTACAACTTTTTCTGCAAATACCGTTCAAATAATATTGATTAGAATCTGAAAATAAAGTTTCAAAAAAGGGTTGAAATTTTTCAGCTACTTAATTAATTATTTGAAAGGGGCAGCTCAAAATAGAATCGACTTCCCTTTCCAACTTCGCTTTCAACTTTTAGATTTGCTCCTAATAATTCAAGCATATCTTTACATAGTACCAATCCTAATCCTGTTCCCTCTTCGTTTTGTGTTCCTTTTGTTGCAACTTTCTGCTCTATTGTAAATATTTTATTGATATCATCTGAGTTGATACCTATTCCATTATCTGTTACGTTGATTTCAATATTGTTTTCAAAAATCTTTCCATCGATTGTAATTTTGCCGCCTTGTTCTGTGAACTTAATAGCATTATCAACAAGATTTCTCAACACAGTATCTAATAAATATTTATCAGAAAACACAAATATATCAAGACTGATATGGTTTTCAAGAATAATTCCTTTTTTAATTGCATTAGTTTTTTGTAAATCTAAAACATTTTGAATAATTTCTTTCAAATTTATCTTTTCTTTTTTTATTTCTATTTTTCCCATTCGTAATCTTGACCAAAAGAGCAATCTCTCTATCAGTTTATAAAGGGATTCTGAAGAGTCTTTTAAATAACCGATGTATTCTTTTTTTTCTTCGTTGTTAATTTTATCAAAATCGGAATATAAAATGTTAGAAAAGCCAAGAATTCCATTTAAAGGATTTCTTATGTCATGAGAGAGTATGGAAAAAAATTTATCTTTTGCCGCATTTAATCTTGATAATTCTTCTTTTTGTTTTGAGATTATTTCATTTTGTTTAGAAAGCTCCTTGTTTTGTGATATTTGTTGTCTGTTTTTAATATAAATACCACCTGTAACTACTAATCCCAGAAGGAAGAAAGCTATGCTTATAATAATTATTCTCACTGACTTCGCTTTTTCTTCGTATTCTTTGAGTGCTAATTCATGTTTTTTTTGTAATGCGTAAATCTCCGCTGTTTTTTTATCATCGAATAATTTTGTATATAAACCATTTGCTTCGTAATAGTATTTATAAGCATTTTCATAGTCACCAAGACCAGCATAGGCAGAACTCATATTTACAAGAGATGCATGTATATATATTTGAATTCCATAATTTTTTGCTATTTGATTGCTTATTTTTGCATATATTAAAGAGCTATCGTAATTTTTCATTAAATAATAAGAGCTCGATATGTTATTTAAAATATTGGGTCTATCATGATAAGTAGAGTCTTTTTCTGCATATCTTAATGCAAGAAAAAGATAATTAAGACCTTTTTTGAAATTTTTTCTGAAAGTATTAGATGCTCCTAAAATATTATATGAGTTTATAATTAGATTTGTATCACTATTGTTTATTTCTAAACTTTTTAAGGCATATTCGTCTGCTTTATAGCTTAAGGTGGTATCATAATTTCTTGAGGCCATCTCAAAGTAAATCGCACCATATCTATTATAAGCGTAAGCTAAGTCTTTAGAATTGTTTTGTTTTAAACAAATCTCAATACCCTTATTGAGATATTGCAGTGCAAGTTCGAAACTTCCTATTGCTCTGTAAGATTCACCAATCATATTATATGTTTCTGCGACCGATGAGTTTTTCCATTCGGGATTTTTTTCTCGAAGAGATAACTCTTCCCAAAAAGAACTTAAAGCTTCAGGATATTCTCCAATCTTGAGGTATGTTCTTCCCTTTATATTCAATGCGTCTGCTTTACCTTGGGGATAATTAATTTCATCTGATAACTTAATAGCAACATCCATTAATTCGATAATTTCGTTGAGTGGTTTATTTTTATCGGCAGCGGAGGCGATTAAATTTCTCACCTTTTCTATATCTGATTGTGCAAATATGTTTTCTTTTAGACTCCCAAAAAACAAGCAATACAAAAAGAGTAACGTAGTGAAGTGAATTTTTTTGAGTTTCATATTTTTTGTATTCGTTTATAAAAGCTATAAATATTTTTGAAAAATTAAAACTGAATTACTTTTCTCTTTTACTAATTTATATTCACCTTTTTATTTTTTAAACAAAATTATAATTTATATCATATAATAATTAAATGGATATTGAATTTTTTCGTAAATATGTTTTAAAGAAAAAGCACGTTTCCGAAGGGCAACCTTTTGGAGACGATGTTATAGTTTATAAGGTATTAAACAAAGTTTTTATGTTGATGAATTTTGAAACACCTTTTCAAATCAGCTTGAAGTGCGACCCTGAACTTGCAATAGAGTTACGGGAACGATACAATGCTATTAAACCCGCTTATCATATGAATAAAACACATTGGAATACAATAGATGTTGATAGCTCTGTTCCTTTAAAAGTAATTCTCGAAATGATAGATCATTCATATTATTTGGTAATAAAAAAATTTACGAAAAAAGAAATTTTGGAATATAAAAAGTAGTTAATAGATAGTAGTTGGTAGATAGTAGATAGAAAGTGGATTGGCAATTAAAAGGTTTAAAGATTTTATGCCAACTTCTATAAACTAACTACTTTTAAAATTACGTAGAGTTTTAACAAATTATTAATAATTCAATTTTATATTTACTATGTTGATTCTAATAGATATGGACGACGTTCTCTCAGACTTTGACGGAGAATTTTACAGAAGATGGAATCAAGTTTATCCAGATAAACATATAACTCCACCCGATAAAAGAACAAAATTTTATTTAAGCGATGAATCCCCCGAAGGATATATAGAATTTATTAGAAGTATATATACCGCTCCGGGTTTTATAAAATCACTTCCTGAAATTCCCGGAAGTATAGACGGAGTTAAAGATATTGCATCGAGAGGACACACAATATTTATATGCACGACCCCGCTGAACGCTTACCAAAACTGCGTAAAAGAAAAATATGAATGGATAGAAGAGCACCTCGGATTTGAATGGACAAAGAAATTAATTCTAACAAAAGATAAGACCTTAGTGCAGGGCGATATTCTAATAGATGATAAACCCGAGGTTGTAGGTGTCACAAAACCTATATGGGAACATATTGTGTTCGATAAACCGTATAACAGACATACGAATCATACGAGAAGGATGACGTGGAAAAATTATAAAAAAGTTATATTCAACGAATAATAGAAACAAGAAAAATACATTTTTAATTTTAATATTTATTTTAATTTTTAATATTTAAATTTTGATTTTCATACCGAAGGAAAATAATGAACGAGAAACACATTACTAAAATATCTAAAGAATTAAGCTTAAAAGAAAATCAGGTTTTTGCAACCGCAAAGCTTTTAAGCGAAGATGCCACAGTTCCTTTTATAGCGAGGTACAGAAAAGAATTGACGGGAAGTCTGGATGAAGTAATAATTACCGCAATTCGCGACCGGCTTTCTCAATTAGACGAACTGGACAAAAGGCGTGAAGCAATTCTTAAATCACTTGAAGAAAGAGAACTTCTCACGGATGAACTGAAAGAAAAAATTGAAGTGGCGGAAACGCTTACAGAGCTTGAAGATATTTATTTACCTTTCCGCCCGAAAAAACGCACCCGGGCAACGATTGCAAAAGAAAAAGGACTCGAACCTCTTGCCACAATAATTTTCGCACAGGGAGAATTCGAATTAATTTCGGAAGCGGAAAAATATATTGATGAAGAAAAAGGTGTTAAATCAACAGAAGAAGCTCTTGCAGGTGCGCGTGATATAATTGCAGAATGGGTCAACGAAAATAAGCTCGCAAGAGAAAAAACCCGCGAACTCTTCGAAAGAAAAGCATTTATATTCTCAAAAGTTGCAAAAGATAAAGAAGAAGAAGGTATTAAATATAAGGATTACTACGACTGGAAAGAGCTCGCAAACTCCGCACCGTCACATCGCCTGCTCGCAATGTATCGCGGAGAAAACGAAGGTTTCTTAAGATTAAATATCGAACCCGATGAAGAAGAAGCAATTGAAATTCTGAATAAAATGTTTGTCAGAAATTTTAGTTCTGTTGAAAGCGTTAAAAAAGATTCAGCTTCCGAACAGGTTTTAATTTCAGTTAAAGATTGCTACAAACGTTTACTCTCGCTTTCCATCGAAACTGAATTCAGAAATTTGCTTAAAGAAAAAGCCGATAAGCAGGCAATACTCGTATTTGCCGATAACCTCCGCCAGCTTCTATTGGCTCCTCCACTCGGAGAAAAAAATATTCTCGCAATCGACCCGGGATTCAGAACGGGATGTAAGGTTGTTTGTCTCGATAGACACGGAAAACTTCTCCATCACGATACAATTTATCCTCACACCGGCGCAGGTCAGAAATTAAAAGCAGGGGGGGTGATAATTGAACTTGTGAAAAAATATAAAACTGAAGTCGTAGCAGTGGGTAATGGAACCGCAGGAAGAGAGACGGAGGAATTCGTAAAAACGATTTTAGAAAGAGCAACGGAACTCGTTCCCACGCTCCAGCATGGGAACGTCGAAGAAATTAATTTCAAAAATATTCCGGTTGTGATGGTGAACGAAAGCGGAGCTTCGATTTATTCCGCATCGGAAGTTGCACGCGAGGAATTTCCGGATTACGATGTTACGGTTCGCGGCTCGGTATCGATTGGAAGAAGACTAATCGACCCGCTTGCAGAGCTTGTTAAGATTGACCCGAAGTCAATTGGTGTAGGACAATACCAGCACGACGTTAATCAAAGTTTGCTGAAACAAAAACTCGATGACGTTGTGATGAGTTGCGTTAACGGTGTAGGGGTAGAAGTAAACACAGCAAGCAAACAGCTACTCACATACGTTTCCGGACTCGGACCCAAACTTGCACAAAGTATTGTAGAATACAGAAATGAAAACGGAGCATTCAAATCGCGAGAAGAATTAAAACGAGTACCTCGATTAAAAAATAAAGCCTTTGAACAAGCCGCAGGATTTTTAAGAATACGCAACGGAGAAAATCCGCTCGACGCATCAGCAGTCCACCCAGAAAGCTATCACATAGTAGAAAAAATGGCAAATGATATAGGATGCTCAATTAAAGAATTGATTACATTCCCGCAAAATCAGGCAAAAATAGATATAAATAAATACGTAACCGATACTGTTGGTTTACCTACACTTGAAGATATAAAGGCAGAACTTGCAAAACCAGGACGTGACCCGAGAGAGAAATTCGAGATATTCGAATTTGCAAAAGACGTAGAGAAACTCGAAGACCTGAAACCCGGAATGAAACTTCCCGGAATTGTAACCAATATTACAAACTTCGGTGCTTTCGTCGATATAGGCGTTCACCAGGACGGACTCGTACACGTAAGCGAAATGGCAAGCGGATATGTAAAAAATCCTGCAGACGTTTTGAAGGTTCAGCAAAAAGTTACTGTGAAAGTGCTCGAGGTGGATTTAGCCAGAAAACGCATACAGCTTTCACTTCGCCTTGGAACGGATAAACCCGTTCACAAAAAGCCGAAGAAATTCACAAAAGACGACGCGGATAAAAAGCTGAAAATGCTGATGGAGAAGTTTAAAAAAGAGAAATAATTAAAAACTCGTTACACGCTATATGTTGCTGAGGCGGATAACGAGTTAGTCAAGAAGTAATACGCTTAAGAACAGAATTAAGAATTTAAAACGAAATTCACGGCCATATGATTCTTACAAATTTTACAAATCTAATTAAAATCCTACTTTCAGATTAAAAAATATATTTCTCTCTGCCGCAGGTATCCAGTTTGGAGCCCCATTCCAGTCAATACTTCCTGTAGTCTCATATAATCTGTCGAAAATATTGTTTACCTTGAGAGAAGCTTCGATAGATTTGAAATATCTGCTAAATTGTTTTGAGTTTACAAGCGGAACAATATCGAGCGATACGCCAGCATTAAAAACAGTATAAGGATTTATAATTTTATCTACGTAACCGGTAACATTGCGGGCAGTAGGATTTTTTCTTTCGTTTTCTGAGTTATCGAGATACTGTTGCCCAATATATTGCATTGTGATATAAGCACTCAAACCAAAATCGGAATTGAAATTAAGAGAAAGATTTCCGATGATTTGCGGATTCAATAAAATTTTATTATCCGAATAATCGTTACCATAAATTACATTCCCAAGAGAGTCCACTCCGTTTATTTCCCTGTATTCTTTAAAATAGTTATCCGATAAACTTAAATTTCCACTTAAAGTTAAAATAGGATTTTTATATTTTATACCGCTATATATTTGAGCCACTAAATCGTATTCAAATTCAAATTCTATTCCCTGATGAACCGATTTTCCCGCATTTCCGTTAATCGGCTGACCGACGTTATCGAGCTGACCGTTGTTAACGATTTCATTAGTGAAATTCATTCGGTAAAAATTTAAATTGGCTTTGAGTAAATTTGTACTATACCCGAAACCAAGCTCGAAGTTAGTCATCTCTTCGGGTTTTACAAGAGGGTCGGAATAGGTCAGAGTAAGAGTATCGATAACTCTGAAGTTTGGTCTCGAGTAAGGACTTTCCGCATCGTAAATATCTTTCAAACGCGGTTCTCTTCTTGCCATAGATACATTTGCAAATACACGGAAATCATTATTAATATTGTAATTCAGCCCCAAACGCGGAGTAAAAAAACTATAATCAACGTCGAATTTATAAGGTTTAAATACATCTTTATCAATCGAATACCTGTGAAATGCAAATTGCACACCCGCCATAGCAGTAAGTTTTTTTGTTAAACTGAAAATTTCATTTGCATAAACGGAAAATGTTTTCTTTTTTCCTTCGTAATAATAGTACCTGTAATTATCTTTTATTCCCGATGGTAAAGCATTTCCAAAAGCAATCTCACCGTAATGTTCGGAGTTGTGCAGACGCACTTCTCCTCCGATAACGAGATTTCCTTTATCATTCGAATGCCGCCATTGAATTTTCGGATACCAGCCGTAATCATTGTTATTTACAAATAAATTTACAACCATGTCACTTCTGTAAATCTGATATCCCCGGGTTGAATCGTAAACCAATGTTCCGTTGGGATTGCGGAGATAATATTTAGAATTAAATACATTTGAATCGCGAGTATAAAAATAAGGTAGACGGAAATACGAAAAATCATATCCGTAGTCAATAGGAAAGTTTGTAACGAAATAACCCTCGCCTCTCATATAATTAAAAGTATTCGAGATGTATAAATTTTTTGTCGCCTGAAGATTATAAACCAATTCATAATGTGGCTGGTTATAATTATCCGTTTCGTTCGGATAATTTAGTGGATTGTATTTTCTGTCTTTTTTCCGGTCGCCCGTAATTTTTCCGTCGAGGTAATCTTTTGTAACACCGTAATATGCAAGATGATTTTTAATTGGCGAACCGTAGAAGTTAAATTTCAAAACTGATTTTTCCCCAAACATCTTCCCCGCACTCAAAAAATAAGACCAGTGGTCAGACCAGGATAAATCTCTATAGCCGTCTGATTTTGTTTTGGAGAATTTTCCGTAAAGCCCGAAACCGCTCGATAGCAAGCCCGAAGAATATTCAAAAGAATAACGTTTTGAATTATAATCTCCATAACCTGCGTTTATGTTGATGAATTTATTTTTAAAATAGTCCAGAGTTTGAATGTTAATTACTCCGCCTATACTCGAAGTTCCGTATAATGCTGTACCAATACCTCTCTGGAGCTGTATGCTTTCAACCGAAGAGGTAATGTCGGATAAATCCACCCAGTAAACTTGGTGGTCTTCTGCATCGTTTTGCGGAGTTCCGTTTACAAGGATAGCAATTCTTTTCTGGTCGAAACCGCGAATTGAAAAATACGAATACCCGATTGAAGCTCCGGATTCGGAATATGCATTTATATTAGTACTACCGTTTATAAACATTGGCAGGTCCTGCACCCAGTATCTTTTTTCAATCGTTTCACGTTTTATGTTTTCGAATGTAATAGGAGTTAATCTATCTACGCCTCTCAATGCATCAACTTCAATCGTCTGGGTTTTGTATTCGTTGGTATCTAAATCTTGTGACCTTGTTTCGTCAATGAATAATGAGTAATGAATAATGAATAATAAGAGCGTGAACAGTGAAACGCTTTTTAATTCTAAATTCTTAATTCTTAATTCTTCATTCTTCATGGTTTTCTTTATGTCAGCAAAATTAGCTGAATTTTTCTTCTCCATAGTTTTTGATAGATAATAAAAAAACGCTTAAACCTTTCTTGAACCTGATAAAACAAAGAAAAATTTAAGCGTTAGAAATACATTTGTAGTTTCCTACGGCGGCATTACCCGCATCAGGTTCTATGGGTGTTGTCTCAGCCTTTCTCGTACGAGTAAAAGCACCCCAATACAGCTTTATGCAAAAAGAACTATTCAAAATTATTAACAATGAATATAACTTACAAGGGAATAAATATATTTTTAAGTTATCCCTGAAATACCCAAGTTTAAAATCCTGCTTTTAAATTAAGAAAATAATTTCTGTCTGCGGCGGGTATCCAGTTTGGAACACCCTTCTGGTCGACTCCACCGTAAGTTTCATAGATTCTATCGAAGATATTATTTACCTTCAATGAGATTTCGAGAGATTTGAAATATTTATTTACTGTATGCGATTTTATAAGCGGGACGAAATCGAGCGATATTCCTGTATTAAAGACCGCATAAGGTTTTATATCCTTATCTATGTAACCTTTTACCTTTCGGACCGTAGAATCTTTTCTTTCGTTTTCTGAATTATCGAGATATTGTTTACCTATATATTGTAAAGAGATATAAACAGATAAGCCGAACTCGGAATACAAACCCAGCGAAAGGTTTCCGATTATTTGTGGAGTAAGCATAATCTGGTTACCCGAATAATCTTTTCCCTTAATAATATTTCCGAGCGTATCCACCCCCAGAGTTTCTATATATTCCACAAAATAATTATCCGATAAATTAAGATTTCCGCTTATATTCAAAAAAGTATTATTTTTAAAAAATTTTCTTAAAAGCTTTGAAAACAAACTACATTCCACTTCTGCCTCGATACCGCGATGGATGGTTCTTCCGGCGTTTCCATAAACAGGCTCTCCAATATTATTGAGCATACCACTATTCACAATTTCGTTTTTATAATCCATATAGTAGAAATTCAAATTGGATTTAAAAAATTCGTTTTTATATCCTGCTCCGAATTCGTAATCTGTTAACTCTTCATACTGCACAAGAGGATCGGAATAAACCTTGTTAATGGTATCTACAACTTTTAGATTTGGTCTTGAGTTTGGGCTATCGGCATCATAAAAATCTTTCAATCGAGGTTCACGTCTTGCAAGACAAACGCTCGAATATACTTTTATATTGTCGTTAAAATTATAATTAAACCCAACCCTTGAGGTAAGGAATTTATACTCGGCACCAAAATTATAATTTTTAAATGCATCATTTTCTATCGAATATTTGTGATAGGTAAACTGCACTCCTGCCATTATAGTCAATTTTTTTTCCACATTTGTAAATTCATTTACGTAAATAGAGGCAGTTGTTTTTTTTCCGTTATAAAAATAATATTTGTAATCACTCGGTGTCCCTTTTGGAAGGGCGTTCCCAAACGTTATTTCACCGTAATGTTCTGATTTATGAAAACGGAGTTCACCTCCTGCTATTAAATTTGCTTTTTCATCGAAATGCTTTAATTGAATTTTTGGATACCACCCATAGTCGTTACTACTTGTGGATATGTTTACAACCATATCGCTTCGTACAATCTTGTAACCCAATCCAGCTACAGAATCTATAGTATTTGTGAGTTTATTTCTTAAGTAATAACTCGGATTGTACGTAAGTGTATCGGTAACATAAAACGGCTGAAGATGAAAGTAGGTAAAATCCATTCCTTTACTTATCGGGTAATTTGCTGTTAAGGTTCTTTCCCCCCTGATATAATTAAATGTATTCCAGATTATAAAATTTTTGTTTGGTTGCCAGTTAAATACAAGTTCGAAATGTGGTTTGTTATTATTGTCTGATTCATTAGGATTGTTGAGTGGATTATATCTTCTATCGATACGCCTATAACCAGTTACTCTACCTTCGAGATATTTTTTTGTTACTCCAAGATATGCAAGATGATTCTTATTTGGTGAGCCGTAAACATTTAATTTTATGGATGATTTATCATTCAACATTTTTCCTGCACTAAGGAAATATGAATAATGGTCAGACCATGAGAGATTTCTGTAACCATCTGTCTTAGTTTTTGAAAATTTGCCGTAGAAACCAAAACCACTCTCTGTCATACCCGATGAGCATTCGATGGAGTAACGACTTGAATTAAAGTTTCCGTGACCTGCAAAAATGTTTATAAATTTATTTTTAAAATAATCTATGGTTTGAACATTAATGATTCCCCCAACCCCGGAAGTGCCATAGAGTATAGTTCCAATACCTCTTTGTAATTGTATTCCTTCCACCGATGACATAATATCAGACAATTCAACCCAGTAAACCTGGTGATCTTCGGGGTCATTTTGAGGAGCATTATTAAGTAAAACAGAAATCCTTCTTTGGTCAAATCCTCGAATTGTAAAAAAAGAATAACCAATCGAAGCACCCGATTCCGAATATGAGTTTATACTTGTGTTTCCGCTTAAAAACATCGGTAAATCCTGCATCCAGTATTTATTTTCGATTGTTTCTCTTTTTATATTCTCGAAAGTTATAGGTGCCATTTTCTCGAGTTCACGCATAGCATCAACTTCTATTGTAGGGGTTTTATATTCGGAGGAATCAATTTCCTGTGGGATAACTTCATTAATAAATAAAATAAATATAAATGCAAATAAAGAAAAAATAAAACGGGAGTTGTAAAACAAGATACGTTCGTGAATTTTCAAAATATTATATTTATTTTATTTTTAAAAACACATTTACAAAAAAGGAAGTGACTTTATCTTTTCCTTCCTCCGTATTACCGCTAATATTCTGGAAGACAAATTTATATTTAATTTTTTCGTTCTCGCCGTCTATGCTTAAATCCTTCACGTTAGGTTCGGTTTTTAGTTTTTTTGCTTCTTCAAGCATTTTGGAAAAATTAACATTGCCAACCCGCATTCCGTTGTTACTGATAATTACGGCAAGACTATCGGATAAATATTCCAGCCCGATATTATTTGTGGAATCCACCGCATAATATTTCATTGGTTCTTCTTTGTTATTTATAAACGGTCTGTAATTTATCGCAAAGTCATATCCATGAATATTTATATGACCGAATTCTTTTAATGTAATGTAATAATATATATTATCTGATTGATTGTATCTTTTGTATAGCTGGTATTCGATACCCATCAAATCCGTAATCTTTGCTTCCTTTGATTTATAAACGTTATTAACGGTTCCGCCTTTAATGGTATCGATATTTTGGTCAAACCACGGCTGAATTTTATCGAGTGATTTTCTCTCACTTAAAAATTGGATTACGGAACTTACATCCTGTCTTTCTTCATCTGAAATTGGAACAGTGGTCGATGCTTTAACAATTTTTCCGTCAATAAGAATTTTATTCTTGGTCAAAATTTCTTCTAATCTTCCCATCTGGCTTCTTTCGGATAAACTGAACGCACCCCACGGACCGAAGGAAGTTAGAAAGGCAATCAGGCAGAGCGAGTAAGGAATTATTTTTATATTCTTGATTTTACTAAATGAAAAATATACCGCCATAAAAGTCAGCCACACAGCAAGCACAAAAACAAAATATCTTCTTTCCGTTATTCCGTATTCTCCAGTTCTACGAAGAATTGCAACGAAAAGTAAAATTATAAGCGGGAATAAAACTAAGTAAAACCATTTAGAAAATCTTTTTATCCAATTGACGCCTTCGAGTTCGCGTAGTGGCTCTATTAGAAGCAAAGAAAAAATTCCCGTTGTTGAAAATCCGAGAACAAGATAAGAAACCCATCCCATTGGCAATTGCCACTGGATTATTATTTTACCCATATATAAATATAAAATGAGTAAGTAAATAAATACCAGGGGTAGTAAAACGTATTGAGTAAATATTTTTAAACCCTTTGGATAAAAGTCCATATTCTCAAGTTCGTCGAGGTTTTTCGGCAGACCCGAAAGAAAAAACCACGTATTAAAAACACCAAGAATAAAAAAGAAAAGCTGTCCATATATCTTTGAGTTTATATGTGCTTCGAATAAATTATCGAAAGATAATATTGCAACCGATAGCCCGGCATACAATACCCCAGAATAAACACCTGTTATCAGAATCCTGATGAAAAGGTTTTGATTGAATTGCCAGAATCCTTTTCGCTCGAGTGAAAACTTTTTGTTCGCAAAAGGTGAAAAAGAAACCAACAAGTGCATTCCTATCATAAAAAGTAAATATCGCGTAATATCTACATAACCCGGCTCTTTCGGTAAAGTAAAGTAATATGCAATTAACACAATAATGCCTATTGACTGTATAATAAGAGTTAAAATTTTGGTAGCTTTTATTCTCTTACAGATAAACACAAGCGATAGTAAAAAAGAAATACCAAGCGAGCAAACCATAACAACGTTGTACAAATGTTTATACGAGTCCTGTCTTGCAAACGGAAGGTCGAGCAGATAAATCATAAATCCCGCTCCGATTACAGATGCTAAAATTACATAAGGAAACCTGAATAGAGTTTCTTTTGCACCTTCGAAAAGAGCTTTAAGCGATGGAATTTTCATTTGTGTCTTTATTTTAATTTAAATTTAAAACAAATGATGGCAAATTTTTATGTAGTCTCCGCTTTTTTAAATAATTTCTTTGATTTTATATGAGTAGCTGTTTTCAGTGGTTATACCGATTCTATTTATATTTGTAATATATTGTCCGCAGTTACTTCCGATTTTATTTTCTTCGAATTCTCCGATACTGATTAGTGTCTCGTAGCCTGCATCTTTAATATTTTCTATTATTTCATAATATTCAACATCCTGCTTTATGTATGATATAAAATTATTTTTAGTTGCCTTATAAGTTGGGTTTAAGGGCGTAAATTTAACAAGGAAAATTTCGGGACAGAAATATTTTTTGAGAACACCAGCATCACATGGGCTTTCTTCAGCAAGAGCAAAGTTAAGAGTAATCTTTTTACCCTCAGGTTGATAAAATTTTTCCGAATATTTTGCAATCTGCTCGAATGTCCATTTTTCGACGGGAATCATTTCATCTCTTTTCGATAAGTCGGTTGTATGAAGGGAAAATTGAAGCTGGAAATTCTTTTCATATAGATTTTTTTTAATTTCAATCAATCTTTCAAAGAAACTTTCAGTTCCTTTTGGAGCAATCGTGGAAATTGAGGGTATAAAATTTTTTACTTTATAGATTGAATGAAATTTTTCAAGGACATCTAATACTGCGGGATTAAAAGACGGCTCACCAACACGGGAAAACTGAATTTTAAATTTTTCTGTATCGATAATTCTGTTGGGAAACCTTTTTGTTACCATATAATCAATCTGAAAAAATATCTCCTCTTCCGAGAGCTTCTTCTTATAGCTCCCGCCCGCATCGCAAAAGGTGCAATCAACAGGACAACCGCATAAAGTTGAGATAATTAAAACCCACTTTTTTTCTATTGGAATAGGAGGCTGAATCGACTCAACAAACTCAATCATTCCTCCATCTTTGAGTTCTGCGATATATACCGTTGCTATATTTTTGTTTTCAGTTTTAGCTATTACTTTCATATATGATTTTCTTTGATATCCTCATAGCTGTAAAAATTCCGTCCCCGATGCTTATTGTTGCCTGCCTGTAGATTTCGTTTTTAACGTCACCGATTAAAAACAAGGATTTATCTTTTAACTTATCAAACAAGTTTTTCTTTCCTTCTTTTATAAAATCAAGCTGTGGCTCTCGCCCGATTGCCGCAATTAAATAATCAACTTTAAAATTTCGTTTCCCGTTGCACTCGATTATAATCTTATTTTTTTCCTTATGTATTTTCTCGAATTTTAAATTACAAAAATACGAAATATTTTTCTTTAGTAAAACTTTTTTAAGAAGGGTGGTAACACAAGATGGTTTTGAACCCCTGTGAAGAATATAAACATTATTCCCGTTTTTACTTAAACTTACTGCATAGTCAAAAGCGACATCACCCCCGCCTATTATGGCAATATCTTTTTTCCGTATATCGAAAAGCTTATAGATGTCGTAATAAATTTTTATATGTGAATAATTTTTTATATTCAGAGTTTTTGGTTTTGTCCCGGATGCAATTATTAAATATTTAGAAGTGTAAATATTCTTTTCTGTCTTTATAATATATAAACCTTTTCTGAAATTCACATCGATAACATTTCCCTTTTTTATTCCAACACCCAGTTTCGATAAATGTTTTTTAAAAAGAACAACTAATTTTAATCCCGTTATTCCTTTTGGAAATCCCGGATAGTTTTCCACAAGGGAGGCGTTCTTTAACAGACCTCCCTCACCTTCTTTTTCAAGAATTAAAAAATCTATTCCGTGTCTTTTTAATTGAATCGCTGACGCTATTCCCGAAGGTCCCGCTCCAATTATAATTACGTCATACATTTTATTCATTGTCTTTTTCCTGTCCAAGCAAATCTGACGATTTAATAATGTGAGCGAAACCGTGTGATAAATTTCTTAAGGTAGCGAGATGAAAATTTTCATCGTAAGTTGCAGTGCAATCCACGGGAAAGAATACCTCGAACCCTCTCACGAAAGCAGAGCGAGCAGTGGTTTCACAGCAAAGATGAGTTGCAACACCCGTTATAATAACTTTTTTAATTCCTCTTGAAATTAGAAAATCCTCAAGTTTTGTTTGGTAAAATGCGTCATATTGTGATTTTACTATAACCTTTGAATCTTTAATATCAAACCAGTCCGAAATCTCACTCATTTCTCCTTCGACAATAATATCGCTCCACCATTTGGACAGCATATTTGCATTATCTTCCGTATTAATATGCCTCGTGAATATTAACTCTTTTTCGTTTTCTCTGAAAAGAGAAATTAAATTATTTATTGGTTTAATTATTGATTTTACTGCAGGAATAAAAGCGTGAGAAGATTCATCCGTAAAATAATTTTGCATATCGATTACAAGCAAAGCAGTGTCTCTAAGGTCGAGATTTACACGCCTGTAGCCGGGTGTTAAAAAAATGTTAGCGAGGAATTCATTTGACTTGGATTCTATATTTTTAAAATAATTTTCTTTCATAATACTTTAAAATAACTTCGATGCCATATTTTTCCCTAAACCTTGTTCCCAACGTCTGAGTTGGGAACGCAAATTGCGTTTTTTAAAAATCCTTGGTTGCCATATTCTCTATAGCAAAATTTTTATTTTTCTGCCCCGAATACCTCGGTATAACATGTATATGTGCGTGAAGCACACTCTGGCCCGCAATCCTGTTAATATTCATTCCTACATTGTACCCGTCGGGATTATATTTGTTTTGCAAAAGTTCTTTCACCTCGCTCACCAAATCCCAGCAAGCTATTCTGTATTCCCTCGATAAATCGAAATAATTTTCTATATGCTTTTTCGGTATAACAAGCGAATGCCCTTTTGATACAGGATAAATATCTCGCACAGCAAATGCAAGCTCCGATTCAACCAGATAGTTTTTCTTTTCGATATTACAAAACGGGCAATTCATTATATTAAAAATAAAAGAATAATGTGGAAAAAATAAGGGATTTATTTTAGAATTTGAAATAGAGTTTGATATCTAATATAAACTTTAAACAGTATAATTATTAGGAAATAAAAACTTATAATATTCCGTAGAATTGTTAATAATAATAAGAAAAAAGCTGTTAGTGTTCCCAACACAAAAGTTGGGAACAACTAAAACTTAGACAAGAAAAGATAATTTATAAGTTGAAATTCAGAAATTACTTTTTATTCAACAGACCCAATCCTTCTAAAGCGGACTTATCATCAGGGCTTAATAATAATACTTTGTTAAAAAGAAGTTCGGCTTCTTTTTTCTTTCCGAGCATATAGTTTGACCATGCATACATTAAAACCGAACTGTAATCAAAAGGATAAAGATTAACTACTTTTTCAAATTGCTTATAAGCGTTTGTGTAATCGGCTTTATAATAATAGTTCAAACCCAGTCGGTAATTTGCAATTGTGTTTTGTGGGTCAGTTGATAAAATTGCAACATATTGTTCTGCAACTTTATCCCATTTTTCTTGAGCTGCTAATGGATTAACAATTCCAAATTTAGCCTCAATAGAGTATGGCAAAAGGTTAATAGCTTTTTGATAGTATAGCACTGATTCATCATATTGTTTGTTAAGATAATAAAGCCATCCAAGTCGAAGATTAATTTCGTAAAGGTTTTCATTATAAACATTCTTTAATACATTAATTGCATCTGTATATTGCCCTTTACCTTCATATTCATAGCTTTCCTTAAATGCTTTCTGTAAATCGCTGTTTGGACCTGCATCTGTATCACCCATAGCGCTGATTTGAGATACAACAACGATTACAAAAACAAGTAAAAATAATTTTTTGATTTTTTTTAAAATGTCCATTTTAGACCTCCAATTATTTTATGGTTACTATTGTTTGAAAAAACTTGCTGTGTTAATATAGGATTATAATTGATATTCGAGATTACTTCCTGATTATAATATTGATATCTTAAAGAAAATTCCATCTTACTGCTTATAGGTATTATTAGATTTGCACTTATACGATTGGAAATTTTATTTATGTTATTGAAAACAATAAATGCATCACTTTCGTTGTAATTGTAAATTTTTCCAAAGGTATATCCAACCTCCATCCATAAGTTATTAAAAACTTTCCAACCAATTTTTTGGTCTAATATTCCTTCGCTTTTGAATTTATCTCCCCATACTTTGTTTGATAATATAGTTGCATCAGTTACTGAGTATAAATTTAGATTTCCAAGTGGAAAGAAAATAACTTGAAAAGTGCTTTGAACCTGAGTAGCCTTGTTTAAATTTGAAATATAATTTTTTGAACCGAGTTTGAAATATCCAATATACTTAGAAATGGAAATTAAAGTAGAAAAATTATTTGTATTTTCCGAAGACTTTGCATAGTACGGTTGCGGTGGGTTGATCATTTCATTATATTGAATAAAAATGTCTTCATCTTTTACATTTAAATAATGAAATGCAGTGGTCAAATCAAATCCATAGCCAAGATTAAAATTTATATTTAAATAATATTCATCTTGATTCGTTTTTAATTTAAATTCTCTTTGTCCCAATGTTCTTTCAGAGATTTGTTTTGTGCTAGAAACGGAGATATTGTTATAACCGTGAAATATCTTTACTCTACCTCCTAATTGATGTATTAGACTTAAGTTCAGATAGATGGAATTGTCATTTATTTTTTGTTCGTTAAAACTCATTTGTGACGAAATAGGATTTTTTTTCTTTTGTTCGTTTATGTTACTATTTTTTGTATAACCAACTTCAGAATATGCTCCATAGAAAATTTTATTTTGCACTTTTAATTTATTTTTTAATTTAAGGGACATTGTCGAAACCAGCGATTGGGCATCACTTTCCCTTCCCGAATATAGATAAGAGTAGTATAAATATTCTAAAGTGAGGGTGTCACTTGGATTAAAATCTATGGCTTTTTCAAAATGATTTGTAGCTTTTAAATAATCTGAATTATTGAAGTAGGCAATTCCCAGTCTAAGTCTTAGATAAAAAAAGTCTATGCTATTGTCAATTGCGTATTCACATTCTTTTATGAGTTCCTCCCAATTTCCAGCTAAATAAAGTGAATAAGTTTTTATATCGACATCTTTTTGCTCGAGTTTTTTTTGAGAGTAACCCGAAGCTATAAAAATAAAAATTAAAGATAGTATTAAAATTATCTTATACACTTTGCACTTATCGTTTTATTTTTAAGAAATATTTCTAATTTATCTAATCCTTCCTTATTTATTTCAACAGAAAATTTCATTTCACCAGTCTTTTTTCCTAAGAAATTTTTATTTACTGTTGAATTTAATGTTAAATAAGAAGGATTTATGACTTCGTCAATCTTCACATACTTTAGAAGATAATCCGATTTAAGAAAAACAAAAAATGGAGCAACGAAATCTTGAAGAAACAACCCAATTTTACTATAAACGAAATGAAGGGCAAAATTATCTTTTATTGTTACATCTTTATAGAATCCGAGAGGGATTTTATAAGCGGCAAGAAAGAAATAATAGAGTAAGCTTCTCTTACTGCCAATAAAATTATAGAAATAAAACGTTCTTCCGTCTTCAACGAAATAAGCATAGGAATTTGATGTCCTGCAATAAATATATGAATAATTATAAATATCAGTATAAACCTCCCATTGGACATTTTTTGTTTTTCCTTTCGATTCTACTTCGAAGTATAGTTTATCACCAGGAATTAAGTGAAAAGCTTTTTTCATCAATGCGTTAATTTCTATGTTAGATACAATATCATCTTTTTGGGGAACAGAATAGGATTTATATTCATATCCGTTTTTATCTCTTTTTACAAACTGCGAAATAGGATATTCTAAAGACTCTCCGTTAACGAAAGGATATTCCTGTAGCTGAAAGTGGATATGAGGTTCTGGTGAGCGACCAGAATTTCCACAAAAAGCTATGAGTTGCCCAGTTTTTACCCACTCACCTTTCATAACTTTAAAAGAGCCAGCTTTTAAATGAGATATTTTCGAATAAAATTTTTCCCCATGCCTTATAATAATTGTGTTTCCCCAATTTTCATCTACATTTACATCATTTATTGGGTTATCAGGGATTCCATCTATAATTTCATCTACATATCCATCAAAAGGAGATAAAACAGCTTTATTATAACAGTAGTAATCTTCTACTGTTGCACCGTAATTTCGATATGTTAATCCTTCGGAATCAATAATAACGAAATCCCATGCATATCTCCATTTAGATTTATGTGTATATTCACCATCGTATCCCTGTGAGACTTTCCACTCCCCGTAAAAAGGTAATCTTATGGGATACAGAGAATAATCTTTAAATCTATGATTGCTGTTTAGATACATATAAAGGTTTAGTTCTGGTGAGTTACGCTGAATCTCGACCTCGAGTGACTTAGCTGGTTTGTAAACCCGTAATTTATAAGCATATAAAAACAATAAAACCACAATATTAAATGGAAGTGAATAAATATATAAATGCCATACGCTAAATATTATACTTAAGCTTAACGTAAATAATACAACAATAGGAGTGAGAACAATAGCCCAAAAGTATGAAGTTTTAGAAGGCACGAGGAAATAACCTCCTATGGCAATTGCAGTAAGAATAAAATTAAATCCTATATATGAAAAACCTACTTCGGTAAAGTTAGCACCCATTAATAAATAAAAGGAATAAGCAGAATAAAATCCGATAAGCGACAATGTAAATGCTATTCTTGAATAATAAAGCAGTGCTACTGCAATTAAAATTCCAGCAATTATTTTATATTGAAAAAAGATAGCTCCAAGAGAGATAAAATAAATTTTCAGAGAGGAAGCCATTTCAAAAGAGTTCCACCACTCATAAATATTAATTAACCTGTTCCCGCCAACGATAAAAAGTTCATTCAGAAAGAAAATTCCTTGTTCGCTAAGGTTTAAAAAATGGAGCTCTCTCATAGCAAGGAGCATAAACCAAAAAGGTATAAGAAAAGGTAAACTTAAATATGGGAGGAAGTTTTTAGAAAGTATATTTTCAAGAACAACAGTGAGCATAAGAGTAATAACTGAAGCAAGTAAAACAAAAAGTAATACAAGCCAACCAGCTTGAAGATTTAGCCCTATTCCGAGTCCAATTAGCAGACTATTAAACCCATAATATCCTTTTTCAATTTTATATCTATCATATCCCAAAATATCGGCAACAAGGGTAACAAGTAAGACAGATAGTAATCCGCAAAGCCCTGCAAATGCATCAAAAAAAGAAACAAACATAAGAACGGCGGAAAAAAGATATTTATCCGAAAAGAAAATAATCGAATAACTATTAATTACGCTTCTTATGTATTGATTTAAATTCAAAAGTTATTTTTTTAGTTTTAAATGTTCGGGAACAGATTCGAGATTAATAATATCTTTATTCGTTTCATTTTGTCTAATAACATGAACGTTTCTTTTTGTATCGATCAATACCACTTTAGGTCTTAACGTAATAAATTGCATCCACTGTGTCATATTGTATGCACCAATTCTGCTAACAACAACCTTATCCCCTTTTTTTAGAGCCGGTAAATGGACCGATTCACGTATCTGATCAATATTCATACACAAAGGACCATATAAACTTGTAGTTTCAGAATGTTGAGAAAATTCTTGAGCGGGAGTAATTTTATGTTCATACCAAAACGATGTAAAAAGAATATTTACACCAAAATCCAGAATTGTAGAATGTCTTCCATCTGATAGTTTCTTGTTTGCGATAACAGTTCCTGCCAGACTACCCGCATCGTCAATCAATGCTCTTCCTGTTTCGAGGATAAGCATTGGCATATGTTCAGGGTCAAGTTGAGAATTAATCAGTGAGGTTGTAATAGCTTCTGCGTAATCATCGAAAGAAGGAGATGTATCAATTCCAAGCAAGTAAGAACCTTTTAGTGTATTTTTTGATGCGAAGCCTCCACCCATATCTATATAATTTAGGTTCTGATTATATTTTCTTTTTAAACTAACTGCAAGTTCAGCTAATTTCGATGCTGCTATTGCATAAGCGCTCGCAGTCATCATAAAGGTGCCAATATGAGTATGCAAACCGACAAGGTCAAGTTTATTGCTCATCATAATTCTATTGATTGCCTCCCAAGCCTCTCCGTTTTCAAAATTGAATCCGAACCTATCCCACATTGGGTAAACCCCTGTATCCATATTAACTCTAATAGCAACCTTTGGTCTTTTTTTATGACTTGAGGCAATATCTATTAGCATATATAATTCATCAAAATGGTCAATGTGAATTAGGGAACCGTTTTCAATCGCAGTGTGTAAATCATCTTCCGTTTTTGCTGGACCATTAAAGATAATTTTATTACCGTCAACCCCATTTTCAATAGCTTTATCGTATTCAAATCTCGAAACTACTTCAGCCCAAGAACCTTCCTGATGAAATATATTACATACAGCATCAAGATAATTTGTTTTATATGACCATGCAAATTGCACTTTTGGATATCTGGTTTCAAAAGCTCTTTTTGCTTCTGCTAAGGTTTTTCTAATAGTATTTTCGGAAATTATAAATAGTGGCGAACCGTAATCTCTTAATAAATCTGACACAGCAACATCATCTATATGAGAAAGTGGTTCGAATTCTGTTTTCAAACCAAATTTGTGAGACGGTCCAATGTTTAATTTCTTAATAGTTGGCCTTTCGAAATTAAGTTTTTTCATTTTTTTTCTCCTTATAATTCAGCGTAATGTGCCAATTTTTCAAATTCAGAAATATCACATAATAATTCATAAGAATATCTTATAAAAAGTTTTCCTATTTTATATTTTTTAAATTTATCGACTTCCATTCCCAAAGCCAATTTAACGAGTGCTTCGGGCAGGTTTTGCCCCGCTCCAACAGCGAGATAAACCCATGCTGGAAGTCTTGGATTTATTTCAATAAGGTAATATTCATTGTTTTTGGTTTTAATCATTTCGAGCTCCATGCCACCACGCCATTTTGTTTTTTTAATAATACTTCTTGTTATCTTTAATAGGTTAGAATCATCTAATGTAATACCCGACCAAGCTTTTCCTTTATCGGTAATATATTGCTTTCTCATAGGAACTGCTCCGATTGTTGTTCCTTTTCCATCACCGAGAGCTACAACATTTACCTCTGTTCCCTCTATAAACTCTTGAATTACAATAGGAAGCCCCCATTTACCGCTTGTTTTGTGATAAAACATTTTTGCCTGTTCAGGTGTGTAAACAATTTCGGCATCGTAAAATTTCCCTTTAACAACTAATGGGTAAGTGAAATCACGTGATAATTCGTAAATATCTTTTTCGGAAAAAATTGTTTTTCCATTAGGAACCTTTACTTTATATTTTTTTCCAAATGCAGGGAGAAAAGGTTTTTGTCTTTCTTCAAATTGGGTTAAAGTAGGGAGAAAAGTTTTAATTCCCATTTCCTTTAACTCTTTTGAAGCTTTCATAAAAGTATAAAGCTCTGCGTCAAAATTTGGAATAAGAACATCTATTTTTTCTATATCATTAATGTATTCTATTCTTTTCAATAAGATGTCGGAACCGGCGGTTGGATATGGTATATGATAAGATTTGGAAACGAGATCATGCATATAAATGCCTGGTTCAAGATTTTCATAAGCTAACCCTATGATTCTTGCATCAAAAACTTTCGATTCAAGAATTCCCCTTATAACAGGTATTCCAGGTCCTGGGTTATCTATATTATTAAGTCCTGTTACAGCTACAGTTATTTTTTTTCTTTTCATTATTCAATAATGTTTAGCTTTTTCAACATATCAATAAATTCATCGTAACTTTTTTGAAGAACAGATTTACTTACATCATATTTTTCAAGCAATGCATTTTTTATGTCATCCTCCTTCATATTTTTTTTAAGCATTTCGAGGATTTCTGATGCGATGGGATTCATAGAGTATGAATCTCCGGTAGTAGGATTAAAAATGAATCCAGTCTCACTGATTGCAATTTTTTTGTTTATAACCATATTTAATTCGTTTTATGTAATTCAAAAAGTTTTTTAATTAATAGTGACTCAATTAATATGCCAAAAAAAATATATTAATTTTAAAATTTTTTTACATTATGCTCTTTAGTTTTTGGTCAAAAATGACGAAAATTTATTAAATATACAAAAATTGACGGAATTTATGTATAGAATATCAATATCAAATCTATTAAGTAATGATTTATGTTGTGTTAACTATTTAAATAAGGGTTCAATATAAAAACATATTAAACCCTTAATAAGTTAAAACTTTATTTACTCTGAAGCAGTGGAGGACTCTGAGGAGCCATCATTTTAGTAACATCTTTTAAAATCGTATCAAATTTTTCTTTCTGTTTGTCATCACATATTTCTCTTATACTTTTGAAGTGTTTGTAAGCCATTATTTGTAGTTCTTTTTGTATCGAAGAAGTTTTAGAGGCATATTCTTCTGCTTTTGCATCTCCGTCTTTCATTTTGACTTGTTCCATCATATCATCCATAGCTTTTTGCATATCGTCAATTAGTTTTCGTGTCGTTATAAAATGCTCATCTCTAAGTTTTGAAAATTTTTCTACCTGTTCGGGAGTAAATCTTAATTCTTCCGCAAGAAACAATTTTCCATCTTTTAAAGGAGGAATATCTGGATGTTGTTGTATTCCATGTGGTGGAGGCATACCAGGGGGAATAAAAGGCGGATGGATTATATTTTTTTCTTTCATTACCCATATAGAGCTAATCGATATTATATTAAGGAGAACGAGAACCGCTAAAACAAGATACAATACTTTATTTTTTGTTGCTGTTTCCATAGTTATAAAAAATTAATAAAAATAAAAATAGTTAGTTAAAGAATATTCGGACGCCAAGGATTTAATTTGAGCCATTCTTGTTGAATCAGTATTTTTTAAATTAAGTATATTATTTTGTTTATTATAATTAAACAAAACAGCAAAGTTTGTTATAATGCAAACAACAACAATAGAAATAGCAATCTTGAAATTGAAACTTTTTACTATTGGTTTATTTTCTGCTATTTTGTTTATTATTTTTGAAAACAAAAAAGAATTTGCCTTGACACTTTTGATTTCATCTGTGATTCGCAGAGTTTTTTCTATCTCTTTCTCTATTAAATCTTTTTTGTCCATATTTTATTCTTTAGACGATTTTATTTTTTTAAACTTGCGGTTTATAAATTATCTTTATAATATTTATAAAGTTTTTTCCTTAAATTTTCCTTTGCTCTGAATAACAAAGATTCGACAGAAGGCAGGGATATTTTCATTATATCGGCAATTTCTTTGTAGCTTAGATTTTCGATTTTGTTTAGTATGAAAGCGGTTTTCTGTTTCTCTGGTAATTTTTCTATTGCTTTAAAAAGTATTTTTCCTCGTTCTTTGTTTTCCTCGATAATTCCAGGATGCAAGAAATCCATGGGTTCTGCTACTTCATCTTTTGCAAAAATGGATTTTACGATTGCAAATCTTTTTTTTCTTTTTTTGCTTCTTAAAAATTCGTATGCTTTGTTAATTGTAATTCTGTAAATCCACGTCGAGAGAGATGACTCCTGTTTAAAATTTTCGATTGATTTGAAAATCTGTACAAAAACCTCTTGCGTAACATCTTCTGCATCTTCTATACTTTGCAAAATCCCGAGAATGGTATTGTAAACTCTGGAAGAGAAATTATCGTAAAGCTCTTTAAAAGCTTTTCTATCATTTTCGATTATTTTTTTTATTAATTCTTTTTCTTCCAAGCTCTTTCTTAAATTTCTAATTTCTATCCCGATAAATCGGGGTGCAAAGAACGCAAATCCTAAACTCTAAACAAATTCTAATATCAAAGTTACAAATACATTCTTTAAATATTATATTTAAATAAATTTAGAATTTAGAAATTGTTTAGGATTTAGAAATTCGTATTTAGAATTTAACGTATTATATCATCATACTTTCCCGAATACACCAAATCCCTCACAAGCGGTTGCTCGAGGAAATCGTGTGGAAATCCTAAATCAATTTTGCTTACCTCATTTAATCTATTCATAACTTTTTCCGGCAGAGTAAAATTCAGGCAGTCGAGTGAATCCTTCATCTGTGCTTCTGTCCTTGCTCCGACAATTGGAATGAAAGTGCCTTTCTGCTGTCTCACCCAATTTAGAGCAACCTGTCCTGGCGTAACTCCCATTTCTTCTGCTATCTTTACTACTTCACGTGTAATCCTCGTGCTTTCCTCATTTATTCTTTTACTGCCTTCGGGAACTCTATGCGGCTCACCGGGTTTTTTATTCAGATATTTTCCCGTTAATGCACCGCCACCGAGTGCCGCCCACGGAGTAACCGCCATACCGAATGCATTTGCCATCGGAATTAAATCTCTCTCGGGTGTCCGCTGGAGCAGACTGTATTCAACCTGCAATGCAATAAACTGCGTCCAGCCCTTAAGTTCTGCAAGTGTATTTGCCTGCGATACTATCCACGCAGGAGTATCGGAAATTCCGATGTATAAAATTTTTCCCGCCTTTACCATATCGTCCAACGCCCTCATCACTTCATCGACAGGCGTAAGGAAATCCCATGCGTGAACCCAGTATAAATCTATGTAATCTGTTTTCAGTCTCTTCAAACTTTTTTCGAGTGAGTAAATCATATTTTTTCTGCTGTTACCCGAGCTCAAAACGTCATCTTTCCTGCCGGGATTGAAGAGCGTGTATTTGGTTGCAAGAACGAATGAATCCCTGTTTGAAGCTATAAATTCACCTGTAAATTTTTCGCTTGTACCTTCGTGGTAGCGGTTTGCGGTATCTATGAAATTTCCACCTTTATTTACGAATGCATCGAATATCTTTTTTGATTCGTCTTTTTCGGCTCCCATTGTTCCCCATTCCCTGCCGAATGTCATTGTGCCGAGGCAAATCTCCGAGACGCGGAGCCCGCTTTTTCCGAGTAATCTGTATTTCATAATTTTTTTATTTTCATAATAAAGTATATTCTCGAAACATTAAAGCAAAAATTTTTTACATATTTCAAAAGATAGCGTTTAAAAAAGTGTGTAAATAGATTTCTATTATATAGCATGGAAAAACGAATTTATAATAATTTTTCTGGCAAATCTCAAACGACCACGTAGTGGTCGAATATTAGTAACCCCCGACAAAATCGGGGGATAATGCTCGCCTACTATCACAACCCCAAAGGGGTTGAACTATTTTCTAATTAGAATAAATTCTAAATTTACACACTAATTAGAACGTTATCTCTTAAAAACATAAGCCACAGATTAGTTTTAGATGTTAAAATTTGGAGTTTCTTGCGGGGGGGTGGTAATTTATTCTTTACCTCGTTACGAAGCCCCTGCTTCGTAACGTAAGAAGTTTTTCCAACTCAGGCGGAATTTCGACAACTCTTTCTTCGGTATCGATTTCCAGTTCGACATTCACCATATCACCTGCTTTTTTCCCGAGTTCCCGCATAATGGCGGCTTTCAAGCCCAAATAGTGATTCCCTTTTCCGTCGGGCATAAGCAATTCGCGGTAAAAATATTTATCTATCTTTGCTTTTACCTTCACTGCTTTTTTTTATCCCCCCCACTTCGGGAATGCTGTAAGGTACAAAAAGTAACACGTACTTATTGTGTTTTTTACAAGTAGAAGCTTAGCTTGGAAAGAAATCTTTTGCATAACATAATAATATTTACTTAAAGATTTACATTTGGTTATAAATTAAAATAATAATCTTTGATTTTTTGAGCAATTAATCTTCTTCTTAATTCTAAAAATTCTTCATATTTATTTACATCCATTTCAAATATTTCTTCAGGGACACAATTCATTTTGAAGTTTTCTTTTAGTTGAGATTTATCAGTAATTAAACCATATTTTATTTTACCTCCATTACATTGTTCCAAAACATCTTTTAAATATAATGTTGGAGCTTTCGAACCAATTCTAACATTTATTTCTGTTTGCATATAAACATAGTTAGCAATTTGATTGTATTTATTTCTTTTATAATTATTCTTTTTCAAATATTCTTTAGGGAATATATGGTGTATATCACCTCTTTCAACAACCATGTCTTTTACTAATATATCTTTAGATAAAAAACCTTTATCGTTATTTTTGATTTGTGATGCAAGATAAACATTAAAGTAAGGACTACTCGATACAGGTGTGTCTAAACTTTGTATTAAAGAAAATTCCCAGAAAGCATCTGAGAGTTCTGCGTTTTCATTCAATTCAAGGTATTCTCCGAAATCCTTTGAGTTAATGTTTTTGATATCATAATCTATAATGCTTTCCGGAGACCCCGAATATCTACCAGTAAGCACCGAAAATACAAACCACCTTTTTACAAATTTTTCGATTAAGCTTGGATCACAATTAAGATTTTTGAGTTTCAGATAAAGCATGTATGCTACATTCAACGTATTTTGTGAGCGAACCATCCACGGTGAAATAAATCCAGCCGATCTAATTATCATAATGAATCTCTTAAAATTTGTTTCGTTAATATAATTCATAATACCTTTATTCAAAGTCTCAAATGAATTACGGGCGATATCTTCTTCAAATGTTCTTGTTTCAAAGTTTCTTCCAGATAGTAAACTTACTAAATCAGCAAGTCTGCCCCTGTTAAATTCGGTAGTGAATGCAACTCTTAATAAATCCGTATAATCAGGATCATATAAATCGTCTTGTTCGTCTTTAAGCCAACTAATTTTTTTAAAGTAATCAGATTTAACAAACTCTTTATCGACTTCTAAAATTTGATTATAAAACTCAGGGGCGACTGCCATGTGACAAAAATAATCAATACATTTTCTCATAATTGAACCCCCGTATGTTTCATTTGCGGCAATTTTTGACATTGCAAAGTCAGCTTGACTTAATTCAGCTCCTTGTCGATTAATCCTAATGAATATTTCGGTAACAGTTTCAATATCTAAATCATGTTCTAATTCAATAATGCCTATTTGCTTTTTAATCAATTGTTGTAATGAATATATTTTGTTGTAAAAATTATTTTTATCAACCCCTTTGTTTTTTGTGCAATACTCATCAACTAATTCAAGAATATTTATTCCACCAGAAATAATTTTTGATATATCTGGAATCCAGGTAACATCTTTAAGTATTGCAGGGTTTTGCACCTCGAACCTTTCATCTTTAGGATTAAAAGATATAATAATTTTTGTTTTATTGTATTCTTTGTCTACAATATAATCTCCCAAAATCGCAGCTTTCATCGCAATAACACGTTGCTGTCCATCTATTAATATTTTTTTCCCTTCTGAAGTTTTTCCATCTTTTAATTTGACATTCGGGTTTTTCCAAACAATAAGGTAACCAATAGGATATCCTTTGTATAAAGAATCAATTAAATCTCTAACTTTTGAAGAATCCCATACAAAAGGTCTTTGAATCTCCGGAATTGCAACTTCACCAGATTTAACCCAGATAAGAATTGTTTCTATAAGGTGTTGATTAACCGAATAATGTTGGTTTTGCATATTGATAATTTTTGTGTTTATTTTAGGGTATTTTTAAACGTAATAAAATTATTTTCGACATTCAATTACTAAATTAAATTGTAAGCGTAAAAGAAGATTTGTTTTTCTGGATTCCGGCATAAAACATGCAGGAATAACAAAGCGGAGAGGTTACTATGTTGGAACATAGTAACCAGAAAAAAACAATAGTAACTCGTTACAACGCTCCAGCGTTGTAACGGAAAGACACCATTTTTTATCCCGTAAAAGAGATGAATATAAAACGCTCTACTTCTTTTTCACTTGTTCGTACTTTTTATTCATATCCACCGGCTCCACAAACGCACTATTCCACGACCTGAAGAAAACTTCTTCAAGCAGGGAATTTACATCTTCATTTTGAATTATCAAAGTTGCATTCCTGCATTCGTAAAAGTAGCTTCGCTCCCAGTTGGATGTGCTAATCCACGAGAGTGTGCTGTCGGAAATGAAAAACTTGCAATGGTCAACCCGCGAGTACGGAATAAATCCACCGCTATATTCGGGAATACTGCTGAACTTGATTTCGATATTGGGAACGATGGATAAACTCTGAATGGATTCAGTCGCACCTTTTTTAATCGCCCAGTTGGAAAAAATAATTTTAATTTTCACTCCGCGCCCGGCGGCATCACGCAGGGCTTTATCGATTTTATCATAGACCTCATCTTTACCTTCGCCCTTGAGCGAGTAGGAAAACATATTTATGCAGAGGCGGTGTTTTGTGTTTTTAATAATTTTTATAAGTTCGGTTTCTTCTTTATTGAATTTATCGGGTAAAATTCCTGCAGGGCTGAAAGCAGGATACAATATCACATCACCGAATTCTTCTGTTTTTATTTTCAGCGGTTTTCTTGAATTGATTAAATTTTTACTGTATTTCTTTTTCAGTTTTGCGAGATTTTCTTCGCTGTAATTTTCGCAAAGTCCCCAGTCAATTTCAAAAATGTTTAAAAATACTTTTGCAAGTTTTTTATTTTTAATTCTCGCTCCCATTTCGTGAATGTGTTTCAGTGCCCGCCAATCCATATTCTGACTGCCGATGAATAAATCTTTTTTATCCACCACAAAATATTTTGCGTGCATCACACCACCTGCAATTTTTTTGAAAGGGATTTTCCGCATTGTGATGTTCGGTATATTATTCAATTCGTCAGCGGATTTTTCGCTTGAATTGTAAAAACTTTCGTCAATTATTATGCGAATCTGAACACCACGTGAAGCGGCATCTTTTATAGCTTTCAAAATTTTTTCGAGCACTTCGCCTTTTTCGTTTGCAATGTAAAATGTTTCTATGTCTATTGTTTCTGTTGCTCCGCCTATCATTTCAAGCCATACATCCGATGCACGTGGAAGAGTTGATTGCTCTAAACTCGTTTCTACAGGCACGGATTCGACGAGGGTAAAATCCTGCGTAAAAGTAGAAATAGAAAATAACAAATAGAAAATAACAAACAGCAAATATTTTTTGGGGATTTTCATATGAACAAATTATTTTGTGTTTATTCTAATAAATTTAGATAATAGAAAAAAGTGAATAGTAAATAGTATATAAAAAAATCGTTCCGAAACCCCTGCTTCGGAACGAGAGAATTAAAAATGTTCTTACTTTATAAACTTTATTAACCTTACAAACTTTATAACTAAGAGCAAGGTGCGAACTTTGCCGTAAAGTGTTTTAAAAACTTCGGTGCCCAGATTATTTTCACGCCTTTTATTTTTTTTGTATTCTTCTTTATTTCTGCAAATACTTCCAATACATAATCTATATGGCTTTGTGTATAGACTCGTCGCGGGATTGCAAGTCGCACGAGTTCCATACTTGCAGGAATCAGTTTCCCTTTTTCGTCGTTCTTTCCGAACATAACGCTACCGATTTCTACTGCACGGATTCCGCCTGCTTTATACAGCTCGACTACAAGTGCCTGCCCGGGGTACTGCTCGACTGGTATATGAGGAAGTAACCCTTTTGCATCTACGTAAATCGCGTGTCCACCCGGAGGTTGGATTATAGGAACACCCATCTTCAGAAGTCTGTCTCCGAGATATTTTGTAGAAGCGATTCTGTAATTCAGGTAACTTTCATCGAGAATTTCTTCCAAACCCTGTGCAATGGCTTCCATATCTCTTCCTGCAAGGCCACCATAAGTTTCGTAACCTTCCGTAATAATTAAAAGATTTTTGCACTTCCCATACCAATCATCGCTATTCATAGCAATAAATCCGCCTATGTTTGCAAAGGCATCTTTTTTTGCACTCATTGTACATCCGTCTGCATACGAAAACAATTCTTTGCAAATCGAGAGAATAGATTTATTAGAATAACCTTTTTCGCGAGTTTTTATAAAATATGCATTCTCCGCAAACCTGCACGCATCGAGGAAAAACGGAATTTTATATTTTTTACATACCTTACTTACGGCTTTAATATTAGCCATTGATACTGGTTGTCCGCCACCTGTATTATTCGTAATTGTTAGCATACATATCGGTATATTTTTAACCCCAACTTCTTTTATAAATTTTTCGAGTTTTCCGATATCCATATTTCCTTTGAACGGATGAATAACGGAAGGATGTTTTCCCTCTTCAATAACAAGGTCAATTGCTTTACCTCCGTTGAATTCAATGTTTGCCTGTGTGGTATCGAAATGGTTATTGCTTGGAATTTGTTTACCTTTTCCCGCATTAATAAATCTTCCATCTGAATCTATCTTACTTAATACCATTGTAAATAGAATCCTCTCTGCGGCTCTACCTTGGTGAACGGGGATTATATGTTTGAAACCGAAAATCTTTTTTGTAATTTCTTCAAACCTGAAGTAGCTTTTAGAACCCGCATAAGCTTCGTCTCCATCGAGCAAGCCCGCCCATTGCTTTGCACTCATTGCCGAAGTTCCGCTGTCCGTAAGCAAATCGATTAACACCTCTTCTGCGGGAATCATAAACGGATTGTAAAATGCTTTTTTTAATATTTTTTCTCTTTCTTTTCTTGTTGTAGTTTTTACGTACTCTACCGATTTAATTTTAAATGGTTCTATAATGGTTTTCATTAATAATTTATTATGTTTTTTATTTTATTTTTCCGAAATATACTTGTGTATTGTATTCAAATTTTATTTTGCCGTCTTTATTATATTTGTCGAAAATATCTTTTAGTTTATTTAAAATTTCTTTGCTTGCAGAATTTTCTGTCGGGACATATGATGCGGATAGCATCCTGCCTTTAAGTCCTGCGAAGTCGAATACCTGCTGGTTTTTAAAATTTGCCAGGCGGAAGTTTTTTACTCCGTAAAATTTGTTGAAGACCTTTTCATCGAGGTTTAATCCGGAATTGTATTCCGGGCAGCATTCACATATCAGTTTTTCGTATTCCTGCATAAACTTTGAAGTTTCAGAATCTCTTTTATTCCATATCAATACCACGTATCCACCGGGCTTTAAAATTCTATTGAATTCGATTTTTGCTTTTTCGGAATCGAACCAGTGAAACGCCTGACCGGATACTATAATATCGATGCTTCTATCTGCAAGCGTAGTAAACTCTGCCGTACCATTTATACTTATGAAATTAATATAATCTTTAAGAAGCTTCTCTCCTGCTTCACGCATTTCATCGTTTGGCTCCACACCATATACAAGATTTTCATTATTCAAAAAAAGCCTGGATAATTTTCCGGGTCCCGAACCAATATCGGCAACATCTTTAAACTGGTCAAAACCAATTTCCTTATCAAGTAAATGTAAAATAGCATCCGGGTAACCCGGGCGATATTTTACATAGTTCGCTACTCTGCCTGTAAATCTTGTTACCGATTTCATAATTTAAAACCTTTCGAGTTTAATATTCTCCGATTTCACTCCCATATCGATTAAAAGTGCTTCCATAGCATCGACCATTGCAAGAGGACCAACGATATAATATATTGGTTTTGAAATATCCGGAATATATTTTAAAATTAATTCCTTATTTATGTATCCCGTGTTATATTTCCAGTTTTTATCTGAAGTATCATCGATGGTTGGAATGAATTTGAAATCAGGATATACTTCAGCCCATTTTTCAAAGTCTTCAAAGAAAGCCATAGACTTTGCATTCGGGTTTGAATAAAATAAGTATGCTTTATAGGGTAACTTGCTTTCGATAATATATTCTACCATACATCTTACGGGAGTAATTCCAATTCCGCCAATTAAAAAAACTGCCGGAATACTTGAATCTTTATGCAACACAGTATTTCCACCTGGTTCGCTAATTGAAAATTTCGAACCGATTGGTAATTCAAGAATATTCTTATTAAAAGCCGAGTCAAGAGCACGAGTCGTGAACATTAAATAATCTTTTGTTGGCGATGTGCTTATAGAGAAAAGCCTCGAGTTTCCTTCATTGTCGTGATGAATAGGCTCGAGAATTGTAATTTTTGCATATTGTCCCGGCTCGAATTCAAAACCGCTTCCGGTTTTGTCGAACCACATTGCAAGGGTATTCTCATTTATAAGCTTTCTGTCTTTTAAAGTTATAATTCTTTCAGCCATATTTTAAATAATATATGAAGCAAAATAGCAAAATTAATATCTTACTAAAATTCAGAAATATTGCCTTATTTTATTAGTTTAACAAATGGAGAGGTAAAAACATAAATGCAGATTAACATACCTAATTATTAAAATGTATCATAAAAAAGAATACTCTCTGAAACTTCAGAGAGTATGATGAGGTACGAGGGATATGTTATTATGAATTTTTTTTATGAGTTTTAAAATCTTACTGCTCTTCTAATATTATAAGCTACAATTACCGTGCCGAAAAAACATATTTAATATCTGTAAATTTGTGACATAAATAGTATATAATGTTTAAAATTGAAACCTAAGGCTCAAAATGAGAAATAAAAACTTTTAGAAAGTAAGTATAAAAACTATTATTATATACGGGTTTCGGTCTTTTAAAGTGATTTTAAATCTTGTAACTTTGTAAAAAACACTTCAAAATTTAAATACTTATTTTATGGTGAATTTTAATAATATAAATCCAAGATTGATAGAATCACAATATGCAGTAAGAGGGAAAATTGTATTAAGAGCACAGGAGTTGGAAGAGCAAGGACGGAAAATTATTTATTGTAATATTGGAAATCCACAAGCTTTAAAACAAAAACCATTAACTTATATAAGACAAGTTTTAAGTTTGCTTGAATATCCTGAACTTATAGATAAACCTGAAGCTAAAAAGATATTTTCTAAAGACCTAATAGAGAGAGCAAAATTTATACTCGAAAAAAATCCAACTGGGACAGGAGCATATACACAAAGTGCGGGAATAGGATTTATTAGGCAAGCAATTGCAGATTTTATAGAGAAACGAGATGGAATACCTGCAGATAAAGATAAAATTATATTGACTGACGGAGCAAGTAAAGGAGTGCAGTCTGTTTTAACTTTGCTTTTAAAAAACGAAAATGATGGAGTGATGATTCCGATTCCACAATATCCGCTTTATAGTGCAACACTTACTCTCTATGGAGGAAAACAAATCGGTTATTATCTTGATGAAGATAATTCATGGCAATTAAACGAAAAAATTCTTACCGATAGTTTAGAAAATGCTAGGAAAAATGGAATAAATCCCGTGGCGATAGCCGTAATAAATCCGGGAAACCCAACAGGAGCGGTACTATCACTTGATAATATAAAAATGATAATTAGATTTGCAAAAAAATACAATCTTTCTATACTTGCAGATGAAGTTTATCAGGAAAATGTTTATCTAAAGGGGATAAGATTTTATTCTTTCGCAAAAGCATTGTATGAATTGAACGAAAAAGATATTACACTTTTTAGTTTTCATTCGGTTTCCAAAGGATATCTTGGTGAGTGTGGACATAGAGGGGGATACTTTGAAACAAGAAATATTCCCGAAGATGTATATGAGCAAATAATAAAATTACAATCTATAAGTTTGTGCTCAAATGTAAATGGACAAATAGTAACATACTTAATGGTAGCACCACCACAACCTGGAGACGAATCTTATGAGCTTTATGAAAGGGAAAAAAATGGGATTCTCGATGAACTAAAATTCAAATCAAACTTGCTTGGAACAGAGCTTAATAAGATTGAAGGAATGTCAACTGAGGTTCCTGCAGGTGCAATGTATGCTTATGTGAAATTCGAACTTCCTCACCCGAAAGGTGTTGATCCAAACTTGATGAGCGAAGAAGAAAGATTGAAATACGAAGCAAAAAGGGATTCGGATTATTGTATGGCGTTACTTGAAGAGACAGGTATTTGTGTTGTGCCGGGTTCAGGGTTCGGTCAGATGCCGGGGACACTACATTTCAGAACTACAATACTTCCTCCAAGAAATGAAATGGAAGACCTTATCAAGCTGATAAAAGATTTTCATTTGAGTTATGTGAATAGATTAAAAGAAAGTTATAAATAAATTTTTGTTTTTAAAAATATGTAACTTCTTTTTAAAGGATAAAAAATTAAAAAGAGAAAAATTTTGGTATATAAAGAATTTTCATTTCTCATTAATTTTGTATTGTAAATTTTGTTTTCATAGTTTTTTTATTGTTCGCCTCCTTTTCGGCAAATAGGGTTCTTCCTCCTTACCCTACTTGCCGTTTTTATTTTATAACAAAATTTTTTAAGTTTTATTTTTTATTAGAATAATTAGATTATAAAAAAATCTAAATGAAAAAATATAGATATTCAAATAACGCAGAAGATTATTACAAAAACGGATTAGAAAAATACGATTTGAAGGATTTTGCAGGAGCACTATCAGATTTTACAGTTGCAATCGAAATGATGCCTACTATGGCAGAAGCGTATTTTTCGAGGGGTTTACTGTATGGCAAGGAATTTCATAAATATAAAAAGGCAATTAAAGATTTTACAAAAGCAATTAATCTAATGCCTGATTATGCAAAGGCTTATTACAATAGGGGTGTAACTTACAGAATACTTGATGACATAAAAAATTCCTGTGCCGATTGGAGGAAGGCCAGTGAACTGGGTTACAAAGATGCAGATGAGTTGATAGAAAAATATTGTAATAAATTTAAACAAGAGAAAAACTTTTAATCTCTTTATAAACCGAACCTTTTGAGTCTAAAATACTCTCCATTAGATAAAAATTATTTAAAGTAAAATTCAAGTTTACTTCCATTTTATCTTTAAGAAATTCTAGATTAATTTTTTTATCTCTTCGCACACGACCGAGAGTGATGTGAGGATAGAATTTTTTATCTGGTTTAAAGCCATATACGTTTAACTTTTCACATATTTTATCATATAACCCAAAAGCATTCTCATCAAGGTTTTCCAGCTCTATTATTAATACACGTGGATATCTTAATTTGGGAAAAGCATTAATTCCTGTTGCTTTGAATTTTATTTCATTAAAATTTATTTCATCTTTAATTTTTTCAAATTCTTTCGAGATATCGTTCACTATTTTTTCTTTTATATCACCGAGAAAATATATTGTTTGGTGAAATTTATCCCACCCTTCCCATTTTATAGAGTTAAGAATATAATTATCGAGATGTTTTTTAACTTCATTTTGAATTTCAAAAACCTCTCTTTTTGTTTTTTCGCTCAAATTTAACGAAATGAATGCTCTCATAGGATAAAATTAAGTAGTAATTTTAATGTATTTTCCATAATTATTCAATTGAATTAAAAACCTCAAATTATTAATATAGAAATTTGTAAAATTATTAAATGAATAATCAGGATTTATTAAAAGAAAATTTTTTTGAATTTGTTGAGATTGTAAAAAGGCTACGGCGGGAATGCCCATGGGATAAAGAGCAGACGCACGAATCCCTGCGGAGATGCCTACTGGAAGAGTCTTACGAGGTTTTGGAGTCCATAGATAATAATAATATTGACGAACTGAAAAAAGAGCTTGGTGATATTCTCTTGCAAGTGGTCTTTCACGCATCTATCGGTGAGGAGGAAAAAACTTTTTCTCTCAACGAAGTAATCGAAATCGAAAAAGAAAAACTCATAGCCCGCCATCCACATATTTTCGGAGATGTAAAGGTATCCGGCAGCGAAGAAGTAAAAATAAATTGGGAAAAACTTAAAAGGAAAGAAGGGCGAACATCTATTCTCGATGGAGTTCCGAATGAATTGCCGGCACTTTTTAAAGCATACAGGATTCAGGAAAAAGCCGCAAAAGTTGGATTCGACTGGAAAGATCCAAAACCCGTTTACGATAAAATACTGGAAGAAATCGGAGAACTGAAACACAACATTGAGAGTGGGATGACGCATAAAAAAATAGAAGATGAATTCGGCGATGTGCTTTTTTCAATTGTAAATTATGCACGCTTCCTGAAAGTAAATCCGGAAGATGCATTAAGAAAAACTATTTCGAAATTTACAGAGAGGTTTAAAAAAATCGAAGAGTTCGCAAAATCAAAGGGAATTAAACCCGAAGATATGACTCTTGACGAAATGGATTTAATCTGGAATAATGCAAAAGGAGATAAAAATGAAAAATGACAAATCAATAGGGGTGATAGTATTTCACCGATTTCCACGTTCTGTGAAGTATTTGATAATTAAGCATAAAAAAGGTCACTGGTCTTTCCCAAAGGGGCATGCGAATAGTGGCGAATCAAAACTAAAAACAGCACTACGTGAACTTGGGGAAGAAACAAATATTAGAAATATAAAACTAATAAAGAACAAAGTTTTGTTAAAAGAAGCATATGTTTTTACCAATGGAAAAGGGGTTAAAATATTAAAAAAGGTTAATTATTTTATAGCAGAGACAAAAGATAAAAATGTAAAAATAGATTACAAAGAAGTTGTAAATTATAAATGGTGCACATTTCGGGCGGGACTTGAAAGAATCACATTCAAAGAGTCGAAAACAATTTTAAAAAAAGCAAACAAGATAATACAAGAATATATAAATGAAAACTAAATATATAAGATATTATGCGATATTAATATTTCTTTTTACTTTTAACTTATCTGTTGCAGCAGATAAAGAAACCGAAAATATAAAAATATTCCGAGCAAGACTTGACAGTTTGGTTTCGACTGTAAATTGCAATGTATCAATACAAATTGCAAGTGCAACGAAATATGATTTGTTATATTCATATAAACCAGAGTCAAAAATGATTCCAGCGTCCATAACAAAGGTGATTACAGCGGCGACAGCATTTTACACACTTGGTGCTAATTATGAATTTAAAACTGTAGTATATACAGACGATAACAATATAAATGATGGAGTGATAAACGGGAACTTATATATAAAAGGATATGGTGATCCCGATTTAAGCTCCTATGATATAGTTCAATTGGCAAAAACTATTGTAGCAAAAAATATAAAAAGTATTACAGGCAATATTGTTTATGACGATACATATTTAGATAACGAATATTATGGTCTTGCAAATTATTATTCGTCAGATACTAAATTGACTTATTGGCCTTATGTATGTGCGTTAAGCCTTGACAAAAATAAGGGAAGCAATAATCCCGCTTATTCTGCGGCAAAACTTCTTGCTGATGAGTTAGCTTCTCAAAATTTAAAGCTTGATGGTATTGTTGTTGCTGGGGTAACTCCGAGCGTATCCAAGGAGATAACGTTTGTTTCACGTTCTATGATAGATGTGCTATATAATATGAATAAAATTAGTGACAATCAGTCTGCTATAACAGTATTTAAGGTAATAGGGGCAAATTATAAAACTCCTCCGGGTTCTTTAAAAAGTGGTGCTGCAGCAGTAATAGATTTTCTTTCGTCGATAGGTATTTCAAGGAGCAACTATGAAATTCTTGAGGGGTCGGGATTGACACGCTATAATTTTGTAACATCGGATTTGTTTATGCAACTTTTAAAATATATGTTCGATGATGTAAAAAATTTTGATGCATTTTATTCTACATTACCTATTGGAGGAGTTGATGGAACATTGAAAGATAGAATGATTGGGACGGAAGCAGAAAAAAACGTCCATGCAAAGACTGGAACGATAAATGGTGTTAGTACACTCACAGGATATGCCATTTCACGTGACAATGAACCAATAATTTTTTATATTGCAATGAATAATGGATTTGGAATGAAAAGTAAACCGTACAGACAAAAGCAAGATGATATATGCGATTTGATTTGTAAGTTTTCAAGGAAATAAAAAATCAAAAAAATGATGGATGTTAAAGAAAAAGAGCAAATAACAATCGATGATACAACGGATGTTATCCGCCAACTTATTCTTTATAACTCAAACCATTTATGGGAAGATGTGATAAGGCAACTTCAAAAAGCGACTAAATACGATATATTACATTGTGAACAAATTGCTGTTATTGCACACACAACTGGAAAAGCTACTGTTAAAACTGGAACATTAAAAGAGCTTAACCCTATTAATAATGTATTAAAAGAAATACATCTAATTACGGAAATAATTTAAAAATAACGACAAGTATTTGAACAAATTTTTTCTATATCCATTCCTTTTATTTTTAGCATTATTATTGTGGAAAGATGCACAAGGACAGATTAATTATGAGTTCGATTTCGATAAGAATTGGGAGTGGTTCGACTTATACTCGAGCGAACCAGCTATATCGAACAAGTTAATCAAAAATATTCAAGATTTATCGAAAGAATGGTCAATAGATGAAGCAAGATATTTATTCAGAAATCTTACTAAACTCGATTCGATAAATGAGATACTAAACCTTCCTCAAATTATAGATACCGATTCTAATATTGGCAAGAGAACATGGAAAATAGCTGCTTTAAAAGAATTAAAATATTTCAATGAACCAGAAACGTTTAGAGGTTTGATTTCGGCAGCTACTGTAATAACGAAAATAAAAAAATATTTTTGCCCAGATAGAAAGTTATTTGACAATAGAAAATTTTATATAAAAATTACAGAGAAAATAGACACCTCGTCACACATAACATTTAATATTACAGGTGCATCTCAGATTCTTGACTTATGCTCAGTTAAAGACATAGGAGAAAAAGAATTAAAAATTATTGAGGAGTCAGAATTCATAAACGAATTATTTAAAAATAAGAATGGAAGTTACAGTAGAGAACTATTTATTCAATTTTTAAAATTAACAAAAAACAAAAAACCACTTTTTGAAATTTATAAATTATTTAATCCATACAGCTACGGTGGATTGGGATTTGTATCAACACATATAAATGAATTTAAAAATGTAATACAAACTCTCGGTAGAAATAAGGAGAAATTAAAATTTTATATAATAAATTTATTATCACAGTTTTTTCCAAGCGGTGCGTGGCTTGATGCAAATGTTAATTTTATTTTTGGAAATTTAAATAGTGAAAACAATAATGAATATCTCGAAAAACTACTTATTAATTTGTGCGTACTTGGAGATGATTATGAATACCTTGCAAAGTATTTGACAAGAAGACTTTTTATATACGAAAAGTATAATACTCAGCTGGATATTTTTCCTTATCTATTTAAAGACGAAGACACTTTGATATTAAGTTTGATGACCGAAGTTTACGACGGTGGAATTTCAAATTATATGGCTCCGATACTCGAAAACAATAGGCCATTATCACTTCTCGAAATTGATTTTTATCACTTTAAGGCAACCACGAATGCTATATTGTTTAAAAAGAAGAAAAGCGTTATTGATAGTTTACTTAAAGCAGGATTCAGTGGACGATTTCTTTTTTATACTATGGGTGCTCAAATGGCATATTCGATAGATAGAACTCTTGGTAGAACAGCATTAAATGATGCTTTAATGTATGGACCCCTTGAGTTTTTTAAAATTTATATCGATGCTTACGAAGCAGATAAAAAGCAAATATCAGAAAAATTTCAGTTTAATTATGCTTTCGAAGATAAAATTTATTCGATGAGAAAAAAATTTCCTAAAGAAATTTATAAAGAAATGTATAATATTAACGTGAGTTATAGAGATCCTACTCCAATTCCAGGCGTTTTAGAAAAAGCGAAATTTAAATATAAAGATGATAAGAAAGATTTGTTTTATTTTTATTTAGTCGGGGGACAGCTTTTGTTCGATAACGAATTTTATAGCAAATCTTTGGATTATTTTAATAAATGCCTAAACGAACTCCCCGATAAAGCAAGAGTTTCAAGGAAAATAGGACTTGCCTATTATAATAAAGGTGCATACAAAGAAGCTATTGGAATGTTTGATAATTATATAAAACATTCTTCAAGTGTAGCAGACTCTTATTTGTTAAGAGGACTGTCGTATTATAAAACAAATCAATACGATAAGGCAAAATCAGATTTTGAAAAAGTATTAGAAATTGATTCAATAAACGAAGAAGCAAAAAAATATATAGACTTGATAAAAGAAAATGGATTTTAAATTACAAGCGCCATATGAGCCAACCGGCGACCAGCCGAAAGCAATTAAAGAACTTACCGAAGGAATCGAAAAAGGATTAAAACATCAGGTCTTCGTTGGTGTTACTGGCTCGGGTAAAACCTTTTCGATTTCGAATGTAATTCAAAATATCGGTAAACCTGTTTTGGTTATGTCCCATAATAAAACTCTTGCTGCACAGCTCTACGGAGAATTTAAAAAATTCTTTCCCGAAAATCGTGTTGAATTTTTTATTTCTTACTATGATTACTATCAGCCCGAAGCGTATATCCCATCTACGGATACTTATATTGCAAAAGATTTATCTATTAACGAAGAAATCGACCGACTACGTCTGCGGGCTACTTCGGCAATTCTGGAAGGCAGAAAAGATATTATTATCGTTTCTTCTGTCAGTTGTATTTACGGCATCGGTGCTCCCGATGAATACGCACGGCAGGTCTTGGTTTTGAAAAAAGGAATGAAGATTACTCGAAAAAAACTTCTTTCTTCTCTTGTAGATATTCATTATTTAAGAAATGATGTTGATTTTAAAAGAGGAAATTTCAGAGTAAGAGGTGATGTAGTAGAAGTCATTCCTGCTTATGAAGATGAAACCGGAATCCGTATCGAACTATTCGATGATGAAATCGAGCGTCTCTGTTATATAAACAGAAAAGACGGAAGCATAATCAAGACCGATGAAAGCGTTGCGATTTATCCCGCAAAATATTTTGTTACAACTCAAGAAAAAATAGATAATGCCATAATAGAAATTCAGAAAGAACTTCAGCATCAAATCGAATATTTTCAATCTCAAAATAAATTAATTGAAGCACAGCGAATCGAGCAACGAACGAATTTTGATATCGAAATGATAAAAGAAGTCGGTTACTGCTCGGGAATAGAAAATTATTCGCGTCATTTGGATGGACGTCCTCCGAACTCGCGTCCGTATTGCCTCTTCGATTATTTTCCGAAAGACTATTTGCTGATTATAGATGAATCTCACGTTACGGTTCCACAAATCCGTGCAATGTATAACGGCGACCGCATTCGCAAGAAAACCCTTGTGAAGCACGGCTTCCGCCTGCCCTCTGCTCTTGATAACCGCCCGATGACTTTCGAAGAATGGGAATCTATGGTGAACAAGGTAATCTATGTAGGTGCAACTCCGGGAAATTACGAACTCGAAAAAAGCGGTGGGGCAATTGTTGAGCAGGTTATTCGCCCCACAGGTTTGCTCGACCCCGCTATCGAAGTTCGCCCTGTAAAAAATCAAATCGATGATTTAATAAACGAAATCCGCATCCGTGCAAAAAAAGGTGAGCGTGTACTCGTTACTACTTTAACTAAACGTATGAGCGAAGACCTTACAGATTACCTCGAGGGAATTGGTGTGCGGGTGAAATATATGCACTCCGAAGTAGAATCCCTCGATAGAATTGATATTCTCCGCGGTCTCCGCCTCGGAGATTTCGATGTGCTTGTTGGCGTGAACCTTCTCCGTGAAGGTCTTGACCTGCCGGAAGTTTCACTTGTTGCAATTCTCGATGCGGATAAAGAAGGTTTTCTTCGTTCGGAAAAATCTCTTTTACAAACAGCCGGTAGAACCGCCCGTAACGTGAACGGACTTGTGATTATGTATGCGGATAAGGTTACGGAATCTATGCGAAAAGTAATTGAAGAAACAAACCGCAGAAGAAAAATCCAGATGGATTATAACAAAGAGCATAACATCGAGCCGAAAACTATTTATAAGACCTATGAAGAAATAATGTCCACGACTATAGTTGCCGATTCCAAACCAAAATCAGAATCGCGAAAGAAAAAACGTGAAGGTGAATACGGCAAAACAAGTCTCAGCGTAGTAACCGACCCGCTCTTCAAACAAATCACAAAAGAGCAGAGAAAAGAATTAATCGAACAGCTCCGCCGTGAAATGCGTGAAGCCGCCAAAGACCTCGAATTCGAACGCGCCGCTGAACTGAGAGATGAAATAGATAGATTGAGCGAATGAGATTTATTGCGTTACCACGCTGGAGTGTGGTAACGAGAGAAAGAGATAAGATAGACCGTTTGAATAAGTAATTCTTGGTGCCCTACCGAGGCAGATGGCAATATTCTCTATTTTTTCACAAATAATATTAAATTGCAATTTTAGAAATATCGTTTTATATTTATACGAATAAAAACATCACAATGAGATTAACAAAAATTACAATTTTTATTTTCCTCGTAATATTTTCTTTCGGAACTGTCGATGCACAGCTCGTTATTTCGGGAAAAGTTCTCGATGAAAGGTATTTTCCTGTTCCAAACCTTACTCTATTTTTTACAGGAGGAAAAAGTACTAAAACCAACAGTGAAGGAAAATTTAAAATCTCAATCGATGTTCCCACCTACGACGTTTTTATTTATGACTACGCAAATTTAAACGGAGCAGTTTATAGAGGTCTGACAACTACTACTCCCGAACTAACGCTTTTCGGAAATACCTCGTCTAAATATGTAAACACCGATATTATGAAGGTAAATTTTCTCCCAGTTCCTCAAGGGAAAACTGTAATAATAAAATTCATTAGCGACAAGATTTTTAGTTCAAAGGAAGTAATTGCATCTTCGGGAGAAAAAACAAAAATGATTGCAGTCGACTACCCAAACACAAAAGATTATATAAACGGAAAAATTATTTATTTAGAAAAATCACCCCAAAGCTATGACAGATTTTCCGAAAAAGCAGTTACGATTATGAAAGATAACACCACGCAATCGGTTTTCTTTGATTCTAATTCATATTATACAAAACCAGGTGATTCATACGTTACAATTTACTTGCCCGGTCAAGAAAGCGAAAAAAAATCTTTTCAGGTCTATGCTGATTTTTTATCTCTTCATAGAAATTCTGAGTTACAGTTAAATACTACTGAGGGCGACATAGTTTCGACAAAAGTTTTAGTTCCAAAAACACTTCCCTATGGTTACAGAATAAAAATAGTTGGCAGCAGTCAATTTAAAGGCGGCTCGGGATATGATAGCTATTTTTACTCTTACCCTGGCGCAACCTACAACATTAACAGCGAAACTCCTCCACTGCTCGATACCCCACAAGATAAACTATACACTGTGAATGATAATACGATATTTTCTTATGAATGGGGTTCGGGAACAGGGGTATATGTTGTGCATTTTCACTGCTTCGACCCTGTCGGAGATTTTTATGTCGTTACTACCGATAGAAATATTAAGTCCCCGCTACCTTATGTAAAAGATATTTTGAAAGGAACTGAGTTTAGCTGGGATATTTCAAAACATCTAACTTATACATCTATGGATGCTTTCGTACGTCCAAAGGATTTTGCAAATGATGTAGGATACAGAGCAGTTACTTATTCAAACCAGAGAACTTTTAAAACAAAGTTTTAGAATCTATAAGTATTAAGAAAAGAGAATTATGTTATTTATTATTTGTTTAGGATTTTGAAATTAGAGTTTAGTATTTAAGTTTTTATTGTTTGTACGCTTCGCGTAAAAATTTCCTGTCCTTTCTCCAATCTTTACGAACCTTCACGAAGAGCTTCAGGTATACTTCTTTTTTCAAAAACTTCTCTATACTCTCTCGGGCAGTCCTCCCAAGTGTTTTTATTTTATCTCCATTTCTTCCGATGAAAATAACTTTTTGTGATTCACGCTCAAGCACTATTTCTGCATTTATATAGTCCTTAGAATCTTTTCGTTCTATGAATTCAACTATATCGACGTAAACACTGTAAGGGACTTCATCTTGATACATATCGAGGATTTTTTGTCTGATAATTTCCGCAACAAAAAACTTTTCGGGTTTATCTGTAAGAATATCCTCATCGAAAAAGAATTCTGAAATAGGAAGATTTTCTATTAAAAGTCTTTGTAATTCGTTTATGTTGAAATTTTCTTTTGCAGAAATCGGCACTATATTATCAAAACCAAATTCTTCTTTGAGCAAAAGTATCTTACTTTTAACATCATCCTGCTCAATGAGGTCAACTTTATTAAGTGCAATAATTCTTTTTTTCCCTTTGAATTCTTTTTTAAATTTTACCTCTGTGTCTTTAAGTGCTTTTATATTAAAATCCGATGCATCGATGATATGAAGAATAATATCTGCTTCGTTAAAAGAGGATTTAAGCTCTGTCATCATAAATCTTTGAAGTTCATATTTGGGCTCAAATAGTCCAGGGGTATCTATAAAAACAATTTGAATGTTTTTTTCGGTAAATATGCCGAGAATTTTATTACGTGTTGTTTGTGCTTTTTTATTTACAATTGATAAATCGAACCCAAGGAAAGCGTTTAACAATGTTGATTTCCCCGCATTTGGTTTACCTATTATTGCAACATATCCGCATTTTCTCATTTAACGATATTTATTTGATTTTTGGAAGAGATAATAATTTGAGGTTTTTCTTTATATTCCGAAATAACTCCTTTAACTTCTACGTTTTGATTTTTATAAATATTCAAATCTTCTAATTCGTCGAATTTATCGGCAAATATTACAGCAGTAAATGTATTCTTAGGATATTTTTTATCGAAATTTAAATATGCAACTTTTTCTCTTATTACTACATCTGCAACATAACCTTTTACGATTGCATTTGTACCAATGTTATTTTTCGCTTCTTCTGGACTAATCTTTAATTGATTGTCGTTTTCAGAAAAAGTTTCTTTTTGCGTATATTCTTTCTGTCCTGAAACATTGCCAGTGCTATCTATAGCAGAATTTCTATGAAAAATTATATTCTCTTGTTTTTTCCCGCAAGACGAAAATAATAAAACGAATAACAGGAATTTTATTAAAAAAACTTTTTTCACTTTTTTATCTCATTAAGTTTTTTTATTTCTTCTTCAATAATATCTTTGTTTTCATTGTTCAAATCAATTGCGTTTTTGAAATCATTTAGGGCTTCTTTATAATTCTTCAATTCTTTTTGAATAATTCCTCTTCTATAATACGCCTCAGAAAACTGTTTGTTAAGTTCTATTGTTTTATCGAAATCTTTAATTGCTTCAGTTAAATTTCCAATGTTATAATAGTAATTTCCTCTTTCAAAATATCCTTGAAAATCCGATGGATTTAATTCAATGGCTTTATTTAAATCTGATAACGCTTGAATGTTATCTTTCATTAAAAAATAAATCACACCTCTATTACGATATGCATCAGAATTATTAGGGTCAAGAATAATTGCTCGATTGAAATCATCAAAACCTAAATTTGTATTTCCAGATTTAGTATATGATGTGCCGCGAAAAACATAGAGGTTAGAATTTGATGGGTCAAGGGTAATAGCGTGAGTAAAATCGGAAATCGCATTATTGAATTCTCCAAGAATTGTATTAGTAATACCTCTATTTATATATGCATCTGTAAAGCTTGGGTCAATTTGCAGAGCTTTACTAAATTCGTCAACTGCATCATTATATCTTTTTAACATCAAGTAAGCTGAACCTCTCTTATTGTATCCAATGGAAGAGTTTGGTAAAATAGAAATATATTCTGTAAATCTATTTATTGCTTCGGTATAATCTCCTGTATTCATCGAAGCTTCACCCATTCTGAAAAGCTCTTCAGCGGAATATTGGGCATTTAATATCGATGTAAAAACAAGAAAAACTAAAAAGTAAAATTTTTTCATAAGCAATTTTATTTTAATTTTTGTTTTGCTTCTTCATAATAATTTTTCGTTTGCTCTTTCAAATCAGGATTTAATCTATATCCCTCTTCCATATCTTCGACTGCTTTTTGATATTGCTCCATTGCAAGGTATAAAATTCCTCTTCTCACATAACTTTCACCTTCATTTGGGTCAAGTTTTATTGCCGTTTCGTAATCAGCCATTGCTTTATCATACTGCTTTGTGTATTTATAAAGTGTTCCGCGAAAATAAAAACTCTTCGGAATATTTGGGTTAATTTCAATTGCTTTATTTACATCTTCAAATGCTTTATCGAAATTATTTAAATTAAAATAATATGCTCCTCTGTTCCAGTATGTTTCAAGATAGTTTGGGTCAATTTTAAGTGATTCATTCCATAAATTCGTTGCCGATTCATTATCTCCTTGATATGCGTAAACAGTTGCAAGTGAATTATATGTCATTAAATCTTCTTTATCCAATTTTAGAGCTTTTTCTAAATCGAGTTTTGCTTTGTCGAATTCATTTAACATTATATAACAAGCGCCTCTACTGGAAAACGCTCGGGCGTATGTGCTGTCGAGTTTTACAGCTTTATCGAAACAGGAAAACGCATCATTGTAGTTTTTTAAATTTACCAGTGCCGCACCAAGTGCTACAAGGATTTTTGCATCGTTGGGATTTTTTTTAAGATACTCTCCATAAAATTTTAAAGCAGAAATATTATCTTTTTTAAATAAAGCATCATCACCTTTTATTACCAGAGAATCTATTTCTTGCGAAAACAAATTTATTGAAAAAGCAAATACAAATAAGAATAAAAAAGTTTTCATATTGTATTGTGAAATAATTTTAAAATAATGTATGTAATTTAGAAATTACTTCTGAAACTTTATCATCTTGTAATTTACAAATGTATTCAGCATTTCTAATTTTCCAGTTTAAACTTTTAACCTGGTCTGACAAAACAACACCGGTTGTTTTTGAACTTTCTGGTATTAAGACTTCGAAAGGATATCCCTTTACTTTTCCTTTAATAGGACATATAATTACTAATCCCGTTTTATCATTATAAGATTTTGGAGATAACACCAATGCTTGTTTTCTATTTTTCTGTTCAATTTCAGTGTTATCTAAATCAAGCCAGACGATATCGCCTCTATCTGGTGTATAATTAATATTCATTAAGAAACCTCCTTAAAAGAGGGTTTTGAAAAAACTACTTCTTTATGAAGATTTTTGTCGGTTATTTCCGGTAAGAGGTCGTTTATTTTTATTTCCTGCTTTTTTCTTTTGGATACAACTAATTTGTCTTTAATGATTTTAATTTTAACATTTGTTCCTTCATTGAACCCAAGAGCTTCAGCAAAAGATTTTGGAATTCTTAAAGCAAGGCTATTTCCCCATTTTTGTATTTTACTTGCCATAATTTTTGTTTATACATTAAATATATATGTTATATTTTGTATATACAAGTTATAAAAATAAAAATGACAATTAATAAGCTGTTTTCTACCGGTCAAAATTTTGTAATTAATTTCTATTAAATAAAATTAATAGTTGTCTATTTGGGCACGTTGCAGTTTACCCGAATAATCTATATATACCGCTTTCCATTCTGTATAGAAATCATAAACCGTCCAGCCTCCTTCACGATGACCATTTCCTGTGGCTTTTACTCCTCCAAATGGCATATGTGCTTCAGCTCCGATTGTTGCACCGTTGATATATGTTATACCCGCTTGTATATCCCTTACAGCTTTGAATGCATCATTTACATTATTAGTAAATATGCTTGACGATAATCCATACTCTGTATCATTAAGTATATCTATTCCGTCTTCAAGGTCATTGCATTTTAAAACCGAAAGCACGGGTCCAAATATTTCCTCTTTTGCGATTCTATGATTCGGCTTCACATCAATAAAAATAGTCGGCTCGTAAAACCACCCTTTCGATAAATTTCCTTCAGTTGCAAATTTTCCTCCGACAATTAATTTTGCTTTATCTTCTTTCAGTCCAATTTGCACATATTCATTTACTGTATTTCTTTGTGCCTCGCTAACGCAAGGACCAACATCTACACCTTTTTCGTTACCGTATCCGAGTTTTAATTTTTTTACTCTTTCCACAAGTCTTTCAACAAATTTATCGTGAATATCTTTATGTAGTATTAATCTCGATGTTGCCGTGCATCTCTGACCCGTTGTTCCGAATGCTCCCCATAGCACTGCATCCATTGCTAAATCCATATTTGCATCGGGCATAACGATTTGTGCGTTTTTACCGCCCAATTCAAGAGATATGCGTTTTAACTCTCTTCCACCGACTTCGTTTATTCTTCTTCCAACAAGTGTCGAACCGGTAAAAGAAATTAAATCAATTTCTTTATTTGCAAGAAATGCTTCTCCAACGACACTTCCTTTTCCGTGAACAAGATTAATTACACCCGGTATATAATCCTTTCCGAGGACTTTTTTCATAGCTTCGTCAATTATTTGTACAAGCGTATTGGCTGTTTTGGGTGTGATTTCTGCAGGTTTAAATACCACGGTATTTCCACAGACAAGCGCCGGAAATATTTTCCACGTAGGGATTGCCATCGGGAAATTCCAGGGAGTGATGATTCCTGCCACACCAATAGGTATTCTAAAAGAAAGGTTCATTTTATTCGCAAGCTCGCTTGGGGCATTCATCCCGAAAAGCCTTCTTCCTTCTGAGGCCGCATAATAGGCAGTGTCTATACCTTCCTGTGTGTCGCCTTTTGTCTCTGCAAATACTTTTCCCATTTCTCTTGTCATTTCAAAAGCAATTTCATCTTTACGTGCAAGCATAATATCGCCGACCTCTTTCAATACATCGCCTCTTTTTGGGGCAGGTATCAATCGCCACTTTTTAAATGCTTCGCGTGCGGCTTTCACGGCTTCATTCACATCCGCTTCGGTTGACAGAGGAAACATTCCGATTAAATCTTCATTCCAGTTCGCTGGATTTCTATTTTCGCTGTACTTACCATTTGAAGAAGGTTTCCATACTCCGTTTATAAAATTTTTAAATTCCATATTTTTCTCCGTTGATTTTGATTAGATATTTATTCAAAATAATCACTTCAAGCGAGATAAAAAATTCATTTATATTTCAATTTTTTTAATAACAAATTTTTGAATTTATACTAATTTTCAAAAAGACAATATTGTACAATTAAATTTGAATTATGAAAAACTTTGATATTATTATTGTAGGAGCGGGGATTGTTGGACTTGCAACTACTTATAAACTCATTGAAAAAAAGCCCGATTTAAAAATCTGTATAATTGAAAAAGAAGATTCGGTTTCCAAACATCAAACAGGAAACAACAGCGGTGTTATACATTCGGGCATTTATTACAAACCTGGAAGCTTAAAAGCAACCAATTGCAGAAGGGGATATAAAATGCTTCTCGACTTCTGCATTGAGAACGAAATTCCTTATGACATTTGCGGAAAAGTAATCGTTGCTACAAATGAAGATGAAATTCAAAGACTTAATAATCTTTTCGAGAGAGGACAGCAAAACGGTTTGCAGGGGTTAAAGGTGCTCTCAGCAGAAGAACTTAAAGAAATAGAACCTTATGTAAATGGTGTTAAAGGAATCAAAGTCCCTGAAACAGGAATAATTGACTATAAAGTTGTATCCGAAAAACTTGCAGATTTAATTAATCAAAATAATGTAGAGTTAAGATTTAACGAAAGGTTGGAAAACATAAAAGAAAACAATTCCTTGAACAAAACAGAAATAATCACAAGCAAAGATGTATACAATTGCAATCTCTTAATCACTTGTTGCGGCTTGCAATCCGACCGTGTGGCAAAACTGAATAATAAAAATTTAAACGTGAAAATTATTCCTTTCCGCGGTGAGTATTATACAATTAAAAAAGAGAGGAGAAATCTTGTTAAAAATTTGATTTATCCCGTTCCCGACCCGCAGTTTCCGTTTCTCGGAGTTCACTTCACAAGAATGCTCGACGGAAAAGTTGAAGCTGGACCAAATGCAGTATTTGCATTTAAACGCGAAGGTTATAAAAAAACCGATATCGATTTTAAAGATTTAGCCGATAGTCTTTTCTGGAAAGGATTTTTAAGCGTTATGTTCAAATACTGGAAAGTTGGGATAGGGGAGTTTTATCGCTCTTATTACAAACCCGCATTCGTGAAAGCTTTACAAAAACTACTACCCGAAATTCAGGCAGATGATTTAGAAGTCGGCGGAGCTGGAATTCGTGCACAGGCTTGCGATATAAACGGAAACCTTGTTGATGATTTTTTATTTGTTGAAAACAAAAAAGTAATTCACGTCTGCAATGCTCCGTCTCCTGCGGCAACCTCCGCACTCTCGATAGGAGATACGATAGCAAAAAAAATCATAAATAAATTTTAAAATCTTTTCTTAACCGCAAAGAATTACGCTAAAAATAAAAAGAAAAACCATATAAAACACAATCGGTTATCTACTTATTATTCATAATTAATTAATCGTTATATTTACTCCACCATAACAAATGCCGCCCAATAATAAGGCAAATATTTTTTTCTCATCTCTCTTTGTGCTTGAGAAAACGCTTCGTGTTTTGTCATTTTCTTTTCAATCCAGTTCGAATAAAATAATTCCATTAATTCGACGGTTTCTTTATCGGGTACTTTCCACAAACTCATAATAATTGTCTTTGCACCCGCAACTTTGAATGCACGCTGCAAGCCGTAAACACCTTCACCTCCTTTTATATCACCCAATCCTGTTTCACAAGCGGATAATACTACAAGTTCAGTATTTTGCAAATCCATATTTGATACTTCGTATGCAGTAAGTATTCCGTTTTCAATCCCTTCGATTTCCCTGCCGCCACTCCAGACCCAATTAGCACCTGCGAAAATTAAACCCGAACGAAACAAAGGATTAGAAGATTTTTTGAATGGATTTTGAGCACTACTTTCTTGTGTTTCACGTGGTTCATTAAAGAAAAATCCGTGTGTTGCTATGTGAATAATATCGGGAGAATTTCTTTTACATAATGATTTAATCGATTCCTCTGTAGCTTCATTCCCCGAAAATTTAACAACTTCTAATTTATTTTTTTGTAAAATAAAATTTATTCGCTCTATTTCATCTTCTGTCCCCTGTAAAAAATTCCATTTACTTATTACTTTTAATGAAGCGTTCTGAATAATCATATCTCCCGGAGGGCTCCATTCATCATCGTTTTCACCTCTCGATTTTTCGGGAATTATTTTTATCGTTCCGCTTGAATCTATATCGTAATTAATCCCGCCAAATAATGCATTTGTATATTTTTGGTGATTCTCATAATAATTTTCTTCGTTAATATAATCTTTGAGGTTTGTAAGATACCTCAAATCATATTTTTCGCACAGATAATTTTCTCTATCGATATTAAGTGCAGCAAACGATACTCTATTTAATAAACCTGCAGGTGATAAGTATATGGTTTTAATGCTGTCTAAGAATGGTTCTATTGGTTTGAATATTAGATTGTACAAATTATTACTGGTCTCTTTGTTTTTTTGATATCCATCGATATTATCTGCCTTCATATTTAAGATGGAGATTAAATCTTTTTGGTCACACAGTTTTGTTAAAATTGGATACTCCAAATTTTTCTTTATTATTCCAGCAAAATAAATTACCGAATCCAAAAAATCTTTATCGAATATTCTAAAACTTATAAACTCGATAAAACATTCATTATTTTTCATTTTTTTCTGAATGTCTGTCCACTTTTCTTCTGCAATTCGAAAATCAATAACTTTGGAAGACGCTATATCTTTTTCGATCTCGTTTGCTTCTTCTTCCAAAGCTTTAATATTTATTCCTTTTTTATGTATATCTTCTTTGCTTAATGTATATGCATTAGCCAGAGATTGCCTCAAATAAAGCAATCTCTCATATTTTTCCATCAGGTTTGTATCTTTACTATTTAATATTGCATTTTTCATTGTTGTAATGGAATTTAATATCAAACCTTTTGTCGCAATACTAAAGTTAATTATATCTGAAGATATTTTAGGGTTTTTGTCGTATCGTTTAACTGCAAACGAAAAAAATTTATCTATATGTGGATTAACCGTTCTGTTAAATTCAAGTTTTTCTTTTTCGCTCAATCCGTTATAGAATTTATTAATACGTTCAAAGTAAAAGTTATTTGCCTTCAGGTATAATTTCTCCGCTTCTTCTGTTCTACCGAGCCGGACATAAACTTCTGCCAGTGATGCGAGAAGATTTCCGTATTCAGATGAAGTGCCACCAAGAATATCATTGAACTTGCTTATTGAATTCTGAAAATACTTTTCCGATTTTTTATAATCTCCATTTAAATAATATGCATTTGCTAATTTTCCAGACATCTCTGCGGTGTAAACCGAATTATCCCCAAAGAACAATTTGCACTTTTCAAGTACATCTTCTAATATTGATATTGATTTTTTATATTCTTTTTTATTGTTATATAAAGTCGATAAAAGTGCTTTAAAATCAGTATAGTACTCCGGATAATCTGTAATCTTTAGTTTTTCAAAAATATGAATTCCTTTTTTTAACAATTCTTCGGCTTGTAAATAATTTCCTTTGTGCCATTGTATTTTTGCTAAATCCATATATGCGTAAGCACTTAGCATATTAGTATCCTTAAATAAGTCAAATATAATTTCTGATGATTTTGTTAATAAAGGTTCGGCAGCTTCATATCTTCCCATATTAAAAAAATATTCTCCTATATTTCCAAGTTGTATTGCATACCACCTGCTTTTTTCCCCGTAAAGTTTTTTTCTTATTTCGAGAGATTTTTTCAAAAAATCTTCGGCAAAATTATCAAACCCCCTTTTTGTATAATAGGTTGCAAGTGAATTTAACAAAAAAGCATAACTTTCGGTTTCTTTTCGTAAAGAATCCCTGAAAATTATATATGACTTTTCAAATAGCTTGCTTGCCATTGAAAAATTGCTCTTATGGAGGTATACCCATGCAAGATTATGTAAATTGATTGCGTAATTTTCAGAAGCTTCACCTTCTAAAATCCCGGTAATTTCTACACACTTTTTTGCACACCACTCTGCTTTATCGTAATCATAACAGTCATCATAAATATAATTTAAATGATTTAAAACGAGCATATATTCATTGCAAATTGTATCATTTAAATTTTCTAATATCCTTTTTGCGGAGTCAAGTAGTTCGGTTGATTCTTTAATAGTGAAATATTTCAGATAATTGTAAGATGCAACATCACCAAGTGATTTGGCATAATTTTTACTATTAACCCCGTATTTATTCTTCGCTAATTCAAAAGCTTTAAATAAATACTTCTCGGCACTATCCAGTTCCTCGTTTTCAAGGTAATAAGTAGTTAAACTGTCAAGCTCTTCCCAAGTTTGAGCCTGTGCAATCGTTATTAAAAAAGTTGAAATAAAGAATAATAAAATGTATTTCATAATTTTTTATTTTTACTTAAAAAATTATTGCGTATACAATTATTTTTTTAAAACCCATATACAATAAATCCTCCATCTACTGCGATGTTTTGTCCTGTTACATAAGACGAAGCAGGCATACAGAGAAACGCAACCACCGAAGCAACTTCCTCGGGATTCCCGACACGCTTCATCGGAGTTTTCTTGATTACTTCTTCAAAATATTCTTTATTGCTCAAAACGTCTTCAGTTAATGGGGTCTTTATATACCACGGGGAAACTGCATTTACCCTGATATTATATTTAGCCCAATCGCAAGCGAGATTTTTTGTAAGCTGAATCATTGCCGCTTTTGTCATCGCGTATGGTGACCCCGTCTTTAGAGAAACCATTCCTGCCACTGATGAAATATTAACTACATTTCCCTGTTTTGATTTTTTAAGTAGTGGAAATGCAAGATTACATAAATCGTAACAGGATTTTAAATTTGTTTCCATTACAGTCGAAAAATCTTCATCTGTAAAATCAATTACTTTTTTTCTAATGTTCGTTCCTACATTGTTAACAAGTATGTCCAGCTTTTCCCATCTTTTTTTTACTTCATCAATAATTTTTTCTCTGTCTTTTTTATTGCTTAAGTCTGATTTTATAAAAAACAAATTTTCTACATTCTTCAAATCATTTTCGTTTCTTGCTGTGAAAATAACTTCAGCACCGAGATTTAAAAATTCTTCGACACATGCTTTACCAATACCTCGAGAGCCACCAGTAATTAATGCTTTCTTGTTTTTTAACGACCATTTAGAATCCATACAGACCACCTACAATTTTTTAATATATTAAAGAAAGTAAAGACTAAATTAACATATCTAAAATAATAATAATTTGCAATTTTTTTTATTATGCACCAAATAATTCAAAATTTTTTATGGAACAAATTTGCAGTTTTATTTGTATCAAGATAAAATTAATTTTAAAAGTAAGCAGAGATAAAATATTCAAATTACATTTATTAACATTAAAAAGCTAAAATTATGAAAAAATTATTTTTCCTTTTAATTTTTGCAATATCTTTTTTATTTATTAAAACTTCTTTTGCACAGATTACCGAAACCACAATGAAGGATATTCTTGAAACAGTACAAGAAAAAGTAAAATCTCTTGAAGACCTCGAAGATATGGAAATCGTAAACATTACGATAGATTTACTTGTTGGAAGTAAGGGCGAAAAATATGTTTATAGATATCTGGATAATAGCTTCGATTATAAAGTTTATGCAGTTGGTGATAGGCGTATTTCAAAGCTAAATGTCGAAGTTCGTAAAAAAAGTAGCGATAATACTTGGGTATTGGTTGATAAATCTTCAGGTCAAAAAGTTCAAATGGATATTTTTCCAGATACGAGAGCTTTTTATGAGTTCACCGTATCGGTAAATGAATTTGTTGGAAATAATACTGCAGGACATTATGCATTGTTAATATATCATATCGACCCAACAAAAAAATAAATCAAAAGATATAAAATATTTTTGGAATAATTATTATTTCAAAATAATAATAAGATATGGAAAATAAATTTAGAAATATATTTGTTATTGGGGATAAAGTTTTGATTAAGCCCAAGTCACTCGATGACAGAACGAAGGCAGGTCTTTATCTTCCGCCAGGTGTTCAGCAAAAAGAAGAAGTGCAAAGTGGATATATTATTAAAGTTGGTCCAGGATATGCCATCCCTCAGTTATCAGATGATTACAGCGATTCTTGGAAAGGAATAGAAGAAAAAGTGAAATATGTCCCGCTACAAGTTAGAGAGGGAGATCTTGCTATTTTTCTGCAAAAAGGAGCGATAGAAGTTATATACGAAGACGAAAAGTATTACATCGTTCCCCAGCATTTAATCTTAATGGTTGTAAGAGACGAGGAACTGTTTCAATAATTAGAAAAGAAATTTTTTTAAAAAACTAATTAACTTCTTCTTTGCTATAAAATTTGTAAATTAATTTTGCCGTCATATTAGTTAAAAAATATTGAATCACAATTAATAATGCACCACCTATAAGAACTAATATCAGAAGAGTTAATTTAGAAATCTCAAAGTCCAGACCAAGCATTCCTTTGATATTTTTTGCTGTAAAAGGGTCTGAAAATGCTATAATTGCAGAAGCAACACATACAAAGAACATTATAATAGAAGAAAATATCGATACATGACGGAAATATTGTTCGGTTAATACATTTTCTTTTCTTAAATATAAACATCTCATTGCAGCATAATATCCAGCGGGAATCCCAAGTAATATATTAAAAATTGGAACACCCATAAAAAATCCAAAACAACATACAGTATAAAATATATAAATAACAATTAAATTCGAAGCACTTATCTCATACATATTAGAGATAAATTTTCTTAAGAATAAGAAATTTAATATAATACCAATGGCTAATCCTGCAAAAGCAAATAGAAAAATTTTATCTTCGGATACTCTTCCAACAGTTCCCCACCACCCAATAATAAAAAAAGCAATAGGTAACATAGCACCGAATATAATCCCAAAAAATATTTTATCGAATACCTTCATTTATAGCTTAATATTTTCTTTTTTCTCTAATTTACTTAATAATTTCATTTCTTTGTATAAAAATATTCCTGACAATATTGCCGCTGCAAAATCGGAAACCGGTACCGATATCCATATTCCATCAAGCTGAAAAAAGTTTGGAAATATCAAAATTGCAGGTATTAAAAATAAAACCTGTCGAGTTATCGTTAATATCATTGCTTGTTTTGGTTTCCCTACCGACTGAAAATATGCCCCGTTTACTATTTGATATCCAACAATCGGTAACATTAATAAATATATTCTTAATGCTCTTGCTCCAATCTCAATCAGCTCTTTATCTCCTTTGCTGAAAAAACTTATAATATTTTCACTAAATATCATCACTACAGCAAAACCTATTACACAAATAATCGTAGCAGTTGTAATTGCAAGTTCAAAAACTTTTTTTACCCTTTGAAAAAGCTTTGCTCCGAAATTATATCCAATAATCGGTTGAATCCCCTGATTTATTCCAAAAATCGGCATCACGATAAACATCGCAACTGCATTACATATTGCCATAGATGCAATTGCCAAATCACCTCCGTAATGTTCGAGCGATTTATTGAAAACAATTATCACCACACTTGCCGCAATTTGCATCGTAAAAGGTGATACACCGATTGAAAATGTTTTAAGAACAATATTCTTCTTAAGTATAAGATTTTTAAAATGAAAATGCACGTGGCTTTTCTTTCCGAAAAAATATGCAAGCACCCAAACGGATGTAACAAATTGCGAAATTACCGTTGCCCACGCAGAACCTCTTATGCCCCAGTGCAATCCGAAAATGAAAATCGGATTAAGAATCGTATTCAGCACAGCCCCTATTATCATAGTAGTCATTGCCATTTTGGGGTTTCCTTCTCCGCGAATAATACTATTCATCGTGAAAGAAACCATCTGGAATACTCCACCAATCAACATCACCAATGAGAAATCCTTTGCATATTGAAACACCTCTCCGCTTCCTCCGAAGGCATAAAGTATAGGGTCAAGGAAAATATAAAAAATTCCAGTAATGATTAGCGAAATAATAACAGCAAGAGTTAAAGCGTTCCCAAGCGTTTCCTCAGCTTCTTTAATATTTTTTTCTCCAAGCCGAATCGAAATTACAGCAGTTGCTCCAATTCCAACCAGCATAGCAAATGCCATAAATATAATTATAGCGGGAAAAGTAATAGCTATTCCAGATATAGCTAGCGAGCCAACTCCACGTCCTACGAATATCCTATCGACTATATTGTAAGATGCCATAACAAGCATACCGATTATGGCAGGAAGCGAAAATTCAAAAATCAACTTACCAAGCTTCTCTTTTTCTAAACGTAAAGTTCTATCCATAAAATATTATTTCACAATGAACAGTAAATTAACTGTATCGGATTTTAATAGAAATAATGTAATTTGTCCCTTTGCTCTTTTTAAAAGCTAAGAACTCAAAGTACTGAACAAAGAACACAAAGAAAAAAAATCATTATTTAGGACCTTGATGACTCGCCATCGAGGACTTTGCGGATTTTTTTCGGATAAGATATTATATAACAATAAATAATGAATAGAAAAAAGAATATCTTAAACATTCCTTAGCGACATTGGCAAAATCTTTTTAGTTCTTTGTATTTAAATAAATTTCTACTTATCACAGTCAAAGCATGCATACGGAATTGTCATAACGAGTTCTCCTTGCTTCGATGCGGTAGTGTTTAGTTTTTCTTCCAGTATTGTAAAAACTTCTTCTTCTCTTTTTTCGGGTAGGAGATTTTTCCAAATGGGAAGGAAGTGAAACTTAAAGATTGAATGATTAAAAAAAGCAGTACCATTTACAAATCTATAATGAAATTTATTTTGTATTTTTTGAATTACTTTAAATTTATTTTTAATCAATAATCTTTCCATATATTCTATTGGTTTTCTTTTTTCGAAAATATGCTCATCGACTTTTTGGATTTGGTTTAGAAGTCCGAGTTCTTCGAGTGTGGATTTGAAAACGGAGTAAAATTCCGTTAAGGATTCGGGAAGGTTAAAAGTGAATACAAACTGACCGCCCTGTTTTAACACGCGGCAGGATTCCGAAAAAGTTTTTTCCAAATCCCGAACATTATTTATTCCGTTGTTAGAAACTATTAAATCGAAAAAATTATTTTCGAACGGCAGGTTTTCAGCTTCGCAATTTATAGCTTCGATATTAGTAAGTTCGTAGAGCGAAATTTTTTCTTTTACTTTTTCGATAACCTTAACCCATGCATCTATTCCGTAAACTTTGCAACTTTCACCGAGGCGACCAGCAAGTTCGAAGAGCGGAAATCCAGTGCCACAGCCGATATCGAGGGCTTTAATATTTTGTTTTATTTTAACGGTATCGAGCAGAGTCAACCCGAACGGAGCAGACCAAAACGGAAGCTCGTCAATTGCATTTACAAACTTATAATTATTTTCATCGAAAATTTTTTTAAAATAACTTTTCATATAATTTACTCATCTAATAGGATTATATCTTAATTAAGATAAATTTTTCAAAAACTTTAAAGCTGAAAATCAATTTGTATATTCATTTAATAATTCACTTTTGTTTTTTAGTTGTTTTCAGATTTAGCAATTGTGCATTTAATCGTTATCAAAATTAAAGTGGAAAGAATCAAAGTGCAAGATATTTTATTAATAAAATTGTAATAAAATTAAATTTATATTTAATGACAAAAGAGCAGATTTACTATTTCTGTATTTTTTAATTTATATTTCAATCAAAATATATTAACTTATGATAATAAAATTAAATTGTGTTATGAAAAAGTTGTATTGCCTATTAGCAATTTTCTTCCTCTCTTTTTTTAATGCATATAGTATTCCAACACCGAGGCATTCTTACGATGTTTTAAATTATAAATTATTTTTCGATATATACAATTGTTTTAAGTCGCCATATCCGAAAACATTTATAGCTTTTAATATAATAACATTCAGAGTTGACTCTACATTAAATAATATTAAGCTTAATGCGGTTAATACATCGCTTACAATAGATTCGGTAAGACTTTTAAACGGAACGTTGCTTAATTTTACGCACAATGCAAATGCACTAAATATAACACTTGATAGGACTTATAACCCGAACGAAATTGTAGATGTAAAGATATATTACCGACATAATAATGTAACCGATTATGCATTTTACGTATTTAATGGAATGGTGTTTACCGATTCGCCCCCAGAGGGAGCGAGGAAGTGGTTCCCATGCTGGGATAAACCTTCGGATAAAGCAACTACGGATATAACACTGAAAGTTCCTTTAAGTGTTCGAATTGGTTCGAACGGACGACTTGCTGATTCTACGGTTACGGGAGATACAATATATTATCATTGGATAAGCCGTGACCCAATAGCAACTTATCTCGTAGTTTTTACAGGTAAAGTTGGTTATTTGCAAGATAAAATTTATTGGCAAAAGTTATCGAATCCAAACGATAGTATACCTACGGTTTTTTATTTTAATTCGGGAGAAAGCATTGGCACGATTAAAAACTTAGTAAACACAATGCTAACTTATTTTTCTCAGAAGTTTGGAGATTACCCGTTTGAGAAAAACGGATTTGCAGCAATAGCACCGGGAGCAGGTTTCACGTGGGCGGGAATGGAAAATCAAACATTGATTAGTTTATGTCCGAATTGCTGGTCTGAAAATATTGTCGTTCACGAATTTGCACATCAGTGGTTCGGTGATTTGGTTACCTGCGGAACTTGGGCTGATGTCTGGCTGAACGAAGGATTTGCAACTTTTATGGAGGCGATTTGGGCGGAGCGTGCAGGAGGATATCCTTCTTATAAAGCGGTAATAAATGCAAAAAGAAATGTTTACCTGTATAATAATGCAGGATTTCCGCTATACGTTCCTGCATGGGTTAATTGGACTCCGGGGAATGATTCGTTATATAATACTGCAATAATTTATTATAAAGGTGCGTGTGTATTGCATCTGTTAAGATATGTGCTTGGGGATACTGTATTTTTTAATGTGCTTAAATCATATGCTACAGATACGATTAACTTTAAATATAAAAATGCAACGACTCAAGAATTTAATACAAAAGTTAATCAAGTCTCGGGACAAAATCTCGATTGGTTTTTTAATTCGTGGGTATATCAAGCGAATCATCCTATTTATCAGAATAATTATTCGATAGGTGATTTAGGGGGAGGAAACTGGAAGATAGATTTGCTTGTAAAACAGACGCAGACGAATGCAGGACATTTTCAAATTCCAATAAAATTAAAAATTTCTTTTACCGTAGGAGCTGATTCGTTAATCAAAGTTATGAATAATATAAACAACCAGATGTTTACGTTTAATTTTTCCAGACAGCCGACTGCACTGGTTTTCGACCCCGATGATGACATTGTAATTAAGTTTGCAACTACAATCGGAGTAAAAGAAATATCATCTGTTGTTCCTGAAAAATTTGAATTATATCAAAATTATCCGAACCCGTTTAACGCTACAACAAGTATAAAGTATCAAGTAGCAAGCATAAATCATATCAGGTTGATGGTTTTTAATATTCTGGGTAAAGAAGTAATGACGTTGATAAATGAAAAACAAAAACCCGGAACGTATGAGGTTAAATTAGAAGGAAATAATTTAGCGTCAGGGGTTTATTTTTATACTTTAAAAACAGATAATTTTTTAGAAACTAAAAAACTCATATTACTAAAATGAAAAAACTCTTATTAGTTCTTCCAACTTTATTTTTTTTGTTTTTATCCGAAAAAGTTCTTTCTCAAGAAGGATGGTTTTGGCAGAATCCTTCTTCCTGCGGATGGGGTGCGCAGAATGTATGTTTTGTTAATCCAAATACAGGATGGATTGTAAGCTATGCAGGTACAATTATGAAAACAACTAATGGCGGAGCAAACTTTATTGACCAGGTTTCGGATTTTACCGGAACGCTATTGGGGGTTCGCTTTTTTGATGTGAATACAGGATTCTTTTACGGTGCAGGTGGTACGTTTTATAAAACAACGAATGGAGGTACGAACTGGATAAAATTGAATAATACAATTAATGAATATCTTACCGATTCATATTTTTTTGATGTGAATACGGGATGGGTTTGCGGATATAACGGAACTCTGGTAAAAACGACAAACGGCGGGGTAAACTGGACAGCTTATTCGCCAGGAATTACCGGAGATATAAATGCTGTTCATTTTTTAAATCCGAATACGGGAATTGTTGGAGGTGTGAGTAACGGACTGGCAAAGACGACAAACGCAGGACAGAACTGGGTTTCCTTATCACCCTCCGGTTCAAATATTTTTCAATCGGTTTATTACGCTTCGGCAGATACAATTTATGCGGGATTTTTGGGAGGAATAATGCGGACGGTAAACGCAGGGCAGAATTGGACGCAATTGAGTTTACCGGCAACAATGACAATTTATTCGATTAAGTTTTTCGATAACGCAAAAACGGGAATCATTGCCGGAAGCGGCGGAACGAATTCATATGTATTGAAAACTACAAACGGAGGAGAAAACTGGCAAACGCTGTATATGGGTCCTTATGCTTATAGCATTAAAGCATCTTTTCTCGATATTAATAATATACTATGTGCTGGGTTAAAAACTACAGGTTCGGTTCTTGTGTTTTATTCCACTACAAATGGAGGAACGAGCTGGAACGACTATTCGTCGGTTTTTTATTTCTCGCAAACTGCAAATTCAATAAAGTTTATAAATCCCAACACAGGATTCGTATGCGGTCCTTTCCAGGGATTTCAGAAAAGCACGGATGGAGGCAGTACGTGGACTTTTAATACAATCCCGATAAATGCATCATATAATTACGTTAGTTTTATAAACCAGTCAACCGGGTTTGCCTGTGGAACTTACAGGGTGATTTTAAAAACCACAAACAGCGGTATGGGCTGGTTTGAAGTGAACCACGATTATAACTCAGCGGGATTGGGTAAATTATCGTTTCCTAACGAAAACACGGGATTTGCTTTCGGTAGCGGGCTAATTTTAAAAACAACAAACGCGGGAATCAACTGGTTTAGCGTTCTTTCGTCCTCTTATGCGTATAATTCCGGTTGTTTCGCAAATGTAAATACTGGATGGGCTTGTTACCAGGGAAATATAATTAAAACTACAAACAGCGGAACAAATTGGTTTTCTGTGTATTCCGGAGGCGGTACGTTTTATGATGTGGAATTTGCAAATACAGATACCGGATGGGCTTGCGGTACGGGAGGTAATATTGGAATTACAACAAACGGAGGATTGAATTGGACAGCCATTATCACCGGGCAAACAGGTACTAATTGTTATCTGAAAGATATAGAATTTTTAAATTCGAAAACAGGATTTGTAAGCGGGAGTGGCGGATTCCTCGCCTACACGACCAATGCAGGAATGAACTGGTATAAACAAAGTGTAAATATGGGTTCTTATCAAATATTATCTGTATGTTTCATAAACTCGATGACCGGATGGCTCGCTGGTTATGGAGGATTTGTAAAGAAAACTACAAACGGCGGATATATACCGCCTATTGGAATTACCCCTATTAACACAAAACTTCCGGAGCGGTTTTGTTTAGAGCAGAACTATCCGAATCCGTTTAATCCAAAAACAATTATAAGGTTTCAGATTAAAGATTTAAGATATATAATATTAAAAGTATATGATGTACTCGGCAAAGAAGTGGCTACACTTGTGAATGAAAAGCTCAGTCCCGGAGAATACGAGGTTACATTCGAAGGGAATAATTTAGCATCGGGAGTTTATTATTACAAACTAATAGCGGGAGATTTTGTTAGTGTTAAAAAAATGGTATTAATAAAATAGTATACGTACGTAAGGAAATCGATACGGAGCAGTTAATAGAAAATTAAAAGTATTATTTTTTTTTCTTGAGTGAGCGGAAAACTCTATACCTTTTTACAATTTTATTTGCGAGTTCATCTAAACTAATTTTTTGAACAGTAGCTCCTGCGGCGTTTTTGTGCCCGCCACCGCCGAAGAGTTTTGCAAATTCATTTATACTAATGTTACCTTTCGAGCGGAAAGACATTTTTATACTATCTTTAAGTTCTACAAGAACAAAACCAGATTTTATATTTTTTAAGTTCATAAGAAAAGAAGAAAATCCCTCTACATCCTGGACGTCGGAGTGAAAGTCATAAAAATCTTTTTGAGTTATCCTGCCGATTACTACTTCACCATTAAAATGGAAAGAAAAACTATTAATAAATCTCGATAGTAATTTTACCTTACCCGGAGCAATGTTGCAATATGCTTTGTCATAGATGTAAACAGGGTCGGCACCTTTTTTAATTAAATCAGCACAAATCAAAAAAGTTTTTTCGTCTGTTCTTGGGTAACGGAACGAACCGGTATCGGTCATAATTCCTGCATATAGAGCAGTAGCAACAAAAGGAGTTATTATGTTTTTTCCTTCTTCGATTAAAAACTCATATAATATTTGTGATGTTGCAGGATAGTCTGTTTTAGATATTAATAAATCGTAGTCATTTTTTTTTGTCCCAAGATGGTGGTCTATACAGATTTTCTTAGCTTTAGAGTTTCTTATATGCTCCTCCATGGTTTTAGTTCGGGAATATTCATTTGTATCGAGGATAAAAATTATATCAGCTTTGTCTATTAGTTTTTCGTTTCTATCTTTTTCCTTTAGGAATATTCTAATAATTTTTTTAGGGTCAAGAAATATGAGATTGTCCGGTGTAATAGAATGGTTAATTATAAAGACATTTTTTTTCTTCTTTTTCAGGTAGCTATACATAGCAAGTTCTGACCCTATTGCATCTCCATCTGGAATTAAATGAGTTGTAATAATAATATTCTTGCTTTTAGCAATAAGTTTTCTCAGTTCTGTAAATTCTTTCTTCATTGATTAAATTTAGTAAAATTACCTTTTTATAACAACTTAAAAGAAGTAATTGTTTCGGGATTTAAATAATATTATTTTAGGTTATAAGTTTAGTATTAAATAAAAAAGAAGGTATGAGCAAAAAACTTTCAAAAAAAGCAAAAGATTTAGGAATAGATAAAATTAAAAAACATATATTTATCTGTTGTGACGCAAAGGATGATAAGTGCGTAAAGAGAGAAGAGGGGGAGAAAGCGTGGAAATATTTGAAAAAAAGACTTGTCGAGCTGGACTTAGTCGGAAAGGGCGGTGTTTATAGAACAAAAGCGGATTGTTTCAGGATTTGTTCGAAGGGACCATTAATGGTTGTTTACCCGGAGGGAGTTTGGTATCACTCCTGCACTCCGAATGTAATAGAGGAAATTTTACAGGAGCATATTATAAAAGATAAACCAGTTAAGAAGTTTCGAATTAAATTATGAATTCTGAATGAAAAATGTAATTAGTAATTGTGATTGGTGATTAGGGGTTAATGATTAGTGGTTAGAAAATCTTGACAAAATTTTATGAATTTTAAGAATCAATAATGGATGAAGATAAGGCAAAAGTTCGGATAGGTTTAATTATAGCTTCGGGTATGTTAATTATTATTTGGTTAGTGAAGTTATTCGAAGTTTATACCGGAATTGATTTGTCAGAGTACGGGATTTACCCACATCAGTTAAAAGGATTAAGGGGAATATTTTTTTCACCTTTAATTCATTCGGATTTTTCTCATTTGATTTCGAATTCGACATCACTTTTTATTTTAACATTTTCTTTATTTGCTTTATATACGCGTTCATCTCTTTGGGTGTTTCCGATAATATATATTTTTCACGGGCTTGCGGTATGGTTGTTTGCACGTGAAGCTTACCATATAGGAGCGAGCGGTTTGGTTTATGGATTTGCGAGTTACTTATTTTTCATTGGGGTTTTCAGAAAAGATTCGAGGTCAGTTGCTTTATCTTTACTTGTCGTTTTTTTGTATGGTGGATTAGTTTGGGGAGTTTTACCAACCGACCCGATTGTATCGTTTGAGGCTCATCTTTCAGGTGCCGTAATTGGATTTTTATGTGCAATTATATTCAGGAAATACGACCTGATTAAGGGAAAAAATGAAGAAGAAGATGAATACGAAGAGGTTGATTATGAGTATTTTGAAAGTGAAAACCCTGATGAAGTAAAAGTAGATGAAAATGCAAGACCTATTTGGTTCGTGAATACATCGATGCTAAAAAAGAAAAAAGATAATGTAAAAAATAAAAATAATTTATGAAGAAAAAAGAAGTCAGGCGATGTCCTTGGGTGTCGACAAATCCATTGATGATTAAATATCACGATGAAGAGTGGGGAGTGCCGCTTCACAACGACAGAAAGTTATTCGAATTTATTATACTCGATGCATTTCAGGCAGGTTTAAGCTGGAATACGATAATAAATAAGAGGAAAAATTTTAAGAAGGCATTCGATAATTTCGATGCAAAGAAAATAGCAAATTACGATGCGGAAAAAATAAACGAGCTTCTAAATGATTCGGGAATTATCCGCAATAAAATGAAAATCAATGCGACGATTCAAAATGCAAAAGCTTTTCTTTTGATTAAAAAAGAATTCGGAACATTCGATAAATATATATGGCAGTTCACCGGGGGAAAAACGATTGACAATAAACTGAGTGATTTGAAAAAAATGGCAGTTAAAACAAAAGAATCCGATGCAATGAGTGCTGACCTAAAAAAGAGAGGATTTGCATTTGTCGGCTCTACGATTTGCTATGCTTTTATGCAGGCAGCAGGTATGGTAAATGATCATTTGACTTATTGTTTCAGGTATAACAGAGTGAAGGGTTTATAAAATCTATAGAGTTAAGAATAGTAAGATTTTTTTAAAAAATTATTTTGATTTCTACTGACTACTTAATTCTGTTTGTCTTCCAATAATCATAATAGACATATCGTCTTTTTGTTCAGTGTTTTTTGTGAAGTTTTTTATGTCTTCTAAAAGAAGATTCAGAAGTTCCTGCGGAGATTTATCCGAGTTGGAATTTAAGAACATTTCCAGTTTTTCAAATCCATATTCTTTTTTACTTGAATTCATTGCTTCGCTGACACCGTCCGTATAGAATACAAGTTTGTCATTTTTTTTAAATTCAAAAACAACTTCAGTTTCCCCCATGTCAAGAGCAATATCATCTACTGCTCCAAGGGTAATTCCATGCCTTTTTATTTTAAAAAGTTCATTTGAATCACCAGAAATTTTATAAGGGGGAAGATGTCCTGCGTTAAAAAGTGAACAAGTGTTTTTTCCCATATCTACAACAGCAAAGATAGCAGTGACAAACATTTTTTTATTCTGAGTTTTTCTAATCATACGGTTCAACTTGATAAAGACTTCTTTTGGGTTGGTGGTTTCTTCCAGAATTAAATGCATGCAGCTTCTCAGCCCCGAAAGCAGCAAAGCACTTGCAACTCCATGTCCTGATACATCGCATATAAAAATACCGATTAGATTTTCAGTAATTTTAAAGTAATCGAAATAATCTCCCCCTACTTCATAAGTTGGGACTGATATTCCCGCGATTTCGAGGTCACCGAATTTTGCCTCACAAGGAGGAAGCATAGAAAGTTGAATATCTCTTGCATAACTTAATTCCTTTTTCATTCTGTGGGTTTCGAGATGCCTCTTTGAATATGTATCGAGAAGAGCAAAGAATTTTTTCTTTCTTTTTGTTTCAGAGGTATAAGCAATTACGAAAAATGATAAACCGATAAAAAGGCTAATTACTTTATCCCAAACAGAGTAATTATTATAAGCCAACAATTCCGCTATGACTGGAATGCCAAATGCGATAGTATAAAGTTGAATAATTTCATTTCGGGATAATTTGAAGAAAAGTATCATCAAACAAAAAACAAAAACTAATGAAATTACGTTGTCCTTTTCTTCAGGGTCATCTTCATTTATAACAATGTTAAAATCTTTTTTAGGCTTTTCAATTTTTTCTGTTTTGTTTTTTTTGTCAGATTCAACAAAAGATATTTTTTTTACTATACCTATTGAAGTTTTAGAAATAATAACAATTACAAGAACTATAAATAAATAACTTCGTATGTTAGAAAAATTTATTATTTTTTTATAAACTATTCTAAAAACAAGGGCAGTTAAAAAAACAATTAGGTAGCAATTAGGGATTATATCGAAAATACCACGTTCTATAGCCGAAAATAAAAATTCTATTCCGAAAATTATTCCTACGATATTGGTTAATCGTCTTAAAATTACGATATTTTTCTCGTCTCTAAATTGGTTATAAGCGTCCCTTGGGGTTTGGTCGAGATACTTATCGAAAGCGTAAGACAAGTCGGAATATTTTTTCATATAAATAATTTGTTAATTATTTATCTGGTGTGTATTGCTCCGGCATATTACCACCTTTTCCGAAAAAGTATTCTCTCATCTGGTCTTCAAATATTTTATCGGATTCAGGAGAAGTTAAATCGATTCTATATTCGTTTACTATTATTTTAAAATAATCCATAAACATTTTGAATGCTTCTTTGGATACGTTTTCGTAAATCTTCTGACCAAGCTCTCCGGGTACAGGCGGTTTTACCAGCCCGGGTAGGTCTTTATCCAGTTTTATGCAATGCACTATTCTTTCTTCTGCCATATTTTATTTTTTCATTTTATTTGTTAATCGAAAATATAAACCGTTGTAACGGTTTTATAATTATTAATAACATTTCATCCCAGATTAAAATCGTGGGCTATATTTAGAAACATATAATATTAAAAATTTACTTTAATTTTTATTCTTTATCTTTATCTACAATTCTTTTTTCAAATACGGATTTTATTTCTTTTTGTTTCTGTATTGCTTCTATAATTAAATCCCTATCGAGAATATTTGTATCCTCAGCTTTTATTTCCTCTTTTATTTCACCGAAATATTTATTCAGCTGAGATACCATATAATTATTAGTTGAAATTGAGTATATAGAGTTTTCATCTAAATCTTTTCCCTTAATAGTAAATATGGAAATAAAGCCATTCGATTCTTTAGAAATATTTTTTGATGAATATTCAACATAAAATCCAGATATTATTATATTGTCAGCTTCGGGATTATCTTTTTGTTTTATGGATGTTCTTATAGCATTAGCAATCATATCTTTCAGAGTTTTTCCATTAACTTTAAATATCATCATAGTATTTCCGAATGGATTAATTTCCCAAACATCGCCGATAGTAATATTACCTTTTATCATCGCTTTTCTAATACTTCCAGCATTTAAAATAGAAATATCGGTTTGCAGTTTATCTCTTATTGCATCTGCTTGCCATTGTCCAAGACTATTTTTTTTCCAATCGTCGAGTAAAACTCCAATAGGTTTTTTCATTTCGGGCTCGATTGCTGCAAGCATATTTTCGACTTTTTCGTGTGCTGCTTTATCATAAATAGTCGAGTCCCATAGAGTTTCGTAAAGTTTTCCGTAGCACTTGATTACTGTATCTTTTTTGGTATCAACTTTTACATCGAGTTTTCCGAGCCACCTGCCGTAAGACCCCGCCTGACAGATATACGTCCCTTCAACTATTTCAGGTTTAAAAATTGGAGTATGAGAATGTCCTCCAATAATAATATCTATATCTCCGTGAAATTTTTCGGCAAATTCTTTGTCGTTATCTTCGCCGTTATGTGAGAGTAAAATAATCAAGTTGCATTTTTCTTTCTTCAGAATATTTATGTAAACAGGAACGATGGAATCTATGTTTAGCATTTGAATATCTTCCACGTTTTTCGGAACCGTGAGAGTCATTAAATCCATTGGTGTTAAACCAAGTATTCCAATTTTAATTCCATTAATTTCTTTAATTAAATATGGTTTTGCAAAAGGTCTTCCGTCTTTTTTATAAGAAATATTTGCTGCAAGGTAATTAAAATTTGCATTTCTCAAAGCGGAATCCAGAGTGTACATACCGTAATCGAAATCGTGGTTACCCAAAACGAACCCGTCGAGATTGTAAAGGTTAAGAAGCTCTATTTGTGAAAAACCTTTTGTGATAGAGGAAATTGGAGTTCCTTGATAGTCGTCACCACCGTTTAATATAAGAGACTTTTCATTTCTGTATTTATTTAGGTATCCGAGCATACTGGATGTTCCACCAACGAATACCTGATACTGATTTCCGAGCGAATCTTTTTTATTAATTTTATAAGGCATATTCCTTGCGTGAAAATCGTTCCAATGAAGGATGGTAAGCTCTTTAATATTTCTATCATCGGAGTTTTGAGAAAACACCGGTAATACGAATGCTATAAATAAAACAAATATAATATATTTTTTCATATTTTTTCTTTTATTTGCTTTGTAAGATGTAACAAATTTTAAAGATAAAAAATGAAAAAAAATTAGGTGGAATTTGTAAAAAAAATGAAAGGTATTATTGGGTTACGAAATCAGAGATTTATAATGTAAGAATTGTTAATTTAGTTAATTTTCTATTAGTTCGTTGAAATTATCGTTTGTAATAGTTTTAAAAATAGAATCCGGATATGCTTTTTGGAAAGCAACAGGTGGAAATTTTTTACGCTGTTTCCATTTGAATTCGAATGCATATAGTTTTCCATCTTTTTCCTCGAGCAAATCAATTTCTTGTTTATCATAAGTTCTCCAAAAAAAGTAGTTAGGATAGACATTTTTGTAGGAATTTCTTTTCATTCTTTCTATAACACAATAATTTTCCCAGAGTTGTCCAATATCATTTCTTAGATTTATAGTATTGAAGTTGGAAATAAGGCAATTACGAATCCCATTATCATAGAAATAATATCTTGGAGTTTTTGAATACTCTTTTCTTAAATTTCTACTGAAACCGGGCAAGGAGAAAATGATATATGACTTTTCTAATAAATCAAGATACCTTATTACAGTTTGCTTTGAAACCGACAAATTAACTGCTAATTCCGAGTAAGAAATATCGTGTCCGATTTGAAAAGCAATTAATCTTAATAAATTTAAAATAAAAACGGAATCTTTTAGGTTATAAATTTCGAGAATATCTCTTAAAAGAAATCCATTTTTAATTGATTCTAAAATTTCGATTTTGTCATTATTACTTTGTGCAGTGATAATTTGAGGATAACTTCCGTAAATTAATCTTGATTCTATGTTTCTTTTTCGGGTAATATAATTTTCGTTTAATTCAATTTCGGAGATAGGGTACAACAAATAGTATTTACTTCTACCAGTCAAAGGTTCACCTGTTTTATTCTTTAAGTAAAGCGATGTCGAACCTGTAATGAATATGTGAATATCTTTTATATTGTCTACAATTAATTTAAGAGAATTACCTATGTTAGAAATTTTTTGTGCTTCATCAAGGAATAGATATTTATATCCCGTTAAAGTATTTGATAAAACAGAAAGTCTATTATTTGAAAATACTTCAACAACATCTAAATCATCACCGGTAAGAAATAAAACTTTTTCTTTAATTTTTTTCATTACCTCTTCCATTAGAACAGTTTTCCCTACTCTTCTTGGTCCGAATAGTCCGATTACAAATCCTGGCTGTAGTTTTTGTAAAATTACGTTTTCTAGACTTCTTATAATCATAATTTTTACAAGATAATTCAAAAATTTAAAAATATCAATATAAATTTACATAAATACAGTAACGACAAAATCTATATTAGTATTAATATGAATAGTATTATTACTATATTTATGTAAATACGGTCACTAATTTTAAGGATTTGCTTTATAAAGTCGACATATCAATTACAAAGCGGTAGCGGACGTCACTTTTGAGCATTCTTTCGTAAGCTTTGTTTATATATTTTATATCAATCAATTCGATTTCGGAGACGATGTTATGTTCTGCACAGAAATCAAGCATTTCTTGAGTTTCCGAAATACCTCCGATAAGCGAGCCCGCAAGTGATTTCCTTCCACCAATCATACTAAATGCAGAAATTGGAGAAGGAGAGGATGGTGCACCTACGCAAATGTGAACACCATTTGTTTTAAGTAATGACAAATATGTATTGTAATCGTGTTCTGCTGAAACGGTATCAAGTATGAAATCGAAATATCCTGTAACGGTTTTTAATTGTTCTTTATCTGTTGTCACGATGAATTTATGAGCCCCGAGTTTTTCAGCATCTTGTTTTTTTGATGCAGAAGTGCTAAGCACAGTTACTTCAGCGCCGAAAGCAACTCCAAATTTTACTCCCATATGGCCAAGTCCTCCAAGCCCTAGCACTCCGAGTCTATGACCTTTACCTACTTTCCAGTGTCTTAAGGGAGAATAGGTAGTTATACCTGCGCAAAGAAGCGGAGCAACTGCAGGAAGGTGAAGTTTATCAGAAATTTTCAAAACAAAATCTTCATTTACAACAATTGTATTAGAATATCCACCATAAGTAGGAGTTTTTTTGTCCTGCTCATATCCATTATAAGTCCATGAATTTCCATTTAAGCAGTATTGCTCCAGTCCGTCTTTACAATTATCGCAAGTTCTGCAGGAATCTACCATACAGCCTGTTCCGACGAGGTCGCCGACTTTATATTTTTTTACGTGATTTCCAACCTTAGTAACCCTGCCAACTATTTCATGACCAGGGACCATTGGGAAAATTGAATTTCCCCATTCGTCACGTGCCTGATGAATATCGGAGTGACATACTCCGCAGTAAAGTATATCGAATTGAACATCGTGATTTCCGACTTCGCGCCTTTCAAAGTTCCATGGAGCTAAATCCGATTTAGCATTTTGTGCTGCATATCCTTTTGTTTTAATCATATATTATTAAATTAATTTTTTATTTTAAATTATTTAATGAAAAGAAATATTGCAATGAATTATGAGAATTATAACTAAAATTTAAACACTTAAGTTCACTTTAAGGTATAGTTTTAATATTTCCTGCATTGATTCCACCCCATTCGACTACGGTAAAACCATCTCTTTCCGGTTTAATAATTTCAGGATTTTTAATGGTTCTTTTTTCGATAAGCGGTTTAAAATAAAAGTTAAGACGAATAAGTGTTTGCGGTTTTGGGGTAATAATTAATTTCATATTCTCTTCAAGGAATTTATTATCGAGAAGTTTTATTTCGTAATAATTTGAATTTTTCAAATTCTTTAACCAATATTCTTTGAACTGTTCTGATTCTTTTGCATTTAATCCAAGTTTAGGTAAGTATTCATCGAACCATTTTTCAAGACTTTTGAATTCAACAATCCAGCCTTCCTCGGGTAAAAAGATTTTATTTAAATCTGCTTCATAGAACAAGTAATCGTATTTGTTATCGATTAAACCATCTGGAGTAACGTAAACATTCCAACCTGTGTTATAGGGTGGGTCGGTAACGGTCAGATTACCATTAACTTCAAGTTTTACCCTTACATTAATATTTTTCGTCGGGTAAAGATATACTGCGGGTTTTTTTACGGGTTGTTGTTCGATTGTGTTTTGTTTGCAATATTTTTCATATATTTTTACCAAATCACCATCAATTACATATTTTTGGTCAACACTATAAGAGATTCCGTCTTCTGCTACGTTTTTCGCATCCTCCGGAGAATGCGCATTTAAAATACAGTACGTTCCTATGAATTTTTTATAATTTTTTTCAAAACCTTTACAACCCGAAACCATATATCCGAGAACGGAACCAATATCATACGAGCTTTTCTTTTTACCTTTTTTTAATTCATTAATTTTAAAGGTTACTTTATAACCAGAATCGGGGGTTACTATTGGATCGATGGTTACAGTGCTTTTTTCAATCATAGAGAATTCATTAATATATGAAGTTTTTTCTATCGAAGCAGAAGTTCCTTTTTTAATAGTTTCATATAATTCATCATAGGTGCTGCACAGCTTTGCTGCATTATTCTGTGGAAACAATTTGTTTAAAAAAATAAAAATTGCAAAAAAAAGAAAAACAAGTGAAAAATTTATTTTATTATTTGTTTTCATAATATTTACGTTTATAATTTTAAACTTATTAAGATAAAAAAAGTTTCAAATACAAAGCCCGAAATAGCATTTGTAATATAATCATACAATTTTATTGTTTTATATTAAAAATACGAGATACAATGTAACTATTAGAAAATACTAATTTTGTACTAAATGTATTATTTTAAATCTTTTTCTTATGCAGTTTATTAAACAGAGTTTTTTCCGATAATAATTTGAATTGATTTTATATCGAATATATTGAAATTTTACTTATCAAAATTAATGCTATATGAATTTGAATAAAAATAAGCTTTATGAGAAATTAGCATCGTGCGATATTTGTCCGCACGAATGTAAAGCAGACAGAAATAAAAAACCTGATGGAATATGCAGAATGGGGGTAGAACTCGAAATTTCTTCTTACGGACCTCATTATGGAGAAGAGCCGGAGCTTGTAGGATATTCGGGTTCAGGGACGATTTTTTTTACAGGTTGTAATCTATTATGTGTTTTTTGTCAGAATTATGATATTAGTCATAAGCGGTATGGTTCACAAATTTCTGAAAAACAATTATCGAATATTATGTTAGACTTACAAGAGAAAGGTTGTTGTAATATTAATTTTGTAACCCCTACACATTTTACCCCGCAAATAATATATGCAATTGATAATGCAAAAAGTACTGGATTAACTATTCCAATAGTATGGAATTCAAGTGGATATGAAAAACCTGAAACCATAAAAGAGTTGGAGGGATTAGTTGATATATATATGCCCGATTTAAAATTTGTTTCTTCTGAAAAGAGCAGGTTGTATTCGGAGGCAAATGATTATTTTTCATTCGCATCCAAAGCTATAATTCAGATGCATAAACAAGTAGGCGATCTTATTATAAAAAACGGAATAGCACGACGAGGATTACTAATCAGGCATCTTGTTTTGCCAAATAATCAAGCTGATACAAAAGAAATCATAGATTTTATTTCAGATAATATCGGGTGCAATTCATATCTTAATTTAATGGAGCAATATCATCCCTGTTATATGTCATATAAATATCCAAAAATAAAAAATAAAATAGGTTATGATGAATATATTCCCTATATCAATTATGCCAGAAGCAAAGGCTTTTATAGACCCGAATATTTATTTAGATAAGCAATAAAACAAAATTTTTATATAGATTTTTTAGAACATAGTAAATTGAAACTTCTATATACAATTTTTATATTATTCGAATAAAATTATTTTATATGAAACCCTTTATTGTAATTATTCTTATTATTAATACTGTGATATTTGGTATTTTTACTATTAATTCGTTAAAGACTTTAAAAATGACCGAACAACATATAGAAGATATTAAGGTCAATATTGATACTGCAAATGTTCGTCTTCAAAAAATAAATGCATCATTAGATGATAAATTATATGGTATTATTTCAACAATGCAGAAGAAGTAGTAAGAGCTATAATTATTTTTGATTAAGGATGATATTCTTTGATTCAATACCATTTTATATATTTTTAATTTGTTTTAATTGTTTGAAAATTTTGAGCTGTATATTTACTTAGATAAAAATGCTATTCAATTCAATAAACTATTTTATATTTCTATTAATAGTTTTCATCCTTTATTATTTATTCCCCAATAAATATAGATGGATTATTTTATTATTGTCTAGTGTTTTTTTTTATTTGTGGGGTGAAATATCAACATTTATAATTCCTTTCATTATTATTACTGTAACATTTGTCTGTGGGAAAATGATTTTTTTAGCAAAAAATGCATTTAGAAAAAAATTATATTTTTTCTCAGGTATTTTGATAAATTTTGTTTTGTTAGTATACTTTAAGTACATAAATTTTATTTTATTAACTTTGATTAATGGTTTAGATATTATCGAAAGTTTATTTATACCGAGTAAAATTCATAATCCCCATTCAATATTTTTAAATATTACAATACCAATTGGAATATCATTTATAACTTTTCAAGCTATTGGATATTTAATAGAGATATGGAGAAGCAGCAAGGAACCTGAGAAGCATTTTGGAATATTTGCTACATATTTATTATTCTTTCCTAAGTTATTAAGCGGTCCGATAGAACGTGCACATAATTTTATTCCACAACTTTACCAAAACAATAAATTAAGTTACGATAACTTTGTTGAGGGATGTAAAAGATTAGTAATCGGACTTTTTATGAAATTAGTTGTAGCAGACCGCTTAGCAATATACACCAATACGATATTTAATTATCCCGAACAGCATTCTCGCATTACGTTAATTACCGCTTCCGTTTTTTTTACAATCCAATTGTTTTCGGATTTTGCAGGTTATACCGAAATTGCGATTGGGTCAGCAAGAATATTGGGTTATAAATTAATGGAAAATTTCAATGCCCCGTTTCTTTCAAAATCAATTACCGAATTTTGGAGTCGGTGGCACATTTCTCTTTCAAATTGGCTAAGAGATTATTTGTTTCTACCATTAAGTTATTCAATTGCTCGAAGATATATGATGAAGTCTAAAAAACTTTTTAAAACAGAATATTTATCTTATATAACGGCAGTATTAATTACAATGACAGTATGTGGAATTTGGCATGGGGCGAGTTGGAATTTCGTTATATTCGGATTTTTGCAAGGTTTTATAATGTCTTTTGAGCTGGTTACACGAAAGGCAAGAAAAAAAATCAAAAGACATATACCCTCATGGATTGATACTGTATTTGGAATTTGTTTTACTTTTACTTTTTTTAGCTTTACTACGATATTTTTTAAATCAAATACTACTGCTGATGCATTCACTTTTATCGAAAGGATTTTTACGGTGCAAGGTTCACTGTATATGGGCGAATGGCAGCAATTTGCTTTTTGCATTATGTCTATATTTTTACTAATATTAATATACTTCATTAAAGTAATATGGTTGAAAGTAGATATTCTTTTAAAAACAAAATTATGGCTCATTCCTCAATTTGCTTATGCATTAATAATAATATTAATTTTATTGCTTGGAGTATTTGATGGAGGACAATTTATATATTTTCAATTTTAGTAAATATGAATAGAAATTTTAAAATACTTTTTAAAATTTTAATTTTTGTTTTTTCTGTTATCATACTTGATAGGGTGATTGGATTTTACTTACAAAAATATTATATCACTCAAACTTCAGGAAAGAATTATGAATTAACTTACATATTAAAAGACTGCAAAGCAGAAATTTTTATTTTCGGTAACTCAAGAGCAAAACATCACTATGATTCTCGTTTAATAAAGGATTCTCTTAATATGAGTTGTTATAATGCAGGGTTAGATGGTGCGCAGAGTATTTTAACATCGTATGCACAAGTTAAAGTGATAACAAAACGGTATCCACCAAAAATTATAATTCTTGAGTATAATGCAGATATTAATGTTGGTTCTATTTCGTATGATAGATTATCTGTGTTGCTACCTTATTTTGAAGTATTTCCTGAATTGCGCCCGATAATATTGTTGCGTAGCCCATATGAAAATATAAAGCTAACGTCATCTATTTACCCATATAATTCTTTAATATTAAATATTATAAGATATAATTTAGATTATGATGAACCACGTAATCAAAGTTATGAGGGTTATGTTCCATTGAAAAATGTTATTCAAAACGAAAAATATTTTGAAAAGGAAGAAGAAATTGAAAGAAAGAAAAATTTAGAAATAAGAATAGATACAAATATGATGAATGCCTTGAAAAATATTATACAACTTTGTCAAGAAAAGAACATTCAATTGTATATAATAAACTCTCCTATTTTTCATAAGGTCAAAGAGAAAAAAATCTCTTACTCAATTTCAGAAAAAATAGCAGTTGATTATATTAATCAAAGTAAAGTGAAGTATTTTGATTATTCATTTGATTCTACATTCAGTGGGAAATGTGAATTGTTTAATGACAGAATTCATTTAAATGAAAACGGGGCGAAAACATTTACTAATATGATAATAAAGATTTTAAAAAAGAATTAATCCCAAATCCATTTTAAAATATTTAAAGATAAATAATAGCTACTTAAATAAGGAATCTTTATACTATTATTTTTTTTGCTATGTAAGAAAAATAATTTCAAAAGATTTATATTTAATTATCTTGTTAAAACTGGTGATATAATATCTTTTATAAGTTTTGTAAGCTATAAAGAAAATAATTTTAAAGGAAAACTATTATTTAGATTGTGCATTTGAAATCATACATAAAACTGAATCTGGTCGGGATGACTGGATTCGAACCAGCGACCTCTTCGTCCCGAACGAAGCGCGCTACCAGGCTACGCTACATCCCGAAGTTTTTTAGATTTAATTACATTATTATGTAAAAATCTTACAATGATTAAAGTTACTAATTTCTGATAACTTATTAATTTATGTAAATAATATTTAAAATAGGAGTCAAAAACTTTATTAAAAAGGTATTTAATCCACATCTGTCCAAAATAAGTATTTAAAAAAATATTTTGGACAGAATATACAAAATTAAAGAGTAATGATACATTGATTGCTCCCTGAAAATGGTATAAAAACAAATCAATTATGTAATATTCATTTTGTATTTTTTAATAAAATGTTTTGGACTGCATATTCAACATAAAATTAAATATAATAGGGTTCGTTTTGGAAAATGCAAAATTAAATAAAAAATCTATCCAAATTATCTTAAAAATCAATTTTTATTCAAGTTCCATTTTTATTTTGGACAGCTATGTATTAAATGTTTATATTCAGTAATTTAAAACAGAATTACTAAATAAAAACGGAGTATCATAATAAATTGATACTCCTTTCAAAGTTAAATTTGAATATATATATTCAGCTGATTGTGATATCTCTGATTATTCTGAGGCACATAAATATGATGCAAGTGGTAAATTGATTATGAAGGTAATAAAAAAGTATAATTATGAGAAACAAGTAGTAGAAAAGTCAATATACAGTGATGATTTAAAGTTAAATTATACTTTTTATTACGGGTATGATGAAACAGGAAATTGTATTAAAATTACTAAAAAGCTATCTGATGAGTCAGTAGAATGGAAAAACTTATATACTTATGATATAAACGGAATTTGCACAGAGATAAAAAGTTATGATTCTAATGAAAATTTGAAATCATATTTGAAGTATGCTTTTGAGTATTATAATAATTCAAATTGAATTTTTTGAAAATTATGACCCAATCTTATAATTTATTGAATAACAGTATTTTATATAAGCAATTTGTTTTTTTGGTATTTTTAAATTATTTTTACATTTTCTATCCTTGAATAATTTGTTAAAAATTATTATATTAATTGTTTATTAGAAATTTGTTTAAAGGTATATATGAAAAAGAATTTTCATCCGAAATATTATAAATGTAACGTAATTTGCAATTGCGGTGAAAACCGAGGGGTTTTATTTACAACTCGTTCAACTGTTCCCGAAATAAAAGTCGAAATATGTTCATTATGTCATCCATTTTTCACTGGAACCCAAAAAATAGTTGATACTGCCGGTAGAGTTGAAAAATATATGAAGAAATATGGAACGAAGAAGAAAGTTACACAATAATATATTTTAACAATAAGTTTATTTTAGCCAGTTGTTTTATTCAACTGGCTTTTTTATTTAAATTTAATCATAAACTAAAAATAAATTCTCGACAAAATGAATATTCTAATTTTCGAAGATAATTTTTGGAGCAATTTATATCCTGTTTCTATCCTAAGACCTGTTTATGATATTATAACAGGGGCATACACAAACAGAGAAAGACTTGAGAAAATAATACCCTCCAAGTATAAGGTTTCTCTTCATTGCAGAAATTTATTGTCATCTTTGGTAAAGTCCGAAAACAAGAATAAAATAGTAAACCAAATAACAAAAGATGAATACATCTTTATAAATGGAAGCATATTATATAATGAAGATTTTGTGATGTGGTTGATAAAGAAAATGAAAATTAATTCGGCACTTAAAGATGGAGATAAGGTAATAGCAGCAAAAGTTTCCAAAGACAAATTAACATATTTAAAACATAAAATCGAAAACATAAATATAGATAACACTCTTTCCGTTAAGGATTTTGATTATCTTAATTTATTTATTGATGAAGAAGTAATCGAAAAATATTCTATAAAAACAATTAATTATGTCTGGGATATTGTAAAATATTTCGATGCAATTTTAGTAAAAGATTTATTTTATATAGGCAGAAATAAAAAGAAAAATAGCTTTCATTCAAAAGTTTCAGCAGTTAATTTAAAAAATATTGGGATTGCAAGGTCAGCAAATATTTATCCAAGTGTTGTGTTAGATGCAGAGGAAGGAATAATTATTATCGATGAAAATGCTGTTATTGAACCATTTACGTATATAAAAGGTCCTGTTTATATTGGTAAAAATGTTTTAGTAAAATCTGGAGCAAAAATATACGGTCCTTGCAGTTTTGGAACAGGTTGTAAAATTACGGGTGAAATATCAGGTTCAATTTTTCATTCAAATGTAAACAAACAGCACGATGGATTTATAGGGAACTCATATGCCTGTCCGTTTGTAAATTTTGGTGCAGATACTGTTACGAGCAATTTGAAAAATAATTATTCTAAGATTCGCGTAAAATTTAATGGCGAACAGATAAATACGTGTATGCAATTTCTCGGGACGATAGTAGGTGACCACTCTAAATTTGGAATTAATACTATGTTGAATACAGGAACGATAGTAGGAATATTTGCAAATATTGCTGGTGGAGGTTTTCCTGATAAGCAAATAGATTCTTTTTCGTGGAATATTCTTGGAAGTCAACCAGCAAGGTATAAGATAGAAGAGGCAATTTCAACTGCAAAAATTGTAATGTCGAGAAGGCATATAGAAATGTCAAAAGAATATGAAGAACTGGTAAGAGATATTTACAAAGTAATTTGAGCTTAAAAGGTTGGAAGCCTTATAAATTTTTATAGATATTAGAAATAAAATTTTTAATGAAGAAATATTACCCTCTTATAATTTCACTTCTGATTTTTTGGGTTGCAATAATAATAATTTTCTTTTTTACAATTAGTAATACTGGTGGACATTTGTTTTACACTCTCGACGATCCATATATTCACATGGCAATTGCTAAAAATCTTGTAAAGCATGGAATATGGGGAATAACTAAATATGAATTTACATCTTGTTCATCTTCTCCTCTTTGGACTTTAATTTTATCATTTTCATTTTTATTTGTTGGGATTAAAGATTTTCTCCCTTTTGTTTTGAATGTTTTTTTTGCTTCATTAACAGCAGTTTTTATATTTAATTTTATTGTTAAGTTTACCGATAGTAATTTAACCATCTTTTCTGTTATTATTTCGGTTTTATTTTTTAGTCCTTTCATTACGGTTATATTTACTGGGCTTGAGCACAGTTTGTATACAATGATAATTATTTTAATTGCGATTTTTTTATATAAGATTTTAGGTGAAAAAGAAAATAAAAAATCCATCTATATTTTATATGTATTGATAATTTTACTTACTTTGACAAGATACGAAGGTTTGTTTGTGGCTTTTTCATTGTTCTTGATTTTTATTTACAGAAGAAAATTTTTAATTGCTTTTCTTATTCTGATTTTTGCTTTTATTTCTTTTTTAGCAGTGGGATTTATATCTGTTTTTAATGATTGGCATTTTTTTCCTAACTCCGTTTTGCTTAAGAGCCCAGTCCCAGTAACCGATATATGGTCTTTTATTAAAGAAACATTTTATCCTCGTTTTTTGAGAATATTCTGGGCTTATAACAGAATTTTTGTTCTTGTTTTTATTTCTTTCGTTATTTTTCTACATTTAAGAAAAAATAAAGAGTTGTCCCCTTTTAAAGCTTTAATTTTCTTCTTTATGTCTGTTACCTTTCTGCACATTCAATTTGCAATGACAGGTTCGCTACTTCGTTATGAAATGTATATTATTGCTCTTGGTATTTTTGTTAATTCTGTTTTAATTATTATTTTTCTCAAGGAGAAAAAAAATATTATAAAAATATATACAAAAATTTTTTTATTCATCTTAGTTTTATTTTTTTCTATCAGTATTTTTAAAGCGGTAAAAAATGTTCCAATTGCATCTACGAATATATTTCAAATGCAATATCAAATGTCAAAGTTTATAGGAAGATTTTATGAAGGAAAAACCATTGCATTAAATGATATTGGTGCAGTAAATTTTTATTCTGATGTTAAGTGTGTAGATTTATGGGGGCTTGCTAATAAGGAAATTGGAGATTATAGAAGACAAAAAGCTTATAATACGAATATTATTTATTCCGTGAACAAAGAAAAAAATACAGAGATTGCTATTGTGTTTGAATCATGGTTTAAACAATATGGAGGTCTTCCATCGAACTGGTATGAAGCAGGTAAATGGACAATTCCCAATAATATAACTTGCGGTTCGGATAGTGTAACTTTTTATGCGATTGATAGTGCAAAATTTTTGAAACTGCAAGATAATTTAAAATCATTTTCAAAAGAATTACCATTTCAAGTTTTACAAAAGGGTTACTAAGAAGATTAATTTTATAATGCTTTTTGAATCGCTTATTATGTTTAAAATTGGTATTTTTAAATACTTTTCAAGAATTTTAATAAATCCTTAAAAAATTAATTATATGAATACAAAAGATTATATAGAAATTGAAGAAAAATACGGTGCTCATAATTATCATCCGCTCGATGTGGTAATCGAGAAGGCACAGGGGGTCTGGGTATGGGATGTTGACGGTAATAAGTATCTCGATTGTCTTGCCGCATATTCTGCAGTAAATCAAGGACATTGCCATCCGCGGATCATCGATGTAATGAAAAAGCAAGCCGATAAAGTTACGTTGACCTCTCGCGCCTTTAGAAATAACCAGTTGCCTTTGCTCTGTAAAGAACTATGTGAATTAACCGGTTATGAAATGGTATTACCTATGAATTCAGGGGCGGAAGCAGTTGAAACAGCACTTAAAGCTGCAAGAAAATGGGGCTACAAAATAAAAGGTGTTCCAGAAGGAAAAGCAGAAATAATTGCTTGCACGAATAATTTTGCAGGAAGAACTATTTCTATCGTTACATTCTCAACAGAAGAACAATATAAAGACGGATTTGGACCATTTACACCAGGATTTAAAATAGTTGAATACGGAAATGTAGATGATTTTGAAAAGGCGATAACACCTAATACAGTTGCTTTTATAGTAGAACCAATCCAAGGTGAAGGTGGAGTAATAGTGCCGCCAGAAGGATATTTGAAAAAGATTTATGAAGTTTGTAAAAAGAATAATGTATTACTAATTGCTGATGAAATTCAGTCCGGACTTGGCAGGAGTGGAAAACTCTTTGCTTATGAATACGATGGAATAAAACCCGATATGGTAACGATAGGTAAAGCATTGTCAGGTGGATGTTATCCTGTATCTGCGGTTTTGTCTTCAAAGAGTGTTATTGGTGTTTTCAATCCGGGTGACCACGGTTCCACATTTGGAGGGAATCCTCTTGGATGTGCAATAGCAAGAGAAAGTTTAAAAGTATTAGTTGAAGAGAAGTTAATAGAAAAATCTTTTGAACTGGGTGAGTATTTTAGAGGAAAGTTGCGGGAAATAAAAACAGATTATGTAAAAGAAATAAGGGGGAAAGGATTATTTATTGGCGTTGAATTAAAGAAGGAAGCTGGTGGTGCGAGAAGATTCTGTGAAGGATTGATGAAGCTTGGAGTTCTTTGTAAAGAGACACACGAACATGTAATTCGTTTTGCACCTCCTTTAGTAATCACAAAAGGTGAGATTGATTGGGCAGTAGAGCAGGTGAAAAAAGTACTGAGTGTTTAGGATTTATCGAGTTCATATAGTATGTAGAGTGTGTCAGGTTAATAATCTGACACATTTTTATTTTTGTTACGTATATTAAAGATAGAAAAATTAATATACTAATTATGAAAAAAGTTTTAGGATATTTAATAGCAATTATAGGGTTTGTTTTGATTTTAATTAGTGCTATTAACTACATATTTAGTTTGAATTTTCAAACGACTGCTTTATTTGTAATAGGAATTGTTTTTATAATATTTGGAATGGGTATTGTAAAAAAAATTAAATAAATAATATTTCATAAATGAGTAGTTTTCAAAAAAGATATAATGATGAAGTAACAAGGGGGTTGCATAGATATAAACCTTCTGGGGTTTTAACAAAAGAAGATATAATTCATTTGCCCGAACTTATTAATAAATATTTAAATTTTACAGGGGTAATAGGTAAAGAGAAACTTCATAACATCAGAATAAAATTTACAGGTAAAATAAAAACAAAACCAAACGGGAAATGGATGAAATTTGAATCTGAACAATATAATTTTTTTGATGAACCGACAAGGATATTTTATATAAAATCTAAAATGTTTGGAATTCCATTCACTGGATTGCATTTATTTATTGGAGCAAATGCAACTATGGAGATAAAAATAGCTTCATTGTTTAAAGTTGTTAATGCAAAAGGACAGGAAATGAATAAGAGTGAAACGGTAACAATTTTCAACGATATGTGTCTACTTGCACCTGCTTCTTTAATCGATAAAAATATAAAATGGAAAGTTCTCAGTCCACTCAAGGTGAAAGCAATTTTTACAAATCAGGGAAATGAAATTTCGGCGATATTATATTTCAACAAGGAAGGTAAGCTGATAAACTTTGAATCGAACGATAGATATATGTCATCAGATGGAAAGAAGTATTTAAATTATAAATGGACAACGCCTGTTTCTGAGTATATTGATTTTAAAGGGAGAAAAATTCCATACATTGCAAAAGCTATTTGGCACAGGCCAGAAGGTGAATATTGTTATGGTGAATTTTATTTAAAAGAAATTGAATATAATTGTAGTAGCAATAGTTAATTAATTTAATACAAAAATTCCAAAGTTTAAAACCGCCGCAAAGGTTACCCAGAGTATATATGGAATCAGCAAAACCGAAGCGGTTTTAGAAACACGATAGAGAAATATTATACAAAGCAATATAGATAACCATAAAAATAAAATCTCCACAAATGCATATAGCGGTGATTTAAAACCAAAGAAAATAATAGACCAAAACGCATTTAACACAAGTTGAAATAGAAACAAAGAAAAAAGAAATCCAAAATTTGGAACATCACTTTTTGTCCAAATAAAATAAAAAGAAATTCCCATTAGAACATAAAGCGAAAGCCAAACCGGTGCAAAAATCCAATTAGGTGGATTAAAGACTGGTTTATTTAGAGTAGCATACCAAGTTGGAATATTTGGTGTAGTAAATAAAGAACCAATAATTCCCGCAAGTTGGCATATTAAAAGACTTGTGATGAGTTTTAACCATTTAATTTTCATAATTTTGTTTCTTCACTCTTTAATTAATTCAATAGTTAGTAAATTTAATATGGAAGAATAAATAAAAATATGCAGTCTTTTAAGCCCTTTATGCGAAGAAGATTCTTTCCAGCATAAACTTAAAACATTTTTGAACACTGGAATAGCAGAAACAATGTATTTTATATCTTCCGTATATTTATTTCTATTTTTATTTAAGACTTTTTTAATTCCGAGAGTAAGTATTGGAGAAAGAAATTTATACCAAACAAGCATTAGCAATATTCCGCGAATTAACATTATTATTAAAGAATCCTTTTCAATGTATGGATTTTCAGGATAAAAATATGAATAGACAAGAAGAAATAAACTAAGCACAAAGAAAAATATTCCCCATGGTTTTAGCCACCATTTTTTTCTTGTTGTTTTTTTTGTGTCTTTATTTTTTACGTCAGCAAATAAATTTGAGTTTAAAAGGATATTTTTATTTTCTCTTTGCAGTAATGTATCGGTTTTTCTGTAGAGTATAGCAGAATATAATCCAGTAATGATTCCCGCAGTTATATGTATAGAGATGTAAATCAAAACGAGCCATTTGCTTGCAGCTACGTTTGAATTCATAATACCAAAGAAATCTTGTAATATTATAGTTGTAAATTTATCTATTGAAACCCAGAAATTTTGCCCAAAAAGTAAAATAAGAAAAATAACCTTCTGAAAAGCTGTAAATAGGGAAACGACTAATCCAAGTATTAAAGCAGAAACAAAAGGAAATTTTTTACCGATAAAAAGCAGTTCTCCAAAAATTCCTTGAAGAAAAACTGCAATGTAAGCAGTAAACGGAGTATGCGGACTTAAAATTCCTTTAACTATCATTACGATTGAAGTTGCTTTTAGTATAGTTCCTTTCTTGTGAGAAAATTTTGCTATTAAGATAATTAACATTACTGCAACATTACTAAGAACGATTCCCTTAAATGGAATTCGAGCTAAATGTAATATTCCTCCAAGAAATCCCTCGCTTGTAGCCCAGAGAGCAATCAAACGATTTATGACTTCAGTATTATGTATTTGTTTTGTGTTATTCAAATAAGCGAAAATTAAATAAAATGTATTGTATAAGCAATAATGTTTGGCGGTTTGCATTAATGGTTTACGATTATGATTTAATAATTGTTTTTTAAAAATAATTACAATAACTTCACGCTATATTAATTTAAGAATTTTTTATATTATTATTTCACTTTGACAGTATATTATGATTCCTCTTTATAATGACGAAGTTAATGAGTGCTATTTTTGCAAATCGGGGAAATTTATTCCACATTCGAAAGCAAAATTTTGGAGTATTGTAGATTTAAATTTTGTCGAATGTGGAAACTGTGGTTTAATTTTTTGTAATCCGATACCGACGCTTGATGTAATTATAAAAGCTAACGATGCATTGAACATCGTTCACGTTTCGAGGGGAACAGTTTCTCAGTACAAAGGTGGAAAACAGTTTACTTATAAATTGAAAAAGATTAAAGAGAGGGGAATATTATTTGATGTTGGATGTGCCGAGGGATTTTTTCTGAAAGGAATTGAAGATAATAGTAAATGGAAAGCAGAAGGGCTCGATATAATAAAATCAGCAGTTGACTTCGCAAATGATAAACTTGGAGTGAAAGTTTATTTTGGTGTTCTTGAAGATTTACAGGGGTGCGAGGAAAAATATGATTATATCAGGATGAACAATATTATTGAACACGTTCAAAATCCAATTAATTTTTTAAGGAAGACAAATCAAATTCTGAAAAAAGGTGGTTTAGTTTGGTGCTCGACACCAAACGGTGTTCAGGACGGAGCTGTACTTAAGACTACAAATAAGCAAGGGACAGTTTTAAATTTACTTGAGAATCATTTTTTTTATTATAAACCGAAGACATTAAAAAAAATGTTTGAATACTGCGGTTTTGGAATTATCAAGTCTTATTGCGAAGGAATAAAACATACTTTGACAGATTTCGGTTTTATTCCGTGGGTGAAGATAAAAGGAATTTTTGAAGGATACAATCTTAATGATTATAAAGATAAAAAAAATATCGAGTTTAATTTTTCAAAGGAAGAAATCGAAAAGATGCCCAACGATAAGTCGCTGAAAGATTATAAGTTGAAGTTTGATTTATTTATTAACAGAATTTCAAAAGTTCGGGTGCCTTCTATGATTCCGATAGGGCATCAACAAAATATACTGGCGAAGAAAATATGATTACAAAAATTTTTTATATATTAATAATTTTATATTCTATAAGTGCATTTGAATGTAAACAAGAATCCAATTTAAATAAAAGTAAGGATTCTACAAAAACCGAGAAAAATAAGAACGATGAAGAAAAGCTGATTTCTATTATTGGAGTTGGAGATATTATGATGGGAAGTAATTATCCATCTACGAGTTCACTTCCCCCTGATGATGGAAAATATTTGTTTGAAGATGTTAAAGAAATTTTACAAGATGCTGATATAACCTGTGGAAATCTTGAAGGAACACTTCTCGATAAAGGAGGAACACCTAAAAAATGCAATAATTCCGAAAATTGTCACTCTTTCCGTATGCCAACTCATTATGCGGAATATTTACAAGATGTGGGATTTGATTTTATGAACCTAGCGAATAACCATAGCGGTGATATGGGATTGGAGGGTAGAGAAAGCACTTATAGAACTCTTGAAAAAAATGAAATTAGTTTTGCGGGAACTCTGGATTATCCTGTGGCAATTTTAAAATATGACGGTGTAAATTATGGCTTTGCGGGATTTGCTCCAAATAATGGAACTGTAAGTATATTAAATCTTAAAAAAGCAGCTGAGATTATTTCGGATTTAAAAAAGGAATCGGATATCGTAATAGTATTTTTCCACGGTGGTGCGGAGGGAGTTTCAGCACAAAGAGTTCCACAAAAAAACGAAACATATATTGGAGAGAATAGAGGAGATATATATGAATTTGCTCATACGGTAATAGATGCCGGTGCAGATGTAGTGTTTGGGAGTGGTCCGCATGTAACAAGAGCAATCGAATTATATAAAAATAGAATAATCGCTTACAGTCTTGGTAATTTCTGCACTTACGGGAAGTTCGGATTAAGCGGACCCATGGGTGTTTCACCGATTTTAAAAGTTTTTGTTAATAAAAAAGGTGAATTTGTAAAAGGAGTAATAACAGCTACAAAGCAGGTCACACGCGGATTTCCTGTATTAGATGAAAAAGGCACTGTAATCAAAACTATGCAGGAGTTAACGAGAAAAGATTTCCCGGATGGTGAATTAATTATCAGCGATGATGGAAAGGTCGAAAAAAAATAAATCGGTTTTTTGTGCAAATAATTATAAGTTGAATTATTTTTTAGAAATAGGTAAATTTATAATTCTTAAATGGACAGGTAGCTCAGTTGGTAGAGCAACGGCCTGAAAAGCCGTGTGTCGCCGGTTCGATTCCGGCCCTGTCCACATTTCTTTTTACAGTAGAGTCTCGAGGTTTTATTTTTAAGATTTAGCAAACCTGAATACAGGATGTGTTATCTTGATAAAATTAAGTTTTTACTTATAGTGGAGAGCATTGCAAACCTTTTCTATTTTTTCCTTTATAAATTTTCAATCTTATTAATATAATAAAAAAAGAAGCTTTTTAAATGTATTAAAAAGCTTCTTCTAAAATAACTTTCAAAAAAACTATTTTATAAGAACCATTTTATTGGTAGATGTGAAATTATTTGCAGATAACCTATATATATAAACTCCACTTGATAATCCAGTTGCATTCCATTTCACCGAATATTCACCTGCTTTCATTTTTTCGTTAACAAGTTCAGTTATCAGTCTACCCGAAATATCATATATATTTATTTTAACGTCATAAACAGAAGCGTTACTATGTGGTAGTCCGAATTTTATAGTTGTAACTGGATTAAACGGATTTGGATAATTTTGTTCGAGAACAAAAGTGTTCGGCAAATTATTATTTGTTTGAACAATTTCATTTGAAATATATCCTATAAGTGGTATCTGAATATAAGTTGGATTTGCTGTATTCATATAGATTACATTTCTGGCTTTTTTAAGCGATGGTAAAACGTAAGGATTAGTTCTTAAGAATGGGTCATCTGAAATATTATCGAGATTTGTTAATATAACCCTGATTTTACTACCTGCTTTGAAAGTATGTGAGTGTGCAGTTCCCCAAAAAGAAAATTGTCTGATAACATTAGGTGTAATTTTTCTGTCCATAGCATTTGCACGTGTAACCAGTCTTGCAGTTCCACTTGTTGGGACTTCCCAAATTTGAAAATTGAATTGTGCTCTTGTAGTGTTACTTTTGTAATGCACGTTAACAAAAGGTGTCCCTACCATTCTTGCATCTTGAACAAGTTGTGGTGTCTCAAAAATAAATTGTGTCTTTCCAAATTTTGTTGTAAATGATGAACCTGTAAACTCTGTATTAACTGCATATAGCATTGTGAGAGTCGTATCTTTAATGTCATTAAAGAAACTTAAAGTATCAGGAAGAGTGCTATTTGCAATCGTTTTTAATTTAAGATTAGGAAATAAATAAAACTTTACATCTTGAACTCCCGCTGGTGCCCATGCAGTTGACCAAAACCTTTGCCATGTCCAGCCAGAAGATATCCTAGGATATGTACTTGCCGAATATATATATCTTGCCGAATCGAGAGTGTAATTATTAATATCTTTTAGCCAGTAAGATAACCAGTCATCTACTACATCTGTTAAATAATTTTCCTCATTTAAATTTGGGTCTGCTCCGTGTGCATCATAAGAACCAAGATATAATCTGAAAGATGTTGAAGGAGAAATGTTCATTATATTTTTCAAAATTCCATAGGAATTGAAAAACTTATCCTGCCAAACATTTGCAAGTAAAAAAGGTGTTGTATTTTGATTTAATTTATTTGCAAAATCTCTGTTTAGAGGCATATAATATTCGAGACTATCCCATTTTTCGTCTGTGTCAGCTAAAATCCAACTTCTATATCTTGAAACTTGATTATTATATCTTACTATACTTGTATCATAACTTACCGTCCAAAGCAAAGTCATTTTTACACATTTGTTTTCAATCCAACTTGTCGCAAATTCAGGTGTTGTGACTTCTGGAACTATACATCGCAAATTAACACCATTACAAACGGCCATAAAAGGGATAGTGCCTCCTTGTGATGCCCCAATTGCCCCAACTCTATTAGTATTAACAATTGATTGACCTTTTACATAATTAACAACCTGAATAAAGTCATTCATTTCTGTAGTACTTATTAAATTCGATTTTCCGGTTGAAAATCCCTGTCCACGCATAGAATAAGCCATTGAAAAGTAGCCATAGTCTGCATAATCCTCTGCTTCCGAAAGTAAATCTTCTTTCGATAAACCGTAACCGTGACATAGAATAAGTGCAGGCCAGCCACCAGTAGGAGGCGAGCCGCTTGGTATAAATTTCGTGCAATCCAGAATAGTTCCATCAGGCATCGTTAAGGTAAAATCAACTCTTGTTGCCGCATAAGAATTAATTGCAAATGCAAGAAAAGAGATTATTATGAATTTATATATTTTATTAAGATATATTCGTTTTTTTCTTTTCATTTTTCTGAAAACAATTTTATCTAAGAAATATAATATAAGGATATTAATATGTTAATTCAACAATTAAATTAAATTATTTTTTAAGCGTGGAGTTTAATAAAAGCTAATAAACTTATTTTTATTATTTGATAAACCTTAGTTAAAAAATTTTAGAGTGTATGTTTTTAATGATTTTAAAAAATATATATACTGATAGTTTTTATTTCATTTCACTTTTAGGGGTTTTTATTACTTCGACCTTAGTATTTTTATCGAAACAGTCATAGCATATATCGACCGTAATATTACTATAAACATATACCGAGTATATATTGATTGTATATGAATAGTTATCATCTTCCATAATAGCTCTGAAATCATAAGTTCCTTCATCTAAAATTATATTAATATATTCATAGGGATAGATAAAATCGCCAATAATATTTTTACTCCATCTTTCTCCTCCATAGTAATAATCCCTATAATATACTGCTGTAATATATTTATCGTTTTCACTATTGTATATGCTCACATAATAGTGGTTAGGTGCATAAATATAGTCACACCCACTGGAGTTTAACAGAAAAACGACAAAACCGATTATGTAAATTATACTTTTCATAATATTTTATTTTTTGTTTCTATATTTTATACCCCCTTATGGGGTAAAAGTTTCTTGTTTTTTACAATATTATGAAAATTTAATTTAATAAACAATCGTATTATTATATTTTTTTTAAAAAGAAATATTTATTTTGAAAGAAAAATATACTTAAATGAAAAATGTATATCTTTTCGTAATACTATTCTCATATACTTGTGCTTTCTCTCAAAATTGGTATACCTTTGCAGGAAGCAATCAAAAAAATGGACTTACGAAACTAACTGGTCCAATTTCTGTGTCAACCCCTTATTGGAGTGTTAACTCTACAAACACAACTGTATGGGGAAATGCTGTTTACACTTTTGGGAATAAATTTGTTACATCGAGAGTGATTCTATCTCCATACACCGGAAAGATAGAATTAAGAGATTTGACAACGGGCACTTTAATCTGGCAGAAAACAGTTTCGGATACAGCAAGAATGTATGCAGTTGGATTCACTGAAGATGCTGTATATGCCTGTGATTATAAAGTCGGTAGGTTATATGCCCTGTCAGTTGATAGTGGAAATGTTAAATGGAGTATTGCATCTGATATGTTTCCGGGGAATACAGGTATATGCTTTGCGCCTGACGGAGACCCTATAATTTTTCAAAAAAGAATTGATAGAAAAACTGGTATTCCTAAATGGACAAATAATTATACCATTCCTGTTGCACCTGATGGTGGTTATGTAGTATATGGGAACACTTATTATCATTGGACAGGAACAATTGTTACTCCGAAAAAACTTATTGCTATCGATATTAATACCGGGGCGACAAAATATCAATCTTCGGATTTACCAGGTGACGGAGACCAAGAAAATGATTTAGTAGTAGGGCCAGATGGAACAATATATATTGCCCGTGATGGCGGTTCGCTTCATGCTTTTATGGATAATGGCTCGGGATTTACTCAAAAATGGACTTTAACTCCTGCTGTTCTTGTTAAATCTTTTGGACCAAATAATATTTTATACTGTGCAAATGTTAATAATGGCTCCACTAATGGAAGATTAATGAGGGTAAATGGATTAACGGGAACCGTATTAGATTCTGTATCTTCTAATATTTCCGCGGTTTATGTTACTGTTGACTATGATTCTACAGTATATGTTAGCACTGGTGAAGCAGCTAATGGAAGATATTTTGCTTTCTCACCAGATTTACAAACTACAAAATGGCAATTAAATTTACCTTATAATTATTATACGGGTTGTCCACTTGGAAAAGAAGGTGTATTTGTAGCCATTGGTTCGGGAAATCAAATAACAGCATACAAACCTAACATAAATAGAAAACCAGTCGCAGACTTCTATTCAAGCGGAAGAGATATTACAACAACTCAAACAATTAATTTTTTTGACCAATCTTCATTTTCTCCGACTTCGTGGAATTGGACGTTTGTCGGTGGAAATCCCTCATCATCAACCTTACAAAATCCAACTGGTATAACTTACAATTCTCAAGGAATTTTCGAGGTTAAACTTGTAGCGAGTAATAGTTATGGTTCGGATACTATTGTTAGAAATCAATACGTTTTTGTAACACAATCTTCAGGTGTTAGTGGGAAAACAAATAATACACCAAACGAATTTAAACTGTATCAGAATTATCCAAATCCGTTTAATCCTTCAACAACGATTAAGTATGAAATAAAAAATATTAGTAACGTAGCTATTAAGATATACAATTGTCTTGGTAAAGATTTAGTAACCCTTGTTAAGGAAAAACAGAATTCGGGAATTTATGAAGTAAATTTTAAAAATGAACATTTTCCTTCAGGGCTTTATTTTTATTCCCTCTTAGTGGATAACAAAAGAATTGAAACAAAAAAAATGATTATAATTAGATAAATTTTGTTAATCTTTTTTCTTTTGTAAGGGTGATAATATTATCACCCTTTTTATTAAACCAAAAACCAACTTAAATTGTCATACTATAAAATTTATTAATCAATATAAAAAAAATGAATAAGACTAAATCAATTGCCCTTACAATTATTCTTCTGATTTTTTTAGAAAGCACATTAAGTATTGCACAAGATAATTCAAAAATAGGAAGCAAATCTAAATATAGATGCACTCCCGAAGAGCAAGCAAAAAGAATTACAGATAAAATGAAAACGCAATTAGGACTGAGCGATGAGCAATATAATAAAATATTGCAACTTCAAACCGATAGGATAAAATATCTTAGAGAATTAAGGGAGAAAGATTTGATTTCCAGAAGTGAAGTCAAGAAAAAACGTGAAGAATTCAGAAACAATATTAATAACATTTTAACCGATGAACAGCAGAAGAAAATGAAAAGTAAAAAGAAGAATAGAAAACAAAGAATGAAAATAGAATAATTTTTTGATTTTTCTTCTTTTAAAGAATAATTTGTAATCCCTTTCCCAAAGAAAGGGATTTTTTATACTTCAAATAAATAAAATATCCCGTTCGTGTAATTGTCAATCTGGGAAGATTGTATTCTATATGAAACGCAGAAGAAAAAGATAGTTAGCAATCAAAAAGTTGATAATAATATTGATTTATCCGATTTATCTGGAATTGAAATTAATACTTTAAAGGAAGTGTTTTCGCAAATATCAACTTTTCAGTCAAAACTTAAATGTGACTTCGGTATAAAAGAATAGCGAAGAACTCAATTTTTAGAAAAAAAAAAGAGGCTGACCTTTTGTGACAGCCTCTTAAATAAAAACTCTTAATTATCGATTTTATTGATAATTAATAGTCAAATAACCTGATGTAAGAGTATTTGAATAGCAATCAACAACATCTATCCTGTAATATCCGTCATCGTAAAAAGTAACTTTTTTCCAGAACCAAGTCCATGATGTTTTCATATCATCTTGTGTTATTGTCGTGTTATAAACCATTTTGCCACGGCTGTTTTCTTTGTAAATTACATAGTCAACACTGTAACAACCGATTTCATAAGGTAATCTTACAAGAAAATATAAATAACCACCACCGCTCGGAATGTTAAATGTGCTGCTTGGTGTTATGGGCTTACCATTATCCGTAACTCCTTCACAGAAATACAATGTCTGTGAACTTGCAGATTTTTGTAAAAGAAACAACGCTGCAACTACGAATATCAAAATAGCTAAGTTTTTCTTCATAGTATTTATATTTAGTTTAGTAAATAATGAAAATTATAACAATTTATTTTAACTATCAAGTTCCGAACAAGTATATAAAAATTTTTTAATATTTTATTAATATATCATTTTTTTAAGATTTTATGATTTTTTATTATTAAAAAGGACAATTTTTAAAAGTATTGCAACTTTTTATATTTCACTTTAATAAATAATAAATTATTTTGAAAGACAAAATAAATTAAGTATTATGAAACATCTCAAAATTTTTTCTTTAGTTTTATTCATTTTTGTTAGTTCTTCTATTTTTTCACAGGTCTCTTACAACTCTTTTGTTGCTTCTATTATGAATCAGGTTAATACTGATACTGTGTATAGATATGAACGTCAATTAAGTGGTGATACTTCTTGCATTATCGGTGGAGCTCCATATACGATTTTGTCGAGGCATTACAATTCTGTTCATAACCCAAAAGCTGCACAGTATATTTATGAAAAATTTCAAAGCTTCGGATTGATTACTTGGTATCAAAATATTACTTCAACAAATATAAACGTTCTTGCGAAAAAAGTTGGGACTAAATATCCGAATCAATATGTAATAATATGTGGACATTACGATGATATGCCTTCGGGTTCGTTAGCACCCGGAGCAGATGATAATGCTTCTGGAACTGTTTGTGTTCTTGAAGCAGCAAGATTATTGAAGAATGTTAACCTTCCTTATACCATAGTATTTGCGGCGTGGGATGAAGAAGAAAGAGGATTATATGGAAGCAAAGCTTATGCGGATACTGCTTATGCCCACGGAGATTCTATTATTGCAGTTTTAAATTTTGATATGATTGCTTATGATGGGAATAACGATGGTCAGCTCGATATTAATACAAACACAGCTTCGATGACTTTAGCTCAGGAATATGCTCAGATTGTCAGTTTATATCAACCGACACTTGTTCCACAGGTAACAACTTCACTTAGCGGTGGTAGTGACCATCAATCATTTCAGAATAGAGGATACAAAGCTATTCTCGCAATTGAAGATAATGATGATTTTACTCCATATTATCATACTGTAAATGATACCTATGCTTCTTTGAATAAACCTTATATGGTAAAAATGATAAAAGCGGGTATTGCCGCACTTGTAACTATTGCCGGCGATTTTAAAATCACGATTCAACACACTCCAATTTCGAGTGGCCCGAGCACTGCTCCTCGAATTGCAACTGCGTTAATAAAATCCTCATATAGAATTGGAATTGGTGCTAATCAACCAAGATTATATTATAGTGTTAATAATGGTCCATATAGCTATTTGAATCCATCTTATTCAAATCTCGATACTTTTAAATTCACTATTCCCGGTCAATCGCTTGGAACAACAGTGAAATATTATATTGCTGCTCAGGATTCTGCAGGAACTCTTGTTGCTACATTACCTTCTGGTGGTTCTGGGGTAAATCCTCCCGGAACAACTCCACCTTCTACACAGTTTACTTATCAGGTGGCTAATATTGCAATAATAAATATCGGAACTGGAACCGCTACTTCAAATTATCCATTTACCACATATTGGATGGACGGAAGAACTCAGCTTCTATATCTTGCAAATGAAATTAATACGGATAGAATTACTGGTTCTATTTCAAAAATTGGTTTTAATGTCGTTAGTAACTCGACGCAAATAATGAATGGATTTAGTGTGAAAATACAACACACAACTCTTACAAGTTTATCAGGGTGGGTTACCACGGGATGGACTAATTGTTTTAGTGGAAATTATTCTGTCCCCGGAACCGGATGGCAGTATATTGATTTACAAACTCCATTCCAATATAACGGGACAAGTAATCTTTTAATCGAAATTTGTTATGATAATTCTTCCTATACATCTTATTCACCGGTTTATGCGACTGCTAACTCTGGAAAGACTTGGGGCTATTACACTGATAATTCTTCTGGATGCACGATGACAAGTGGTGCTACTCAAGCAAATCGTCCAAATATTTCTTTATATTTGAATACTTCAACGAGTGTAAGCAATGAAATTACTGGTATTCCTAAAAAATTTGATTTAAAACAAAATTATCCAAATCCATTTAACCCTGTAACAAAAATTCAATATGAGATTCCAAAAGCAAGTTTTGTTACGATAAAAGTTTATGATATAATCGGTAGAGAAGTTGCGTTATTAGTTAACTCTAATATGGAAGCAGGTTATTATATGTATGACTTCGATGCCTCTGCACTATCGAGTGGGGTCTATATCTATAAAATGACTGCTGGTAATTTTGAAAAAACTTTAAGAATGATGGTTGTGAAATAAAATTAGATTTTTTATTGTTTATGTAATTAACGGGGAACTTATTTCCCCGTTTTTTTTACCAGACAATCATCATTTTATTTTGGTTATTACGGTCAACAAGAATATTCAATACCATTCCCGGCTTTACATTATCGAGATTTTTTATATCTAAATATTCAATGTGTTTTATTCTATAAGGAATTTTTCCCGGAACGTTAACATCCATTTCGATTTCAATTTTGCGTAAGTTGTTAAGTTTTCCTAAAACAGGACTAACTGAAACAACATTTGCAGACCCGCGAACACCATTTGTTTTTAGTTTATCTATTAATCGTTTTCTCGAATTGGTAATTATGTAAAAAATTGTACCTAAAATTAAGGGTCCCATAATAAGTGCTGCCCCTAAAACGAAAAAGAAAAATCTTAATGATGCCCCATCATCCATCTTCACATCTGGTTCTGTAAATAATCCAAGAACAATCAATACAATTCCGACAACAATATCTATTCCAAAAATTGTAAAAATAATAGGTTTGTTTTTTGCAGTTAGCATAATTAATATAAATTAAATTTTTTAAAAATATTGCTTATGTTTATTCCAATTTTAACTAAATTATTTTTGATATGATATGAAAAACAGTTTTTTAACATAATATTATGAACTTGAAATTATAAAGCGATAGTAATATTTTTAAGTAAAGCCATACCGTTATTGAGAATATTGTTTAAATTTATTATAAATATTATTTTCGCACTACTTTTTATCTACCCTTCTTTTTCTATTTCTCAATCCGAAGAAAAAGGGCAGCAGAAGGTATTGATATCCTTAATGCTTACTGATATAGAGAATATAAATACAAAAGCTGAAACGTTTGATGCAGAATTTTATCTGTGGTTAAAATGGAAAGAAGGTCGTTCGGGAAAAAACATTGAGTATATGAATGTGATTGATTATAAAAATATTTTTTATGATGAATGGGCGGATTCGCTTCAGCGTGTATCAGCAAAGGTTCGCGGAACTTTCAAATCGAGATTTGATGTAAAAAAATATCCTTTCGACAAACAGATTCTTAAAATTAGAATAAGTGATTATGACTGGAATTTTGATAGTTTAATGTATGAAGTGGAAACTTCCAAGGTTGGAATATCGAAAGATATTTTTAATGGAGAATGGGAAATAAAATTAATAGGTGCAACCGCAAGTAAAGAATATATTTCTGAAGATTATTTTTCCGTTTTTGAATATGCAATCGAAATACAAAGAAAATCCTTTTCGGTTTTTATAAAAATCATTATTCCGCTTTTTATAATTATGGCAATTGCATTTCTGAATCTTTTTGTTCCGCGTGACCAGATTGAAGCGGGAGCTGGTTTAGCTATTAGCACGTTGCTTACCATAATAGCACTTCATTTTTCGATTTCGTCGCAGTTGCCCGAGGTCAACTATCCAACAAAAGTTGATATTCTTTTTATAGTTAGTTACTTCTTTAATTTTCTATTAATTGTCTGGGTAGTCTTTGGGTATAATTTTCATATTTCCGATAAAAAGATTTTGATAACAAAAACAAACAAAGTTCTAAAACCTCTCCTTCCTTTGTTATATTTCATTTTTGCCCTTATCTCGCTAAAGTGGGTATAAGTAGATAAAATAGACAATTTTTTTTCTACTGCAATATAAATCTTAATTTATTAAAATATAAAAAAGTAAAATACTGTATTATGAAAACACAAACAATTTTATTTTTATCTTTTATATTTTTATTTTATTCAAACTCAAATTCACAATCAAATCAAGACTGGAAGTGGCTTCACCAATCCCCGCAGGGAAATGACTTACGCTGGGTTAAAATGTGGGATGCAAATACAATTTATGCTATCGGATATAAAGGAACATTTATAAAAACAACTGATAGAGGTATAACTTGGACAGTTAATCATAAAGCAGGAAGGGTATCAGGAATTCCTATTCAGGTTGCTGATTTACGAAATGCGTATTTCTTTGACCAGAACACAGGTATTGTTGTCGGAACGTTTGGTTCTATATTTAGAACTACAAATGGAGGTATTACTTTCGACAGCACAAATAATCCCGCCCCTACTAATACTACCATTACAGGTATTTCGTTTATTAATAATCTTACCGGATATGTTGTTTGCGGTTTATCAAATTACAGACTAATGAAAACAACAGATGGAGGTTTAAATTGGTTAGCAAATTATGGAACATCTCCTCGTTTTTCAAATCCCTATCATATCCATGCCTTTACCGAAAATAAACTTATGGTATTCAATCAGCTTGGAACGGTCTATATGTCCACAAATGGTGGATATAACTGGGATTCTATTTACATCGGAAGTCAAGTGAATTTTTATCAATCATACTTTATTGATGCAAATACAGGTTATGCCTGTGGAGACTGGGGTAGATGCAGATATACAACAAACGGCGGATATAACTGGAATAATATGTCGGGGGTATTGTTTGACAGGGGAATTCATTTTAATGATATAAAGGTAAGAAATAATGCGGTTTATATGACAGGAAATTCAAATTATCTGTGGCGTTCAACTAATCTTGGTGCAACTTGGGATTCTCTTGAGTTTATTAATCCATCTGCTCAGCAGCCGTGGAGTAATTATTATTATTCTTTTGATTTTTTATCAACCTCTGATACTATGATTGCTGTTGGTTCGCGGGGTTCGATTCATCAAGTTCTATCATCTAACAAGACCCCACTTGGTCAATATTTAAAAACAGGAAGCTTACGCGATATTTGGGTTTCTTCGACAGGTTTGATTTTAGCTGTCGGGGCACCTTCATCGTTAACTTCAACTTTAATTACTCACGACCAGATTTTACGCTCAACCAATTTTGGTGTAAACTGGGAATTGATTTCTCCTTCTCCTACCTCAACTTCGGATTTTTATAGTATTGATATGATTGATGATAATACAGGTTATATTTGCGGTTCAAGGTCTGCAGTGTATAAAACTACGAATGGTGGAATGAACTGGGACTCGCTTGTTATACCGAATATTCCAGTTGGTTCTATATTATCCGAAGTAGATTTCGTAAATGCTCAAACAGGGTGGATATTTTCGAGGTATGTCACAGGTTTCGATTCTACAATTTATAAAACTACAGATGGCGGTATAAACTGGTTTAAACAAAAGCTTAATACATCAGTAGCAAGTGAAAATAATATTTATTCTGCTTGTATGCTTGATGAAAATAACGGTTGGTGCTTGAATAATAAACCTCGTCCTTGGAAGACAACTAATGGAGGAGTCAATTGGGATTCGACTAAACTTGGCGATAATTATTTGGCTGGCTCTTTATATGATATTAAAATGTTAAATGCAATGATAGGCTACTGTGTGGGTTCAAATAATAGAGTCTATAAAACGACAAATGGTGGTGCTACTCCTTGGTCAAATGTGAGTTATTCCTCTTCCACTGTAATAACCAATTATGCCTGCGAAGTTTGGAATCCGCTTGAAGTAGTCGTAATGGGAACTTACGGCACAGTATATTATACATCTAATGGTGGCTCGAGCTGGATTAATAAAAATATCGGTGCTAGTATTAATGATGTTTATGGTTCGTATCTAACAACTAATGGGACACTCTATGCAACTTCACTCTTGGAAGCAAATATATTTAAAAATTCAAATATGTTTACCGTAGGAATAAAAGTTGTTAATAATTCCATTCCTGATAGATTTACACTATTTCAAAATTATCCAAATCCTTTTAATCCTTCTACAAACATCAAATATCAAATATCAAATAATGGTTTTGTTACTCTAAAGGTATATAATATTCTCGGGGAAGAAATTGCAACTCTTGTTAACGAAAAGCAAAAACCGGGAGTATATGAAGTCCAATTTTCAAACAACTTATTACCAAGCGGAATCTATTTTTATAAGCTTGAATCAGAAAATAAATCAGAAACGAAAAAAATGTTATTGATAAAATAATAACTGCTGCATTTAAATATTGATATTAACTTTAGAAAACATATTGCTAATTGGCTCTATACTTCTTTTCATTTCAATACTTGCAGGAAAAACTTCTTTTAAATTTGGTGTTCCAACACTTATTTTCTTCTTAATAATTGGGATGCTTGCAGGTTCTGAAGGTATTGGAGGCATTCATTTCAATGACCCTAAAACTGCTCGATTTCTTGGAATTATTGCTTTAAATTTTATTTTGTTTTCTGGTGGACTGGAAACTAATTGGGAAAAAGTTAAGCCTGTTTTATGGCAGGGGGTTACACTTTCAACATTAGGTGTTTTAATAACCGCAATTGTTATTGGCATATTTGTTCATTTTGTTCTTAATTTTTCAATTATTGAAGGTCTGTTAGTTGGTGCAATAGTATCATCTACTGATGCTGCAGCTGTGTTTTCTATCCTACGTTCGAAAAATCTTGCACTTAAAGGTAATTTAAGACCAACCCTTGAATTGGAAAGTGGTAGCAATGACCCTATGGCGTATTTCTTAACGATTGCATTTATGGGTTTGATTATTGATGGAGGGCTTGGACTTGGTAGTGTTGTAATTTTATTTTTTAGACAATTTATTCTTGGTGCAGTATTTGGATATTTATTTGGTAAGTTCGGGAAAATTGTTATTAATAAAATTAGACTCGACTATGAAGGATTATATCCAGTTTTGGTTATCGCATTAATGTTTTTAACTTTTTCGATAACTGATTTTACAGGTGGAAATGGTTTCTTATCCGTATATTTGACCTCTATTTATCTTGGAAATCAGGAATTAATTCACAAAGCATCTATTATCAGAGTATTTGATGGTCTTGCATGGTTGATGCAAATAGTATTGTTTATAACTCTTGGGTTGCTCGTCTTTCCAAGCGAAATTATCCCAGTAATGGGTATTGGTTTGTTAATATCTTTATTTCTGATTGTTGTTGCAAGACCTATCAGTGTATTTTTAAGCTTGATATTTTTTAAAATGAACAATCGTAATCGGTGGTTTATTTCATGGGTAGGTTTAAGAGGAGCAGTCCCTATTGTATTTGCTACTTATCCTCTATTAGCTGGAATCGAAAAAGCTAATATGATTTTTAATATTGTTTTTTTTATTTCTGTTACATCTGTTATTATTCAAGGGACTTCGCTTACAAAAGTAGCTAAATGGATGCACGTTTTATTGCCTTGGAAGGTTAAAGCGAGAACTCCCGTTGAAATTATACTTTCCGAAAGTGAAAAAACCGAACTTACTGAAATTATTCTACCTCTTAATAGTCCAGCAGTTGGTAAACAAATTGTAGAACTTAATTTTCCTAAAACTGTTTTGATAGTTTTAGTAAATAGAAATGGGAAATATTTAACCCCAAACGGCTCAACGGTTTTGGAAGCTCTCGATGTTTTGCTTTTATTGTCGGAAGACAAAGAAGGTTTAAGGAAGTCTATTAATTGCTTAACAAGCGAAAATAAGTAACAATTTTTCTGATGTTTTTTTATTCTAATAGTTATTCCTCATTCTTCTCGGGCATGGAGGAAGCTCTACTTCGACAAAGCCATCATAACTTCCTTCGATGCAGGTTAGCGGGTCACAACATGTGTGACATACTCTTTTATATGCATCGAACCCTTTCAGTTCAACATCTTTAGATATAAAATCTTCTTTTATGGTTTCACTTTTTAGCAAGTCGGTACTTAAATATTTTTTATTATCATCGGGAAATACTGTTACGACTACTGAGTTGTATCCTATTTCGTTTTGTATTTTTAATGCACCGATGAAATTTGCTCCGGAAGATATACCAACTCCTATTCCAAGCTCTGCTGCAAGTTTTTGTGCCATAATTATTGCATCTCCATCATATACACTGACTACGTGGTCGAGTGAATTCAAATTAACAATTGGTGGAATAAACTCATCTGAAATTCCTTGTATTCTGTGCTTACCTACTTTATGCCCTGTGGTTAAAGTTGGAGAGTTTGCTGGTTCGAGAGGATGAATTTTAACCGAAGAATGCATTTCTTTAAGATATTTTCCTACACCCATAATAGTTCCTCCTGTTCCCACTCCTGCTACAAATGCATCTGGTTTTAGTGAACGAAATCTTAATTGCCACCAAATTTCAGGCCCTGTAGTTTCGTAATGTGCTAAACAATTATCTTCATTTGAAAATTGCCTCGGCAAGAATGTATTTTCTTTTGACTTTGCATATTCTTCTGCACGACTAATACTTCCAAGGAATCCCCCATCTTCTTTACTTACTAGGTTTATTTTTGCACCAAGACTTTTTATTAATTCTATCCTTTCACGACTCATCCAATCTGGCATATAAATGATTACTTGATGACCGAGTGCTCTTCCTATTGCAGAAAATGAAATACCGGTATTTCCGCTTGTTGCCTCGAGTATTTCCGCTCCAATTTTAATGTTACCTCTTACATATGCTTTTTTTAATATATGAAGAGCCATTCTGTCTTTTATGCTTCCCGTCATATTAAGATTCTCGGCTTTTGCATAAATAGTACGCGGTTCATTCTTGTAATAAAAATTTATTGCAAGCAAAGGAGTGTTCCCGATTAAATGTGAAATACTGTGTAGTTTAAGTTTAAGAGATTGAGTTAACATTTTTTAAATTAAAATTTGATGTGAAATATAAATTAAAAGAGTGAATAAAAATATACAATATTATCGCATATATGGTTCTTTAGGTTTTAAGAAATTTATTCTGTGGGGAATAAAATTTAATTTTTTACTTGCAAATATTTCTTTACTAAATTTATCCGTTATTTCTAATTTAAAATAAATATTATCTTCATTATCGAAAAGATAAAAATCAAAATCCTGTTCTTTTGGTAAATATTTTTTTAGTTCTTTTGAAACAAAAATACTTTCGAATTTTTGGTTTTTATTTGGTTGTAATGTATATTTTAAAGGTTTCTCAATTATAACATTTTCTTTGTTGTCTTTTAATTTATATATGTATTCTTTTGATATTTCCCTTTCACTTGTATTGTATATCTCGAAAAAAATATGAAACTCTTTTAAACCATAAATATTATTGCTTATTATCGGCGTGATTTCTTTTATCCCATCTTCGTTAAGCTTATAATGTGACAATATCATTAAATCGCTTATGGTAATTTCATTTGTTTTTAATTCTTTTACTGTTAATTCTGTGTTTTTACTGAATTCATCTTTTGTGTTGTTATCTTTTATTGTGATATCAATTTTATAAATTCCCGTCTCTAAGTTTAAACTGTAAAAAAGGTATCTTGACTTTTTCGATTCCCTTAACATTTCTTCATCACTATATGATAACGAATCATTAATTTTTTCTGTAATTATATTTTGATTGCTTAAATTCTTTATATTAATTGTTAATAAAATCTTCGATTCATATTTATCGGTATTGGTATTTTTTTTAAATAAAACATTTTCGTTAGGTAATTCGATATATAAATCCAATCTTGCCTTTAAACTGTCGATATCATAAAAAATAAGTGCATCAGCATAAAATTTTTCTTTCTTTGTATCCTCAATACGTCTGTGGTATCTTCCCTCTTGGCTCGGAGCAGAGCAGTAAATAGTTAATATCGAAAATGTTATAATAAAGCTTATGCTTAGAAAAATTCTTATATTGTACAAATACATAGTTTACTCCATTATTATATATTAAATATTGTAGATTAAAAGTTAAATTCAAATCTAAATACTTTTAAATCATCTTTACTGGAGTTTTTAGAAAAGACAAAAGGAACAATTTAAAAGAAAAACAAGAAAGGATATAAAAAAATATTTTAGTTATTTAAAATGATAACCTCCCCCTAAGAACGATACATATAAATTCGAGGGAAACTCACTACCTAATCTAAAGATTCCCCCTTCATCATCTGGTTGGTATCTATATCCTAACCTAAGAGAAGGTAACATTTTAAAGTAACTGTTTTTAATTTCATAATGAGGACCACCTCCAATTCCTACCTCGAATTTATTTTTATTTTTTGTCATAAAGTTTATCGTAATTGGAAATCCAATCCCATCACTAACATACTTATTATTATTTTTAGATGCTCCAACAAACGAATAATTTATTCCTCCTCTAATGCTGAAATTAGTTGATATCATTCTTTCGTAATTTAATCCTATTCCAATTATTCCTGCATCACTCGCTGGAAAAATTCCAAAGTCTATATATATTATATTTTTTGCAATATTATCGAATGTTTGCGAATTACAGAAGTAGGAAATAAAGAAAATTAAGAGGAATAATGTTTTTTTCATATAACATTAAATTTATTTTTAGGTTTTAAAAGTTATATAAATTTTTTATAATAAATAAGTCAATATTTTACTAGATAAATTTGAATGAATAGAAAGACTGATTATGAGATTGATTGAGATTAACTAATAAAAAAATAATAAAAAAAGGCCACATATTTTTCTTATGTAGCCCCAAAAACTATTGTGTATTATTAATTTATTTTCGAGTCATAAAAATAGTTACATTGGCAATCTCGTCTGTTTTTACTAAAGTTTTTATTTGAGCAGTTTGATACCCCTTTTTCTCTGCAATAATCATTATTTCTTGTGGATTCGTATTTAAAAAGAATTTTAAAGAGAAAAAATTACCGTTATTATCAGTGTAAACAGAATCAGATGGAGGATAAGTCATAATTGTTACATCACCAATTCCAACATTACTTGAGGCGTCTAATACATAACCTTCTATTTGTGCAGAACCATAATTCGATGAACCAATTCCAGATAGCTCACACCCAAAAATTAATAAAACTGCAAAAAACACAAAAAATAGTATAATAAAGTATCTTATTTTCATGATCTTGATTAAAAATTGAAATTTCATAAAAAATTTTAATACAACTTGCTAATTTTGATTTTCTAATACATCTTTTTAGTGTAAATAGATGTAAATAATTGTAAGCAAAATCGAACTTTTAGCCAACAAAAAGCGGGCCAAATTTTATATACTATTAAATAATTTAACACCTGACTATGTTTAAAGATTCAACAATAATTTCTCAATTTGAGAAACTTTTTCTCATATTAAGAAAAAATAATACAATTGATTTATGGAGTGAACAAAAAAAGCCCCAAAAATACAATTTTCTAAATTTGAATTCTGATTAATATTTATTTTAAAAGGCATAGCAATTGCAAGTTTTTTTCATAATTCCCAATTTTGTAATTTTTTATAGGGGGAAATGATTATGAAAAAAGCAATTTTACTCATAATTATTTTTTTGTTTTGCTCTCAAATCGCTTCTTCTGCAGTCATTGATACAAATCGTGTCTATGGTGTTACAATAGATGCTATAAGTAATTTAAGTTCTATCGTTACATCTCTTTCGAGATTATGTAAAAAACCAACTACAAGAATAGTGTTCGATGAATTTGTTGCTGCCACGACTTATCAAAATGCTGTAAATCAGATTAGCAATGTCAGTTTTATTATGGGAGAATTACTCGATAGCTATTATATGAATCAATATACTCTTTCACAATACGTTGCAAGAACTAATGAGTATGTGAATTTATTGGGTAACAAAGTTGATATATGGGAAGTTGGAAATGAAGTGAATGGTGAATGGCTTGGAACTATTAGTAGTGTAATTGCTAAAATAGATACAGCTTATAAAATTGTCAAGTCTCAAGGCAAAAAAACTGCAATTACACTTTACTATAATAGGGTTTGTTATGAAAACCCTCAAAATGAAATGTTCAGGTGGGTTAATACAAACTTAAGTTCCTCATTTAGAAATGGTCTTGACTATGTATGGATTTCATATTATGAAGATGATTGCGAAAATTATCAACCTAATTGGCAGGTGGTTTTTGATAGTTTGCACATCTTGTTTCCAAATTCAAAAATTGGAATTGGTGAATGTGGAACGACAAAAGTAAATCAAAAAGCAGATTATATTAATAGATACTATAAGATGAATATAACTACGCCCAAATATGTTGGTGGTTATTTTTGGTGGTATTATAAGCAGGATTGTGTTCCGTATACAAATACTCTTTGGACTGTTTTAAATGATGCAATTTCGAATGTTGCCCCTCCTTCTTTACAAGCGAGTCAGGTAACATATACTGCTATTTCATCTTCATCTGTGTCTCTGAATTGGCTAAATGGTAATGGAAGTAAAGAAGTAATTTTTGTTTCCGAGGGGACATCAGGTGTTCCATCTGTACAAGATGGTTTTACTTACTTTGGGAATTCTACTTTCGGTCTTGGCTCTCAAGCGGGTATAGGGTGGTATTGTGTGTATAGCGGTCCTGCAATTTCTCCCGGTTATTTCGTAATTAATGGTTTATCATCTTTTCAAACTTATAGAACCATGATTTTAAGCTATAATGGCAATCCCGGATTTGAAGGATATAATAAAAATTCCGTTCTTAATAACCCTATTAACATTCAAAGTGCTATGCCCGTTGAACTTATTTCATTTACTTCTACTGTTGCAAAAAATACAGTAAAATTATTTTGGATTACTAATAAAGAAATTAATAATGCTGGCTTTTCAATTGAAAGAGCAGAATCTTATAATAAAGATTTATGGGAAAATATTGGTTTTATTAAAGGAAAAGGCACTACTAATTCTCAAACCTCTTATGAATTTGCTGACAATAATCTCTCTTTAGGAAAGTACAAATACCGATTAAAACAAAAAGATTATAATGGAAATTTTGAATATTTCTACTTGACAAATGAAATATCTATTATACCATCTTCAAAATTTGAACTTTCGCAAAACTTTCCGAATCCTTTTAATCCTGCGACTAATATCTCCTATTCTCTACCTAAAGATTGCTTTGTCAGTATTAAGATTTATGATGTGCTTGGAAAAGAAATAAAACTGCTGGTTAATGAATTTCAAAAAGCGAATATCTATTATATTAATTTTAATGCTACAGATTTATCGTCGGGAATATACTTTTATAAAATGGTTGTTGATGAATATACAGATACAAAAAAAATGCTCTTTTTAAAATAAAGATTTCCTTTCTTTTTTGGCGAAAAATAGCCCTGTTATAATTTATATAATAACAGGGCTTTATATTTTAATTATAATTTATAATTATTGTAAAAAGTTAAAAATTCGCCATTAATATTTTAATTATTATTTTATATATTAACATAATAGGTTTTCTCAACTTCATAAAAAAGGAGATTTAATATGGCAGTGGATTACACAAATTTACAAAAAATGGCTCAGCAATACCAACCACAAAAACCTATTCAACCAAATCCTCAAAAACCCAAAAGTGGTATTGGATGTGTTTTAATTGTGTTTTTTTTAGCGTTTTCTATTGCTATGGCTCTCCTTATTTATTTCTGGGTTTATCCTACTTATTTTTCTAGTGAAAGTGATAAAGAAATAACTGTTGTGGATAAAAAGACCGGAAAAGAAAAAAGCATTTCTAAAAAATCCTCAATGGATGGTATATTAATGAGTGCAATCATTTCCCCTGATGATGAGGGGAATAATAATCTTTGGGTAATGACTTATAAATATAAATCATCGAAATATATTATAAATACCTATATTTATAATCCCGAAAAAAATAAAATTCTTAAAAATTTTGAAACAGAATCTACGGCTTTCCCTTCGCTATCTAAACTATATTATGCGAATAAAGAAGTCTGGAAAATAAATTCATCTACTACTGGTATCGAAGCAGGTATTTATGTGTATGACCCGCTTAGTGGTGAAGAAAAACTTAATACAAGAGGTTTCTGCGATAAATATTTGCAGAGTGGTATAAGTAACTTATGGGTAATTGAAAATCCGCTTAGAATAAATATCGAAACAAAAGACGGCAGAAAACCAGTGTTCAATATAGAAGAAGGAAAAATTTATGATAATGTTTCAGATTATAGTAAGACAAAAAAAGACGATAAAGAAATAATAAGTATTTTTTCACTTGGGGTAGAAAAAAGCGGAGAAGAAGCAAGGAAAAAACTTTATCTTGTTACAGGTCCTAAATCTAATCTTCAAGAAAAAAATATTTCAGAATCTTATTTCAGCAACCCATCCACTCTTAAATTTTTTACGAAATCAGAGGCAAAACCTTTAAATGACAAGGTATATCTGGAAGGTATTATGCCATATCAAGATGATGAGTGTTGCTTTGTTTTTCATCAAACCCAAACAGGTAATGAAGCTGAAAGAATTTTGACCTGCATAGACAAAAAAGGAAATACTCTCTGGTCTGTTTCTACTGAGGATGATTTGTTCCCAAGTCTTAAAGCAACTCAAAAAGATGCATTCTCGACTATGTTTTTTATTAAAAACAATATTCATGTATTTCGTTCCAATGAATTAGTTTTGTTTGTTTATGATAGATATGGGTTTATTGGATTTGATTTTCAAACAGGAGAAAAACAGTTTGACCAGATTTTATCTAAATAATTTTATAAACCTGTTCTGTAATTTTAAAAATATTTTTTTAAGGTATTTGCGGTAAATTCGGTTTTAGTAAAAAATTTTATATTACCTTTATCGAGCATCTCATATATCTATATTTATTTATGCCATACTTATTTAAGGACTTGTTTTTAATTTTTATTTTTATTCTATTATGTTACTTTTTACAAAATATAAAACAGGAGAAATAAATGTCAATTGCACAAAAATTTTTACAGGAATTAAAGCAAGAAGCCGAATCAACAAGAAAATTACTCGAAAGAGTACCTCTCGAAAAAGGAGACTGGAAACCTCATGAAAAAAGTATGCCATTAAATCGTTTAGCAGGTCACGTTGCAGAAAATTTTGAATGGATTGCTGATACAATAAATTCGGATGAATTGGATTTTGCTAAAATTCCTTTCGAGCCTTTTATGCCTAAAACCACTGAAGAATTAATGAAATTCTTTAATGAGTCGAAATCTAAAGCAGAGAAAGCTCTAGCGAGTTGCAGCGATGAAGAAATGATGAAAAACTGGACTATGAGAAACGGAGAAGAAATATATTTTTCAATGCCAAGAGTAGCTGTAATCAGGTGTTTTTGTATTAACCATATGATTCATCATAGAGGACAATTAACTGTATATTTGAGATTTCTGAATGTTCCGCTTCCTGGGATATACGGTCCTTCTGCAGATGAACAGGTGTAATTAAATTTAAGTTAATTCGCAGAGTTTCTTTATGAATAATCTCTGCGAATGTTTTAAAAATTTTTATTTAATAAGTATCATCTTTTTTGTTTCTGAAAAATCTCCTGCCTCGAATTTATAAAAATAAACTCCAGAACTATAATCCGAACCGTCGAATTCGATTTCATATTCACCAGGTTGTAATTTTTCGTTTACCAATGTTGCGACTTCTTTTCCAAGTATATCATAAATTTTCAGAGAAGTAAATCCTGAATCTTTAATTTTAAATCTTATTATCGTGCTTGGGTTAAAAGGGTTCGGGTAATTCTGAAAAAGAGAATATGAATTTAGTATTTCCGATGAAGTTTGGTTTATTGAAGTAAAAGGGAAAGATACAACACACATCACGGAAACCACGGAATTGGTAAAGGGGAATGACCCGATTTGAGTTGCTCCATTAAAATTGGAATCGAGTTGCCTCAGTATTGAGGAAGTAGCGCAATAGAATTTCCAATCAGACCTATCAAAAGCGCCTTCATCCGTAATACTTGTAGTGAAACCTGAATGACCGACAAATGTTGACATTCCGTTAGTTTTATTAATTCTATAGATATTTCCACTGATATGGTCGATAACAAATAAAATTCCGGTTCTATTAAATCCCCCAACGGTTATTCCCGGGCAGGTTGTATTCGAAGCACCAATTGTAGTGAGGGCTTTTGTAGTCCAGTTTAATGAGTAAAGTTGAGATGACGAAAAAGATGAAGTTGCACTTACTATAAAAAATTTATTGGTTGTATGGTCCCATTCCATTAAGGTAATAGAATGACCCGGTAAGATTCCCGTTATATTACCAAGGTTTGTAACAGCACCTGTTGTTGTATCTACCTGAAAAACCGCATTTGTGCCATTAGTTTCTGCAACATAGAAATTCCAGACACCTGTTGGGTTTGCCCAGTCACCCACGCTAAAAAAATTCGGTTTTATCGTACCTATTACTGTAACGGTAGAAGGTGTACCTAATTTGAATTTAAATAATTCACAAGATGATGTATTTATCGCGTGGTATCCGAAAGCAGTATTATTTAAGTTTTGTAAACCAGAACCCGATTCGTTGGCGAGCAAATTAATGCTGAAAAACAAAATCAGCAATAAAATTTTAAAGTCTAATTTTCTTTTCATATTATCTTATTTTTAAATTTTTAAAATAATTATTCTTTTAATATTTCCGATTAAGAGCATCGGGACTTTTATAAATAGTTATCGCTATTTTATCATTAGCATTTTCTTTGTTTCGGAGAAATCCCCCGAGACTAATTTATAAAAATATACTCCCGAATTAAAATTTGAAGCATCGAAGGTTGCTTCATATTCACCGGGTTGTAATTTTTCATTTACTAAAATTGCGATTTCTTTTCCAAGAATATTATATACTGATAACTTTATTTGCCTTATACTTGATACTTTAAACTTAATATTCGTTTTTGGATTAAACGGATTAGGATAGTTTTGAAATAATTTATATTCCGCCGGTAAAATATTTTTTTCTTTTTTTAAACCTGTTGTAGTAAATAATTTTTTATAAATACCTGAAGACGAAGTAGCAACATATAAATTATTATCGTATTTACTAAAGATTAAATCTATCATATTCGGACCTGGAAATGAGCCGGTTGAATCAACCCAGGTTAATCCCGAGTTTGTAGAAAATAAAATTTTATAAGGTGAAAATGTTATGCTTGCTGCTATATCTGGATAATTTGGATGAAATATAATTCTCCTGCAAGTTGTGCTATAAACCTGAACCCAATTTTGCCCTCCGTCTATTGAGCGGTAAATTCCATTATCATTTGAGGTTAATAGTATTTGCGGATTAAAAGGGTTAACTGTTACACAGTAGCAACCTAAAGAAGAAGGAAGACCATTATAAGAAGAAACCCAACTTTCACCATAATCAGTAGATTTAGTAATTTTTCCGTCTCCTGATACATAGCATATATTTGTATTTATTGGATTAAAAGCGATTTCTGTCATAGCGGTATGTAAATATCCGTATACTAAATTCCAGTTTGCTCCGCCATTTATGGATTTTACAAGGTCTCCCGGAGTAATATCGCTCCAACCACAAGCCAGTAATGTATCAGGATAATTAGGGCAATGTTTTATATCGGTAAATTTCCCCCCTTGTGAGTTTATTACGATTGTTCCTTGAACGCTGAAATTATCATTAAGCTCTATATAACCTTTGAAAAACGCATTTACTCTTCCTGTTAATACTCTTGAATATCTTCCGGGAACGGTCGAAACCGACCAGACTGTTCTCCCAATATATCCTGTCATTTCTTTTACCACCCATTGTGTTGAGTAAAGAGAATAAAATCTATAACCCTCAACAGTCCCTACATACAAAGTATCGTTATTTAAGTTAAAATGGAGACGGTATAAAGTTGTTCCAGTTGCTCCAATATTTACCCAATTACTTTGTGAAACTGAACATTGTACAATTATTAGTGAAGAAATATAAACTAAAAAAACTAATACTTTTTTCATTTGAAAAAGAATTATTTTATTAAAATCATTTTTTTTGTTTCTGAAAAATTGCCAGTACTTAGTTTATAAAAATATATTCCCGAAATAAAATTTGTGCCATCAAAATTTATTTCATATTCACCTTGTTGTAGTTTTTCGTTAATCAGTGTTTCCAGTTCTTTTCCAAGTATATCATAAATTTTCAGTGATGTAAATTCTGAATCTTTAATTTTAAATTTTATATTTGTGTTTGGATTAAACGGATTTGGATAATTCTGATAAAGCTTGTCTTCATAAGGGATTTCAGAAATATTTTTATTAATCCCCACCACAAAATTATTTTTAAATACATAGTTTCCAATTGATGTGTTATCCCAATTCGATACAGCAAAATCGAGACTGTGCGATGCTATGTATTTAACTGAAACAGCAACTGAACTTGCAGGAGCATTTTTAAAAATTATCCAGCCGTTTTCAAGATTAAAACAATAATCACTCACAGGAATAATGTTTGTTCCAAATTTTGCCCATACAATTTTTTGTAATGGACTTCTATTTAGATAAAATAATTTGTTAATTCCATTCCCTGTAAAGTTAGCTGTTAAAGTGTCAAGCCCGTCATTATTATAATCAGCACATTTGATAGCTTCAACCACACTGCTTGTAGCAGAGGTCCATTGTGGTGTCGTTTGAAATGTTCCGTTTGTATTTTTATAAATGTAACAAGGTTTCCACCAACCACCTGTAATTAAATCTTTCCATCCATCGAAATCTATATCGGCAAGAATTATTCCAGAACCATATCCCGAAAAACTTGAAGACCAATATGGTGTGGTATTTAATGTTGTTCCAGTGTTTAAATAAATTTTAAATTTTCCCGTTCCCCCCAGTTGATTATTATCTGCAATTGCTAAATCGATATTATTATCATTATTCACATCTGAAAGAAAAAGTGAATTCGAATATGGACTTGCATCCGTCGAAGTCCAGTAAGGGGTTCGCCCTATGGAATCTCCATAATTAAAGTAACCTATAGATGGACCACGCTCGCAAGTAAATATTAATTCTAGTTTCCCATCTTTATTTAAATCTGCCCAGTCAACATCCATACCATAAGTGGAATTCAAACTTTTCCAGTATGGAAGAGTTTGAATAGATCCATTCACATTTTTGTAAATTCTCATTTGGTCGGAATGCAAGTTATAACTTTCCCCACAAGCAACGGCAAGGTCTAAATATCCATCATTATCCGCATCGCCAAATGCACAACTAAACGTATACATTGAATCTGCCGATATCCAAGTCGGATTTGAGCTTAAAGTCCCATTATTATTTGTATAAATTTTTACTTTTCCTTTTGAGCCAAATCCTGCAGCACCAAGATAAACCGAGACAGCAACATCTATCCAACCGTCATTATTTATATCACCCAAAGATAAATGTCCGTGATAATCTATATCAGCAGATTGCCAACCTGGAGTTGTGGAAAGTGTTCCTGCATTATTAAAATAAACCGTTACGTATTGTCTATACATATCGTTTCCATTTGCAATCACTAGGTCCATCCATCCATCATTGTTGATATCAGCCCACCCGCATCCTGTAGAAGTTTTAGGAAAATTTGTTGAAATCCAAGTTGGCGTTGTGTTAAAAGGGATTTGAGAAAATGAAAAGTTTTTAATTATTAAAACAATAATAAGGATATTAAAAAACTTCATAAGGTTTTTCTTTTAAAATAAATCAAAAAAAATTAAAAAGTGATATAAAATTTTTTGATAATATTAAAAAAAACAGGCTTTTAATTTTTTTTTTAATAAAAGCCTGTGGTTTATTCTATCGGAGGTAGTGAGAGAATAAAAAAATGCTTAAAAATATTTTACCTATTCTTCTGCTAAAAATCTTTAAAGTTTGGAAATTCTTTCTATGAATAAGAATTTTAAAAACCTTAAGGTAAGTAATATTACAAAGCAGTTAATAAATAGTAAATTTTGTTTTCATAGCTTTGCAAATTACCAAACTCTATATATAGGACGTAAAGAAAGCAAAAAAGTTGCAGAATTATGAATAAAAATTATATTGAATATTATGTTTTTAATTTTTAATTTAATGATACCTAAAGGTATCATTAATGAATTTAACTAAAACCTCACAATACGCATTAAAGATTTTGAATTATATGGTAATAAACGAAGGGAATGTCTTTACCGCTCAAAGTCTTCACAATAAACTAAAAATACCACACCAATATCTTAGAAGGTTACTTACAAAACTATCAAATAAGGGGTTAATAAAAGGAGGAAAAGGAAGAGGAGGAGGTTATTTAATTGCAAAAAATTATGATTCGATTTTTTTAGCTGATATATTAAAAGCAACTGGTGAATCCGAAATATTTAATTCATGTATTTTCGGTTTTTCAGATTGTTTACTTGCGAAAAAATGTATTATTCATGACAAATGGTCAGAAGCAAGAGAAATTGTTACTCAAGTTTTACAAACAACTAATTTAGGACATTTAAAAAAAGATAAATTAAATAATTTTAAAAACAAAAATTTAAAAACCAAAAAGAAAAAAAATTATGGTTGATTCAGAAGTAGTTTTAAACGGTCAAACTTTTGCATATACATTTTATGCAATTGCAATAATTTTATTAATGGGTTGGTTTGGATTTAAACTTACCAGACCAGGAAAGGTTTCTTCAGTTAGCAACGGTCTTTTCTATTCATTTGTTGGTTTTCTCATAGTGCTTGGAGTTTCACTTCATATTATCACCTATAACACTATACCTTGGGTTCCTACAGATTTGAATCGAAAAGATATAAAACCCGATAAAGTGTTTAATATAAATGTGGCAAACCATATGTTTAATTTGCCGTCGGAAAAATTAGTTGTTAATGTGAACGATAAAGTATTGTTCGATGTAACATCTCAGGACTTGACTTATGGTTTTGGTTTATTTAGAAAGGATAATTCCATGGTATTCCAAATGCAGGTGGTTCCAGGACACAAAAATGATATTTTGTGGCAATTCGATAAACCCGGTGTTTATACCATCCGTTCAACTGAATATTCAGGACCTAAAGGAGCTTATATGATTTTAAAAGATGTAGTAGAAGTTGTCGAGAAAAAAAATTAAATAAAAATTATTATCAAATTTTAATTAATAAATATGAATTTCAAGGATACTTTTTTAAATGGAGAACAAGGTTTATTTAAACCTGCTGGTTTAACGCCAATGCAGAAACTGGTGTTAAGATTTGTTGTCGTTGGATTGATTTATTACGGTTTTGCAGTAATTGAAGGAATGATAATGCGAATTTACCAGATTGAACCAATCGCATCAATTCCTGATTTTCAGTATTATGCAATACTGACTGCACATCCGCTCGTCGGAATTTTCGGTTCGACTTATTCTCTTGTTTTCGGAGCTTTTCTTTTTCTTGTTCCCTTTTTAACAAAAAAACCACTCTGGAGCTTTAAACTTGCAAACTGGACTTTTCTTTTAATAGCAATTGGCACATTTGTTTTTTGGTTCGCAGGATTTATATCACATTTCGCTCCATTATATACATTATATTGGCCCCTTCCTGCGGATTTTACACAGTTTAGTCCATTAGGAGGAACATTTTTTGTCCTTGGAATTGCATTGGTTATGGTAGGAACGATATTTTTTGTTATTAACATTTTCAAAACAATTACTTATACACCAGAAGGTTGGGAAAAACAACCTGTTGGTGCATTACTTGGTTCTGCACTTGGTTTTAGCGGTTTAAAAAACCTTTTTAGAAAAAAGGAAAATAAAAAAGAACACCTTGTTTCCTTACCTGTTGCCGCTATAGCAAGAGGAACGGTTGATACTGCCTTGAACTCTGGTATTATTTTATTTACCGGGGTTTTAATTTTAGTTTATATGATTGCACATTTATTTGGAACGGATTTAAAACACACTGCTATAGATGCACTTTTATATAAAAACTGGTTCTGGTGGGGACTCGATTTAATTGCAGATGGTTTAGTTCTAATTTATGTTGCAGGAACGTGGTATTTGCTTGCAACATTAATTTCCGGAAAAAATTTATATATGCAAAATTTTGCTCGTGCAGCTTTATTTGTTGAAATGGTTGTATCTTGGACTGTTTGGTCACATCATTTGTTATCTGACCAGGCACAACCGGGAATTTTGAAAATTGTTTCAGGTGAAATGGTTACTGCGTTTGAATTAATTACACAAGGACTTGCATTCTTTATTACACTTGCAACATTGTGGAGTGCTCGCCCATTAAAAATGACAAATGAGTTAAAATTTTTACTTGGCGGTTTACTTGGTTTTGCACTGGCAGTTCCCGCGGGTATAATGCAGGCCGATATTGGTTTAAATAGAATATTACACAATACACAATGGATAGTAGGACCTCACGTTCACGTTGCAGTTTTAGTTGGTTTAACTATGACGCTTTACTCTGCAGTTTATATTTTATTCCCGATAGTAACAAATGGTGCGAAGTTATATAGTCAGAAGCTTGCATCATTTCACTTCTGGGCTCATTTAATCGGAGGTATTGGAATGGGTGCATTTATGGGTATGGCAGGTTTAAAAGGTATGTTAAGAAGAGCAATTTATGTTAATGGCGAATTCAATTTATATATGGTTCTCGCTGGTCTTTGTGGTGGATTGTTATTGTTAGCTTTCCTTGCATTCTTTATTAATATTGTTATGAGTGTAGGTTTAAAAGGAGTAATAGGGATATTTTCACCCTCGAAACTTAATCCAAAGGAATTATTGCCTGTGGAAAACAAGTAAATTAATTTTTAATTAAAAATTAAATGCCCGTTCATAAAGCGGGCATTTTTCTTTACATTTTGTTTACAAATTCCTAACCTTATAATAATGTTACAAAAATATTTTTATTACTATTTAATTTAAAAAACTTTGTCTGGAAAAGATTGATACAATTATAATTTCAGATGTTCATCTTGGTTCGGAAGTAGCTCGTCCTAAACAAATTACCGAAATGCTCTCCCAATATACGTTTAATAGGTTGATACTACTTGGTGATATATTCGATAGTCTTAATTTTGCCCGTCTAAAAAAAGACCATTGGAATTTATTGTCGATTATAAGAAAATTATCTAATCCTAAAAGAAAAATCGACGTTGTTTGGGTAGAAGGAAATCACGATGATGGCTTGGCGGAAATTATGTCACATTTAATCGGTATAGATGTTTATAAAGAGTATATATGGGAATTAAATGGAAATAGGTATCTTGCTATTCACGGTCATCAATTCGATAGGTTCTTAAACGAAAATGTTATTATTAGCTCTATTGCATCTTTTATTTACGATAGAATTCAAAGATGGGGAAGTGAAAAACAAACAGTTGCTCGCTATTTGAAGAGCAAAAGCAAAGGTTGGCTTCGGCTTGCTAAAAAAGTTGCTGATGGAGCAGCGGAATATGCAAAACACAAGAAAGCTAACATTGTTATTTGTGGACATACTCATCAGCAAAGTAAATATGAATACCCCGATAAGGATATTACATATTATAATTCAGGTTGCTGGACAGATTTACCGTCTTCATATATTATTATCAATGAAGATGGTAAGGTGGAGATAAAAAATTTTGATTAATTGTTAGTTATCTCTTTTATCGGTTTTCCAATACAGCCATTCGGGAAATCTATTTTTAGTAATCTCGAAATTGTTGGAGCAATATCAACCATATCAATTGGTTCGGAGGTTTCACCTTTCGGAATTCCGTATCCATACCATATTAGAGGAACGTGAATATCATAATCATAAGGACTACCATGCTCAGCTCCTTTTACTCTGTCTTCTATCCAATATTTTTTAAAGTTTACAAAAACCTCCCCGCTTCTTTTTTCATAGTATCCGTTTCGGAAAAAGCTAAATGCATAATCATCGAAATTTCCACTTTTCAAATCTTCGTATGTATAAACATTCTCAACTTCATCTATATTTTTACTTATATATTCCACAGTATTTTTTGAAACTTCTAATAAATTCAATCCACTTTCATTTATCAGTTTTCGGTCGAAGTATATTTGTTGATTTAAAAAATATAATGCAAGATTTTTTTGGTTATAAGTTTTTTCCAGATACTTATTTACAGAATCGAGAATCACTTTTGTAAAAAATGTTCCCGCTGGTATTCCTTTAGATTTTAGATATTCTGGATTACTACATATACCGTGGTCAGCTGTAAGAAATATTAGATAATTTTCTATACCAATATTTTTATCCAGATATTCTAATAGCTCTGCAATATCTTTGTCCACTCTTAAATATGAATCTTCGATTTCTATTGAGTTAGGACCAAATTTATGTCCAATATAATCAGTTGCGGAAAAGCTTACACTAAGTAAATCTGGATATTCGTCTTTTCCCAAATTTTCATTTTTTAATATCTCTAATGCAAAATCCTTTGTAAAAGAATTCCCAAATGGACAGGTTCTCAACAAATTTGGATTATTATATTTCAATTCAGGTAAATTATGTGGAAATATAGGCCTTCCCTCTCCTTTATATGTATCCTCGAACTCATTATCGTCTTCTGTGCTCTCGGTGTATTCTGATATTGGTAGCATTGTATTCCATACTTTACTTAAATAAAAATCGGGAAGATCTTTATTGTTAAACTCTTCTACCCATTCGGGAAGCTCATTCATATAATACGAACTTGTTATCCATTTTTTATTTTTTTCATCATACCAATATGCTTTTCCTAAATGCCCCGCAGGGAAAATTGATCCTCTATCTTTTAATGCTACTCCAATTACTTTGGATTTTGAATTATTCGATAACATCAATTGGTCTGTTATCGTTGAAGTCATCAAACTTGAAGGTGACATTTTCCCTTCATCAGAAAAGCTACCGACAGTTCTACAAGTATCATCATCTGCACAATACACAAGTTTTCTTTTATCTCGGTCATACCAATCATTTCCTGCAATCCCGTTTATTGATGGTACAGTGCCTGTATAAATACTTGAATGTCCAACTGCTGTATAATTTGGAAAATGTATATACTTCGCATTCTTACAAAAGAAACCGTTATTTATTAGCTTTTTAAATCCTGCATCCGAATATTTTTCCCAATATCTTGGAATAAATTCATAAGTCATCTGGTCAACTACAATACCAACTACTAATTTTGGAATTCTTTTTGTATTCGATTGTAAATTTGTAAAAAAAATTACAGAAATCAGTAAAATAAATGATACAAAAAGTTTGTATAATAACCTATTTTTTCTCATATAATATATTTTATATAAATTTTATTATTTCTTGTTACCTAATTGTGAAGTTTTTGTTTATTATTTGCAAATTTATATTATACTATTACACTTTGTTACATTTTGTTACGTTACATTGATTAATCTCGTCTACAAAATATATATTTTTTCAAAAAGTTATTAGCACTAAAAATTTTTTCTTTTGAAATAATAATTTTATAAATATGAAATCACCATTTTACAAATCTTTAGTAATTTTAATTTTTCTTGTCTTTTTCTCTGTATTAAGTTTTGCTAATACAGTTTTGTATTTATCCCCTCTACCAGATTCAAAATACAATATGGAAAAAACAAATATAATAATAGGATATTCGGAAAAATTGAACAAAAGCATTGTGAATTCGACCTCTATTCTTGTTACAGGTTCAATAAGTGGAGTCCATAAAGGTAAAATAATTCTTGCAGAAAACGATACAAAAATTTTATTTGTTCCTGATATCCCGTTTGCGCTCGGTGAAAAGGTTACGGTTTCCGGATTAAAAAATGTAAATGAATTTTCTTTTTTTATCAGGGCAACTAAACCTGCTCTACCAGATAATTATTATAGAGATGTAATCTTAGCAAACGAATTGAAGAATGCTCCTTTCGTTCGTGACTTTCACGTAAGCCCTGATTCTTTACCTGCTTTTACTATTTATAACTCGGGACAAACCGCAAACGGGTATCTTTTTATTTCAAATTTCGGAAATGGCTTTTTAAATAGTATTTTAATGATGCTCGAAAATAGTGGCGCTCCTCATTTTGCAAGAACATTACAATTCAGAGCTTTCGATTTTAAAAAGCAAAACGAAAATTTATTAACTTATTATTATGAAATTGGTGCAAAATTTTTTGGTTTAAATTCTTCTTATTCGATCGTCGATAGCTTCTTCTGTGGAAATGGTTATTCAACCAACTTTCACGAGCTTACCGTTACTCCCGATGGTGGAGCTTATGTTATGAATTATGACCCCCAATACGTAGATATGAGTTTAATAGTTCCCGGTGGAAAAACAAACGCTCTTGTTACTGGACTTATTATCCAGAAAATTAACGCTCAAAAAAATGTTGTTTTTCAATGGAGAAGTTGGGACCATTTTCAAATAACCGATGCTACTCACGAAAACTTAACAGCTTCCAGTATAGATTATGTTCATGGTAATGCTATCGAAGTTGATTTTGATAATAATATTATTATCTCCTGCAGACATATGGATGAAATTACAAAAATAAATTCAACTACAGGAAATATTATCTGGAGACTCGGAGGTAAAAATAATCAGTTCTTTTTTCATAACGATACAATCAGGTTCTCTTACCAGCACTCCAGCAGAAGAGTTCCTAATGGTAATTTAATTTTATTTGATAATGGGAATTATCATACACCTCAATTTTCGCGAGCGATAGAATATGAATTGGACGAAAACGAAAAAACTGCTACTTTAGTATGGGAATACAGACACACACCAACAATTTATTCTTCTGCTATGGGAAACGTCCAGAGACTAAGTAATGGAAATACTTTAATCGGATGGGGAACAGCTTCAACTACTCTTACAGAAGTAACTCCTAATGGTAATATTGCTTACGAGCTATCATTGCCCTATGGTCAATATAGTTATAGAGCTTTCAGGTTTGAATGGGGAACAATGACCGGAATTAAAAAGGAAAACACTTTACCTGATAAATATATATTGTATCAGAATTATCCAAATCCATTTAATCCTTCTACGATTATAAAATATCAAATTCCAAAAAGTGGTTTTGTTACTTTAAAAATTTTTGACATTGCTGGGAAAGAAATTGCTACGTTAGTAAATGAATTCAAATCTGCTGGAACTTATGAAAAACAGTTTTCGAGAAACCTGATTAATAGTAATCTTTCAAGTGGTGTGTATTTTTATAGAATTCAAACAGGAGATTTTTCAGACACAAAAAAATTAATTTTAATAAAATAAAAATTATTTCTTCTTCTCAAAGCATCTTTATTTTCTTGGATAATTTTTAAAAAGAAACAAAATACAAAATTCAAGCAGATATGTAAATAAGGGAAGGGGAAATATATAAGATTCTCATAATAATCCCGTACTTAAACCTTCATTAGTAGCTATTATACTATGTATATTTGCTACCGATGAGGGTTTTTCTTTTGCTGGAAAATAATTAAATTTTTAAGTTCTCACTTAAAATTTCAAAAATTTCTTCTCTTGATAAAAATAAATAAATGATTTAATATTACAGAAAAAAGGGATGGAATATGAAAAAAATTATATTCTTTTTATTTATGCTTTACCTTTCGACAAACCTTACTTACCCTCAATCTGGTTGGCTAATTCAAAATAGCGGAACTTATGAAAATCTAAATGGAATTTTTTTCCCATATAATATTATTGAAAATAGCACTGCAGGGTTTGCAGTTGGTAATGCAGGTGTAGTTTTAAAAACTACTAATTCGGGTGTGAACTGGAATTCAGTTCCTTTTCCCGTTGGTTCGAATAATTCTGCGGTTACTTTTAAAAATCCGCAATCGGGTTTTGTTGGTAATCAAAACGGAAAAATTTATTTTACTTCTAATTTTGGAATAAACTGGACGGAGTTATCTACTGGAACTGCTTATGAAGTAACTTCTATTATGTTTACTCCAAGTGGTAATATTGGCTGGCTCGGTAATTATTACGGAAACGTAATGAAAACAACTGATGATGGTCTTAACTGGACTAATATGATTACTTTACCAGGATATTATACTAAAGTATATTGTATGGATGATTATAGAGTATGGATAGTTGATAATTATGGTTATGTTTATAGGTCAACTAATGCAGGAACGAATTTTGCTTCTACAAGACCTGTAACAAGTCCGTTAAGAGATGTTCAATTTATTACTTCAACTATCGGATATGCTGTGGGTGATAGTGGAAGAATTCTTAAATCGACAAATGGGGGGGCTTCTTTTTCCATTCTTAATTCCGGAACTACAACTAAGTTAAATTCTTTAAGAATTTTAGACCCTTTCCATATTTGGGTCGCAGGCAATAATGGTTTGTTGCTTAAAAGCACAGATGGTGGTAATAACTGGATTAATTATACATATACTGGTAATAATTTAAATAAAATATTTTTTGTTTCGGGAACAGTATATGGTTACTGTTGTGGTGAATTTGGAACTATCTTGAGAACTATAGAAGCTCCCGGTTCGGGTGGTATTGGTAATGGCACAAACCTTGTTCCGATTCCGTTAAATACTACCTATACAGACGGACGAACAAATATGCTTTACTATTCAACCGAATTGTCTTCGTTGATAGGTCTATCCTCTGCGACTATTACTTCTTTGGGCTTTAATATTAGTATAGTTAATTCACTTCCAATTAATGGATTTGAAATTAAAATGCAAAACACTTCTCTTACAGCTTTAACTGGATATGTTTCAAGTGGCTGGACTACTGTATATAGCGGTGTATGGACTCCTCCTGGAACTGGTATTCAATACTTGACTTTACAAACTCCATTTGTTTGGACTGCCCCAATGAATCTATTAGTTTCTGTTTGCTTCGATAATTCTGCTACTTCGTCAAATACTCTTGTTTTATCTACAACAACAACTAATAACACTGTGATTCATAATGCAACAAATTTATCAGGTTCGCAAAATGGTTGTGTTGATATATTAGGTGGTAATATTTTAAAAACACGTCCAAATCTATTTATGCGGTGGTTTCCAATCCCAACAGGTATTCATGGAAGTGTTGGCACTAATATTCCCGACGGATTTAAGTTATATCAAAATTTTCCAAATCCATTTAATCCATCTACTAATATAAAATATCAAATTCCTAAAAATAGTTTTGTTACATTAAAAGTCTTTGATATTCTTGGAAGGGAAATTTCTACTCTTGTTAATGAAAACTTAAATGCTGGTGAATACATTATCTCTTTTTCTGGAGAAAATTTATCAAGTGGTATGTATTTTTATAAAATTTCATCTGATGAATTCACGGATGTAAAAAAAATGATACTTTTGAAATAGAAAATTTCTCTATAATTAAATTTAGTAAAATTAAATAATTGGAAAATTGAATTAACATTTTATTTGTATTTATGTATATTAATTTTGCTTATTTATACCGAAGTATTCATTTGTTTTTTAAAGTATTAATTAGAATATAATTAAACTAAAAAGAGGAGTTAAACAAATGAAAAAAGTAAAGTTCAATTTTTTTCTGATTTCTTTTTTGTTTTGTGTCGCATTTTTGGGATGTAGTAGTAATGATAACCCTGTGATTACAGGTGGAACTCAATTACCATCAGACTTAACACGAATTGGGAAATTTATTGCTTTTACATCTGATCAATCTGGAAATAACGATATATGGTTAGCACAGGTTAATTCAAACGGGGTATTAGAAACTTCAAATTTAGTATTTAGTACAAATCCGTTTAATCTTACTGTTTCAAACACAACTGATGATAAAATGGGGAATTGGTCTCCTGATGGGAAAATTCTTGTTTTTTCAAGAACAACAGGAACTTCACAGGAAATATGGGCATTCTTTTTTACTTCAACGGGTAAAATAGATTCTACAATATCACCAAATCCAAGAAAGTTATTTTCATCTAACGGTAACTGGGATAATAATCCTTCGTTTTCACCAAATGGTTCTTATTTAGTTTTCGATAGAAGATATGATAATAGTTCTCCACCAGGAGTTGATACATCAGACTCGAGGGATATTTATTTAGGAGATGTTTCCGGTTCAGGAAATAATTTAACCATATCTAATATTCGTGCTATTGTTACTACTCCCGGCAAAGATGAAGCTAATCCTAAATGGGCACCTAAAATTTCGGTAAGACGAGTTGCTTATGAATATGGAGGTTCTGGACCATCAAATGACCATAATGTTTACATTATTGATCCGCTTGATACTGTTAACAATGTGCCGTATTATGGTTCGGGTAGGTCAGGTTATCCCGCTTGGGAACCATCTTGTACAAAAATAATTTATGAAGCAGATCAAGGTAATGGAGGATATTATAAAGTTGTAATTGGAGGTTATCCAAATGTTGGCAATCCTGTAGACCTTGTGAGAAGCAGTAATCAGCACAATAGGTATCCAACATGGCTTCCTAACGGAGGATTAATTGCTTATATTAATATACCTTCATCGGGTAAGGGTAACATTTATATTATAGGAGTAAATGGAGGAACTCCTTCTAAATTGCTTCCTGCTACTTTTGATAATGCTAATAATGTTTACCCTGCTTGGTAAGTAATTGAATTTTTAAAAATTAAAAAGGGTAGTTCTAAAAAAGAACAACCCTTTTTTTAGTATTAATTTTTTTCTTTGTGGTTTTGTCAATAAAAGGATATTTAATTGTATCTTTTTTCTATACTATTTGGTGTTATATTAAATATACACCCTATGTACCCTATCCACTAAAATGATAACAAAATCAAAAGCATAAATCCATAAGCTGAATTAAAGAATTTAAAATGATTTGATTTACTTCATTTATAAATATATTACGGATACATTTCAAAAAAACGAAAAATTCTTCTTTTTAAAATATTTTTAATTTGTAATTAATTACAAAAGTAATATTTAATTTACAATTTATTTTATAGATGTTTATAATTAAAAATTATATAAGCTAATATTCTTTACATAGTCTAACCCATTTTTCAAAAGCACATTCGAAACCAACCTAATTCATCTTTAACCCTTATTAAAAAACGCTTTTATAGTTCTGTGATTTTCTTTACATAGAGTCTTTTATTGTAGATTATTTTTTTACGCAAAAATATGAATGTTAATCTATAAAATGTAATACATTACGAAAAAAAGCTAAAAAGTCGTTTTTTATTATTTTATTCAAATAATAATTTACTTGATTTTATAAAAAAATATATTTAAAATGTAAAAGCTGAGGGAAGTTATTAAATTTTTTTAATTACAATCTGAATATTATATAAGCCTGTTCCTACTTCGCTTCCATAAAACAGGTTACATTAAGATTATGTGATAGCAATATTGCATATACACATCTATAACAAAAACATATTTGTCAGCTGAAATAAATTTGTTATCGTTTTTTTATTATTGTTTATTATAAATTCTATTTATAAAATTTAATTAAAAAATATTATGAAATCACTATTTTACAAAGTTACATTAATTTTCATTTGTATTACCTCGCTAAGTTCTGTAAATGCACAATGGCGGGCTATTGGTCCTGGTGGGGGATATATATATAGTTTTGCTTCTACTCCGACTAATTTATATGCCGGTGGTATGGGAGTATTTTTATCAACCAATTCTGGTTTTAGTTGGACTTCTATAAGTAAGGAATTTTCTTCCTTTAGTGTTTATGCGTTAGCTGTTTCAGGTTCTAATTTATTTGCAGGATTAGGAGGCGGTGGTATATATTTAACTACTAATAACGGAATAAATTGAACTGCAGTGAATTCAGGATTGACTGACTTGAATGTTAATGAAATTGCAATTTCAGGTTCTAATATTTTTGTTGGTACTAGTTTAGCAGGTATGTTTGTTTCATCAAATAATGGTGCGAGTTGGAGTCAAATTAATAACGGCTTAACAAATCTTAATATTATATCATTAGCCTTATCGGAAGAAAAAATTTTTGCTGGAACTTTAGGTGGGGGTGTGTTTCTTTCAACAAATTTAGGAGTGACTTGGACACCAGTTAATAGTGGACTTTCAAACTTAAACGTTTATTCACTTGCAACAGAGGGAGCCTATTTATTTGCTGGTACAGCAGGAGGCGCATTTATTTCTTCGAACAATGGAGCCAGTTGGATAGCTATTAATAATGGACTTACTAATAATATTATTAATACTATTGTTGCTAATGGGACTGTTCTCTACGCTGGAACTTTTGGCGGAGGTGTATTTAAATCGACAAATAATGGAAACAGTTGGTTTTTGTTCAATAATGGAATTACAAATAATTATATCTGTTCATTTCAGATACATAATTCGTATGTTTTTGCTTCAACTTCTGGAGCAGGAATTTTTTATACATCTTTAAACGGTTCTAATTGGAATGCTGTAAATAGTGGGTTGAATTCTTACATCGTAAATTCATTATTTTCTTGTGAATCAAAATTGTTTGCTGGAACCTGGAAAGGAGGTGTCTTTCTCTCTTCGGACTATGGATTAAACTGGAATACAATCAATTACGGTTTGTTTCTAAATATTTTATCTTTAGCTTTTTCGGAATCGAATTTATTCGCAGGAACTCAAGGGTCAGGTGTATTTATTTCGTCAAATTTTGGTACTAATTGGGTCGTAAGAAATAGCGGGTTATCGAATCTTAACATTAAGGCGTTAACTTTTTCTGGTTCAAATCTTTTTGCTGGTACTATGGGAGGTGTTTTTCTATCTACAAATAATGGTAACAGTTGGTTAAATGTGAATAGTGGATTATCAAATCCTATTGTTAATACTTTATTATCGGTAGGTTCAAATCTTTACGCAGGAACATTAGGATCTGGTGGAGGTGTATTTGTTACTTCTAATAACGGAACTAATTGGGCTTTATTAAATAATGGATTAACTAATCCTAATGTGCATTCCTTACTTTCTGTAGGGTCAAATTTGTTCGCTGGTACAGGTAGTGGAGTTTTTTTATCTTCAAATTATGGTGCTAATTGGATTGCTGTAAATTCAGGAATGCAATACTTAACCGTTTATGCATTAGCTTCAACAGATTCTAAGATAATTGCATGTACTTATGGTGGAGGAATTTTTGTTTCAACAAACAACGGAAGTAATTGGATGAGTAAAAACTTGGGTTTGGATAACCTTTATTTAAAGTCAATATTATTGACTTCTGATTATGCCTATATTGGAACTTCTGGTTCTTCAGTTTGGAAACGCCCGTTAAGTGAAGTGATAAGTGGAAGTCCATTAAGTGTTAATGCTGGTAATGATACTTTGATATATTTTGGTTATGGTAATCAAAATGCTATACTAAGTGCCTCCGTATCGGGAGGGGAAGGCCCCTATACATACCTATGGTCTAATGGCGCAACATCGCAATCTACAATAGTAAGCCCTTTAGTTATGACACAGTATAATGTTACGGTAAAAGATATTAACGGAAACATTGCCAGCGATGAAGTTATTGTTGATGTGATAGATGTGAGATGTGGTAATAATAATCAGAAAATTCTTGTATGCCACAAAGGAAATACTATCTGTATAAGTCCTAATGCAGTACCAGCTCATTTAGCCCATGGAGATGTGCTTGGAAATTGTTCAAATAAGCAAACCGATAACAGTATTAACAAGAATGTAACTGGGGAATATAAATTAGAAGCAATTTATCCCAATCCATTTAATCCTATTACAAGAATAGTATTTAATATTCCTGCAACATCATTTACAAAACTTTGCATATATGATATTACGGGAAAAGAAGTTGTCGTTCTTAAAAAAGAAATTCTTAAAGAAGGTAAATATCAGGTGGATTGGAACGCTTCTGATTTTCCAAGCGGAATATATTTTTGTAAATTTCAAACAGATACTTATTCTGAAGTTAGAAAAATGATTTTGCTTAAATAAATCTTTTTAGTTATATCATATTTAGAATAAGAAAAATTATTCTCTAATCTAAATACACCCTCTGCACCCTATCCGCTACTGCACAGCAGATTTCGTAGGGGATTGTCTTCGCTGTCCGTGCAAGTTTATCGGCTCCTATCTCAAATCCGTTTTCGCTTCCCATTAATAGTACATCATCTCCAACCCTTACATTACTCTTCTCTCCAAGATTTACCATAAGCCAATCCATTGTAATTGTTCCAACTATCGGATAAAATTTCCCATTTATTAATACTTTTGCCCTATTTGAAAATGCACGCCAATAACCATCTCCATATCCAATTGGTATTGAGCCAATAAAACTTCTTTCATCGGTATAATATTCCCTTCCATATGATATACTGGTATTTGCTTCGACTCTTTTAATGTAAGTTACTTTTGATTTCAGATTCATTATTGGTTTCAGTGGTATTTTCTTAATGTTCGAATCGGAAGGATAATATCCGTATAAAATTAAACCCGGTCTCACCATATCAAAATATGATTCCTTTAAATTCAACACTCCACCACTATTTGCTGCATGAACTATTGGAAATTCCATTCCTGCTTTTTTCAATTCATTTAAAAGCTCTTTAAATTTACTCAATTGTTGCTTGGCAAAATGAATATCACTTTCTGCTGTTGCAAAGTGTGTATATATTCCCTCTATTTCGAGATTTTTAAAAGTAAATACCTGCGATATATTTTTAAAAGCCCACTTAACATCTAAACCAATACGTTTCATTCCTGTATCCACTTTTATATGAACCTTGAATTTTTTACCAAGTCGTTTACTGTAATAGTCAAGAAAACGTGCAGTTTCAACAGATGCAACCGTAGCTATCAAATCATTCTTTAATAATTTTTTTACATAAGTTGCAGGTTTTAACTTTGAATGTATTAATGTTCCGAACACTAAAATATTCGAATCGGGAATTATAGTTTTTAATTTTATTGCCTCATCATAATTGGCTACGCCAAGATAGTCAGCTCCAATAGAAATTAATTTTTTGCTGATTTCCTGAATACCGTGTCCGTAAGCATTTGCTTTAACCACTCCGCAGATTTTTATCCTTTTGCGTGAAGTATTATTTTTCTGTAGATATTTCTTAATCTGCTTAAAATTAAACTCCAGCTTACCTAAATCTATTTCAGCTCTTGTAGGATTCAATTTATTTTATTTTGCTAAAGTTAGCAATGATTAATTTAAATATAAATACAAATAAAACTCATTTCATAACGTAAAATATTAGTATCTTGTAAACTTATTCGTAACGGGAAAAAACTTACTCTCGTTACCAAATTCTATCTTATTAACAAAAAAATCTCACTAATACAATTTTTACCAATGCTCCTTTCTTAAAGCTCTTCTCACCTACTTTTTACAAAGTCCCCACTTAGTATCGTTAAAAATTTCTTCTTTATAATTTAAAAATTTATTGACTATATTTAGATAACATTTAATTGGTCTTTCAAAAATTTAACTTTTTTCTTATGAAAAAACTAATTTCTATTTTAATTTTCTTATCTGTTCTATTTTTATTAAATAATGCCAAAGCATTTTATATCTGGCAGGATTTTGATAATCCAAATCATCCTCCCGCAGGATGGACATTAAATACTACTAATGCTTTCAATTGGGATTGGACACTTATGTGCAGTGGTTATGGTTTGGGGTACGGCTCTATTAAAGCAAATTGCTCTGATGCAAATACAGGTCTAACTTTTGATATTATTTCTCCCCAATTCACTGCTGCAGTTACAGGTGATTCTTTAATTTTCGACCATGCCTATGCCACTTACGGTACGGCAAATGACCAACTGAAAATTTGGTATTCCACAGATGGCGGTAATAATTGGACTCAACTCGTTTTACTTAATGGTGGCACTTCCGGTGAACTTACAACTGCTCCCGCTACTGGACAGGCATTTGTTCCAACTTCTTCGCAATGGGCTACAAAAAGATATTTATTACCTGCAGGTACAAATAAACTAAAATTTACTGCTATCTCAGCTTATGGTAATAATCTTTATCTCGATAATATTAAAATTGGGACAAAATATAACACCGATGCTGGGGCTGTAGGTTTTAAAAGATTTATTAAAGCTATTCCACCAGGAACTATAGATACACCAAGAGTATATGTTAGAAATTTTGGAAATACAACTCAAACCATACCTGTTACTCTTATTATCTCTCCGGGAAGTTACTCGCAAACTCAATCCGCCGCTTCTCTTGCACCAGGTGCATCAGTCATACTTAATTTTCCTGTTTGGACAGTTCCCGCTTCAGGAAATATCACTATGAAAGCATATTCTACTTTGAGTGGAGACCAAAACGCTTCGAATGATACAATATATAATTATTATGTTGCATCGAATAATGGCAGAAATGTCTTACTCGAATACTGTACTGGAACTTGGTGTCAATGGTGTCCCTGTGGAAAATTGAGAGCTCTTGATTTATTAACTCACTGCCCCAATTCTATTGTCCTTGCTTATCATGGAAGCGGTTCTGACCCCTGGATTAATTTTAATGGAAATAATATTATTTCTTTGCTCGGTATGACTGCTTATCCGCTCGGAACGGTAGATAGAGGTATAGATGTTTGGAGTTGTGGTTATAGCAATTTTGTCGAACGTCCGTTTATGCGATATCTAACACAACCTGTCTCTCCAGTTAAAATCGATATCGTTTCTAAAACGTATAATCCCACTACAAGGCAACTCGATGTAAGCATAAATAATACCGCTTTAATGGATCTCTCGGGACAATATAAAATCAATTACGTTATTACAGAAGACAATCTTGTATATACTCAATCTGGTAATTCATATTGCCCCGGTGGCACAAATTATGTTCACAAGTGGGTCGTAAGAAATATGGTTAACAATGCTACTGGCGAAAATCTTAATTCAGGTGGAACTTGGACGAATGGTCAGGTAATACCAAAATCTTTTTCTACTATTCTTGGAGCGGGTTGGGTTGATGCAAATTGTAAACTAACAGTTTTTGTCTATAAAGACGGAACACCACTCAATGCAAATGCAGAGATTCAGCAAGCTGTTCAAACAGGTGTTATGCTGACTGGTATTAATGAACCGACTTCAACTCCAGTCAAATTTGAACTTTGCCAAAATTACCCGAATCCATTTAACCCAATAACTAATATTAAATTCGGTATTCCTAAAAACGGTTACGCAAGCTTGATAATTTATGATGTTACTGGAAAGGTGATAGATAAATATCTCGATGGCTACGTAAATGCCGGATATTACAACGCTGAAATAAACGGAACCAAACTCTCGAGCGGAGTATATTTCTATACTCTTACCTCAAATGGAATGACTGAAACTAAAAAAATGATTTTATTGAAATAATTTTATAATTGTAAATATAAACTTTCTAAAAACCCGTTCCTATGGCGGGTTTTTTATTGTTTTTTGATTCTTATTTATCTACTTTTTCAATATATATCATCTGCTCGAACATTTTTTTATAATCTTCCCAGTTCTTAATTATCTTTTTACATTTTTTTAAATCATCTTTTGTAAAATCCTTTTCCCTGTCGAAGTTTTTATATTTTTCAAGAACCTCGTAATCTGAACTTAGTTCCGTTGATTTTATTTTTATAGGTTTTTCATTTTCTAAATAAAAAAACTCTTCTCCGTTTGTATATACACCCTTTGTTAGATAATGATAATAAATCAATTTGCCTTCCTCGTTAGGGTAATACTCTATTTTTATATTCTGACTTGCTGCAATATTATGTTCTATTACTACTTTTACAGGTGGTTTGTATATATCTTCAAATTCTGTAGTTCCGTTTTTCTCTATCAGCTTATTATCTTGTTGTTCATAATAAAATTTAATGGTTGTCGTTTGTACTCCTATAGCAGGCCTATTAGATACTAATTTTATTGTATGTATTAAATAACCTCTAAAATCTTCTTCATCTCCAATTTTCTCATCAATACTTTTGCAAAAATTTATAATTTTATTGACATTGGTGTTTTGTGCTTGTAGGTAAGATGTTATAGGAAAAAAAAGAATAAAACAAAAAATTAACTTTTTCATAATGTTATTTTATTGATTAAAAAATACTATTTAAATATAAAAACCAAAAATAAATAATCAAAAACAAAATGCCGACTTCCACCTACTAATTATTACCTATCTGATAAGTGCCATTTTTCTTACCTGCAAAAAATCTCCTGCTTCCAATTTATAAAAGTAAACTCCAGATGTTAATCCCTCCGCATCGAAACTCGTTTCATATTCTCCTGCACTCAGTTTTTCATTAATAAGTGTTGAAACCTCACGACCTATTGCATCATATATTTTTAGCGTTACCAATCTTGAATCTTTAACCTTAAATATAATTTTAGTTGTAGGATTAAAAGGATTTGGATAATTCTGACACAATTCAAATTTATTCGGAATAGTAGTAGAAATCATTTTTATACCAACCGGAGTTGTCGGAATATACATCTTTCCAGGTACAAACATTGTCCCATATCCGAAAAGCGATAAATCTATGTTAACACTTGGAGAAACTCTTTTTACCATCCATACCCCCGATGCAATCCAGGAAGTATCCGGAGCTACTACCAGTGGAATCTCTATTATTGATACTACGGTGTATAATCCCGATGTAAAAGCAAATTTCTTTGCTGTATAAGTTCCATTTACTGTCTGAACGATTTCGTCATTTAGTCTTTTTCCGCTTGCTCTTGCTCTGAACTTTACCAGCAATGAATTAATTAATATAGTTGTATCCTTAGAAAAAAGTTGATAGGTAGTTCCAACAGGTGATGCAAACTGATACATATTATACCACCCTTCTAATCCTCTGAAAAAGTTAAGCAATCCTATTGGTAAATTCGATGTATCGGGAAGTAGTGCAATGGTTAAATATTGATAACTATTTGTTCCCTGAAAATTATGCCATGATGTATCGTTGTATGGTGTATTTTCATTTAATGTTACCATATAATCCTTTGACCTTACGATATTTGCTGTTAATCCTTTGTATGGTGCAATAACAGCAAACGAATCGATTCTGTATAATGTTAAATTATTCATTGGATTGTTATTCGAATCGAGCGGAATATTTTTATAATACCACTTATATCCTAAGTTCGCAGGAAAATAAGTTGAAGCATTTTGCGAATTCACTAACTTCGTAAATAAAAGTGTAATAATCAGTAAATATATTTTTTTCATATTCTTGATAGTTTTTATAAATATTATATATTATTTTGATTAAATCAATTACTATATATTTAATTGAAATTTAAAAAGTTTTATATAATTTGTAACTTTTTTATTTAAAATCAGTATATAAAATAAACTTATATTTAATATTATTTTAACATTTAAACTATTCAATATGCTTATTACAAAAGTATTTAAAGCAAAAGTATTTTTATTCACTTTTATTTTTTCGCTCTTTTTCCTTTCTAATGCTTTTTCACAACTTGCTATAGATAAAAGCAATATGGATTTATCTATAAATCCCGGTGAGGATTTCTATAATTATGCAAACGGAACTTGGATTAAAAATAATCCTGTCCCTCCTGATATGGGAAGATATACTGCTTTCGACGAACTAATAGAAAACAATCGAAAGCAAATATTATCTATTATAGAAGAAGCTTCGAAAGAATCGAATTCGACAAAAGGAACAAACAAACAAAAAGTCGGTGACTTTTATTTAAGCGGAATGGACGAAGCACGAATAGATGCTCTCGGATATGAACCAATAAAAGGTGACCTCGATAAAATTAAATCTATATCCTCAAAGGAAGACCTGATAAAATTTACCGCCTATTTGCATTCTTACGCTATTTACCCCATTTTTTACGCAGGTGGAACTATTGATGCTAAAAATAGCGAATATGTAATTTCTGTTTTATATCAAAGCGGTCTTGGTTTGCCCGATAAAAATTATTACTTCAATGAAGATGAACGCTCGAAAGCAGTCCGCGAAGAATATCAAAAGCAAATCGGAAGAATGCTAAAATTAATTGGTTACGATGAAGCAACTGCAATTAGCAAAGCTAAAATAATTTATGACATAGAGTTAAAACTTGCTAATATATCTTTTACAAAAACGGAATTGCAAGTCCCCGCTAAAAACTATAACAAAATGTCCCTGAAAGAATTAATCTCTCTTTCAGAGGGTTTCGACTGGGCTTTATATTATAAAGAGTTCGGTCTTTCGGAACCAGGAGATATTAATGTTGCACAAAAACCTTTCTTCGAATCACTGGGAAAAGTATTCCAACAAGTAAGTCTTGAAGATTGGAAATCTTATTACGAGTGGGTATTATTGAGAAGCAATGCAAATCTTTTAAGTTCTGATATCGTAAATCAAAACTTTGAATTCAGCGGCAAGTTTATGTCAGGCCTTAAAGAGTTAAGACCAAGATGGAAAAGGGTTACAGATATTGTCAGCGGTTCCATTGGCGATATTCTTGGTGAATTGTATGTTGAAAAATATTTTCCACCCTCTTCTAAAAAAAGAATGCTCGAATTAGTTGAAAACTTGAAACTTGCTCTTAAAGATAGAATTTTAAGATTAACCTGGATGAGCGACCAGACAAAGAAAAACGCAATCGAAAAACTCGAGAAAATCGGTGTTAAAATCGGTTATCCCGATAAATGGAAAGATTATTCATCTCTTGAGATTGATAAAAATTCATTCTATGAAAACGTTAAAAGAGCAAGGCATTTTGAATTCCTCAGAAATATTAAAAAAATCGGTAAGCCCGTAGATAAATTAGAATGGGGGATGACTCCTCAAACCGTAAATGCTTATTACAGCTCTACAAGAAATGAAATAGTTTTTCCCGCAGGAATACTGCAACCTCCTTTTTTCTGGGCAGATGCTGATGATGCCGTTAACTATGGTGCTATTGGGGTTGTAATCGGTCACGAAACCACGCACGGATTCGATAATCGTGGAAGGCAATTCGATAAAGACGGCAATATGAAAGACTGGTGGACTGAAGAAGACACAAAAAACTTTGAAAGCAAAACACAAGTTCTAATCGACCAATTTAATAATTATAAAATGCTCGATACCCTTCACGTCGATGGTAAAATGACACTCGGAGAAAACATTGCGGATTTAGGTGGAGTATCCATTGCTCTCGAAGCTCTTAAAAAAGCTTGGGAAAAAAATCCGCCACAAAAAGAAATTGATGGATTTACACCTCTTCAAAGATTCTTCTTATCTTATGCTCAAATCTGGAAAGGAAGCATTCGCGATAAAGAGCTTATGAGAAGACTTAGAGAAGACGAGCATTCACCATCGGAAGCAAGAGTTAATGGCATAGTATATAACGTCCCTGAATTTTATGAAGCTTTTAAAATTCAATCTACCGATAAAAGGTATATTCCTCCCGAAAATCGTGCTTTGATTTGGTAATTGTATCCTTCTTTTTTAAACCCCTTACTTTATTTTTTAAGTGAGGGGTTATTATAAATATTTAAGTTTCTGATTCTAAAAATTTTCTCTTTTTAAAAACACATTTTTAATTAGCACAATAAGGTATTATTCCAATATTAATTAGATTCTATTCTCTTCATTGATACAGAAATAAAAAGAAATACTAATTCAATAATTATTACCGATAGTTATTTCATTTATTAATAACTCTCATCACATTTTTGGAGGAACGGTTATTGGTTATAATGTTTACATAAATTTAACAATAACTAAATAGCTGTTATTATATATATATATATATATATATTATATTATTTTAGATATTGACTTTACGTTTTAAAAAGTTTAGTTTATATAGTTCGGTTATGGAATATCGATTATCGTTTCGTTGATTTATGATTCAATTATTTTTTGAATAAAAATTAAATCAAAGCAATATGAAAAAAGTTATTATAATGCTAATCACAATTCATATCTTGTTAAACATTGTATATGGACAATGGACGTTTCAGCAATCTGGAGTATCGTCGACGTTAAGAGATGTTGAATTTATAAATCCTAATACAGGTTGGATTTGTGGGTCAGAAGGTACGATATTAAAAACAACTAACGGTGGTTTGAACTGGATTCAACAAAATAACGAAGCAGTAGGTAAAGCTCTCTTTAGTATTTACCCAGTAAACGCTAATATAGTTTATTGTGTTGGATATTTTGAAACAATTCTAAAAACTACTAATGGTGGTGATAATTGGATTACAATTCAAAATGGACCAATAGGACAAGGAAATACCTATTTAAGCGTGTTTTTTATAAATGAATATACCGGTTGGATTGGGGGTTGGGCAAGTCCTGACAAAGTTATGAAAACTACAAATGGTGGAATTAGTTGGCATGATTATAATGGATGGGGAAGGTTTAATGATTTATTTTTTAAGGACAGTTTAAATGGAATTGGGGTTAATGATGCTTCATATTATGCGATCACTTCAAATGGAGGCATAAATTGGTTACAGTATTCGGTAGGAGAGGGTAATTATGATGATATATCAATTATGACATACAATAAAAATATTGGGTTCATAGTATCTGCGATTGGATATAGTGTAAGAAAGACAACTAATTTTGGAATGACATTTGATAGTGTAGGATATATACCAAATGTTCCTCACGAATTATATTGTTCAAAGTTTATTAACGAAAATATTGGTTGGGCTGGAGGTAGTTATGGACAGCTTTATAAAACAGAAAACGGAGGAAAAACTTGGCGAATTCAAAATTCACTAAGTCAGGCTTTTGTCCGAAGAATTTTTGCCTTAAATGATACTGTTGTCTGGGCAGTTGGTGGAGGAGGAAAAATTATTCACACTACAAATGGAGGAGATACTATTACAGCAATTAAGCAAATTTCTTCTAATTTTCCTGGTAAAATTGAATTATTTCAGAACTATCCAAACCCGTTTAATCCCGAAACGAAAATTAAATATCAGACATCAAAATTGATGAATATTAAGTTAATAGTTTTTGATATTTTAGGTAAGGAAGTAAAAACACTAATAAATAAAAAACATAATCCCGGAACATACGAAGTAATTTTCGATGGAAACAATTTACCATCAGGAATATATTTTTACAGATTAGAAAATGAAAAAAATTTTATCACAAAAAAAATGATATTATTAAAATAGCCATTAAAAATACAAGGACCTCCATTTGACCGGCAAGTCAACTTTTAGATTTACTCTAAAAAAGAGGTCCCTTTTTATTAACTTTAATAACTAAAAATATGAAAAAGAAATTAATTTTTCTCTACATTTTGTTTTCCGTTTTTGTTTTATGTTCTGAAGTTATTTCTCAGAATGAATGTGGTACTATGGATTTAGGTTCAAGTCCAATTTTATTAAATTATGGTGGATATCTTAAACCAGAAAGAACAGATTTATCAAACGGTCAATATTGTAATGGTACTTTTAAAATGCTTTTTGTATTTGTTCAGTTTCCTGACGAACCACAGAATACTCAATCTTTGGAATGGCCTATTGGACAACCACCTGTTTATATTAATCAGTTATTTTCTGAAAATAAAATTCAGACTGGAAACTACTGGAATAGATATAGTGACCAAACTCAGTTTTTTTCAGATTACTATATGGAAATTAGCAGAGGTATATTAGATGTCACAGGTATTACAAGGAGTTTAATTTTATGGCAAACAAGTTCTTATTATAAAAACCTTGGTTTCCCTGCAGGATATAATGCAATATTAAGTGAAATATATACAAGATTATACAACGATACTCAGAATCCAATTGATTGGATATCTTTAGACAAATGGCGAAGAAATGATACTTCAGGTTTATTTGAAAATCTTCCTGATAATTTTATTGATATGATTGGTATTTTCTTCAGAACTGTACCAACATCAGGGTTAATATATCACGACGGTGCTGCAGGATATGTACCTTTATATGGACCCGAATATGAATTACCAAATGGGAAAAAATTTGGACCCTCACGAAATGAATTTGGTTCTGGTTTTATTTGCAAAGGTTGGACCACAGGTCCTAATTCAAGATTGAGAAACTTTGGAATAGCAATTCATGAGATTGGCCATTATTTATTCAGTGGTATTCATTCTTCTTCTGGAATTATGACTTCAAGAGGTGGAATAAGTATTAATGATTTCTTCTATTCGGGTTTTGAAAGAATGAAATTAGGTTATGTATTGGCTAACACTGTTGACTGGAATAATCCCGAATACCAACTCGATGATGTTTCCGGAAGGGATGGGATTTCAAATTTAATTATGAAAGTACCAATTTCATCATCAGAATTTTTTTTGATAGAAAACAGGAGAAAAATTTCCCAGTATGATATTTATATGCTTGGTGATACAGCGGGATTTAATCAGTTAATTGATGCAGGGGATAAAGGTAAAGGAATATATATATATCATTCGATGGATGGTCTTAATTATACCAGCAATGTTGATGTCGAGTGTGCTGATGGTCTATGGGATTGGTCAGAACAAGGCTCTACAACTCCAGATTGGTCAAATACTCAAATAGTTCCTATATATGCAAGATCTATGGTTTGTTCTCCAGTTAATAATGATGATGGATATTTTGGTTCATTTTTTAATAAAGATGGTATTACTTCGCCCTTTGCTATGTTTACTTTGGGCAAGAGACACGAAAGTATTTATCAACTTGGAACGGTAATACAATATACAAATACACCTGATTGGTACACATCAAGAGAAATATGGGGAGACAGATATGATGCGTGGAATATTGGTTACAACGAAGTATTCTCTCCATATTCAAATCCAAATACCAAAGACAAAAACAATAACCAAACTGGAATATTTATTTATTATCATGATTTAGAAAATAATAAAGCAAATATAAGTATTTACAAAGTTGGTGAACCACCTGAAAATCCTAAAACATTAAATGAAATATTAATTTTAACTCCACCTTCAAAACCTATGGGAATAAAAACCGATTATCATTGGGTAAGCGAAACCCTGTGCCATCCCAAAATTACCTGGGTTAATAATACAGAACCCGATGTGATTAATCCTTCGACTGGAAAAATTAGATATAAATTATACAGAGCATATAAACTTTATATGAATCAAATTCCCGGACCTCCCGTATTACTCGAAAATAATCTTGAATTTTATCCAAATGAAACCCCAACCTATATCGATTATCAAATAATCGGTTATCAAAGCATTTTATCGGGTGATGAGCCGTGGCTATATCCAGTGCGATACTGGGTAAAAGTTGTTGATAATAGTAACGATGAATCCGTATTCTCTGACTTCACAAGTGCAATTGGTTTTAATGATGGAAGCGTTCCAATTGGTGGTTCAGGCAGTGATAATTTAATTTCTAACAAAAACATTCCAAAGCAATTTGCATTAAGTCAAA
>CAYNTK010000007.1:0-133453 GCA_964400285.1 uncultured Ignavibacteriaceae bacterium
CATCGTTATAGTTCACTTCACTCTGTACAGAATTAAATGGTGCTGAATAAGTATTCCCTGAAGTGTTATTTAATTTCAAATGTCTAATTCCATTCGAAGGTGAGTTGATATACCATTTTACCCATACTGAATCTATACCAATATTATCGGTTACGTTTGCAGATACGGTAGCTGGCCATGTGACTTTTGGTTGATTTGGAAGCGGAGTATGTAAAATTACAGGCTTTACGGTATCTGCACTTGCTGTAAATGAATAATAATTTACTGGTGCCCCGCCCGGTGCAGTTCCAATAAGTCCTGCATTATCAACTGTCTTAATATAATATCTATAGTTAGCAGGTGAATTATTTCCTGGTATATTTGCAGTCCAGTTGTTTCCTGATGTATTTGTCATTATTATACTGTCGGTAAATGTAGTCCCTCTCGTCCAGAATAGTTTTGTATTTGCAATCGGTTGTCCAGCAGGGGTGATTGAACAATTAACTGTATATGGTCCTGAAAGATTTTCTGTATTCGGCAATGGTGTATGTGCAATTGCAGGTCCATAAGTCGCCATATAAATCGACGGATCACCCATACAGTTATACATCTCGAGGTATCTTCTCATTGTTGACGTAACACTTCCGTAATATTGAACTAATAAATATTTCCCAAGAACAAATGAAGGAGAAGTCTTTATAAGATGTTCGACAAACATTGCCCTAAAAATTCGTCTTTCGAGTATATCATCTTCATTCCAATATGAATTAACCGAAGAGCCCCAAAAAACAACACCACCCTTTGGTATCCTTACCCATGTTTCGGCAAAACATTCATAACTCAAATGATAACTTCCTGTAACACATGCAAAAGAATATACATATGGATAAACTGTATTTGTAAGTGAATTAACCTGACTTGCACTAAGTGGTGGCCCGTCTGCCCACGAGGTTTCTGAACCATGTCCTGAATAAATTGCAAAAGACTGATTATCATTTAAAGCAGCTATTAATTGTGCAGTTGTTGCTCCATAAGTATATGTATATAATTTTAAGTTAGTATGTGGTGGTGATACAAAAAAGCTATCAATACAAAAGTTATGAGTTCCTTCTGTTATTGCATAGTTATCAGTCGAAGCACAAAATATATTTTTCTTCGGAAGACCATTAATTGCATTTTCCATATATAGTGTTTTGGTAATCATATTTGAAAGTTGAGTCGTATTCTGAATCGGAAATCTTCCGAGAAACACATCCGCATATGGGTCTGTACCATCGAGCATTGAATAATTTAAATCAGTATGAGGTGTCCCTTCTCCAATCCCTACCCAATCTGGAATTACATCTACATCTCCTACAAGTAAAACGAATTCAGGTCTTGTAGCAATATTATCATATTGAGTCTGTAAATATGCTTTTATCGCAGTGTTAGTTATTCCTGTTACAGTCGTATTTACAATTGTAACAATATAACCTAAACCAGTTTTTTCATTTACAAGCGGTGTAAGTCCTGATTCATAAGCAGGAGCTGTGATAATCAAATACCTCCCTGTGCCAAGTGACTTTGAAGAAGTATAATTTAAAAACATCCCATCATAAAGCTGATTAAACGATGAAGTCGGGGCAAACGATATTGAAGGTTGATTTTTTAACTGTATTTTAAAACTTCCTGATTTCGTAACCATCATCTGATTTGCAGAAGGATTATAAGCAAACGGGCATATTGTAATCATTACTCCTTTTACACCCGCTACTATAAACGGCTCCGAGATTTTCACGAAAGGTCCGTTAATATTGCCTGTTGATTGATAATATTTGGAATCTATTGTAAAAGGTCTGTCTTCGAGTCTAAGGTTTTTAGGCCATGGCTGCTGGACAGGATAAATCTTATTGCTTAGAATCTGAAGGTTTTTATTTTGATTTAATACGTTAATAATCGGTGTCTGTTCATCATAAGCAATCATAATACTGAACGAAATCTGCGGAAGGTTTGGCAATCCTACATCTGTCGGTTCGCCGTATTCCGGAATAGTAAGATTAATATAGTTATTCCCTGAAACAGTCACATTATTCATAAAATATTCCGGTAGAACAAAATCTACTTTATAACCATCGTTTTCTTTTGTAAAAGTAATTCCTTTTGGCTGTTCTTTTGCGAAGTTAAATGTTGTTACACAAACGAGCAGTAAAAAGGAAAGGAATGCTTTGGTAAATAAATTTTTCATAAAGTTTGTATAAAAATTGAGTTTTACGTATTTATAAAAATATATAAAGATTTAATAAATTGGAATGGAAAAAGGATATGAAAATTCATAAAATTCGTAAGATTTGCATTTTTTACAATCCTCGTTACCAAGCTTTTGCTTGGTAACGAGTGTTAGACTGATTATATTTCTTTTAGTATCTTTACTGCTTTTTCAGGTGTTAACTTTGTATATATTTTATCGTTTACCATCATTGCAGGTCCTTGGTCACACATCCCAAGACAGTTAGTATATTCCAAAGTAATTTTCTTATCTTTTGTTGTTTCTCCGATGTTTATATTTAATTCTCTCTTAATAGCATTTTCTACTTCTGACTTACCTAAAATATCGCAAACAATTGTTTTACATAATCTAACTATATTTTTACCTTTCGGAACGCTATGCAAAAATGAATAGAAAGAAATTACGCTGAATACTTCAACAGGATGTATGTCGAGCAGACGTGCAACTTCCTGCTGTGCAAAGTCCGATATATAATTATGTTTTTTCTGTATTGCTTGAAGTATAGGCATCAAGGCTGAACGGTCTTTTCCGTGTTGATTAACCAATGCTTCGATTTCTTCGGATAGTAAATTTTTTTCTAATACTAACATAAATCCTCTAAATTATTTTTTTAAAAGTGCTTTAACTTTTTGAATTAATAGGTCAGGTGTAATAGGTTTTTCTACAAAGTCGTCAACAGGTACCATTTCGCTCTTTCCAAAGTCCAATCCAATTGTTTTAGAAACAGAAGTATACATTAAAATGGGTGTTTTAATATTCTCTTTTCTAAACTTCTGTGCAAGGAAAAAACCGTCATCGGGCTCATCCATCATTACATCAAGTATGACAAGATCGGGATTCTTTGTTTTTACTATCTCGTATCCGTCTTTCGGATTACTTGCTGTGATAACCTCGTATCCATTTGCAGTCAATATCAGCGTGCTCGCTTCTCGGATATCCGGATCATCATCGATTACTGCTATTAAAGCCATATATATCCTCCAGTGATATGTTTAGATTTTTGATTTGTTTAATTATTAATTTAGAAAAAATACATTTTTTTTTCTATTCAAAAATTAATCCCCACTTGGTTTTTCGTTTTACATTGAAAGAAAAATATTTTAAAAGTAACTTATTTCAGATTTGTTAGAATCTATATTTAAAGGAGTATTAAAAATTTACTTGCCTTTTTCTATAAAAGTTATTTTTTAAAAAATTAATTTGGATAATTTTTAAAATGAATAAAACAGTATTAATAATATTAATTGGTAACAGAAAAGAATCTGCTGTTAAAGTTCAACAAGTTTTAACTGCTTGGGGTTGCTTAATAAAAACAAGACTCGGTATTCACGATGGCGTATTAGATAACTGCTCAGACCACGGTTTAATTATTCTCGAACTTTACGGCTCGAAAGAACAAAAAGACGAACTCGCTAGAAAAATCAGTCTAATAGAAGGAGTATCTTCGAAAATAGTTGACCTTGCTATTCCAGAATAACCTTTTTTTATTTGATTTATAACATCTTCTTTTTACCATCAAAACAAAGTTTTCAGTTTCGAGTAGTATGAAAATTAACTTTCTTGAGAATATGGATTGAAGATATTATCCTGACTTCAAAACTATATTAAATATTTTTATATTATATCAAAATTATATTTTTATGATTAAAATTACTATCTGCTTTTTTTCGATGCTTTTCTTTATGTTTTTTTTAACTTCCTTAATTCACTCACAAACTTTCGACGAACTTATAACAAACTATAAAAAAGCTCAATTATCGAAAGATTATGATGAAATGATTGAGGTGTGTAGTATTATGATTAAAAAATATCCAAACAATCAACCTGATGTAACTTACTTTAATAGAGGTAATGCTTATAGAGTATTGGGTGAATTTAAAAAAGCTATTCAGGATTATTCAAACGCCATAAAAATTAAACAGGATTTTAATGATGCATATTTTAACAGAGGAATCAGTTACTTTCGTATTGAACAATATAAAAAAGCTCTCTCGGATTTTTCATTTTTTATTAATAATGTTCAAGATAATCCCTATGCATATTTTTATCGTGGAAATTCTTATTCATATTTATATAATTATGATAGTGCTGTTGCGGATTACACAAAAGCCATAGAATTAAAACCCGACTACATAGACGCTTATTATAACCGTGGCAATAAATATTACGGAATGGAAATGTATAAAGAAGCCATAGAAGATTGGATGAAAGTTAAAAAGTTCGACCCTAAATACGAATCAGCACTGCAAAATAAAATTGACGAAGCAAAAGAAAAATTAAAAGAAAAAAAATAAAAAACCCCCTTCCCAAAATCAATCGGCAACTATAAAAATTTATTTCACTACAAATACTTAAAAATCTATCCCCATTTTAAAATAAAAATTCCTTCCCGGTTCCACTGTTACCGAACCTCTGTTTGTTGAGAGGTGGTTTCTATATGATTTATCGAGAAGGTTTTCTATACCTGCGAATAATTGAAGTTTTAAATATTTAGATATTTCGAGCTGTGTTGAACTCAAACCGATATTAAATGTGGCATATCCCGGTGTTGGCACTTCACCCGTAGCAACTTTATCTTGTCCATTAAAAAGCAATGCTGCAAAATCAAACAAAACATATTTTGTAACTAATCCTCTCAATCCCAGTCTTCCATTTAACGGAGGCATTTGTGGTAAATTAAGATTGTATTCTGTATCTTCTCCTCTGACGTATGAAAGAGAACCATAGACAACGTAGCTACTATAAAAATTATATGTGAAATCAAAATCATACCCATATAAAATTGCTTTTCCGACATTTGTTTTTATGTAAGCAGGTTTATTTTCGTAAGTTCCTGATGTTTCCACAACAAGGTCAGTGAAGGAATTAAGAAAAATATTCCCGCTGAATTTGTAAGTTTCTTTCCATATCCTTAATCCAAGGTCTGCAAATAATCCTTTTTCGGGATTAAGATATGGATTACCGATTCTAAGGTAGCTACCCAAATCTATATATTGGTAACGCTCTTCGATGGAAGGTGAGCGAAATGACCGTGCAAGATTTAGAGTAATATCGGTATTTTTTAGTATTGAATACATTGCCCCAATATTACTGCTCCACGAGACATCGCTTGCTTCAGTAGCATTCCAAATAATTTTTTGTCCGGTTGGAGATGCGTTTAATACTCCGTTGACAATTGTATAAGCCGGATTATAAGTTACCGAATTTGTAATGTTAATTTTATCTACTCTCGCACCGAGGTTTATTTTCAATTTATTATCGAGAAGTTTAATTTCATCCTGTAAATATCCCCCTATGCTTCTATATTCAGCTTCCGGCAGAGGTTTTTCACCTGTTATCTGAATGGTTGTACTTGTAATATTACCCGATGTTGTATCATATTTATAAATTGTCTGAAATTTTTCTCTTTCACTTGTTAAACTTCTCTGCCATAAATCAGTACCAACTATTATATTATTATATTTCCCCATTGACCAATCAGTTTGTATCTGTATTCCGTTTGTATAATGATTTCCAATCGGAGTAATTTTATCTACTGTAATTTTTTGTTTTAGTTTTCCCGTAGGTGTTTTTTGTAATACTATTTGATTTGGAATATTTTCCACATCTCTTAAAATAGTCTGGTAGAAATATTTTGCCGATATATTCTTTAATATTGGTGAAATATTTTCGAATTTATATTCCGCACTATACATTTCTCTTTTTTCTTCAGGATATGTAACGATTGCTGTAGAAGGAAATAAAGACGAACCGGGTATGCCGACATCTTTTGCATAGTATCTTTGATAATCAAATTTTAAAGTATGATTTTTCAACGGTCTGAATCCAATACTTCCTGAAATATTATTATCATAAAATTTGCTATTCGGAAGTTCACCTCGTGGAGTCATTGTGTTTTGAGCATTTCTTATAGAGCCGCTGAATTTTGCAAACCAAAATTTCGAACCTGCATTTAAAAATAATCTTCCAATTCCGCTTGAATTTACAGAGTTATAACCGCTTAATAACGAACCTTTAAAATATTTTATATTGTTAAAATCTCCGCCTTTAGTAATTATGTTCACCACGCCACCAAATGCACCTGTTCCGTATAGAGAGGAAGAACCTCCTTTAATTATTTCTATTCTATCAACGTCATTGATATCAATCATAGATAATCTTGCAGAAATATCCGTAGCAGTTTCAATTCTGTTACCGTCTATCAGAGTTACAATATTGCTTTTACTTAATCCTCTGATGCTTATATCTGTAGCCCAGATTCCGTCACGCGTTAATGATAAACCCGGTTTAGAATTTAAAATTTCCGAAACTGTATTTGCAGGACTTCTTATAATCTGATGCTCTTCCACTACATCCATTGGTAAGGGAATATCTCTTAACATTGCCGTATATCTTGAACTCGTAACTGTAATTTCACCTGTTTCGATTTCATTAACACTTAATTTAACATCGAGAGTAGAAGCGATATTTGGAATAATTCTTAAATTTGCGATTAAAGTTTTATAGCCGAGATGAATAAATTCGACTTTATAATCTCCGGGTTGTAGATTTTCAAAAAAATACTCTCCGAACTTGTTTGTTTTTGAATTAATATTTGTATTCAAAATATTCACCATTACATCCGAAATTGGGACTTCGGTATTTCTATCCAGAACTTTTCCATAAAAGTTTGCGGATTGAGAAAAAGCGATGTTGGTAATAAAAACTATAATTAAAAATATATACTTAGACATAAAAAATAATCCTTTTAATACATTTATATATTTATTATAACAATATATTAATATAATAAATTCATAATTAAAATCAATTGACTTAAGTCAAAAATTACGAGGTTTTTTAAGATTTGTTAACTTGAAACGGTGCGTTGAAAAACGTATATTTGTTATAGTAAATTATGAATGATTATATAATTTCCGATAAATCCCGTCGTTTCTGGTTTATACTCAGTTTATCATTTGTTCATTTATTACTCGGGCTGGATATAAATATTGTAAGTGTTTCATTGCCTACTATTGCAGAGCATTTCGGAGTAAATGCTGGAGTAGTTTCGAGAGTTGTATGGATTTATTTTTTAATTCTCACATGTTTTTTACTTGGATTCGGGAAACTCGGAGATTTAAAAGGGTTCAGAAAAATTTATTTAATTGGAATTTCCGTTTTCACTCTTGGTTCTTTCCTTTCGGCTCTTTCATTCGATTTCAATTCACTTGTAGCTTTCAGGATTATTCAGGCGCTTGGCGGTGCGGTGCTTTTTGCTCTTACCCCGGCTTTGATTGTAACATATTTGCCTTTAGTAATAAGGGGAAAAGTTTTCGGTATTAACTATGCATTTACTGCACTTGGCGGAATTATCGGCAGGGGATTAAGCGGATTTTTAATAGAAGCATTCGGTTGGAATTCGATTTTTATGATAAATATTCCAATAGGTATTATTGCATTGGCAATAGGATTTTTATTTATTCCAAAACAACAATTGCTTAATCAAACAGCAAGGTATGATTTAAAAGGTTCGTTTTTTATTTTTATTAGTCTTTTTGCATTTCTGTTCTTTATAAATACAATACCTGAATTTGGAATACTAATTACTCCAATAATTATTTTTATATTATTTTTTATTATTTTTATTTATTACGAAATATACCTGAATAAGCAGATTGGAAACATTTCTCCGATATTAAATTTTTCAATTTTAAAAAAACAGCAAATTTCTTTTCCGATAATTTCATTTGCTTTAATATACATTATAACAAACGGGATGATTTATCTTTTTCCGTTTTATCTGCAGTGGATAAGAAATTTACCGAAAAAAGAAATTGGACTTTTAATGGCAGTTCCGTCTTTGCTCCAAATGTTTTCGGGATATTTTTCAGGAAAGCTTTCTGATAATAGAAGTATAAAAATGATTTGTTCCATTGGTATAATATTGACAATAGTTACATATCTTACTTTTTCTTTTTTGGATGCTTCATCGAATTATTATTTGGTGGTTTTTTCGATTATATTATATGGAATAGCAATCGGAGTCTTTATCCCAGCAAACACAAATCGAATTATGTCTTATGCTCCCTCTGACCAGAAGGGGAGTATATCGAGTTTAATGACAACGGTGATTCGGCTCGGTTCGGCTCTTGGGGTTACTTCATTTGCATCGATATTTTCGTTTTATGTTCCTCAAAAAAATCCCGTACAAGCAGGTTTGCCTGTTGGGAATATTTTAATGGGATTTAAATACACATTCATTTTCGGAACATTAATTTGTATTTTATGTTTAATAATTAACCTGTTCATAAAAGAAAGAAACGAAATAAAAATATGAGAAAAGTATTAATAATTTTATTTATCATTTCAGTATGTACGACTTTTGCTCAAGAAAGATTTTCGAGTAAGGAATATAATTTCGCAATAACTTTTCCCGATGGATGGGAAATTATAAAAAATAAAGGGAAAAGCATTGTTGAAGCTAATAAAAATAATTATATAGGTATTAGTATTTTGGCAAAAAAATTACCAGCTCTCCCCGAGTCACTCGATATTAGTTATATTGATAAAGATACATTACAAAAAATTATTGAGAATCAGGTCAAGTTTGAATATAAATTCTCTATTATATTACGTTCTGGTATTGGAATGATGGATGGTGTACTTGCATATTATTATTTCGTCCAGTATTCCGATTTAAAAGACGAGTTTCCCACAAAATACGTAAGCTTTCAATATCAATTCATCTACAGAAAAATTTTTTATTCCATTTTTGCAGTCTGTCCCGCAGATGAATATGAGTCACACGAAAAAACTTTCAATGATATTTATAAAACTTTCAGGTTTATAAAAAAGTTATAAAAAAATATATACCACAAATTTACATATTATTAACTGAGGAGCAAAAAGGTATTCAGCGGTTTCAGTAGGTATCAGTAATATGAACGGGTATCAGCGGTTTCAGTATTAACCCCTTTGCTTCTCTCAGAATTATTTAATATCTATCCGGGGAGCAAAGAAGTTATCGGCAGTTATCAGTAGTATGAGATTTTATCAATATTAACTACTTTGCATCACAGGGATAGATATGAAAATTAAAGAACAAATTTTAAATACTAATTTCTAAATCCTAATTTCTAAACAAATACTTAAAACCAAATCCTAAAATCTAAAAAAATCCTAAAATCTATATCTTTACAATTCTAACCTCCAACAACTAACTTCTAACTTCTTTTTGAGTACTTTGTAATTTCGTATTCGTTTAGAAATTAGAAATTCGGATTTAGAATTTGAAAGATTAAAATTCTTGTGGTAATTCTTTCAACTGCGCATTTGTAAAAACAGGCCCGTCTTTGCATACATAAACGTTTCCGATATTACATCTTCCACATTTTCCCAGTCCACATTTCATACGGTTTTCGAGTGTTGTAATCATATCTTCATCTTTGAATCCAAGTTTTTCCAATACGGGCATAGTATATTTTATCATTATTGGCGGTCCACATACAATTGCAACAGAATTTTTACTTTTCGGTTTTACTTTTTCAACGATAGTCGGGACAAATCCAATTTCACCTTTCCAATCCGGAGTCTCTCCACCCGGGTCAACCGTAACAACTGTTTTAATATCTTTCCTTTCCTGCCATTCTTTTAAAAGATTTTTGTAAACTAAATCAGCAACACTTCTTGCACCGTAGACTATCGTTATATCTTTAAATTCATTTCTTAAGTCGAGTACATTATCGATTATGCAACGCACGGGAGCAAGCCCAATACCACCGGCTATAAACACTACGTTCTTACCTTTCATTTCTTCGAGAGGGAAGTAATTTCCATAAGGTCCACGGAATCCAATCGTATCACCAACATTCAGTCTTGTTAATGCCTGTGTTACTTTTCCATATTTTTTGAAAGAACACTCGAGATAATCCATTCTTGTGGGGGATGAAGCAATACAGAATGTGCATTCTCCTTCACCGAATACCGAATATTCGGCAAATTGTCCTGCTTTAAAATTAAATGTCTTAGCAACTTCAGGGTCTTTAAATATTAATCTAAAGGTTGTCGTGTCGGGCGTTTCTGTAATCACTTCCTTCACTTCCATTAAATAGGGCTTATATATATTTTCCATATTATGTTAATAAACTATTTGTTCTTACTTTTTATAATTAATTAAGAGTATTTATTTCAGTTACTATTCCTTTGATATCTATAGTAACAGGGCATCCTCTCGAACATCTTCCGCAACCTGTGCATAAAATTTCATTAAACTTATCGGGATAATATTTAAATTTATGAGAAATTCTTTGTCTATATCTTTTACTCTGATTGTCGCGTGGATTATGTCCTGAAGCGTGTTTAGTAAATACATCGAACTGGCATCCGTCCCAGTTTTTCATTCTTCTTCCTTCGTAGTAATTATAATCCTCATCTACTATATCGAAGCAATGACATACCGGGCAGACGAAAGCACACTGTGCACAGCCGAGACACATCTTACCAATCGAATTCCAAAATTCATTTTCAAAATTTCCTGCTATCCACTCTCTTACTTTTTCAGCTTCGAAAACTTTTTCGGGTTGTTTTACACTTGCTTCAACCGCTTTGGATTTCTCCGGATTGCCTGTACTCAAATAGTTCTCATATGCTTTAATAAAGTTTGCACCTTTTTCCGTTACTATTTTTATTGCAAAATTATTTTCATCGAGGGGAACAAGGAAAATATCTGAGCCGTCCGTAGAAGTCGGGCTAAGGTTAACAGATGTGCAAAAACAAAATTCATCTGCAAATTCACACAACAAACCAATTAGTACTGTATTCCTTGCTCTTATATTAAAAAATTCATCTTTGTAATCCCAATTGAATATTTTACTTAATATATTTATTGACCTGATATCACAGGGCTTTGCCCCAAATATGACAGTCGTTTTTTCTTCGATTTTCGGATCTATAATTTGAATTTCCGTTTTATTTTTTTTGTAATATATAATCGGTTCTGTCTTAGGGAAAACATATTCTTTGAATGAAGCTTTAGTATGCTTTTCTTTACTGTTTAAAATCAGTTCATTTTCACTTTTTATTTTAACATAACCTTTTTCAGCGGGAGTTATAACATCAACATTATTCTTTAGTAAATCCGAACAAAGTTTCAGCAGGTTTTCTTTCGATATTATTTTCTCTTCCATAAAATTTATTAGTTTTCTGTTTTGATCGTTTTTATCTTTTATTCTGAATTCCAAATACTTACTTCTGAATACTGCTATTCTATAAAGTCTTCGTTGTCTTTTAAATCAAAACTTCCAATGAGAGTCGGTGTATTTACATCCATTCCCGATACATAGTTGAATTCATCTTTTGTAATCATTGCCATTTTTCTGTTTAGCAGAGAGAGAGGAATATCCATCGGGCAGACTCTTTCACATTCGTTACATCCAATACATCTTCCGCTTAAATGAAATGCTCTAATCAGATTCCACGAGAAATTTCCTCGTTTTGTAGCACTACTTTCAATCCATCTTGGAATCGATTTATCCACTATGCATTGTTCGCAATAGCAGAGCGGGCAAGCCTGACGGCAGGCATAACATTTAATGCATTTATTAAATTCTTCCTCGAAGAAATCCCATCTTTCTTCTGGATTCATTGCTTCGATTTTTCTAATCATTTTCAATTTTGTATCGTCTCCGTTTGGTATGTCAGTAAGGGTACCGACGAGTGAATCATAGAGTTTGGGAGTTCTTACTTCACAGTTTAAACATTTTCCTGCAATATTATCGGAGTTAAATTCAATATCAAAATCAGCAGTAACTCCATTGCAATTTATACCTATGATATACACATCTTCTCTTTTGAGCTGGTTTTCCTGAATTAAAGCAACAATCGATTTTATGTCACATCCTTTAGCAATGATTCCGATTTTTCCGAGTTTATTAATTTCGTCTCTTGTTAAATAAACAGCAAGATTATTCAATATAAAATTATTGACAACAAATTTTTCGACATCTTCAGGTTTTTGTGCAATGAATGGTTTTGTCCTTCGAGTATTTCCGTAAGTAATGTAACCGATAACAGCATTTACTTTACCGGTTGAGAGAAGTTCTTTTGCAATTTTTTTTACATCATTCATTGATTACGAACTCCTTATTAATTTTTTCATATTTTTTAAATGGTCCCTTTGCCTTTACTTTATTTGTAAAAGCATTTACAACGTCAACGAATTTTTTACCTTCCGAAGCAGAGACCCATGAGAAGTGCAGGCGGTTTTCATCAATTCCGAGATAGTCGAGGAGTTTATGAAACATTATCCATCTTCTTCTTGCGTGGAAATTACCTGCATTATAATGGCAGTCTCCCGGGTGACATCCAGATACGAGCACTCCATCGGCACCTTTTTCAAAAGCTTTTATTATAAAGACCGGGTCGATTCTTCCTGTGCAAGGGAGTTTTATCATTCTGACATTAGGTTGATATTTCAACCTTGATGTTCCTGCTAAATCCGCACCAGTATAAGTACACCAGTTGCAGACGAAGGCAATAATTTTCGGGTCTTGATTTTTATTTTCCATATTATTTTAAATTCTAAATTCTAAATCCGAAATTCCAAACAATATCTAAATTCTAATATTAAAAAACTTTTTGTTAAATTTGTGATTTCTAATTTCAAATTTGTTTAGAATTTAGAAATTAGAATTTCGTATTTATATTTCTTACATTAGCGCACTAATCTCAGCAAATATCTGTTCATCAGTATATCCGATTAATTCAATCGATTTCGACGGACAGGTTGCGTTACACGTTCCGCATCCCTGACAGAGTCCTGAATTCACATACGCAACTTCTTTAATTAAATTTCCATTCCTGTCAAATATTTGTTTTACTTCGATAGCATTATAAGCACATACTTTCTTACAATAAAAACATCCTGCACAAAGATTTTCATTTACTAATGCTACAGTTGGCTCTCGCTCAAGAACATCGGAACCGAATAATACCAAAGATTTTGCCGCTGCTGCCGAAGCCATAGCAACAGAATCGGGAATATCTCTTGGAGAATGACACGCGCCCGCGAGGAAAATTCCTCCACTGCTACTTTCAACTGGTCTTAGTTTAGGATGAACTTCCACATAATATCCGTATTTATCATACGGAATACCTATTGTCTGTGCGAGCTTTGATGCTTCAGGCTGAGCAACCATAGCAGTTGCAAGGACAACCATATCTGCATCTATTTCAATCGGAACACCTGCAAGAGTATCTTCACCTTTCACAATATATTTTCCGTCTTCTTCATAAATTCTGGAAACTCTTCCGCGTATATATTTCACACCATCTTCTTCGATTGCACGTCTTACGAATTCTTCATACATCTTTCCGCCTGAACGTATATCCATATAGAAAACATAAGCCTCTCCATTGTGAACTTTGTGTTTATAAAGCATTGCGTGTTTAGCAGTATACATACAGCAGATTTTACTGCAGTATGAGAATCCTTTGGATTCATCTCTCGAGCCGACGCACTGTATAAATACAACTTTTTTAGGTTCTTTTCCATCGGAGGGTCTTTTGAATTCTCCTGCGGTTGGACCTGAAGCACTTGCGATTCTTTCGAATTGCAAACCATCAATTACGTCTTTATATTTTCCGTATCCATATTCACCATAACCTTTTATTTCACTATTTTCGGGTTTCTTGTCTATTGTATATAATTTATAACCTGTTGCAACAATAATTGCACCTATATCTTCCGTTATCATTTCATCTTTCTGGTCAAAGAATATTGCATCACGTCCGCAAACCTTTTGACACATAGCACATTTCCCATTTTTAAAGTAAGTGCAAACTTCCGTATCAATTACGGGAATATTTGGAACTGCCTGAGGGAACGGGACATAAATAGCCGAACGGTATGCAAGATGTTCATCGAATTCACTCAAAGCTTTTTTCTTAATAGGACATTTTTGCAAGCAATCGCCACAACCAGTGCATTTTGTATCATCTACGTATCTTGCTTTTTTTCTTATAGTAACTTTAAAGTTACCAATAAAACCTTCTACTTTTTCTACTTCCGAATAAGTAAGCAGTTTAATTTTTGGGTGCTGGTAAACTTCCACCATTCGGGGTGTAAGAATACATTGCGAGCAATCGAGAGTAGGGAAGGTTTCAGAAAGCTGGCTCATATGTCCACCGATTGAAGGTTCTTTTTCTACCAGTACAACTTCATAACCTGCGTTAGCAACATCGAGGGCTGCCTGTATTCCGGAAATTCCACCGCCGATTACGAGAGTTCTTTTAGTAACAGGAACCTTGATTGTTTGGAGCGGGGCATTACGTTTAACTTTTTCAACTGCAAATCTAACAAGGTCGATAGCTTTTTCCGTAGCAACCTCCATATCATCGTGAACCCATGAAACGTGCTCTCTCAGGTTTGCGATTTCACAGAGGAACGGATTTACACCTGCATCTGCAACGGCTTTACGAAAAGTCTTTTCGTGCATATGCGGTGAGCACGAGCCTACAACTACTCCATCGAGCCCTAAATCTTTTATAGCTTGTTTAATTAAATTCTGTCCCGGGTCGGAACACATATATTTATAATCAACGGAATGTACTACGTTAGGAAGCCACGAAGCAGCTTTTGCTACACGGGCACAATCAACCGTTCTTCCGATGTTTTCTCCGCAATAACAAATGAATACTCCTATTTTCATACGTTTACCTCCTCAGCTACATTATTTTTTACGGGAAGATTAAATTCAATAAAGTGTGTATCGATACCAAGTTGTTTTTTGTCAAATCCAAGGGCAAGTCCAATAAGTTCCGAAAGATATAAAACCGGAATTTCTTTATAATCTTCAAACTTCTTTTTAATATTTTTCTGTCTCATATCTAAATTAGAATGGCACATAGGACAGGCAACAATCATTACATTTGCACCGTGCTTTTTAGCATCATCTAAAATCTTTTTCGATAAATCAATAACTATATCTGTTCTTGCAATCGAATGTCCCCCACCGCAGCATTCGAGTTTGAAGTTCCAATCTATTGCCTGTGCACCTGTTGCCTTTACTATTTCTTCCATCGAATTCGGTTGTTCCGAGTCATCTTTATTTATACCATTTGGTCTAACAAGAAGGCAACCGTAATAGCATGCCGCCTTGATATTTTTTAAATCGACTTTTTTCTTTTCTGTTATTTTCTCTATCCCGATTTTCTCGAAGAAATTAATAATATTATAAATATCGGGAATGTTGTTTATTTTTTCTTCAATTATATTTTCTATCTCGATTTTTTCGTCCTTATGATTTTGCAAATCTATTTTTGAAACTGCAAGCCTGCTGTAACATGCAGCACAAGGAGCAAAAATCTCTTTTATGCCCTGCTTTTCTGCAAGAGCAAGATTTCTTGCCGATAAAGCAAGTGAAAGCTTATGATTGGTTACATGTGCAGATGTTGCTCCGCAGCATGACCAGTCATCGATTTCTTTTAATCCAATTTCCAAAACTTTAAGGATTTCCCTTAAAGATTTATCGTATTCCTTCGCTGTTCCTTCCTGTGAACATCCTGGGTAATATCCTATTTGCATTTTTTAACCTCTGTTTTTTCGAAAATGCTTTTTATTTTATCTTTCCCTTTAATATTATGAGGGAATATATTTAATTTACCATCTAATAACATCTTTGGTGAATTCTCGACATCAGAAAATAAGTCCAAAGATGTCATTTTATAATCTCTTACCAGACCTACCTCATAACTTCTACCGTGATTTTTAATTTGTCTGAGAAAAGCTTTATGAAATTTTAATATGTTTTTGTCTTTTAATTTAATACCTTTTTTCAATGCTATTTCTCTCATTGCATCCATAAATTTTGCTAAATCGAAATTCTTAGGACACCTCGAAGAGCAAGTCATACAACCGGCGCAAAGCCATATAGTCGCAGAGTTTAGGGCTTTATCATAAAGTCCGAGTTGTATATATCTAACTATTACATTTGGAGCTTCTTCCATAAAATCTCTTAATGGGCATCCTGCGGAACATTTCCCGCATTGATAGCACAGTTCTGGATTTTGAGATGTTATATCCGTAATATCATCTGATATTGTTCTTATATGTCTTGTGTTTTGATGTGACATAATTTATAATTTTGCTCTTAATCCTTTATTCTTTATAACCTGCTAAAGGATTAATTATTTATGCAGGCAAATTGGGATTTTTTGTTTTAACTCGTTATCACTTACCTATATGGTGTGTGAAGAAACGCGTATTTTTCTTATAATCGTTCCCATGCTTATACATGGGAACGATGTGATTTTTTAATCTATAAATTTTCCTCTTGCGGTATAATGTGTATGCAATAATTTATGTGACAAATGCCCGCATGGTCCATCTTTAAGGAATTTTTCATATATCATTTTTACATAAGGATTTTCATGCGACTTTCTGATTTCAAGTGATTCATCTTCCGAATAAATCGCTTGTGCTCGTTTTTTCCTGATTTCGGGTGTTGTAGGTATTGGTTGTCCTCCACCACCTATACACCCTCCAGGGCATGCCATAAATTCTATAAAATGACATTCACTAAATTTTCCACCCGCTTTTATGTCTTCCATTATTTTCTTTGCATTTGCTGTCCCATGTGCTACCGCAACCTTTAATGTTGCTCCCTTCAAGAAATCCCAGCTTGGTACTAAATGTTTTAATATTTCAGGTACGGGACCAACATTATTTATTGGTAATTCAACATATCTAATTCCTTCAAATCCTCTAACGGGAATAATGTTAGCATTTGCAAATATATCTTCTGTTTTATTTCCTGTTATAAATTCCACTACAGACCTTAATGCCGCTTCCATAACTCCTCCTGTTGCACCAAATATCAAACCTGCACCTGATGCATCTCCAAAAGGACTATCAAAATGTGATTTTGGCATTTCAGGTAAATAAATTCCTGCTTCTTTTATCATCTTTGCTAATTCTCTCGTAGTTAATCCATAATCTACGTCTTTGTATCCTGATGAATTCATCTCTGGTCTATTGCATTCGAATTTCTTTGCCGAACAGGGCATTACCGCTACCGAAACTATATCTTTTGGGTCGATTCCTTTCTGTTGTGCATAAAAAGTCTTTAATAATGCACCAAACATTTGTTGTGGTGATTTCGCTGATGACATATGGTCAAGGTATTCAGGATAATAATGCTCTATATACTTTACCCAACCTGGAGAGCAAGATGTAAATTGTGGTAATTTCACTGTCGGGTCTTTATCGACTAATGCTTTCTTTAGTCTTATTATTAACTCAGTCCCTTCTTCTATTATTGTCAAGTCAGCTGTGAAGTTTGTATCGAAAACCGCATCGAATCCAATCCTTCTTAAAGCTGTATTCATTTCGCCTGTCATAGAATGTCCTGCTTCTAATCCGAAACACTCTCCAATTGCCGCTCTCGGTGAAGGGGCAGTTTGTATTACTACATGTTTTTTCGGGTCATCTATTGCATTCCATATCTCATCTGATGGGTCATTTGCATGCAGGGCTGCTGTTGGGCATCGGTTTATACATTGTCCACAGTTTATGCATATAACTTCCGCAAGCGGTTTCTCCATAAATGTACTTATATGTGTCTTATCACCTTTATCTATTGCTTCTAGTACTCCTACTTCTTGTAAATCTATACATGTTCTCACACATCTTTTACATAAAACACATTTACTCATATCTCTAATAACCGAATATGATGAGTTATCTACTTCGTATCTCGGCTTTGTTACATGTCCGAATGTATATCCATCGACTCCATATTCTTCTGCTAAATCCTGTAATTCACAATTTCCGTTTCTTATACATGAGTAACATTCTCCATAATGCTCACTAAGCAATAAATCGATTACATATCTTCTTGCTTTTCTTACAAGGGGAGTTGATGTCTTAATTTTTATTGATGAAGTTATGGGAAAAGCACATGCGGCTTGTAATGTCCTGAATCCCTCTACTTCAACTACACAAACCCTACATACTCCCGCTACGCATAAATCGTCATGATGGCATAACGTCGGAATATGAATCTCATTCATTCTACATGCTTCTAATATTGTCGTTCCAAGAGGAACCTGCATTTTAACTCCGTTGATTTCTATTGAAATATTCCCACCAATTGTATTTTCTTCTGTTGGTTTCTCGACTGCAAAAGGTTGCTGGCTAACGGGGGTTCTCGTTTTTTCGTCTTTTTTCATTATGATACTCCATTCCCTACTTTATTTAAAATTTCATCTTTAAAGTTATCTAATATGGTTATAAAAGAATTCGGGCTGGATTGGCCAAGCCCACATTTTGATGCGACCTGCATTGTTTGTCCAAGTTCTTTTAATTTGTTTATATACTCGAATGTAAAATCATTTTTCTCAAGCATTTCAACTCCTTCCAGTAATTTGACATTCCCAATTCTACAGGGTGTGCATTGTCCACAGGATTCTTCAACAAAAAACTCCATAAAATTCTTTAATATATGTAGCATATCTCTTTTCTTATTAAATATCATAATTGAACCTCCTGTTGATGTATCTTCGTATCCAAGTTTTCTATCAAATTGTGTTTCAGGAAGACATACTCCTGATGCACCTCCTACCTGTACCGCTTTTGTATTTTCAGCTTCTACTATACTTAATAACTCTCTTATTGATGTACCCCATGGTAATTCATATACACCGGGCTTTTTACAATCTCCTGATACCGAAAATAATTTCGTCCCCGTTGATTTGTCTGTTCCAAATTGTGTATACCAATCTCCGCCTTTTGTAACTATATGAGGAACTGTTGCTAACGTTTCTACATTATTTACCGAAGTCGGATGTCCATTATATCCTGTATTAACAGGGTAAGGTGGTCGGTTCCTCGATTCACCTCTGCATCCTTCAAGTGATTCTATCAATGCTGTCTCTTCTCCACATACATAAGCTCCAGCTCCAAGTTTTATGCTTATATCAAAATTGAAATCTTTTTTACCAAGTATTTGCTTCCCAAGCAAATTATCTTTTCTCATTTGTTCAAGATAATCCTCGAGTGATTTTAGCATATATTCATATTCACCTCTAAGATATACTATCCCTTCTTTTGCACCTATAGTGTATCCGCCAATTACCATCCCATCGAAAACAAGCTCAGGATATTCCGTTAGAAGTACCCTGTCCTTAAATGTTCCCGGTTCTCCTTCATCTGCATTGCATACTAAATATTTCGCATCGGATATTGCTGCTGCTGTTAACATCCATTTCGTTGATGTTGGAAATCCTGCTCCACCTCTCCCTTTTAATTTGGAAGATTTAAGTTCAAAAAGTATATTTTCTCTACCAAGTTCGAGGGCTTTCTTTATTCCCTCACCACGTTTATAATCGGAAAATATTACTAATCCTTTCCTTTCTTTTTTCATTGTTGATAATTCCATTTTTAAGATATGTTATTTTTGATTTTTGAAGTTCTGTTACTGTAGCTCATAAAAAGATATTTAGGTCTTATTATCCACAATTTAATTAAAATTTAAGATTTCTTCAATGTATTTTTCTATCTACAATTTAGTATGATTTTCTTAAAATAGACGTTTCGCTTGTTTTATTAAATTTTGAAATTAAATTAGTTCTAAAAATGTGAGTGTTTTAATAAAATATATTTAAATGGATAAATATAAAATTAGCTAATATTGAAATAAATAAATCCCTTTTTCTTAGATTTATTATTTTTTCGAGGGAAAGGTAAAATAATATTGTTACAGGCATATATTGTATAAGGTATCTGTTCCAGTCTCCAAATTGATATAAATAAAACATAATTATTAATAATGAAAAAACCATTGGTATGTAAAATAAATTGAACTCCTTCAATTTATTTGAATTAATAAGCATAACTAAACATATCAATATAAAAGTAGGCCCAAAATATAATAACTTAGTTGTATTTTGTACGAAATTAACTGGATTATGTAGCGCATAAAGCCGCGACATAAAATGCCCGGTTATCATTGTTAACCAAAAATAATATCCAAGTGATGTAAATATTATTACTGGAATTAATAATCCTATAATTAATCCTAATAATGGTTTATATGATAGTTTTTTTATATTAATAAAAAATGATACGATTAATAAAATAATAAAAAATAAAACATTAAATTTTGTATAAAAACATAATCCGTATATAAATCCTAACAACATTGAATACCAAAAATTAATAGATTTTATATTTAAAAAAATAAATATTGGTATCGTAAATAAAAGCATTCCTAAATGGTCTGCTGATGGACTGTGAAATCTATACATTACAAGTGATGTAACTATTGAAATTATGGCTATATTATCTATATTACCATTTGATTTTTTGTAAGCATAAAATATTACTAAAAATATGCACAGAGCAGTTATTAGTAACATCATAATTTCTAATGACCATTTCCCAAACGGGAATATTTTTAACCAAATTCCCATTAAAAAAGGGGTAAATGGTGGATGCATATATGGTCTGTTGTTTGATAATAAATCATAAGATGAACTGTCTAAATCCACTTTCCATTTATCCCAAATTAATCCCGATAAATTATACTTGTTAATGAAAGCTCTAATGGAATCTTTTATTTCGGTATTCAACTCTCGGTAATTATATGGATTTGCTCTCTCATTCCACGTCTTCAAAAAGTCTAATTCTCCATATTTCACTAACTCCTCGGCTGATATGTAGTTCCCAATCGCAATATCCGAACCATACCATTTTAAATCGTTATCGATGGTTTTTATATATGATATCTTTATAATAACAAAACATATAATAACAATACTTATATATTGCCAAATTTTAAATCTTTTATTCGTAATAAATACATAACCTAATATTAAGAAACCTACTAAATCGATAATAAATAATGGTAGTGAAAAATTATAGATTACTTCAGGACTACTTGTGGGTATTATATTATTATTAAAAATTTTTAATATAATATAAATCAAGAAAATAATTATAAACAATACGTGTATTGTAAACCAAAATTTTGTAATAAAATTATTAATAGTATTTTGAATGCTGTTTATTTTCGATTTGTTAATAATATTTACAAACATTTGTTCCTCTATGCTTCGAGAGTGCTTTTAATAATATATTATATTTAAAGATAGAATTTACATAATTAAAATAAAATATATTATTATATATTCGTTTCAAAATGATTTATTTAAATTATTTACGGATTTTTTTTGCTTTTTTAAAATGTTAATTTATATAAGTAATCATTAAATTTATAAACTTATTTGAAATTATTTTATTCTTCAGCAAAGATTTTTAAAAAGGATTTTAAATCCGAACTAAGAAATAGGTATGTTATTAACTCCCTTCTTATGTTTGTTCTTGTTACTATTTCCATTATAAAATTTTCTATTGGGGAAGAAAAAGTTGATACTGATATTTTATCTGGTTTGCTTTGGATTGTGATTTTTTTCGCAGCTATAAGTGGACTGGCAAGAGTGTTTATTAAAGAAGAAGAAAAAGAAACCTCATTCGCTCTTAAACTTAGTATCGACCCTATAAGTATTTTCATTGGTAAATTATTCTTCAACCTAACACTCACGTTTTTCGTTAATATTTTTATCTTCATTTTATATATTCTTATTACAAATTTTGATATTAAAAATTTCCCCGCATTTGTAATTATTTTAATACTGGGAAATCTTGGATTAGTCTCTGCTTCTACTATAATTGCCGCAATTATTTCCAAAGCAAATACAAAGGGAACATTATATCCTGTACTTGCTTTCCCTGTAATGTTGCCTCTTTTAATAACTGTTATAAATGCAACTAAACTTGCAAGCTCAGGTGCGAGCACTGGCGAAATGTTTAATGAATATCAAATATTATTCTCTTATTCAGTTGTAGTCATTACAGTTTCTTTGCTTTTATTTAAATTTGTATGGGAAGATTAATTAATTTATTTTTTGAAAAATGTAATAAAAGATGTGATAAAAAAAATTTTCGAAATAATTTACAATTATAATCTGAATGGTAAAAACAGTTAAAAATATTGAACTAAAAAAAATTTATCTTTTTTCCGATTTATCAGAACAAGAACTTGAAAAAATAATATCATTTTCACAATACAAAAAATTAAAAAAAGGTGATATGTTATTTTTCGATACCGAACCATTTATCGGGTTTTATTGTATGTTGGGTGGTAGTGTAAAACTTTATAAAATATCTTCCGAAGGTAGAGAACACATCGTTCATATTATGTATCCTTATAATACATTTGCAGAAGTTCCGGTATTCGATAACTATGAAGCAGTTATGAATAATACAGCTGTTTATCCAATTAATGCAATGGCTACTGAAGATGATACTGAAGTTCTCCTTATTTCCGCAAAACCATTTCTCACTTTTATTAAAGAAAATCCAAATATTTGTTTAAAGTTCCTATCTACTTTATCTCGAAGACTTAAACTTTTAAATGACCATATTGAAAATATCACTCTCCACGATATTAAAAAAAGATTAGCTAAGTATATTTTCAACGAACTTGAAAAAGAAAAAAAGAAAAAATTAAAAATTGAAAAAGAAAAAAAAATAATCCTTAAAGATGTAAATTCTTTCGAACTTAATATTTCTAAATATGATTTAGCATCTCACCTCGGAACTATTCTCGAAACCCTCTCCAGAACATTCAAAAAACTTCAAGATGAAAAAATTATCGAAGTTAAAGGAAAAAGAATTAATGTTTTGGATTGTAAGAAATTGAAAAGTTGTTTCGAATAAAAAATATAAATTCTCACATTTAATATATTTACATTTCTTTTAAAATTTGACTTAAGTCAAATCTTTTAATACACTTTGTCTATAATTTTAAATAAATAAATATGATTTGTTCAATATAAATGAAAAAACTTCAAAAAAAAATTGCAAAAAATAATATTAATTACTCTGATAAATCTGTAGCATATAACTCTGACTACTGTTGTAATGAGGTAAGCAGTGTGAACTTTTACAATACCGGAAAAAATGTGAATTCTGACGAAATAATTAAAAGGTCTCATACGATATATAAGGGTAAAATAAATGAAGAAGATATTAAAAACATCGAACTTGATCAGTTAATAGATTATATTTTATTTAACCATCATAATTATATTATTAAAAAATTACCTTTAATTAGCAAGTATTCAGTAATTGTATATAAAGAATTTAAAATAAATCATAAAGAACTTTTTAAAATTAAAAGTTTCTGGAATGAAATTAATTTAGAACTTTCTAATCATTTATTAAAAGAAGAAAGAATGCTTTTCCCTTATATAAAAAATCTTGTTATCATAAAAAATAATTTTTTGGAATTTCAATATGCTCCTTTTGGAACAATTACTAATCCAATAAATGTGATGGAAAAAGAACATCATAATGTTATTTATGCTTTCTGTAAAATAAGAGAATTATCCAATAATTATAAAATTCAAAATGGTATATGTGAAACATTTGTTAAGTTTTATGGCGAATTGAAAGAATTTGAAATTGATTTGAATAAACACATACATATTGAAAATAATATTTTACATCCAAAAGCTATTGAACTTGAAAAAAAACTTTTAAATAATAAATAAAATAGAAAATGAAAGAAACAAAAAACTTTTTAGTTATGCTATTTGTAGTTACAATTTTACCTTTATTTTTTTTATCGGGATGTGGTGAAAATACTGATGAAATTGGTATTGGTCCAGTAAAAAGTATTACACTCGGACCTATCGATAAAAATATGGTTGAAAAGGGTAAACAGATTTTTGATATGAAATGTGTTGCCTGTCATAAATTTGATTCAAAATTGGTCGGACCACCCCTCAAAGATGTTACGAAAAGAAGAAAACCTGAATGGATTATGAATATGATTCTTAATCCTGAACAAATGACAAAAGAAAATCCCGCAGCAAAACAACTATTCGGTCAGTATTTAACTCAAATGACCTTCCAAGATGTTTCGCAGGATGATGCAAGAGCTGTTCTCGAATATTTTCGTTCTTTAGATAATTAATATTTCTTAAAATTTATAAACAAAAAAGAAGGAAAAACTATGAAAAACAAAATTAATGATATAACAAAATTTTTTATTCCCATTGTTATTACTATTAGTTTCTTGTTTCTATCATCTTGTGGTTCAAAAAAGGAAAAAGGACCACTAATAGAAAGTGATGCACCCTCCAAAGTCTATATCGCACCCGGTAAATTTGATGAGTTTTATAGTTTTGTTTCTGGTGGATTTAGTGGGCAAATGGCAGTTTATGGATTACCTTCTGGAAGACTTTTAAGAGTTGTTCCCGTTTTTTCTCAAAATCCCGAAAACGGTTGGGGTTTTACTGAAGAAACAAAACCTATGTTTAATACTTCTTACGGTTTTATTCCATGGGATGATTCTCATCATTCGGAATTATCTATGAAAGATGGTGTCCCAGATGGTCGATGGGTATTTATTAATGGTAATAATACTCCGAGAATTGCGCGTATCGATTTGAAATCTTTTAAAACCGTTGAGATTATTGAAATTCCAAATAGTGCTGGTAATCATTCTTCCCCTTTTATTACACCTAATTCGGAATATGTTGTTGCGGGTACCAGATTTAGTATCCCTTTAGATAATAAAGATTATCCGATAAATTCTTATAAAGATAATTTTAAAGGTGTTATTACTTTCGTTAAACTTGACCAGACAACTGGAGAAATGAATATTGCATTTCAACTGATTACTCCTCCGTTCGATTATGATTTGAGCCACGCTGGTAAAGGTCCATCCGATGGCTGGTTCTTTTTCTCATGCTACAATAGTGAACAAGCTTATACTTTACTTGAAGTTAATGCTAGCCAGAAAGATAAAGATTTCCTTCTCGCTGTTAATTGGAAAAAAATTGAAGATTATATTAAACAAGGAATAGGAATAGATAAACAAACTTCTTATTATCATAATAAATGGAATGAAAAAACTCATTCAGCTTCATCTGAAGAAATAAAAATCGTTAAAACCCTTGTCCCATCGGATATTCAAGATGCGTTGTTTTATATTCCTTGTCCGAAATCCCCTCACGGTGCAGATGTTGACCCTTCGGGAGAATATATAGTTGGCGGTGGTAAACTCGCAACCGTTATACCCGTTTTTTCTTTTTCTAAAATTATTAAAGCAGTAGAATCTAAGCAATATGATGGTGATATAGATAATATCCCTGTATTAAAATATGAATCCGTTCTTTCTGGAGAAGTTCAAAATCCTGGCCTTGGGCCTCTTCATACAGAATTTGATGACAAAGGTTACGCTTACACTTCTATGTTTGTTTCTTCCGAAGTAATTAAATGGAAACTTGATTCAAAAGAAGTCGTAGATAGAATGCCTGCATATTATTCTGTAGGTCATATTATGATTCCAGGAGGTGATAGTAAAAAACCTTGGGGAAAATATTTATTAATTATGAATAAAATTACTAAAGATAGATTTCTCCCTACTGGTCCTGAACTTAACCAATCAGCTCAATTAATTGATATTTCAGGTGATAAAATGAAACTTTTATTAGATCTCCCAACAGTTGGTGAACCACATTATGCTCAAGCAATCATTGCTGATTTGGTCTCAAAAAACCAAGTTAGAACTTATAAATTAGAAGAAAATCAACATCCCTATGTTACAAAAAGTGAAAAAGATGCAAGGGTAGAAAGAAAAGGTAATGAAGTTCACGTTTATATGACTACAATCCGTTCGCATTTAACACCTGATAATATTGAGGGTATAAAAGTCGGTGATGTCGTGTATTTCCACTTAACAAATCTTGAACAAGATTGGGATATTCCTCATGGTTTTGCCATTAAAGGAAATAATAACGCTGAATTATTAATTATGCCCGGTGAAACTTGCACTTTAAAATGGACTCCGAAATTAACTGGTATTTATCCGTATTACTGCACTGATTTTTGTTCGGCTTTGCATCAGGAAATGTCTGGGTATTTACGTGTCTCATCTAAAGAATCAAATGTTCCGTTAACTTTTAATTCGAATAAATAAATTAATCTTTTTCTCATTCTTAAACTAAGTTTGAGAACGAGAATCTAATATGAAAAATATATCAAGAATATCAATACTAATTATTTCTGTTAGTTTAATTACTGTATTTTTTACTCCAATTTGGAAAATTACTCTTGATGCTCCACAATATCCCGAGGGGCTTGGTTTTGAAATATGGATAAACAAAATGACCGGTGACTTGCAAACTGTTAATGGTTTAAATCATTATATTGGTATGAAAACTATTGAGCCCAATTCAATTAAAGAATTGATGATTATGCCTTTCATTGTATGCTTTTTAATAATAACAGGTGTTTTTATTTCATATATAAATAAAAGAAGATTTCTAATTGTTTGGATTATTATTTACGTGTCTCTTGGTATTGCTGGTGCAGTAGATTTCTATTTATGGGAATACGATTACGGACATAATTTAAATCCTGAAGCTGCAATTAAAGTCCCAGGTATGAGTTATCAACCTCCTTTAATTGGCGAAAAAGAACTATTAAATTTTACTGCATATTCTTATCCTTCGATAGGTGGTTATATTTTAATTTTTGGCGCGATTTTCTCTATCTTAATTTTATTTTATGAAATCAAATTTAATAAATACAAATGAATACTTTTTTTTTATTATTTATTTTGTCTTTTTCTGTGATTGCTATATCCTGCAATCATGACCCTGAACCTATTAATTTCAATTCGGATCAATGTGCTCTATGCAAAATGACAATCGAAGATACTCGCTTCGGAGCTGAATTGATTTCCAAAAAAGGAAAAGTATTTAAATTCGACGCAACCGAATGTTTGGTTAAATATATAAATAAAGGAAAAATTTCCGAAGAAGAAATAAGTAAATTATACGTAATAGATTTTTCCCAACCTACTGCTCTTGTCGATGTTTTACAGGTTACATTTTTAATTAGTGAAAACTTACCAAGTCCAATGGGTGCAAATCTTTCTGCTTTTCTCAATAAAAATGATGCCCAAAAGCAAAAATCTGAAAAAGGTGGTGAATTGTATAATTGGGGTGAGTTAAAAAAGAAGCTGAAATAAAAAACTATGATTTTTTTAATAAAAATATTAACTATTTTGTACTTTTTATTTAATACTTGTTTAATCGCAAAAGATATTTCTGTCGGTTGCGGGGAAAAAGTTAATACTATTAAAAAAGCAGTTGAATGTGCAAATGATGGTGACAAGATTATTATTAAAGAGGGTATTTATAGAGAAAATAAAATTTTTATTAATAAAACACTTCATATTATTGGTGAAAATAACCCTGTAATTGATGGTGAAAATTTAGATGAAATTTTTACTATTCAAAAAAGCGGATGCTCTATAAAAAATCTTATAATCAGAAATACTGGTATTAGTTTTCTAAAAGATATTGCGGGAATTAAGATAGAAAATTGTAAAAATGTTATCTTAGAAAATAATATTCTCGAAAACAATTTTTTCGCTATTTATCTATCAGGTTCTGATTCTTGTAAAGTAGTATATAATAAAATTATTGGAAAGGCAACTTCTGAATCATTTTCAGGTAATGGAATTCATCTCTGGAGATGTTCTAATATTTTAATAGAAGGTAATCTTATCTATAAACAAAGAGATGGAATTTATTTGGAATTTACTTCTTATAGTTTAATTAAAAATAATTCAAGCTTCAATAATTTAAGGTATGGTCTGCATTTTATGTTTTCAGAAGGAAATGGTTATTACTACAACACATTTCGAGAAAATGGTGCTGGTGTCGCTGTAATGTATACTAAACATATTGTAATGATTGGTAATAAATTCGAAAATAACTGGGGTGCTAATTCTTATGGTCTACTTTTAAAAGACATTGATAAAAGTATTATAAAACATAATATTTTTCTTAAAAACACTATTGGAATTTATGCTGAAGGTTCAAATGGTACTATAATCATTAATAATGATTTTATATCGAATGGCTGGGCTATTAAAATTCTCGGTAATTGTTACGAAGATTCAATTATTAAAAATAATTTCCTTAGTAATACATTTGATATTGCAACTAATAGCTCACAAAACGAAAATTTTTTCGATCTTAATTTTTGGGATAAATATAAAGGATATGATTTAAACAATGATAAAATTGGTGATGTCCCTTATCGTCCCGTTAGTTTGTTTGCTACGGTGATTGAAAATAGTCCCGAATCTATTTTATTATTAAGAAGTTTTTTAGTTGACTTATTGGACTTAACGGAAAAAATAATTCCTGTCTTTATTCCCCAAACACTTATTGATAATAATCCACAGATGATTTTGATTCGTTATGATTAAAATAAAAAATTTATATAAATCTTATGGAAAGTATATTGTTTTAAATAATATCAATTTAATTTTTGAAAAAGGTGTAATTACCGCTCTTATGGGTCCTAATGGCTCAGGAAAAACCACTCTTCTTAAATGTATACTTAGTCTCGTATTACCTGAAAAAGGTGAAATTTCGGTTAATGATATTGATATTTTCAAAGATTATAAATACAGAAAGTTAATTAGTTATATGCCGCAAATCGCTTTTTTCCCTAATAATTTAAAAGTTTTTGAAGTCATAGAAATAATTAAAGGAATTAGAGATTCAAAAATTTATGATGAAGAGTTAATGATTGAATTCAAAATTAACGAGATGTTTGATAAAAAAATATCCGCACTTTCTCAAGGTATGAAGCAAAGACTAAGCGGTGCAATTGCATTTCTTTTCGATAGTTTGATAATTATTCTTGATGAACCTACTGCTGGTTTAGACCCTTTGTCAACTGAAATTATGAAAAATAAAATCTTAAAAGAAAAATCAAAAGGAAAACTAATTATTTTCACTACCCATATTATGAATGAAGTAGAAGATATTGCAGATAAATTAATTTTTTTGTATGAAGGTAAAGTAAAACTTGTACAAAAAATTGATAAACTGTATATTAAAAATAACGGTTTTAAAAAATCTTTATATAAACTTTTTGAACAATATGAATGGGTATAACTTATTAAAATATATAATGAAAATTACACCTAAACACTCTAACAAAATTAATTGCAAAAGTAATTTTGAACTTAGTATCCTAAAATATGTTTTTTATGATATAATCAGAAGTAAATGGTTGATAATATATACTCTTGCTTTACTTATCACAAGCTCTGGTTTAATATATTTTAGCCACGATGAAACTAAGTCAATTGCAAGTATTTTAAATATAGTTCTAATTCTTGTACCTCTTATAAGTATAATTTTTGCTTCAATGCATTTTTATAATTCGAAAGAATTTATACAAATGCTTCTAACCCAACCAGTAAAACGAAACACAATTTTCAAAACAGAATATTTAGGAATTTCTTTCTCTTTATCGTTAGGATTTATTATTGGGACAATTTTTCCATTATCTTTTTATGGTCTTTCAAAACCAATTTTCTTTTTACTAATATCAGGTGTATTCTTATCTTTTATTTTTACTGCTATAGCATTCCTTTTTTCTATTTTGATTGATGAAAAATTAAAAGGAATGGGAATTTTGCTTTTCCTATGGCTCTTTTTTTCAATTTTGTATGATGGCTTAATATTAATTTTATATTTCACTTTCAGCGACTATCCCCTTGAAAAGTTTACGATTTTTATGACTCTTTTAAATCCTATTGATATTTCTCGAATATTAATTCTCTTAAATATTGATTTATCTGCACTGTTTGGTTTTTCAGGGGCTATCTTTATTAAGTTTTTTAACAGTTATTTAGGTATCATTGTTACTTTGTTATCCCTATGTATTTGGACTCTTATTCCTATATATTTGGCAAGAAAAAAGTTTATGAGAAAAAATTTCTAAAATGTATAAACAAACTAAATATTTTTAATTGCTTTAATTGGCTTCTTTTTAATTATATTATCTTTAATTAGCAACAATTTCTTTATAATTTAAAATAAGGAGGTAAAATGAAAAAACTAATTAAAATTTTTTTATTCTTAGTATCTTTTATAATTTTTGGATTGTTTATAGGATACTTTTATTTTATTAATTCTTATCCAAAGATTAACAAAGCACAAGATATTAAGATTAATGCTACTCCTGAAATGTTAAAAAGAGGAGAATACCTATTCAATAGTGTATGTGGTTGTGTAGATTGTCATTCAGCCCGCGACTATACAAAATTTGCAGGCCCCCTAATTCCTGGAACAGTAGGTAAAGGTGGATTTGAATATAACGAAGATATGGGTTTACCTGGTAAATTCTACGCAAAAAACATTACCCCTTCTGCTCTTAAAAACTGGTCTGATGGGGAAATCTTAAGAGCAATAACCGAAGGTGTTAATAAAGATGGGAAATCTTTGTTCCCCATTATGCCTTATCTTTCTTATGGCAAAATGAATAAAGATGATGTTTATTCTATTATTGCTTATCTCAAAACCCTTCAACCAATTGAAAATTATGTACCCGAAAGTAAGCCTAACTTCCCTATGAATCTTATCATTAGAACTATGCCTCAAAAGAGTGATTTTCAATCACTTCCCGAAAAATCTAATACGAAAGAATATGGTAAATACCTCTTAAATATTGCTGGTTGTAGCGATTGTCATACTCCGCAGGTAAAAGGTGAATTTTTAATGGATAAATATCTTGCTGGTGGTCAAGAATATAAATTCCCCGGTAGTATTATTATTCGTCCTTCAAATATTACACCCGATATGCAAACTGGTATAGGTAGTTGGTCAAAAGAAAATTTTATCGAAAAATTTCGCTCTTTCTCAAAAGATAAATATAATCCACCAGAAATAAAGCAGGGTGATTTTAATACTTTTATGGGTTGGACTTTTTATGCAGAGATGACTGATTATGATTTATCAGCTATCTATGATTATCTAATGTCCGTTCCTCCAGTTCATAATTCTGTGGTTAAATATGAAAAATTAAATAATTAAATTTTAATTATATTTATCTAAATGTAATGGTTTTTAATTTGATATATACTAAATAATCTAAAAATTGCTAAATTAGTTTTCTGTCTCTTATCCTCTTACATAGAGTTCGCAAAAGTTTGTAAATAGTTTTTTAATATTTTGAAATACTAATCCATTTAAAGAATTCAAACGAAAAGAGGAGACTACCGAGTGGTTAAACGTCACTAACCTCCACTTTGTCGGGGGTAGTGACTAAAACAAATTCTTCCAGCCTCTTTTTGTTCGAACTTTTTTTAAAATAAATATCGTTCGAATTTACACACGATTTGTAACCCTATCTCCACTTTTATGCACTAAAAAGTGGATTTTTTTATTTCCTTAATCTTAAGAAATTGTATTAAATTATAAAATTTTTAATTATATGAGGAAAGTAATACTGTTAATTTTATTAATTATTTTTATAAGTTACAACGCATACTCACAATACACAAATGTTACGATTTTTACTCCCGGCTTATCTTATCCTCCTGAAGAACCATCTATTTGTATTAATCCTAAAAATATTAATATTTTAGTTGCTGGAGCTAATATTAATTATGTATCTTATTCGACTAATGGTGGTCTTAATTGGGCTACTCAGTATGGTTTATCGAATAGTCAATATGGTGTTTGGGGAGACCCGTGCATAATTTGTGATACGAACGGTGTATTTTATTATTTTCATTTATCTAATTCTGTATCTCCAGGATATTGGATTGATAGAATCGTTTGCCAGAGGTCAACAAATAATGGTATTAGCTGGAATAATCCCGGCTCTTATACTTTTTATAATCCACCTAAAGAGCAAGACAAAGAATGGGCTTGTGTTGACCCAAGAAATAATTATATTTATGTTACTTGGACACAATTCGATAATTATGGAAGCTCTTCTCTAACAGATAGTTCGAATATTTTATTTTCGAAATCTACCGATGGGGGTTTGAACTGGGTAAACTTTGGAAGCGGAACTGCATTGAGAATTGATAAACTCGGGGGGGATTGTGTTGATGAAGATAATACTGTCGAAGGTGCCGTACCCTGCGTTGGTCCTAATGGTGAAGTCTATGTCGCTTGGGCTGGTCCAAAAATTAGAAATGTTCAATTCGGTATTTTTTTTAATAAATCAACTAATGCTGGAAATAATTGGTTAGCAGACCCAATATATGTTTGTGACCAACCCGGCGGTTGGGATTATATGATTAATGGCTTACAAAGAAGTAATGGTATGCCTATTACTTGCTGTGATATTAGTAATGGTCCTTACAGAGGTAATATATATATTGGATATTCCGATAGTGCTGGTCCCTCCGACCATGACATCAAATTTGTAAAGTCTACAAACGGTGGATTAAATTGGAGCACTCCTTTAAGAGTTAATAATGATGCTACCACAAGAGAGCAATTTATGCCTTGGATGACTGTTGACCAGAAAAACGGACATATATATTTTGTATTCTATGATAGAAGAAATTATTCTAATACTGCTACCGATGTCTATATTGCCAAATCTACTGACGGAGGAAATACATTTACGAATACTATTATTAGCACATCTCCTTTTACTCCTACAAGTGGAACTTTTTTTGGAGATTACAATAATATTACTGCTTATAACGGTAGAGTAAGACCTATTTGGACAAGATTACAAGGAACGTTATCGGTTTTAACCGCAATTATTGATTATCCTACTAACGAGAATAATATTTCTCAAAATATACCTTCTGAATTTAAACTCGAACAAAATTTCCCTAATCCATTTAATCCCGTTACACAAATTAAATATTCTTTAAAAGAGAATACATTCGTAAATCTGAGTGTTTATAATAATGTTGGACAGGAAATTGCTGTGCTTGCAAATGATTTTAAACAAGCTGGAAATTATTCTATTTCATTCGATATTAAAGAATATAACCTACCAAGCGGTGTTTATTTTTATAGATTAAAAGCTGGCAATTACACCGAAACAAAGAAAATGATTGTTACAAAATAGATTTAAAAATTTTATTATAAAAAAAGGTTAACCGAACTTTGGTTAACCTTTTTTTATTTTTGAAGTTCAACTAATTAATGGCTTCGACATACTCCATAAATAATTAAAAAGAATTTTGCAAGCCGAAACCATTTCTTTATGCTCGATAAGTATTATTGTTAATTCATCTGGATTTTTTATTATATCTTGCAAAGGAAAAATAACTTTCCTCTCATCGAAAACTACCATTTTTATTGGTATATGCTCTATCATTCTTAATTGTGAACCTAACTTTGCAAGTGGCTTAAATTGCTCGATTAGTGCAGTGTTTTCTAATAGTTCTCCTGATTCATAAATCTTTTTACAAACTACACCTCTTTTTAACATATTCTTTTCTTCTTTTATCTGTTGATTTACCCTTGTATTTGTATCGCAGACATAAGGCCCTTTTATTAAAAATAATGTCTCGGATTTTGCTTCTTTAAATGATTCTAAAATTTTTTTCTGTGCAAGCTCTTTGTCTTTTATCACTTCTACAAATTCGAGCGGGCTAACGAAATTTTTGTTCCTTTGATATATCGGATTAAAAAAGCCCGAAAGTGATTCTGTAATTTCTTTTTTCTTCTCTAATTCGTATAGATAATTGTTCTTATAGTCTTCGAGTATTTTGTGAAGTGCTTTTTTCGGCTCTACGGCTTCATAATATTTTGTTTTTCCTACTCGTCTTTCGATGCATATTCCTCTCTCTATCATTTTTAATAACACTTCATAAATCTTTGTGCGGGGGATATTTGCAGTTTTTTGTAGCTCCGAACTCGTAAAACTCTTTTTCGATAGTAATGTTATATATACTTTTGTCTCTCTTTCGGTTAATCCTAACTCAAGAAATTTCTGTATCTTATTTTTATATTCGGGTCTCATTTATTTATTATTTTTATACCTCTTATTAGGGTAACAATAAAATAGAATAAAATCATTTCTTTTTCAAGCAAATATCCTGTAGCAAAAGACAATTAATAATATGTTAATACTTTGTAAATCTTTAAATCGTCAGTTCAATTTGACTTTCACTTTTCTAACATTGATTTTATTTTGTATATATGATTAAAAAAGAAATTGCTAAGTATGGTATAAGTGATTTTGACCTTTATTTATTAAGTGAAGGAAATCATTTCCAAATTTACGAAAAACTCGGTGCTAAAATTAAAACCATTGATGGTGTGAAAGGTGTCCGATTTGCAGTCTGGGCTCCGAATGCTAAAAGTGTTAGTGTTGTTGGAAATTTTAATTACTGGAATGCTGATTCACATCCGATGGAAAATGTATTGAATTCCGGTGTTTGGGCTTTATTTGTTCCTGATTTGAAAGAAGGTGAAGTCTATAAATATGCTATCACAACTCAATTTGGTAGCGTTCATTTGAAAGCTGACCCATTCGCTTTTCAATCGGAAATAAGACCCCGAACGGCATCTGTGGTAAATTCCCTCGAAAGTTTCAAGTGGAACGATAATCTTTGGCTTGAAAAAAGAAGTCAAATGGATTTTCAGAAATCTCCTTTCTCAATTTATGAAGTCCATTTAGGTTCATGGAAAAAAGATTATAAAAACGAATATTTCCCAAATGATGCAGGGTACAAAAGTTATAGGCAAATTGCTTACGAACTCGTTGATTATGTTAAACAGATGGGTTATTCGCACATCGAACTTTTACCTATTATGGAACATCCGCTCGATGAATCGTGGGGATATCAGGTCGTAAGTTATTTTGCACCGACAAGCAGATACGGAACTCCACAAGATTTTATGTTCTTTGTGGATTATTGTCATCAAAACGGAATTGGTGTGATTCTCGATTGGGTTCCTGCACATTTTCCTACCGATGAACATGGACTTGTAAATTTTGATGGGACACAATTGTTTGCTTATAAAAGCTGGAAAAAAGGTTATCATAAAGAATGGGGAACTCTGGTATTCGATTATGGAAGAAACGAAGTGCGAAATTTCTTAATTTCGAACGCACTCTTCTGGTTTGAAAAATATCATATTGACGGTTTGCGTGTTGACGCTGTCGCTTCTATGCTATATCTCGATTATTCCAGAAATGATGGTGAATGGGAACCGAATATATACGGAGGAAGAGAGAACCTCGAAGCAATAGATTTTATTAAAAAATTTAATGAAGTAGTCCACCTATATCATAAAGGTATAGTTACTATTGCCGAAGAATCCACAGCATTCCCGATGGTATCACGTCCTACTTATATCGGCGGACTTGGATTCGATATGAAATGGAATATGGGATGGATGAATGATACCTTAAGATATTTTTCAAAGGAACCTATTCATAGAAAATATCATCAGAATATGATAACTTTTTCATTATGGTATGCATTTAACGAAAATTTTGTGCTTCCGATTTCTCACGATGAAGTTGTTCACGGAAAAAAATCATTATTGGAAAAAATGCCGGGAGACCAGTGGCAGAGATTTGCGAATTTAAGATTATTTTTACTTTATATGTTTGGACATCCGGGAAAGAAACTTAATTTTATGTCCAATGATATTGCACAATATAAAGAGTGGAACGTAAATGATTCTCTCGATTGGTTTGTTCAGGATTTTGAAATGCACAAAAAATTGAATTATTATTTTAAAGATTTAAATAAAATGTATTTACAAAATCCTGCTTTATACCAGCAGGATTTTAAATCCGAAGGGTTTGAATGGGTTGATTTCTCCGACGCAGATAGCAGTGTAATTTCATTCCTCAGAAAATCGGAAAACAGTAACGAAGTGTTATTATTTGTTTTGAATATGACCCCCGTCTTGAGAGAAAACTATGAACTTGGTGTCCCTTATTATGGATATTATAAAGAAATTTTAAATAGCGACGGAATTGAATATGGTGGTAGCGGAAAAGGTAATTCGGGCGGAGTAAATTCAAACCAAAAAACAAAAAATCAATGGTATCATACAATATTATTAACTTTACCTCCACTTGGAGGATTGGTCTTTAAAGTTGAAAAGTATTAACAAAAAAAGGAAATTTTTTATTTGAACCAGAATTTATTTCTTTGCATACACGGACATTTTTATCAACCACCAAGAGAAAACCCTTGGACTAATGAAATTGAGTTGCAGTTGTCCGCTGCTCCTTTCCACGATTGGAACGAACGCATTTTTCACGAATGCTATAAACCCAATACAGAAGCTGTTATTGCGGATTTAAATACTAATCGAGTTTTAGAAAGAGTAAATAATTTTGAATATTTGAATTTTAATTTCGGACCTACTTTATTGCACTGGATTAAAGATAAACATCCCGATACTTTAAGCAAAATTATCGAAGCTGATAAGAAAAGTGTTGATGCTCATAATGGTCATGGCAATGCAATAGCTCAGGTTTATAATCATATCATAATGCCACTTGCAAATAAACAAGATAATATTACTCAAATTAAATGGGGTTTGTATGATTTCGAATTCCATTTTAAAAGAAAATCCGAAGGTATTTGGCTCTCTGAAACGGCTTGTAGCCCGGAAACCCTTGAATTTTTAATTCAGGAAGATGTAAAGTTTATTATACTTGACCCTTCTCAAGCATTGGCATTTAGAAAATTCGGTGATTTGCAATGGATAGATGTTTCTTCTGGAAATATTAATACGAAAAATCCTTATAGAGCATTCTCTAAATTGAATCCACATAAATATATAGATATATTTTTTTATGACGGTCCTTTGTCGAAAAATATTGCCTTTGATGATATTATTTTTAATGCCGAAAAATTAATTGGTAGAATTGAATCACTTTTTACTTATAATAAGGGAAAACCTGAATTAATTAATATTGCAGTCGATGGAGAAACATTCGGTCACCATAAACATTTTACTGAAAGAACAATCGCTTATTTAATGAAAGAACTTGCTCCTAAAAGGGGTATTAAGATTACAAATTATGCCGAATATCTATCTTTGTTCCCTCCTGATTCTGAAGTCCAAATCAAACCCGGTATAGATAATGAAGGCACTGCTTGGAGTTGTGTTCATGGGGTCGGTAGGTGGAAATTCGATTGTGGGTGTAATACTGGTGGAGAAGTAAGTTGGAATCAAAAATGGAGAACTCCTTTAAGAAATAGTCTTAATAATCTTCGCGATAAATTTGCTTCTCATTTTGAACTCGAAGGAAAAAAATATTTCAGTGATGTATGGAAAGCTAGAAACGATTATATAAAAATTTTACTCGATAATTCTGACGATAACATTAAAAGTTTCTTTAATGATAATGCTGCCAAAAATTTAAATGAAATTGAAACGAAGTTAGCTCTAAAACTGTTGGAAATACAAAGATATTCTTTGCTTATGTTTACGAGCTGTGGTTGGTTTTTTTCTGATATTTCGGGTATTGAGACAATTCAAATATTATCTTATACTAAAAGAGCAAATGAATTGGCAAAACAATATTTCGATTTAAATTACGAAGATGATTTTCTTAATGAATTGTCGAAAGCAAATAGTAATATTATTGAGTTTGGTAATGGCTCGGATATTTATAAAAAAATAAATGTTGAAATTGGAAAATAATGGGGTATCCTAATAGTAAAATATGTAACTCTTTTTCTATTTAATAATACCATTTTTTTCTCATTTTCTATTAAAAAATTTTAATCTTACGAAACTAAAATTCTTATGTATCAATACGATTATTCGCACTTTCTTAATACTAAGACCGCTGATAAATGGCAGAGAATAGGTCTTAAGCGAAGAGCTGGTGTTATTGCTCCTCTGTTTTCCATTTATTCTAAGAAAAGCATCGGCATTGGCGAAATTCCCGATATTAAATTACTTGTAAAATGGTGTCAAAAAACAGGTATTAGTATTATCCAATTACTCCCAATGAATGATGTAGGTTTTGATTTCGCTCCTTATAACTCGGTTAGCTCTTTCGCTCTTGAACCTATGTATCTTTCCTTAAATGATTTGAAAAATGTTAATTTGAATTTATTCAAAAAAGAAATCAGAGAGCTTAAAAAATACATCCCGAGCGGAAAAGAAAAAGTTAACTATAAAATTAAATTCGAAAAAATAAAACTACTGTTAAAAATTTTTAAAGTATCTTATATTAAAGGAATTAAGAAATTCGAAGATTTTAAAAAGAATAATGAATATTGGTTGAAAGATTATGCGTTATATAAAGTTATCAAAGATATTCAACAAAATAAAACTTGGGAAAAGTGGGATGATAATTTTAAAAACAGAAATGTTGATGCTCTCTACGAAATTGAAAAAGATTTTTCTGATAGAATAAATTTTTATTATTGGTTACAATGGCAACTTTTTGAACAGTTTATTGCCGCCAAAAAATATGCAAAAGAAAGAGGAATTTTGTTAATGGGTGATATACCATATCTTGTAAGTCGTGATAGTGCTGATGTCTGGTCGCATAAAAATTATTTTAAATTGGATTTATCTTCTGGTGCTCCCCCTGATATGTATTTTGCTATGGGTCAAAGATGGGGTATGCCAACTTATAATAGAGATGAATTGGAAAAAGATAATTATATCTATATTAAAGAAAAATTAAAATACGCTGAAAACTTTTATGATTTATATAGAATTGACCATTTTGTTGGGTTTTTCCGTTTGTGGAGTATTGCTTTGGATTGCCCTCTGGAATTAGGTGGTTTAAATGGTACATTTGACCCGCAAGATGAATATTTATGGGAAGATACTGGCAAAAAACTCCTCGATGTTATGCTTGAAAGTTCTAATATGCTCCCTTGTGCTGAAGATTTAGGAACAATTCCAAATTGCTCTCCAAAAGTATTATGGGAATACGGTATTCCAGGTATGAATGTTCAAAGATGGGTTAAAGATTTTAATGGAAGTGATAATTTTATTAATCCAGAACATTACAGAATAAATTCAATTGCAACGATTTCTACTCATGATTCCAGTACTATTATTGATTGGTGGCATAATGAAATAGGTACTATTGACGAAAAATTATTTCAAAGATTATGCGAAAGTAAACAAATTCAAACTGAACGATATGAAGAAATTGTTAGAAAACTTTTCGATGAGGAAAGGTCTAAATATGGCAGATTCTTTTGGAAAGAAGAAATTAATGACGTAAATAAATTATTGGATATTTTCGGATGCAATTATGATTTTATTTCTGACATAATTAAATTGTATAAAGAAAGTTATAATGAAAGATTAAAATTTATTGATTTTCTTGGATTAGAACCCAATGGGTCTGATTTTAAAATAAATACTCTCTTTGTAAAAAAAGCACTGGAAAAAATTAATCAATCTGCTTCAATCTTCTCAAATCAACTTTTACAGGAATGGCTTTTTCTCGATGAGTCGTTGTTTATTAAGGGTGAAGAAACTTCTTATAGAATCAATTTCCCCGGTGTAGTTAATGATTCTAATTGGACTTTTGTTATGCCCATTAGTCTTGAAATTATGCAAAATCTTGGTATTAATTCCGAGATAAAAAAAATTATTACTGATACTAATAGATTATAATCAAAAATTTATATTTTTAGCAATTTCTTTTTGAGGAGAAATGGTTTATTTTTAAATAACTAAAAAAAATTTTATGAAAAAAGTAATTTCTTTTATATTCTTGCTTTTTATCAGTTCCAATTTGTTTTCAGCTCCGCTTGAAAATATACCTGTTGAAGTTACTCAACCCGATGGAGTTGTCTTAAATATTTTTGCAAGCGGTGATGAATTTTACAACTGGTTACATGATGCAGATAATTTTACTATAATAAAAGATAGTAAAACCGGATATTATGTTTATGCTTTGCTCGAAAACAATAAAATCGTCCCTTCGCGTTTCATTGTCGGAAGAGTTAATCCTTTTTATACTGGTATCCAGCCAGGAGTAATGCTTCCTTATGAAGAAATTTTAAAAATTAGAAGAGAGTTTTATGCTAATACACCTAAAGATTTTGCTGACGCACCTAAAACTGGCACTATCAATAATCTTGTAGTTTTTATTAGGTTTTCGGATCAGTCCGAATATACAGATTCTATTGCTTACTATAGAAGAATATTCAATGATTCTCTTTCGGGCAATAACTCTATGAATAATTATTTCAAAAATGCTTCCTATAATACTCTTTCTGTTGTCTCTACTTTTTATCCCATTCCTTCTGGAACTTATGTAATATCTTATCAGGATCCTCACCCAAGAAGCTATTATATGCCTTATGATTCTATTAGTAATCCAAATGGTTATACTAATCAAGCTACAAGAGAACATGCTCTTTTAAGGGATGCTGTTAACTATATTGCTTCACAAGTCCCAACTAACCTAAACTTGGATGGTGATAATGACGGTAGAGTTGATAATGTCTGCTTTATCGTTGCTGGTGCTACCACAGCTTGGAATACTCTACTCTGGCCTCATATGTGGTCGTTATATACTTATACGGTATATATAAATGGAAAAAGAGTTTATAGTTATAACTTCCAAATCCAAAACAGTCTGAAATCCAGCGGTCCCGGTGTGTTATGCCACGAAATGGGTCATTCTCTCGGTGCTCCTGACTTATATCATTATGTAAGTAATGGTATTTCTCCGTGTCATACTTGGGATTTGATGTGCAGCAATACAAATCCACCACAACATATGGGAGCGTATATGAAATGGAAATATACTACTTGGATTAATTCTATTCCTGTTATTTCTACTCCAGGTAACTATACTTTAAAACCTTTAACATCACCAACAAATAATTGTTACAGAATTAATTCTCCTTATTCTTCGACTGAATATTTTGTTGTCGAATTTAGAAGAAAAGCACTTCCGTTTGAAAACACTATACCTGGTAGTGGTATGCTTGTTTATAGGATTAATACGACTGTAAATGGAAATGCAAATGGTCCACCTGATGAAGTTTATATTTATAGACCAAACGGCACTTTAACTGCGAACGGTGTCCCGAATAATGCTCATTATAGCAATTTAGTTAATAGAACTTCTATTAATAATACAACTAATCCACCACCGTTTTTATCCAACGGTGCTCAGGGAGGTTTGAATATTTATAATATTACTTCCTATGATACCTTAATTACTTTTACTCTTGGTGTCTCTTCGGGAATTCAACAAGTTAATAGTATTGCCTCGGAATTTAAGTTAATGCAAAATTATCCGAATCCTTTTAATCCCGAAACCAAAATTAAATTCAGTATTAAAGAATCAGGTTTCGTAACTTTAAAAATTTATGATATTCTTGGGAAAGAAATTTCATCTTTGGTTAATGAAGAACTAAAATCTGGTGAATATGAAACAAAGTGGAATGCAGATAAATTCTCATCTGGAATTTATTTTTGTAAAATTGTATCGGGCAAATATTCTGACATAAAGAAAATGATGGTAGTTAAGTAATAAATGAATACCAAATAAAAAGTAAAAGAGATTTTTAAATTTAATATCTTTTTAAAAAGTCTCCTGCTCTGCAGGAGACTTTTTTCTTTCTAAAATCATTTTAGTGTATCTGCATAACCTCTAATATGATAGTAATTCGATTTATATGAATTCTGAGTAATGCTCTTTCTTTGAGAGTATATTTCATCAAATACTAAATTCGAATCAGTTACATATTTCCTTAATTCGTCTTTAAAAGGATACAAAGTCGGAAAAATAATATCACCTGTCTCAGGTATAATAGTTCTATCTAAACACCAGTCGAATTTTCCATCAGGTTTCCAAATCTTATTACAATCCGTATATCTATCGATTAAAAGAATTTGATTTAAAGGAGTTTGTATCCCCGGTATATAATCATTATACGTTTGGTTAAAATAATATTTTACCCCTAAGTTAAAATTCTGTTGTGAAATATCCTTATATGGTAACCTGTAAACATTTTTCATTTTTAATTCCCATGCTCTTGGTGTTACCTCAGGATTTTGATTTGCACATTTTATCATTTTTAATATCATCGTTTGTCCCAATGCAACATCATATTTCCCCTCACCATATTTTTTCCCTTCGTAAGTTTCGTATGTTACTCCTATACTATAACTTTCTGGGATATTGATTTTCAAACCAATAAAACCAGCAATCGGATTAATATAATATTCCGTTGTGTTCAAATCTCTGAAATATCCATAAAAGCAAGTATCTACAATACAGTCAGTTCTTCTATATATTGACGAGTCATAACCGTTTGTTGGTCTTTCTGGTAGTAAAACCCATGCAGTAGCCAGTCTTTTTAACGGAAATGTTATATCACACTGTACCCAAACTTGAAATGAAGGTAAATCCTGTTTTATCCTATTATTTAAAATGTTTGGTGGTAACATTCCTATAGAATCGTTCATTAATCATTTAAATGACGTTTTATATATTGTATCTAAAAAATAATGACTTTCAGAATAATCCCATACTGGAATTGAAAAAGAATTATTTTGTCCCGAAACGCCGTTTGTGATAGATGAATCGTTACAGCTATAAAAGAGTGTTGAAAATAATACGGATATTACAAAAATTTTTTTAGCTAACATAATATTATTTTTTATTTTAAAAAAATTTTTTAAATCCGTAAATTATTTATTCATTCGGTTTTTTTTCTAATTTAAGTTATCTAATAATTTTAATAAATGAAATATATATTTTTTTCTGAAATAGACTATTATTAAATAATTATGTATTGATTGTATCTACAACCACACTTTTTAAATTATTTTAATAAAATAAATTTCTTTGTTTCTATATATCCGTTTGAAATTAATTTGTAAAAATATATACCGCTTGGTAAATTATTATTGGAAAATTGTATTTTGTAATATCCGGCATTTTTATATTCATTTACTAATATCGCAACTTCTTTGCCAACTAAATCGAATACTTTTAATGTAACAAATCCACTATTTGCAATTTGATATTTAATATTTGTACAAGAATTAAACGGATTTGGATAATTCTGCTCGAGCTTATATTCACTCGGTATTTTTCCGCTTATATTACCTACATTAATTGTTCCTTCTGATGTATCTACTGCAACATTGTATAAAGTCCCTCCGCTTCCCATAACCCTCGCGTGAACTGCTTTCCCACTTGCATATGCTGTTGTCCCGTCATTTGATACCTCACACATAAAAGGTGAACCAGGCATATTCTCTGTATATATTGGCATATTATTTCCTGTCGTCGTTTTAAAAATTAAAAAATCATTCTTTGTATTTGCAATATCTCCATAAGAGGTAATCGCAAGTATTTTCCCGTTTTTGGAAAATGAAACCCATGAAACTTCATCCATTAATCCGAGATAACTCCATAATGGTGTTGAACCATTTGACACTTTAAAATATCTCAATCTCCCATCGTAAGATGAACTGCTAAGAAAAATTAATGTCCCTCCTGCAATATAATTCCCATCATATGATATATCTACTGCCGTAAACCAGTTATAATATGTCCCCGGTGGCTCCTGATATTGCCAAAGTAAATTATACGCCGTCCCATTCCATTGGTAGACTTTTAAATATCCTCTGTAATTTACTGTTGCAATTATATTTCCATTCCCGCTAATCCCTTGTGTCATTTGTGTACCGTCTGTTATTGCACCATCATATCTCACAATACCGGTATATGTATTTATTACCCAATAACGACTATATGTGCTTACAATCACGAGTGAATCGTTTCCCGAAATTCTGACTCCGTAAATCCTTGTTGGTATTCTGAATTTCCAAACTGATACAGTTGAGTTTTTATTAAATCCAAATACTGTGCTTGTATCATATCGCCATACCGAAGCTACTATAAATTCTCCATTCGACGTTATATCTATTGGTCCTCCCGTTCCGGTATCTGGAAGGGTAGTCAAATCAAAATTGAAAAATGGCGTATTTGAATTTTTATTAAACATATAAATATTCTTATATGAACCTACCGCAATTATTCCTGTATCCGATACAGCAACATAATTTCTGTCTGTTTGTGTTGAAGTGGAATACTCCCAAAAAGGTGCGTTATTCGTATTCCCGTATGAACTTACTCTTTCATTATTAAGTCCCCATCCACATACCCCCGTAGTCCCGTCTCCACTTACAGCTACATCGTTTCCAATTGATACAGGGTCGATAAAAGTCCATCGTGTCGATGATGCATTGACCGAATTGCTCAAAATATTTTGATTTTCGTTTTTCATTAAATTCTTTCCGTAGTTGATTTCTGGATTCGTAATCGTTATTGCCTTAATCATATTGTTTTCCAATGAAAACATCTCGAACTTTCCTATTTCGGGATACATCTGTGAAAAACTATTTAAAAAAAATAGACTGAATAAAATAATTAATAAATTTTTCATAATGTTTTTTTGATGATAGGTTTTTGATAAAATTAATTTATTAAGAAATGAAGAGTATAACAATTTCATAAAATTTCAAAAATTTTTAAAATATTTAAAAAATTTCATAACTCTTTTATAATTTAGTTTTATTAATTATTTATATCAAGTAAAAATCAATATCAAAAAACTTGTGATATTTTATTAAGCATTTGTGTATTCATTATTAAATTTAATGAAAATATTAAAAAAGCTATTTTTATTATTAATTCAAAGTATATCTTGAAAATTAAGGAAATTAAAATATCTGAATATTTATACGATTTACCCGATAGTAAAATTGCACAATATCCTTTATCGAATCGTGATTCTTCTAAATTACTTGTGTACAAAAATGGAAAAATTATTGATTCTAATTTTAAACAAATCTATCAATTTATTCCAGAAAATTCATTGATTGTTTTTAATAATACTAAAGTAATTCCCGCAAGACTATTCTTTTATAAAAGCTCGGGTGCAAAAATAGAAATTTTTTGTTTAGAACCAGTATCCGATATTACCGATTTCCAAATCGAATTTCATAAAAAAGAAAAATCGGAATGGAAATGTTTTGTTGGAAATGCTAGTAAATGGAAAAGTGGTCTGGTTAATACTAACTTTAATTATAATGGTAAAAATTATAAAATTACTGCTGAAGTTAAAAATAAAATCGAAGATGAATATTTTATAGAATTTAAATGGAATAATGATTTAACCTTCGGCGAAATTATCGAAATTCTTGGGAAAACTCCTTTACCACCTTACATAAGAAGAGAATCCCAACCTTCTGATAAAATTCAATATCAAACAGTTTATGCCAAAATTGATGGCTCGGTTGCTGCTCCTACCGCTGGTTTACATTTTACAAAAAATGTATTTAATGAATTAAAACTAAAAAATTGCTCTTTCGAATTCCTTACTCTTAATGTAGGTGCTGGAACATTCAAACCAATTAAATCTAAAATAATAAATCTACACAAAATGCATAGTGAATTTTTTTGTGTTTCTGATGTTTTACTGAATAAAATTTTAAAATTTAAAAATAATATTGTTTCCGTTGGAACAACTACTGTTAGGGCTCTCGAAAGCGTTTATTGGTTTGGAATAAAATTGTTGAATAATAAATCGAGCGATTTTTTTATTGAGCAATGGTATCCTTACCAATCTGAAATAATTCCTTTAGAAAACTCCATTAACGAAGTTTTAAATTTTATGGAATTGAAAAAAATAAATAAAATATTCGGTACCACCGAATTAATGATAATCCCCGGCTATAATTTTTTGACATCGGATATTCTTATTACAAATTTTCATTTACCCGGTAGCACTCTTTTATTATTAATTGCAGCGTTTATTGGAGATGATTGGAAAAAGGTCTATGATTTTGCTTTAAAAAATGATTTCAGATTCTTAAGTTACGGAGATTCTTCTTTACTCTTTAGAAAATAATATATGTATAAAAAAATTTTTAAAAAATATTCAGATATAAATTTATCTATTTTACCAACTCCTATTCACCGTCTCGATAATATATCGAAATTATTTAATGCTAATATTTATTGTAAAAGAGATGATATGACAGGATTTGCTTTCGGTGGAAATAAAACCAGAAAATTGGAATTTCTTATTTCAGATGCACTGAAAAAGAAAGCAGATACTTTAATTGCAATTGGAGGTGTTCAATCAAACTTCTGCAGAATTGCATCTGCCGCAGGTGAAAAATATGGCCTCGATGTCCATCTTGTTCTGGGAGGTAGTAAAAATCCTGAAAAAGCTACAGGCAATTTGTTACTCGATTATTTATTTGGTGCGACAACTTACTTCGTCGAATCGGAAAATTGGAGTGATTGGGAAAAATATGCTAATGAATTATGTGATAAATTATCTCAATCAGGTAAAAAAGTATATTGGATGCCTATTGGTGGCTCAAGCCCTATAGGTGCTTTGGGTTATGTTAAAGCATTCAAAGAAATAATTTCTTACAGTAAAAAAAATAATATTAACTTTCACTATATTATCCACGCAACCGCATCAGCAGGTACTCAATCAGGTCTATTAGTTGGTGCAAAACTTCATAAATGGAAAGGAAATATTATCGGCTTCGGAGTATCGAAATACAAAAAACAATTGGAAAATGAAATATTGGAATTATCTGAAAAAGTTGCCAAATTTTTTGATGTAAATATTAAAAAGAAAAAAATATTCGTTGATGATAATTTTTTAGGAGAAAAATATGGAGCTATAACCGATGCAGGAATTGAAGCAGTTAATATTTTTGCAAAAAAAGAAGGAATTTTGCTCGATTATGTTTATTCAGGAAAAGCTGCTTCAGGTTTAATTTCTTATTTGAGAAAAAAGAAGTTCGATAATAATAAAAATATCCTATTCCTTCATACAGGTGGTAATATTCACTTATTTAGGTGAGGTATTAATTTGTCATTGAATTTAAGTTTTAAAAGAGTGTATTTTTAAATAAAATTTTTAAATGGATAAACCAACTCCGGAAGAATATCCGGAATATTACAAACAATATCTTGATTTAATTAAAGATGGAGATATTATAGAAATTCTTGGAGAACAGTCTGCGTATGTTCAAAAATTTATTGCCTCTATCCCTGAAGAAAAAGCAGACAGTACTTATGGTTTCGGAAAATGGACTATAAAAGAAATTTTTGGACATTTAATAGATACCGAAAGAATTTTAGCATACAGGGCGTTACGTATTGCAAGAAAAGATAAGCAACCCTTACCGGGTTATGAACAAGATGATTACGTGAAAAATGCCAAGTATTACAGAAGATCTTTAAAAGATATTGCCGAAGAAATGTTGCTCCTTAGAGCTGCAAACTTAAAATTTTTTCAAAGTCTCGATTCTGAAGATTTAATCCAATGTGGAATAGCAAACGATAAAGAATTAACTGTTAGAGCAATTTTGTATATTCTTGCTGGTCACGAATTATACCACATAAATTTTATCAAAGATAATTATTTGAATTAATATTATATTAAGAAAATTATATTAAAATGAAAAAAGCTATTTTCTTTGTAATCTTAATAGTTGCTTTAATTATTGGTGCTATTTGGTATTATAATTATTGGAAAAAGAAAAATAAAAAAGTTGAATATATTTTAGAAGGGGATTCCTCTCGATATCAAGTGAATCCACCCAGATATAGAAATCCCAACGATAGCACGGACATTTATGGTAGTGGCTATTTTGATTATCGTGATAATATTGAGAGTTTTCATATGGGTTATAGTAAACCTCGCGATAGCGTTTATAAAGTCGAAAATCTGAAAGCATTCGAACACCTTAATTTACTCATTAGCAAAGATACAATGAATCCCGGTCCATATTTAGATAGAGGAAATCATTACCAAAATATCCAGAAATATAAAGAAGCAATCGCTGATTATGATAGATATATTCAGTTAAATCCGTATAATCATTCTGCTTATCAAAATAGGGGAACTGCTCACGAAAGACTTAAACATTATGAGCAAGCAATTTGGGATTATAACAAAGTCTTAGAACTTAAACCTGACGACACCATCGCTTGGTTTAATAAAGGCGTTGTATATGATGCACTTGATAATCCCTGGCAAGCTATTAAAGAATACGATAAAACTATTGAAAGAGACCCACGTTTAGCAAAAGCTTATTATAATAGAGGGGCTTCATGGGAAAAAGTTCAAAACTATGAAAAGGCAATCGAAGATTATGAAATCGCTATGAAACTCAACCCTCAATATTGGAATGAACTTACAAAGAAAATTGATTATTTAAATCAAATAAAATAATCTACTTATAAGCTATTTCCCAATATCCCGAAGTAATAACATTTAGCAGGTAAGCATCTTGCTCGGGAATCTCTACCTGACTTATACCTTCATATTTTCCGTTTTCCTTTGCTAAAACTGTTACTAAAGAATCCTTATTTGTTCTTAATTCTACCGTAAAGTCAGATGGTCCTTCATGATATAATATAAAAACTGCAAGTCCAGAATTTAAATGTATTGTCTGTTTGAGATTTCCTGTCCCTTTATATGCAAGTCTATATTGTATTTTTCTTTTTTCTGCTAATTCCTCTATTTTGTATCGGCTTGTTCTTGGGTCTAAGCTCCCTGATAATAAAATAAACCTATCGAATAATAGGTAATATCCTAATATCCCAAGTCCTATTACAAAAATTAGACTTATAAAAATTTTTGGTTTTGAACTCGATGCCATAATATATATTTCTACAAATATAACGAATAATTTGGAATTCCATAATACAATTAAAAATAACATTTCAATTTTTTATAAAAATAGTATTTTGAAATTTTGTCATTTTTTAAAGTATTGAAATACGTTTAATATTTAAATAGCTTTACGAAATATAAATTTTTATAAAGGGGAAAATTATGAAAAAAGCTTTTTCTTTTAGCTCGTTAACATATTTTCTGGTATTTGTATTTTTTATTTCTGGTTGTAACCAAAAAGAACAGGAAAAAACTGAAATTAAAAAAAACGAAAAAACAGAAGATGTTAAAAGCAGTGATACTAAAAAAAATGTAGTCGAAAATAACGAAGAAGTTAAAAAAATTATTGACGCAGGTCTGCAAAAGTCAAAATCAAAAAATTTTAAAGATGCTATAAAAGATTTTACTAAAGCAATCGAAATGAATCCAAATCATCCAGATGCTTATTTATATAGAGGCACTGCCTACGCTGAACTGAAAAAAAATAAAGATGCAATTAATGATTTCACTAAAGCAATCGAGCTTAAACCAATTGATGATGAAGTCTTTGTAAGCAGGGGTATAAGCTATTATGAGTTGAAAAAATTCGATGAAGCAATCTCCGATTATACTAAAGCAATCGAAATTAACGGTAAAAATGTTTTTGCTTTTATTGATAGAGGCAATTGCTATATGAAAAAGAAGGAATTTGATAAAGCTATTAATGATTATTCTAAAGCTATTGAACTCGATCCTAAAAATCCAGATGCTTTTGTTAACAGAGGCGATTGTTACTATAAAATAAAGAAAAAAGATGAAGCCTGTAAAGACTGGAATAAAGCCAAAGAACTTGGAGATGTTGCAGTGGAAAAACTTTTAAAGAAATTCTGTAAATAATATTATTTTTTACATTCTTAAAAAATTTTTTTATGAAAAAAAATATTTTTTTAATTTTTTTTATTTTTACTTTTTCCTCTTTTTCTTTAGCTCAAATTAATTTTGATGATTACTTCGAAAATAAAACCTTACGTCTTGATTTTATTCAGGCGGGAGATGCAAATTCTTCAAATCTTTATTTTGAACAAATGAAGTGCGAACCGTATTGGGGCGGAAATATAAAAAATCTTATTGATAAATTTAACTTTGGTGAGTATCGCTTCTTTGTTTATGATTTGAACTCTCTAAAATTAATTTATTCTCGTGGCTTTTCCACTCTCTTTCAGGAATGGCAAACTTCTGATGAAGCTAAAGTTCTAAGTAGAAGTTTTTATGAAACTATAATTTTCCCTTTCCCTAAAAATAATGTTAAGGTAGAAATTCACAGAAGAAATAGAGACGGTAATCTTGAAAAGAAATTTGAATTAATTGTTAATCCTAAAGATTATTTTATCCGAAAGGAATCCTCTCCGAAATTCGATTTCAAAAAAGTCCACGATAGCGGTGACCCTAAAGATAAAGTTGATGTTGTTATTATTCCCGACGGTTATTCTAAAGATGATATGGATAAATTTAATTCTGATGTCAAAAGATTTATCGGATATTTCTTTGATTGCTCACCTTATAAAGAAAACAAAAATAATTTTAATTTCTGGACGGTTTATGCTTTCTCGCAGGAATCGGGTACTGATATCCCCGGTAAGCTTGTTTATAAAAATACTGTACTCAACACAAGCTTTTATACTTTTAATACTGAAAGGTATTTAATGACTTATGATGTTAAAAGTGTTAGAGATATTGCTGGTATTGTCCCGTATGACCAAATTATGATTTTAGTTAATTCTCCTATATATGGCGGAGGTGGCGTCTTTAATTATTACAGTATTGTTTCCAGTGATGATGATTATTCAGATTATGTTGTGTGTCACGAATTTGGTCACGCGTTCGGTGATTTAGCCGATGAATACTGGACATCGGACGTAGCAGTTAATGATTATTTTAATCTTAATGTCGAACCTGTTCAACCAAACATTACTACTTTAGTTAATTTTGAATCCAAATGGAAAAATCTTGTTGATAAAAATGTCCCAATCCCAACACCTAATGAAAAAAAATATTATAGCAAAATTGGGGCATTCGAAGGTGGTGGTTATGTGGAAAAAGGTATTTATAGACCTTGCTTCGATTGTACTATGAAATCACGTTCTCGTAATAATTTCTGTCCCGTTTGTAAAAATGCTTTGAATGAAATGATAATGTTTTATTGCGATAAATAATAATTCTTACCTTATTCACTCGTTCCCCGCTTTGGTAGGGGAACGAGAATTTATGGCATTCCATTATAAAAAGGATGATAAATAAGATTCAAAAATATTTTCAACGCGACGAACCAAGACCAGAAGCACTTAATTTCCTGAAATTCCTGGGTCCCGGTCTTCTGGTTACAATTGGTTTCATTGACCCGGGTAACTGGGCTGCAAATATTGCCGCTGGATCTAACTTCGGTTATTCTCTTCTTTGGATTATGACTCTTTCTACCATTATGCTTATTATTCTTCAGCATAATGTTGCTCACCTCGGAATTGCAACTGGCTTATGTCTTTCTGAAGCCGCTACTGTTTATACGAATAAATTTATTTCTAAATTTATTCTTATTACTGCTATGTTTGCTTCTATTTCGACTTCTTTAGCTGAAGTCCTTGGTGGTGCCATTGCCCTTGAAATGCTTTTTAATATTCCAATTAAAATTGGTTCGCTTATTATTCTTATTTTTGTTTTTATTATGCTTTTTACCAATTCTTATAGGAAAATTGAAAAATGGATTATTGGTTTTGTCTCTATTATTGGTTTTTCGTTTTTATATGAACTTACTTTAGTTAATGTTGATTGGGGACTTGCCGCAACAAGCTGGATTACTCCCTCCATTCCTGAAGGCTCTATTTTGCTTGTTATGAGCGTCCTCGGTGCCGTTGTTATGCCTCATAATTTATTTCTTCATTCTGAAGTGATTCAAAGCAGACAGTGGAATTTAAAAGATGAAAAAATTCGTGAAAAACAACTTCGATTTGAATTCTTTGATACACTTTTTTCTATGGTCGTTGGCTGGGGAATAAATAGTGCTATCGTTATTCTTGCCGCTGCGACTTTCTTTGCTAATAACATTCAAGTCGAAGAACTTCAACAAGCTAAATCTATGCTGGAACCCCTTGTTGGTAAAGGTGCTACCTTCGTTTTTGCTATTGCTTTATTATTTGCAGGTATTTCTTCCAGTATTACTTCCGGTATGGCGGGGGGTAGCATTTTCGCAGGTATCTTCGGTGAACCTTATGATATTAAAGATAAACATTCACGTATTGGTGTAAGTATATCTTTATTAGTTGCCCTATTTATTATTTTTTTGATTTCTAATCCTTTTCAGGGTTTGATAATTTCTCAAATGATTTTAAGTATCCAATTACCTTTCACTATCTTTTTACAAATCTATCTCACCTCTTCTATAAAAGTAATGGGTAAATATAAAAATAATATCCTTACAAAAATTGTATTACTCGTAATCGGGGCAGTGGTAACTTACCTGAATGTGGTGCTTTTCATCAGTTTCTTTTAGTAATTTTTTGCCTCAGATTCACAGATTTATAATTATTTTTTCTTTGTGTCTAATGCTGTCCTTAGTTGTGAAATGCTTTTTATTTATATTTCTTTTTTTTTAATGTCTTTTGAAAGAAAATATATTAAAACAGGACTAATAATTATTAAACCTATCCCGGAAAATCCTCCCGCATATCCGCCGAAATATTTTCCAGTGATTAAAGTCGCAACATTATGCCCGAGACCATTAAAGAACATAATAACTGCATAGATGATGCTCATAATATACGCCCACCTCTTCTCATTTAATAAAAAGTAAAAAAATACAAATGGAATACAAAGCAGTAACCAATTCGCAAGCATAAATCCTCCGTACCCGAAAACTTCGATTGCTCTAAACCTTCCCCACAATTCTTCCAAAATGTGTGCTACGTGAAAAAGTAGAAGCAGGAGATAAAAAATTATTATTTTGTTTTTGTGCATAAAGTAATCCCTATGGCATTTTTATTTAATTTCACTCGGCGGACTGGAATCCAGAAAAAATTAAATTTTATATCTTTTAAGTGACTTAACTAATATTATCAATTATTATTTTATGTAATCTTTTTATTGTGTATTTATAGTTTGGGATTATTAAAATGCTTTTAAATTAAACTTATTTGATTTACCAAATTGAAATATTCTATTGTCAGTCACTCATTGTTTTACCCACCACAATCTCGATTTTTTGTTCCCCATTGTTTCGTGGGGAGTCAGGATAAGGGTGTCGGTTTTGAATTCAAAGTCGCGTTTTAATATTGTACCCCAGTCTTTTGGCTCGGTTGCAGAGAGACGTTTATGTTCTATAGTGTTGCCTGTGATTTTATATTCGGCGAAGTACACCCAATTTGATTTATAGAATTTTACTAGTTCTTTTAATTCATCTTTGCTTAAGCTGTCAAGGTTTTTATTTGAATTAAATTCTTTGTAACCTTTTGGAGTAATCTCTACACCCATATGTCCGCTATCATCGTATATGATGTATCCCGTCCAACCTGAAAAAGAGGAATCGTAATCCCATTTACCGGAATTATTATCGAGCGATTCAATTTTGTTAAGCTTCCACATCCCGGAAAGTTTGCTTTCATTAGTTCGCTCTTTTTTACAGCATACGGAAATAAGTCCGAGTGTTAAAAGTATAAATATTAATTTTGAAAGATACATATTTATATAATTATAGGTAGAGCATAATAATATATGAAATACGTAAAAATTTAACAATACATTCTTTTTGATTTGTGAATGATAATAATTGAGTCCCGTCCTGAATCCTACCTGTAAGACAAAATAAATAAATTAAAAATAATATCTCAGTGTTCTTAGTGTCTTTGTGGTATAATATTTTTTCGTTTTAAAATCTGCTCTTATCAGTTACATCAGCGTTATCAGCGTCCAAAGTTTTTTGCTCTTCTATCCAACTTTTTTTGTATCTGCCGTGTCAAGTCTCTGCATTATCAATGAAAACACGCTTCCCGAATCGCAAAAATTTTAAAAAAATGCGGGAAACATAGAACTTAACACAAGTGAATACATTGAAAACGCAGTAGCATTTTATCAAAATGAGACTAAAGTAATGCCGTATAACATATTGATAATACGCAACTTAATTGATAGACGGAAAACAAAAGTAATACAAAATTACTACACTTTTTTAACTCTTAACTTTTTAATATAATAAAATATTAGTGTCCGAAGTTTTATTAATGTGAAACGCCCTTTTCTATAATTTTAATTTTCTAAGTGAACTTGAAGATAAAGCAACTATAATCACTGTCACCAGAGTCATAATTCCTCCAAATATCACCGATGGAACTACACCCATTAATTTTGCGGCTAAACCCGATTCGAATGCGCCAATCTCGTTCGATGAACCAATAAATATACTATTTACCGCAGATACTCGTCCTTTCATATTCTCTGGTGTTTTTAGCTGTATTATTGTTTGCCTTATCACAACACTAACGCTATCGAACATTCCGCTTAATGCAAGTGCAAACAAAGATATGATGAAACTCTTTGATAACCCAAAGATTATTATACATACTCCAAATCCCGCAACACATAAAAGTAAATTTCTTCCTGCCTTATTTGTCGGTGGTTTATGTGTCAGAAATAGAGCCATAAGCACTGCTCCTATTGATGGTGCAGCTCTTAACATTCCTAATCCTTTCGCACCAACTGATAATATTTCATCTGCATATATAGGTAACATTGCTATCGCTCCTCCAAAAAGCACCGCAAACATATCGAGCGAAACCGCACTTAAAATTATTTTATTCTTAAATACAAATTTTATTCCCGCCGAAAGCCTTTCACTTAACGTCGTATCTTCTTTAATTTGTAAAATCGGTTTTTTCGAAATCATTGATACTAATAAAACTGCTATCGAAACTAATACTACCACACTACTATATGATGTCGATACACCAAAATAACCATATAATAAACCTCCTACTGCTGGTCCAGCTACTGCACCAACTTGCCACGTTGAAGTATTCCACGAAATCGCATTTGCATAAAGCTCTTTCGGAACTATCTGACCAAGTAATGCAAAAGATGATGGCATCGCAAAACCGCGTGCTATTCCACTAATAAATATTATTGAATATATTGCTATTACTTTAGAGTTTGTTACCAAATCTATAACGTCTGTAGAAATAAATAATAGCGATGATGAACAAAAAAGCATTAGTAAAAAAGAAGAAAGTAAAATTTTTTTCCTGTCGCTTATATCCACAATATGTCCCGATATTAAAGCTGTTAATATTGAAGGTATCGCTTCAGAAAGTCCAATTAATCCAAGAGAAAAAGGGTCTTTGGTCAGTTGATACACCTGCCAACCCACTATTACCGCTTGCATTTGTGTCCCAAGTGTTATAAAAAGTCGGGCAAGTGTGAAATTTCTGAATTCTGCTATTTGGAGAGCTTTAAACGCTTCTGTCTTTATCTTCAAAAGTATTCTCTTATTTATAATTTCAAACACAAAATAATAAATTTCATTTACAGATTCTATTGCTATGATACTTTTATGTTCATTTATTAATATCCTTTTTATAACTAACTTATATAAAACAAAATTGATTTATTGATAATTAATAACGCAAAAAATATTATCTACCAGTCTCTTGCTCAGATTATTCCTCGGGCTATAATGTTTGTCTTTGTTTTATATCTTGCAAGGTTTTTAGGTATAGTTGAATATGGTAAGTTTGAATTCGCTTTATCTATTGGTTATCTTATTGGTATGTTTTTTGAACTTGGTGGAAATATGATTCTAACTAAACACGTTGCAAGAAATTTTTATTCGAGCATTTATTATGCAGTAAAAATTAGATTATTAAGCATTTTTATAGTTCTTTTTGTTTTTTATGCAATTCTATTTTTCTCTGGCATTTATAGTGAAAGTCGCATTTTTATTATTTATGCAAGTATTGGAATTGCATTTAGCTCGATGATGAATTTATACTTTGCATTCTTTCGTGGTGTTAGAAAAATGAACTATGAAGCTTATACTTTAATTTTTCAGAAAGTCCTATTCGTATTTCTTTCATTAATTCTAATCTTTTCAGATAAATCTGCTGCTAATGCTTTAATTGCTTTTATGATTAGTATGATAATTGGTTTTATCATAATTTTTTTTGTTTTCAAAAAAAATGAATCTCTCTATATTAATGAAAATGAAAATCAAGATATAAGCTTTAAAAGTTACATCAAAGATGTTTTTACATTAGCTCTCGTCGAGGTCTTCAGTAATATATATTATAAATTAAATCAGGTTTTTATCGAGCATTATAAAGGTTATGAAGAAGTCGGAGCTTATGGAGTCGCTTATAAAATAGTAGAAGTATTTATAAATTTCCCCTCTATTTTATTAATTGCTCTCTTCCCAGCTTTTGCAAAAATTGCCGTTCAAAATCTAAATGAATTTAGAATTCAATTTAATAAAATGTTGATTTTTCTTTTTGTTTTTGGGTTTATATCCAGTATAATATGTTGGTATTCGGGTGAATTTATATTTGTTCTAATTGGTTCCGAGTATGAAAAGTCTTATCTCATACTTAGATACCTCACAATTCCTCTTTTATTTTTATTCCCTAATTTTCTCGTTACTCAAGGGCTAATAGCTTTAGATAAAAATATTATTTTTGCAATCATTTTATTAATTGCTTTGTTTTTAAATATTATTACCTCTATAATTTTAGTTCCAATCTATGGAGCAATTGGCTCGGCTTTATCTATTGGTATCTGTGAAATCGTAATTTTTTCTGTCGGTTTTTTTTATATTAAAAAATATACAACAATTGGTTGAAGTAAAACAAAAAATACCGTTTTTGCTTAAGCTCAAAAGATTTAAAAATTCTAAATCGGTCGAAAAGTTTGATGATTTGTTTCAACATTTTAAACCACCCAAAAAATTCAAAGGAATTCCTTCTAAAATTGTAATATTTAGAAATGATAGAATAGGAGATGCAATTGTAACTTTACCTGTTTTAAGAGATTTAAAATTGAACTATCCTAATATCAAGATTGATGTATTGACTTCCAAAATCAATAAATTTGTATTTCAAAATCTCGACTATATTGATAATGCAATCGAATTTGATTGGCAACCTTCGGATTTAAAAATTTATTATAAATTTCCTTTTTTTGGTTCTTTTATTCAATTTCTCCGATATAATATCATTCCAACTATCTTTTCTTCGGAGAAAAGAAATCTTATAAAATATTTGATAAAGAAAAAATACGATGTTTCAATTGATTTAGTCGGTTTAAAAAGAAATATTTTATTAAGTAAATTAATTTCTGATTTTTCGGCTGGCCCAAAAAAATTTGGAGTTTACTTCCTTTATGATTATTATATCGATTCTAATTGGGTTACACTTTTCGATTCAGTTTTTATGACCAATAAAATTGAAAAAGTTATAAAAGGTGGACTTAATATTAATTTTGAAAAAAGAAATTATGAATTACCTTTGTTAAAAATTAATCCCTCTCCATCAACTATAAAAAAATATGATATCGTTTTTCATATTGGAACATTAAAACACAGAATGCTTTCTTTAAATAAAGAAATAGAAATAATTAAGTATTTAGATAAATTTAATATTCTTGTTTTCGATTCAGGTAAATCAAATAAATATCTTAAATTACAAAAAGAATTTGAAGGAGTGAAAAATATTGATTTTAGAGTCTTTGATTCTTTTGAGCAAGCAGCAGAAACTTGTGCTTTCGCAAAGGTTTTAATTTGTTATGATGGTGGGCAAGCACATTATTTATCGCAATATGTAAAAACCCTTGTTTTATTCGGTCCCGGCTCTGTTGATTTGTGGAAACCATACGAATTTGCAGATTATAACCCTTTGTGTGAGGATGAAAACGGTTGTAAAGCAATAATATCGAATGGTGAAAAAAAACATATCGCAATTTTTTTCCCGATTTGGTGCAGACCTTGTTTTGATGTCGGTTGTAGTGAAAAAATTTGTCTTGAAAAAATTAATGCAAAGTTTATTAAAGATATTATTTTTAATTATTGTATGTAAATATGTTAAAAAAAGAGTTTGCATTTTTAGTTTTCAAAATTTCGTTTGTAGCTCTTTTAATCATTAACATCGCTGAAGTTAAAATTCCTTCGGAAACTGACTTAATACCTTTTATTAATGTTTCCGAAATTCCATTACTCAAATATATATTTATCCTTTTTTTTGCTTTTTTAATAATTCCTTTCAAAGAATATATAAATTTATTAAAAAAACAAAATATTATTGTTGTTATAATTTTACTTTTTATCTTAATTTGCATCGGATTTATTTCTTCTTTCTTTTCGGAGTTTCAGCAAATAGGTTTTAATATTTGTGGCAGAATTACATTTTATTTTTTCATTTTTATTATTGTTTTTACTGCATCACAATATTTTAAAAATTCAATAGATTTTTTAATAAAGTCTTTTATATATTCTAATGTTTTAATTATTATTGGCTCACTTCTCGATTTTTACATTCCTAAATTTCACAAAATTCTTGTGATTTATTTTAATAGACCTGACTTAATTCATTCTTATATCCAAATAGGTGACGAAAAAATTATGCGTCCCATGGGATTTATTACGGATTCTAACCTTGCAGCTTTCTCGTTGGCTCTTGCCTTGTTGCTTATTCTCTTAAATTACAAGTGCTTCAACAAGTTTTTTAAAATTTCATTTTATATAACAGGCTCTTTTGTGTTGGGAATGTTATCCTCCAGAGCTTCTCTTATCGTTTGTATTTTTTGTTTTATTGTTTTTTTTGTTTTTAACATAATTGAAAAAAAAGAGTTAATCATTTTTGGCTTACTTTTCTTAATTTGCAATGTTGCAACTCCTCAAACATACGGAAGAGTTTTATCTTATCTCGATAAAAAAGAGATTGTAAAAGAATATGCAGTAGGCAGACCAATTATTTGGGAAGCTTCTTTTAATGTATTTAAAGAAAATCCTGTAATTGGGATTGGACCCGGTGGATTTTTTGAAGTAAGTCAGATTTATGTCAGAAATATATTAAAAAAAAATCCCACCATTAATATTGACAATCCCGAACTCCCAGGTTATCACAAAATTGATAAATGGAACCCTCATAACATCTTTCTTGTAATGCTTTCGGAAACTGGATTGATTGGTTCTCTGTCTTTTATTCTTCTGATTCTTTATCTTATTTGGTTTTATAAAAATAACAAAAAATATATTTCTCTTTTATTTTTCTTTAGTGTTATGTTTGTATCCTCGTTATCGAATTTTGCTCCATATTATAAATATTATTTAATTATTGGAATTATAATTTATGTGGCATCAATTAATAATTTGAAAATTGTTCAAACAAACTTATCAGAATATTAATTAATTAAAAACTAATTATTAATCGTATTATTATATAATTAAAAGCCCGCAATATGCGGGCTTTTGAACAATCTTTATTATCTTTATATCTATTTCACCACTGTCATTTTCTTTGATATTACATTCTCTTTCCCATCTGATTCTGTTGTAATCATTCTGTAAAAATAATTTCCACTTGATAAATTTGTTGCATCCATCTGAATAGTATAATATCCTGCTTTTTGGTTGTCATCGAATAATTTTATTACTTCTTTTCCCGTTACATCATAAACGATTATTTTTACTCGTGAATCTTTTGGAATCTGATAATCGATTTTTGTCGTTGGATTAAAAGGATTTGGATAATTTTGAGATAAAAAATATTTCTGTGGTATGCCTATTTCGACCGAATTACTCAAAGCAAAAAACTCAAAATTCCCATTGTAATCTATTTGCTTTAATCTATAGTTATATTTCCCCGAATTTAATTTTGAATCTTTAAAAGTATAATTACTTGGTGATTCTTTTGTCCCATTTCCCTTTACAAAACCAAGTTTAATCCAGTTGTCTTCTCCTTGTAGTGTCCTGTATATTTCAAACCCGCTGTTATTTTTTTCGCTATTTGTTGTCCAATTTAAAGTTACGTCATTTCCTACCACTTTTGAAGTAAATGTTTTCATTTCCACTGGCATCGGAGTATCATTCATATAAAAAGTCGAACCCACAGTTCCCGCAGAAAAAACAAATGCTTGATTTGTTGGAGATGTTGATGCCATCTCATAACATAAATTAAATCCTACAATATTACTTGTTCCTGATGGAAAAAGATTTTCACTCCAATTTGCTCCGTTATTTGTTGTGCAAAAACCCTGTGTTTTTGTTGAACTCGATACAACTAAATATGCACAACTTGATTCAGGTATGAATTTTATATTCCCATATCCTTTTGATACCGTTGATGGTATTGTTTGTGCAAACCAATTCAAACCGCCATTCGTCGTTCTTGGAATTTTGTTTGATATTGTGTTCGTCATTGCTAATCCATTAACTTTATCAGTATTAAACGAAATAGAAGTTATTGCTCCCGTAATCGTTCCGGGTATTGCACTGAAATTCCAATTTGTTCCTCCATTTGATGTGAATACAATTCGCAAAGGTGTATTATATGTCCCAAATCCAAAAAAGTTTTCATCTACTATAAATGGACTTCCTATCATTCCTTGCCCCGGACTGCCTGTCGGATATGATGCTGGAACTGAAATCCAATTTTCACCTCTGTTCGTTGTTTTCCAAAATTTAATCGTTAATGTTGTTGGTGTGTTACCATCGCACTGAATTATTCCTACATTTGGATTTGTTAGTGAAAATACAATCCCATTAATAAAACCTTTTTCGGGTGCTGTGTTTATAATTGTCGTCCAGTTAGTTCCTCCGTTCACTGTCTTATATACTCTTGCTGTATCTACCGAACCGTCATTCCCCCCATCACCAACAAATATCGTATCGGTTGAAAATGCCCAAATTGCATATATAATTCTTTTAATTCCCGTAACTGATATTGATGTGAAATTCAATCCTCCATTTGTTGAACGATAAATTTTCGGAACTCCGCTCGAACCTCCCGCTACAAACACAACATCTTGATTTACAACTGATACTACTGGACTACTGCCGATTCCAGTAAGGTTTGGGCTTCCTGTTGCCAACCACTGTGACATCATTTGTATATCGGTTACACTTGAACGCAATTTAGGTGTCTTCTCGCTTGTAATTTTTTCGATTTTCTCTTCTATTTTTTCTGAAGGGCTAAATATATAATATGTAACAAAAACTAAAGTTATTAAAATGACAACTATCGAAGATATTAAAATAGTTTTAGAAAGTTTATTCATTTCCATATTAACCTCCTTATCACATATTATAATAATATTTTTATTAATAAAATAAACAAAAATTCAGTAATGAAAAATTTATAAACGTTCAATTAACTATGTAAGTAGACTATTCTTAAAGATTTTTAAATTCCATTTTTAGGGTTTTATATATAGGGCATTAATGTTCTTTCTTTTGGCGTTGTTTTTTTCACTAAGTAATTGAATTTTTTCACTAAATAAATGAATTTTTTTACTTAAGTGAATAAATTTTTTTTAAAAAAACATTTCTAATACTTATAATTATTTACATACTTTTTTCAATTCTGCACAAAATAGAAAAGAAACTGTTCCCCCAAAAGAAATGAAACTATAATTAATTTTTTAATTTACAAGATTTGGAAAGAATTAAAAAATACTATAATAAAGACTTTTTTCATTTATTTAGAATTGTTAAATTACATATAATTAAAGGAGTCGTAGTTCAGTTTGGTTAGAACGCCTGACTGTCACTCAGGAGGTCGCGAGTTCGAGTCTCGTCGATTCCGCTTAATAAAATAAGGCACTTAGTAAATATTCTGAGTGCCTTATAAATTTTCTGGGGACGATTTGGGGACAACAAATAATTAAAATGATTAAGAAGTATTGTATTTTACAAGTACCCTTTAAAGGTTTCATTTAGTCTTAAAATCCATATTTATCTTTTCTTAATCTGAATGCTTTCTCGCCACCTTCCATAACAGAAGTTATTTCATCACGTACTTCTTTTGAATCAATCGCACCCTCCGCTTTTATTTTTCCTCTTGTTTGATTACCTGATTCTCTATAATACCAAAATTTTACGAAAAAATCAGAAAGATGAAAAAATAGCTTGAAAGGATAATGAAAAATTTAATAAATGTTAAATTCGATCGACCTGTAAATGAAATATTACAAATGGAATATGGCTTTTTCAAAATTCATTATTAAATATCAAAATAGCTGTCAATTTCTTCTCTAACTTCTTTAATCAGTTTTTTCTTTTCATCTTTTAATTCAAATGCTTCTTTAACCAATTTTGTAATTTCATCAATAGAATTTTTATCTAAAATTGGAATTTCAAATTCTTTTAATCTTTCTTCTCTTAGATGAGGTATTGTTGAAGCTATAACAGTTCTTCTATTTGCAGGATATAATCCTGTTTCTTTTGAAGACAAAATAATAAATAAATATTCTGGCGTAAAATTATATTTTTTTGCTTCTGCTTTTAATCTCAATCTAACCATTCCAGATGCAATAATAGCTTTATCATTTTTTGTAATCATTGCACACATACCTATCTTTCCATCTTTTGTAAAAAGAACATCGCCCTCTTTTATATCCTGCTTCAATTCTTGATAAATCTCTTTTGGAATATAAAAATCAGGAAATTGATCAACTTCATAATTTACAAGATCAGAAGTTCTAATAAAGGGCACATCGCTTTCTTTTTTATCTAAATATTTATTGTAATTATCGCTTCCAACTTCATCGCCTTTTTTAACAGAGGCAATTTCACCAAGCGGAACAGTCTGCCATTTCTTTTGAATAGCTTTTAATGTATTTACATAAAGAGGATACGAGAAAGCAGGGGTCCAAAGGTCATCTTTTGAAAAATCTGAAAGATTTACAGAATAATATTTTTCTTTTTGAATTTTTGAAAAATCAATATCTAATCTTTGGTAGAAAAGATTTTGAGCTTTTTCTAATAAAGAAAGAGATTTTTCTGATTTTTCTTCAGCTTTTTCTACCAATTCACTAATTTTATTTATTTTTTCTTCAGGTAATTCAACGACTTCAATATTTCTAATGTCATCTAAATTTAATTTGTCTTGTAATTGCTTTTTCTTATTTTTCTTTATTTGCAATAAAGCTAATTTTGAGAGCAAATAAGCAAAAAGATAATTCTTGTTTGTTTCTTTTTTAAATCCTACTCCAATTAAATTTTGGCTGATATTTACTTCAGGAAAACGTTTCCCGATTCTTAAAATCTTGCCCAATGTTCCAATTTTTGAAAAAGCAATGTCACCATGTCTTAGTATGGTTTTTGGATTTGCCTTATTATCTTCTTCACTGATATAAACTAAATCCTCTGTTCCTAATTCAAAATATTTTAAGTTTGAAATTCTCAAAAAAGGAATTCCGCTTGTTTGATATCTTTCAGCTTTAAGGTCAAAAATACCTTTTTTTATAAACTTAGAATATTCAGATATCTTTTTATGTTTATGATGTTGTAATATCTTATCTATAAAATTTCCAATAACCCAAAAATCAGGTTCGAACCTGTCGTTTTGTTTTATTCTATCAATGTTTACTGTAACTGTTTTTAGCATTTTAAAATCACATTAAAATTTAAAGTCATTTTCTTTTAACCACTCTTTAAAACTATTTGCAACTTTTAGAATGTCATCGTCCTGTGTTTCTTTTCCTCTCCTGTCATGTCCGCAGGTTTCAGCAACAGCCATAAATACAGGATAATCTTTTGGTATTTTATTTTCAGATAGTTTTTGGAAAATCATAATTGTAGTTTTGGTTGATGTGTTGGGCATAAAAGTTTCTAATGGCACATCAATTACAGCCACGATTCTACCTTGTTTTAACAGCCAATTTCTAATGTAACCCAAACTTTCATTTCCATAAATTCCATCTGGCAAAACAATCGCCATTTTTCCACCATCTTTTAATAATTGCAAGCATCTTTCAATAAAAAGGATTTGAGGAGCCTCTTTGTCTTTTAGTTTACTTATTTTTTCCCATTTTTTAGTTTGTTTATCATATTTCCATTTATAAGCCAATTCATATTGTTTAAGTTTGTCTTCCCCACGTACAGGGATCTTTGAACCAAAAGGAGGATTAGTTAAAAGAACACTAAATTTACCTAAATCAACTTTTTCTTTTGTTTTCGAATCCCAATTGTTAGGATTTTCTAAACTATCCTCACAAAAAATACCGCTTTTACCATCTCCGATAATTGCCATATATGCTTTTGCTACTTTTGCCAAGAAATAATCTTTATCAATTCCTCTTATTCTATTCAAAGCAAACTCCATTTTTTCTTCTTTTAGATTTTCCTTATTCCAATGATATTTTTCACCCTCGGCATCAAGTTTTCTCCATACATGCCTTAATGCTTCAATTAAAAATCCGCCACTACCACAAGCAGGATCTATAATTAAATCCTGGTCATCAGGGTCTAAAATATCTACCATCATTTTTACAACATTTCTCGGAGTGAAAAATTGCCCCTGACCACCTTTTAGAGCGTGTCCTATAAATGTTTCAAAAGCATCGGCAATTACATCTCTTTCGGCTTCAATCAAACAATAATTTTGTAATTCACCAACAACATAAGCAACAGAATTTGCGTCAAGCGTGATTGTGTCGCTATCGTCTAAAACTTCTTTATATTTTCTTTTTACTTTGTTAAAAAGGTCTAAAATTCTTACTTTAACATCTTTGGCTTTTTCATCAACACCAGCCCTAAAAGTAACTATGTCGTTTGGCTCGGTAAATCTTTCATCATAAATTTTACAAAAAATAAGATTGATAAGTTGTTGTGCCAAAACTTCATCTCTTGTTGCTCCGACAGTATTTGCAGCTAAATGATTTCTTATTGCATTAAAAGTAGCTTTTAGGTTGTGAGTTGGTTTAAGGTCCTTTCTTTTAAATTTACCAATATCTTCAACTCTCTGCCCATATTGAGGAATGTTTGGAATTACTTCAAAATATATTTTTCCTTGTTTTTCAACCTTTCTTAGGAATAATCTTTCTTCACCATTAAACCAAACCCCCAAATAAGCTTTTGAAAAATGTAGATAATCTTCTAATTGTTTTTTCCCATCTTTTCTATTCTTCTTTTTACATTCAACAATAATATACTCATTATCAAAACTGTGATTTTCTGAAGTAAAAACGGCAATATCAACAGGAAAATCTTTTCCACCAGAAGGTCTTTGTTTTACTCTGTATTGTGGTCTTGTTTGAATATTTTTTTTAGGATATCCATAATCTTCTACTAATTGTTTAGAAAATACTTGAACTGCTTCAACTTCTTCTGGTGTAGCTTTTACATCTTGCCCAGAGATGAAATCAACAATGTATCCTTCTTTTGTGTTTTTTGACATATTAATCATCATTTATAAATTAAAAATTTTAATTATTATCATATTTTTTACATAACCAGGCATTGCCTCGTTAGTTAAAATGTATATAATTTCGTTCATATAATTAATTAGATATTCATTATAAATATAAAAAATCGATATAACAATAAATATATATTAGATATACGCAAAGTCATTTATAGCTTATCATTATTTTTAATATTAAATCAATAAACCAATATCATTTGACCTCAATAAAATAAGGCAAATTATAATATAGTGTGGCTATTACGTTCCTCGTCTTTACTTTTTTTTTCTTCAAAATCTTCCCAAACTTATCTAAAAAATTGCGAGTTAGAAGTCTCAAACTTGCCACAAAACCACGGGTGTCGTTTCGTTAAAAAACCACAACACCGTGTTTTTATTTTACAGAAAATATAGATTTAATTACTACAACAAATCCCTAACATCCCGGATCTTTAAATTCTCCCGATTCTGGTGCTTTCAATCCTGCTATCTCTTTCACTGCTTCTATTGCTTTTTCTATATGCTCATCTGTATTAAAAGGTCCAATACTCAAACGGACGGTTCCATGTATTTTATCCGTTCCCAAACCAACGTGAACAAGTGGTGCACATTGCAGACCTGTTCGACATGCAATATTATGATCAACATCTAATATTGTGCCAACATCTCCTGCATCAAATCCTTTTATATTAAAACTCAAAACTGGATTATGATTTTCTTTACTTTCAGCACAATATGTTATTATATTATCTATACTTTTAATTCCTTTAAGAAGTTTTTCCCAAAGTTGCATTTCTTTATTATGTAGTGCCTCTATTCCGTTTTTCAAAATCCACTTTACACCTGCATTTAAACCTGCTACTCCAACAAGATTTAATGTCCCACATTCAAGCCTATATGGATATTCTTCGAGGTGTGTTTTTTGTGCCGAGCGAACACCTGTTCCTCCAAAACGTGTCCCTTTTACATTTACATTCTCCATAACGTATGAACCACCAATTCCCGTCGGTCCCATCAAACATTTATGCCCTGTGAAAACAAGGACATCTATTCCCATCGACTGCATATCTATTTTGATTGCTCCTGCACTTTGAGTGGTATCCACTACCAACAATACTCCTGCGTCTTTGCAGATTTTTCCAATTTCCGCAATCGGCTGAACAGTACCTATTACATTCGAACAGTGATTTATCACCGCAAATTTTGTGTTCTTCTTTATCGCTTTTTTAATATCATCTGGGTCAATATATCCTTTTTCATCAAACTTTATTCGTGTTACTTCTATTGTTTTATCCATTTCCAAATGATATAAAGGACGCAAAACAGAATTATGCTCGAGCATTGTTGTTATTACATGATTACCTTTTTCTGCTAAACCCTGTATTATCATATTAAGCGAATCACTTGCATTATAACTAAATGTTAATCTATTAATATCACTTCCACCATTAAAAAATTCCGTTAATAATTTTCGCGTATTCATAACTATTTCTTCTGCTTCAAGTGCAGCATCGAAACCCGACCTTCCTGGATTTACTCCGTGCTCTCGGTAAAAACTATCCATAAACTTATATACTTCTTCTGGCTTTGGATATGTTGTTGCTGAGTTGTCAAGATAAATTAAATTATTCATAACAATTTTATAATAATTTTACATTCAATAATATTTTTTTTATTTCTCCAGAACAATTGCATCTGCAACTACTTCTGCAAGTGTTTTTATTTGTATTCCAAGTTTGAATTTAGCATCGATTTGCATTAACTGGTCAACACAATTGTGGCACGGAGTTACAACTACTTTTGCTCCTGTATTTCTAATTTGCTCCGCTTTGATTTCTGCAATTTTCATTCTGCGTTCATTATATTCACTCATTGATAGTTGACCACCACCACCCCCACAGCAATAGTTATCTATTCCGTGTGGTGTCATTTCAACAAAATCTTTCGCTGAATGCTTTAAAATATATCTTTGCTGTTCTATAATCCCTCCCTCTCTTACCAAATTGCAAGGGTCGTGCAATGTCATAACTTCCTTATTTAATCCTTTATCGAGTTTTAACTTACCTTTTGCAATATACTCCGCAAGAAGTTCCACAGTAGTAATTACATCAAATGGAAAAGACTTTTGAAGATAATTCGGTGCTTCCCAACGAAAAGCCCTCGAACCATGCCCGCATTCCGCAAGCACACAACGCTTTGCATTTAAACTAATCATCTCATTGTATAATCTTTCAGCAATAATTATTGCTTCCTCATTATTTGATGTGTAATATGCATAGTTTGTAACATCATACATTTTTGTTGAAAGTGTCCAGCTTTCTTTTGCTACATAAAATATCTTTGCCATTGCAGAAATTGAAAGTGGAAAAAATTTTGGCTCACGCGGATTTAATGTGTATAAAATGTTCGTATTCGGTACGTTCAAAGGTATCGAAGCCTGTGAGTCGTTCATTTCATCTCTTAATTCCTCTTCAAGCCACGATAGCGTGTCGGTAAATTCCTCGGTTGGTATTCCCATATTATTTCCTGTTTGTATAGCTGTATTCACTGTCGATTGCAAAGTTGTCGGAACTAATCCCATTTCTGTTAGCATTTCTCTACCTACTCTTACTATATAAGGAATATCCACGCCAATTGAACAATGTTTAGTGCATCTACCACAAATTGTGCACGCACCAAATAGCTGGTCAATCATTTCTTTCGCCATTCCTTCGTCAAAATCACGAGCATTTATTAATTTTGGAAAATATTTTCCTGTAAATGTGCAATATCTTTGGTAAATTGAAGATATTAAGTCAACCTTTTTAGTAGGAATAAACTTTTCATCTTTTGTTGTGAGATAATATATACAGCTCTCCGCACACAATCCGCAATGAACACAACTATTCAAATGTGTAACTAATTTACTGTCCTTTGGCTCGGAAAGTATTTTGATAGCTTTATATTTTTTATCACTGAAATTTTCCATTCTCATTACTTATGACTTTTTTACTGGCCATACTCCTCTCCACCCATAAAAGAATCCAAGATGATAACGTGCAGCAAAAAAATACAATAAATGTTTTAGCTTTCCAATCGGTAAATATAAAAACAATAATCCAGTGCCTATAAAATAATATGGGGAAAATGATTCCAAAACTAAGAAAATCAATGAAAATATCTGAAACATGGTAACTAATATGTTTGATATGTAGTCATCCGCATTTGAAAGAAATCGAAGTTTTTTTAAAGTAATTCTTTTTAATAGAATGCCAACTCCACTTATACTTGATACAATTAATACGAAAAATAAAATTAATTGTAGTGTATATACAATTTTAATGTTTAAAAGAAATAAAATATATAAAACAATAGAAACAAAAGTTCCGATGTGATATAAAATCCCTGCAGTGTATGTTGGTAAATGTAAATAAGCAGACTCTTTCTTTAATGGATTCATTGCTCCTATAAATGAATAGGGGATTGCTGCTTTTAGATTACCTATTTTATGAGAATAATCTTTTGGTAATCCAAGCCTGATTAATCTTATAAAGTGATAAGTTAAGCTGATACAACAAATCAAAAAAGCTATCAATGAAATAATTCGATACACATCCATAAAATTATCTTTGTATTAAACACAACCATCTGGTTTTGGTAAACCTGCAACTCTACATGCACCTCTTGCAGGTCCAAGTGGAAATAACTGATATATTTCTTTCAGTTTAACACCTGTAGTCTGGCAAATTGAACGTATCATTGGTGCCATTCCAGTCTCTTCCCAATTCTTTCTAATAAATTTTACAATCGCCCAGTGTTTTTCTGTCATTTCTTCTATTCCATCATATTTTGCAAATAATGTCGCGACTTCTTCGTTCCAAATGTAAGGGTCTAAAAGAAAACCGTCGCCATCTACATTGAATTTTTTCCCATCAACTTCCATAAAAAGGTATATTAAATTTAATCAAAATAAAATTTAATTTAGTATTTTATATCTTAATTTTGTATTCAAAAAAATTGCACAGTTCATATCGAATCGTAATTTAAGAAATTTGTAAAAATTTTTATCTTAAAAATAAATTTAAATAATTAATTATTGCATTTATTTAATTTTCTTTAAAAAGTATTTTATAAAAAATTGATTTTATGAAATGCTTTTTTGTAAGTGATTTACACGGGCAAGAAGAAAGATACAAAAAATTATTTAATATTATCCATTATGAAAAACCCAACCTCGTATTCATTGGTGGCGATTTAATGCCTTCATATACTATTAAAATTTCTTCTCAAAATGCAATAGACGAATTTCTCGATGATTTCTTTATTAAAAATCTGATTATGATGAAAAAGAAAATGGAGCAAGCATATCCCCAGATTTTCATAATTTTAGGTAATGATGACTTGAAAACTGAAGAAGAAAAATTAATTGATGCAGAAAAATTAGGTATATTAAAATATATAAATCTTAAAAAAGTTGAATTCGAAAATGTAAAAATATTTGGATATAGTTATGTTCCTCCTACTCCTTTTTTACTAAAAGACTGGGAAAAATATGATGTCTCCAGATATGTTGACCCTGGTTGTGTATCTCCCGAAGAGGGTTTTAGGTCGGTTAGTATTGATGAAAACGAAATTAAGTTTTCAACTATTAAAAATGACTTGGATAATTTGACCGCAAATGAAGATTTATCTAATGCGGTTTTTCTGTTTCACTCCCCACCTTACAAAACAAATCTGGATAGAATTGCTAACGATGGAAAATTCTTTGAACACGTTCCCCTTGACCTTTATGCAGGTAGTATTGCTATAAAAAAAATGATTGAAACAAAACAACCATTATTAACATTACACGGTCATATTCACGAATCAACTCGTTTAACTGGTCAATGGAAAGATAAAATTGGAAATACCTTCTGTTTTAATTCCGCTCACGATGGTCCCGAATTATCGCTTATTGAATTTGACTTATGTAATTTACCTAATGCTAAACGAATATTAATTTGAATTTTGGTTTTTCATAACAAGGGGTTTCGCCGCATCTGTAACTGCATTTATTTTTACTGCCCAGCTCGTTTTATTTTCTATGTCTTCGTCGGTTACATAATGAACATCTAATAACCCGTCGGTTTTATATCCCGTCCTTATATAATTAATTTCACTTAAACATTTACTCCATCCATCTAACCATATTTTAAATTCATATAATTTTTCATCGTTCTTATTTACGTGAATTAATAAATCAATATCGCTGCCCGGTCCCGCTGTTGCATTTTTGGTGCTGCCAAATATATACATCCCTTTTATTCCGTATAATTCGGGATTTATTTGCGATGCTATTTGTTCTGCCATTTTATATCGCCATTTCCATTGGTCACTTGGTTTCCATTCGCTCAAAATTGAAGAGTCCGATTCCATTCCTTTTCCCGATAGGGGATTTGAAAATAATGCTATCGCTTCGTCTAAATCCGCATTAGTCAATACCCTTAATATCATTCCATTTTTTACTGATGGTACATCTATTACATTAATTACGTCTTTTAAAAATTCGCATTCTGGTAATAACTCAGTAAAAATGTTTTTTGACCTTTTTAAAAATAGCTCATTAAAAATTACACCTTTGTCATCTGGATACAAGGGCAGGTATCTTATTGATGCCTCTACAAGATCTTGGAAAAAATGCGTTCCAAATGAAAGGTCTGGAACATAATTCCCTTTTTTTCTCGCAATTTCAATTAACATCGCTGTGTTATTAATATCTGAATATGTAACACTTACTCCAAGCTTTATATCACCCCTACTGCCCCATCTCCCAGGACCCATTAATATAAATTGCCTTTTCGGTAATATTTTGTTTAACTTACCAATAGCTTTTCCAACTTCTATTAATTCCTCTTTACTTTCTATATCATTATATTTCTGTGGGTCAACATATACTATATGAGTAATTTCAGGAACTTTACCATTAGAAACATATTTCTTTGCAGTAAATAAAATTCTGTTATGAGATATATCCCTCGGAATTGCATCGGGTGTAGTTTCGAGATTTCGGCTTTGAGGACGACATTGTAATAAATAAAAATTACTCCCATCACAAGCAAATTCAATATCCACGGGTGCCTTTGTTTTTTCTTGTAGCAGATGTAATATAAAATTCATCTGCTTTATAAAACTCGTATTTTTTATTAGTCCTTCGAATGTTACAACTACATCTGAATTTTTATCGAACCCTAAACCTATTGGTGTATAAACCCGATTATCCTTGATTTGAGAAATTACATTATTAATTTTAGGATATAAATCACCTACCTCTTTCAATAATTCATTTATATCTTTCGTTTGAAACTCGTTATTCTTTAGATTTATCACGTCTATTTTCTTTGGAGAGTATCTAATTATTTCATCTGTTGTAACATTTACTCTTAAATTAGGTTGCCCGGGAGCAAGCAAAACTGGAAAATCATCACTAAGTCTATCTACTGCTCTTGTCCCTAATCCCGGAACAATCCTTATCAATCCATCTTCACGCTTAATTCTCGGAGACCATCTGAATTCGTTATTACTGAATGCTACTCCGGCAAACGATGGGAAATAGTAATCCCCAATTTGCTGACCAACAACTTCCTGTATCATAATGCCCATTTCCTCATGAAAATCGAGTAAACCTCTTTCTGCTCTATATTCTATTGGGTCTGGTCCAAACAATGAAGAATATACCTCTGCTATCGCATCACATAATGCACTTATCCTTTCTTCTTTCGAACCTATATTAGCTAAAAATAAACTTTTGTATTTTCCCGAAAATGCTGCTCCTACTTGATCCTCGAGTAAACTTGAACTTCTGACTATTAAAGGCGTTTCTCCAAAGTCATCTAAAGCTACTGATAATCCATTCAAAATTTCTGGTGGAAATTGCGAATTTTTGAATATCTGTATTATATGAGGATATTCTCTCCTAATCTCATCAATGTCCTTGTATTTTTGCTCTATTACCTCCTCGAGATTGTTAAATTTCAAAAAGTGCATTATACTATCAGAAGGTATATACCATGTTTTAGGAATTTTAATATTCTTTAGTAATTCATTCTCATTGATATATTTATTGATTATATTTGACGCTAAAAATAGACCCGCACTTTTCCCGCCGAGTTTTCCGTGGCTGTTAGATGTAAAAATTATTCTGTCGATAAGACTATTGAAATCATTTAAATCTACATATTCTTTTGCAAGAGCAATAAAATCTATTTTCTCTGTGAAAAATCTTCTAATTAAAGATACTCTTAAACCTTTATCTATTGATGTAGATACTTCCTTTTTCTCCACTGCAATTTTATATTGTTTCCTGAGTATTTCACTTATTTCGGGAAGCGATGTGTTATAGTTTTCTACTGCTTCTACCAATGCGCTTATTTTATCGTCGGATAACCATTTTTGAATTTTCTCGATTATTTCATCACTCTTTAAATATTTTTCGGTCATTAAGAGTATTGTCTCTTCATATTCCTTTTCATTAATTATTTTTTTCTTCAATGGTTTGTTATCGTCTAATGGTGTTTTTTCATCTTCTGCTTTCGTTTCAATACTTGAATTAGTTAAAAAATCAATCGCTTCTTGAATATCATTCCAACATAAAAGGTGTAATAATTTTCTTAAAATTATTTTATATAATATCGGGTCAGTCTTATCCAACATTTCCAGAATAATTCGCCAGTTTTCTTTTGTCCCTTTTTCTGAATTCGATTTTATCTCTTTCATATCCTCTACTAACTTCTTTGAGATTTCCCTATGTATATAATGACCAATATGTTCCGAAATTGTCTTAAGTAATCTTTTTTCTTCTTTTAAAAAAGGACTATCTTCTTTTGGAGATATCTCTTTTGTATAATATACCGTAACTTCACCAACTTTTTTATCGTTTATTTTTACATCCGATTTTAGAAAAGTATTACTCTCTTTAAAATTTTCACTTAAATACTCTGATTTCTGGTATGAGATTTTTGCTGTCGTATACTCTGGATATTGCCAACCTTTGGGTATTGCTTTAGCTACCGTATTTAATACTTCTTCGAATGATAATATAGGACTGCTTAATGCATCGTCTATTGCATAAATACAATTTAATTCTTTTGCTCTTTCTTCAAGTTCATTTACGATGTTTTGTAAATTATTTGTATTCATTTTTTTATAACTCCTCTACCTTTTCTGCCATCAACTTTTATTATTACTGGTTTTTTTAATTTAATATGTCTAACGAATTTTAAATCATCTATCACTTCTTGTTGCTCCAACCATTCCCAGTCTATTTTAAATTCACTATTATGATGAATTGAGAAATATGAAACTTTAAAACTTGTTAAATTATGAAAAAAATGAGACCCCTGACTTAAGTCAACATTGAACTCGGGTAGTGTTAATTCAACTATTGCCTTCGCTGAAGATATTTGCCCCCAGTTTACAGGAATTCCAAGCCAGTGATCTGAACTTCCCCATCTCCCAAATCCTATAAATACCGCTTGTCTTGTTTGCTCTTGTAGATTTTTATTAAGTGTTTCAATCTCTTCTGCTATTAATTTTGTGTTGGATGTTTCAAATGTATCCTTTTTTACATAAATTATATCATAAATATCTTCTACCATTCCATTCCCAAGCACTCTATCTGATGAAAGTAAATTTTCGGTTGAGATCAATTCTTCATCAGTTATTTCTATAATATCTTTCGATACAAACATTGGTCTTATTTGTAAGAAATGGAAATTTAATTTTTCTTCTTGTTTATTATATGTAATTGCAAATTCAATCTCTATAGGACTTCCAGATGCCTGCTCACATATCTTAAGTGCATCTTGCATAAATTTGTTTAATCTAAATTCATCTAAATGTAATAGTGGAGCAAAATTTATTATTCGTGGTCCTTCATTTCCTATACCCATAATTATTTTATCAGAAGCTATATCATAAGTCGATGCAATATATTTTAAAGTGCCATCATATTCTGCATCGCTCAATGATAATTCGAACATATATTCGGTCTCCTTTATCGGGTCATATTTAAAAATTGGCCCCATATTTATTGCCCAAAATTTCACTTGTGTCTTTTTTAGCATATCAGATAATCCTGCAAATGGTGGTGATATTTTCGGATATGCAGGTGTATAGTTCCAGGCAATTCCATCATCTACTATTGTTTTACCAAGTCCAAGTGCTAATTGAATTACACCTTGCTCTGGTTTAGACCTTCCTTGTGGATAGTAGTTATAAGACCTTGCAACTCCAGATATCTCGGGATAAAATCTGTCATAATGTTTTTCCCCTGCAACTTCCTGTATTACTACTGCCATTTTTTCATCTTCGATATTATGCTTTGTTGCTTTGAAATAATCCTTTGCTTTCTTTAAATATACTGATGAATATACTAATTTAATTGCTTCATTTAAAATTCTGTTTCTATCATCGATAAATGGTGAATTATTCGCAACCATTTTTGTCTCATATATCCCCGCAAATGGCTCGTCTAAACTATCCTCTAACATGCTTGATGATCTCACTGCTAAAGGAGTTTGCATTCTCTTTATTAATGTTCTTAGTTGTCCTACAATCTCTACTGGTATCGTAGCTTTTTGGAAATGCATTGCTATTGATGTGTCATCTTCATTCGAAAGTGCTTTTTCAATAAGATTGTTTCTTTTTATAAAATCATCAAAAACACTTGTTTTAAGTATTGTATATGGTGGAACCGATATCTTAATATTGGGATATAGTGACTTATCTATTTCTTCATCTATAATTTTCTGTATGAATGCAAGCCCGTTCCCTTTACCACCTGATTCTCCGTAACCTAATGTCTGAACGTTATTATTTTGTTTTGATTCCATCGGAGAAATATTTTGAAGGTTATTTAAATAAAAAAGAAAATGCCGGATGTTTTTAATTCTCCGGCAATTTTCTAATCTACATTCGTTAAATTATATCCAACCTCTATCTTTGCATGCTTGGGCTACTCGGCTAATTGAAATTACGTAAGCCGCATCTCTCATATATAAATTCCTTTTCTTGGATAATTCTAATACTGATGTGAATGCTGATGTCATTATATAATCCAGCTTTCCTAATACTTCATCTTTTTCCCAATAGTAGTTCATATTCGATTGAACCTGTTCAAAATAACTACAAGTAACACCTCCTGCATTCGCGAGAAAATCAGGAATCATAAATATATTTTTTTCTTTTATGATTTTATCTGCTTCTGGTGTTGTTGGTCCATTTGCTCCTTCTGCTATTATTTTCACTTTATCGCTTACATTTACTATATTGTCTGCTCTAATCTGATTTTCTAAAGCTGCGGGTATCAGTATATCCACGTCCTGCTTTATCCATTCTTCTCCATCTAATATCTCATATCCAAGTCCTTTGGCTTTCTCTTTGTCTATTCCACCGAATCTATCGGTTATTCCTATTAACTCTTCGAGTGTGATTCCAGATTTTTTTCTGAACGAATATGCTTTCTGCTCACCTTGGTCCCAACAGGATACACAAATAACTTTACCTCCCAATCTTGTGTATAGTTCTAAAGCATATTGTGCAACATTTCCAAATCCCTGTATACTTGCTGTCGTTTCTTCTGGTCTTATATTCATATTTTTCAGAGCTTCTCTAACCGTAAAAATAACTCCATAACCTGTCGCTTCGGTTCTTCCAAGTGAACCTCCTAACCCTACTGGCTTTCCTGTAATAAAACCAGGAAATTTTGAACCTTTTATTATTTCGTATTCATCGAGCATCCATAGCATATGTTGTGAGCTTGTCATAACATCGGGTGCTGGAACGTCATTAAGTGGTCCTACATTTTTTGCCATTTGTCTTACCCATCCCCTGCAGATTTGTTCTTGCTCCCTCATACTTAAATTATGCGGGTCACAGATTACACCGCCCTTTCCACCTCCTAAAGGTATATCGACAACTGCACATTTCCAAGTCATCCACATTGATAATGCTTTCACTGTATCTGCTGTCTCTTGTGGGTGAAATCTTATCCCTCCTTTACATGGTCCTAAGGCATCATTATGCTGTACTCTGAATCCTTTAAATACTTTTGTGCTTCCGTCATCCATTTTAACTGGTATGCTAAAATGATATTCCCTTAACGGTTCTCTTAAAAGCTGACGGGTCCCTTCGTCTAATGATAAAATCTCCGCAACTTTATCGAATTGGTCTTGTGCCATCTGAAAGGCATTGAAATTTTTTGTAGCCATATTTTACTCTCTTTTATTTTTGAATTTTTTTAATTGAAATGTTTAGAACGTGTCTAACTTCCATACTACAAGTTACCAAAGTTTTTATCAAAATTAAATGTTAAAATAAATACTATTTTCATAAAATATTAAAAATTAAATACTTATTAACTCTTGTTAATCCTCTTTTTAATAAAATATTTAAATAGCTAATTAGAAAATCGACTTTTTCTTTTTAATATTGTAATTACAAATTTTTGTTTTTATTTTCACATTATAATTTTTGCTCTTCTTTTATTCATAATTAATTCTTAAAATTAAATGAATCAGAAATCGATTTTTTTACTTTTCGTATTTTGTTTACTTTTTATTTCTAATTTATCCGCTCAAAAAATCTTTCCCGAAAAAAATCTTCTCACACACGATAAAATTGAATATTATAAAGATTCAAAACCATGGTCTCGTTGGTGGTGGTTTGCAGATGTAATCAAAGAAGAATCTATAATAGACAATTTATTGTGGCTGAAAAAAAATGGCTTCGGTGGTGTTGAAATTGCTTGGGTATATCCTTTAAATCGTATGTTAAAGGATACTATAAATTATACTCCGCGTCAAGAATGGTTAAGTAGTGAATGGTCTTATATTGTTGCATTTACTAAAAAATGTGCCGATAGTTATGAACTTGGTTGTGATTTTACTTTTGGAACTTTATGGCCTTTTGGTGATAGTTATGTCCCTTTAGAAGAATCGACAATGTTTTTGGACGATAAAAACAGAAAACAAGAAATTACTGCTTCTTGGGAATATCCTAAAAAAGGTTTTGTTATCGACCATTTAAATAAAAAAGCTTTATATAATTATAGCCTGAGAATTGGTAATGCTCTCAAACCTGCTCTTTCTGGTTCGGTTTCTGCTTTGTTTTGTGATTCTTGGGAAGTTGAAACTAAATTTCTGACTACCCATAATTTCGAAGATACTTTTTTCTTGAAATACGGTTATTATCTTTCGGATTATAAAGATAATTTATATTCAAATTCTGAACCTTACAGAAGTGTCAGATATGATTATATGAAACTTTTGTCCGAATATGTGTTAGAAGAATTTTACAAACCTTTTACTGAAATTTCTCACAATCTCGGAGCATTTTCTCGTGTGCAATGCTCGGGTGCTCCGTGTGATATTATTTCTGCCTACTCTGTTGTTGATGTTCCCGAAAGTGAAGCATTACTTTTTGAACCAACTTTTTCGAATATTGTCTCTTCTGCCGCAAATTTATCTGGAAAACAAATCATAACTGCAGAAACATTCACCTGTATTTATGGCTGGCCTCGTATTAGAATTTGTGAAGAACAAACTGCAGACCTTAAATTACTCGCTGACGCTCTGTTCGCAAATGGTGTTAACCAGATTATTTGGCACGGAAAACCTTTCAACTCCGTCGGTAGTGATTCAACTAAATTCTATGCATCCGTTCACGTAGGTTCTTCTGGTTCTTTAGCGGATGAAATCCCTGCTTTCAACAATTATATGCAAAGAGTTTCCTCTTACTTGAAAAAAGGTATAGCTTTCTCTGATATCGCTGTTTATTTACCTACTGAAGATAGCTGGGTTGCCGGTGAACTTCCTAAAGAAAAACAGTTTATCTGGGCATGGGGCGAATATGAACAGCGATACACTTATTTCCCCGAAGAATTGAAAGGATTTTGTCCAATGTGGATTAATGGTGATTTTCTTGAAAAAGCAAAATATGAAAACGGATTTTTAAAAGTAGGGGATTGTGCATTCAAAGCTTTGTATCTCGATATTAAATGGATGGATATAAAATATTTAAGAACTATTGTTAAATTAGCAAAAGCAGGTCTCCCAATAATTGTAAAACAAATCCCCGAAGAACCAGGACTAAACAAAAATATTTCTGAATATAAGTATCTATGCTTTGAATTAATGGAGTATGATAACGTCAGAATTAATACAGAAAAATTTTTACATTTGAAGCCTTTAATTTCTGGATTTAATCTCCCTGACTTTAAATGCAGACAAACTGAAAACGAACTTTATATTTTCTTTGCAAATCCAAAATCAAAAGGTCTTAAATTCCCGCTGGAATATGGTCAGTCATTCAACATCCAAGTCGTGAATATTGACATTATTATTTCATTCGGAAAATTTTGCATCCCATATAAACTTGTTTTCGAACCTTATCAATCTAAATTGTTAAAAATTAATAATAAGGGTGTTATTACTGATATAGACATAAGCTTCATTCCAAAAAAACCTGTTTTTATACCTCGGGAAAAACCTGAAAAAGAAAAATGGGAGGTATATTAATAAAAAAATCTTTTTTATTTTAACAAAATCATTCTTTTGGTTTCTTTATAACCTTTGGTTTCGAGTGTATAAAAATAAATCCCACTTTGATGTGAAGTCCCATCGAACTTAACCTCATATTCACCAGGAACTTGTTTCCCTTTTACCAATACTGCAATTTCTTCTCCAAGTATATTATATATGGTTAATTTAATATTGCTTAAACCTAACACTTGATATTTTATACTTGTTGTAGGATTAAAAGGATTTGGAAAATTTTGTCCCAGTTTAAAATCGCTTACTTTTTCATTTCCATTTTTTGTGATATATGTTAATCCTCCGTTCGTTGTTTTAAGTATCTTACCCGACCAACTCGAGATGTATCCTGTATTTTCTGAAGGAAAATGTATTGTATATAAATTCTCTGTTAATGGTGTATTCTGAACTCCCCAATTTAAACCTGCATTAGTTGTTTTTAAAACAAATCCATTACCTGTGCAAATATATCCCGTTTGGGCATTAGTGAAAGACATATCCCATCCTGCTCCAATACCTTCATTAGAATGTATCAAAGTCCAATTATCCCCGCCATTTGTCGTTTTAACTATTCTACAGTTCGATGTATTTGTACAATAGTATCCTGTGTTTGCATCTGAAAAATATACTGCCTGTGCAGTTTCAAAAGGACTTATAAATAATCCAACTTTATTTATCCACGTAGCACCTGCATCTGTTGTCTTTAAAAATATATTCGCACCACCTACATATCCCGTATTTTCATTTACAAACCATATCCCATCGAGTGCTGTCGAAGTTGGTGTCGATAATAAATTCCAGCTTTCCCCTTTATTTGTTGTTTTTAGAATCTTGCCAGAACTTCCGCATACAAATCCTGTTAGTGAATTAACAAAATACAAACCCCAAAATTGAACTGTTGTATCCGAATATACATAAGGAATCCAGTTTGCACCTCCATTTACAGTCCTCAAAATTTTCCCATAATTACCACTGATAAAAACTGTATCAGGATGAATCATAAATATTGACATAAATCTCTGAGAGGTATAATTTGAATTTTGAGCTGTATAATTTATGCCACCATTTGTTGTTTTATAAATATTCATTGTAGATGAATTGTATAAAACTCCCGAATGATATCCCGTATTATTATCGAAAAATTTCAAACAGTAAATTGATTGCGAAGGGTTTGATGTGTATTGTATCACCCATTGTGAAAAAATCGTGGTTGTTATATTTATTATTAGTATAAGTAATTTGTATTGGTTTTTCATAATATTAAATTTTTTCAAAATCTAAATATTATTTATACCAAATTCAAGAATTAAATATTTGATTAAAATTTTCGACTCGTTCAAAAAAGTTTGTGAAAAGATTTCTATTATATAACATTATTAGATGAATTCATTATACTTAGGCAGTAATCAAAAATGATTTTGAAGTGATTAAATATTAATAACCCCAGACCAAGTTGGAGGTAAAAATTCTCTTTCCTCTCAAATCCAATTGAAATAGAACTTTTTCCCCAATTACAAAAAGTTCTGAATTTATACCTTATTAGGAAAACTATCCATTAATTTGGATTTGTATTTTGCTATTGAATTTTAAAATTATTTTCAATAATTATTGTAAATAATTAAAATTCGCTTTTATACCAACAGTTCTTTGTAAACAAAGATTAGTAATATTTTGATATATTTTTCCTGAACTATAACACATAATTAAAAATTATTTCTCATAAACTTAAAAGGAAAAAAAATGAAAAAAGCTATTACACTTTTTGTTTTACTGTTTGTGTTTTCTTCATTGATGTTCGCACAAACACCCCAGTATTATACTTCAAATACTGGAACATCGAGCAATTCTTTCCCATTCAATATGGCTGGTGGGAAAGCTGTTAATTCTCTTATTCTTGCTGGAGAATTCATTAATCCTACACCTTTACCAGCTGGGCAACAAATAACTGCTGTTTATTTCCGAACATCAACAGCAGGAACTCGTTCATATACGAACTTACATATTTTGCTTGCACAGGATTCTTCTATTACTACATTAACTTCCGGAACCTTTTATCCGGGTCCTTATGATACTGTATTTGTAAAAGATACAACCCTTACAAGCACAGCTGGTGGTTGGATGAAAGTTCAGTTAGCTCATCCGTTTGTATATAACCCGACCAAAAGCTTAATTTTATTTGTTGGTCAGTGTGCTGCTACTGGCTCTGGTCAGTCTGTTTATAATTCTACTGGATTGTCAGGCTATAGAAGAGTTTGGTCAGTCGGCGGTTGTCCGTTTGCTCCTTATACAAGTGCTGATGCATCTTTAATTAATTTCGGTGTTGATGTCGAACCCGCCACTCCACCAGTGCAGTTACCAAATTTATTATATTACAAATTTTGGAACAATAATGCATCATCAACTCCAAATTATGCAGTTCCAGGTGTCGGAACAAATCCTGCTCCTTTTGCTAATGTTACCTTGACTCCTGGTGGTCAATTTGACACTTGTATAACAGGTACAGGATTATCAAGTGCTGGAGTAACTACAGGTTGGAATATGAATACAGGTACTTCAAGCTGGACAATTAGTATGTGGATTGAAATTCCTACTTCCACCAGTGGCAGTGCATACTATCTATTTGGGGATGCAGGTTTTTCATTCAGATGCTTCCATAATGGTGTAGCAGGTTCGAATAATATTATTTTACGCGGAACAGGTGTTACGGACGTTTTGGATTCCAACATTGGTCCTGCTCCAACTGTAGTTCACTTTGTTTACGATTCTGCTGCATCTGCTATCAAAGTTTATAATAATGGAGTATTTGTTAAACAGGTAGCACAAACCCCATTTAATTTTACTGCTGGAACTGGTTTCAGAGTAGGTGGATACAGTTCTTCAGTGAGTTTCATCGGCAAGTTAGATGAATTTAGATTCTACAATAGAGCATTATCGGCTGCTGAAATTGCTGCAACTTGGAATCAAAACCTCGGTTATATTACAGGTGTTACACCAATTAGCTCACAAATCCCAAATACTTATAGTTTATCCCAAAACTATCCAAATCCATTTAACCCTGTTACAAAAATTAATTTCAGTATTCCGAAAACAGGTTTAGTAACTATCAAAATTTATGACGTCCTTGGTAAAGAAGTAAAAACATTGGTAAATGATATAAAAAATCCAGGAACATACATCGTTGATTTTGATGGTTCTTCTTTTGCAAGTGGAACTTACTTCTATAGACTTGAATCTAATGGATTTGTTTCTACTAAGAAAATGATGTTGATTAAATAAAATTGTAATTTTTTACAGTTTATCTCAAACCCTCGATTTTAAAAAATCGAGGGTTTGTTTTTTTAAAAATTTGTATAAAAACGGCATTAAAAAAAATAATTATTCAAAATTATTATATTGTATTTATATGAGCTTTCTTAGACAATATTAGAAATAAAATCTGTGTTTAATCCTGTCTTATCCGTTCCCTCAATGTGCATATTTCTATGCTTTTCTTTATTCTCATTTTTGTAGTTTTTTAAGGTTTTGTGAATTTATTTTCCTATTGCATTTAAAATTTATTTTATTTAATTATTGTATATAAAACATAATTTGATTTTATGGTTTAGCTCTTTGTAAACAAAGGTAAAAGATATTTCGATTTTTTTCATTTCCAAATATAGTAATTAAAGTGGAATTTTAATGTATTTTCTATAAAATACAAATTAAAAATATCTCAACAACTAAAAAGGAGAAAAAATGAAAAAAGTTATTTCGTTATTTATTTTGTTGTTTACAATAAGCTCTTTATTACTCGCACAAACACCCCAGTATTACAACTATCAGAATGTTGGTTCTTCGAGCAATACTTTCCCATTTGGTCAATCGGCAGGTAAAGCTGTAAATTGGTTATTCCTGGCAGGTGATTTCAACCAACCAACCCCTTTACCTCCAGGTCAGCAAATTACTAAGGTGTATTTCTTTATTACTACAGGTGGTACAAGAACTCTTACAAATTTACAAATTTTAATGGCTCAGGATTCATCGCTTACTACTCTAACATCAGGAGCTTTTTATCCCGGTCCATATGATACAGTCTTTGTTAAAGATACAACACTTACAGGTCCAAATAATGGTTGGATGTGTGTCGCTTTACAGAAACCTTTCGTTTATGACCCAACTAAAAGCTTAATAATTTTTGTCGGTCAATGTGCCGCTTCTGGTTCTGGAATGTATGTCCGTCAAAATGCACTCTCAGGTATTAGAAGAGTTTGGTCGGTTGGCGGTTGTCCATTTGCCCCTTATGCAGGAGGAGATGGTTCTATCATAAATTTTGGTGTCGATGTCGAACCTGTTCCGGTATTTTACTACAATTTTGCCACTGGAGGTGGTGCTAATTCATTCCCATTTGGTATCGCAGGAGGTAAAATGGTCCAATGGCTCGTGCTCCCTAATGAATTTACAAATCCAACCCCGGCTCCACTTGGTAACATCTCTAAGTTTTCTATCAGGATTGCTACAGGGTATCCTTTAAATCCTGCTACTTATACTTCCTTCTATATCAGAATGGGGCAATCGAATATTACATCTCTCACGTCTGGTCAATTTTATTCAGGGGCAATGGATACTGTTTATAGTAGAGCAAGTGTGCCATTATCAGCTTCGCCTGATACCTGGTATGACTTTACTTTAGATAACCCATTCCTGTATAATCCCGCACTTAGTCTAATAATTGAAATTGGACATTGCGGTGCCCCAGGAGCTACTGGCTATCCGCTCGCTCATACTACTCTTACAGGTAATAGGAGAGTGTGGTCTGTAGGTGGTTGCCCATTTACTCCTTATGCAAGTGCAGGAACGAATGTCCTTAACTGCGGTGTATATGTAAGTCCTGTTTCCGGCGTAACACCAATTACTTCTAAGATTCCAAAGGAATATAAGCTCGAACAAAACTATCCAAATCCATTTAACCCTGTTACAAAAATTAGCTTCGATTTACCTGTTAGTGGATTGGTTTCATTGAAAATTTATGATATCCTCGGTAAAGAAGTAGCTACGTTAGTAAATGAAATAAAAAATGCTGGAAGGTATTCGATTGATTTCGACGGCTCTTCATTTGCAAGTGGAACTTACTTCTACAGACTTGAATCCAATGGATTTGTGTCAACTAAAAAAATGATGTTGATTAAGTAAAAAACGACTTTAATTTTATAGCTTAAAAACCCCAGATTGAAGAAATCTGGGGCTTTTATTTTTATAACAGAGTAAAAATTGTAATTTAGTATTAAAAAATACAGCTAATCAAAGTTATATATTAAACTTTTCTTGTTATTTTTCTGCATAATTCCTAATGAATATAGAAAATCAAATTATTACACTGCTGATTTAGACGCTTCGAAACTTGCAAGCGGTATCTACATTTACAGAATTATTGCTGATAAATTTATTGAAACTAAGAAAATGGTAGTGGTTAAATAATTTTTCCTTTATCTCTCTATTTATAAACCTGCGATTTATTTATCAGGTTTATTAAAAAAAATCGTTCCCAATTATTAATTGGGAACGATTTCTATTTATAAAAGTTTATTTATTATTTCTTTTCAGGTTCTTTCTTCACATCTTTCTTTACATCTTTTTTCTCTTCGGTTTTCGGAGGTACATATTTCTTTTTATAAACTCTTGTCTGTTTCCAATCGAGCCATCCTTTCGCTCTATCGAATATTGCAGATTTCTTTAAAGATTCTGTCATTTTCGGAATTCTTAAAACCTGTCCCGGATATATCAAATGTGGATTCTTTATTGTTTTTGGAATTCTTCTTGGGGCACTGATAACTCCATTTTCATTTGCTTCCCATATTATTGGCCACATATGCTTATTATTATAAACTTCTTTTCTTGCAGCAATTATAAATAGATAATCACCTTTCTGTACTGTATATTCGGGAACTGATATGTCTTCCCATCTCCCCAGACATTCCTTGATTGACCTGAACTTTGCTGCAAAATCAGGATGACATTTTAAATTAGAACTATTCAATTCCTCGAATTTTTTCATAACATCATCTTTTGAACCTTCCTTATTTTTACAGAGTTTTTCTACTCTGTCCAAATCGCTCTTATAAGCATTGTATTTATCCTTTCCACCTACTTCATTCCAATAATCATCCTCCGCTTTTTTTAATTCGCCTTTTTTAACTTCTACTTTTGCAAGTAGTTCAGCCTTCTCTTTCTCTAATTCCGAAACTTTTGCAATCAATTCATTCTTCTTTGCATCTAATTCCATCATTTGAGCTTCCCATTGTTCATCAGTCATTTCTTCTGGTTCTTCAACATTCTCGTCTTGAGCTAAAGAAGGTTTTATGCAGAATGCAAAAGAAAACACTAGCAAAAATATCAAAAATTTGTATGGTTTCATTTTTTTGAATCTCCTATTTTTAAATTTTAAAATTTATTTACAGTTTTTTACTGCATCGGTCAATTTCTGGAAATTTTTTATTGACTCGTCTTGTTTGGCAATTTGCTTTTGCAAATCTGCTTTCTCGCTTTCAAGTTTATTTACATCGCTTTGCAGTTTCTCGACCTCGGCTTTAAGGTCTGCTAATTGTTTTAATTGCTCTTCATCTGGACCGCTACTACAGCCTACAAAGAATCCGCTTATGAATGCGAATGTAAGAAGAACAAAAAACATCCTTTTTAGTTTTGCCATTTTAATACCTCCAAGGTTTTTTAATTTTTATTTTTTTAATGATTTACCAAATGTATAATGAATTATTTTATTTATCAAGTTATATTATCATTGATTAAATTCCTTGAATTTTCCTGTATATATTAACTAACCCTTTTTTATTTCATAAATTTTTCAAGTAATATTTGAAACGGCTCTGGTGATATACTTGCATATCCTTTATATGGATGGTCAAGTACAAAAATCAGATAGAAAATTAAAATATTTGCAATTATAAATGTTGCAATTAAAAATAGATGTACCTTTCTGCCTTTTGTCGTGAAAAAATATGCATATCCTACTGATACTATGAAGCAAATTATTAAAACTCCCCATAGAATAGACGGAATGGTTTGCTTTACATCGAGTATCCTCATTCTTCTATATTGACTTATTAAATTTAGTTTTTCGAGAGATACTTGATACAGATAAGGATTTTCGATTTGCGAAACCGGAATCTCTAAATATGTCTTATACAATTCGTTTAATGAAGATTCAGCAAGCAAGCTGGTTTCTCCTTTTGAAAATTTTTCCCATTCATCATTTACTACTGCCTTTGTATAATTTATAATTTTCTCTGTTACTGGAATTCTTATCGAATCAGGTAGTGGGCGAGTATCCCTATAAAAATTTGACAAATAACAGGTTTCATAATATACATTTTCTTGTGCTCTTTCGTAATCTTCCCAATTAGCAAGCACCATAAATGCTAACAATACACAGTATGACAATGAAAAAGCATTGAAAATATAGCTTGCTACTGTATGGCTTTCGGATAACTTTTCGTGTGATGCATATTTTCTAAAATAATGAAATCCTAAAAAAGTTATTAGAAGACTAATTACAATTATCAAAAGTATCTCCCAAAATAAAGGTAGGATTATTAAGATTTTCATAATTAAAGAATTAATTTTCTTATTTTTAATAAATTAATAGTTTATTCTTTAATATTCAATTTAAATAAAGTGAAATAACATTTAAAATTGAAAATAGATTTTAAAAATCGTATTTTTCAATAAATTAAATAAATTTAAGGAGATTTTTGATGTCTAAAAAATTAAGAAACCGAATACTATATTTTATCATTATCATTAGTGTAATTTCTTTTTCGTCTTGCAGTAAAAAAGATGATAAAGGAAAAACCGATACAGATAAAAAGACAACAAATGAACTTATTAAAAAGGATGACTCGGGCGAAAAAGCTGATTTAAAATATACACCAAAAGTCAATGATAAGTTTCGATACAAAATGTCTGCGAAAACTGTTTCTACTGAAAAAAGCCCTGCCACAATGGAAAAAGAAATTACTTCTGAACAAGTTATGACTTATTATTATTCTGAAGAAGTTTCTGAAATTAATAGTTCTGGTGTAATAACTTACAAAATGAAATTCGATAGTATCAATATCGTTTCTAAAGTAATAAGTGGCGATTCTTCTTTATCTCAAGTCTATAACTCGAATATCTCTGACTCTGTACATTCGATGCCTGATTTTATTCAATATAATGCTCTTATCGGTCAGGAATTTAAAATGAGAGTCTCTTCTCTCGGAGAGATTTATGATGTTTACGAACTTGAGCAAATTCACGATAGAATTTTTAAAGCGCTCGGTGATACATTAAGCCCTCAAGATAAATCTACAATAAAAGAATCTATGGGTGCCGAATCACTTAAAAGCATTTTACAAAACCAATTCCAAAAATTCCGTGGGGGAGATGTTTATAAAGATTCCAGCTGGACATTTACTGTTGAATCGAGTTTACTCGTTTTCCCAATTAAAAATATTTTGACATATAAAGTTAAAGAATATCAGGTAACAAATGGTGATGCCGTTGCTCATATCGACGCAAATCTCGGTATTGACTTTATTAGTAAAGAGAAAAAAGATAAATCCGGACTAATTGTTAAAATTATCGATTCTAAAGCTGGTGGAACTGGTGCTATTGTTTTTAATCTTTCAAAAGGGTGTATTGTTAAAAAAGAAACAACTACTAATATTATGTTAGATTTCAAAATATCCGCTAAAAGTCAAAGTGCAAAATCGGTTCAAAATCTAAATACTTCGTTAAGTGTAGAACTTTTATAATGTCATTAAGTTTTTATCCAAATTTTAACTTTGGAATATCGTAAAGAAAAATTCTTTTATGATTAATTATACTATAATCGAACATCCATTGGTTTCTCACTATTTAACGATTTTGAGAAATAAAAACACGGAAAAGCACGAATTTAAAAATTCGCTCGATAAAATTTCTTATTTACTTGCTAGCTTTGTTTATGCAACTTTGAAAACGGAAGACTTTACCGTATTTACTCCTCTTAAAAAAAGTAAAGGAAAAGTAATTAAACAAAAAGTTGTTCTTCTCCCAATTCTGAGAGCAGGTCTTGGCTTACTTCAGGGATTTACTGAATTACTACCGGGTGTTACGGTTAGTCATATGGGACTTTACAGAGATGAAGAATCTTTAAGACCAATTAAATATTATTTCAAATTTCCTGATTTTAAAAATAAAAATAATCTGAAAGTAATTATTCTTGACCCTATGGTCGCTACCGGTGGTAGCTCCATTTTTACTATCGAATATTTATTGAATATGGGTGTAAAGGATATTTGTCTTGTGTCTCTACTTTGTGCCCCAGAAGGTATTAATGCAATTGAAAAACGTTTTAATAATAAACAAAAAAAACATATAAAAATTGTAACTTGTAGTGTTGATGAAAAACTTAATGATAAAGGATACATTTTACCAGGTCTCGGAGATGCTGGAGATAGGTTATTTGGAACATAATTTATTGAAAACAAAAATTACAAGATGTTAAGCAATTATTATAGGAAAAAGCTCGATGAACTTGTTCAGCTTTGCAGAGCAAACCTTTCAACTAAAAAGATAAACGAAAACCTTATTAACAATGCTTTTCGCTTTGCTCTTGAAGCTCATAAAAACGATAAAAGAGCTTCCGGAGAACCTTATTTCTCTCACCCCTATGAAGTTGCTTTAATTGTTGCTAAAGAAATTCCTCTCGATGATATCTCCGTTGCTTCAGCTCTCTTGCACGATGTTGTTGAAGATACTAAATTTACAATTAAAGATTTACAAGCAGAGTTCGGTAATGAAGTCGCAGAAATTATTGACGGGGCTACCCAAATTGAAGGTCTTACTGAAAATTATGAATTGAAACAAATCGAATCCTACAAGAAAATGCTCCTCTCGATGACTTCGGATATTAGAATTATGTTGATTAAATTTGCCGATAGATTACATAATTTAAGAACACTTGAGTTTTTGCCTAATACTAGGCAATACAGAATGGCACAGGAAACTCTCGAAATTTACGCACCTCTTGCACATCGCTTTGGTTTATCGAATGTAAAATCCGAACTCGAAGATCTGTCTTTTAAATACCTCGATAGAAAAACTTATGATGAAATTGCAAATAAAATCAAAGAGAAAAAGAGAGAAAGAGAAAAATTCATAAAAAGATTTATTGCCCCGATTAAGGAAGCTCTTGAAAAAGAAAATTACAAATTCGAAATTTACGGTAGGGCAAAACATATTTACAGCATTTATAGAAAATTAATGACACGTGTTAAATCGTTCGACGAAATCTATGATTTATTTGCTGTTAGAATTATTCTTGATACTTTAAATAAATATGATTGCTTTGCGGCTTATGGTATCTGCTCTCAAATCTATATCCCAATACCAGAAAGATTCAAAAATTATATTTCACTTCCTAAACAAAATGGCTATCAATCCATTCACACTACCCTGATGAGTAAAGAAGGGAAACTTGTCGAAGTTCAAATACGAACCCGTGAGATGCACGAAATTGCTGAAAAAGGTATTGCCGCTCATTGGAAGTATAAAGAAAATGTTAAATTAAACGATAAAAAAATTGAAGAATGGGTTCGCTCTATCAGGGATACTTTTGAAACGACGAACAAAGAAGATGAAACATCAAGCCAGATAATCGAAAGCTTTAAACTTAATCTTTTTCAAGATGAAATTTATTGCTTTACTCCAAAAGGGGAATTAAAAATTTTACCATACGGCTCCACTCCTCTGGATTTCGCATTTGAAATTCATACAGAAGTTGGTATGAGGTGTATAGGTGCAAAAGTTAATGGAAAAATTGTTCCACTTGATACTCAGCTTAAAAGCGGCAGTCAGGTCGAAATTATAACTTCTAAAAATTCAAAACCTAAACTCGACTGGGAAAAGTTTGTTGTTACTCACAAAGCAAAAACAGATATTAGAAAATATTTTAATACCGAAAGGCGTGAGTTAATCCAAAAAGGCAAAGAACTATTTGAAAAAAAATTAAAGAAAAACAAATTGCACGTGGATGAAGATGATTTCAATAAAGTTATTCATAAACTAAAATTCAAAGGAACTCAAGATTTCTATTACGAAATCGCAAAAGATGAAAAAAACGCAGAAGAAGTTTTGAAAATATTACACGATAAAAGTAAAATTCAAGCTCTCGATAATGTTGAAAACCTTACACTCGATAGTCAGGAAAAAATTAACGCAGAAGTTTCATCAGAATTCGATAAATATGTAAATGAAGCAAGGTCGTCCGGAACAGGTATATTGATAGGTGGTTCGACTGACGAAAAAGAAATGAAAGGCATAAAATACGGATTTGCAAGTTGTTGTAATCCTATCCCCGGCGATGATGTAATCGGTTTTATCACTCAAACCGAGGGAATTAAAATTCATAGAAAAAATTGTAAAAATATTGTTAATCTTTTTTTAGTTGACCCGCAAAGAATTGTTGAAATTAATTGGGGCGAATCTTCCACTGGTGAATTTACTGGTGGTGTTAAAATTATTGGTGAAGATAAACCCGGTGTATTGAATGAAATTACAAAAACTATATCTAAAAATTTTAAAGTAAATATTAAAAGTTTAAATATTTTTTCGAAGGGCTCTATGTTCGAAGGAACTTTGATTCTTGCAGTCGAAAATCTAAAACAACTAAATGCTATTATAGATAAAATCAATTCTCAGGAAGGAATCTTTGTTGCAGAAAGATTTTATGGATAATATTGGTTAAGGTTTTTTTATCTCCTTCTTTCGGATTTCTATTAACTTTAATCTTGCATCATCATACAACGGACTATTTTGAGGAACTTTCTCTAAAAATTTTTCTGCTTTATCATACTCTCCAAGTTGATAATAAATTATCCCCTTCTCATAATCACCAAGCTCATTAAATTCCGTTTCATCATTAAGCAAATTAATATTATCGGATTCTGCACCTATTTCAGTCTCTTCATCTTTGTTTATTTCTGTATCGTGCGTGCTTATATTAACTAAAAAAAACAAAACACCTCCCATAATTAAAACGAATATAGAAGCAGCTAATATTGCTATCTGCGGCTTAACACTCCTCTTCCCTTTCATCGTTGATAATAAACTGCTATAAAAAGGTGCAATGTATTTATTATAATATGCTGGATCTGTCTGTCTATAAAAGCTGGCAAGCTCGTCGAAATATTTTCTATTGTTTTTAAAATAATTAGTAAGTTCTTCTTTTGATGGTCCCATTTCTTTTATAATTTTTTTTGTAAATTATTTTCTTCACAAGTTACCACCGCACATGCATACTCATCTGTATGTGATATACTAACGTTAAAAATTAATCCTGAATATTCGTTTTCTTTTGTATGTATTATATATGGTTTCCCTTTTTCATCATTTAATATTTCTATATCCTTCCAAGCAAAATTTTTTGAAATACCTGTCCCGATTGATTTTGAATATGCTTCTTTTGCTGCAAATCTTCCCGCAAAATGTAAATCAGGTTTTGAAAATGACTTGCAATACGCAATTTCTTTCTCCGTCAAAATTCTTTCAAAAAACTTATCCGCATATTGCTCTACCATTCTTTTTATCCTCTTTATATCTACAATATCTATTCCTATACCTTTTATCATATCTAAATTTTATTTTCTTTTTTTATAATGTTTATTAATTCTGAAATACAATTAATATCATAATCTGAACCAGGATGAATTGTGTTAAATGTATCTCCATATCTTGCAAATACTGTTTTCATACCCACTGCTTTCGCTCCTACCATATCTCTCTCAGCCCAATCGCCAATCATCAAACATTCTTCTGGCTTTAATTTTAATTTTTCTAATGCAAGATTAAACGGAACTGGGGAAGGCTTCTTCTCGAATGTATCATCATAAGTAATTACAACATCGAATAAATGATGAAAATTTATATACGATAACCTAAGCCATGCTTCTTTTGATGGTGCATCTGATACAACTGCAAGTTTCAGTCCCATTTTTATTAGCTCGATTAATGTCGGGAAAACTTTTGGATATGGCTTCAATGCTGCTTCTCGAGCTGTCCTGTATGCAACAATCCCTGCAGATACAATTTTGTGATTGACTTTTCCGTATAAATCTATAAACAACTGGTCAAATACTTGCTGGTATTCAATCCCCTCTTTTTTGTAAATCTCGTTTATTTTATAAATTGCTTCCTCTCTTGATAATTCAAGCCCTGCGTCTATCATTGAATGAACTGATGCTTCTATTGCTCTTTCTTTAAGAAGCATAAAATCTACAAGCGTATTATCGAGGTCGAATATTATTGCTTTTATCATATATTTAAACTTATCAATATATAATAATAAATTAAAGTCTAAACTTATGTATCTTCAAAAAATCACTTACAAGAAAAAAAGAACCGATTACTAAAACTAAATCATTTTTACCTAACATTTTTTTTACGTTTTTAAATGCTGTGTTTATGTTTTCTGTTACGTAAAAATTCTTCTTTTCTTTAACCGATTTAAAAAGAATTTCTGGCTCTTCTGCTCTTTTATAATTGGGCTTTGTTAATATAACTTTGGCATTCAATCTTTCGAGTTCTTTCATACATTTCTCATATTCTTTATCTTTCATCATTCCAAATATTATAAATAACTTTTTGTACTTAAAAAATTTTAGATTTTCCCTGATATTCTTTATTCCCTGTTCGTTATGCGATACATCGATAATGATTTTCGGATTTTCGCATATCTTCTGAAACCTGCCGTAGAATTTTGAATTTTTTGTTAAATTTTTAAAACCCTTAATAATATTATCTTCTGAAAACATTATTCCTTCTGATTTCCCTAATATATCAAGAGTTGCAAAAACCGTTTTTATGTTGCTAATTTGATATTTACCAATTAATGGATATTCGATTTTTATTCTGTTCCTTTTTTCTTGTGATTCTACGACTTCTAATTTCATCATTTCTTCATTACTATTTAGAATATTTACTTCCCACAATTTATCTGCATTTATATTTTCACTTTTCTTCTCCTTGCATTTTTTTATAATAATATTTCTTGATTTTAATCCCATTTTTCCAATAACGCAAGGAATATTCTTCTTTATAATTCCAGCTTTTTCATTAGTAATTCTTTCTATCGTATTTCCTAAATACTCAGTATGGTCGGTTGAAATTCCTGTGATTACTGTAATTATTGGATTAATAACGTTTGTCGAGTCGAGTCTCCCTCCAAGTCCCGCCTCGATTACGGCATATTCTACATTATTATCTGCAAAATAATTAAAAGCCATTGCTGTTGTTGCTTCAAAAAAACTCGGCTTTATCCTTTCAAATAATTGATACATTTTGTTTGTAAAATCAATTATATATTCTCTACTTATCATTCTACCGTTTATTAGTATTCTCTCCCTAAAATCCTTAATATGTGGGGAAGTATATAATCCAGTCTTATAACCGCTTTCTTTTAATAGAGACTTAATACTTGAAGCAACCGATCCTTTCCCATTTGTTCCTGCTATATGTATTGATTTGAATTTCTTTTCTGGATGTGAAATGAAATCGAGAATTTCATTTATGTTTTTCAGGTCATACTTTATTCCAATTCTTTCTAAACTGTATAAGTATTCGATACTCGCTTTGTAATTTTTATATTTCATTATATATTTCTTTTGAATTGTAAAACAATTTAATTAAATATAATTACAATTTTAATGCAATACTCTAAATGGTAATAAGATATATTAATCTTATTATCTTTTGTAAAAAATTATTTGAAACCATTATCTACATCTTCTCTGGAACTTTTTTATTTAATTCTAAATTATATATTTAAATTAATTAACTATTAAACTATGAAAACAAAATTTACAAAAATTATTTTATCTGTTTTTGTTACAGTTACATTTCTGGGGTTTCTTTTTACAAACTTGTATTCTTCTTCTTCAGGTATAACAGGACTTACATATAAAACGGGTGGTCAAGGATGTAACTGTCATGGTTCGACTCCGACCCCATCAGTTGAAGTTAGATTCTTAAATGCAGATAGTGTTGGAAAAGGTCAAACGAAAACAATCACAATTAAAATTCAGGGTGGTTCTGCTGTCGCTGGAGGGTTTAATATCGCTGCGCTTAATGGTCTTTTAAACGTTGGTTCTGATGCTGGTGTCCAAAAAATTGGTAATGAATTAACTCATAATGCTAAAAGAACATTCACAGGCGGGGAAGTTACTTGGACTTTCAATTATACTGCTCCTAATACTGTCGGATATGATACATTATACGCAGTTGGAAACAGTGTAAATAATAATGGACAAACCACCGGCGATACTTGGAATTTCTTAGCACGTTTTCCTGTAAAGATTTATAATCCTGCTTCAATTATAACCATAAATGAAGCTGTTCAAGGTTATGATTTAAAGCAAAATTTCCCTAATCCTTTTAATCCGACAACAAATATCAAATTTTCTATTTTGAAAAATGGTTTCGTTAGTTTAAAGGTCTATGATATGACTGGAAAAGTTGTATCTACTTTAGTAAATGAAAATATGAAGTCTGGTGCTTACAAAGTCGATTTTAACGCATCAGCATTATCAAGTGGTGTTTATATATATAAACTGGTAACAAACGATTTCACTTCGACTAAAAAAATGATGCTTGTAAAGTAGATTTTCTTCTTTAATTAAATAAAAGCCTCAACGAAAATAATTTTCGCGAGGCTTTTTATTTATAACTTTTCAGAATTTTTTAAAAAAATAATGTTATATCTTATTACAATCTTGATATAGAAGCATAAAAATTTCTCATCGTGTGGAATTCCATTTGAATTGAATTCCCTAATTTATAATGGTATCTTTAATGTTGAATTAATTTTATATAATTATTTCTTATTTAAATAAAATAATTGTAAAAGGAGCAAGGGTTCACAACCTTAAAAACATTGACCTCGAATTTCCAAGAAATAGTCTCGTAGTTTTTACTGGTTTATCTGGCTCGGGAAAATCTTCACTTGCTTTCGATACTATTTATGCTGAAGGTCAGCGTAGATTTATGGAAACTCTTTCCGCTTATGCACGGCAATTCGTTGGTGGTATTGAAAGACCAGACGTTGATAAAATTGAAGGTTTATCTCCTTCGATTTCAATCGAACAAAAAACAATCTCTCATAATCCTCGCTCTACTGTAGGAACTGTTACGGAAATTTATGACTACTTAAGATTGCTTTTTTCTAGATGTGGAACTCAATATTCCCCCGATACGGGAAAAGCTGTAACTCGACAAAGTCTTGACCAAATCCTCGATAACATTTTAAAATACCCCGAAGGTACAAGAATTAATATTTTAAGTCCGGTTGTAAAAGGGAGAAAAGGTCATTATCGTGAGCTATTCGAAGAAATTGCTTCGGATGGATTTACTAAAGTAAGAGTTGATGGCGATATTTTGGATATAGTTCCCAAAATGAGTTTATCGAGATTTAAAGTTCACGATATTGATGTTGTAATTGATAGAATTAAAATTTCCCCCTCCTCGAAAATGAGAATTTATAATTCACTTGAAGTCGGTTTAAGATATAGTGATGGCTTGATTATCGTAAACGATGGAAAAGAAGATAAACTTTTCAATGAAAAACTTTCTGACCCCGATACAGGTAGGAGTTTCACAGAACCTGCTCCAAATACTTTTTCGTTTAATTCTCCATATGGTTGGTGTAAAGAATGTTATGGACTTGGTGAAAAGAAAATAATTGATAAGGATAAAATTTTCCCCGATAAAAAATTATCTTTCAATGAAGGTGCAATTGCACCAATAGGAAAACCCAAAAAAACTTGGTTCTGCTCTATTGTTAAAGGAGTATATGATAAATTTAATGTTTCTCCAGATGCACCTTTTTCATCTTATTCGGACGAATTTATTGATGTCCTTCTTTATGGTTCAAAAGAAAAAATTAATTATACATATACAAATTCTCTCGGTAAGACTCACGATTATACACACAGATTTTCAGGTTTGGTTGCTTATATAAACCAAGTTACTGAAGAAACATCCTCCACTTATGTTAGAAACTGGGCTGAAAATTTTATGGCAGTTAGTGTTTGCAGCTCCTGTAATGGTGGAAGGTTAAAGGAAGATGCTCTATGGGTTAAGATTGACGGCAAAAATATACATGATATCACAAAAATGTCAATCCTCGAATGTAAAAATTATTTTGATAATCTTAAATTCGATGAAAGGAAAGATATACTTGCCAAGCCAATAATCAAGGAAATTAATGCAAGACTTGATTTTCTATTGAATGTTGGTTTGGATTACATTACACTCGAAAGAAATGCTAAAACACTTTCTGGTGGTGAAGCTCAAAGAATTCGACTCGCCACACAAATTGGCTCTCAGCTTACTGGAGTGTTATATATTCTTGACGAACCTTCGATTGGTTTACATCAAAGAGATAATATACGGTTGATTAATTCATTAAAAAATCTACGGGATATCGGAAACTCGATAATAGTTGTCGAACACGATAGAGAAATGATTGAATCATCTGATTTTGTTGTTGACCTTGGACCAATGGCAGGGGAACATGGTGGTGATATCGTTGCTTGTGGACCTCCGCAAAAAATTGATGGAGAATCAATTACAGCTGCATATTTGAAAGGAATTAGAAAAATTGATTTACCTAAATCCAGAAGGGAGGGCTCAAAAAATTATGTTACCTTAAAAGGTGCTTCTGGTAATAATTTAAAAAACATAAATCTGAAAATTCCTCTCGGAAAATTTATTTGTGTTACAGGTGTAAGTGGTTCGGGAAAATCAACTCTTATAAACGATACGCTTTATAGAATTCTTGCTATGAAGTTTTCAAAAGGAGCAGAAAGACCACTTCCATATAAATCAATTGAAGGATTATCTGCAAAAAAAGAAAACAAAATTGAACGTATTGTAGATAAAGTAATCGAAATTGACCAATCACCGATTGGAAGAACTCCGCGTAGCAATCCTGCTACCTATACTGGACTTTTTACTCAAATTCGGGATATTTATGCATCACTTCCCGAATCGAAAATTCGTGGTTATAAAGTCGGTCGGTTTTCTTTTAATGTTAAAGGTGGAAGGTGTGAAAATTGCGAGGGGGACGGATTGAAAAAAATCGAAATGAATTTCCTTCCCGATGTTTATGTTACTTGTGATGTATGTCATGGTAAAAGATACAATAAAGAAACTCTTAGTATAAAATATAAAAATAAATCAATAGCCGATGTTCTCGAGATGACTGTCGAAGATGCTCTAGAATTTTTCTCTTCATTCCCAATATTGAAAAGAAAATTACAAACTCTTTTTGATGTAGGTCTTGGATATATTCGCCTCGGTCAACAAGCAACTACGCTCTCTGGTGGAGAAGCCCAAAGAGTTAAGCTTTCTACCGAATTATCTAAAGTCCAAACAGGTAAAACAATTTATATCCTTGATGAACCTACTACTGGCTTACATTTTGAAGATATTAAAATGCTCCTTTCGGTTTTAAATAAACTCACAGATAAAGGTAATACTGTTATAGTAATAGAACATAATCTTGATGTAATAAAATGTGCTGATTGGATTATTGACCTCGGACCTGAAGGTGGAGATAAAGGAGGTGAAATTATTGCAGAAGGCACACCTGAAGATTTAATATCAAAATTTTCTAATATTTCTTATACTGCAATGCATTTAAAAAATTATTTGGAGAAATAGTTTCTTTCAATCTTAAATTATCAAACTAAAAAATTATTCAGTATTTAGAATTTTCTACTCTTCTTCACTGAATCCAAATCTTAATTTCTCTTTTTTGAAATGTATCTTTGGTTCTTCTTTTATTGGACTTTTTTTGTCCTCATCTTTTTTATTTGTATCTTCTACTGGTTCGGTAATATCTTCTTGAATTGAAGTATCTTCAAATCTTATTTTAACATCATCTTCTGATTTCTGTCCTATTTTTTTTGAATTCGACTGCATCTCTTCAATTACTTCTTCCAATTCGAAAATCCCTTCATCAAGCGATGAAAGTTCTTTTATATCAATTTCCTCTTTAGTTTCATCGTTATCTATATCATAGATACTGTTAGAGCTGAAATTCTTATCTATTCCAAGTATTTTAAAATCACTATCTGTAATTGCTTTTGCGTCTAAAGACGAAAAATCTTCTGTATCATAATTATCATCATATATTGCGGATTTCTCTTGCTCCGTTCCTGAAAGTTCATTTACTCTTTTTCTCATTAAATATTTCTCTTTTAATTCCAGATATTTACCAACTTCATATATCCTTTTCGTTAATGAGTTTTTTATTTGTTTAATCGTTTCTGGATTGTATAGTTTGCATTGATTGTTCCTTTTTAGGGGGATTCCTTTAATAATTATATCTGTTATATCTTTTGTATCGAAGTTTTCTATTAGAAATTCGCTTATTTTTTCCGAAGTTAATTCTGGAACATTAAGAATATTTCTTAAATCACAAAGATTAAAGAAAATAAGATTTGCAAATTTATTTTTTTCTATACTCCCGTAGTTATCCGATATTTTTAAAGAATGTGCAGGATTAACTGTAATCATTCTTAGCATATCATCGTAACTAAAATAATATTTTTGTAAAAGAGATGATAAAATTTTTAATTCACTAAATACACTCCTTCCATTAAATCCTGTCCCAATTGATATGTTTAAATCCTTATTTAAGAAATCGTAAAATTCGAAATCCTTCTCACCTAATTTTAATATATCGGTTGGTGATAAAACTAAATTAGATTTCTTTTTTGCAAGCATTTCTATTTCATCTTCGTTAAGATATATAGGGTTGCTGAATATTACTTTTTCTGATAATAAATCCGCTTCATATACGAGTTTTATGAACGATTTTGCAAAATTCTTCTTTAGTATTTCTATACTGTTGGATTTTTGTAGAACTTCGAAAAATAAAATCTTTTTCCCGCTTGCAAATGAGTTTACGAGTGCATTTAGTGAATATGTATTTATTTCATCTTCGCTTTTAATTCCAATACAGTGCAATAATCCTTTCTCACTTAAAAAATTACTAAAAGTATTTTCATATGCAGTAAATACAATGTCCTGATATGATAGAAATCCTAATTTCCTGTTATCCTCTATAAATTCTTTTGTTATTAGTTTTGAACTTTCGAGTAAAACAGCTTCACCATTTTGTATGGAAGAATAATAATTTATCGATATTAGGTTTTTTAAATCATCTTTATTGTTCTTATCGAGGAAGTATTGCTCTATTAATGACGCAGAAAGATTCTCGCTAAAATTACTATATTTATACCCTTTTAGAAATGTTGTACTTTGATAATAAGTTGAATTAAAGTTTAAGTTTATAAAAGAAGGTGTAATTATTTTATCGTGTGCATCGATTATATATGCTCCAGGATATTTTGAAAAAATTATACTATTATTTGTTAATTCGTTTTCATAATCTATTTCGAATATTCTATCATTCTTTATTACTATATTAAAATATCCGGTTTTTCCCGAATCATCGAGGGTTAAAACTAAAGCATTCTTTATTACTATTAGTTTATCCATTCCCTTTTTTTAGAATAATAATTTTGTTCTTGTTATTTGTATATTATTAAAATGTTATTAATTATTTTCGCTTTCTTTTTTAATAACTTTATAAACTAAATTAGCTCAAAAATATTCAATATTCAATCTTTAAAAAATCTATAAATTTTCAAACTCGAATTTTTCATTCAATAAAAAATCACTATCAAAAAGTGTATTCCCTTCGTCATTAAATACTGCATAGTGAAAACCATCACGTACGCTATAAGCACCATATTCACCTTTTATATTCATAGCTATAAATCCTACTTGATAAATGTGGTCTCTGTGTTTTGTTGAAAGTAAATTGAGTTTATACACCCTCTCACACGCTTTTTTACATGCTTCATAAGGTGAATAGCCATTACTCATAAGTTCTACTATTAAAAAACTCCCACAAGCTCTTATACATTCTTCTCCCCGTCCAGTCGAAGCAGCTGCTCCAATCTCGCCATTTACATAAAGTCCAGCCCCGATAATTGGTGAATCTCCAACTCTCCCATGTAACTTCCAAGCCATTCCGCTTGTCGTGCAAGCTGCTGATAAATGTCCATCTGAATCTATTGCTACCATTCCAATTGTATCATGAAATCCGTCTTCGTTTACATTGTCATAATCGAATTTTTTTAAAATAAAATCGTCCGTATGCTTTTCCTCTGCTTTGCTTGAACCCGACGCTTTCCATTCCTGAAATTTTCGAATGGAAATTTCGGTTAAAAGACTTTCTGGTTTGAAACCGTTTTTTAATGCAAAGTCATAAGCTCCACCCCCAGCAAGTATCGTATGCTCCGTATTTTCAAGTATTAGTCTCGCTACGCTTATCGGATTTTTTATGTTTTCCAAACAAATAACCGAACCTATCCTTGCTTTCCAATCCATAATTGCTGCGTCAAGTGTTACTCTCCCATCAGCATCAGGAAGTCCTCCGTATCCAACACTTAAAACGCAAGGGTCATCTTCAGCTTTCTTTACACCTGCTTCTACCGCATCTAAAGAATTTCCACCATTTTTCAAAATTTCATACGCTACTTCGTTTGCCTCAAGTCCGTGTTTCCAAGTTGAGATTACTATCGGTTTCATTTTAATTTAATAACTTAATATTTTTCAAATCTTCTTTTATTGTAATTTTTAGATTATTATCTTCTCCATCTATTAATTTTATCTTATAACCTGAATATTCTACAATTGCTGCTTCATCTGTTCCTTCAAAATTGTCTTTAAATGCTTTATCAAAAGATTTAACAAGAATGTCATATCTGAATACTTGAGGAGTTTGTATTCTATAAAGATTTTCTCTGGATATTGTTTCCTTTACCATTAATTTATTATCTGTTCTTTTTACAGTATCCATTATTTGCGTTCCGGGAATAACACATCGGTATTTTTTCGTTTCTAAAATTAGTCTTTTTATCAAATTCTCACTTACAAAAGGTCTCACAGCATCGTGAATTATTATATAATCATTCTTTTTACAATTTAGATTCATCAATGCGTTATAAACAGAATCCATTCTCCTTTCTCCACCTTCAACTATTTTTGTAACTTTATCTATATTATTTTTAAAAACAATTTTTATAACTTTATCGAAATATTTTTTTTGAGTAGCTATTATTATTGAATTTATTTTTCTTATTGAATTGAATTTTTCGAGGGTATAGGATATTAACTCTTTATCTTTTATTTTTATAAATTGTTTTGGAATATCTCCTCTAAACCTTACCCCGGAACCCGAAGCAGGAATAATCACATAGTAACTCATTAATTGTTATAGATTAAAATGTAAACAAATACTACAAAATGTTTTATTTTAAAAATAATTTCGTAGCTTATATTAATCTTATTTTTAAATTATGATTTACCCCATCTAAATTATCATCATTGCATCTCCGTATGCATAAAATCTGAAGTTTTCTTTTATTGCTCTTTTATATGCCTTCATTACAAAATCTCTTTCTGCTAATGTGCATACAAGCATTAATAATGTGCTTTGTGGCATATGAAAATTCGTTATCATTTTATTCACAATACTTACCGATTGTGGCGGGTGAATAAATTTATCTGTCCAACCTTTACTCGGTCTTACGTTCTTTCCTGTAATAACACTCGATTCAAGTGCCCTTACCACAGACGTCCCAACCGCTATTACTTTTTTCCTTTTGTTTATCGATTGATTTATTAAATCTGAATTCTCTCTTGATATCTCGTAATATTCGGAATCCATTCGGTGTTTAGATAAATCTTCTACTTCTACGAGTCTGAAAATGCCCAATCCTATATGAAGTGTTATATATGCTATATTAACACCTTTGTCACGTATTTTCTTTAGCAATTCTTTAGTAAAATGCAATCCTGCAGCAGGTGCCGCAACAGAGCCGATATGCTTGGCAAAGACAGTTTGATAATATTCCTTGTCCTTTTCGGTTGACTCTCGTCTTATATATGGTGGAAGTGGTGTTTTACCTAATCTATCTATGTATTTTCTAAAATCATCTTTTATATTAAATCTTACGATTCGTCCTCTTGATGTTGTATTATCAATTACTTCGCAATATAAATGCTTTGTGAAAAAAATCCTGTTTCCTATTCTTACCTTTCTTGCTGGGTCTACCACTACATCCCAGATATTCTCTACATCGGAGAGCTGTCTTAATAAAAATACTTCTATTTTTGCTTTGGTCTTTTCTTTCGTTCCAAATAGTCTTGCCGGAAATACTTTTGAATCGTTTAATACAAGCACATCTCCAGCATCCATATAATCTATTACATTTTTAAACTTTAAAGTTTTTATTGTTTCATTTTCTCTATCCAATACCATTAGCTTACATGAATCTCGGGGGGTCTTTGGTTGTTTTGCTATTAAATTTTTTGGTAACGAAAATTTGAATTGTGAAAGTTTCATTTAACTTTATTTTAAATTACGAAATACTTTTTTTCCGGGATAATATGCCGCTGTTCCAAGTGATTCTTCTATCCTTAATAGCTGATTGTATTTAGCTACTCTGTCTGTTCTTGAAACTGAACCTGTCTTAATCTGTCCAGAGTTTACTGCAACTGCAAAGTCCGCTATTGTTGTATCTTCTGTTTCTCCACTTCTGTGGCTTATTACGGTTGTATATCCATTCGATACCGCAAGGTTTATGCAATCCAGCGTTTCGGTTAATGTCCCAATTTGATTTAGCTTTATTAATATTGAATTACCTATATTTTTTTTGATTCCTTCTTTTAAAATTTCTGGATTTGTTACGAAGATATCATCACCAACTATTTGAATCTTTTTCCCAAGTGCTTTTGTTAGTTCTACCCATCCGCCCCAGTCATTTTCTGCAAGACCATCTTCGATACTTACTATTGGATAGTTCTTTATAAAACCTTCATACATTTTTATCATTTCATCTGATGATTTTGATGGAATTTTGGATTTATAAAATTCGTATGTTCCCGTTTTTTTATTCTTTCCTTCCATTTTATACATTTCACTCGCCGCTGTATCTATCGCAAGAAAAACATCGCTCCCGGGTTTATATCCTGCTTTTTCTATTGCTTTCATAATCACATCGAATGCTTCCACATTTGATTTTAAACTCGGAGCAAATCCTCCTTCGTCTCCTACTGATGTATTGTATCCTTTTTCGCTCAAAACTTTCTTAAGCGAATGAAAAATTTCCACTCCTGCTCTTAATGCTCTCGAAAATTTATTAAATCCTGCAGGAACTATCATAAATTCTTGAATATCTACTGTATTATCTGCATGTTTTCCACCATTTAAAATATTCATCATTGGAACTGGTAATGTGTTCGCTCTTACTCCACCTAAATACGCATAAAGCGGAAGCCTTGAATAATTTGCACTTGCGTATGCTACTGCAAGTGACACTCCAAGCATTGCATTTGCACCAAGTTCGGATTTTGTTGGTGTGCCATCGAGTTTTATCATTATTTCATCAATTTCTTTCTGATCCCTTGGGTCATATCCTATTAGTTTGGGTGCAATTATCTTATTTACATTTTCTATAGCTTTTCTAACTCCATTACCAAAAAAACGGTTCTTTTCTCCGTCCCTTAACTCTACTGCTTCTCTCTCTCCGGTTGATGCTCCCGAAGGTATTGCCGCTCTGCCCATTATTCCATCATCGAGTATTACATCTACCTCTATTGTGGGATTTCCTCTGGAATCTAATATCTCTCTCGAATTAATATATTTAATTGATGGCATTTTGATTGGTTACATTCTTAAAAAAGTGGAATTTAACGTATAAATTCAAGGAAATCAATGAATTTATATTTGGATAAATGCTGAAATTTTCCACCTTTCATCAAACTAAATTTCCATATTTAGTATCTTGTCTGAAAGGGTAAAAAATATAGTATTGACAATTTAATTGATATACCATATATTAATATGGTATTTTATTGTTCTTTGGTATATTTTATCGCTGTATTTGAACATACAATGAAGTCCCTCTATGAAATCAAATATTTATTTGAAAATTTAACTTCCGATAACAAAACTGCGACATTTTAAAACAGATAACGTTACAAAAAATTATTATCACTATAAAAACATAAACTTAAATTATAATTAATATATTAATGTTATCCAAATGTTCAATTATGTCGAATTTTTAAAGTTTTTTTATAACATAAATAAAACATTTTCACTGATTTTTATGTTTTTTTTCAATTTTTTTATCATTCTTAATAAGAAATTCATTCTTTTTTATAAAATTTAAATGTTTTATTATTTTTAAAAATTATTTTTTGCTAAAATTCATATTTGTAAAATTAAATATGTAAGTGTTTTTGTTCTTTTAATATTTTCTCTTAATCCTTCGTTTTATTCCTTTTACCTTGAAAATAAGCTTAAAATTTAAGAAATTATATGTTTGCATATAAAAATTATATACATAAGATAATATTTACATAAATAAATGAAAAAAGTTGTAATCACGATTGATGGTCCTACTGGAACGGGAAAAAGCACTACTGCAAAACTCTTGGCAAATAAATTGAAATTTAATTATATCGACAGCGGTTTTTTTTACAGGGCAATTACATTTTTAGCTTTAAAGGATAATCTTAAACCTAATGAAATACATAAGCTCTCAGAAATTGCTAAAAAAATTAACCTCGAATTTAAAGATGATTCGGTTTTTTTAAATGGTGATAACGTTACTGATGTTTTAAAAAGTTTTGATATTACAAACAAAGTTGCAAGCATAAGTAAAATTAATCAATTGAGAAAAATTGTTAACGAAAAAATCAAATCCTATGAATTCGAAAAAGGGTTGGTTATTGATGGTAAAGATATGGGAACAATTGTTTTCCCTGATGCAGATGCTAAGTTCTTTCTTATCTGTGATTTTGATACAAGAGTTGCAAGAAGGCAACAGGAATTCCTTGATTTAGGACATAAAATATTAAAAGATAAAATTGCTCTTGAACTTAAAAAAAGAGACGAACTTGATTTAAAGCAAATTGATAATAAAGTGAAAAGGTCTCCCGATACTATTGAGGTAGATACTACGAATATGATTATTGAAGAACAGGTCGATTTCCTTTATAGAAAAATTTTATCGCTTAATATTTTAAACACTTAAAATATTTGAATTTTAATTAACCCCTGCTTTTTTTTTGCAGGATTTTATAAACTAAAACCCTTTAATCTTTCCGGTAAAAGATTAAGGGCTTCAATATTTACCGGAGAAACATTTTTTTAAAATGGAAGAATTAGAAAAAACAAACTCTGTTACCAATGAAGATGTCAAACCTGTTGTGAAAAATATGGATGATGATAAAATTAATGTAAGCAAATACATAAGCACAGATTATAATGATGATGAATTTCAAACTATGCTTAAGCTTTATGAAAAAACTTTCAATGTTATCAAAGAAAATGAAGTAGTTAAGGGAAAAATCGTTGCTATTCACGGTGAAGATGTTTTAATTGATATCGGCTCTAAATCTGATGGTAGAGTCTCTATTAACGAATTCTCTAATCCTGAAGAGCTGGTTGTTGGAAATGAAATAGAAGTATTCCTCGAAAAAATTGAAGACAAAGAAGGGCAACTTGTGCTTTCCAAAAAGAAAGCAGACTCTATAAAAATGTGGGATAGAATTGTTGATGCTCAGAAAAATGGTACCATTGTTAAAGGTAAATGTTTAAGAAGAATTAAAGGTGGTTTTGTTGTTGACTTAAATGGATTGACCGCATTCCTCCCTGGCTCACAAATTGATACTAAACCTATCAGAGATTATGATGAATATGTTGGAAAAATGCTCGATTTTAAAGTTATTAAAATTAATAACCAAATCGAAAATATTATTGTATCTCATAAAGTCCTTATTGAAGAATCAATGGCTGGTCAGAGAGAAGAACTCCTTAAGACTATTAAAAAAGGTATGGTTTTAAAAGCTACCGTAAAAGCAATTACAGATTTTGGTGTATTCGTTGATTTGGGTGGACTCGATGGATTAATTCATATTACCGACCTTTCTTGGGGTAGAATTAATCATCCAAGTGATATTGTTAAACTTGACGAAGAAATTGATGTCTACGTAATTGAATTTGACGAAGAGAAAAAACGTGTTTATCTCGGTTTAAAACAATTGCAACCTCATCCATGGGATAATATTCAGAGCAAATACAAAATTGGCGACAAAGTTGCTGGTAAAGTTGTCTCTCTTACTGAATATGGTGCATTTATTGAAATTGAAAAAGGTATCGAAGGTCTAATTCACATTAGCGAAATGTCTTGGACTCAACATATTACAAACCCAAGCCAGATGGTTACTATGGGTCAACTCGTTGAAGCACAAATTTTAAATATTGATTTTGAAAACAGAAAACTCTCCCTTGGTATGAAACAACTTACTCCCAATCCTTGGCAGAGTTTGCTCGATAAATTCCCGGTCGGAACCAAACAAAAAGGAAAAGTTTGTAATATTACTAACTTTGGCATCTTCGTTGAACTTGAAGAGGGCGTTGATGGTTTGGTTCATATTTCTGACTTGTCTTGGACTAAGAAAATTCTTGATGTTAATGATTTCGTAAAAGTCGGTGAAGAAATAGACGTAGTTATTCTTGGTATCGATGTTGCTAATCAAAGAATTTCTCTCGGACATAAACAATTATTCGAAAATCCTTGGGATTCACTCGAAGAAAAATATAAAGTTGGTGTTGAAACTGATTGTAAAATTGTTAAACCTATTGAGAAGGGGATAATTGTTGAATTGCCTGATGTTGTTGATTCATTTATTCCCGCTTCCCAACTTGCTGTCGCTCCAGTTAGAAACTTCAGTGAACTTTTCAAACAAGGCGAAATGCTTAAAGCCGAAATTATCGAATTCGATAAAGCTAATAAAAAAATTGTTTTATCTGTTATTGAATATCTTAAAGATAAAGAACAATCGGATATTGATGCTTATATTGCAAAATTTAAGCTCCCAAGAAAATTTACTATTAAAGATGTTGTTGAAAAAACAAGAAGCTTCGAAGCTGAACAAATTGATTTCAGAATTGAAGATATTATCGGTGAAGAAATTCCACCTATGGTACCACCGGTCGTTCCTCAAACACCTCCGGCCGAACCTAAAGTTTCTTCTCCGATTGAAACCCAAGTGAAACCTATTGAAGAAAATAAAGAAACAACTAAAAAAGAATCAAAAGAAGAACCTAAAGAATAATTTATTTTTAGAACCAGTGATTATTTCGTTCCCAAATCCTGTATCATCTTTCGGATTTGGGAACGTTTTTTTTTATGCTTTTTAAGTAAATTTGCTTATTATAAAATAATAATCACATAGAATAGAATATTAATTCTAAAATTCTTAATTTAATTAAATAGGGGATGGGAAAAGATATGGAATAAATGAAAAGCAAATTTCTATATCAAAATATGTTTTGTAAAACTAAATGAACGGAATAATTGAACAAGATTACAAGTTACGGAAGAGACGTTGTTGTTAAAATGTTGTTTATTACCCTTATAATAGACGCAATCGCCTACCTTATAAGTAATGAGTTGCTAAAAATTTCTTTATTTGTTTTATCGGTAATTTTATTTTTATTTACATTATTTTTCTTTAGAGATCCGGAAAGAAAAATTCCAAACAATATTACCGATAATACTGTCCTTTCTCCAGCAGACGGTAAAATTGTTTTACTCGAAAAATATAAAAACACCGAATATGATTTTTTCGATAAAGATGAAATTCTTTTCAAAGTCTGTATCTTTTTATCACCATTAAATGTACACGTAAATAGAATTCCGATTTCAGGTATTGTTAATTATTTTAAATATATCGAGGGCAAATACCTTATGGCATTTAATCATAAATCTTCTGATAAAAACGAAAGAACTGAAATAGGTATTACAAATGTTAATGGTAAAAAAATAATTTTTAAACAAATTGCAGGATTTATTGCAAGAAGAATAGTTTGTAAAATAAAAGAAAATAACGAAGTGTTTGTCGGTAATAGATTTGGAATGATTAAATTCGGTTCACGTGTTGATTTATTTTTTAATTCTGAAGCAAAACTATTTGCTAAAGTAGGTGACATTGTTAAAGGCGGTGAAACAATAATAGCAGAGTTATAATATGATAGTAACTAAAAAATTTGTTCCGAGCTTATTTACGATTTTAAATGCATTCTGTGGATTTTTATCTATTGTGAATTCCTCGCAAGGATACTATGAGCAAGCATGCGCATTCATTGTTTACGCTGCTATTTTCGATGTTCTCGATGGCTTGATTGCAAGAATTTTAAAATCATCGAGCGATTTTGGTGTTGAATTGGATTCCCTTTCCGATATTATTTCTTTCGGTGCTGCTCCTTCCTTTTTAATCTATGCTGTACATTTTAAAGATTATAATAGTTATGGTATGATTGTATCTTCAATGATTTTAATCTTCTCTGCAATTCGACTTGCAAAGTTTAATGTCTCTCTTGTTGGATACGAAAAAGATAAATTTACAGGTCTCCCAACTCCTGCAGTTGCTACTACAATTTTAACTTATATTTATTTTTATCATAATAAAATTTTTAATCCACATCTGAGTAATATCTTTATCAATATTTTAATTTTCGGTTTATCTCTCCTAATGGTAAGCAGATTTAAATATCCTGCTTTCCCTAAATTATCTGCAAATTCTGTTAGAAAAAATCCTTTTACTTTCTTTTTAATAATTATCGCTATTATTGTATCTATTGCAACCAAAGGGTATGCTGTATTTATTATCTGTCTTATTTTTATTCTGGGTGGTATAATTTGGAGTATAATATCGTTTTTTTTAAGAAAAAAAAGACAAAGCACTAAAATCCGAATTAAAAAATCAAATATAAATAAATAATATTTTTCTTACTTAATCCTTACAACTTCTTTTAATATATCAACCAGATAATCTATTTCCGATAAATTATTTTTTCGTCCAAAAGAAATTCTTAAACTCGCCATTGCAGTTTTATCGTCTCTCCCCATTTCAAGTAAAATGCGTGAAGGTTTTAATGCACCAGAACTGCACGCAGAACCACCTGATACCGCAATCCCTTTTAAATCGAGCTGTATTAATAGCATATCTTCTACAAGTTTTAGTTTTCTTGTATCAAAAGAAATATTTACAATATTATTTAAACAATTTTCTTCTCTCGAATTGAAAATAATATTTTCTTTAAAAGTATCTTTTAATTTTTTTATAAGGTAATTTTTTAGATTTTTATAATGGATAATATCACTTTCCATATTTTCTCTTAATAAATCAAATGCCTTGCTTAATCCAACTACTGCAGGAATATTTTCTGTTCCACCTCGCATATCACGTTCCTGTCCACCTCCGTGTATAAATTTATCTATCTTTACATTTTCATTTATATATAATAACCCAATCCCTTTAGGTCCGTAAAACTTATGTCCCGAAACTGATGCGAAATCTACTCCAAGTTCCTTAAAATTTAGTTTCACTTTTCCTACACTCTGCACTGTATCCGAATGTAAATAAACATCAGCCTTTGATTTGGCGATTGATTCAATGTCATTTATTATTCCAATCTCGTTATTAGAATGCATTAGTGAAATCAATATAGTATCATTTCTTATTTTTCTTAAAACTTTTTCCGGTAAAATAATCCCATTCGTATCCGGTTTTAAAAAAGTTACTTCATATCCTAATTTTTTCTCTATATATTTTAAAGTATCTACTACAGCTGGATGTTCTATTGTCGAAGATATTATATGTTTTCTTTTAGTATTGGAATTTCTCAAACATAATCCTTTAAGAGCGGTATTATTGCTTTCTGTTCCTCCACTTGTAAAAAATATTTCTTTCGGCTTTACCCCAAGAAAATCAGCAATATTATCCCTCGAATCCTCTATAGCAACCTTTAGTGGTTTCCCAAAAGAATGTATTGAAGATGCATTTCCGCATTTTGTAAAAAAAGGGGACATCGCTTCTAAAACTTTCTCATCGATTGGAGTTGAAGCTGCATTATCCAAATATATATTTTCCATATAAAAATTTTGCATAATATAAGATTTTTATCCCATATATAATATATTTTTTTGGTGGAATAAAATAATTAATATATTTAAAAAAAGTATATAAAAACTCTATATCATACACTTATTTTATTAATTTTTTATATGTCCCTCTTTTTTTGTATTCATTTTTTCATTTTATAGAGTTAAATTTGAACAAAACGATAAAATTAAACTAAAAGGAGATATACGTTTTGGCAGTAAAGATAACTGAAGAATGCATTGCTTGTGGAGCATGTGAAGCTGAATGCCCTAATAATGCGATTTACGAAGCAGGTAATCCATATACAATAGGGGGACAGGAATTCCCAGCATTATCGGAAGATTTTACTTACATAGTCCCTGATAAATGTACTGAATGTATTGGATTCCACGATGAACCACAATGCATTCCGGCTTGTCCCACTGAAGCAATAGTGATGGATCCTGACCATCAGGAAACTAAAGAACAACTTCTGGCTAAAAAAGAACATTTAGACAAAGTTGGTAGATAATCATTCAATTAATGATTTTAAAAGATAAACCCGAAAATTAAAAATTTTCGGGTTTTTTTATAAATATAATAAAAGTCTTAAAAATCTTTAGTTTTCTCTCAGTACATATTCATCATACTCGAGTTCGAAGCGGAGTTTGTGTTTTGATTCTTCCTGAGCCAAATCTAAAAACACGCTTTGTAATCCTGCATCTGCAACTTTTGTGGAAAGACGCATATAAAGTTTGAATGCAGCTTTTTCCTTTGCCATAGCTAGTGTAAGGGCTTCGGGATAGCTCATTTCAGGATGCGGAACGGTATGAACGACGTAATCGGATATGTTTAAATCCATTATTTCTTCTTTTTTAAATGTAAATATTCCTTCGTCCTGAATTTTTTTCAATCTCGCTTTATGCTTCACCTCTTCTTTTGCAAATTCTTCGAAAACTTTTTTCATCTCATCACTTTTTGCATCTTTCGAAAGGCGTGTGTAAAAATCCACTGCCTCCTGTTCGTTTTTTATTGCAAAATTCAGAATGTCATCTACAGAATTAAATTTTTCCATATTTTTTATATTCAATTTTCAAATGATTTATTAAAAGATTCTTCAAATCGCTTTACAAGATTATCACACCCGTAATCGAACATTCTATTAAAGTCATCAGTCTTTGTATAATTTAATTTATGTGGTTTTTCTTTATTCTCTTTTCCGTTTGGATTTAACATTGATACCATCTCTATTGTAACATTTGTATTAACATCAGAATTAATCCCAAATAAATTCATTAAATCTAATAATTGTTCAATGTTATTTTTCTCTAATTTTTTTCTCATTACAGAATAAAAATTAAGTATATATTTTTGGGTATTTGAATAGCTTCCACCACTTTCTATTGGTAATGAAGCAGGTAAAATCAAATCTGCATTCTTTGCAGTATCAGTCAAGAAATAATCTTGAACTACAAGAAAATCTTTTCCTGCTAATAATTTCTCCGCTACTTTTTTATCGATGGCACATCCAATTGGGTCTTCTCCATATATGAAGATATTTTTAAATTTCTTTTCCATTAGTGAGTTGTATAAATTCTCATTAATAGCAGCAGGTATATCTTTTACACCCCAAGCCTTTTTCATCCTTTCGTATATCTTCATTCTTTCTGACAAATTAGGATTATTTAAAACCACTCCTCCCACTCCGAGTTCAGGTGAAATGCCCATATCGAATAGTCCTTGTGAATTATTTTTTTCTTTAAGAGAAATTAAGCCATTACTGGTTTTTCCAAGTTTACCTGTTATCATGGCAAGGTTAAATAATTCTTTCGAAGCATTGGAGGAAATGTGTTTTTCCGAAAAAACAATTATAGAACTTATTTCATTAATGAACTCAGAAATAAAATCAGCTAATCTTTTTTCATAGAAAACTCCCGATTCGTTTAGTAATGAATTAAAGTTTTCGTATAAAAGTGATTTTTTATATTCGTCAAAACCCTCTACGTTATCTTTAATGAATAAACCATTTTCGAGATTATTAGATATAATATAATGATTTACTGCTTTAATGAAATGATAGTATGATTTCACAAATAGTGTCCTATCTACTTTATTAATCATTCTGTTCTTCTCGTCCGTTGTGATAAGTTCGAGTTTTGTTTTATTATTATATCTTGCATTATTAATCATATATCCCACTACAGCATTTTCATAGTTAATTTCGGAACCGATTAAATAAATTTTACCTGCTTTTTCAATTTGTTCAAATGGAACATTAGACATATAGTTATTCGTATAACCATTACCTCTATTTAAATAATGAAAACTTGAGATATTATTTGTTTTTACTGCTGCCCTTGCAAATTTCTGAATTAAATATAATTCTTCGTTAGATAATCTTGCCCCTGCAAAGAAAACATTTTCATCTGGTTTAACAGATTTAATTTTATCTTTAATTAAATCGAGTGCATTATCAAATTCGATTTCTTTGAATTTACCATTAACTTTTAACATTGGTTTTGTCAATCGTGAACCATCGTTTAAATATCTATATCCAAATTTTGCAAAACGACAAATATTTGTATCTTTATTGATTATTCCTTTCTTACCTTCGGCACGCATAAAAAATCCATTTATATGTTGCAATGATACTTCGCAACCAATGGAGCAGTAATTACAAATTGTATCTACAGAATCCAATTTTACAGGACCCGGTTTGAATGGTACATTTTCTGTAATTGCACCTGTGGGGCAAGTGGAAATGCACATCCCACAGGATTCACAGTCTGTTTCGGTTAGAGCTTCTCTTCCACTTGGAGAAACATAAGTTTCAAATCCACGATTCACAAGACCAAGAGCATTTGCACCAACTACATCTTTACAAATTCTAATGCACCTTGAACACAAAATACATTTATTGTTGTCAATTTCTATATAAGGATGCCTGAAATCAACATCGTATTTCTTATATTCACCACCGAATTTTGTTTGAATAGCTTCATATTCGGTCGAATATTTTTTCAAGTCACAAGTATAATATTCTGTGCATCCGCATTCTAAACATCTTAATGTTTCATTATGGGCTTGATTTTTTGTGTATCCTAATTCTACCTCATTGAAATTTCTTCTCTTCTTTGGGTCAATTGTTGGCATTTCTTCTCTATCCTGCTCAATATACTTACCTCTATAATCTTCTTCTTTCTGAATCTCAAAATTATCTCTTTTGCTAATGAATTCATATTGTTCACCAGTTAATGGTAATCCCATAATAAATTGGTGACAACTCTTTGCGGCTTTCCTTCCCTGAGCAATAGCCTCAATCAATGTCGCTGGACCAGTAACACCATCTCCCGCAGCAAAAATATTTCTAATTGAAGTTTGCAATGTTTTCTTATCTGCATCGATATCACCCCATTTATTAATAATAAGTTTTTCTTCTGAATTATCATTAATATCGTTTAGGAAATTAACATCTGTTTTTTGTCCGATTGCTGCAAGTATAATATCAAGCTCTATTTCGAATTCAGAACCATCTACCTTAACTGGTCTTCTTCTCCCTGAAGCATCGGGTTCGCCGAGCTGCATTTTATAGCAACTTAATTTCTTCAATCTGTTATTTTCGTCTACTATTACCTTTGCAGGAGCTGTCAGGAATAAATATTCAATACCTTCGAGTTTTGATTCGTGAATTTCTATTGGATTGGCAGGCATCTCTTTTTCGGTTCTTCTGTATATTACATATACTTTATCTGCACCGCATCTCATTGAAGTTCTACAACAATCCATTGCAGTATTACCACCGCCGATTACGGCAACTTTTTTCCCTTTAAAATCATATTTCTGACCCGTCATTTCCATATTTCTCAAAAAATCTATTCCTGATAATACATTTTCGGCCCGGTCATTTTCGCAACCGATTGTTGTTCCGATTTGTGAACCAATAGTTAAAATAAAACTATCATATTTCGATTTAATATCTTTAAAACTTAAGTTTCCACCAAGCTTTTGATTATAATGAATTTTAACTCCGAGTTCGGTTATACTTTCGACCTCTTTATCTATTATTTCATTTGGCAAACGATAAGGAGGTATTCCATATCGAAGCATTCCACCTGGATGTGGGCTTGCTTCAAAAATATCTACTTCGTGTCCTTCAATTGCAAGGTAATATGCAGCAGTAAGACCACCTGGACCTGCTCCAATCACACATACCTTCTTTCCTGTTTTTTCTTTTATCTTTGGTATATATTTATTTCCCGATTCAAAATCCATATCTGTTGCGTATCTTTTTAGGTAATCAATTCCAACACCTTTCCCCTCAAGCAAATTCCTTCTACAGGCAACTTCACACGGTCTTACACAAACTCTCCCACAAATTGCAGGTAGGGGATTAACTTCTTTAATTAATCCTACTGCTTCACGATACATTCCTTTATCAATCAAGGAAATATACCCTTGTACATCTACGCCTGCAGGACACGTCATTTTACACGGTGCTACACAATCCGCATAGTGATTGCTTAAAAGTAATTCGAGTGCAGATTTTCTCGATTTTTTTACCTTATCACTATTTGTTATTATTTTCATCCCCTCAATAATTTTTGTAGAGCAGGCAGGCTGCAAACCTCTCATACCTTCCACTTCTACAACACATACATAACAAGAAGAAAATGGCTCTAATCTTTCATCATTGCATAAAGTTGGAATTTTAATCCCATATCTTTTTGCAAGATTGAGTATTGTTTCACCTTTTGTTCCTTTTACTATTCTACCGTTTAGTATTATATTTAATTTTTCCATAAACTTTTTATTTTCTTTTAGACTAATATACCTTTATTGAGTCAAACTTACATTTTGAATAACAATCTCCACATTTTATACATAGGTCTTGATGAATAAAGTGAACCTGTTTCTTTTCACCTTCAATTGCATTAGTAGGGCAACCTTTTTTACATACCATACATCCTGTGCATTTTTCTGGAATAATTTCATACGTTAGCAGTTTCTTACAGTTTAATGCTGGACACTTTTTGTCTCTTATATGAGCTTCGTATTCATCTCTAAAATATTTTATTGTTGTCAAAACAGGATTCGGTGCTGTTTGACCGAGTCCACAAAGTGAACCATCTTTAATTTGAATAGAGAGTTCTTCGAGTCTTTCTATATCACCTTCCTTTCCTTCACCCTCTGTTATACGTGTAAGTATCTCGAGCATACGTTTAGTTCCTATACGGCAAAATGTGCATTTCCCACAAGATTCTTTCTGTGTGAAATCGAGAAAAAACCTAGCAATGTCAACCATGCAAGTCGTTTCATCCATTACCACCATACCACCAGAACCCATAATTGCTCCTGTTGCATTTACAGAATCATAATCTACAATCGTATGTGACAAATATTCGGGAATACATCCTCCAGATGGTCCTCCGAGCTGAACACCTTTAAATTTTTTATCTCCAATTATTCCACCCCCAAGTTTATAAATAATATCTTTAATTGTAATTCCCATCGGTACTTCAACAAGACCACCGTTTTTAATTTTTCCTGTTAGGGCAAATACTTTTGTCCCTTTACTTTTTTCAGTTCCATATTTTGCATATTCGGAAGCTCCGTTTATTATAATCCAGGGTATGTTTGCATAAGTTTCTACATTATTAATATTTGTAGGTTTTCTCCATAGACCAGAAACAGCGGGAAATGGTGGGCGTTTCCTTGGCATTCCACGTTCTCCTTCTATTGAAGCAATTAAAGCTGTTTCTTCACCACAAACAAATGCACCTGCACCCTCTTTTACTGCAATATCAAAATTAAATCCTTCTATTCCAAGTATATCTTTTCCAAGATATCCTTTTTTCCTTGCTTGCTCTATTGCAATATTAAGACGTTTTACTGCAAGTGGGTACTCTGCACGACAATAAATATAGCCAAACGATGCACCTATTGCATAAGCACCAATTATCATTCCTTCCAATACTGAATGCGGGTCACCTTCAAGCAAAGACCTATCCATAAATGCTCCAGGGTCACCTTCATCTGCATTACAAATAATATATTTTTCATCTGAAACACTATCGTTTGCAAATTTCCATTTTAATCCCGTCGGGAATCCTCCACCTCCTCTTCCTCTTAATCCAGAATCCAGAACAGTTTTAATAACTTCCTGAACCCCAATTTTTTCATTTGCAATTTTTTTTATTGCATTATATCCATTTCTCGCTTCATATTCTTCAATCGATTCCGGATCAATGTATCCGCAATTTCTTAATGCAATCTTTATCTGACCATCGAAATATTCTTTATAAGGAGTTTCGAATTTTTCTGATTTAACTATATATTCAGGAATTGGAGAAAATTTTGTTATATGTTTATCTATAATCTCATCAATTTTATTAACATTAACATCTCCATAAAGATATGAACCTGTTTCATCGATAATTTCCACTAAGGGTTCTTTGAAACACATCCCTATACAACTTGTTTTTTTCAACTCAAAATCCAGATTATCAGCTTCCTTTATTCTTGCAATTTCGTCATAGACTTTTCCAGCGCCAGCTGCAAGTCCACAACTCCCAAGCCCGACAATTACTTGTGTCTTTTCCATTAAATATGAAATTTATTTTCTTATTAGTATAAAAATTTTAATTATTAGAAATATTACCAGTCAGTTTTTCTTTTGACGCAAGTGATTCTTTTCTTTTTATATCTTTAATTACATCTACAGTCTTCTTTTTGTTTAGTTTACCAAATGTATCATCACCAATCATCATAACGGGTGCAAGTGAACAGCACCCAAGACATGCTACCGATTCCAACGTAAATAACCTATCGGATGTTGTTTCACCATCTTTAACTCCAAGAAAACTTATTAATTCATCTGTAATCGCAGTTGCATTCTGAACGTGGCAGGCAGTCCCGTGACATACCCTTATTATGTGTTTCCCTACAGGATTTAATCTGAATTGTGCGTAAAATGTTGCAACACCATACATATCACTTAATCTTAATCCTGTTTCTTCAGAAATCTTTTCAAAAGCCTTCTTTGGTATATAACCATATATATTCTGAGCACCTTGAAGCAATGGAATTAAATTACCTTTTTTGTTTTTGTATTTTTTTATTAAAGGTTCCAGTAAACTTAAATCAACTATATCCTCTACAATATTTAATTTGCTTTTTTTATTTATTCTGCTGATTCGCATAAAAGATTATATTATAGTTAAATAAAATTATTTTATATTTGATAGGAAGGATATTTTAAAATTTGTAAATATATTATAACGAATTTTAAATCCTTCTAACACTATCAGAAACTAAAGATTACCATTCCATACTATCTTCCAATTTTATTTCGTTTATATCATCTTCACTCAGTCCATGCCATCTACACCCTTTTTTAGAGCAAATATAAAAATCAATCAATTTTGACCTTGCACTAATAGAAATTTTGGCAACTTGTGAGCCACAAACAGAACATTTCTTATTTGTATCCATAAGACTCATATCACAATGGTAGCATTTTAAATCACCAACTGGTTTGCCCTCGGTAAGAAATATAGTCGACTTGGATGAAAAAACATTAAGAAATGGACTCAACATAATAAATCCCATTTCATTTTTTTCATTCACAATCTTAAGTTTCAACATATCCTCTTCTATCAAACTGCGTTTACAATGAGGGCAATAAGAATGGAGAAAGGTCCCTGTCTCCAGTAGTTCGAGCTGTTCATCTTTTTCGGGCTCTTTTATTTCTAAAAATTCTCTTGTTTCTTCAGAGCTATCTTGTATATAACCGTATTCCTGATAAAATCTCGATAATGCAAGCGTTAAATCACTAAACTCTATAGTATGGTTTTTGCACCCTGCTCTTGTGCAAATACTGACTTTACCTTCAATATCGAGATTTAAAGTTATCATTGGTGCTTTACATAGTTTACACTCAATACTATAAGGCAATTTTGTGTTGCAGATTGGACAACTAAATTCTGCAATTTCTCCCTTTGGAGTGTCTATAGTGCATATATAATTATAGCTTCCGTATATCGAACTCAAATTTATTGCACCTTCTTTTCCGCCTATTCTAATTTTTAACTTTATACTTGGTTCGTTGTCTACAAGATGTTCCTCATCCATAAACGATGCACCACATATAGGGCATTTAACATTTAATGATACAAAATTAAACATATTTAATCCTCCGTATTTGTAATTTCTTTATTAAGATAAGATTTAAAAAAATATAATGCACAGGAATAAAACCTATCGTGAGTCATTATTTTATTAAAAGCAAATATAAATAAATTGAATATTATCTAATATGCAAAAAAGTATAAAAAGACTTAAATATCCAATTATAAAAAATTTTAAAAGCTAAATAAATATCAATTTACAGAAGTTTCTTAAAAATATTCAATTCCCAAAGCAATACAGAAATCCATCTTTTGAAGCAATATAAACTTTTCTATCATATACTATTGGTGTTGCTTCAAAAATATAAGCTTTTTTATCCAATAAAATAAATTCATAATTATCATTAAATTTAAAAATATAAATTCCTCCATATCCTGCTGCAATTAATTTATCTTTGAAAATTATAGGAGTTGAAATCGAAGAACCAATTTTGTATTTGAAAATTAATTTAGGTGTATTTACCGTTGTCTTACTATCAAAACTTTTTACAGTTCCGCTAATTGATTTATAATCTACAACATATAAATATCCATCTATTCCAATAAAAGCCGCAAGCGATTTTTGTTCGGGTGATTTATATTTATCGTTTATACAGGCACTACCTATTATACCACCTTCCCAATCGAGAAAATGAAGATTATTTACAGGAAAATACCATTCGACAGCTTCATTCTGCTCTTTTCTTGAATTCAATTTCAGCATTCCGCCTTTCCCGGCTATAAACTGTTTTTCGACTGGAACCAGTATACAACTATCTTCCGTAATCACACAAGAACCATTTAAATCAGAACCTATATAAAATTCCCAATCGATTTCCCCCTCATCTATATTATATCCATATACATATCCCGAACCCGCTGCAATATATATTTTTCTTCCAAGAAGTGATGGTGAGGATTCAGTTATGATATTACACCCCCTTCGGGATACATCTTGCTGACTGTATAATTTTAATTCATTATAAATTTCCGGTTCATAAAAATTTGTATTTTTCGAAGCATAATTGTCATTTGGATTAAATACTTTGAATAATCCATTTTCAAATCCAATATAAGCTGTATCATTCACAATCAAAGCAGAGCCATCGACATCGCGACTGCAACTCGGAGTTTTTTCAACCTTCATTCTGAAAAGTTCTTCTCCTGAAATCACAGATACACATCTGTAATTATACATTGAATAAGCGTTCTGCCTGCTTCCTTGTAATATAACTAATTTTGTTTCTTCCCTATCGGAATTATTATTAAGCCACAATGTTCCCGTTCCTTTTATTGCATCATCGAATCTGTATTTCCAGATTACTTCACCTGTTTCGGCATCTATTTTTCTTAAGTGATAATCATAAGAACCTTGAATTAGATACAATTCTCCTTTTTCCCGAAAAAGAAGTGGCTGTCCTGTCCAGCCCGCACCATATCTTATATTCGAGCCGTTATCGTTTCGTGGCATATGAGATGTCGCCCTGCCAAGCCAGCATTTCCAGACTAAATCGAGTGACGATGGAGACTCTTCTCCATAGTAACATCTTTTTTCGTCACCAAGAAAAGACGCAACGATTATTTCATAATCCGGATTTTGAATCACAGTGTCTTCTATAATTTGGAGTGTAGTATCTACCTTTTCAACTTGTTTAACCTCTTCTTTACAGGAAAAGAAAAAGAAAAGAAATAATATTATTGTAATATAATTTTTATTTAGCAAATTATTTTTGTCTTTTCAATTTTTCCAACGATAACACTATTAATTCATTCGTAGCGGGTAACGAAAACTCGGGCTCGATTTCGTGATTTCCGACTGAAGAAATTGCATCTTTAATTGCAAGCCATACCGAGAAAGCAAGCATAAGCGGCGGCTCACCGACTGCCTTGCTGTTCCTGATTGTATTCGGATTGGGGTAACCTTTTAGAAATTCAATTCTGAAATCCAAAGGTATATCCTGAATTGTCGGAATTTTATATGTATCGGGAGAATGGTTTAAAAGATTTCCTTTTTCGTCCCACTTTATATCTTCTGTAGTGCACCAGCCGACTCCCTGAATAAATCCGCCAACAATCTGGCCTTTGTCTATTTCTTCGTTAAGAGAATTGCCAACATCGTGAAGTATATCGCTTCTTAAAATTTTATGATAACCCGTTAATGTATCGACAACAACTTCCGATACTGCCATCCCGAAAGCATAGTAATGAAAAGGACGACCAATACCTTTTTCTCTATCGAACCATATATCGGGAGTCTTATAAAAACCGGTCGCACTTAAACTGACCTGATTCAAATAAGCGGAAGAAATGAGCTCTTTAAATGTAATTTTATTGTAAGGATTATTTTTATCGTAAACCAAATTATTTTCGAATATAATATTTTCCGGTTTTGATTTTCCGTCAAGCAAATTAACCGCAACAACAGATAATCTTTCCTTCAATTTATCGATTGCATTTTTCACTGCAAATCCGTTCATATCACTTCCCGAAGATGCGGCAGTAGCAGAAGTGTTCGGAATTTTGGAAGTATTGGTTGCATTCACAATAATATATTCAAGACTGATTCCGAGTTCAGCCGATGCTATGCCGAGAATTTTCGTATATAAACCCTGTCCCATTTCCGTTCCACCGTGATTTACAAGCACCGAACCGTCTCTATAAATATTCACGAGTGCACCTGCCTGATTAAGAAATGAAGTTGTAAAAGAAATTCCGAATTTAACTGGAGTGATTGCAAGTCCTCTTTTTTCAAATTCATTTTTAGAATTGAATTTATTTATTTCTTCTCTTCTTTTTTTATAATCGGAAGATTTTATCAATCTATCATAAATAATTTGCAGCCTGTTATTTTCTACTTCTTCATTGTAATGAGTGATATTATTCTTTTCTGTTTGATAGAAATTTTTAAATCTGATTTCCGATGCATCCTTTTTAAGAAATCTTGCTATTCTATCAATCACTGTTTCGATTACAGCTATCCCTTGCGGACCACCAAATCCTCGTAAAGCCGTATTTGACGGTAAATTTGTCTTATATGCTTTTCCAATTACCTTCATATTAGGAATATAATATGAATTATCTGCATGTAACATTGCACGCTCTAAGATTGCCATAGATAAATCCGTTGCCGCACCTGCATCACTATTCAACTCAACCGAATAAGCATTGATAATTCCTTCATCATCGAATCCAACTTCATACTTAGATAGAAATCTGTGACGCTTTCCCGTCATAATCTGGTCATCATCCCTGAAAAGATGAATCTTAACAGGTTTTTTTGTCGCATTACAAAGTAGTGCACACCAAGCTGAAACGTGATTTGCCTGTGTCTCTTTACCACCAAAACCACCTCCAATCCTTCTCACTTCTACTTCAACCTCATTCGATTTTATTCCAAGCACTTCAGCAATAATAACTTGTGTCTCACTCGGATGTTGTGTCGAACTATATGCTTTAATATTTCTATCTTCACCGGGAATACAGATACAGCTCTGCGTTTCCAGGTACCAGTGCTCTTGCGCCCCTGTCTTTAATATACCTCTGATTTTATATTTTGAATTTTTTAATACTGAATCCACGTCGCCTCTTTCGATTTTTCTTTGCGGTGCAATTAAATTATTTTTCTTAATTGCAAATTCCAAATCGAGTATTGCATCGAGAGGTTCATATTTAATTTCAATTAATTTTTCCGCTTCTATCGCAGTATCTTTATCCTTTGCTGCAATCAGAAATATAGCCTGACCAATAAACGTAACTTCTTTTTCTGCCAAACATAATTCATCTTTAATTACAGGTCCCATCTGGTTTTCACCGGGAATATCTTTATAAGAAAGAACAGCATAAACACCCGGTAATGATTTTGCTTTATCGATGTTTGTACTTATTATTCTTGCGTGAGCATATTTACTGTAAACTATGTGACCGAAAAGAATCTCTTTTCCAAAATCCATATCGTTCACAAATAATGCTTCACCTGTTACGTGTTTTATCGCACTTTCGTGAATCATCTACTTAACTTTTTATAAATTTTCAATAAAATATATTTATACAATCTTATAATCTCTAAATTCTAATATCGAAATTTTAAACAAATTCTAATATCTAAATTACAAATTTTATCCTGTTTTAATAAATCCTTAAAATTCTAATATCAAAATTTTGTAGCACTTTGTTTTATTTAGTAATTTTAACCAATATCTTGTTCCCTTTGCCTCTTTCTTTGAAATCTTGATTCGCATAGAAAAATCTTTCTTACCAAGTGACTCATTTGCCTCAATATAATTCGCACCAATCGAACCTTCAGAACGAATGAGTTGCTTTGAAATTTCTGTGTTAGATAAATTTCTTTCAAGTTTGTTAACAAATTCAATAATGTTCTTTGTAAATTCAAATGTTCTTTCCTCTAAATCGTATATTCTTTTATTATCCATTTAATAAATTTGCATATTTTTTGTTTTTAAATTGTTTTTTTTCGTATTTGTTTTATACTTTATTTGCTCTTCCTTGACTTTTCTTTTAGAATTTAATATTTAGAATTTAGATATTAGTATTTAGTATTTTAGTTTCTATATAAAATTTCATTAAAAGATTCTTTGCCATTACTTTTCTAAACTCCGACGAGGCTCTTGCATCTGATATCGGGGTAAACTCATTAAACACTTCTTTCATAGCAGATTCGACATTTTCCCTGTTCCATTTTTTTCCGGTTAAAAACTTTTCTGTGTTAAATGCTCGTTTTGGAATTTCAGCCATTCCGCCATAAGCAAGTATAATCTCTTTTACGACACCTTTTTCAAGTTCAAGCCTTGCCGATAAACTAACCGTAGAAATATCGAGGTCTTTTCTTTTTGAAACCTTAAAAGATTTTACAAAAACATTTTTCTCGGGTTTGGGAATATATATCGAAGTAATCAATTCATCGGGTTTTAAATCTGTTTTTCTGTAACCTTTTATGAAATCTTCTATGTCAAGTTCTCTTTCCTTTGTACTGCTTTGTAAAATAACTTTTGTTTTATATGCCATAAAAGTAGGGAGTGTATCACCTATAGGTGAGGCAGAGCCTACGTTTCCACCTATAGTGGCAATATTCCTGATTTGCAACGAACCAAATACTTTTAAAATATTATAAAGTGCAGAAAATTTTCTATCACACAACGTCTTAAAATCTTCCAGATTCATTCCCGCACCAAAATAAAATCCATTTTCTTCTTCGTCATAAATTTTTAGCTCTTCAACTCCCGATAAATCTAAAATTTCCGAAAGTAGTTCGTTCTTTTTCGTCTGTTTTAATGCAATGTCGGTTGCACCATTTATCACAATTGCATTTTTATAATGCTTCCTTAACATTAATGCATCATCGAGAGTAAACGGACGAAAGTATGTTTGTTTCTTGGTTTGAATTTTTATTACTGTTTTGTCTTTATCGATTTCTTTTAGCGTCTTATTTGTTTTGTCTTCTTTTTCTGAAAAATGGTCTACACCGTTTTTATTACAGGCATCAAAAGCTGCCTCAAGTATTGATTTATAACCAGTGCAACGGCAAAGATTTCCGCTAAGAGAATTTTCAATTATTTCACGAGAAGGATTATTATGATTTTTATAGAGAGCAAAAAGCGACATAATAAATCCAGGCGTGCAGTATCCGCATTGAGTCCCAAAAGCATTTACCATTGCTTCTTGTACGGGATGTAGAATAACTTTATCATTTTTTCTTTGAGATAGATTTTCCACAGTAATAACCTGTTTACCATGAATCATCGGCAGGAAAAGAAGGCAGGAATCTACCGCTTTGTATTTCAATTTACTGTTCTGACCTCTTTCAGCTAATACAACTGTGCATGCCCCACAATCACCCTCTCCACAACCCTCTTTTACACCTTTGTGATTACTTAAGCTTCTTAGGTAATTTAAAACTGTTGTAGTAGGTTTTAAATTTTCTTCTTTCGAAAAATCAATTTCAACAATATTATCATCGAGCAGAAATTTAATTGTATTATTCATACTGAAATAACTATCAAAAATTAAAAATTTATATCTTCAATTATCGAATTTTAGCACCGTAACTTTCTTTCCCTTTGTTTCGGGAAAAGTCCATATCCACAAACCCGTAAGCAATGCAAATATTACCGCTATGGAAATTCCACCACCCAGTCCATAACTCGACGCCACAACTGCAATGATTACCGGAGTGAAAAACTGAACTCCGCGTGCAAGGTTAAAAGCCGTTCCCATCGCAGTCCCGCGAATTTTAGTAGGAAAGAGTTCGGAAAAGAGAGGACCATACCCACCAAACATCCCGGTTCCAAATCCTACAAGAAACATACATATTAAAATTAATTCATTATTAATTGCTATTACACTCCACAAAGTTGTAATCATAACTAACCCGAATGCCATAATTACGGAATAAATCGTATATGCAGGTCTGCGTCCGAGTTTATCCGCAACGAATCCGAATGTAAAATATCCAAGAAAACCTCCGGTTTGAGTAAAGAGCATAAAAAGTGCGGATTTAGCCATCGAAAACTCCCTTTGCTGATGAAGATATCCCGGCATCCACGAATATGTAAACCAGTAAGCCGACATATCAAAAATTGCAAGAACTAATGCAAGAATAAAATATTTTCTGTTTTCAGGTTCAAATAATGCTAATAATTTATTTTTATTTTCCTTTGATATTTCTTCTCTGGATAATTGCCCTAAATCAATTAACTTTTTCCTCTCTTCCCATATATCCGATTCGGGAAGTTTTTTTCGGATATAAATTACAATTATAGCAGGTAATATCGAAACGAAGAAACACATTCTCCATCCTATTTCCGGAGCAATGTAACCTCCGACCAATGTAGCAAGTGCAATTCCGATAGGTGCTCCGGTTTGCATAAATGCCCCGTATCTACCGCGAACCTTTGCAGGAAATGTTTCACCTATATAGGTCTGTCCTGTCCCCCATTCGCCACCTACACCAAGACCGGTTATTATTCTGAAAAGAAGCAAGAGTTCGATATTAAAAGAAAAACCGCTTAAAAATGTTCCTATGCTGTAAGTAATTATAGTCCATTGCAACACTCTTTTTCTACCAAACCTATCGGAAAGAAATCCAAATATTATTCCTCCGACCGCAGTAGCGGCAAGGCTTGCACCGAGAACAAACGAGATTTCCACATCGGAAAAATTAAGTTCGTGTTTTATTGGAATCATTAGGAAAGTATAGAGAATTAAATCATAAAAATCAAAAACCCATCCCGCCCAGCTAAGAAATAATATTTTGAAGTGCTCCTTAGTTGGCTTTTCATATTGGTTTAGAAGTTTAGGCATATGTATTTGAATTTATATTTGTTCGATATATCCGTTTCTACACTAACGTAGTAGCGAGAAAAACAATTTTCTATTTTCTATTTTCCATTTTCTTTCCCACCAGAAAACAAGAAACGTAATGTTCATCTTTCTTCAATTCAAGTAGTGGAGTCTGTTCAGCACACTCCGGTTTTGCAATCGGGCATCGTGTTCTGAATCCGCATCCGCTCGGTTTATTCAGCGGAGTCGGAATGTCGCCTTTTAAAATTATCCTCTCTCGATTCTCATTCCCGGATACCCCCTGCATGGAAACGCCTACCATCGGCAACGGCACGGCTGATAGGAGTGCTTTGCTATACGGATGCAGTGGGTTATGATACACTTCACCCGACAAACCCTTTTCTACTATTTTGCCAAGATACATCACAGCTATACGTGAACTGATATGCTCCACAACTGATAAATCGTGTGCTATGAATAAAATACTTAAATCGAATTCGGATTGAAGCTCCTGCAATAAATTAATAACCTGTGCCTGTATAGATACATCCAGTGCGGAAACTGGCTCGTCTGCAATAATCAATTTCGGATTTGTGGCAAGTGCACGTGCTATACCAACTCTCTGCCTTTGTCCCCCGGAAAATTCATGCGGATATCTTTTAGCTTGTTCAGCCTGCATACCTACTTTCTCGAGTAGGTAAGAAACTCGCTCGGCTCTTTCTCTTTTGGTTATATTCGTATGATATATAAGAGGCTCCTCTATAATTTGCCCTACCGACATACGTGGATTCAGTGAAGAATACGGGTCCTGAAAAACTATTTGTATATATCCCCTGTATTTTCGGAGTTCTTTATTACTTAATTTTAAAATATCAATTTCACCATCTTCGGTTTTTATTAAAATTTCTCCGGATATATTTACATCGTGAGTATTAAACTTTAATAGCTTTATAATCGCTTTTCCAATCGTAGATTTTCCGCAACCCGATTCACCTACCAATCCTAACGTTTCGCCTTTTTTAATTTCAAGATTGATACTATCTACAGCAATTAAATCAGTAACTTTTCTTTTGAAAAATCCTTTTGTAATCGGAAATTTCACACTGAGATTTTTTATTTCGAGTATATTATCTTGATTCATAAAATTTAAGTAAAATGACATCGGACAAAATGCCCTTCGGTTATTTCTTTTAACTCAGGTTCAATATTATAACATTCATCGTTTACTTTTATACAACGGGTACAAAACTTACATCCTTTTGGCAATTCGAGTATATGAGGAATTAATCCCGGTATTGCTTTCAACTTCTTATCATTCTTTACATACGGGTCAGGTAATGATTCCAGAAGTCCAATTGTATAAGGATGTTTTGGATTATTAAATATTTCAATAACATTTGCAATTTCTTGTATCTTACCACCATACATTACAATCACTCTCTGACACATTTCTGCAATAACCCCGAGATTATGAGTTATTAAAAGTATTGCAGATTTTTCTCTTTCATTTTTTATTTTAAGCATTAAATCGATGATTTGTGCCTGTATAGTCACGTCTAATGCTGTTGTCGGTTCGTCTGCAATTAGTAATGAAGGATTGCACGCAAGGGCCATCGCAATTACTACTCTCTGTCTCATTCCTCCACTGAACTGATGAGGATAATCTTTTATCCTTTTTTTTGCATCCGATATCCCGACTGATTCCATAAGTTCAATCGCTTTTTCTACTGCATTCGCTTTTGAAATTTTTTCATGGTAAAGCAAAACTTCTGTCAATTGAGTTTCTATCTTCATTACAGGATTTAACGATGTCATTGGTTCCTGAAATATCATTGCAATTTCTTTTCCCCTGTAATCTTTGATTTCATCATAAGATAATTTTAATAAATCCGTTCCGTTAAATAATATTTCCCCGTCTACAATTTTTCCAGGAGGGTCAGGAATAAGTCTGTTTATAGAACAGGCTGTTACCGATTTACCCGAACCGGATTCTCCGACTATTCCCAATACTTCACTTTCGTAAATATCAAAACTAACATCATCTACTGCTTTTGCCGGAACTTTTCCTTTTAGCTTTTTATCTCTTTTATAAAAGCTCTTCAACCCCTCTTCTATTTCGGTTTTGATATTATAATCAATCGGGTCAACGAAAAAATAGGTTTTCAGATTTTTTATTTCAACAAGTTTTTTTTCAGGCATATTTTTTTTAAAAAAATTATCTCAATCGAGAATATACTTTCGGGTCAAACGCTTCCCTCACCGCTTCCCCAATAAATACAATCCCTATCAAAGTCAGAAACTGCACTGCAAGCGGAAATGCAACAAGCCACCAATATTCTATACTTGTCATTCCCTGTTGTATCAATTGCCCCCAACTCGGAGTCGGAGGTGGTAAACCAAAACCTAAAAAATCCAGACTCACCAACGCTGCAATGTTCCCTACAATTGCAAATGGAGCAAAAGAAATAATGGGAGTCAGTGAATTTGGTAATATATGATTAAAAATTAATTTCCGATTCGGAGCTCCCATAGCAACCGCTGCCGATACATAATCCTTTGACTTTTCCCTGTAAAATTCACCTCTTATATAAAATGTAATCTCAATCCAGCCAAATAAAGTCATTATCAAACATAGTAAAAAGAAATTCGGTACCAATAAAGAACTCACAATTATAATTACATAAAAAAACGGAAGAGTTGCCCATATCTCTATAAACCTATGTAATAAAATATCTACTATCCCTCCGAAAAATCCCTGCATTGCTCCTATTATTATTCCAATCAGAAAAGCAAAAAAAGTTACAGATATTGCAAAAGAGATTGAAACATTAAAACCGTATAAAACCCGTGCAAAAACATCTCGTCCGCTTGTATCTGTGCCTAAAATATGTTCAAGTGATGGTGGATGCGGTGGATTCCCTTCCATCTCATCGAGTAAATTTTCATTCGGACCATAAGGATATAGAGAAAGTAAAACCCAGTTTCCGTTATTTTCTTCCTGAAATTGTTTTTTCAATAATCTGTAATTCGCTTCTCCATATATGTTTTGATTAAACTCTCTTGCTTCATAGTAAGTGAATATTGGAAAATAAAATTTATCATTATATTTTACCACTATAGCATTCCTGCCAATGAAAAAAGGAAGAATAAAAGAAATCAGGTAAAGAAAAACAATTATCAAAAAAGAATAATACCCTCTTTTAATTGTTTTAAACTTTCGCCATCTCTTTCTTAAAAGTGAAACCGAAACTTTTTTTCTATTTTGTTTATCTTCCTTCATTTGTTATTTAAATCTGATTCTTGGGTCAGCCCATGCATAAATCATATCCGATATAATATTTCCTATTAACATCAAAAAACTCGAAATAACAAGTATGCCCATTGTAACCGGGTAATCCCTGTTTATAATCGAATTAAATGCAAGTAATCCCATACCTTGTATATTAAAAACTTTTTCCACTAGAATACTTCCTGCTAATATTAATCCGAGAAAACTTCCGAGCCCTGTAGCAATCGGTATCAATGAATTTCTAAGTGCGTGAAAATATATTACCCTTTTTTCTGGAAGTCCTTTGGCAAATGCAGTTTTAATATAATCCTGACTCAAATTTTCTATAACGGAATTTTTTGTTAATATAGTTAATGTTGCAAAATTTCCAATAATAAATGCAATTACAGGAAGTATCGTATGGTGCAATTGGTCTATTACTTTTTGAAAAAATCCCATCATTTCAAAATCTTCAGACCTGAAACCTCCGAGCGGAAACACATTCCAGAAACTCCCTCCACCAAAAAGTATTAACAATAATGCACCAAATGCCCAACCCGGTGTGGAATATCCGAGAAAAACAAAAAAAGAAGAAATGAAATCAAACTTAGAACCATTTTTCACCGCTTTTGCAACTCCAAGAGGAACACATATTAAATAAGTAAGAACAAAGCTTATTAATCCAAAATAAATTGATACTTTAAATCTCGATGCAATTACATCCCAGACGGGTTCTGCATATACATAGGATTTTCCAAAATCAAACTTAACCAAATTTAAAAGCCAGTTGATATACCTTTCGATGATAGGTTTATCAAATCCATAAAACTCCTTCATCTCTTGGAGTGCAGATTCTGGAATGTTAACAGCACCGGAACCAATTGTTGACGAACCTACCTCTCCACTCTGACCACCCATACGCAATTTCATTAACTCCATTTCAAGCGGGCCCCCCGGAACAACCTGTAATATTAAAAAAGTTATCAGAGTTATCCCTATAAATGTAGGTATTATCAGTAAAAACCTGCGTATAAAATAACCTGTCATTTCAAAAGATATTTAGAATTGTTTTCTTACATTTCTATTTGGTGTTTTTCTTCTCCTTCAAATTTAGCCAGTATTTATTTTCTTCATCACCTGCAGAAAGTGTCTTCGTTTTATCAGCTACTGCTACATCATATTCTGCAGCTTTTTCAGGGTCATTAAACCACATAAACGGCAATACTGTCATAACGTCATAATTCCTTGCAACTATACCTTCCGGAAATCCAAATTTATTATGAAATGCAACTCTTAAAAATGGGGGATACCATCCGAAAACATATCCAAATTCATTGCAAGCTAGCAAATCAATTTCTTTTAATATATTAATCCGAGATTTTATGTCGAATATTGTATCATATGCAACGCATAATTCATCTATTTTCTGATTCTTTATTCCAGGCCAATTTGCACTTCCTAATTCATCTGCAGTAGACGATTTTAAATAATTCTCGGGATTAGGAATCCTTAATCCTCCCCAGCTCATAGGTAATAACTTAAAATTTCTCTCATTTCCAAGTTTGAATATAGTTGTGGGGTCAATCTCTTTTAAATTTAATTTCACACCAACTTTTTTCAAATCTTCCTGATAAATAGTAAAATACCTGTCCATTCCTTTTTGCATCGGCAAATCAACCTCAAATATTTTTCCGTCTTTTGTTAAATATCCTTCCTTATTCTTATCTTTCCAACCTGCTTCTGAAAGCAACCTTTGAGCAGAATCTATATTAAACCTGATTTTTGGATTATTTGGATTCTCATATTCCGTCCCGGGAAAATATGAATCAATTGGTAGATATGCATTAAAAAAAAGTTTTTCATTAAATTTAATCCTATCATACATAAAAGCAAATGCTTTTCGAATACGAATATCATTAAACGGCTCTTTTCTCATATTCATTGCAATTCCAGAAATCCCTACTGGATTTTCATTATATATTTTTCTTCTAATAATCAATCCTCGCTTATAATCATCGAAATCGAATTTTTCTGCCCAAATTTGTGCTCTGCTTACAATATAAACATCCAGTTCACCCTTCTTAAATTTCTCAAATTCCATATTTTCATCTGTAATTGTTTCAAATCTTACTAAATCAAAATTATAAAGTCCCGTTGCAAATCTTTCTTTCTCACCCCAATAATCACTTCGCCTACGTATCATTATTGACTGACCTTTTTTTATTTCATTTTTATCTACTATATAAGGTCCTGTTCCCGGTATAAATTCAAATTGATATTTTTCCATAAATTCTTTTCCCGATATGCTCCCGATTATATGAGCAGGTAAGATTTTCATACCGGTTGTGAAATAAGTAAACTGCCTCCAGTTTTTCTGCTTTGATTTCACTGAAACAATATATTTACTCTCTGCAACAGGCTTCTCGAAACTATTGAATACTTCATTCATATACGGGTCGAGCGTTTCAGGGTCAACAAATTTGCTCCACGTAGCTATCACATCTTCTGCTATTACAGGTTTCCCGTCTGCCCAGCGTGCATCAGGATTTATCCTGAATTTATATGTTACTTTATCATCAGATATTTTCCAGTGAGTTGCAAGTCGAGGAATAAATTCCCCTGTAACTGGGTCTTCATCTAAAAGAGATTCATAAAGCATTCCCTCCGACATTATATTAAAATATGAATTAAAATCTTTTCCGAGAATTCTAAGAGTAGCAGGAAAATCTTTCATAGACATTATCAAACTTCCCCCTTTGACTGCTTTTGGATTACCTAGTATATTATAATCGGTCTTGGTTTCCCATCCTTCGCCTTTAAATCCCTTACCGCCTAATTCAGCAGGAACTGATGGGTCAGCTCCGGGAGGAGTATCGAATTGCTTTATAGAAACAGGTGTTGTATCAAATTTTTTCTTTGGCCTTTCACTTTTCCCGCAAGATAAAAAAATAAATGATAATAAAGCAAGAAATATAAAAATTGATGTGATTCTGATTTTCATTTATAAAATCCTCCAGATTTTATTGTTTTGCTAAAATATGAAAATCAATATTATAAATAAATAGTCTTTTGAGTGATATGAAAAATAATTCAGTTTACTGTTAATTCACTTTATCTTAATTTTATTGTGATATGAAGAAAAAGGGAAAAAATTCTCTGCACCTGCTCGATGCAACTTATGTAGTCTGCGACATAGAGACAACGGGTCTTTCCCCACACAACAACCGCATTACGGAAATTTCTCTTGTGAAAATTCAGGACGGAGAAATTACTGATAAATTTTCTACCTTAATTAATCCAAAACAGCATATTCCAAGAGAAATTACTTATCTTACCGGAATTACAAACGAAGATGTGATTAATCAACCGGTTTTCGATGAGGTCGCTCCTAAAATAATAAACTTTTTCGAAGGTATAAATTTTGAAAATACGATTTTCGTCGGGCATAATGTTAGCTTCGACTATAAATTCGTTTCGGAATCATTTAAACGATTAGATGAACCGATAAAGTTTTCTATAAGAACTCTTTGCACGTGCAAACTTGCAAGACGCCTGCTGAGGCAACTGAAATCCAAATCACTTGGAAATGTTTCCGAATATCTCGGTATCACGCAGGATAGAAAACACAGGGCTTTCGATGATACTATGGCTACAGCAAAAATCCTGCTTCATTTTCTCGATGTTCTGCAGGAAGAATATGAAATAGAATCGCTCGATGAACTCCTTACTTTCCAGAATAAAAAAATCTATACCAAAGAAAAAAAATCTCCTGCACTGAAGCGAGTGAATATTAAACTAAAAGATATTCCCAAAAATCCCGGAGTATATTTTTTCAAAAGTGCATCGGAAGAAATACTTTACATTGGCAAAGCAAAAAATCTTCGCGAAAGATTATCTACATACTTCAGACATAACTCGGAACTGCCATATAAAATTAAAAAACTTCTTGCAAATATTAAGAAGCTCGAATTTGTAATTACCGATTCGGAACTATCCGCTCTAATACTTGAATCTAAACTAATTAAAAAACACAAACCCCGCTTTAACACAGCCATAAAGCGTTTCCGCTTTCACCCGTTTTTGAAAATTGATGTGCAAAACGATTTTCCCAAAATCGAAAAAGTTTATGAAATAGAGAATGACGGAGCAAATTATTACGGACCATTTTCAAGCCGTAGAACAGTTAACCAATTGCTTCGCGAAATAAAAGCTAAATTTAAAATCCGAAAATGCGAAAGCAAAAAAATAAAAGCATCAAAGGACAATTCAAATTGTATGTATTATGATATCGGACAGTGCGATGCTCCGTGCAACATTTCCATTTCAAAAGAAAAATATAGGGAAGAAATAACAAAAGCACATAATTATATTACCGAGCTCGATAAAAATTCTTCGAGAACAATTTACAAAAAACTGATGACACAGCTTTCCGAAAGAATGGAATTTGAAAAAGCCGCATCGTTTCGTGATAGATTGATGGATTTGGAAAAAGTAATGAGTTTCCAGAAAGTGATTACATCAGCTATCAACAATAAAAAAATCATAATCAAATGCGATACCTCGCAAAAAAGAGAAGTATTTTTTATTCATAACGGAAAACTGATGAATACGTATACAATGGATAAAAACGGAGATTTCGACCAGAAAAATTTTTTAGAGGACATCACCGAAACAACCGAATATCTTTATTTTTCTTTAAGCAAATATATTAAGCACAAATATACAGCCGAAGAACTCGATGAAATTAAAGTTATTTCAAACTGGCTGGCACTGAATAGTGACAAAAATTCTTTTCTTGAAATAAATGAAAACCATACAAAGGAAGAGCTGGTTCAATTTATATTAGCGTTCAAAAAAGTGTGTAAATAGAATAGCCTATAAAAAAAGAGT
>CAYNTK010000008.1:0-128919 GCA_964400285.1 uncultured Ignavibacteriaceae bacterium
GCTCTGTTCCAACAAATAGCAATTTGAAATTTACACACTAAATGGAACGCTATCACTCGGTCTCGGTTGAAAATTTAGACTTTTATTACATTTCCAGATTTATTATAGTTGTATTATATGAAAGATAGACTAATACTTTTTGCGTTTTTATTCGTTGGATTTTTTGTGAGACTTTTTCCGCTTAAGTTTATTCAAAAAAGCGGTAAACTTCTTGGGCTGTTTTTTTTTATCTAATTCCTATTAGAAAAAATATCGCTCTAAATAACCTCTCGATGTGCTTTCCCGATAAAGATGATAAATGGAAATTAGACATACTTAAAAAATGCTATGTTAATCTTGGAATTAATCTTTTTGAAATTCTCTATCTGCCAAGAATGAAAAAAGATTTACTCGATACTATTATCTCTTTCGAAAACTCTCAACTTATTGTCAAAGGTCTCGAAAAAGGTCACGGTGTGTTTTTTATTAGTGGGCATATCTCGAATTGGGAATTAACTGCCTTTGGCTATGCTAAAATTTTCAGAGGTAAATTGAATATTCTTGCTAAAACACAATCGAATAAATTTGTTGACCATAAACTAAACTATTATAGGGAATTAAGCGGAAATGAAATTATCCCCGTTGGTGCACCCATTAGAAGTGTTTTTAAAAAAATCTTAAGAAATGAAATCGTTTGCTTCCTCGTTGACCAGTCCGCTCATCCTCTCTATTCCGTCTATGCGGATTTTTTCGGGCATAAAGTAGCAACTTTTTCCGGTCCCGCTAAAATGGCTCTGAAATTTAAAACAGAATTGATTTTTGCCTATGCTAATCGGTTACCTAATTTTACTTATTTTATTACTATAGATAAAATCGAATATGACGACTTAAAAGAATACAACGAACAAAATGTTATGATACTTACGGAAAGAATTAATAAAAAGCTCGAAAACGCTATCAGGGCTAATCCAAGCCAGTGGCTCTGGTTCCATAGAAGGTTTAAACATATTAAGGACGATGGAAAAAAGTAATTTCGATTTTAAAAATATTCTGATTATTCAAACAGCTTTCGCAGGTGATGTAATTCTCACACTTCCTGTTTTACAAGTATTAAAAGAAAAATATCCCGAATCGAAAATTTCTTTTTTATGTATTCCTGATGTAGCTTCTTTGTTTGATAATAATCCTTTTTTAGATGAATTAATTCTCTATGATAAAAGATATTCTCAAAAAGGTATAAATGGATTTTTAAAATTACTTAATTATATAAAAAGTAAAAAATTCGATTTAATTATTTCCCCGCATAGGTCATTTAGAAGCACTATGCTATCGCATTTATCGAAAGTTCCGAATACAATTTCTTTCGATACTTCAGCTTTTGCATCGAAATATAAAACAAGGGTAGTTTATAATAAAAATGTTCACGAAATCGTTAGAAATCTAAGTCTTCTGGCTCCAATTGGAATTTTTAAAAATGAAATTATTCCTCCGAAATTGTTTCCTTCGGAAAAAGATATTAAAATAGTATCTGCAATTTTATCCGCATTTAAAATAGAGAAAGATGATAAATTTATTACTATCGCTCCCGGCTCTGTGTGGTTCACAAAAACTTTTCCCGAAACGAAATTTATTAAACTATTAACTATATTAAACGACTTCAGTGTAAAAATAGTTTTAGTTGGTGGTGATGATGATTTTGGTTTATGTGCAAAAATTAAAGTTCTAAGTAAAAATTTTAAGGTCTTTAATGCAGCAGGGAAGTTGACTCTGCTACAATCGGCAGAATTGATCAGACATTCGAAAGTTTTAGTTACTAATGACTCTGCCCCGCTTCACCTTGCTAATGCGGTAGGGACAAGAGTTTTGGCGATTTTTGGAGCTACTATTCCCGAGTTTGGATTTTACCCATACGGAGAAAATGATTTCGTTTTTCAGATTAAAGATTTGAAATGCAGACCCTGCTCGATACACGGGGGTAATAAATGTCCGATTAAAACATTAGATTGTTTAAATAAAATTGACGAAACGGGTATTGCTCTCGAAATAATGAAATCCGTTACTTCTTAAATTTATTTAATCCCTCGAGTTTTCTCATTACATATTTTCCCATCATATCGAATTCTATATTTACTCTTGTTCCAACTTCGAAATATTTAAAATTTGTTACTTCGAAAGTATGTGGAATGATAGCAACTTTTATTAATACATTTTTTTTGTCTTCTTTAACTATTTCTGCTATTGTCAGACTCACACCGTTTACCGATATCGAACCAACATAAATAATATTATCTCTGAATCTCGATGAAAATTCAATAAAAAATTCCCAGCTGTCTTTCAAATTATTTATTTTTTTTACAATCCCTGTAGCATCGACATGCCCTTGAACTATGTGACCATCTAACTTGGAATCTATTCTCATTGGCTTTTCGAGATTTACATAACTTCCGATTTTTAAATCACCCAGATTTGTTTTACTAAGTGATTCCTTAATTGTCGTAAATTCAAATCTCCTTCCTTTTTTTGCTTCTATTGTCATACAAGCTCCGTTTATCGACATGCTATCACCAGTTTTAATATCATTAAGATAATTTCTATTAGTTGGTTCGACAAGAAATTTAATGCTATCACCTTTTGGATTATTGGCAATTATCTTGCCCATATCTGTAACTATACCTGTGAACATAATTTAAATTATTATATATTATTTGTTAAATATTTATTTTAAAAATTTATTTATCTTTTTTATAATATAATATTAAATCTTCACCACAAGAAAATGAATTTATTAAAATTAGTTTTTTTGCTTTTGATAAAGAATTAATTTTAAAATCTCTAAAAGCAGAAATACCGTCCCCGATTATTTTCGGAGCAACGATGAAATAAATATCATCGAATAAATTTTTTTCGACAAATTGTGAAAATATATTTGCACCGCCTTCTACAAGTACACTTGAGATATTCAATTCATATAAAGTTTTTAATATTTGAATCATTGATATTTTACTATTACGCGATGAACTAATTATAAGAGTTTTTCCATCTTCTTCATTTTTAAAAATATTTAAATGTTGTGGAAGTGTAAAACTTTTATCTATTACTATTCTATAAGGATTCCTGCCTTTTATCTCCCTTACTGTTAAGAGAGGATTATCTATAAGTGCTGTATTTCTGCCGATTAATACTGCATCATACTCACTTCTTAATTTATGAACGAAAATTTTAGATTCTTTACTCGATATATATTTTGATTTAAAATTATTGAAGGCAATCTTACCGTCTATGCTTTGAGCAATTTTTAAAGTTACATAAGGTATTTTTTGGGTTATACTTTTAATAAAAAATTTATTTAATTCTTCACATTCCTTTTTTAAAAATCCGCATTCTACTTTTATACCTGCTTTTCTAAGTTTTAAAATTCCTTTCCCGTTTATTTCGGGATTTGGGTCTTTAATTCCAATAATCACTTTAGAAATTTTTTCTTTTATTATTAAATCTGTGCAGGGAGGTGTTTTCCCATAATGTGAACAGGGCTCGAGATTTAAATAAAGAGTAGAATCTTTTAAATTGTAACCGTTTTTCTTCGAATCGTTAATTGCATTTACTTCTGCATGTACTTCTCCAAATTTTTTGTGATAACCTTTTCCAATTATCTTCCCGCTCTTAACGATAATACATCCGACTAAAGGATTTGGCGATACGTAACCAATGCCTTTTTTTGCAAGTTCGATACATTCTTTTATATAAAAATTGTTATCCATTATTATTTAGATAATTTAGTTTTCATTTTATTTAATACACTATCTACCGAATTTCTATAATATATATATGTAGGTAAATCTAATTTTACAACTTTAAATTTTTTTCTTGCTCTTAAATAAAATTCGTAATCATATCCATAACAATCTATAAATCCTTTAGCAAATACTTTCCTTAAACCAAAAAATGTTGCTCCGATTATACACTTATCGAGATGTATAAGTTTTTTGGGATTTCTTGCATCGGGAACTAACATATCTTTTCCCTTACCAATGAATTTGCAAGTTGAATGTATCAATTCAACTTTTGGATTTTTGATGAAATACTTTATTCGCAATTCAAGATGCTTTTTCTCATATTCATCATCGGAGTCTAAAAATGTTATATATTTCCCTTCTGCAATCCGAATTCCTGTATTAAGCGAATACGATGTATTTCTGTTACTATGTCTTAAGTATTTAATAAAATCGTATTTTTTTAACAATGGGAAAAGAGTTTTCTCAACATTATCATTGCTCCCATCATCTATAATAATAATTTCATATTCTTTAAATGTTTGATTTAAAACAGAATTTATTGCTCGAAAAATTTTATCTTTTCTATTAAATACGGTAATAATTACGGAGACTAATACTCTTTTATTACTTAATCTCATATTAATTTATATTTACACCTTTTCTTACCCACTGTTTTGGGTCAAGAGGGGAATTATCTTTCCAAAGTTCAAAATGAAAACATTGTCCGTTATTATTCTCATCTGTTTTTGCAATAATATCTCCTGCGCGAACGTTATTATTTACACTTACGTTTATATCCTTTACGATTGCATATACGCTTCTGTAATTTCCGTCGTGATGAATTATTATTATATTGCCAAAATAGGGTAGGTAAGATATAACTTCCACTTTACCATCTGCTACACATTTTACTTCTGAACCTTTTGCAATTGATACATCTATTCCATTATTATATGTTATTGTCTTAGTTTCGGGATTAATAGATTTTCCGAAATCAAAAAGAATATTGACACTTTGGACAGGTAATATTAGATTACCTTGTAATTCCCAAATAGCTTTTCCTGAATAATTTGCTTCTTGTTCTATTTTATAAATTGTAGAAATATTGAAATTAATTAATTCTCTTTCAATTTTATCTATAAAAGTATTTTTCCTCTCAATTTGCCGTAATATCATATCAGTTTCATCTTTTAGAGTATTTATCTGATTCTCAAGATGTGCTTTTTGCTCAATTAAAGATTTCTGGCTTTCTTTTTTCTCTCTAATATATCTCATATATTCTTCTCTATTTAATTTCGATAATCTCCTTTTTTCTTCTAATATCATTAATTCACGCTTAAGCCGTTGAAAATCTTTTTTACGCATTTCTGAAATTTTATTTAGGTAGGCAAGTTTAACATAAAAATCATTGAATGATTTTGAAGAAAAGAGTATTTCTGTATTAAAATCATCTCCGTGTTTATAAAGCCATATTATTTTCTTTAAAAAATTATTTTTAAGATTTTCGGTTTTATTTATTGCTTGTATTAATTTTGCTTCTTCTGTTAAAAATTTACTTTTAGGGTCATAACTTATACTACCTGAAGATTTTTCAACAAAGGTAGATAATATTATTATACTGTCGTTAAGAATTTTAAGATTTTCATTATATCTTTTTATCAAGTTTTTAATTTCTTCAAGTCTGTAATTTAGTTTTTCTATATCGAGTCTGTAAAGATTTATTTGCTTATTCAAATCTTCTTTGTAATTATAGTCCGCAAATAATCCAATGTTATAAAGTAAAAAAAATGATATTATTAAATATTTAAATTTCATTCCCATTCAATAATTTTTGCACTTTTAGGAATTGTTATCTTAAACTTTAATTTGTTGCTATTAATAATTTTCTTTTCAAGATTAATCCAAAGGTGTTGTTTTTCGTTCGGATTTGTAATAAAAATACTTTTCGGAGTAATAATATTATTAATCGTTTCGAAATCGGAGTATTCTATCAGTAACATAATTTTCCCTGCTTTATCCAATAAATCGTATTTCTCTATGTTAAAATCTTTAGGATTTATCGTAAAGACTTTTATATGTTCTGCTTCAGAAATTTTTAATACATATTTGTTTTTTACCAATGAAACTGTTGCATTGGAAGATGTTGTATCGTTAAAATAAAATGTCGATGTATATCCGTTGATTAGATCATCGAAATTAACTTTTAATCTTAATATTGAACCTAAATTTAGAGGAGTAGATGATCCTTTGATTACATAGTTTTCTCGGATATTATGATAAATAAAATTATTTCTTGTTATCAGCATTCTTGCTATACTTATTCCAAAAGGACCTTCGAGTTTAGTGTATATACTATCTGGTTTTAAAATGCTTAAAATAATACTTCCCGAACTATTAAGTTCAGGAGAATCTATTGTAATATCGCCTTCACAATCGAGAGAAATTAATTTCAGTGATTTTTCGTTAATTTTTGTTTTTAACTCGCCAGGTGAAATTAATATTGCACTCGATTGTGAGTTTTCAAAATCATCTCCATTTGTTGCCGAGCATGAAAATGATAGATAAATAAAAAACAGAATAATTATATAACAAATAAATTTATTCTTAAATAAAAATTCTTTTTTATTATTCAATTTATTCCTTTTAAAATTCTATTGTCAATAATTTTAAAAAATTTATCTGAATCCTCTAAAATTAATTCAATTTTCATAAATAAAACATTGAAATATTTAAGAAAATCTTCGAAATATTTTATTTTAACAAAATCCTTTTCGGTAGTAACAATAAAAGTTTCTTCATTTGCTTTTGATTTTATCTTTTCTATGTCATCATTAGAATAGTTGTGGTGGTCTTTGAAATGTATTATTTCTATAATTTTAGAATTAGTTTTTTTTAATTCTTCAAAAAATGATTCAGGTCTGGCAATACCAGCAAATGCTATTATATTATGACCTGAAATTTCATATTTATCACCATTAATATTAAAGAAACCATTATTAATATAATTTAGAGAAAATAAATTAGAATTATAATTATATAATGTTTTTATTTTTTCTTTTTTATCGAATTTATTATTTTGAATCATAACATCAGCTCTTTTTAAATTTATAATATTTTCCCTTAAATTTCCAGCAGGTAGTAATAACAAATGCATAATTTTTTTTTCTTGAAATTCTTTTGAATCAATCAAACATATATCTAAATTGCGTTTTATTTTTCTGTGCTGAAATGCATCATCGAGTAATATTATATCAGGTTTAAATTCTTTAATAGCATAGTTCGATGTTTCTACTCTGTTCTTTCCTATTAATACAAAGAAATTATTATTTATTGATAGTAAATTATTTGCAATCATAATTGGTTCATCTCCGCATTTATCAGGTGTGGATAGTATTTCTTTACCATCAAATACTATTTCTATTGAATTCGAATTTCCTTTATAACCTCGTGAGATAATGGCAGGCTTAAATCCTTTTTTCATAAAATATTTTGCAAGAAAAATCGTGAAAGGACTTTTACCTGTTCCACCAACTGTTATATTACCAATTGAAATTACCGGGATAGGTATTTCTTTTGATTTGAAATAACCTTTGTCATAAAATAAATTTCTTAATATTATTATTATTTGATATATTAATGAAATAGGAATAAGTAATATTCTCAAAAATTCTATCATAATTCTAATTTCTCAATTCTTCCAGAATTATTTCTGCTGCAGTTTTTTTCACAGGGGTATTATTAAACAAATTTCTTACCTCTTGCAATTCTTTAATAATTTTATTTCTATATGATTTATCTTCTAATATTTTCTTAGCTTCTAAATGTATATTATCTGTTGTCATATCATATTGTATAAATTCTTTAACAATTTCTTTTCCCAATAAAATATTTGGCATAGAAACATATTTAATTTGAGAAAAAAATTTAGCAATTCTATAATTAAAAATTCCAGCTTTATAAACCGATATGAAAGGAATATTTAATAGGGCAAGTTCTAATGTTGTTGTTCCAAACTTTGATAAAACTAAATCCGAGTTTAATAGTGTAGTTAAATGGTTTTCTTCGGTATTAGGAAGTAATTTACAATATCTTCCTTTTAATATATTTTTATAAATTATCGGATTTATATTTTCGGGGTAGATTAATTTAATTTCGGCATTAAATTGTTTCCTCAACAGCTCTGATACATTTGCAAGCGTTGGTAAAATTCTTCTAATTTCTTCCAATCTGCTACCTGGAAGAAGACAAATATTAGGGTAATTAAATACTTCTTTTTTATTTTTTGAAAGAAAGTCATTAATTTGATTTACTAAAGGATGTCCAACATAATCTGCATTAAAATTCAATTCTTTATAAAAATCAACTTCAAATGGAAAAATTACAAGCATTCTATCTATATATTCTTTTATAATATTTATACGGCTTTTGTGCCATGCCCAAATTTGTGGGGAAATATAATAAATAATTTTTCCCTTGTAAAATTTCTTTACTAATTGAGCGAATTTTAAGTTAAATCCAGGTGAATCAATTAATATTATAATTTCTGGATTTAAATCTCGAACATACTCTACTACTTTATTTAAGACTTTTTTTATTTTTTGAATATTTTTAATGACGTTTGTAAATCCAATATAATTAATTGAAGAGTAATCATAGACTAAATCAACTTTATTAGATTTCAATTTCGTTCCACCAATACCATAAAATAAAATATTAGGATTATTTTTTATTATATCATCAACAAGAATAGAACCATTTTTATCTCCCGATGCTTCTCCTGCGATTAAAAATATTTTTTTATGATTATTCATCAATGCAAAATAACTATTAATAATATTTTATGATATTCAGATATAATATCTTAAATACTAATTCGGGCAAAAAAAAACTTTTTAAGTAAAGTACTTAAAAAGTTTTTATTTTATTTTTTTAAAAAATTATTAAAATCTTAAAGTTAATCCCATTAATCCTGAAACGTAACTTTTGGTTACATTTCTCTCAATTATATAATTATATTTTGCTTTAATCATAATAAACAACTGATTTGTTAATACCATTTCACCACCCATACCAAAATTTAGTCCTAATTTACCGATAGTTTTCGACTGAAAAGAAATGGAATCTTTAATCAAAGAACCTTGAATAAAAACGTATGGACCCGTTGCTGCTTCTACAAAGAAACTTGACCTGACACCCTTTGCTCGGAAATAAAATCTTGAGCCAAATGCAAATTCCAAATATGAACGGGATGGAGCAATAGTATCTTTATTTTCAAGCATTACATAGTTACTTTCAAAGAAAATTGCTGTCTCTTTATTAACACGATATGCGAAATCTAATCCTACATTTGGACTAGCATAATAACTATCATTAAGCAAAAAAAGAGGATTTACAAAACCACCAAGAACAGATAATTGGAAAAATTTCTTCTTTTTATAACCCCTCATATCCTCATCTTTGATAATGGTTGTAGGAATTTCCTGCGAGTGCAAAAAAGAAAAACTAATTGTTACTAATAGTAGAAGAAAAACAATTTGTTTTTTCATTTTTGTGAATTATTAATCAGTAATAAATTTATATACAATTTCCCTTAATAAAATAACTACTATGTAAATAATAGTCAATATAATAATTTTTAAAGTTATACTTGCTTTAATGTAAATAAATCTTGTATTTACAATTAATTACATTACATAAAAAAAATATAATAAAAGATAATTATGCTTACCGAAATAATTATTGACTGAAAAGACCTGATTTCGGATTTTAATCCTTCTTTTAAATCAAATGTGATATTTGATGTCAAACTTTCTGATAATTTATTTTTAAAAGGGAAGAATCTATTTACAGTTTTTGTATATTCCGAAAATTTTTCTGCAAACGTATTCTTTAAATAATCTTCTTCATTTAAAATGATGCAATAATATTGAAAAGTAAAATACAAGAATGCTAAAATCTGCAGATAAGGAAATAAAGCATAACTCATAATTCCTATTCCAATATAAATTAATACATTACCAAAATATAAAGGGTTTCTTAAATATGAATATGGTCCTTGTGTGACTAAATTGGAACCTCCAACTCCATTTGTTGTTCTCGTTTCACTTCCAGCATATCCAACTGCCCAAATTCTGATAAATTCACCTATGATAATAAATGGTAAACCAGATAAAATTGAATATAAACTTGGCTTCATAAAAAGTATCATACAAAACAAGAAAGGTATCGGTGTATAACTTCTAAACCTAAAAAAATATTTACCAAGTTTCTTCAAAATATTATCCTCCTAAAAATACTTCTTTTCTTAAATTTTTTGCAGTTAATTTATGCTTTATTTTATTTTTTGATTTTAATGATTCGAGTTTTATTATAACATCTTTAAAATTCTTAAAATCGTAATATGTAATGTTATTTTTCCAGCAATAAGAGGCAAGCCGCTTTTTAGCAAATACAATATCTGCATAATTGCTAGCACAAAAATCAGAAGTCCCATCTCCTATAAATACTGATACCTCATTCTCTAATTCATTAGTATTGTTAATTATGATATTTCTTTTGCTCATTCCACAATACGTGCAGTGTTCATCTGGATAAGGAAATTCACAGGTTAATTTCAGCTTCTTATTATTCTCTTCGGTAATTTCTTTAACAATTAATTTATTACTAAAGTATTTTAAATTTAAATTTTCTCTATCAAGAATATATTTTATATAATAATCCAAACCTTCACTCAATAAAGTGATTTCGTAATTATTTAGTTTACAATATTCACTAAATTCTTTGAAATATTCATCGAGTTCTTCTTCATCGAGATATTTATTAAATGTTTCAAAATTAAAACCTTCTATGAGATCTAATTCTCTTAAATTACAATGTCTTGCAGTAATTATATTTGAAGTAAATTCTTCGCAGATAATTTCGAATTTCTTCTTATCTTTAATAAATTTTCCCAGAGCCGAAACCCAGACATCATTTTTCATAACGGTTCCGTCGAAGTCGCAATAGATTTTTAATTTATATTCTTTCAACTTAATTATTTCTGAATTTCGTTTCGACTATTGTTGTAACGCCAGGTTCTTGCATTGTAACTCCATAGAGTCTATCTACTCGTTCCATTGTTCTTTCGTTGTGTGTTATTAGAATGAATTGAGTATTTTCGGAAAACTTTCTTATCATTTTGTTAAATCTTCCCAGATTTGCTACATCGAGAGGTGCATCTACTTCATCAAGGACACAAAATGGCGAGGGTTTTACAAGGTATATTGCGAAAAGTAATGCGATTGCAGTTAATGTTTTCTCTCCTCCTGAAAGGAGTTCAATCGATGTTGGTCTCTTTCCTCTTGGTTTTGCTGTGATTTCTATTTTTGCTTCGAGTGGGTCTTCAACTATTTTTCCTTCTTCATCTGCTTCATATATTAATTTTAAATTAGCTTCGTCACCTTCTTGGAATAGTTCTGTAAAAATTCTTATGAAGTTTTGACGTATATGCTCGAATGTTTTTAAAAATCTTTCTCTGGCCTCTGTATTTATTCTCTCTATTGTTTTTCTGATATCTTTTTCTGATTCTAATAAATCATTTTTTTGTATTATCATTTTTTCGAGTTCTTCTTTCTCTGTTTGAAAATCGTCCCAAACCAATTGCTGATATCCTCCACCGAGTTTATTTAACCTTACGGTTAATTCATCTATACTACTTCTTGCTTTGGCTAAATCAAAGTTTCCAGTAACATCCGAATAATCATTGTAAGATTTAGTTAAGTTTTCCTGAGATTTTATATCTTCTAAGTTTTCGAAGACTTCAATTTCATATTTTTTCTTTAAAAATGTTTGTATGTTTTCACATTTTATTTCGTTTTCTTTGATTTTAATTTGTGAGTCAATTAATTTCTGTGAAACTTTATCAAATAATGACCTCTTACCTCTTCTTTCATCATCGATACGATTTTGAATTTCCTTTCTTTCATCGAATAAACGCTTTTTCATATTATAATCATCTGTCATTACTTTTTCTTCATTCTTTAATTTTGCAAGTTTATCATTGTTTTCTTCAATATTTATTTTGAAATCCTCGAGTAATACAGTTTCATCTATTATTTGTTTTTTATTGGTTTCTATTTGCTTTTTTTGGTATTCAACAGTATTTAATGCTCTCTGCAGGCTCGCTTCTTCGTTTTTTAATTCATTTTTTAGTTTAATTAACTCGAGACTAAAACTATTATATTCATTTAAATATTGTTTATAATTTTGGTCTATTGTATTGAATTCCTCTGTTAAAAAAGCAAGCTCTTTCTCAAGATTGGATTCCTGATTTTCGAGTTTACTTAATTCTTCTATCAAATAGTTAATTATTTCATTTAGGGTTTTATTTTCTTCTTGAATTCTAGTATAAATTTCACCGTTTAATACATAAGTTTTATTCAATTCTTCAATTTTAAAGCTATATAATGAAATTTCGTTTTCTAAACTTGTTATATTTTTTTCGAGTTCTATTATTTCTTCTTTTTGCTCTTCTAAATTTAAACCATAGAGTTGATTTTTCAAAGAATTAATTTCTTTTTCAAGCGATTTTATTTCTTCGGAAAATGAATCTCTTTCTTTTTTCAGTCTTTCTATTTGTTTCTCTCTGCCTAACTTAATACTTTCTTCCTTTACTTTACTTCCTGCTCTTATAAAGCATTCCGTTACTATATCACCTTCCAGAGTTATAAATTTGTAATAATTATCCTTCGAAAGTTTAAATGCTGTATCTATATCATTGACAATTACATATTCATCGAGAAGATAATTAATCAGTAGTTGATATTCAGGTTGTTTGCATTTAATCAATTCATTTGCAAATCCATAAACTCCTTCATTGTCAAGAAAATCAGGCTTGAAATAATCGAATTGAAAAATAGAATTAGAATAGTTCAGTTTGTCATTTAAAATGAATGTTACTTTACCTTTATCATTTGCATTTAACTCGTTAATCAGTTTGTTTAAAGTTCTTGAGTCATCTAATAAAAGATAATTTGAGACTTCTCCAAGAGCCGTTTCGATAGCTGTTTTAAATTTATCATTAACTTCGATTGTTTCTAATACAGTCTTTATTTCTGAATGCTTATTATCTTTTAAAAGGTATTTAATCCCTTCTGCATAATCTTCGAAAGTTTCGAGAAGATTTTGTAGATGAATAATTTTGTTTGATTTTGCTTGGAGCTCGAGATTTTTTTGTGTTAATAATTTTTCCGATTCAGATATTTTTTCGTCTAATGATAACTTGATATTTAAATTATTCTGATATTCTGTTTCTTTCTCTTTGTGTTCTTCGGAAATAGCTTTAATTTTATTATCTAATTCATTTTTGCTTTTCTCATAGGTTTCGATATTTTTTAAATCTGCTTCGATTTTTTCACCAATAATCTTTAATCTTTCTAAATTATTATCGAGTTTTATTTTATTTTTTTGGTATTCAGATTTTTTTGTGCTTATTTCTTTTGTTAATTCTTTAACTTTTTGGCCAATCGAAATTATTTCATTTTTCTTTTCATTAATCACCTTTATTGTTGAATCAACATTATATTTCTTCTCCGCAAGTGCCGTTTCGGATATTTCAAGTGTGTTGTTTAAAACTGATATTTTTTGTCTATGTTCGTTTGATTTTTCAAGATTATATGAAATACTCTTCTCTGAATTTTCATTTTCAGTTTTTAGTCTTGATATATTCTGTTCATAGTTTTTAATTTTTTCTTCCGTTACAAGATTAAATCTTTCTATATCATTAATTTCATCTTTTTTAATTAAAATTTTTTCGTTAATTGCTTCTAAAGATTCTTCATATTTTTGGTTCTCTTCTCTTATTAAATCATATTTTTCATCATATTCTTTTATTGCAGTAAGAAGAGATTCTTTTAAAGAAATGTTTTCGTGCTCATGTTCCTTAATTTCGTTAATTTCATCATTTAATGTTTTGTATTCGAAGTTCGAAACTACAATTTCAAGGTTCTTTAATTCCTCATACACCAGCTTCGCTTCTTCTGCTCTTTTAACCTGTCTTTCCATAGCATTTACGTTTCGTTGCTTTTCACGTATTATATCATTCACTCTTGTAAGGCTTTCTTTAACTGATTCTAATCTTTTTATTGTTAAGTCACGATTATATTTATATGAAACGACACCTGCGGCTTCTTCGAAGAGTTTACGCCTTTCATTTTTTACAGATGAAAGTATTGCATCTACCATTTTTAGCTCTATTACTGAATATGCATCAGGACCTATTCCCGTATCGACAAATAAATTTCTTATATCTTTTAGTCTAACTTTTGTTCCATTTAAATAGTATTCGGTTTCTCCGCTTCTGAAAAATCTTCTTGCAATCTGAACTTCGGAATATTCAGTTGGTAAAATATTTTTGTTGTTTTGAATCGTTAAGGATACTTCTGCTACACTTAGCGGCTTCCTTTTATTTGTTCCATTAAATACAACATCTTCTCTTTTCTCACTTCTTAAAATTTTATCTCCTTGTTCTCCTAAAACCCATCTTATAGCGTCAACTATATTTGATTTTCCTGAACCATTTGGTCCAACTATAGCAGCAACTCCACTGTCGAATTCAATCGTTGTTTTTTCAGGAAAAGATTTAAAACCAAATATTTCGAGTTTGGATAAATACAAATTGTTATTTATAGCTTAAAATTAAATCGAATATATTTAATGTCGATTTTATATAATAAAAATATGTAAATGCTAACATATGAACAAACAAAAAAATCGCAAATCCATAGATTACAATCTTTAAAGTTGAAATTTCAAAGATAATTTTATATCCATGCATTAATTTTATATAGCAATATAGGTAAATTATAATAAATAAAATAAATGTTACAGATATAAAACCAGAACCCTCACCAGATAATTTATAAATTACCGTTCCTATAACTAAGAATACTAAGTATGGTATAAATGACCAAACTGTTATTGTGTAAATAGTTTTTAGATTACTTTTCTTAATAAATAATAAATTTAATATTGATGCAATTGCTGTTATTAAAATTATATTCAAATATATAGCAACAGAAATTAATAAAAGTAGATTAACAGGTGAATTAATAACAAACGCAATGTTCATTTTTGTATCGGGATTAGTAAATATACTTGAAAGAAGCATATCAAGATAAATATTTTCTCTATATAAATATATTGCTGAAGCGAAAAATAATCCGAGTGAAAGAGCTATTAAAAAATTTAAAATGATGTTTCTGTAAGTAGCAATTAACATTTGCTCTTTTACAAAGTAAATAAAATTTTTTGGTGAAACTATACTTTTTACGATATTTGATTTGAAATATCTCAATTTCCCAATTAGAAATAAAAAGAAAATAATAGATACTAATCCTGTAATGATGAAAATAAAGTAATTATCTTTATACATAATTTCACCAGAGCCTTCTGGAATTTTCTGAAATCCTTGATTATTAATTACTCTTTTGATTATTGTTGCTGTTGTTTTTGGTTCTCGGTAAAAATCGAAAATACCCTCTGTTTTAAGATATGGATTTTCGTTTAATTGAGAATTTAAAGGTAATATAGAATTCCAATCTGAGTATGATGAAATGAAATTTGCAAAAAAGGATTTGCTAACTATTTTATAAGATTCCGAAATAAATTTCGCTTGTGCTTCTACCGATTTCTTATCACCAAATCCGTTTCTATTAATATTATTAATACATATTCCGTAAGAAGATATAAAAATAGATTGATTCGGTTTTCTAACTGATTTTATTTCGTCTGTTATTTTTTGAATTTTTTCTATGTTGTTTGTAGAAAAATTAATCCCTTTTATATCTATTATTTCGGAGCATAAATCATTTTTTATATTTCTTGTAGTATAATATATTTGTCTGGAATCAAGTTTTGATGTGGCAATCTTAATATTTTTGACATATTCAACAGCAGAGTTGCAGGTAACATCGAAGTTATTCCCAATGCCCCAGCACAAAATAGCTGGTGAATTTTTATCTCTCTTGATTATACTTTCTAAATAATCTATTGCAAATTGTAAATAATTATTTTCTCCTAATATTTTTTCTGGAACCTCATTAAATGGAATTTCTTGCATTACAAATAAACCAATTCTATTGCAAATATTTATTACAAAAGGATGTGCTGACTTACCGGGAATCCTAATGCAATTAAAACCATATTCTTTGATTCTTTTTAAATCGTTTTCAACTTCTGAGTAATCCAATGCATTTCCAAATTTTGGTGAATCTTCATAATAATTTATACCGTTTAGTATTGTTACTTTTCCATTTAATAAAATGTTCTCTGTTTTTATTTTTATATTTGTGAAACCAATCTCTCTGCTTAATTCATCTATCGTTTTGTTTGAAGAGTTTTGAATAATTGTTTTAATTTCATATAACTCTGGATTATCAGGTGACCAAAGATTAATATTCTTTATTATTAATTCATTTGATACATTTACTGTTTGATAATCTTCTATCGTCAATTTTACAGGAGTACTTTCTGCTACTATTTCATTACTGTTAAGTTTATATAATTTTGTTTTGATTAAGATTTCTTTGTTAGGTTCTTTTAATGATGAATAATTCTCGGAATTTAATTCTATTGCATTTGTTAAATGAATTGTATTATCACTTTCGAATTTATAGCTTACAAGACTTTCAAAAACATACACTTTTGGGACAGCTATAAGATATATATCTTTATTTATTCCTCCATAGTTTCTTGTATAATTAATCTGATTTGCAAGAGGGATTGTATATGTGTTATTTAGAAGGTTATTAACTTTAATAAAAATTTCATTATTATTTTTAATTATATTTCCATCTATTGGTATAGTAAATGACCTTGCTCCACCAATTGTTTTTGTAACAAAAATGTTATTTATTCTAATTTCCGATTCATAGTTTATTCCTTCTGTGATAAGTATAAAACAATATTTATTTAATATTGAGTCTGGTATAATAAAATTTCTTTTATATGAAACTACGCCTTCAAAAGTATAACAATTTGGGACTATTATTTCAGAATAAATATTCCCTTCATCGAGAGAAATGTCCCATTTCCCGTTCAAATCAATTTTTATTCGGTAATCATTGCTTTTCAGAATTCCTTTTGATACAGTATCTATTGTGTTTCTTTCGAATATCTTAATTTGTGTGTAAGATGTGGAATAGCAGAGAAGTAATACTGCTAAAGTTATAAATATAAATATGTTTATATCCTTTTCCCTGATATTAGAAATAAATTAAAAGTATTTATAAAAACATAAAGATAACTAATAGATATAAAAACTTAAATGACAAAAAGAATATCATTTTGACCTATTGTTAAGCGATTTTTTATGTTAAATTTTATTTTAAAAATACATATCTTAATTTATGAATATAATAAATGCACTAAAATCAAAAAAAATAACATTGTTAATATCTTTTTTGGCAAGTTTAATTATTGAATTTCTTTTATTTTTATTTTCCTATCTTTTATATTTTTCTAACAGTAATGTTCATAAATTCATCGGTGCACAGTATTTAATGGTATTGATAGTAATTTTGATTTTTATTTTTTATCATTTAATTGTAATTGTAATTTTTATTGTCTCGATTATAAAAATAAAATCTAACAATGAGATAAGTAATAAGCTTATTTTCTCTTTCGGATTCAGCTCATTTTCAACAGCACTGCTTTTAATTATGATAATTTATTTCTTCATTCAGTTATAAATATTTGTCCATTCATTTTTTAGAACTGTTAATTTATTTTATTACAATTTCAAAATATATTTTAACAAAATTATTTATAATTTTAAAAATTTTTTTAATTTTTTATTTTTTATACGTCTGTAATTATTTCTGTTTTAAATTCAACAGATAAGATTAATATTAAATATTGAATTGTAAATTTGAAATTAGAATTTGAGAAGTAGCATGCCCGGGTGGATTCGAACCACCGACCCACAGCTTAGAAGCATTATTGCTAAGTTGATTATATTTTATTGTTATTTATTTAATTAGTTTTTAAAAGAACTATTTATTTTTTGTTAAGTGAGCATATTTTTATACTCACTTTTTTTCTAATTTTAATTTTTAATTTTTAAATTTTTAGTTTGAGTTTATAATTTGTTTTAGTGTTGAAAATAATGGTATACCAATAAACATATCTATTGATTTTGCAATTATTGTATTTATGGATTCATTTAATTGATTATTTGTTTGTAGATTATATATGTTATTAAAATGTTTTTCTTTTACAAGTTCGTATGTATCGATAAGATTATTTACTAAAATTTTGAAATTATTAAATTCGGTTATTAGTTCTTTGTCATCGATATTTGCAGCATCGTAAATAAAATCTATTAAGTATGTTTGAAATATTGATGTAATTATTTGATTGTTTATTTCTTTCATATAATCATTTGTTAATATATAGTTCTCATTGTTTAGTATCTTATTAATGTTTAATAGTTCGGAGTTTATTTTTATTATTTCCGCATTCATTTCTTTTAAATCTTTTAGTTCTTCTTGTTTATTAAATTCTATTTTATAGGTTTGAGAATTAGCCGACAAATAGAATAAGCAAATGATTAAAAATATTTTTTTCATAGTTTATTATTTTTTTAAATTTGTTTTTTCTATTAATTTTTTAATTTTATCAAATACCATAATTTCATTATCATATTTTTTTAGTGCTGATTCATAAAGAAAATTTTTTTCTGTTAATTCTTTTATTTTTATTTTGTCAGAATTACTTTCTTCAATTCCTTTACAAAGCCAATCTAAACTTACATTGAAATAATCTGAAATTTTTATTAGTTGTTCTATTGTGAAGTTAAACTTTCCTTTTTTTATTTGTGATATAGTTCCTTCCGGGATGTTAAGGTCTTTCATTAATTTATAACCTGTAACATTATGTTTTTTCATTAACTCAAATACTCTTTGAGTTATTTCTTTAATTTCTGGCATAGTTTTTGGCGTTAATTTTTTTTTAAAATAAGTTATAAAAATACTTATTTGTATTGACATAAGTATTTTTACTACTTATATTTGTATCAACGTTATTTTACAATACACTTATTTTTTTATGGTATTCATATTATCGATTTTAAACATATTTTATAAATGTAAAAAATATTTTACAAATAATCAATTATAATTTATAATGAAAAATGTAGATTTAAAAAAATTAATAGAAAAAACAGGTCTTTTAAAAATGTATGTAGCCGATAAGATGCATATATCAAAAAGTATGCTTACAAGAGTAATAAATGGAGAGATAAAAGCTAACGTTCGAGGAAAAAGACACGTTAGAACGGAACTAACTGAATGGCTTATAGACTACTGTAAAAAACAGGGTATTGAATATACCGATTGTATGAATGGAATAAGTGAAAACGAAAGAATAGATAAAATGAATGTATCACCTGAACTTAAAGAGTTCTTAAAAGAAGAAATATAATTTGGCAAAAGAGGGCTGGAGGCGAAAGCTGAAAGTCCTCTTTAATTTTAAATTTAATATTTAAAAAAAATGGAAAAAACTGTTTGTGATGTTTGTGGCAAAATTATTGAGAATGCTAATTTGAAAAATGAATTAACATATAACTTTGATATATGCAGTTATGCTTGTTCTAATAAGTTACATAAACTTGTAGAAATTATTACTAAAAATGTTCGTAATGATTTTGTTAAAATAGATTCGATGTTATATTTTCTGCATAATTTTATTATGAATATGGATTTGAATTTATTAAGATATCATACGTTATTTGGTTCTGAAATGGTAGATGAATTAAAAAGATATCAAGAAGACTTTAAAAATAATAGAATAAGGTTTAATAAAGATGTCGCATAATGAAAGCAAAATAAAATGTGATATTTATAAAAACAAGATAGATGAAGATTGTTTTATAACTTCATTAGATTGGATACCCGATAGAGATTGGATACGAAAAAATTATGGTTACGGTAGCTTTACACTTTACATTTATTTTAATGGATTATTTAGAGATAAATTAAATTTCGATATATGGTAAAAACGGTAAATAGATTTGATTTAGGAATTGCATCTATAAGCATTGTATTAGATAGAAGAAATTTTATTCATAACAATATACATTGTTATATCGATAGAAAACCATCCGGAGATGTATTTTATATCAATGGCAATATAGTAAATGAAAAAGTTTATGATGCAAAATACAGATATTGTGTGAACGAAGTTTTAGACTTTTCTAAAAAATACGATTATAATAAATGATTAAAAAGCATTTAATATATATCATAAAATCTAATTCCATATTAATATATGGTATTAGATTATTTAAGCAAACTGTGTTAATAGATATAAGTTTAAATTAATGATTAATATTAGAAGTGTATCAATTGAAAGTTTTGTATTTAGGCAAGAGTGGACAAAAAATTTTATTAAGAAAATGATTGATTGTAAAGATGAATTTGACCTTAAGTTATTATGGCTTTTGAATAAACATAAATTAATCGAATTAAAATATACCGATAATAATAATTTGATAAATGATTTAATAAATATTAAAAACGAAATTAAACTCTTTTTAAAAACAAAAGTAAAGGAAACAAAAAATGGCAACATTAAATCAAGTTAATTTGATTGGTTATCTTGGTTCGGACCCCGAACTAAAAAAAACTGAAAAAGGAATACAATATGTAAATGTCTCGATTGCTACCGATGAATCTTATAAAGATGAAAAAGAAAAAAAATTGGAAAAAACTGAATGGCACAATTTAACATTTTTTAAAAATCTTGCTGAAATTGTTAGCAAGTATTGCAAAAAAGGTTCTTTAATATTTGTATCTGGTAAATTGCAAACCGATAAATATGAGGAAAAAGTTGGTAAAGAATTAATTACAAGATATTATACAAAAATTCTTGTGAAAAATTTGCAATTACTCGATAGAAAAAAAGAAGATAAAAATATACCACCACCACCGGTAGATGATGATTTACCATATTAAAAATATTGTTAGAAATGTTCTTTAATAATGGCATAGTAAAAGTAAGCTACGATGTATTGTAGCTTACTTTTTATAACGAAATTTATTTCATTTCTTATGAAATATTTTTCAAAATAAAAAATTTGTTAAAAGAAATCTTGATAAGTAAGCATAACTTCGGAAAATTTTTTATAAGTGTTATAAAAATAAAGAAGATTGAAAAATACAACTGAATTAAAAAACAGAGCAAAAAGTAAAACAATAACGAATGCGTTAGTTCGTAAACTTGCTGGTTTAGAATCACCTCTAAAAAAAAGTTACTGGAACACTTATCATTGTTGTGAAAATATAAAACAGATAGGTAAAACATTAACTTCAAAATATTGTAACAATCGATGGTGTGCAACTTGCAATAGAATTAGAACTGCAAAATTAATACAAGGTTATGAGCCAATACTTTTGAAAATAAAAGATAAATATTTTGTAACATTAACAGTTCCAAATTGTAGTGAAACTGAACTTTTCGAAACTATAAATAAGATGTTACGTGAATTTAACAAAATAAAAGATTTATTAAGAAAAAAGAAATATAAACTATATGGAATTCGTAAACTTGAAGTAACATATAATTTCGAAAAAAATAATTACCATCCGCATTTTCATTTGATTATAAAAGGTAAAATTGAATCACAGTTGATTTTAAATGAATGGTTAAAAAGATTTCCTGATGCACGTAAAATAGCACAGGACATAAGAATGGCAGATGAAAAATCAATTAAAGAATTATTTAAATATTTTACAAAACTTGTTTCAAAACATTCAAATAAAGCATATATATATGCTCTTGACCAGATATTCCAATCAATGAGAGGAAAGCGTGTATTTCAACCATTCGGAATAAAAAAATATGTAAGTGAAGATATTGAAGAATTACAAAGTTCTTTATTCGAAAATTTAAAAGATAATGTTACCGATTGGCAATGGCACGATGACTTTTTTGATTGGGTAGATATAAATTCAGGTGAATTATTAACAAACTATAATTTATCTGAAGATAAAAAAACAAGAAAAATAATTTCAGGATTTATATAAATTAAATTTAATATGCTTTTATTAAAATATTATCCTTCAAAAAGCGAAATGCTTAATTATTACAAAATGTTTTTTAATATAATTTGTATAAAAAAAAAATAAAAAAAATAATAAAACTAAATATATAGAAAATGGAAAATCAAAAAAGCAATATAATATTACCGGGAAATTTAATTCAGGAAACCGAAAGAATATTAAAGAATCCCGAACAAAGAATATTCGAATTAGAAAATAAAGTAAAAGAACTTGAATTTGTAATAATAAATTTATGCACACTTATACCAGAAGCATTATGGGTATGGATTGAAGAAAATACAAAGCATAATTATGATTATAAAAGCAAATATGAAATGATATCTAATTTAGGAATAATAAATATTGTAGATATCTTTAAAGATAATGCACCTGAAGAAATTAAAATTTTACCGGAACACGTAAAAAGGATGGCATATATGAATGTTATAATGCAAACGATATTATCATTTGTAAAAAGAAATGATATAAAAATCAATGAAACAAAATAAAACTAAAAGTTCAAGAACTTTTTATTTAAGTGATATTATTTTATATAAACTTAATAAGTTAAGTGAAAAACATAATAATAATTTAAGTGAAGTTCTTGAAATGATTTTAAAAAAATATTTCAAAATTAACTGATTAAATAATGAATAAATTTATAAAAATAATTTTTTTTATATATATAGTATTATCATTAATTTTTGTAATTGAAATATGTAAAGCATTATCACAAGAAAATATTGAAATAAATCAGGATAGTTTAGATATCATAAATCAGGATAGTTTAGATATTATTAAATGTAAAAAGTATATGATTGTTTTAGATGCAGCACACGGATTCGATGTTCCCGGTAAACGCTCTCCGGATGGTAAATTTCTTGAATATAAATTTTCTCGAGAAATTATTACTTATATAAGATATATACTTGATTCTCTAAATTTAAAATATGGACTTTCAAATCCAACCAATAAAGAAATTGGATTAAATAAAAGAGTTTATAATACAAATAATTTAATAAAAAAATATGGCAAAAAAAGTTTATTTGTATCTATTCACGTTAACGCATCTGGAATGGGTATAGAGTGGATGAACGCTCGAGGATGGAGCATATATACCACTCGAGGTTTTACACGTGGCGACCAGCTTGCAGAAAAAATCGAAAATGAATTTACGAAAGAATTTCCAGAAATAAAAAATAGAGGACAGCAAGAGGCAAACTTTAGAGTATTGCTTTGTAAACCACCGGCAGTATTAATTGAAACTTTGTTTCAAGATAACAAAAAAGATGTAGAAATATTGCAAAGTGAAGATTTTAAGGAAAGGTATTCAAGTGTAATAGTAAAAGGAATTATAAATTTTATCATTAATGATTAATGAAAAATGATTATTTGAACGAAAAAATTTTTTACTACATATTTATTCTATTATATTATTTTTTTAAAATAAATTTATCTAAAATGAAAACGTTAATATTAAGTTTTATAAAAGACTACTGGTTAAAGATATTATTTTACTTAATAATATTATTTTTATTTTTTATTTCTGGCTGGAACTGTTATAAAAAATTGCATCCTTGCATTTCAGAAACTACCTACATAAAAAGAGACTCTACGTTAGAAAAGGAAATTAAAAATAAAAGTGATTCTATTCGTTATTTGCAAAATACCATAAGTGAATATGGTAACGATATTATTAAGTTAAATGCAAGTAAAGAAGCCGATAAAAAATATTACATAAAATTAATCAATGAATATAAAAAGCAAAATGTAAACAGTTCTAAAACAAGAATCGAATACAGATATAAATATATTCAAAGAGAGGATACAATTAAAAAATTTTGTTTTGATAGTGTAGAAATAAAAAACATCGATATTGAACTAACCGAAAGAGATATGTATAAATCACAACTCGATACTTGTGAAAAAATAAATATAATAAATACTAAACAAATAAATTTATTAAATAAATCGATAACTATGTATCAGGATGTAGTAAAATTACAATTAGAACAAATTTGGAAACTTGAAAGCACACCGATAAAAACAGTAACAAAACGTAATTGGTATGAAATACCTTCTGCAATAGTTTCTGGAATATTTATAGGTTTTATAATTAAAAATAATTTAAAATAAAAATACAAATAATGTATGCTCATATAGCCGTGATTCCTACCTAAATATCACGGCTTTTTTATTGAAAATATATTTTACAGTAAATATTGCTGTATAAAAATTAATATTATATTTTTTTTCTGAAAAAATGATACTATGAATAAAGAAATAAAATTTAGTATTAATTTGGCATTAAGCATAATTGCATTTATGCAGATATTTGGAAATGAAAAAATAATAGAACCAAAAATATTATACGTAATTGGTGTTTTAAATAATTTAATAATACAATGATATACAAACAAGATTTTATAAGTGTAGATAATACGGTGTCAAACATTATTCGTTTAATAAAAAGAAGTGCATTTGACAAGGTATTAAATATATTCAATGGAAAAACTTTGCAGCAAATATTTGATTTTATATCTAAAGAAATTAAATATATACCCGACCCTATGAATGTAAGCTGGCTTGAGGGGGGCAGTATAGAACTTTTACGCTCTCCAAAATATACATTACTTGAAGCAGTTGGAGATTGTGACGACAAGCATATACTTGCTGGTGCAATATTTTATAGGCAAGGTATTCCGATACGAATAGTGATTGTATCAAATAAACCAGATAAAAAGTTCCACCATATATATTTAGAAATATTAATACCTACAAAAACAAATCCGGCTGGAAATTGGAAAGTATTTGACGCTACATATCCGACAAATAAATTATTTGAAGAAAAACCATTTACAAGAAAAAAAATATATGAGGAAAAAAGTGATGGAATATACAGCAAAGAGATAGAACCGAATGAAGTATTAAAAGGATTTATGCAAATGAATATGAATATGGGAAAAAATTTTTTAAATGAAAGAAATAAATTTAATCAAATATCAAGTGGTGTAGCAAAAAATATGTTAATATTACAAGATAAGAAAAAAAGATTTCTTGATGCATATCCTGAATTAACAAACATAATTGAAAGCACTCCGGCTGGTGAAATGTATCCGGATGAAGTTCAAATATTGTGGAATAATTTTAAATAAATAAAAAAATATGATTATAGAAAAAACTAATACAGAATCACTATCAGGCAATATGCTTGCAATGCTTGAAGGTGACTTTATAGAAAAATATAAAAAAAAGTTAAGACCGATATCTACTTTTAGTGGTGCGGCAAGCTCGACTATAAGTTCACCTACTAAAACACAATCTACTGGTAGTAAAAGTGGCAGTGCTAATGTAAGCAAAACACCGTCAATATCGGTAGCACCAAGTTCTATAAATCCATCCAGATTACAAGTATTAATAAGCACAACTGAATATGTCCCGGGTGGAAGGATAATTAACAATGCAAACGATAATCCGCAACCTAATAAAGGATATTCAAGAATAATAGACAAGCCGTTAATGCTTGGTGCAACTCGAGCTGGGAGTCAAGGCGGTTCAGTTCCTATCCCTCGACCATCGGGTGGTGAAGGAAGTGGAAGTGCTTATGGTGGTGGAACTGGAAGTTCAGTAATATTCGATGCTGGATACGATGCTGGCATTGAAATATATCCTGAAAAACAAAATTACCAAAAATATTTTAGACAAAACAAATTAAGAAAAATTCCTTTAAAACATATTTTAAATTTTAATGAACTCCAAGCAGTTGGTGAATATTTAAGAGGTATAGTAGTGGATAGTGAATTGCTTGGAGCTGATGAAGTGATGCAATTAAATGATGCTGAATTACTTGGCTTTTTAAAAAAAATATGGAAAGGAATAAAAAAAGTTGGTAAAGGAATTTGGAAAGGTGTAAAAGGTGTAGGAAAGTTTGTAGGCAAAATAGGCAAAGGAGCTTGGAATGTAGCTAAAAAAGTTGGAACTGGAGTATGGAATGTAGCTAAAAAAGTTGGAACTGGATTATTCGATGCTGCAAAGTGGGTAGGAAAAAATTTATGGCAAGGAGTAAAAAAATTAGGAAGTGGAATATTAACAGTTAGTAAATTTGTATTTGATAATGCGTTACCAATATTAAAAGGAGTTGTTTCATTATTTCCCGGTGGAACTGCTATTGCAAGTTTATTAGATGTATTGACTCAATCATCGAGCAGTGAACAAGTATCACAAGTGCAGTATCCACAAGTACAGTATCCACAAGAGCAGTATCCACAAGCGCAGTATCCACAAGAGCAGTATCCACAAGTGCAGTATCCACAAGAACAGTATCCACAAATGCAAAACATTCCGCAGGAACAATACATTCCTGAAGAAATACCACAAGAAGAATATTCAATAGAAGAAATAAACGAACCAGTTGTATATGTAGATGAAAATGGAAATTATTTAGATGAAAGCGGAAATCAATTGTTTGTAGATGAATCTAGTAACTTAAGTTATGAAGATGGAACACAATTATCGGGAAATGTATTTAAAAAAACTGGTAACTGGTTACAAAAAAAAGTAATCGACCCTGTATTAAAAACGGTAAAAGACCCTGTAAAATCTCAAACGTTAATTGATAAAATTGCAATACTAAATAAATCAAGAATCGAAACAGATGCAAAACTTAAACAAGCTGGATTAAACGCACAAACGAAATATGATGCTTGGACTGAACAAAGCAAAGTTAGTTCAACTGGCGAAAGTTTTTTGCAAGGATACGGATTGTGGCTAATTGTAGGTGCGGCAGCATTAATGCTAATAGTATCAAAATAAAAAAATATGAACGGAATAAAAACAATAACGGAAAAATCACCTGTTCAAAGAGATGCACTTGAATTAATAAAAGCAATAAAAAATCAACGTGCAAAAATTGTTAAAAAACACGGTGCAATAAAAGTAAATAAGATTGTAAAAGGACTTGAAGCTATTACAAAATTAACACCTAAAAATGTAGAAGAAGCAAACAAAAAAGGTGCTAACTTAAAACTCATTACAATAAAAGCACAAGAAATATTATCAGGTGTAATTGATGGTGATGGCTTACTTGGAAAAAACATAAAGCGTGTATTATTCAATAAAATATCAAATGTAAGTTATCCTTATTTATTACAGGATACACAAAATGCAATAAACTTTTATTCGGCATACTCAAAAAAATATCCTAAAGACACTTGGTTTAAAAAAATGACAGAAGAAATGCAGAAAAAATACGAATCGATAAAACAGGCACAGGTAAAAAACGATGCAAGTTTGATATATATTCCGCAGATTGTTATTCCTGATAAAAGATATCCTGTATATAAAAGTAAAACTGATACTAAAGTAAAAGAAGCAAATCAAGCAAAAGTCATACAGGCATATTTACCATATATAGTTATGGGCGGTGTATTATTGCTTGTAATATTAAGTCAATCAAAGCAAAAAAAATAAATGTTAATCGATACAAAAAATATTGATACCGTAATACTTGGTGCCGGTAAACCACGTAAGAAAAAAAATATAAAAATAAAACAGTATAAAAATATTAGTTCAAATCCGAATCAACCTTTTTTTGATTACTTAAACAAAACTGTATTTGATGAAAGTAAATATGCAGAACTAAATAGAATGTCAAAGGAATGGACAGAGGAAAATATAAAAAATCAAAAATTAAAAGATGCAAAAAAGAAAAATCAAACTCATATTATAAATTACAATCAAGACAGCAATATAATAACAGTTGAGAAAGTTCCACAAAAAAAAGCACCAATACAAAAGATTGTAGATGTAGCAACCGATTTACCGGGAACAATAATGGATGAAGTAAAAACAGGAATTGAAAATGTAGCTGGAATAGACTGGACAAAAATAATGCTATGGGGTGGTCTTGCAATTGCTGGGTTTTTAATAATAATGTTAATTGTGAAAAAATAAATGGCAAAGGGAAATATAAATATTGCTAAAAAAAAATATATGGACTTTCACGGCAAAGATAAAGCCGTAATTACAAATAAAGTATTTGAAATACCTGAAACATTAATATTCATAGGTGATGCTTATGCAATCAACTATGCATCGGATAAGTGGGATGGTGTTAAAAGATACTACGAACATAAACTAAAAGCTCACGGGCAGATATATATATCACCTGATGGCAAAACAATATTAATAACAGGATTAAAATTAAATATAAAACCTGAAGGACTAACGGGATAAAAAAAAATAAAAATAATTATGAAAAAAATAATAAAAATAGTAAACCCGAAAAGATGTAAAAATCCTATATTGATTCAATCACCTTTTCGTAGAATTAAAAGAGCTGATACATTCAAAGCTAAAAATCCAAAGGAATATAAAAAAACAATTTCATTAATCAAAAAAAATATTAATATGTCAAATCCAAAAAAAAGAACTCGCAGAAAAAACCCTGTAACGGTTTCTAATCCCGCAATCGTAGCAAATAAAAAAAGAAGAATGCACCGCAGAAGAAATCCATCTAATACCGGCGGGGGTATTGGATTTAATATGGGCTACATAAAAGAATTATTAATGGATGGTGCAATTGTAGGTGGTTCAATGATAGCTACTAACTGGGCTACCAATTATATAAATTCGAAATGGTTGCAAACCGAAAACAAATGGTTAAGATACTTAATGATGTTTGGAATCGGTGTAGCTGGTGGCTGGTTAATCGGCAAAGCAAACTCAAGAGTTGGTAAAAACTTTGCAGTTGGTGCTACTGCTTTAACTATCTGGACCATTGCAAACGAAAATCTCGACTTTTTAAAACAGCAAAAATTACAAGTATTAAAAGGATACGATGATGAAGATGCATTACTTGGAAACTTAACACTTGGTGAACTGATTGAAGCTCGAGAAATGGCACAAAACGTAATAAGTCAAAACAATGCAGAACTAAGTGGCGAGCTTGTAGATAATTTAGAGGGAAACGTAGGAGATGTAAATACACCGATGTATGGAGACGAGGGCTTAATACTTGGTGCTGGTGCTGAATTTCCAGAACAGCAAACAGTATCGTATTAATGCAAAATGATAAAGAAATATTCAAACAAATTTTAAAAGCAAGAGAAAACTTCTATATTGCTTTTAGAGAAATAAAAAATAAAAATGAAATATACTTAACTCAAAGTCAATATAGACTTTCAAAAAGATTTATTGAAGAAATAAATCGAATGTCGGACACATTGATAAAAATATTTTCAAAAGGAATAATTAAATAAAACATTTATAAACTAAAAATAGCACTAAAAAAAAGTGAACGTGCTGAAAGGGAAAAAAAAATGAAAAAAATGTCATTATCGGCAATTAAAAGTGAAGTGCCGGGAAAAGCATCTCAAATACTTGCATCGATAAGAGGTTCAGCTGCATTAACTGGAGCAGTTGGAACTGAAACATTAAGATTGTTTGCACTCAATCAGGGTTCGTTAGCACCGTATCTTACATCTCAGATTGGAACAAACGGACAGCTCCCTGACCCCGAACAATTCTTAATCACTGGAATCAGATTTACTTTGCTAGCATCGAATGGCTTTGCACCATTATTCTATGACTTCTACGATGTATTCTTGAAATCAGTATTTGAATTAAAGATATCAAATAAAACTGAGTTCGAAGGTGCATTGGTAGATTTCTTACCACCAAACATTGTAGTTCCTATTGATAGCAAACCGGAACAAACAAGATGCGTAAACCTTGCAAGTTTCGTATCATTGAAAAACAATCCGATAAAAATCGACCCGGGACGTCAATATGAACTAAATGTCAGCGTGACAAAAACAATTGCAGTATCTGGAAATGCTTATGGAGCGGCTGGTTATTCTTCGAATTACGGAACACTATATCTCAATGCAGTAATGAGTGGCTTCAAAGAAGTTGCTGTGAAATAAAATTGTTTTCTTTACTTAAATTAAAATGCACGGTTTTTTATAACAGTTTTTAGCCGTGCATTTTAAAAATATTATTAAAAATAATTTAACAATTTAAAATAATTTAAAAATGGAAAAAATAAAATTTTCTCATAGAACACCTGATGTTCTTGAAAAAAAATACAAAGAAATGGGAATGAATGTATGTTTCTTATCATTTGTTTCCGGAGTCATAGCATCTGGTGCTTCTACAATTCTCGTTCAGACACTTGATAGAGGGATAGACTTTTATCCACGTGAATTAGTTGGTCATAGCTGGCAAAGTGGAATGGTAACTTTTGTTCAGCAACCATTCTTAATAACAAGTATAATGATTGGAAACACTATAAATAGGTTATATGGAGCTGGTATATATTCTGATATCATTAAACCAATTGTAGCCGGACAAACCTCTATCGGCTTACCGTTTACTGGATATATAAGAGCAAATACAAATATACAATTCGGAGTAACTAATATAAGTTCTGTATCTACAATTATTGCTTTATATTTAATTGGAGAATCAAAGCCACTATAAATTTAATTAAAATGGAAAATAATAAAGTAATTAAAGATAAAAGAATAAAAGACTTTACTAATGCAAGGCATTATTCTACAATACATCAATTTAACAATGCTTTTAATTTAGATGTAAATATTACTGATGAGCATTATATAGAATTGGTGGAATATAGAAGTATGCTTGTTCAGTTTAGATCACCTGCGGGTTTTCGAGAAAAAACAGGTTCAATGAATCAAGTCGAGCATGCTAATATGCCTGTATATGATGGCAGTGGTAATATAAATCAATATCCATTTGAGTGTTTAAATTTTTCATTTGAGATACAGGATAATATTGGAAGGATATCGAAAGATATATATATTGGAAATTATTTAATGTTAATAAAAAATCAAACGAATAATTTGCTTGGGGCCTTACATTTTCCTTTAGAAAAAGCTAAATTAATAAAACCTCATTTATATTTTGATAGTTCTAAGGTTAGCACTTTAAAATTTATTATTTCACCATCTCAAGTGGAATCATATATGGGGACTACTGATAACATTAGTATGTATCTATATTTTAAATTTATTGAATATCCGAAATCAATATATTACTTTAGACAAGAAGGGAGAATTTATTTATAATGATACATCCCGAAATAGCAATATACAGTCTTGTAATGAATATTATATTAGTTACAATAATTGGATTAATCGGTTTTAATTATAAAAGCCAGATAAAACGTATCGACAAGCACGATGAAGTGCTTGACGAAATACGAAACGACATATCTGTAATCAAAAGTGATGTATCATATTTACGAGGTAAATATTCTTTAGAAAAAAACTAATCGGGGGGTATTATGTTAATAGACATAACACCCTCGAATGAACTACTTGGATACAATCTACCATCTGTTTTTGTTCAAGAAGTCTATAATATATCTAAACGGCTCGGATGCAATCCAAGCGACTTACTTGATGTAATGAACTTCGAAACTGGCGGAACATTCTCACCATCTATACAAAATCCATCCACAAAAGCAACTGGACTGATACAATTTATGCCCTCGACAGCAAAATCACTTGGGACATCGATATCGGCATTAAAAAATATGTCAAGATTAGAACAATTAAAATATGTAGAAAAATATTTATATCCGTATAGAGGAAAAATTGGAAATCTACTAAACTTATGTATGGCTGTATTTTATCCTGATGCAATAGGCAAACCTGATTATAAATTTCCACAAAAAGTAGTAAAACAAAATCCAGGAATATACACACCTCGAGACTATGTAAATAAAGTATTGCAAAAAGCTGGCAGAAGCAATACCTCGATAAAAAATAACAATACCAATAAACAAAAAGAAATAATACCTCCACAATTTCAAATCAAAGACATTGCACTGCCAGCAATTGCAGTTGGATTAATATTAATGATACCTCTTGTAATCAGCAAATAACAATTGAATTAATTGTTTTTGATTTATTAAAACAAAAAACAATGTAAACAATAATTGCTGTATAAAAAATTATTATATATATTTGCCTACTTTTAAAAACTAAAATCAAAAAAAACTATGGCAAAAAAAACAATAGAAGTATCTGAAATCAAACAAGATGAAAATCTAATCAAAAATTATACAGAAAAAAACATTGTTGAAAAAAATCCTGAATTTGAATCTGCCCTCGAGGAACTATCGAACACTTATCCCAAAGAATTAAACACCCTCGAATCTCGAATCTACAAAAAAACTGAAAGTGGCAAAAGATTTTTTATATGCAAATTAGATTATTTTCCAGATGAATCACTAATTCAGGAAAAATATGGACCAGGAGAATACATTGTATATTGCTATGCATTTATAGATGGCAAGCGGAAATTTCTCGGCTCTCCAGTTGTAAATATTTACGAACTAAAACAAAAAGAACAAACACCTATTCAGGATACAAAAGATAATTCGGAAAACATATTACTTGAGAAATTAAAAGCATATCGAGAAGCAGGATTGATAAAAGAAAATGGAAACGAAAATACAAATACAATGATGTCTTTAATAACTAATATGATGCTTGAAACACAAAAAACTAATCAAGCGATACTATTAAAAATGTTAGAGGTAAAAAGTGATAACAAAAATGACAAAATTCTTGAATTACTATTAATGAAAGCACTCGACAAAACCGATGTTTCAAAAGAAATAGATACAATATTAAAAATAAAAGATTCTTTAATACCTGAAACATCTGGTGATAATGATATCTTTGGAAATTTAGTAAAGCTTGCACCGGCATTTTTACAAATAGCCGCACAAGAAAAAACTCAAAACTATATACCACAAAATACACAAATAAAAAAACCAAAAGCACCTCTAAATATAAAAGCTCTTGAGGAATACATAAATAAAGTTGCAGAAAAAAAAGCACAAGAAATAATTGATAGAGAGTTTCCACCTGAAAATGAAGAATTAGAACCTAACGTAGAAATCCAATATAAAGAAAATACAGAACCTACAATCGATAAAAATCCTGAATTTGATATATCTGATACCTTAAATTCACAAAACGCAAAAATAAACAATAATTTACAAAACAAAGAAATGAATATAATAGAAAAACAATCTATCGAACAAATAAAAAAAGCACCAGAAGAAACAAAAATAAAAATACTAACAATGTATTTAAACACTTTGCCTTACAAACAGGTATTAGAATTTTGTCTTAATTATGAAATTGCAAAAGATAAAAACGAATTTGATGAATATGTATTAAAAAGTGGATTCGTAATTCCTGAACAATACAACGAACAAACAATGGCACAAAAAGCTGTATCGAGCATATAACAACAAAAATCAATACGAAAAACAAAACATTTGAAAGGACTTTTAGCAGGAGTTTCCAGCCCTCTTTTGCCTGAAAGCGGAGCTTTCAAAATTCATATCACAATAGAATTTACAGCATTTCTTAAACTATTAATATCTGAATGCAAATAAATTTTTGTAGTCTCGATATTTTTATGTCCTAAAATCAAGCTAATCTGATTAATCGGAACGTTTTTATTAGCAAGCTCCGATGCAAAAGTATGTCTTATGCAATGGAAATGATATCTTTCATCGAAATTTAATTTTCTTAAAATATTTTTAAACATTTTAGATATTTTACTCTTATCGAACCTATTACCGGCTTTATTTGAAAAAAGATATTTATCTTTAAAGTCGATATCGAAAATATTGTTATAAAAATATATTCTATTCTTTATAACTTCGATTAAGGTATCTGAAACTGGAATAATTCTATTCTCATTTGTTTTAATTCTAAAATTATCTTTGTTACAAATATTAATTGTATTATTCTTAAAATCTATATCTTTAATTTGAATATTTAAAATCTCATTAAGTCTGCATCCAGTATGGAAAGCAAATAAAATAATATCTTTGTAAACCGAATCACTAATATTTTTTAATATTAAATTTTTTTCGTATTCGGTAAAAGCAATAAAATTCTTCTTAGGTGTTATAAATTGTTTAACACTTTTACAGGGATTTGAATCTATATAATTAAATTTAATTGCAAAATTAAAAATAGCTTTCAAGGTTCTTAAGTAAATATTAGCAGTTGTTAGTGCTATTAACTTTGAAAGCTCACTTCTAAAAACAATGATATCATTAATACAATAAAAGTTTAGTGGTTTATCTTCGCGAAATTGCATAAAATATTTAAAAGTATTCTTATAGATATTCAATGTTCCCGGAGCGTAATCAATTTTAAGATAATTAAGTAATTCGATTTGAAAATCTGATAATAAAATAATTTTATTTCTTTTAATAAAATTATTTGTTTCATATTTCATTAAGATTTGATTTGCAGCTTGCTTACTTTTACACTTTGTAGATGTTTTTATTAATTTACCTTTAAAATTTTTATAAGCAATATAATAAGTAACTTCACCTTTTTTGTTTTTTCGTTTAAATAAAAATGCCATAATTAAATTAATTAAATTTTGAAAATATTAATTTAAAAAATGTATTGTATACACAATGATTACTAAATTATAATAAGCAATAAAATATAATACTTAACAAAAATAAGTAATCATTTGGCAAAAGAGGTATGAAAGCAAATAAAATTCAAATAAAAATAAATGCGAAAAAAGGATGCATTTAATAAAAATCAGCATGCCCGGGTGGATTCGAACCACCGACCCACAGCTTAGAAGGCTGTTGCTCTATCCTGCTGAGCTACGGGCACATATCTTTATACTACAATTTATCGAATTTTGATTTTACATTCAATTCATTATAAAGTCTTTTCAAGAACCTCTGTATATTAATTTATCACTCTTTCTTTTTCTTTGTCTTAGGTTTATATCCTATTGCTGTATCGAGTTTTGCATCTGTCAGATTTGCACCACTTAATTCAGCGTACCACAAGTTCGCACCACTTAAATTTGCGCCAAACAAATTAGCATCTTGTAGATTCGCTCTTAATAGTACTGCTCCGGTAAGTTCTGCATTTTGTAAATTTGCTCCGGTCAGATTTGCGTCAGTTAAATTTGCATCAGTTAAATTGGCTCTCCATAATATAGCATCGGATAAATTAGTATTCGACAAATCTGTTCCCTGAAGATTAGCTCCTGAAAGCTTAGCGTCAGACAAATCAATTCCTTTTAATATATGTCCCGATAAATCTGCACCTTGCAAGTTTGCACCCTTCAAATGTGTATCAGTTAAATTTGCCTCTGTTAATTTGACTTGCCACATTTTTGCATCATCTAATTTTGCTCCAGTCAAATCTGCTTCATTGAGTTTCGCACCTGCAAGATTGGCATTTGTTAAATCTGCTCCTTTCATATTATGAGAAGCCAAATCCGCACCTTGTAAATTTGTTCCTTTTAATATTGTCCCTGATAAATTAACATTTGTTAAATTTGCACCGCTCAATTTTGCTTCTGAAAGATTTGCATTCGAAAGGTTTGCACCATTTAAATTAACATTTATTAAAATAGCATTTTTTAAATTTGCTCCTTCGAGATTTGCATTCTGTAAATCCGAATTTGTAAGATTTGCATTTTGTAAATCTGCTCCCTTTAAGTTTGCTCCAGCAAGGTTAAGTGGTCTGTGTGTTATTCCTGTCGAACTTTGAGCAATTAAAATCCATAAATCTTTATCCGATAGCACTCTTTCTGATGACATTATTTCTCCTTTAATGTTTTTGAAATTTTGATTAATTCAAAAAAAACAAAATTTATTTTTTCTTTCAATGTAAAATAAATTACTTTTTTATAAAAATTTAAAAAAATTTTCTCTGTAAAAAGATTAAACATTGTAAAAACAAATATTAGAAATTCATACTTTTAAAATTGTTTTTCGTAATAAAAAAATGCTTTTATGTAATTTCTATTTACATTGTTAATGCGGTTTAAATTTGATAAATTTTATGTTTTAAGTATTAAATTAATAAATGGAAGTAAACATTAAAGATTTAGAAAATTGTAAAAAAGAACTCGAAGCTACGCTTTCTTATGAAGAATTAGCACCTCATTTCGATAAAGCATTTGTAAAATATAGGCAAAAAGTTCAAATTCCCGGTTTCAGGAAAGGGAAAGCTCCAATAGGTATGGTGAAAAAATTATATGGTGATAGTATTGAATATTCTGCTCTTGAAGATATTACTGAAGAAGTTTTTATAAAATATATCGTAGATAATAAAATTAAGTTAATCGGTAAGGGAACATTAAAAGATTTGGATTATAAACCAAAAGAACAGCTTTTAATGAAAGTTGAATTTGAAGTTGAACCTGAAATAGTTCTTGAAAATTATAAAAATCTTAATCTAACGAAAACAAAATATGAAGTAGATGATTCCTTAGTTGATGAGGAACTCACATATTTAAATTTAAAATATGCTAAATATGAAATCGATGGTCAGGCGACTGATGATGAATATATGGTGACTTTCGAAACTCAAGAACTCGATGATGCTGGGAACTTGTTAATTGGCAAAACTCAAAAAGATATTAGGATTTATCTTGGGAGTAAAAATCTTGAAAAAGATTACAAAGAGGGTTTAAAAGGAATTCGTGAAAACGAAGAACGAGTAATCGAGGTTACAAATTCTACAAATAATGAAATCAACAAAATTAGGATTAAATGTAATAAAGTTGAGAAGATTATAAAGCCAGAAATGAATGAGGATACATTTAAAAAATTTACTAACAGAGACGATATTAAAACAGAAGAGGAATTAAGAAGTTTTCTTAAAGAAAAAATAGTAAAAGCTTACGAAAATCTTTCAATGCAAAGATTAAAAGATTCTGTTCTCGGTGAATTAGTAAAATTGAATGATATTATTGTGCCTGATTTTTATGTAAATACCATTCTCGATGGTTATGTAAAAGACCATAAAAAAAATCATAGTAAGCATTCTCATATGAAGGAATTTAACGAAGAAGAATTTCGTAAACAACATAGAGCAGATGCAATATTTAATACTAAATGGTTTTTAATAAAAGAAAAGATTATCGAGCTCGAAAAAATTGAATTAACCGATGATGATTATAAAAAGTTTGCAGAAGAAAGTTCAAAGAGATTTAATATTCCGATTGAAAAACTTATCGAAGTTTATAAAGCGAATGATGATATGAAATCACAATTGTTAAATGATAAAGTTCTTGATTTTGTTATTCAAAATTCCAATGTTTCAGAAGTTATTGAAACAATAAAATCTGAAGATTTAGACGAAAACTAATATTGAATTTAAAAAAATAAAAAAATATATGGATTTTACAAGTATTATTAAAAGTCGTGAAGCAGAAATTACTGCTGGCTTAGATAAAGCAAAACAGATTCGCAATCAACTTGTTCCTATTGTCGTTGAATCTACATCGAGAGGGGAAAGAGCTTATGATATTTATTCAAGACTGTTAAAGGAAAGATTGATTTTTCTTGGGACACCGGTTTTTGATGAAATTGCTTCTTTGATAGTTGCCCAATTACTCTTTCTCGAGTATGAAGACCCCGACAAAGATATAATGTTATATATTAATTCACCAGGTGGGAGCATATCAGCTGGACTTGCAATTTATGATACAATGTGTTACATAAGAAGTGATGTTTCTACTACCTGTGTAGGTATGGCAGCATCTATGGGGCAGATTTTATTGACAGGTGGAGCGGCAGGGAAAAGAATTGCACTCCCAAATTCAAAAATTATGATGCACCAACCTATAGGTGGAACTCAAGGGCAAGCAACCGATATTGAGATTTATACAAAAGAAATGCTCAAAACAAGAGATAATATTTATAAAATTATTTCAAAGCATACAGGTAAATCTATTGAACAAATTGCAAAAGATGCTGAAAGAGATAATTATATGACTGCTGAAGAAGCTAAAGCATACGGTTTGATTGACCTTATTTTATCGAAAAGGGAGAAGCCCGATAAAAAAGAAAAATAATTTTTGATTTTCAAACAAAATAATAATTAATAGATTCTTTCAAATTTGTAATCAAAATAGCTTGAAAATCACTCAATTTTGCAGTAACTTAAAAACTTTATAATTAAATAATTCTATGGATTTTAAACTTATCAACCGCATTACGGGAGCATTTGTTTTTGTTTTCGCTAGTATTGTATATATACTTACAGTACAACCAACAATGTCATTTTGGGATTGCGGTGAATTTTTAGCTTGTGCATACACATTAGGTGTACCGCACCCACCCGGAGCACCATTTCATGTCTTGGTAGGGAAAATATTTACTATGTTACCAACTGCAAGTGACATAGGGCTACGAATGAATTATTTATCTGTTTTTTCGAGTTCACTTAGTGTTTTGTTACTTTATCTGGTCTCTGTAAAAGTGATAAAAAACTGGAAAGGACAGTTTAAATCTAATTTTGACTATATCACAGTTGCATTCGCTTCAGCAATAGGAGCATTATCTTATGCCTTCTGCGATAGTTTTTGGTTTAATGCAATGGAAGCCGAAGTATACGGATTTGGCACCTTTCTTATTACGCTATGTATGTATACTATGATGATTTGGTGGGAAAAAGCTGATGAACCGGGAAGTGATAGGTATATCCTGTTTTTTGCGTTTGTTGTTGGGTTATCTCTTGGAATCCATTTATTAGTTGTCCAGTGCGTATTTATTGCAGGTCTTATGTTTTATTTCAAGCGTTATGAATATTCAAGAAAAAGTTTTCTTATTGCTATTGGTGCCTCTATGGTTGCATTTTTTATTGTTTATCCTGTGATTGTTAAAAAAATGCCTTCAGCTATTTCTTCTTTTCCTGTAGTTGGTTTTATAATTATAATTGGAATCTTAATCGCAGGAATTTATTATTCACATAAAAATAAAAATGCAATTCTAAACTTGGTTTTCCTTTCTTTGTTTTTTGTGATAATAGGATACACTACTTATGTTTCCGTATTACAGAGGTCAAGTGTTAGTAATATTCCTCTTGATAATAGCAATCCCGATAATATGGAAAGATTACTCTCATACTTAAATCGTGAACAATATGGCGAACAACCCTTAATTATGCCGAGAAGATATTTAAAAGATGGTATGCACGATAGAACCTGGAAAAATTATTCGAGTGATATGGAATTTATGTGGAAGTATCAAATCAATCATATGTTCAACAGATATTTGTTCTGGCAGTATATCGGTAGAGCTGGGTATAATCAGGATGATGGTGTCGATTTCTCGAAGTTTTATGCTATTCCGTTTATTCTCGGTTTGTTTGGAATGTTTTATCATTTCAGAAAGGACTGGAAACTTGCATTTGTCTTTTTCTCGATGTTTATTCTGATGGGGGTAGTAACTGCCTTGTATCAAAATCAACAAGACCCGCAACCAAGAGAAAGAGATTATTTCTATGAAGGGGCATTTTATGTATATTCATTATGGGTTGGCTTGGGTATTTTTGGCATTATTGAATTAATAAAAGAAAAAATACAATCAAAAGCTTTAGTTCCAATTACTGCTGTAATTCTCCTGTTTTCGTTTTTGTTCGTTCCACTTAATATGTTGAGAGTAAATTATCATTATCAAAGTAGAGCCGATAATTTTTTCCCGTTTGATTATGCATATAATTTATTACAAAGCTGTGATAAAAATGCAATTTTATTTACCAATGGCGATAATGATACTTTCCCGCTTTGGTGTTTACAGGCTGTTTATGGTATAAGGCAGGACGTTACTTTAGTCAATTTATCACTTGCTCAAGCAGACTGGTATGTTATTCAATTAAAAAATGAAAGACCTTATGGTTCATTACCTGTTCCTTTCACTTATACAAATGATCAATTGTCTAAGGTTGCAAAACAAGGTTATATGATTTGGGATGAAAATAAATTGGTTTCCCTCGAAATTCCAGAAAAAGCTTTCCCAGATTCAGTAAGGAAAAAATTCGGTATTACCGATAAATTAATTTTTAAAGTTCCTGCAACAATCAGACAAAGAGATAATAATCAGGTTATTACTGCATTGAAATCAAGTGATTTGTTTATGCTCGATATTTTAAAAGCTAATAAATGGGAAAGACCCATTTATTATTCTGTAACCGTATCACCTGAAAATTATCTTGGATTAAATGAATATTTAATGGTAGAAGGTATGGCTCAAAAGTTATATCCATATAAAGTAAGTACTAATGGTATGGCATCACTACCTGTGGATATTGAAAAAATGAAAATGAATTTATTTGTTGATAGAGATGTTGTTCCTTCACCAAATCCACAATCAGGTTTTAGGTTTAGAAATCTCGATAAAGATATTTTCTTCGATGACGTTCAAATCCGTATGATTGAAATGTATAGAACATTATATACATGGTTCGTTAGTGCATTAATAGATGACCCAACGAAATATGACCTTGCAAGAACTGCACTCGAAAAGATGGAGAAGAATATTCCTAAAGAACTTATAGAGATGGATTATAGACAAAAGTATAATATTGCAATGTTCTATCATAGACTTGGTGATAATAAGAAATTTGAAGAATATGCTACTGATGCATACAAAGAAGCTTATGCACAAAGGATAGGTAATAAAAGCAACTTACAGTCATACTACAATCCTTACAGAATAATTTTCGATATTTTAGAAGCTCGTGGTGATTATAAAACAGAACTGGAAATTTTAAAAGAATTAAATCCAAATGATCCTTCTGTTAAGCAAAAAATTGATATGATTAATAGCAAACTTAATCTGAAACCAATTGAGCAAAATAAAATCGAAGAGGGAACTGATTCTGATAAAAATCCGTGAGTAAATTAGATTGAAGAATAATCATAAAATAGGAATATTAATCGTTGCTTATAATGCCGTTACTACTTTAAGTAAAGTTCTTGATAGAATACCAAAAGATGTTTATGATGAGATTGATGAGATTGCTGTTTTTGATGATGCGAGTAAAGATGAAACCTATATGTTATCCGTAGGTTATAAAGCAACTAAGAAACTTGAAAAGCTTAATATTTTTCTGAATGAAAAAAATCTTGGATATGGTGGAAATCAGAAAAAAGGTTTCAATTATTTTATAGAAAAAAATTTTGATGTTGTTGTTTTGTTACACGGAGATGGACAATATGCTCCTGAAGTGCTGTGTGATATGTACTCTCCGATAATAGACGATAAAGCTGACGTAGTTCTGGGTTCGAGAATGATGAAAAAATACGGTGGTGCTTTGAAAGGAGGTATGCCTTTATATAAGTTTATAGGAAATAAAATTCTTACAAATTACCAGAACCACAAATTAAAAATGAACTTAACTGAATTTCATTCAGGTTATAGAGCTTATTCGATAAAAGGACTTAAAAAACTTAATCTTAAAAATTGCACAGATGATTTTCATTTCGATACGCAAATAATTATTAAAGCTCATCACAATAATTTAAGAATTCTCGAAATACCAATCCCGACTTATTATGGAGATGAAATCTGTTATGTAAATGGAATGAAATATGCAAAGGATGTCTATCATACAACTAAAGAATATCGAAAAGCTATGTCAGGTAGAAAAAAGTCGGAAATATATTCTGAATTATATATCCCATATCCTTTAAAATTATATTCATTTTCGAGCCATAAAACCGTTCTTGATATTTTAAATAATAAAGAGAACCAGAGAATTTTGGATGTTGGATGTGGTGATGGTTTGTTTTCGGAATTAATAAGAAAAGGGAATACAAAAGTTGGAGTTGATTTTATTCCTGTATCGGATTCAATTAGAAAAAATTTAGATGAATATTATCAGATAGATTTGAATAATGGTTTACCAGAAGAGATTAAGCAAAAAGAAAAATTTGATTATATTCTAATGCTCGATATACTCGAACATCTTTATAATTATGATAAAATTATTAAAGATTCTAAAAACCTTATCAAACCTGATGGTAAAATTATCATTTCAATCCCTAATATTGCAAATATATATATAAGATTAGGGTTATTATTTGGTAGATTTACTTATAAGGATAAAGGAATACTCGATAGAACACATTTAAAATTTTTCACTTATTACTCGATAAAAAAAATTATTAAAGATTATAATCTTCAGATTATTAAACAAAAAGTTACTCCAATTCCTATTATTGAAGTATTACCTGATTTTTTTAAAAATAATATAGGAAAAGTTCTGAATTTCTTTCTCTATGTTATCACTGTTCCTTTTAAAAGACTTTTTGGTTATCAATTTATTTTTGTAACACAAAATAAAAATTAGAATTTTAGGAGTTTATATTAATGGCTAAAACCTCTGCAAAACAAATCAAACCGTTATTAAAAATCAAACAAGAACAATTTAAAGATATAATTTCTAATGATTGGATTGCACTTGCCATATTGCTTTTATTCTGGGTAATTTTTTTTAGGCAACTTTTATCTGGTGCTGCTTTTATTGGAGATGATTTTATTGAACAGTATTATCCGGGGAAATCATTATCGGCATTATCATTAAGTAAGGGATTTATTCCTTTTTGGAATCCTTATACATTTAGCGGAATGCCGTTTTTTGCTGATTTACAGATTGCTGTTTTTTATCCCTTTAATTATGTATTATCTTTTTTTGTTAAGGGAGAATCCTTATCTCCTTTGGTTATTCAGATTTCTATTATTATTCACTATTTATTGTGTTCAATTTTTTGTTTTTACATTGGAAAACATTTTAAATTCACAAATACTGTTTCGGTAATATTTGCTCTGATGTTTACATATTCGAGTTATATGATAATACATTTAATACATATGCCTTTAATAGAAGCGGTCGTTTGGTTACCAATTGTGTTTTTGTTATGGTTAAAATTTATTGAATCGAAAAAGTATATCTTTATTTTTATTTCATCTTTACTAATGTCTTTTTGCTTGCTTGCTGGATATCCTCAAGTCGCTTTTTATAATTATGTGTTCTTATCTGTTTATCTTTTAATTGTATTTATATCTAATATTAAGGGAAAAAATTTTAGTCTAATAAAGCATTTAATTATCGGATACTTGATTTTTATTATTCTTTCTTTTGGTATATCAGCTTTTCAGCTTTTGCCTGCTAATGAATTCGTTAGTTTATCTAATAGAGCAAAAATTACGTACGAATTTGCTTTGGAAGGTTCAGTCGAACCAAGATTTTATTTAACATATTTCATTCCAAAATTATTTGGTGTCTGGAAATTTAATGATTTTTCTTCTGATATTAATTGGTGGGCTACAAAAGAAACATTTATGTTTTCGATTGCTAATATTTATTTATCAATTTTTGCAGTTATTCTTTTAATTCCTACAGTGATATTTCAACTTAAGAATAAGATTAACCTTCAAATTACTTGGTTCTTAATAGGGTTTGCCATTTTTTCATTGCTTTTTGCAATGGGAAAATTTTTCTTTTTCCATAGTATTATTTATAATATAGTTCCATTTTTCGATAGATTTAGAAATCCAGGACATATTCTTTACATCTTCGCTTTTTGTATAACTTTATTAATCTCTTTTGGTTTAAATTCTTTATTAAAGGATAAAAAATCATTTTCTGAGATTTACAACAAAAAATATTTCTTTATTTTAATTGGATTATTTTCTCTAATTTTGATTTTTGTTTATTTAGGATTTTTTAATGTTAATTTTCCGCAGATTGGTGATAAAGTTAATTTATGGATAAGGACACAGTATTTAAACTTCTTTTCGTTTTTAATAATTACTTCTTCTGTATTATATTTTTATATTCAGGATAAAATAAAAATTAATGTATTTATCGTTCTGATTTTATTGATTACTGCAGTAGATATTTATTTTTATTGGTTTGAACAAAATAATGGCTCGATAAATCCAGAAATTTTATATAATCAAAGAAAACAAAAAGAAGAAGAATTCAGGAATGAATTAAAAAATGAATTATTCAGAGTGAATATGAGGGAATATCCTTATACCCCTTATTTCCAAAGAAATTCGGGAATGATAAACAGAATCCCTCTAATCGAAGGTTATGGAGCATTAATTCTCGATAAGTATGTCCCAATTAATAAAAGTGACAAAGCAAGCTCTCAACATCATGATATTATGAATGTTAAATATAAACTCGACCCGACAACTTTAAAAACAAATAATCCTAATGCTTATAAATTCTATATAAACGAAACATACCTACCTAAAGCTAAAATGTTTTATAATGCTAAGTTCTTTGAAGTGAAAGATTCAATAGCTCTGAGAATTTATATGGAAGGCAAAGAATTTAATCATCAAAAAACAATTGTTATTGAAACCGATAGAAAAGATTTTGCTTTACCAACTTTAAAAGATTCGATTTATCCTAAATCGGAAGTTCGAATTCTAAATTATGATTTAAACACTATTGCTTTAGAAGTCGAAACAGCTGAAAATGGATTTTTATTTTTAAGCGAAGTCTATTATCCAGCATGGAAAGCATATATAGATGGAAAAAGCACCGAACTATTTAGAGCAGATTACTGTGAGAGGGCAGTTTATGTAGAAAAAGGTAAACATACCGTTTTATTTAATTATGAATCAGATACTTTTAAAACAGGTCTATCTATTTCATTACCGCTTCTTTTAGTTTGGTTATTAGGAATAATATTTTTTTCATTTACTTATTTGAAAAAGAAAAAATTGGATATTCAAAATTTAGATAAATGAAAATCTTAATAAATGCTTTATCGGGAAATGGGGATGCACTGATGTTTTCTCCAACTCTAAAAGTTTTAAAAGAGAAACTTTCTGATGCACAAATCGATATGCTTGCTATGTATAATTCTGTAAAAGAAATGTATTCCGAATCTCCCTATATCAATAAAATTTATTTTATAAATTTTCTCCACCAATCCAAAATTAAATCACTAAAAGAAATCAGAAAAATTAGGCAAAATAAATATGATATTTCAATTAATACTTATCCCTCAAATCGATTTGAATATAATGTTTTAAATTTTCTTCTTGGTGCAAAAAAAAGAATCGCGCACCACTATATACATACAAATTTTTTTAGATTAGAATTTTTAAATTCGATTTTAATAAATGAGGTAAAAGATAAGCACAATGTTTTGCAAAATTTTGAGATTGTTCGCAAATTAATAGATATATCAACAAATGCTAATATTGGAAATTTAGAGATTCAAATTAAAAGCGAAGATATTGAATCAGCTCAAAATTGGTTTAGAGTAATAAATCCAGATAATAAAATTATTGTTGGATTTCATACAGGTTCTGCATTACTTAAAAACCATATTAACAAAAGATGGGATAAGAGTAAGTATGCAGAACTTGGGAAAAGATTGATTGAAAAACATAATGCTTTAATTTTATTTTTTGGAAATGAATTCGAGTTGAACAATGAAATTAATGAAATGTTAGGAAATAGGGGAGTAGTTGCTTCTACAAAAAATTTTATGGATTCTATGGCAAGGCAAATGTTTTGTAATTTATTCGTATCGAATGATACTGCATTCCTTCATACATCTGCAGCATTTGGTATCCCTACTGTAGGAATTTTTGGATACACAAATCATAAAGAACTATATCCATGGAATACAAAACACATTATTGTAAGAAAAGAATTGGATTGTAGTCCGTGTTTTTACAACTCTCCAAAACCTGCCTCATGTTTGTGGAAAGGAGAAGATGAATTTAAATGTATAAAAAAGATTAGTGTTGACGAAGTTTACGAAGCGTGTAAAAAACTAATGGCAAATTAATATTATATCTTTATTAGACTTTGTATCTATATGGTAAAGCTCTCTTTATCTATTAAAATCCCAAACAATAGAAAATCTTGCTACCGTATTTAGAAATCCACCTCTCGCATCATATGGATAAATTGCAGTTGTATAATTAAGATTATCAAAAATATTAGCGATGGTAAAATTCACATTCGCAGTTCCTATCCTTGCCCCAATATAAAAATCTACATTGAAAAAATCTTTTTCATAAGTAATATGCTGAACACTATCTATAAAATTTAAAAAATTATATTCTTCGACGTCAAAAAATTTTATCTTTGTATTTGTAAAATATTTAGTGCTTATTCCAACTTTTAAATCTAATTTATTATTGAAAAAATAATTATGATATAAAATGTCTGATTTTATAAAAAATGTAGGTTGATATGTTTCCTGTGAATAGTTTGCATTAAATAGAAAATCTATATACTTACTTAAAAATTTCAAATTATAATTACCATTCGTAAATTTGAAAGCACTTTCTTCTATCGAATTATTTTTCCAGCTATATTGATATGCATCTAAAAAAATATTCTTGTAATTTACTTCGAATCCGATTTGATAGTAATTTATTCTATCACTATTATAAATATAATTTTTAATATTATTAATATTATTATTTGCATCGCTATAATAAGAATATGTAAAGCCAAAAACAGTTGAGCTATAACCCCATTTAATTAGAAGATTTATATCTTTTCCGTTTAAAATTTTTGTTCTTCCTTCCAAACCGTAAAACTTAAAAAACTTATTATCAACAATGTCAGTTTTAAACGAACCTGATAACAAAGTGTTTTGTATATTAACGTCAAATTTACTTTTTAATGAATAAAAATCCTTTTTATATAATATTGGAATATTTTCTTTACCATTAATAGTAGTAATGGGGATTGAATAATTAAATAAATTATAATATAGATTTCCTCCAAACATTAAATTTGTTGTTATTAAATCAGAAAACTTTTTATTAATATATTGTTTGAAATCCAATCCATATTGAATATAATGATAATCATTATGTATAAATATTCCAGGGTCAATGCCATTTTCTCCATTTCTTAATATTCTCGAAGAATTGTTTGTATAGAAAATTAATTTAGATAATGAATTTTTGTCATTTAATAAATTCGCATTAGCTGTTATATCAAAAAAATAATTTGAAAATCTTTCATAACTTCCAAGACTTATAACATCGGCAAAATTAGCATTTCTTAGAGTATCATTTGTGCTAATTACTAATCCTCCATTTAATCTTCGATTAATTTTTGTATGATAAAAACTCATTTTTATATTTAATTTTGGAGAAGAATAAAAATTCAATTTCATTCTACCTCTCCATACATTAAAATCGGAATTCTGATAATATCCATCATAAAAATGACTATTAATACCAAATATAAAATTAAATTTCTTTGAAAAGGGAATATTTATGGAAAAATCTGCAAACATTGCTCCGTATCTATCCTGTGAATATCTAAGCTGAGAAAAAAGTGTGGGTTGAAAAGCATCTTTAGTTATTATATTCAATGCTTTCCCTGAACTATTTATTCCATAAAGAAATGATGAAATATTAGATATTTCTTCTATTTTTTGAATCTCACTGACAGAAATATTTTCTTCGTCAAATCCTCCGAAAAAATTATCATTTATCTGAATACCATCTCTAAAAATTCCAATATGCTTTTCATCGAAATTATTAAAGTTAATTGGATTTCTTCCTCCAACCCCAAGATAATTTATAAAATATCCAGTTCTATCATTAAGTATTTCAGATAGATTTCTCCTATCACTCCAAATAAAATTTTGCAAACCAATAGTATCTGAATTTTTATCAAAAATATATGAATTGGAAATTTTATTTGTATCGAAGAGTGTATGATATATAGTATCTTTTTTTACTGATTGAGCAGATATATTAGCAGTTAATATGAAGCAAGCAAATATAATAAAAATTACAAAAATACTTTTAATATTATTGTAAAGATTCTGCGTCAAATTATTTCTTCAGGTTTGATATCTAATTTATCAAGATTATTTTTATGCTTTATAATCTTTGCATCGACAAGAAAAATAACTTCCTCTGCAATATTGGTTGCGTGGTCTGCTAATCTTTCAAGATGTCTTAATAGTGATATAGAATGAGCTCCAGGATTAATAAGCTTATTATCATTTATCATTTCATCTATTAATTTATAAAAAATTTCTCGTTCCAGATTATCTATTACGTCATCGGATTTTATTACTCCTGCTGCGAGCTCATGGTCATTATTTACAAATGAATCTATTGACTTTTGTACTACTGTAATAACTTTTTCAGCCATAAAATTGAGTTGAACCTTTTTTAATAAATCGACATAATTTATTAGAGGCTCCACTCTTTCTGCTATATTAACTGCAATATCTCCCATTCTTTCGAGGTCATTATTTATTTTCAATGCAGACATAATTAATCTTAAATCTACAGCAACAGGTTGTGTAAGAGCAAATATCTTCTGGCATAATTTATCTATTTTTACATCGAATTTATCAACCTTGGTATCACGCTCGATTACTATTTTGCTAAGTTCAATGTTTTTTTCAAACAGACTTCTAACAGCAAATTCAATTTGCTCCTCTACCAGACTGCCCATTTTAATAACCTTTGTTTTTAAAAGGTCTAATTCTTCTTCAAGATATTGATACATATTTATTATTATTTTCTTTTAATAAATTAACCGAATTTTCCGGTTACATAGTTTTGAGTTCTTTCATCTTTTGGAGCTGTAAATATTTGTCGTGTAGCTCCAAATTCAATTAATTCCCCTAATAAAAAAAACGCACAAAAATCACTAACCCTCGCTGCTTGCTGTAGGTTATGAGTTACTATAACAATTGTAATACTTTTTTTTAATTCAAAAATTAATTCCTCTATTTTCGATGTTGAAATCGGGTCAAGTGCACTTGCAGGTTCATCCATTAGTATTATTTCGGGATTTACCGCTAATGCTCTCGCAATACACAGTCTCTGTTGTTGACCACCTGACAAACTAAATGCAAATTCATTTAATCTATCCTTTACTTCTTCCCAAATTGCTGCACGCTTCAAACTTGTTTCCACAATTTCATCGAGTTGTTTTTTGTTCTTAATCCCGTTAATTCTTGGTCCATAAGCTACATTTTCGTAAACTGTCTTTGGAAAAGCATTTGATTTCTGAAATACCATACCTACTCTTCTCCTTAATTTTACAACATCGACATTTTTACCATAAATATCTATTCCATCTATTTTTATCTTTCCTTTAATTTTTACTCCCTGAATTAAATCATTCATTCGATTTAATGTTCTTAGATATGTAGATTTTCCACATCCTGATGGTCCGATTAATGATGTAATTTTATGTTCTTCGATGTTTAATGTTACATCTTTTAATGCTTGGACTTTTCCGTAATAAAAATTTAGATTTTCAGTTTCTATTTTATATTTATGCAAATTTAATCCTTAATAATTATACTTTAACGATTATACTGTTTAGAAAAAATCGAATTTATAATATAACACTTTTTATTCTTATATGTTTATTTTCAATATTAAAAAATAGTTAATATTTATTGTTCTGTAATTATTCCATCTGATATTTTAATTATTCTGTCACAACGCCCAGCAAATTCTTCGTTATGTGTCACAATTAAATATGTTTGTTTATATTTATTTCTAAGCTCGAAAATTAATTCTATCATTGCTTCTGCGTTTTCAGTATCGAGATTTCCAGTTGGTTCGTCTGCTAAAATTATTTTAGGTGAATTGATTAACGCTCTTGCTATTGCTACTCTTTGTGCTTCACCTCCAGAAAGTTCAGATGGTTTGTGATTTGCTCTATCATCGAGCCCAACTTCTTTTAAAATTCTTAAACAGTTTTCTTTATTTTTATTTCCAGAAATTAATGATGCAATCTCCACATTTTCTAATGCTGTGAATTCTGGTAAAAGATGATGAAATTGAAATATAAACCCGATTTCTTTTGAACGAAAATTTGCTAATTCTTTATCGGAAAATGAAAAAACGTCTTTTTTATCGAATTCATAATTCCCCGAGTCAGGTCTATCCAGTGTTCCGAGTATATGTAGTAATGTGCTTTTTCCTGCACCAGATTTTCCTACTATTGCCGCAATTTCACCTTTATAAACTTTCAAGTTTATACCTTTTAAAACATTTAGATAATTTCTTTTTGTAATCTTATAGGATTTTTTTATTTCAGATATTTCTAATAGTTTTTCTTTTACCATTTATATAATTTTCCCCTTATTAAAAATTTAAAAATCTACTCCCATCTAATCGATTCTACAGGATTTAATTTCGCTGCTCTTCTTGCAGGATATAAAGATGCAAGAAAACATAGCAATAATGCTGCGAGAGGAACAGATATAAAATCTATTATATTTATCATTACTGGTAATGCCGTAATTTTATAAATACTTGAGTCGAGTTTGTAAAATTCAAAATATTTTTGTGCAAGAATTATTCCACCCCCTAAAAAAGAACCTACAAACATTCCAATAAAACCAACAGCTAAACCCTCGAAAAGAAAAATTTTTGTAATTGTATTATTAGATGCTCCCATTGCCTTTAATATACCTATATCTCTTTTCTTTTCGATTACTGTCATAGTCAGAGAGCCAAGAATATTAAACGATGCAACTGCTATTATCAAACTCAAAATAATAAATGCTACCCATCTTTCTATTTTAAGTATCGAGTAAAAATCCAGATGCAAGTCATACCATGTTAATACATTGTACTTATCTCCAATAATGTTTTGTATTTTCGTTTTCACATCGTCAGATTTATTCAAGTCATCAAGTCTTATTTCTATTCCTCCAACTGTATTTCCGAGTTTAAAAAGATTTTGGGCATTTGTGATTGAAATATATGCATATTTTGAATCATATTCTCTGTTTTCTGAATCATAAATTCCTTTTACTATAAAGTCCTTTGTAATTGGTTCTACAAATTGAGTAAGCGAATATTCCAATCCTACTGGACTCAAAATTGTAATAGTATCTCCTATATAAGACCTTAATTGGTCTGCAAGTGAAAGCCCAAGCACAATACTTCCATAATCACCATCATTACTTAAATCGAATTCACCAAGATTAACAAGACTTTTTACTCCCGAAACTTTTTCAACATTTTTATCATCTACACCTTTAATATAAATTACTTTATTCGCATTCTTTTTCGAAAGCATACCTTTATTAAGTGTGAATGGAGATGTGTTTATGATTCCTAAAACTTTAATATCTTCGAGTATATTTTCATAATTTTCCATCTTAGCGTTTTCTCGTGACTCAATTCTTATATGAGGATCAAATCCGATTAAAATTGAAGTTACTTTATTGTGAAAACCATTAAAAACAGATAATACTATAATCATTGCTGCAACACCAATTGTAACCCCAATCACAGATATTGCAGAGATTATTGTTATAAAACTTACTTTTCGTTTTGAAAACAAATATCTTTTTGCTATAAAAAATTCTGCATTCATTTATTCATCAAAGACAATAACGGATTCTCTATATTGCCTTACTTTGTTGTTATCAATTTTGCTTAATAAATATTTTTTTAAGTCTTCTTTTTTCTCTTTCAGATTTTTCAAATCCATTAACTTTGCTATTTCGTATCTAACATGTAATACACGATTATCCAATATATGCCTTGTTATTCCTGCAGGTAACCTATCGTGATTTTTTGCTAATTGAATAATTTGCTCTTTTGTGAAATGAGGAAATTCTATTAATGTTCCTTTTCTTCTTGTATATTTTCTTAAATCACTAATTGTAATTTCTTCTTCAGACCTATCGAATACATATTTATTAAAATACATTTTTGTAAAATTATTTAAACTTTCAACCTGTTTCCTAAAGTTGTTTGGCAATGTTATTATTATTGTTTTTTCACTGTTTATATCTGAAGCTAATATATATTTCGATTTTTCCTTCATTAGCTTCGTACCTTTTTTGTATCCTATAAAATCATATTCTAAATTTAATTCATTACAAAAATCGAATAGTTTCGATATACTTAAATCATATACAAGATGATGCCATCTTTTAAGTTTTATCTTGTTATTTTTGTAGTCTATTACTTGTGCTATAGCAAGTTTACAACCGATTTCTTTAAGGGTGCTTAGTCTATTTGCACCATCGATTAAAACTAAATCCTTATTACATCTACCAACAATAACAGGATTTAATAGAAATTTACTTCCTGTTATTCTTCCATATACATTTCTTAATCTGTTGTATTCAGTGGTTTCGTGTAATTTAATATCTTTTATTTTTAATAATTCGAGCTCAAAAAAATTAACTGTATAATTTATCATTTAAATTATTCTTTCTTTTCGAAAGTTATTAATCCCTGTTTATTCAATGTTAAAAGTATATTATCTCCGGGTAAAAATTCTCCGCTTAAGATTTTTTCGGAAAGTTTATTTATTACGTATTTCTGAATAACTCTTTTAAGTGGTCTTGCTCCATAATGTATATCATAACCAAGTTTACCAAGCCAATCTTTCGAGCTATCATCTGCAGTAAGTTTTATATTATTTCTACTCATTCTTTCGATAAGGTAATTCAATTGAAGCTCTACTATTTTTCTTATTTCATTTTGTGTTAAAGGTTTAAAAAGAATTATTTCATCAATTCTATTTAAAAATTCAGGTCTTATTGTTGCCCTTAATAAATCAATTAATTTTATTCTTAAGTCACCTAATATTTCATCTCTATTGTTTTCGTTTATAAATTGCAATTGTTCCTGAATCATAACCGAACCAATGTTAGAAGTCATAATTATTATAGTGTTTTTAAAATTTATAGTCTTGCCTTTGGAATCGGTTAATCTTCCTTCATCTAATACTTGAAGTAAAATATTAAAAATATCCGGATGAGCTTTTTCAATTTCATCGAGTAATACTACGCAATATGGTTTTCTTCTTACTGCTTCGGTTAATTGTCCACCTTCTTCGTATCCCACATATCCTGGGGGTGCACCAATTAATCTTGATACTGAAAACTTTTCCATATATTCACTCATATCTATTCTTACAATTGCTCTTTCATCGTCGAATAAAAATTCAGCAAGTGCTCTTGCAAGTTCCGTTTTCCCAACCCCTGTAGTTCCAAGGAAAATAAACGAACCGATAGGTTTATTTTCATCTTGTAATCCTGCTCTTGACCTTCTTATAGCATTAGAAACTGCGATAACAGCTTCATCTTGACCCACAATTCTTTTCGCAAGATTTTTTTCCATATGTAGCAATTTTTCTCTTTCACTTTCAAGCATTTTATTTACTGGAATTCCAGTCCACTTTGAAACAATTTCGGCAATATCTTCTGCATCTACTTCTTCTTTCAGCATTTTTAAGTCTTTTTGCACTTTTGCAAGTTCTTCGGTTTTTAGATTTATAGTCTTTTCAAGCTCGGGTATTTTACCATATCTTAATTCAGCCACTTTTGCGAGATTTCCTTCACGCTCGAATTTTTCAGCTTCTGTTTTAAGGTTTTCGATATTACCTTTTGCTTCTCTTATAGTTTTAATAAGTTCCTTTTCAAGAGTCCAATGGGCTAAAAGCCTATCTTTTTCCTCTTTTAATTCGGCAATTTCTTTTTCGATTTCTTTTAACCGAATTTTTGTCGGATTAATATTTGATTCTTTTTTTCCCAATGTTCTTATTTTATTTATTTAAATTTACCGAATTTAATTTGTTTATTCTATGATTATAAATTTACATATTTCTTTAGATAATTTTCAAGTTATAGCTTACGCTTAAAACCCATTATTAATACATAATCGAATTTTAAAATAAAAATTATTGTTTCTTAACTTATCAATAATCTAATTTTTATTAAGGTGAATAAAAAAATAATTATTAAATCAATATTTTCTATAATAGGAGGCATTGGAGGATTTTTATATTGGAAATTTGTAGGTTGTGTAAGCGGAAACTGTCCGTTGACATCGAATTGGCTGATAATGACAGGATATGGAATTTTGATTGGATACGTAATTTCAGATTTAATTCCATTCAATAAGAAGACTAATGAAAATTCAAAATCAATCAAATAAAAAGGTTAAAGTATTAACCTTAACCTTTTTTATTATTTGGAGGTAATTATTTATTGAACGATTTTATAAGGTATTCCTACCTGATCTGATGCAAATTTATTTATATCATCATCATAAAGCGATTCCCGTGTAGAAGCACTAATATAACCATTGAATACTCCTAATCTATGTTGAGTATATATTGTAAATGTCTTAGAATAAACTCTATTATTTCCATTTTGACTTTCCAGTGTAAAAGGTATTCTATGGAAACCAAATGTATTCCTAGCCCAATGATACGCTACATTGTCAATTGGAACTTGTTGTGATATTGTATAAACTTTTAATAATATTTGGTCTCCTCTGTTTAAAGTTGGAATTCCTGTTCCACCAAAAAACATAGTTGTATAAAACTGATTTTGGAAATCAGGCCCATTTATAGTATAAGTAGGCGTTGAGGAGTTATTTTTATAAATCTCGATTTTTGTGATTTGGACTTGTGAACTACCAATTTGCGGTGATGTTGTTTGTCCATCAGAATTTGAAATTTGGTAAACTCGCCAATTTAATCTTGGATAAGGTGTTCTATTGATACGTTTAAATACAATATTTCTGTTATAAACGGCTGTGTAAGGTTTTGTTATGGAATCTATTAAACCATTTTTTAATCCAATAATTATGTAATTCCCTGTAATATTTCTTGTAACTGCGACATTTTTTATAGAATCGTTACCTGTAATCTGAACATTTATACTTACGTTTGTAATTCTTCTACCCCATCGAAGAAGTGAATCTATTGGTGTCATTTGAATGTTATCATCATCTTTTACTGCTCCTCCGTCGTCGAGTTCTTGTTTCTCCTGTGACATCAGGTTATCTTCATCATTACCACTGTTGCTGAATCCATTTTCGATGACCTGTTGTATAAATTGTTCATCGGTAAGCTCGGTGGGTTCTGTTGCATTTTCTTTTTTACAACTCGATAAAAGTAATGTAAAGACAATAATAAATGTTAAAGTTACAATAAAATTAAAAGTTTTCATACTATTTATTTTATGTTTATAAATAAAATTATTTGTTTGACACCTGAGTTACTAATATGGTTTAATTAATATTTTTACAATTAATTTACATTAATTAGAAACTAATAAATTAATTTTATAGTTATTTATTTTATAGAATTTATGTATTTTAAAAATTAAAAAATTATTATGAAAAAATTAACATTAATTTTATTTGTGATTTTTATTCCGCTTTTTGTTAAATCACAAATTGTTACGGAAAAGTTGCTATATAAATCCGAAATCCAAAACAATTTAGATGTATATTCTTTTAAAATTGACGAAAAATCAGGAACATTCGTTTATATTAATTACGATACAACTAAAACTTTAAAAAGTTCAGTAATAAGTAATCGAGGAAATTCAGATGATTATGATTATATTAATAGTTACAGCACAATTTTCGATGATAATGGAAACTATTATTTAATAGCATCTAAGAATTTAACCGATTCAACAGGCAAAAATTATTTTTTAAAAAATGGAAGTATTTTATTAACTTGCGATTACATTAATCCTGATTTAGTTTTATTTAATGGCAAAATATATATGATGTGTACTGACAATTATAAATCATTCATTGCCTCATATAATATGACAGACGGAATGCTTTCAAAAGGAAAAGAATATGATGAAATTAATTTATGTCAGTTTGATAAATATATTTATGAAGGTGAACCAATTGGAAAAATTGGAATTAGTAAAAAAGGAGAGATATATTACCTTGCCCGATTAGATAATAAAACGTTTTTGGTTATTGGTGATAAAGAGCAAGAAAAATTTTCGGATATAGATGCATATTATGTGAATGAGGATAAAGAAGGTAATTTTGCTTTTGTTGCAAAAGATACAGGAAGCTTTATGCATTCCGGGGGAATTTTTGTAGTTCACGGAGATAAAAAATATAAACCATTTTATGGCATTTATAATTTAATTTTAGATGATTATGGAAATGCAATTTATATTGCTAATGATTCTTCGAGTACTTTGTATCCTCAAAGAGTTATGAGAGGGGATAAAGAAATAAGTAATATTTATAATGGTGGAGTCTCTTATTTAAATGTTACACCTGAAGGAAAAATATATTATGTAGCAAGTAATAAGAAAAAAAATTCTGATGAATATGAATCATTTTTTGTGTTCGATGGGAAAAAACATAAGTCATATAGTAGTATATACAATTTAAAATTATTTAATAATTATGAGCCGGTTTATATTGCTCAGCAAAGTGAAGATAAATATTATGTTGTAAAAGGTGATAAGGAATTCCCAATTGAAAAAACATATAATGTACTTTCTGCCGATATACTAAAAGATGGAACACTATCCTATGTTACAATTCAATATGGTGATTACGAAAAGAAGATAAAGGATAAAAATTATGTTTATATTGGTAATAATAAATTCGGTCCTTATGATGGTTTGTATATGATTGACTATAAAAATAGCAGCTATGTGATTTCCGATAAAAATGGAAATTATGCATATGTTGTTAATGCGATTAAAAATTTTTCAGATTATTATTATGTTTTATATACCAATACGAAAAAGAGTGAAGAATTTGAGAATATATTCGATGTGAATTTATATAATGGGAAAGTTTTATTTTCCAGTTTTCATTTAGATGATAAAATAAATTATACTTATAAATATAGAATATATTATGATTTCAAACCTATTACACCTGAATACGACAGTTTGAATGAATATAAATTTGATGAGGAAACAGGAAATGTAAGTTTCTATGTTTCAAAAGGGAATGAGATATACAAAGTTGAAGTAAAACTTTAAAGGAGAAGTATTCAATATTAAGTAAAATATTTTAATTTACTTTTGTCAATCCCGTTCAGAAATTCCGAGGACGGGATTCTTTTTTTTCCTTCGAGTTGAAGTTCGAGTATCTCTAATAAATTATCACCGGTTTTCACAAACAGATTTTTACCTTCAATAAAAATGTTTCCTACCGTTGGATAATTCTGAATTCTGAATTCTGAATTCTGAATTCTGCTTTTAAAGATTTTGCACACTTTCCCATTTAAATGTGTGAATGCAGCTGGGTAAGGTGAAAGTCCTCGAATTTGGTTGTGTATTTTAATAGCTGACTCGTCCCATTTTATTAGGCAGTCTTCTTTAAAAATTTTTGGAGCTTTGGTTGCAAGTGAATCATCTTGTTCTATTAATTTGTAATTTCCTGATTCTATTAGTCTTATTGTTTTTATTATTAAGTCGGAACCTAAATAAGAAAGTCTATCGTGCAAACTTCCTGCATTATCTTCTGAATAAATTTTTACTTTTTCCTGCAAGATTATGTTTCCTGTGTCGGCTTTATCTTTAAGGAAAAAAGTAGTAATACCTGTTTCTGTTTCTCCGTTCATAATAGCTCTGTTAATCGGTGCAGCACCTCTATACTTAGGTAGATAAGATGCATGAAGATTTATAGATCCGAATTTTGGCAAAGTATAAACCTCACGAGGAAGCATTCTAAAAGCTATTATGATAATCAAATCTGGGTTAGCATCTTTCAGTTCTTTTAAAAAATTTTCATCCTTTAGATTTTCAGGTTGCAGTACTTTTAGCTTATGTTCTATGGCAGTTATTTTAACATCTGAAAATTGTTTTTTAAGTCCACGTCCTTTTTCTTTATCGGGTATAGTAACAACAAAAGGAATTTCGAAATTATTTTCTATGATTTTTTTTAATGATGGAACTGCGAATTTCGGAGTTCCCATAAAAACAATTTTCATAACAATTATTTATGGAATTAATCTTCAAAAAGAGGGTAATCAGTTACTGCTTTCCCTTTTTTAATTTTTCTTAATTGAGATTTTACTTTTTTCAATGTTTCTTCGTCAAGATAATCAACAAACAATTTCCCGTGAAGATGGTCAATCTCGTGCTGAGCAACTCGTGCAAGATATCCATCTAATTCTATTTTGACTTCATTCATATTGAAGTCATTATATTTTAGAAATATTTTTTCTGGTCTGGTAACTTCTCCTCTAACATCAGGAATACTTAAACAACCTTCTTCTATTGTAGATTTCCCGTGGGAGTCTAAAATAACAGGATTTATTAATATTAATGGTTTAACATTTTTATGCTCTTCCATACAAGAAATATCCACTATGCAAACCGAAAGATTGTTGTTTACCTGCGGAGCAGCTAAACCAACTCCATTTGCATTTATCATTGTATAAAACATATTATCTATAAGTTCAATAACATTATTATCGATTTTTTCTACCTGCTTTACAGGTTTTCTCAATACTTCCATTCCGTATGTTGTTATCGGCAATTGTATTGGCATAATTAAACTTAAATTTATTTTTATAACAAATAATAAAATATAACAATTTCATTTATAATATACCTATATTATATTTTATATAATATAAAAAATTAAGTATAAAATATTTCAGCCCATTATATCAAAAATATTTTAAAAATAGTTTAAGTTACTATGAAGATTATAAGTTTTCTTTGTTGCAAAATGGGTAATAAATTAACTTTAATTTTATAAAAAGTATTACTATTTTAATAAATTGTGCATTTTTTAGAATATTAAACAACCACTTTAGAAATATAAATTCTAATTTTAAGGAGATATTTTTATGGCTGATTATAAATCAGAACAAATCAGGAATTTTTCAATCATAGGACACGGTGGCTGCGGTAAAACAATCCTTTCGGAAGGAATTTTATACGCAGCTGGAGCAACAACAAGATTCGGAAAAATCGAAGAAGGTAATACTGTAAGTGATTATAGAAAAGATGAAATTGAAAAACAACTCTCGATAAATTCATCATTGATGAACTGTATGTGGAAAAATGGAAAGGGTGAAATAACGAAATTTAACATAATAGATACACCCGGTTATATGGATTTTTTAGGAGAAGTAAAAGCTGCATTAAGAGTTACTGATACCTCACTTTTATTAGTTGATTCTTTTAAAGGAATCGAAGTAGGTACTGAAGCGTGTTTTAAATATACAAAAGAAAATAAAAATAATATAATATTTGTTGTTAATAAACTCGACCACGAAAACGCTAATTTCGAAGATACACTTGCTCAATTAAAAGAAAGTTTTGGGTCTGAAGTTGCGGTTGTGAATTTTCCTGTTAATCACGGATTGGGTTTTAATGAAATTGTTGATGTTATTAAAATGAAAATGTATAGATTTTTAACCGATGGTAAAGGTGAATATAGCATCGAAGATATACCTGCAGATTTTAAAAATATTGCTGAAGATTATCATCAAAAGTTTGTGGAAGCAATTGCAGAGGAAGATGAAACTTTAATGGAAAAGTTTTTTGAAAACGGGACATTAAGTGAAGATGATATTTATGCAGGTATTAAAAAGGGTATGAAAGAAAGAAAACTTTTCCCTGTGTTCTGCACTTCTGCTTCTAATAATGTTGGCGTAAGACCTATTTTGGATTTTATATCGGAGTTTTGTGAATCACCTATAGATAAAGAACCAGAAAAGGTTCAGAAAAATGGTGAAACAGTCGAATTAAAACCTGACATAAATAGCGACCCGGTTTTGTTTGTTTTTAAAACAGTTTCCGAAAGAAATGTTGGAGAACTTTCATTTTTCAGAGTATATTCGGGAAAAGTATCACCAGGGTTGGATATGATTAATACTAATAATAATAAGTCCGAAAGATTATCTCAGGTTTACTCTATGAACGGAAAAGATAGAAAAGAAATGGCTGAGGTTATTTGTGGTGATATTGCTGCAGTTGTAAAATTAAAAGATACTCATACTAATAATACTCTCTGCACAAAGAATAATCAAGTATCTCTTCAAAAGATTGTTTTACCTGAACCAAATATGACTTTAGCAATTCAACCAACAAGGAAAGGTGATGAAGATAAACTCGGTCAGGCATTACATTCAATACACGAAGAAGATCCAACTTTTATAGTTACTTATGATACTGATATTAAACAAACATTAATTCACGGTCAGGGCGAAATCCATTTAAATACACATATAGCAAGAATGAAAAGTAAATTCAATCTTGATGTAGATGTTTCTGAGCCAAAGATTCCATACAGAGAAACTATAAGAAAAACTGTCCCTGAAGTCGAATATAAACATAAAAAACAATCAGGTGGTAGAGGTCAATTTGGTCATGTTGTTTTAAAACTTGAACCATTACCAAGAGGTCAGGGCTTTGAATTTGTAGATGCCATTGTTGGTGGTGTTGTTCCCGGTAGATTTGTCCCTGCGGTAGAAAAAGGTATTGTAGAAACAATGGCTGGTGGGGTATTAGTTGGATGTAAAGTGGTTGATGTAAAAGCAACGCTCCATTTTGGTAGTTATCACACAGTTGATTCCGACGAAATGTCATTTAAAATTGCTGCTTCTATGGCATTTAAAAAGGGCTTTAAAGAAGCAAACCCAGTTATACTTGAACCTATTTACAATGTAGATATTTATTTCCCCGAAGAGTTTATGGGAGCTGTTTCTGGTGATGTTTCTTCAAGAAGAGGAAAAATATTAGGAATGGAAGCTGAAGGGCGACTTCAGGTAATTAAATGCACGATTCCTCTTTCCGAAATGAGTGGCTATTCCTCAAAACTTCGCTCACTAACACAAGGTAGAGGAAGCTATTCCAGAACTTTTTCACACTATGAAGAAGTTCCCAAAGAAGTAGAAACGAAAATCATAGCAGATTACGAAAAGAAAAAAGCAGAAGAAAACAAGTAGTTAAATATCTGTTTGTTTAAAAAAGAATATTTTTTAAAAGGGAGTATTACTCCCTTTTTTGATTTTAAAACAGTTTTATTATGTGGAATTAATACCCAATAAAAAGACCCTTTTGTCCTTTTATTCCACATTATTTTTTTCAAATCTCAATATAAGAAGTTTAAAAAATAATATTTTATGGCATATATTTTGCAGCTTATTAAGTGTCTTTAATATTATTAAAATTTAAACGGAGGACACTTTATGAGAGAATATAAACTACAAATTCTGTTATTTTTGCTTTTGGCATTTACCTTTTCTACTTTTGCTCAATCTCCAACAAGTTTGCATATGACTAGAAAAGGTAAAACTTATTTTTATCTTGCTTCTAATGGGGGATTTGAAACAATTACCAACATTCCTATGTCAGCACTGAGATGTCTAAGATGTCATCCCGGTAAATTAGCAGATAATACCCCAATTGATACAGCAACTTATCAGTCGTCTTGTGCCGACTGTCATAATTTTGCTATTGGAAATTCAGTACCGGATACGATTTGCTTAAGATGTCATTCCAGACAAAAAGTTGAAAGAACATTCTATACTGATAAGCATAGAAGTGCTGGGTTTACTTGTATTACCTGTCATCCAAAACAAGAGTTACACGCAGATGGAACGCCTTTCAATACGATGTTTGATACTACTATGAGTAAAACTTGTCAATCGACTGGATGCCATGCTAATCTTCCTGTAACACCTGCAGATTCTTTAGCACATGCTATTCACACTGCAACTATGGATTGTGCAGCTTGCCATATTAGGTCACAAGTTACGTGTTATAACTGTCATTTTGATACAGAAATCTGGCAGGGGATGCGTGGCTTCAAACGTCCAATTGGTCAGTTAAGAGGATTTGTAATGCTTGGTAGACATACAAAAACTGGTAAGATTGGGCTTGTTAATTATCAATCCCTTGTTTATCAGGGTAATAAATCCTTTATAGGATACGGTCCATATTATGCTCATACTATTATGCCAAAGGATTCTACAAGAACTTGTGGTGGATGCCATAACAACGCTGCAATTCAAGAATATAACAGCACAGGTCAAATTGTTGTGGCAAGATGGGATTCCACATTAACTCCAAAAACCATTGTTCATAAACAAGGAGTAATTCCAATTCCACCAAATTATCAAACTGCTTTTATATATGATTTTGCAAATTACATTGGCAGACTTGATACAACTTATACAAATCCTGCTCAATGGCAATTTATGAAGCGTGGTTTGGATGGTCAACAAATGCTAAGCATTTATGTCCAACCTCTTACTGCTGCTCAAATGACTAAACTCGGCTCGACTATAGGAATAGAACCAATAAATTCGACAATTCCAGATAAATTTAATTTGTATCAAAATTATCCTAATCCTTTTAATCCTAAAACTAATATTAAGTTCAATATTTCAAAAACAACTAATGTGACATTAAATGTTTATAATATGCTTGGTGTTTTAGTAAAAACGTTAGTTGAAAACGAGAAACTTAATGCTGGTGAATATGAAGTCGAATTCGACGGTTCGAATCTTGCAAGTGGTGTTTATTTCTATAGAATACAATCGTCTGATTTCAATCAAACAATGAAAATGATGCTTGTAAAATAACAGAATTGAAATATTAAAGACACTAAATAAAAGGGAGCTAAGCTCCCTTTTTTATTTTATATAATACAGATTAATTTTATTTATTATAATTTTCCCAGAGTTTCGTGAAGACCTCGTCCAGTGCGGGACCAAGAAGAGTGGGGTCATCGGTTTTAGAAGGCATATTTTCAAAAATTACATAAGGAACATCGATACCATTTATATTAATATGAGTAGTTGTTCCTTCTATCACTTCATGGAAGTCAACTTCTTTATACATTTTTTCGAGTTTGGCATCAGGTAGTCCGTGCTCAAGAATGCTATCAGGTTTATCTGGATTAAATCTCTTTCTATTTTTTCTAAGTGATTCTTCGAAAGGAACATTAACATAAAGAATTGCAGCACCTTTCAGTAATTCTTGTGACAAATGTTTAAATGCTTCCTTATATCCGCCATGCTCTGTCCCACGGGAGAATTCTATTAAGTAAGTAATTTCATTTTCTTTCCCTTTATCATCTCGGACGTGTTTAGCATAGTCGAGAGAAATTCTTTCTATTAATAAATGCCAGAGATATTCTTCTTTAAAATATCCATCTGAAGTTGAATGAAGTCTCGGTTGCCCAAATTTTTTTTCAAGAATGTCATCTTCCTCAAACCATGTCCAAAGCATTGGAAAATCATCTATATCTGTGATTTTGCCAAGATGAAATCTATTCCTTCTTTCTTCAAGCCCAAGATTTTTTACATAATGTATAATTTCGGATTTACCTGAAGCGGGCCTGCCAAGCAAAATAATTTTTTCGAATATTTCTTTCATATAATTTCTTTTAAATGATTTGTAAATTGGTGTAAAATACAAATAAAAAGGTTTTCATTCAATTGAGTATGTATAAATTTAAAAAATAAAAATCGAATTTTTAAAGCAGAAAAATCGTTTTCATTTATGTATAAATAAATAATAATTATGAACATAGAGGATTTAACTAAAGAGCAAAAAGAAAAAATATCCGAATTTGGAGTTAACACTTGGTATGTTTTAGAACTTTTAAATGAATATGAAAATGCCCCCGATTCTGTGAGCGATTACTGGCAAAAATTTTTTGAATCTATTGAGATAAATATTTCTAAATCTAAAAAACAGATTAGTGGTAAAGAAAAAGATATTAAAAAATCTAAACAAAAAAGTATAACCAATAAAAAAGATATCGAAGAATCTGTCCCGATTAGAGGAGCTGGTGTTAAGATTATAGAGAATATGGATAATAGTTTAACGATTCCTGTTGCAACCTCACTTAGAACTATTCCCGTTAAAGTTCTTGAAGAGAACAGAAGAATAATAAATAATTATCTAAATAAAGCAGATAAGGGTAAAGTCTCTTATACTCATTTAGTTGGTTGGGCTATCGTTAAAGCTCTCGAAGAAATACCCGTTTTAAATTATGCATTTGGTTTGCTTGATGGTGAACCGCAAGTAATTAAAAGAAAAGATGTTAACATTGGACTTGCAATTGATTTAATAAAGAAAGATGGAAGCCGCTCACTAATAGTTCCAAATATTAAAAAAGCGAACGAACTAAACTTTGAAGAATTTTTCTTTGCTTATAATGATATAATTAACAGAGCAAGAATTAATAAAATTGAAGTTTCTGATTTTCAAGATACTACAATATCATTAACAAACCCTGGTACGATTGGAACAGTATCCTCTAATCCACGTTTGATGGTAGGGCAGGGTGCTATCATTGCTACAGGTAGTATAGATTTCCCTTCAGGGTTTCAAGGTGTTACAAAAGAAGTTATATCAAAACTCGGAATCAGCAAGATTATGAATGTCACAAGCACTTATGACCACAGAATTATACAAGGTGCTGAATCTGGATTATTTTTAAAGAAGTTACACGAGTTGTTGATTGGGGAACAAAATTTCTACGAAAATATTTTTCAAGATTTAAAAATTCCAACAAGACCTGTTCATTGGATACCAGATAATAACCCCGAAGATTTCAGTGGAAATACTAACTTAAAAGAAATCGAAAAAAATGCTAAAGTTATACAAATGATAAATATGTTTCGTGTTCGTGGACATTTATTGTCGAATCTTGACCCGCTAAATCCAAAAGCACAGTATCATAAAGAACTTGACCCGGTTAATTACGGATTTACAGTTTGGGATTATGATAGAGAATTTATAACTGATGGTCTTGGCGGATTTAGAACCGCAAAACTTCGTGATATTCTCGATATGCTACACCAAACCTATTGCGAAAATATCGGAGTTGAATATAGACATATTCAAGACCCGGAAGAGAAACTTTGGCTTCAGAATAATATGGAATCGGTGAGAAATACTCCCGTTTATAATTCGCATATAAAAAGAAATATTTTATTTAAACTTTTGCAAGCGGAAAATTTTGAAAAATTTATCGACAAAAAATATCTCGGTCATAAAAGATTCTCGCTCGAAGGTTCTGAAACTTTAATTCCTGTTTTGGATTTTCTTTTTAATGAAGCAGCAAATGACAAAGTTCAAGAGGTTATGATGGGAATGGCTCACAGAGGAAGGTTAAATGTTCTTGCTAATATCATCGGCAAACCTCTTTATTCCATTTTTTCGGAGTTTGAGGATATAGTTGATATAAATTCAGTTCAGGGTTCAGGTGATGTTAAGTATCATCTCGGGGCTTCGGGAATTTATAGAACTTTTTATGGCGATGAAATAAAAGTCTCTGTCGCATCGAATCCTTCTCACCTTGAATTCGTCAATCCTGTTGTCGAAGGAATTGTCAGAGCAAAACAAAAAAATCTCGGTGATACGGAAAAAAATAAAATTATTCCCGTTTTAATTCACGGTGATGCGGCTTTCGCAGGTGAGGGTATTGTTGCAGAAACACTAAATCTTTCTCAGCTTCAAGGGTATAGCACAGGTGGAACTATTCATATTATTATAAATAATCAAATCGGATTTACTACTCCTCCCGTAGATGCTCGCTCATCTGTTTATGCCTCCGATGTTGCTAAAATGGTCCAAGCTCCGATTTTCCACGTAAATGGTGATGACCCCGAATCCGCATTGTGGGTTATGAAACTTGCTTATGAATATAGAATGAAGTTTAAAAAAGATGTCGTGGTCGATATTCTTTCTTATAGAAGACTTGGACATAATGAAACAGACGAACCCGGTTTTACTCAACCGATTATGTATAAACTTATTAAAGAGCATAAATCGGTAACGCAATTATATAAAGAAAGATTGATAAAGGAAAGAATTGTAAACGACGATGATATTTCCGAAATGGAAAATAAAATTCACAATGCAATGGATATAGACTATACAAAAGCACACAAAGACTCGCTTGAATTCAAAACTGATATTCCGCTTGCCGTTACTAATGAAAAAATTTCTTCGTATAAAACAAACGAACCGACAGGAGTTGCAATCGATAAATTAAATTTGATTTCGGAAAAAATTTCTTCCCTGCCTTACGATTTTCGCCTGCATCCTAAGCTTTCAAAATTTTTTGAAATGAGAAAAGATTTTTCGGATAAAGATATTAAAATAGATTGGGCTTTTGCCGAATCACTTGCGTTTGGAAGTTTATTGCTCGAAGGAAATCCAATTCGCCTTAGCGGACAAGATAGCTCACGAGGAACGTTTTCTCAAAGGCATATCGTTATTACAGATATGAATAATGGACAGGAATATATTCCATTGAATTATATTTCCAATACTCAGGCGAAAATCGAACCACTGGATAGTTTGCTTTCTGAAGCTGCAGTACTTGGTTTTGAATATGGATATAGCACTGCTGACCCCGTTACTCTGGTTTTATGGGAAGCACAATTCGGTGATTTTGCAAATGCAGCTCAGGTGATTATTGATAATTTTATTGTTAGCTCATATTCCAAATGGAAACTTCCAAATAACCTTGTTATGTTACTTCCTCACGGGCAGGAAGGTCAGGGCTCGGAGCATTCGAGTGCACGACTGGAAAGATTTTTGACCCTTTGTGCAGACGGTAATATGTTTGTCACGAATCCAACTACACCAGCTCAATATTTCCATTTATTAAGACGTCAGGCAAAGAGTAAGGAAAGAAGACCTCTGGTAATTATGACTCCAAAAAGTTTATTAAGACATCCTGATGCCCGTTCGAATAAATCTGAATTCACAAATGGTAGTTTTAAAACTGTTCTTGACGACGAAATTGTGAAAAAAGAAAATATCAAAAAAATAATTTTAACCAGTGGAAAAGTATATTATGATTTAATAAACTTTAAAGAAGAAAAAAATATAAGCGATACAGCGATTATAAGAATTGAGCAATATTATCCTCATCCTAAAGAAGAGTTAATCGAAATTTTAAAATCTTATAAAAATTTTGAAAAACTTATATGGGTACAGGAAGAACCTGCTAATATGGGTGCAATGGCATTTATGAAATTGCGTCTGAATGAAAAAATGTTCCCGAACAAAAAAATAGAATTCGTTTCTCGAAAAAGCAGTCCGTCTCCCGCTCCCGGCTCATATAAAATATGGGCAGAAACGCAGAAACAAATTATAGAAAAAGCTTTTAATATTTAATTTTATTAAATACTGTATTTAGTAACAATACAACATCATAGGTATTATCCAAAAAAATGTATTAATTTATACCTTGATTATTATATTTATATACCATATAATAATATGGTAATTATCGTTCTTAAAAAAAATTACAATTAGAAATTGTTGCAAACACCGTTTCTACAACAAAAATCAGATAAAATTGCTCATTTATTTTTATTTAAAATATTGATATATAATGATTTATTATGACGAGCAACAAAACTGCAACAAAACTGCAACGGTTTTTTTCAATTTTCTGGAAATCTTAAACTATTTAAATTAATATTTTATATTGATTTAATGAAAATTATTTAAAATTTTACTATAATAACTATTAAATAATATGAAAAAAATAATATTATTCGCAATAATTAGTATGTGTATAAACTCCACTGTTTCTTTTTCCCAAATCAAATACCCCGATACGAAAAAAATCCGACATTCCGACAGGTACTTCGGTGTTGATGTAAAAGACGATTATCAATGGATGGAAGACCAGCAGCATCCTGATTTGAAAGATTGGATTAAAGCACAAAATGAAGTAACTCAAGATTATTTAAGCAATATACCTTATCGGGAAAAAATAAAACAACGACTTACCGAATTAGTCGATTTCCCAAAATATTCCGCACCTTTTAAACAAGGTGAATTTTATTATTTTTATAAAAATGATGGATTACAAAATCATAGTGTCCTTTACAGACAAAAGGATTTAGATTCTGAACCTGAAGTCTTTATTGACCCTAATACATTTTCCGAAGATGGAACAGTTTCACTTCAGAACCTTTCTTTTTCTAAAGACAATAAATATTGTGTTTATGGCATTTCAAGAGCAGGTTCAGATTGGAGAGAATTTTTCGTTATGGATGTCAAAACAAAAAAATTACTCGATGATCATCTCGAATGGATTAAATTTTCAGGAGCTTCATGGCTTGGTGACGGTTTCTTTTATAGCAGATATGAAAAACCTGAAGAAGGAAAACTCCTTTCATCTAAAAATGAAAATCCGAAAATATATTTTCACATTGTTGGTACCAGCCAGAGTGAAGATAAATTAATTTATGCCGATACTTTGAAACAGTGGGTTTCTATTTATACATCTGAAGATGAAAAGTTTATTTTTAAAAGTATTAGTAAAGTTGGATTCAACGGAAATCAGCTTTATTATAAAAGGGCAGGCGAATCGGATTTTAAATTGATTAAAGACGATTTTGATTTCGATATGTATCCGATTAATAACACTGATGATGAAATGTTCCTTTTTACAAATATTAATGCTCCTAAAAATAAAATTGTTAAATTTAACCTGAATAAAAGCGAAATAACATTAGATGATTTAATACCTGAAACAAAAGACGTGCTTTCAGGAGCTTCTTTTTGCAGAGGAAAATTTATTGTTGAATATAGAGTCGATGTTACCGACAGACTTTACATTTACGGTCTGGATGGTAAATACAGTAGTGAAATAAAATTACCCGCACTTGGTTCCTCTGGTGTATCAGTTAGCGATAAAAATGACCCCGAAATATTTTATACTTTTACTTCTTTTATTTATCCTTTTTTGATATACAAATATGATGTTGACAAAGAATACTCAGAGTTGTTTAAGACTACTGAAGTAAAGTTTAGCACAGATGGATATGAAACGAAACAGGTCTTTTATCCAAGTAAAGACGGTACAAATATTCCTATGTTTATAATTTATAAAAAGGATTTAGTTTTAAATAGTAATAATCCCGCTTGGCTTTACGCATATGGTGGATTCAATGCAAGTATGACACCTTCATTCAGTGCTTCTCGAATGCTTTTTCTCGAAAATGGTGGCATTGTTGCAATAGCAAATTTAAGGGGAGGTGGAGAATATGGAGAAGATTGGCATCAGGCAGGAATGCTTTTAAAAAAACAAAATGTATTCGACGATTTTATTGCTGCTGCTGAGTATTTAATAAATAATAAATATACTTCATCTGATAAATTGGCTATCGAAGGTGGTTCGAATGGTGGTCTATTAATCGGTGCTGTTATTAATCAAAGACCTGAACTATTCAAAGTTGCATTACCTGTTGTTGGTGTAATGGATATGTTAAGATTTCATAAATTTACAATTGGTTGGTCGTGGGTAACAGAATATGGCTCGAGCGAAGACTCTATTGGATTTAATAATCTTATTAAGTATTCTCCGTATCATAACTTAAAAGAAGGTATTAAATACCCAGCAACGTTGGTGTTTACATCTGACCACGATGATAGAGTCGTCCCTGCTCATTCATTTAAATACATCGCAAAATTACAAGAAGTTTATAAAGGAGATAATCCTGTTTTAATTAGAATTGAAACAGATGCAGGGCATGGTTTTGGAAGGTCTATTAAAAAAATTATAGATGAACAAACTGATAAATGGTCGTTCGTATTTTACAATTTAGGTATGAATCTAAAATTTTAACTGTTGTTAATTTATAATCAGTAATTTATCTGGTAATAATATATAACCGCTATGTAAATATATGGAATAGCTTACTTTAAATAAAGTAATTTATACTGGTAGATTACTCTCAAAAAAATCACTAATCTGATAACTTCCATTTTGGCAGTGTGAAAAAGAATGTAGTCCCTTTTTTGGGTGTGCTTTTTACCCAAATTTGCCCTTTATTTTTTTCAACCAGTTCTTTTGTAAGAATTAGTCCTAAACCTGTCCCTTCTTCGTTTGATGTTCCAAGATTAGAAAATTGTGAATCAATTCTGAATAGTTTTGCAATATTCTTCATTTCTATACCAATTCCAGTATCTGTAATTTCTATCTGAACAAATTTATCCTTTTCTTTTGAAGAAATTTTTACAGAACCTCCAAATTTTGTAAATTTAATACCATTTGAAATTAGATTCTGAAGTATGCTTCTTAACATATTTTGGTCAGCATAAACATAAGTGTTTAAATCAATTTCATTTATTAATTTTATTCTCTTTGTTATTGCATTACTGTTGAAAACTTCAAGAGATTTAAAAACCTCCTCATATAAATCGATTTTTATAGGTTGGTATTCTATCCTTCCAGTTTGTATTCTTGACCATTGTAATAAGTTATCTACCAGATTATAAACAGTTTTGGCTGATGTGTGTATATAACCTGCATATTCTTTAATTTCTGCTGGTGTAAGTTCGTGTAACTCTTCAAGCAATACAGTAGAGAAACCCAGAAGACCGTTAAATGGACTTCTTAAATCGTGTGCAATAATCGAGAAAAATTTATCTTTACTAATATTAAGATTTTTAAGTTCATCTGCATATTGCTGAAGTTTTTCCATTTGCTTTTTTCTTTCGGTTATATTAACCATTATACCCACTATAGAATTCTTACCATCAGGAGTAGTTTCTTTTTGCAAAAAATCTTCAATCCATATATATTGTCCATCTGCTTTTTTACAAGGATATTCGACTTTTAGATTTTTTGATCCATTTTCACTTAACCAATCATATATTATTTTTTCAATTTTTTTTGCGTAATCAGGATGAACAATAGAATTTATGAATTTGTCATTTTCAGTAAATAAATAAGGAGGATAACCAAGCATATCTGTTACATTATCCGATATAAAATTATTAGGTCCGCTCGTTTCATAGAGCACCATATCAGGAAAATTCTTAAAAATTAATGCCAAGCGAGATTGCATCTTTGCAATTTCACTTTCGGCTTTTTTTCTTTCCGAAATATCTCGTGATGTCGCTATAACTACATCTTTCCCAAGATATTTGCCTTTATTAAGAATTACATCTTTAGGAAAAATCTCGCCGTTTTTTCTTCTTCCCCAAAATTCAAATTTTTGTGTAATACCTTTATACGCTTCTTCGATGTGTTTTGCTATAACTTTATAATCATTTTTTCCAGGTGCAGATAGGAATTCAGGTGTGTTTCCTATAAATTCTTCTCTACTATATCCATACATTTCAATTGCACCATTGTTGACCTCCAAAAATATTCCATTTTCATCTTGTATGTATATAGCTTCACTAATTGTATTGAAAATGTCTCTATAATCTATTTCTAAAGATGCTTCTGTTTTTATTGAAGATTTTTTCATTACTTTGTTATTTTTTCTTTTTCAAAGATAAAGAAATTTTATTGACTAAAGCAATAAGGTCATTTTTATTATATGGTTTTATCATAAAATAATCAAAACCCTGCGAAAGGAAATAGTCTCTATCATATTCCATTGCATATCCTGTTAGTGCAACAAAAGGAATTTTTTTATATTTTTCATTCTTTTTTATTTCTTTCATAGTATCAGTTCCATCCATTCCTAAACCTAAATTTATATCTACAAAAATAATATCATAATTATTTTTATTAGTATTTTCTATGGCACTCAAACCATCATTTGCAAATTCTACATTCACTATATCGTTTAGAAATTTTTTAAAGATAAATTGATTAGATAAATTATCTTCTATGTATAAAATGTTTAACAATTTGGATTCGGGTGTCTGAATTGAATCAGAAATAATTTTTGTTTCGATTTTTCCGAATTTTAATGCAGGTATGCTAATTGTAAATGTTGAGCCAATATTAAGTTCACTACTGCAATTTATAGAACCATTTATCAAATCGAGGATTTTTTTCGTGAGAGTTAAACCAAGCCCAGAACCCTCATATTTTCTTCCATAACCTTCACTTATTTGTTTAAATTCTTCGAATATTATATCTTTATTTTTTTTGGAAATACCGATACCAGTATCTGTAACATTTATTTTAGCAATAGGATTACCATCGAGATAATTTGAAGATATTTTAATTGTAATCGAACCTTTTTCTGTAAATTTAACAGCATTATCGAATACATTAAAAAATATTTGTTTTAGTAAATCTCTATCTGTTTCAACAAGGATATCTTTATCTTCAGAAATAAATTTAACTTCGAGATTTTTCTCATCGGATTTATATTTATACTTGTTTAAAAGTTGTTCAATTTCGTTCGATAAATTAAACATCTCTTTATACACAGTAATTTGAGAAGATTCAAATTGACCAAGTAATAAGATTGAATTTAAAGTATCGTTTAATCTTTTCCCCGAAATCGTTATATCATTTAAAAGTCTATTTTGTTCTTCATCTTTTATTTCATCTTTTAGAAGTTCTGAAATTCCAATTATTCCGCTAAGTGGTGTTCTAAATTCGTGGCTAAGATTTGTAAGCAAATTCGATTTAAGTTTACTTAATTCTTCCGCTTTTTCCTTCGATTCTTGCAGCTCTTTTTCGGCTTTCTTTCTCAACGATATTTCTTCGAGAAGAGATTCTTTATATTTAAATGAGTCATATATTAATCTTGAAATGTTACCAAATTCATCCTTTTTATTTAGTAAATCTTCAATTGGTTTTATATTTTCCCTTTCAAGGGAATTTGCAATAGATTTAAGAGGGATATTTACTATTCTAAATAGATAGGAAGATATAAGAGCAATAATCAAAATAATAAATACAATTGTTCCGATAAATTGATATGTTGAAAAAATAAAAAACTTCTCGATAACAGGAGATTCTGTTTTTGCTCTTAATTTCATCAGGATAGAACCATTCCAGCTTATTAAGTTTATTTCATTAATGAATTCATATTTTTCTATTTCATTTTCTTTAACAGATTCAGCTGAACCTGATACTAATGAAATTTTACTACTAGTAAGTTTCGATATTTCTTCGAGATATTCATTTGTCCATAATCTTCCACCAACATAATAACCTTGAGGTGGAGTAATTCTCTTATTATCGTTTTCTGGTTGTAATGGGGCTAATGAAATTTCCATTAAGCCCAAATTTGTGTTAATATAAAAATGTGCGAAAGGATTTAATGCAACTATTGATTTAAAATCATCTTTTGATAGCTGTAATTCTTTAAAAGTTCTATCATTAAAGATATTTGTAGAGTATAGTAAATCAAAATTTGTCGTGTAAATCCATACGGCATCGACTTTGAAAGTGCTTAATGGTATAATTATATTATCGTAAGCCCATTTTTCATTTTTTGTTTTTGTAAAATCGAGCATTTCATCCCAATTTGAATAATCATACACATAGGAAATTAAACTGTTGCTTTTAAGATTAATAATCTTTGTAAGTATTGTATCTTTTTCCGTAACTCTATCTTTTAAAAGCATTGAGATATTTCTTGATTCAGCATTTCTCAAAGATAATAACCCCAATATAAAAAAAATGGTAACGAGTAAAATAAGTGCAATTATCTTGAATTGTATTTTGTTATACATATATTAATATAATACTTAAAAATGTGAATTTAAATACAGTATTACAATAAAAGAAATTTATGTTTAAAGAGGAATTTAAAATTGCTTTGAAAAGCATATTAATTAAAATTATTTTTGTAAAATACAAAGGAGAAAAATGACATTTAATTTTGAAAATCCAGAAATGAAGGAAACACGACAGGGATTTGCCGATGCACTCGTCGAGCTGGGATATGAAAATCCTGACATTGTAGTATTAGGTGGAGATGTAAGTGGCTCTGTGAAAACGAGTTTATTTAAAGAAAAATTTCCCGACAGATTTATTTCTGTAGGAATAGCAGAGCAAGATATGATGGGAACTGCAGCAGGTCTTGCAGTTGCAGGAAAAATTCCGTTTGCCTCGACCTATGGTGAATTTGCTACAGGAAGACCATTTGACCAGATTAGACAATCGATTGCTTATAGTGAAATGAATGTAAAAATCTGTGCTTCACACTGCGGAATTTCTGTCGGTCCCGATGGAGCAACTCATCAGTCACTTGAAGATGTAGCTTTGATGAGAATTTTGCCTCATATGACAGTTGTTACTCCGTGCGATTATAATGAAACATTCAAAGCCGTAAAAGAATGTGTTAAATATGATAAACCTTTTTATATTCGTTTTTATAGAGATAAAACTCCAAATTTTACTGATAAAAATGCAACTTTTCAGTTAGGAAAAGCGAATATACTTGTTGACGGTAATGATGTTACATTGGTTGCGAATGGATTACTTGTTTGGGAAGCAATAAAAGCATCTGAAGTGTTAAAAAAAGAAGGAATTTCGGCACGTGTTATTAATATGCATACAATAAAACCTATAGATGAAGATATTCTTATTAAAAGTGCTAAAGAGACTGGTTTAATTATTACTTGTGAAGATCATCAAAAACATGGTGGTTTATTTAGTGCTGTTGCTGAAGTTCTTGTCCAACATAATCCCGTTCCTATGGATTACGTTGCTGTTGATGATACATTTGGCGAGAGCGGAACAATGGAAGAGCTAATGGATAAATATAAAATAAATTCTAAAGCAATAATAGAAAAAGTTAAAAAAAATTTAAAAAGAAAAAACAAATAATATACATATGCAAACAATGATTAAAACACAAACTATTATGAATAAATATAAACTCAAATTACCTTTAGTTTTAATTTTCACTTTAATAGCTGGTATGCTTATAGGAGGTGTAATATTAACAAAATATTTCAAAAGCAAACCTGTTCAGAGTCAAAGTGTGACTCAAGTTGATAAACGCGAACTAAATCAGAACATATCTCAAGAAAGACAAACAGCAATAACAAAAGCAATATCAAAAGTTTCTTCTTCAATAGTAGGTATTAATGTTGAAGAGGTTAGAGAAGTAAGAGACCCATTTTTTAATGACCCGTTTTTCAGACAATTTTTTGGTGATATGATGCCACAAAGACAAGTTGTCAGAGGTCTTGGTTCTGGTTTTATTATTTCTGAAGACGGTTATATTTTAACAAACGACCACGTTGCTGGAAATGCAACTAAAATATCGGTAACACTGACAACAGGTGAAACTGTCGAAGCAAAGTTAATCGGTTCAGACCCTGTAACTGATGTTGCTTTGCTAAAGATTGATAAAAAGAATTTGCCTTTTATTAATTTCGGAAATTCGGATAATATAATAATTGGTGAATGGGTAATCGCACTTGGAAATCCATTTGGGCTTTTCGAAATTAATGACAAACCAACCGTAACTGTTGGTGTAGTGAGTGCATTAAACATGAAGGTTAGTGCAGACCAGAATAGAGTGTATAAAGATATGATACAAACTGATGCTTCGATTAATTCAGGAAATTCAGGTGGCCCACTTGTAGATGTTGAAGGGAATGTAATCGGAATGAACACAATAATTTTTACTGGTAGTCAATTTAGTCAAGGAAGTATTGGAGTTGGGTTTGCAATTTCAATTAATAGGGTAAAGGAGATAATGGAAGAACTTAAAAAAAGTGGAAAAATAGAGCGAGGTTCAAATGTTGGATTTAGGATTCAGGCAATTGATGATAGAATTGCAAAATATCTAAATTTACCAGATAAAAATGGTGTTATAGTCGTTCAAATACAAAAGGGAGGCATTTCGGATAAAGCAGGATTAAAAGTAGAAGATGTAATCATAGCTGTGAATGGTGAAAAAATAAGAAATGAACAGGATTTAATTTTTGCAATTAATGATAAACGTAAAGGTGATGTAATTAAGCTGAAAGTAATTAGAGGTGGAAGCGAAAAAGAAATTGAAATGAAACTAGAATAAACTTTGTATTAAATATTATTTAACAAATTACAATTAAACCCGCGTCAGCGGGTTTTTAATTTCAATAATGAAAATCAATAATATGAATTTAAAACGAAGCTAATTGTATTTATTATTTTTACTGAGTATAATTCACCATTGAGTATTTACGACTGTTGTAACCAGATTTAGAATAAAGCTCAAAACTCTATTCCGTTTTCTCTTCTGGCAAATCGAAGGCATCTTTATTCAATTCTTCTCGTGGTTCGTTCATTTTAAGATTTCCATTGAAGCGGGAGCCATATTCCATTACGATATGGTCAACAACCACATCACCAAGTACTTTTCCAGTTCCTTTTATTTCGAGTTTATGTGCTTTAATATTACCCCGAACCATTCCGTATATTACGGCTTCTATGGCGGATATATCACCAACTATACTTCCTTTTTCTCCAATGATTAGACCATTTTCACCAGTGATATTTCCTGTTACAAAACCGTCTATTCGCGCATTAGCAGGTGAAAATAAGTTCCCTTCAAATCTACACCCTTCACTTATAAGAGTTTTTATTTGAACCTGTTCAGATTTTGTTGTCATACCTATCGATGATGTATCTTTGTTTTTTTGACCAAACATATTTTTTAATTTAAAGTTAGAAAATAATGTGGATTAATATCTATTCCGTTTACCCTGATTTCGTAATGTAGATGAGGACCAGTTGAACGACCTGTGGAGCCAATAAATCCTATAACATCACCTGCTTTAACTTTTTGTCCAGCAGTTACATTGAAATTGGAAAGATGTCCATAAAGGCATTCAATTCCATGTAAGTGTTTAATCTTTACGCACTTTCCATAACCTTTGTCCCAATCAGCTTCGATTACTTCACCATCACCGGTGCATCTAATGGTATCACCGATATTTCCTTTCCAATCGATTCCCTTATGGAATTCCGAACCCCTTCCGCCGAAAGGATTTGGGCGGTAACCATAATCGGAACGCATTTCACCAATAAAGGGGTAACCAAGCGGAATATTACTTGTAGTAGCACAAAGTAAGGCGGTGAAATTATTATAAAATTCATAAATCGATAAATCATAATTTCTATTAGTATCTACTTCACCTCCAATATCTTTTTCGATGGATTTAATTCCTCTTTCTTTTAGATAGTTGTTTATAAATTTTATATTATTCTCGATATCATTTATTTTATCTTTTATACGTAAACTATCGACGAGTTTAACATCGCTTTCCATCAAAGCAATTTTTTTTAAGAGATAATCTTTTTCATTTGAATAGTTTTTTAAAAAGATAAATAATGTAGTAATTAAACCAACAATAAATATGGTTAATGAAAAAAAAGAAACTAAATAGATCTTGTAACGTTGAACGTGAATGGTAGGGATGTTAAAAGATTTAGTTTCATCTTTATCATTACTAACAAATAAAACGGTAGTAACTTTTTTATTCATAATAAGATAATCAAAAGAGTTTTTGGTAAAGCATTAAAAATTAAGGTATTTATTTTAAAAAGTAAAGAACATAATAATTTTTAAATATTTGAGAATTCTAACTAATTCATAACTAAGAATTTGAATTTATTTAAAAAATCTTACTTTTTAATTTTGAATTGTTTATATTAAAAAAGTGTTTTTTTTTAGAGAAATAAAAAATATAATTTTTGAAAAATTTTTTAGTAATATTGATTATTGTTTTAATTTTTAAGAATGGGATTTTTTTATTTGCTCAATCAGATACAAATAATGCACAACTTATTGTTATTGTAACAAATGAAAAAAATAGAAAATTAGTTGACGCGAGTATTGTATTAAAAAGCTTAAATAATCAATTTATAGAAAATGTAAAAACTGATGCTTCGGGAAAATATACTTTTAATTTAAATCCAGGTAAATATTCTATTTTGGTTTCAATGGAAGAATATATTCCATATGAGGAAAATGAATTATTACTTCAAAAAAGCGAAAAAAAAGAAATTACAGTAGTTTTAACCGATAAAATATACACGACAGACCAGATTGATGTAGAGGGTGTGTTTAAACAAAGCCAGAACGATTTAAGAACAAGTTTATTTAATGTAACTCCAAAGAATATTAAAATCCTACCTGGGGCATTTGAAGATGTTTTGCGTTCCCTGAAATCTCTGCCCGGAATTTCATCGCCAAATGATTTTACTTCACAACTTGTAATACGCGGTTCTGGACCTGACCAGAATTTGATAATTATGGATGAAGTGGAAATATTTAATCCTTACAGATTATATGGATTGGTTAGTATGTTCAATCCCGAAACTTTGAGTGATATTAATCTCATTACTGGCGGTTTTCCTGCAAAATATGGTGATAGGCTTTCAGCTGTGCTGGATGTTTGGAACAGGGAAGGTACTAGGGATAGGAAACTAAGTTTTATGACAAACATCAACATTGCAAGTGCGAATTTGATTATTCAGGGAAAAAATCCTTTAAACATTCCCGGTTCGTGGCTCGTTTCTTCGAGGCGTACATATTATGATTTAATCCTCGGCCCATTTGCAAGAAATGCTAAACTCATTACGGATGATTCTTCTTTCCCATCTTTTGAAGATTTACAAATGAAGTTTGCTTTCGGACCGTTCAAAAAACACAAATTTATATTTAACGGAATTTTTTCGAGAGACGGTGTTGCTATTATTCCCGGTTCAGAAAGAACTAACCCCGATAGCGTAAATGTAAATGATGAAACCATAAACAACGTTGTATCTTTTGGCTGGCATTATATCCCAAATCCGAATTTTATTTCCAAAACAACATTATCTTGGTATAAAAACAAGGGTGATAATGATTTTGAAGGTGATATTATCGACCCTTTAATTGATAAGGAAAATCTTTCCCCTGGTCAAAGAGATTCTTTAAAAGCCATTGGAGCTCTTCTTGGATTTGACTTTGCTTCAAAATATACTTTCAGAAAATATTCACTTGGTAATAGGTCTGTTTATTCTTACGGGAATAATAAATACGAATTCGGAGCAGGTATGGATATGATTAAAACCGATTTAAATTATACACTGAAGCTTGATGAAAATTTCAAAGCATATATCAGGTCATTCCCGGGTATGAATTCTTTACTCGAAGATTTCAGTATCGAAGGAAATGAAAATTACAGAGCAAATGCATATGCACAGGCAAGGTTTCAGATAAAGGATAAATTTTATTATCAGCCGTCTTTGAGGCTGGATTATTATTCATTTTTAAAAGCTATATACGTTTCTCCGAGAATAAATTTCGGATATATTATCAATCCTTTAACAACGATTAGAAGTGCAATCGGTGTTTATTACCAGTCTCCGGGTTATGAAAAGTTAGTGGACAATCAGACATTTTACGATTTAAATGATGTAGCGGGGGATAGATTAAAAGCGGAACGTTCGATTCATTTCGTGCTTGGTCTGGACAGGTGGCTGAATAATGAATGGCAATTCAGAGTTGAAGCATATTACAAAAGATTCGATAATTTGATAAATCAGGAAAGAATAAAATCGAGCAGATATGAATATTATTTATATGACCCGAATAATCACGACCCGGGTTATGTAAAAAATCCTTCGAACTGGTACAGGTCGACGGTTAAAGTACCGTATGATTCGGTTTCTTCTAATCCCGTTAACGGTACAACCGGTGATGCATATGGAATAGAATTCAGTCTCGAAAAAAAATATACAAGTCCAACTACTAAATTATCGGGATGGGTTAATCTGTCTTTATCGAAAGCAACAAGAGAAAGAAATGGAGTATTTACTTACAGGTTTGACCAACCCATTATTGCTAATGTTGTTTTAAATTATAAATTGAACTCGTGGTTTGAAGTCGGCGCAAGATGGACTTATGCATCGAATTTCCCCTATACAAAACCTATTGGTATAACACCCAGAATTTATAATGATAGTTTAGTAGTAAATCCTCTCGCAAATCAGGTATTATTCAATCTTGATTACGGCGGTGATGAAAATAGATTAAAAGAAAGAAGACCTGATTATCACAGGCTGGATATTAGATTAACCGCTTATACTTATTTTTGGAAAGCAGATTGGTCATTTTATATAGACGTTGTAAATGTTTATAACAGGAAAAATGTTCTTGGATATAAATACACGCTCAATTCCGATTTATCCATAAAACAGACCACAACGGGTATGGTGCCAATATTGCCGACGATAGGGGTGAGTGCTAAGTTTTAATATTAAAAATTAAAAAAACAAAGATTATAATTAATAATTATTGGAATTTTAAATTTTAATTTTTTTATATTAAAAAATTCTAATTCCATTTTTTTCTCCTCAATTGAAAATGCTTAAAAATTTGAGTATTTTTGCAATATACACAAAAGAAAATTGAATATTTGCGTTTTTGCATCCGGTTCGGGAACAAACTTCAAAGCAATAATAGAGGCGAAGAAATCAGGAATTATAAAATCAGATATATCACTATTAATTACTAATAATTCCGATTGTGGTGCTGTAGGTATTGCGAAGGAAAATGGCATTCCTGTTTTTCACATCAGCAGAAAAGTATATCCAAATGCGAGTGACGAGGAGTATGCGAATTTATTTCTGGATAAATTGTATGAACATAAAATTGATTTTATAGTTTTGGCGGGTTATATGAAAATGATACATGCAAGTATTATCAGAAAATTTCCAAACAGAATAATAAATATTCATCCTGCATTACTTCCAAAATTCGGTGGCAAAGGAATGTACGGGATGAATGTGCATCGGGCTGTAATAGAAGCAGGTGAAAAAGAATCGGGAGTTACAATACATTACGTAAATGAGAATTATGATGAAGGGAAAATTATTTTGCAGGAGAAAGTAGAGGTCGCATCTAATGATACTGCAGAGACATTGCATAAGAAGGTTTTAAAACTGGAGCATAAATATTATCCAGAGGTGATTAGAAAAATTGAGAGTAGTCTTTTATAAATAGTAAATTGTTTAAAGCGAATTGTGATTAGTAATTTTGAATAGTAATTTGCAAAAATTCTGAATACTGAATACTTTTTAAATAAACAAATTAATCTTGCATTTAAAATAAAATAATTTAAATAAAAGTATATGAGCAAAAAAGTTTTAATAAGTGTTTACAATAAAAGTGGAATTGTAGAATTCGCAAAAGGTCTTGAAGCTCTTGGATTCGAAATAATTTCGACTGGCGGAACGAAAAAGCTTTTAACTGAAAATGGAATAAAAGTAACTTCAGTCGAGGAGTTGACAGGATTTCCCGAAATACTCGGAGGAAGGGTAAAGACACTTAATCCGAAAGTATTTGCGGGTATTCTTGCAGAAAAAGATAACGAATCTCATAAAAAAGATATGCTTACCAATAAACTTGAATATTTTGATTTAATCGTTGTGGATTTATATCCGTTTAAAGAAACGATTAGCAAACCAGAAGTTTCGGTTGAAGAAGCAATTGAGCAGATTGATATTGGTGGTGTGAGCTTAATTCGTGCGGCAGCAAAGAATTTTAAATATGTGCAGATTATCGTTTCTCCTAAAATGTATGGAAAATATCTCGAAGATTATAAAAAATATGACGGAAAATTCCCGTACGAATATTCGTTACATCTTGCACGTGATGCCTATGCAAGCATTGCCGAATATGATGTTGAAATAGAAAAATATTTTAACGGGTTGAGCTATGTAAAAAATAACTGGATTAAGCTTGGAAATGCACAGCATTTAAGGTACGGAGAGAATCCACATCAAAATGCAGTATTGTATAAGGAAAATTTTGATGAAATATATGAGGTGTTGCACGGGAAAGAATTATCATATAATAATATGCTCGATATAGACGCGGCTTATAGTGTGATAAGTGAATTTGCAAATGATGAACCGACCTGTTCGATTATAAAGCACGGCAATCCAAGCGGAGTAGCAACATCTGGAACGCTGCTCGATGCTTATAAAAGAGCATTTGCCACAGACACAGTTTCACCATATGGCGGAATTATTATATTCAATAAAAAGTTAGATTTAGAAACTGCAGCTGAAGCAGACAAGATTTTTTCGGAAATAATACTTGCTCCCGGTTTTGAAAAAGGCGCTCTGGATTTACTGATAAAGAAGAAAAACCGAAGATTGGTAAGTTTTAAATTTTCAAAAGAAGCAAATGAATTAAGAAGCATTACTGGTGGATACTTATATCAGGAAAAAGATAATCTGGTTTTAAAACCGGAAGAGTTAAAAGTCGTTTCAAAAATTAAACCTACAGATGAGCAGGTTAAAGATATGATATTTGCATACAAGGTTGTAAAGCATACAAAATCGAATGCTATCGTCTTTGTGAAAGACAGGCAGACATTGGGAGTTGGTGCGGGACAACCATCAAGAATAGATTCTACCGAGATTGCAATTATGAAAGCTAAAGAATTTGGAATGAATTTAAAAAATAGCATAGTCGCTTCCGATGCATTTTTCCCGTTCCCGGATAATGTAGTAGAAATTGCAAAAGTAAAAGCTTCAGGGATAATTCATCCTGGCGGTTCTGTGAGAGATGAAGAAGTGATAAAAGAAGCTGATGCAAGAGGATTGTGTCTTGTGTTTACAGGATATAGACACTTTAAGCATTAATTAAAAAAAACCTATATTAATGCTTTGTTAATAAAGTTTATAATTAATAAATTACAAGTTTAAGTAAAATATTGAGTAAATATATTGAAATATTTAAGGGAATAAAAAATGCCATTTTTTAGATTTTTTTCAAATGATATTGCAATTGATCTTGGGACAGCCAATACTCTAATATATATGAAAGGCAAGGGTATTGTATTAAACGAACCATCTATAGTTACCTATGATGTTGATACAAAGAAAATTGTTGCAATTGGTAACGAGGCAAAAAAGATGGTGGGTAAAGTTCATAAAGAATTAAATACAATTAGACCTTTAAGAGATGGTGTGATAGCGGATTTTGAAATGGCAGAAGGTATGATAAAAGAACTTATTAAAAAAATCACTTCCAGTTTTATGCCTGCAAGAAGGATTGTTGTATGTGTTCCGAGTGGAATAACCGAAGTTGAAAAAAGAGCAGTAAGGGATACAGCAGAACATGCTGGTGCAAAGGAAGTACATTTGATTTCAGAACCAATGGCTGCAGCTATTGGAATTGGTTTAGATGTTACTGCACCATCAGGAAGTATGATTGTAGATATTGGTGGAGGAACTACTGAAATTGCAGTAATTACTTTATCCGGAATTGCTAATAATGTTTCGATAAGGATTGCCGGAGATGAACTGACAGATGCAATAATAAGATTTTTTAGGAACAATCAGAATATATTAATAGGAGAAACAACTGCTGAAGAGATAAAATGTCAGGTTGGTTCGGTTATGCCACTACCAGAAGGTGAAATAAGGTTTGAAGTAAAAGGTAGGGATTTGGTTGCAGGTGTTCCAAAATATACAGAAGCAAGTACTGTTGAAATAAGAGAAGCATTAAATGCACCTGTTCAGCAAATGATTGAAGCGGTAAAAGTTGCACTTGAGAAAACAGCCCCTGAACTTTCCGCAGATATTTTAGAGAAAGGAATTTTTCTTACAGGTGGTGGTGCATTATTAAAAGGTTTAGATGAGAGAATTAGAATGGAAACAGGTGTTCCGGTTCACGTTGCTGAAGACCCATTGACAGCGGTAGCAAGAGGGACTGGAAAGGTCCTTGAAGATTTGAATTTATATAAAAAAGTAATGTTAAAAAGATAATTTTTTATATAATTTTTAGTTGAAAAAATTAGGATATTTTATATTAGATTTAAAAGAATACATCACACTTGCCGTTTTAATAGTAATTTCCCTGATATTAATTTTTTTAAACGATAATCCACAAATAAGATTTTTAAGGGCGGCTGCAATTACTTCTTTTGGTACAGTGCAAAGCGGTATTTCAGCTATACCAAATGTATTTGAGATTGAAAAAGAAAACAAGCTATTAAGAGAAAACAATATCAAGCTTGCAAATGAGATTGCCACATTAAAAGAATCGAAATTAGAAAATATTAGATTAACTCGTTTATTAAATTTTAAAGAAAAAATAAATTTAGGAGTTGTAAGTGGAAAGATAATTAATAAATCACTTATACAAACTCGAAATACGATTACTTTAGACATTGGAGAAAACGATAGTATAAAAATAAATATGCCTGTGATAACAGACGCAGGGCTTGTTGGCAGGATTGTGGCGGTAAGTAAAAATTATTCTATAGCCCAAATTTTATATAATAAAGATTTAAGAATAACAGTTAAAGTTCAGCGTAGTAGAATTGATGGGATATTAAGTTATGACGGAATAGAAAATTTAATGGTTAGTAATATACAAAAAAGTGCAGATGTAAACGTAGGTGATTTAATAATAACTTCTGAATACAGCAATATTTATCCACCAGGAATACCAATTGGAGTTGTTACTGAAACAGGTCATCTTGATAATTTGTTTAAAAAAGTTATTGTTACACCGTCTGTTAACTTTTCTGTTCTTGAAGAGGTTTTTGTTTTAAAGAGTGTAACGAGTAAAGAGCGGGCAGAACTTGAGAAAGCATTTGAAAAAAAATAGATAAAAAATTGTCAAAAAAAGTAATAAAATATATTATAATTTTAGGAATTTTGATATTAATCCAAAAGACTTTTATATGGCTTATCTCATTATCAACACTTAATATTACACCTGATTTAGTGATTATTGCAATTGTATATATATCTATTTCCGAAGGAAAGATTTTTGGTTCGATTTCAGGATTTTTGGCTGGGTTAACAATTGATTTAATCAGTGGTTCTTTTCTAGGTTTAATGGCATTATCATATTCTGTTGCTGGTTTTGTTGCTGGATTTTTTGTTACAGAAGGTGATAAATTCCTCTACAAATTTAATTTTTTGATAATCTTATTTTTGAGTTCTATAATATCGAATTTTATTTATTATATTATTTTTTTTCAAGGTGTATCATTAAATTTTCTTGAAATATTTTCAAAATATATTTTAACAACATCTTCATATACAGCTATAATTAGCATTTTATATATTATTTTTCCTCGAAAAAGAATTTTAAAAGAAGGATATTAAAATGGAATCGGCTGTAAGAAAATATGTTTTTATAGGAATAAGTATTCTGGTAGGTATTTTATTGATTACGAGGTTAGTTCAATTACAAGTAATTCAAGAAAAAGAATTTGGTAAAGAATCTCAAAAAAATTCCATTAAAAAGATAACAGAAACACCTCCACGAGGTTTAATGTATGATAGAAATGGAAAAGTTCTTGTTGATAATAAACCATCTTATACATTAACAATAACTCCATTTCAGTTTGATAAATCGTTAATTGACGAGATATCGTCTTTAATAAATGAAGACCCTGAATATATTAAAGAATTGCTCTCGAAAGCAAAAGGAACTAATAGATTTAATCCTATAAAAGTTAAAAGAGATATTGAGTTTAAATTAGTATCATTTATTGAAGAGAATAGGGAAAGATTAAAAGGAGTTAATTATCAAGTTGAGGCATTAAGATATTATCCAATTAAGTTTAGAGGGTCACATATTTTTGGATATAATAGCGAAATAACAGAAAAGCAATTGGAACAACAGGATGGTAATTATTATAAACAAGGTGATTTGGTAGGTTCGACAGGATTAGAAAGATATTATGAAAATTATTTAAGGGGAGAAAAGGGAAGCAAATTAATTTCTGTTGATGTTAATGGGAGAGAAGTAGGACCGTATAATGATGGAAAGAATGATGTTCAGGCATTAAATGGATCGGATTTGTATTTGTCAATCGATTCGGATTTACAAGAATATGCTGAGAAACTTATGACAAATAAAAGGGGAGCAATTATTGCAATGGATCCGAGAAATGGAGAAATATTATGTTTGGTCTCTAAACCAGATTATGATTTATCAATATTTTCAGGGACACCCGATGCAAAATCAATTGCTAAATTATTTAATGATGAAAATAAACCAGTTTTTAATCGAGTTACACAAACCAAATATCCACCTGGCTCAACTTGGAAAATGATGATGTGTTTTGCAGGGCTTGCTTCGGGAAAGATTACTACAACTTCAACAATTTCATGTGGTGGTTCTTTTCAATTTGGAAATCGAGTTTTTGAAGACCATGGCGCTTACGGTTCAATAAATTTGACAAAAGCAATCGAGGTTTCGGCGAACGTTTTCTTTTATAAATTATCTTTGATGATAGGTCTGGATAATTATTATAAATATGGTAAAATATTTGGTTTCGGTACAAAAACAGGGATTGATTTACCTCATGAGACGTCTGGTCTTTTACCTTCGGTAGGATATTATAACAAGATTTATGGAGAGAATAAATGGGGTCAGGGATTACTTGTTAGTCTTGGAATAGGTCAAGGAGAACTTGGAGTATCACCTGTTCAAATGGTAGCTTATACTTCAGCTATATGTATGGATGGTTTGTATTCTCAACCACATCTTGTAAGAAAAACATTTAACCAAACAACAAAAGAAGAAAAAGTTTTACAATTTACTCAAAGAAAAATTGATTTTCCTCAAAAGTGGTTTGACGCAGTCAAAAAAGGAATGTACTTGGTAGTTAATGGAATTGGAACTGCAAAAAATATTAGAAACAGCGATTACATACTTGCGGGTAAAACAGGAACAGCTCAAAATCCAAAAGGAAATAATCATTCATGGTTTGTTGGATATGCCCCTTATGATGACCCAAAAATTGCAGTATGTGTACTTGGAGAAAACGCAGGATGGGGTAATCAGTATGCTGCACCAATTGCTGCGGCGATTATGGTAAGATATTTAAGCGGAAATAGTTCAGATATCTATGATGAAAATGCAGTGGTTAAAGTTAATGATTAGAATTAAATGAGAGAAAAAATTACAGATAAATATGATTTGACTTTGCTGATAGCTACAATATTAATGGTATCTATTGGTATAATTGCAATATTCAGTGCAACTTATGGTAATACGAGTGGGACTGATTTTTATTTAAAACAAATGATATTTGCAATCATTGGATTAATAATGATGATTGCAATTAGTTTTTTACCACCTAAATATTTTTCCAAATTTGCTTATGCTTCATATGGATTATCGATTTTATTGTTGATTCTTGTATTATTATTTGGAAAAACGATTAATGGAAATAAAAGTTGGTTTTATATCGGTGGATTTGGAATTCAGCCATCTGAATTTGCAAAGATAGCTACGGTAATGACTTTGGCAAATTTTCTTAATCCAGGAGAGAGTGATAAAAATCCAAATAAACCTTTAGATTTTATTAAAGCATGTATTTTTATAATAATTCCTTTTGCTTTAGTAAAATTACAGAATGATACTGGAACATCACTCGTATTTTTATCTTTTTTTATTCCTGTATTTTTTTGGGCAGGTTTATCACCTTTTGTAATCTTCATAATAGTTGCACCTATTGTAATGGCAATATTTTCGTTTATTGGTAATATATATTTCTATTTTGGGTTAGCTGTAGTTGTGATATTATTATATTTTTTCAAAAAAGGGATAATAATTTCAATTCTAATATTTGCTCTTAATGTTATAGCTGGATTCTCAGTGCACTATTTGTATTCGAAATTGCAGATTTATCAACAAAATAGGATAATGGCTTTATTTGATCCTACATTAGATCCGTTGGGAAGTGGATATAATGTAATACAATCAAAAGTTGCAATTGGTTCTGGAGGAATCTTCGGGAAAGGATTATTACAAGGTTCACAAACGCAGTTAAGATTTATCCCCGAACAGTGGACTGATTTTATTTTTTGTATGATAGGTGAAGAATTTGGATTAATTGGTGCAACGATAATAATATTGTTATATCTTATTATTATAATAAGATTTATTAATAACGCTTCGGTTTCAAAAAATAAGTTTCTTAGTTTGACATGTATAGGTTTTGCAAGTTTGTTTTTATTTCATCTTTTAATTAATGTAGGAATGACAATTGGTATAATGCCAGTGATTGGGATTCCTTTACCACTTGTGAGTTATGGTGTATCATCACTACTCACTTTTATGTTAATGATTGGTATTGGAATGAATACTTTTAGACATAGAAATATTTATATTTAAAAAAATGATTTATTTTAAAAAGCTTGAAAATATAATCAAAAAAAATAAATCCAATTTAATAATAGGTTTAGATCCCGATATAAGGAAAATACCAAGGCTATTTTCAAAGAAAAAGTATCCCGAATTAGAATTTAATAAATCAATAATATCAATTACAAAAAATTTTGTTGCAGGATATAAACTTAATCTTGCATTTTATGAAGTACTTGGGAAATATTGTTATGATACAATTGCAAAGACATTAGAAAGTATTCCCGAGGAAATGATAAAAATTTGTGATGGAAAGAGGGGTGATATAGGAAATACAAGTGAATATTACGCAAAAACATATTTAAATGATTTTAATTTTGATTCTATTACAGTAAATCCTTATATGGGTAGAGATTCTTTGGAACCATTTCTTAATAGAAAGAATAAAGGAATATATGTCCTTGCTTTGACATCGAACAAAGGATATTCTGATTTTCAAATGCAAAAATTTGCCAAAAAGAATTTATATGAAGATGTTTTAGAAAAATGTATTAAATGGAGTAAAAATAATCAAATTGGATTTGTTATAGGAGCTAATCATATAAAAGTGATAAAAAAGGTGACAACAAAATATCCTAAAATTTCGATTTTAATACCCGGAGTTGGAGCACAAGGTAATGACTTAAATATTTTGTTGAAAAATATTAGAAATAATTATTTTCTAATTAATGTTAGCCGTTCTATTATATATGATTCTGAAGATTTTAGCTGTATAAAAGATTTTGTAGATAACCTCAAAAATAGAGCGATGATTTATAACGAATTAATTAATAAAAATAAATTAGTTTAAATCATCATTTTATTCATTTCTCGTTTAAATACTAAATAAAATCTGATAATAAGTAAAATAGCAACTGTTTTTAATTTATAAATTTTATATATTGAAAAGAAAGCAGTTCGGATTACATTTTAAAATTTTTTAAAACTAAAAACGAGAATAAAATGGCAGCACCAATTATTATTGTAATACTTGTAATTTTCTTGCTGATAGTCTTATTAAAAACAGCAAGGGTCGTTCCCCAGAGAACTGTTTTTATTGTCGAGAGATTGGGGAAGTATCATTCAACTTTGGAAGCAGGATTCCATATATTAGTACCTTTTATTGATAAAGTAGCATATAAGCATTCCTTAAAAGAGATGGTTGTAGATGTTCCTCCACAGACTTGTATTACGAAAGATAATATTCAAGTAGAGGTTGACGGGATATTATACATACAAGTAATTGACCCTGTAAAAGCATCTTATGGAATTAGCAATTATATATTTGGGACAACACAATTGGCACAAACTACAATGAGGAGTGAAATTGGGAAAATTGAACTTGACAGAACTTTCGAAGAGAGGGAAAAAATAAATACAGAAATTGTTAATGCAGTAGATAAAGCATCCGATCCATGGGGAATAAAGGTTACAAGGCATGAAATAAAAAATATTCTTCCTCCTTCCAGTATAAAGGATGCTATGGAAAAACAAATGAGAGCTGAGCGTGAAAAGAGAGCATTAATTGCTGAATCCGAAGGCGATAAACAAGCAAAAATTAATCGTGCGGAAGGTGATAAACAAGAAGCAATAGCAAAGTCAGAAGGTGAAAAAATGAAGAGAATAAATGAAGCAGAAGGACGAGCGCAGGAAATCGAAAGAGTCGCTATGGCAACAGCAAAAGGAATTAGGGAAATTGCAAATGCAATTAGTCAAGAGGGCGGAATGGATGCTGTTAATTTAAGGATTGCGGAAGCATACCTACTTGAATTTGGAAAACTTGCTAAAACTAATAACACTATGATTATACCTTCAGAGCTATCGAACGTTGCATCTATGGTTGCATCAATAAGTAAAGTATTTACGGAAACAAATAAGGAAAATCCTTCTGTTCAACAATTTTCAAAACAAAAATAATAAACAATGGAATTATTTTCTAATGGATATTCTGCATTAATCTGGTTTATTGCTGGCGTTATATTTTTTCTTGCAGAGTTAGCTATTCCAGGATTTATAATTTTCTTTTTTGGCGTAGGTGCTTGGGTGGTTGCCATTTTAGCTTTGTTCGGCTTGGATAATCTTACAATACAATTAATAATTTTTGTAGTTGTATCAGTTTTATCACTTATTATTTTTAGAAAAAAGGGAAAAAGTATTTTTAGAGGGAAAGAGAAAACATTTGAATCGCAAGATGATGGAAAGCTTGAAGAATTTATCGAAGATTTTGTAGGAAAAAAAGCAAAAGTAATTTCTGATATAATCCCCGGTGATATTAACGGAAAAGTGGAATTTAGAGGAACTCAATGGAAAGCAGAATCTGATGAGGAAATTAAAACTGGTGCAATTGTTGAGATTATTGCAAGAGATAATATCACATTGAAAGTGAAAATTGTTAAATAAGTTAGTTGATAATTTGTTTTGTCTCGGGAGTTAGTAAAAAAGACTCCCTGAGACAAATTTTTATAGTCATATCTTATTAGCTTAAAATCCAAATAAATTGTTCAAAAAAATTAAACATAATTATTATTAACCTCTCTTTTTTTGAACTATCTAATTAATTTTATAGTTATAATGAGATAAAAGAAATTTTTGTGATAATAAAAAATAAAAAAATATTTTTAATTTTATTTTTACTAGGTATATTAATTTCTGTATATAGTTGTGATGGACTTTTTCCGACTGCATCTAAGGATGTCTTGCCACCAGACCATACTAGAAATATAGATGGCGCGTTTCATAAAGATACTGGAAAAGAAAAAATCGAGATAGAAGACTGTTATGAATGTCATACGGAGGATTTAAAGGGAATGATAATAATTTATAAAGGTGAAAGAAGATGGACGCCATCTTGTTTACAATGTCACGGGCCTCTTTGGAGAAAAGTTGTAGATAAAAATTTAAAAAATTTTAAAAAATGAGTAAAGTAATTATAATAATTGTTTTTTTAATTATTCCTTTAGCCTTAAAGTCGCAAGAAATTGGAAAGAAAGCACCGGATTTTACAGGTAAAACGTTCGAAGGTGATAAAATAAAACTTTCAAATTACGAAGGTAAAATTACACTTATTGACGTTTGGGCAAGCTGGTGTAAACCTTGTAAAGAAGAATTTCCGTTTTTAATAGAATTATATAATAAATATTCGGATAAAGATTTTACAATACTTGCAGTTAATATAGATGAAGAAAAACAGAATGCGAAAAAGTTTTTGAAGGGGTTGAATAAAGAAATCCCTTTTACAATCATTTTTGATTCCGAAGCAAAAATACCTTTGTTATATAAAATAGAAGCAATTCCAACAACTTATATTTTAGATAAAAAAGGAATTATTAGATATTTTCATCTTGGATTTATGGAAAGCGAAAAAGAAAAATTTAAAAACGAAATTGAAACATTAATTAATGAATAAAAATTGAAATATATTTATTTCTTAATATTATTTCTTTTTATTTTAACTCCGGGTTGTGTGGTCGTTCAACCATGGGAACGTGAAAAACTTTCCGACCCGAATATGATGTTCGATGAAAACCCTATTCAAAAAGGGAATAAAGAACATTACATTAATATTCGTGAGGGCTCTGAAGGCGGAACAGGCTCACAGGGCGGAGGTTGCGGCTGTGGGTAAAAACATTTTGTTAATATTACTGATTTTTTACCCGATATTTTTATTTTCTCAGCAGGAAAAATCTGACGAGATACAGGTTAACTTTAATTCTTATTTCGATAATTTCAGATTATATGTAATTTATCCTTCTATTAATATTGTAAAAAGCATCGATGAAAACACAAGCATAACCGGCTCTTATCTTGTTGATGCGATTAGTTCGGCTTCGATGAAAATGATATTTAGAGTTGATGGTGTTACTTCTGCAACGAATAAAATAGAAGGTGGTGCAGATGATTTTCCTGACGAATTAAGACACCAGATAAATCTTGGAGTTGTGAGAAATTTTTCCGATATTACTGTATCGACAGACGGTATGTACAGCACAGAGCACGATTATTCATCGAAGACTATTGCAATGAATATTTCAGTCCCTTTAGCTAAAAAGAATACTACTCTTTCACTTGGTTTATCCGGTAGCTGGGACAAAGTTTTTCCGCAAAATAAGTTCTGGATAAAAGACAGAAATACATTATCATTGAATTTTGGGATTACACAGATATTATCAAAAAAAATTGTTTCTCAATTTGATTTTTCTTTAATTAATGTTGATGGATATATGTCCGATGGGCATCAGGTTGTGAGGATAATAGAAGGATTTAATTTAAGAATAATCGAACCGATTTTACCCGAGAAAAGAATTAGAAAAGCTTTAGGTATAAGAACAAATTTCGGAATAACAAAGAGTTCAACAATATTGATAGGATACAGATTTTACTGGGATACTTGGGATATCAGGTCGAATACGATAGATATGGAATACAAAACACATTTGAACGATAACTTTAATTTAATTTTGGGTTACAGACAGTATTACCAGACTAAAGCATACTTTTTCAAAGGAACTTATTTGCAATCCGAACCTTTAATGGGGGTTGACAGTAAACTTAATTCTGGGTATTCAAACGATTTATCTTTAAGTCTATCTTTTAAAGGAAATAAAAATTATAAGTTTCCTCTATTAAATAATGAGAAGATTACTTTACAGGGTAGCTTTGGTGTATATCACAGGCATACAGATTCACCCGATTGGGTAATGAGGTTGAAAGATCTATATGCTTATTTAATTTCAATAGGATTTAAAATTTTAATTTAAAATAATATGGAAAGAAGAGAATTTTTAAAGGCTTCAGGTTTATTTTTAGCAGCAGGGATGATACTCCCGAAGGTAGCAAAATCAATGCTGAATTCTCCTTTTGGTACAGAAAATTTTTCTCTGGAGGTAATAACGGATAATCCTGAATATGCAATCAGATTGCTTGAGGATTTTATTAAAGACGGAAACGTAGGAAATGGAAATTTTAATTACTCGGAATTTCCGATGCTAAACGACACGATGGGTGACCTTGTCTTTATAAAAGATAATGAACTTATTGATTATACTAAATCGGATGATGATTTAAGCTTTAGCTTAAGAGAAATCAGAAGTAAATTAAATCTTCCTTCTACTATATCTAATCCTGTCAGGGTAAGACTATTTAGAAATTTGGGAAAAGAAGTAAAGAAGATATTTATTGTGCAAAACGGAAAAATAATTTCTAAATTAAATTTAGGTGAATCAAATATTCATACATTTTATGGAAAATCGGGTAAATTAATACTTGATGTAAATAATGGAGGAGCAAAAGTGAAAGATGTTGAATGTAAACACAAGATTTGTAAGCAAATGAGTTCAATTAAAAAACAGGGTGATTATATAACCTGCATTCCTAATGGATTACATATTTTTGCAGAATAGAAAAAATATTTTTTTAAAAAGAGGTGTTACAAAAGCAGTAAGAATATTATTGTTAGTTGTAACACTTTTTTATTTTAATTCTTACGCTCAGAATGATGAAATTAAATTCGAAATGTCTGCAAGCAAGTATTTAATGGGTACGCTTTTCGAAATTATTACTGTGCATACCAGCATTGATTCAGGGAAAAAAGCAATGTATTATGCTTTGAAGGAAGTAGAAAGAATTGAATGTGTTATGAGTAACTATAAAGACTCTTCAGAAATAAGCTATGTTAATAAAAACGCTTTTTTCAAACCTGTTAAAGTAAGTGCGGAGTTATTCGGAATAATAGAAAGAAGCATTGAATACTCAAATAAGTATGACGGATATTTCGATATAACCGTTGGACCACTCACGAATTACTGGGGATTTAATTCAGACCACCCCATTAAAACAGAACCTGATAAAAATAAAATTAAAAACCTTCTTGAATTTGTAGGATACAAATATTTAAAATTAAATTACGAAGATTCGACCATCTCCTTTACAAAAAATGGTGTTGAAATTGACTTAGGTGGTATTGCAAAAGGATATGCTCTTGATAGGGCAGTTGAGATTTTAAGAAAAATGGGTGTAAATGACTTTCTAATCAGCGGAGGCGGAGATATATATGCAAGCGGCAGGAAAGCTGACGGGAAAAAATGGGTGGTAGGAATAAAAGACCCGAGGAATAATGAAAATCTGGTTGCTACAATGGAAGTAGAAAATACCGGAGTGTGCACGAGCGGGGATTATGAGAGGTTTGAGATAATTAACGGGAAAAGGTATCATCATATTTTCAATCCAAAGACGGGATTTCCTGCTCCCGGTTCGCAGAGTTCGACTGTTGTAACAGATAAATGTGAAGAAGGTGTTGTTCTATCCAAACTATTATTTATAAGGGGTGAAAATTACAGAAACTTTTTAAACGGCATGCCTTATTACGAAATATCAAGTGATGGCTATGTTATCTTCAACGAGGTGATGGAAAAGATGTTGAAAGAAATTAAAAAGTAATATATCGAGTCTTAAAAAATTTTAACTTTCATATTTTATTAATGATTCATAAAAAAGATTGAAATTTCACTTGATATATAAAATTATTCTTTTTATTTTCATCCATCGTTCTTTTTAAAATAAAAGGAGAAACTAATGTTGAAAATGGGAAAACTTTGGTTATTATCCACACTGCTTCTCGTGAGCTTTTCGATAATGACCGGTTGTTCCGGTAGCTATGAACTCTCCCATAATGATAGTAAGAAAAAAGATGTTAATGGATACAAAAATAAGAACACTGTAACCACTAGCACCTTATCTCAAAAGACTTCCTTATCAGAAGTTCATCTTGAATCATTATCGAGTTCCATAGCCGGTTTCAATACACCAACTGATCTCAATATCATTAAAGATAGAGACCAGGTAATGTATAAAGTTATTGAATATCTCGACACTCGCTATTTGTGGGGTGGGACTACAAAACGAGGTATTGATTGTTCAGGTTTCGTACAGGCAGTAATGTATCAGGCGCTCGGTATTTCATTACCGAGGACATCAAGTGAACAGGCAAATGTAGGAACAGATGTACAAATTAGTGATTTAAAATTCGGTGATTTGCTTTTCTTCGATACAAGAGGTAAAGGAAGAGTATCTCACGTAGGGATTTATTTAGGGGATGGTTACTTCGTTCATTCTGGTTCAAAAACCGGAGTCGCAGTAGCATCACTTGAATCAGAATTTTATTCAAGAGTTTTTTTAAAAGCAAAAAGAGTTCTTGAATAAACAAAAAGAATTTTAAATTCAAAATCTCGGCTACTAAATGGTAACCGAGATTTTTTTTTGTGTAATAATAAATGATTACTTTGTTTAAATTTCATTAATTATATGGAATAAGATTTTGAGTAATGGAAGTAAATTAAAATATTTATATTTTCTTACAAAGGTAAAAAATCTCGGAAATATCAGAGTTAGAAATATAATATCTTATTTTAATAATTTAGATGAAAAAGTTATATTCGATTTTGATGCTTTAAAAAAGATTGATGGTATTAATGAAAGTATTGCAGGGAATATTATAAATGCAAAGAAGGATTTTTCAAAGATAGAAAAAGAATTCGATAAGATATTAGAATTTTCTGAAAAAAATGGGATTAAAATAATAAGTTTTTTAGATGAAGAGTTCCCTGTGAATCTAAAAAATATATATGATGCGCCTATAATTTTATATTGCAAAGGGAATTTAAGTGAATATGATACTTATTCGATGTGTGTTGTAGGGACAAGATATCCCTCTGAGTATGGTAAGAATGTTTGCGAGAAAATTGTTGAAGAACTTTCATATAATAAAATTCCGATAATAAGCGGAATGGCAAGAGGTATAGATTCTATTGCCCATCGAACAGCTTTAAAAAATAATAATATAACTTATGCAGTGTTGGGATGCGGGATAGATATTATATACCCACCGGATAATAAAAAATTGTATTATGAAATAGTTGAAAAGGGAGCATTGTTATCCGAATTTGATTTAGGAACAGGACCTGATAAAGTTAACTTTCCTAAAAGGAACAGAATAATTAGCGGAATCGCAATAGGAACTTTGATTGTTGAAACTGGATTAAGAGGAGGTTCTTTAATTACAGCAGAGTTTGCATTAGACCAAAATAAAGAAGTTTTTGCAATTCCCGGTTATATATATTCAAAGAAATCGGAAGGATGTAATAATTTAATTAAAAAAGGACAGGCAAAACTTGTTGATTCAGTCGAAGATATTTTTTCAGAATTGAATTACAAATTAGATGGATTTTTAAAAAAAGATGTCGTAAACTTAAAGGAGGCAGAAAAAAAGACAGTCGAAATGAACTTGTTCGAAAAAAGCATAATGGATATTTTAAGCAGCGAACCAAAACATATAGATGAAATAAATTTATTAACTGGATTTAGTATTTCAGATTGTCTTGTTAATCTTTTGTCGCTTGAATTTAAAGGTTTAATAAAACAATTACCGGGAAAATATTTTATAACAATTTGATATATAATAATACAAAATATTTTATTGATGATAGGATATTAACAAAAGATTTTTTCTGTGATTTGTCATTATGCAAAGGTGGTTGTTGCTCAATAAAGAGTAAATACGGGGCACCATTGAAAGAGGAAGAAATAGAAATTATAAAAGAAATTTTAGAAAAAATTAAAATATATATATCCGATAGAAATTTTAAAGTGATAAAAGAAAGGGATTTTTATTTCAGAGAAGGTGAAAAAATCTACCTAAATAATGTCAATGATGAAGATTGCGTTTTTTCGTATATTACAGAGGGAATGACAAAATGTGTTTTTGAAAAGGCCTATTTATTGGGAGAGATAAATTTTAAAAAGCCGATATCTTGTGAACTTTTTCCGATACGAGTATATGGAGAAGATAAAAATATTTTAAGATTCGAGATGATGAATGAATGTGCAGATGCAGTATTAAAGGGGAGTGAAATGAAAACGAAAGTATGTGAATTTGTAAAACATGCTCTTGAGAGGGCTTATGGAAGAGAATTTTATATGAATTTAATAAATTTAATAAAAGAAAAATAGTTTACCGATGCTAAAGCAAACGCAGTCACAAAAATTGCTGCAGAAGACATTACCGCAGATTATTCAAAAGCAGAGTTTGCTTGCTGTTCCGATTTTGTCGATTGAGCAAATGGTAAGGCAGGAAATGGAACAAAATCCTTTTCTCGAAGAAGTTGACGAATACACTGATGAACAGGAATTAGATAAAGATACAATAGAAGATGTTGATGAGAATGATAAAAAAGATGAGGAGTTTGATGTAGATGATTTTGCAAACTCTGAGATAGATGGATATAAAACAGAGGATTATGAAAACACACAAAAAGCAATTAATTATGAAAATATCTGGAGAAGTAAATATACTTTAACGGATAGTCTTTTGTCTCAATTACATCTATCAGGATTATATAATTCTGATGTATTTATCGGAGAAATAATTATCGGAAATATAGATGATGAAGGATATATTAGAGAAACAAATGAAGAATTACTAGAAGATATAAATAGGCAAAAGGTTGGAACTGAATACGAAAATGAGAATTTTGAGATAAAAGATATTGAAAGAGTGATATCAGAAATACAAACATTTGACCCACCAGGAATAGCATCAAGAAATCTTCGTGAATGCTTATTAAAACAGATAGAGCAAATGCAAAATGATGAAAAAATTAAGATGCTTGCCAAAAGGGTTTTGAGTGAGTTTTTTGAAGAATTCAGATTAAAAAATTATGAAAAATTAATGAAGGACCTCGGTGTTGAGATTGAAGTGATTAATAAAATCTTTGAAATAATTTCAAAATTAAATCCTAAACCCGGATATATCGATGATTCTTCAGATAATCATTATATTTATCCCGATTTAATAGTAAGGAATGAAGATGGTGAATATAAAATTGAAATTAACGATAGGAATGTGCCAGTATTAAGATTGAGTAAGGCATACCGAGATTTAACTGAAAATTTAGGAAGAAAAGCAGATAAACACGCAAAAGAATTTATTAAAACAAATTATGAAAGGGCAAAATGGTTCATAGATGCAATTAAGTCGAGAAGACAAACAATGTTAAAGGTAATGGGTTCGATATTAAAAAGGCAAAAAGAATTTTTCGATAATATGGGTGAAAATCTTAAACCTATGTATGAGAAAGATGTAGCAGAAGATATTCAGATGGATATTTCAACTGTTAGTAGAACAGTTAGAGGGAAATATGTTCAAACGGATTTTGGAATATATGAGCTAAAATATTTTTTCAGTAATTATTTAAAAACTGAAGAAGGTGATGATATATCTACAAAAGAAATTAAAGTGAAGATAAAAGAGATTATCGAAAACGAAAATCCTTACAAACCATATAATGACGATGATTTAACAAGAGAATTAAATAAAATGGGATTTAAAATTGCAAGAAGAACGGTTGCGAAATATAGAGAAGCAATGAAAATTCCTAAAGCAAGATTAAGGAGAAAATTAAGATAATGAAGAAGAAAAAAAATTTACGTTCCACAACAGTAATAGGATTGATAAGAAATGGTAAAGCTGTAATTGGAAGCGATGGGCAGGTTACGATGGGGAATACAGTAATGAAACATACGGCAAAGAAGATAAGGAAATTATATAATAATAATGTTTTGGTTGGTTTTGCAGGAGCGACTTCTGATGCTTTTACATTATTCGAGAGATTTGAGGGAAAACTTGAACAATATAAAGGGAATTTATTACGGGCTGCAACTGAATTAGCAAAAGATTGGCGGACGGACAAATATTTAAGAAGACTCGAAGCATTACTTGCAGTTGTAGATAAGGAGAGGGCAATAATTATTTCTGGAACAGGAGATGTGATAGAACCGGATGATGGAATTGTAGCAATTGGCTCGGGAGGCCCTTATGCACTTTCAGCAGCAAGAGTATTAATGAAATATACTAAATTATCTGCAAAAGAGATTGTTCAGGAAGCATTAGGACAGGCATCAAATATTTGTATATATACTAATAATAATATTAACATTGAAGAACTAATATAATTATTTTATTGATAGTTAGTAATAATATTTAAAGGAAACAATATAAATAATGTTACAGGATAAAAAAGAAGAAAAAAAGAAAAAAGAAGAAATAGCACAATTAACACCTTCTCAGATTGTAAATGAATTGAATAAATACATAATCGGGCAGGACAATGCAAAGAAATCTATAGCGATTGCACTTAGAAATAGATGGAGAAGGCAACAGGTACCTGATATAATGAAAGATGAAATAATGCCAAATAATATTATAATGATTGGGCCGACAGGAGTAGGAAAGACAGAAATTGCAAGAAGGATTTCAAAATTGGCAAATGCTCCTTTTGTAAAAGTTGAAGCTTCGAAATTTACCGAAGTAGGTTATGTAGGTCGTGATGTTGAGTCAATGATAAGGGAATTGATGGATTTATCAGTTAATATTGTGAAGCAGGAAAAAGCAAAAGAAGTTCAGAAAAAAGCAGAAGAGAATGCACTCGAGAGGATACTCGATATTTTGATACCACCAATAAAGAAGAAAAATGGAATTCAACCTGCTTCAACAGATTTAAAAGATGGAGGTGAAGGTGGAAAAGCAATAGATGAAGCGGAACAGAATGCAAAGACCCGAGAAAAAATTTATAAACAATTAATAGAAGGGAAACTTGACAATAGAATAATAGAGTTGGATTTGACATCCGATAATCTACCAATGTTACAAGTTTTAGGACCAATTGGTTTAGAAGAAATGGGATTAAATCTTCAGGATTTATTTGGAAATATTATGCCGAAAAAATCCAAAAAAAGAAAATTGTCTATTGCAGAAGCAAAAAAAATTATTACACAGGAAGAGTCACAGAAACTAATTGATATGGATAATGTAATAAAAGAAGCGATAGATAAAGTTCAGAATTCAGGAATAGTTTTCATTGATGAAATTGATAAGATTACAGGGAACAGTGGAAAGCATAGTGGACCTGATGTTTCGAGAGAAGGAGTTCAACGTGATTTATTACCCATAGTGGAAGGTTCGACAGTGATAACTAAATATGGTGCGGTTAAAACCGACCATATTTTATTCGTTGCCTCAGGTGCGTTTCATATTTCAAAACCAAGTGATTTAATACCTGAATTACAGGGTAGATTTCCTATTCGTGTGGAACTGAATAGCTTAAACGAAGAAGATTTTTATAAAATTCTTACCCAACCTGAAAACGCTCTAATTAAGCAATATGTTGCACTTTTGCAGACTGAAGGTGTTGAATTGAATTTTAAAGAAGATTCCATTCGTGAAATTGCGAAAATTGCTGCAGAGGTAAATGAACAAGTTGAAAATATTGGCGCAAGAAGATTACATACAATTATAACAACACTGTTGGAAGATATATTATTTGAAGTTCCGGATAAGATGAAAAAAACAAAGATAGAAATAGATAAAAAACTTGTAAACGAAAAATTATCAAAAATTGTTAAAAATAGAGATTTAAGTAGATATATATTATGAGGAAATTAACTATAATTTTTTTATTAGTAATAGGGGCTAATTATTTGATAGCCCAAATAAAGGATAGGGATAAAGGACATCCCTATGCAGGGTTAGGATATTCACTTGTAATATTCACTAATTCTGATGCAAGTAAAATATATCCAATGATTAATTTGAATACTTCATCATTTTTAAGTGAGATTAATTTAAGTGCAGGATATAAATTTAATAGAAACTTTGCTCTGGAATTTAATCCCTCATTTGTTTTTGCTTCATCAAATAATAATAAAGGATTTTATTATTATGATAAATTAGATAAATCGAATTATTTTTATTTACCGAACAAAGCAAATCTTTTTACTTTACCATTGAATGTGAAGATGAAAATATTTCCATTTGCAAAGCAGACATTTTCATTTGTTAATAATATTTTTTTTGCGATTGGCGGTGGACCGATGTATATAAATGAGCAATATGATAATGCTGTATATAATAGTGAAAATTATTTTCAAACGAATGCACTTAAATTTCAGACTTATTCTAATAGTTTTTGGAGATATAATGCAGTAATATCTGGTGGATACGATTACGCTGGAAATGTCGGATTGGGTTTCGAATTCAGTTTTAGAATGGTACCACTTGCAATAGATGGACCTGCTCCAGTAATAACTTCAATTGCGAGTAATTTTAATAGTATTAACCTTAGTGTAAAAGCAAGTATGGGGTTTTGGTAAAACATTTATCATAGATAGTAAGAGAAAATATTAAAGTTACGAGGTTTTTCGTAACTTTTTTTATTTTTAAAAATTTTAAAATTACTAATCAAATTTATTTAGACATACTTTACAATGGATTACCAATGTAAAGGAAATGAATTTATTTTAATAATTCTCTTGCTATAACGATTTTTTGTATTTCGCTTGTTCCTTCGTAGATTTCGGTGATTTTAGCATCGCGAAGGTATCTTTCTACAAGGTATTCGCGGACATAACCGTAACCACCGTGAATTTGAATTGCCTCGAGAGCATTGTTTACCGCTGTTTTGCTTGCAAATAGTTTTGCCTGTGCGGCTTCTTTTGCATATTTTTCTTTTGCATCTTTTTTCAATGCGGCATTAAAAATCAATAACCTTGAGGATTCTGTGTTTACTGCCATGTCGGCAAGTTTAAATTGTATTGCTTGTAAATTTGAGATAGGTGCGTTAAAGGCTTTTCTTTCTTTCGAATATCTAACAGATGATTCAAGAGATGCCTGTGCAATTCCAAGTGCTTGTGATGCGATACCTATTCTTCCTCCATTGAGAGTTTCCATTGCGATTTTAAACCCAAGTCCTTCTTCTCCAAGCAGGTTTTCTTTTGGGACTTTACAATTATTTAAACCAATTGAGCAAGTATCTGAACTTCTTATTCCGAGCTTATCTTCTTTTTTTCCTACTTCGAAACCTTCGTATGTTTTTTCGACTATGAATGTAGAAATACCTTTATACCCTTTTGATTTATCTGTCATTGCTTGAATTAGGTAATAGTCTGCTTTTGTTCCGTTTGTAATCCAGTTTTTCATTCCATTCAAAATGTAATATTCACCCTGCTGGACTGCTTCGGTTTTCTGCTGTGTGGCATCGCTTCCTGCTTCTGGTTCGGATAAACAGAATGCACCGAGTTTTTGTCCTGTTGCAAGTGGTTTCAGGTATTTTTCTTTTTGTTCGTTCGTTCCCCATTTTTCTATACCGTAGCAAACAAGAGAATTATTAACCGACATAATTACACCAACGGATGCGTCAACTTTGGATATTTCTTCCATAGCTATAACATAACTTATTGTATCCAAACCTGCACCACCCCATTCGGGAGATACCATCATACCCATAAAACCAAGTTCTCCGAGTTTTTTAATTATTTCGGTAGGGAATTCGGCATTAATGTCTCTCTGCACTGCTGAAGGTGCGATTTCGTTTTCTGCAAAATCTCTTGCAGTTTCTTTAATGTAAAGATGTTCTTCTGTAAATTCGAAATTCATATTGAATAGGAAATTTAATTAATAAATGTGTTGATTATAATTTATAATTGTTCTCCTTTGCGTTCTTTGAGAAATACTTTTCTAACTTTGTGTTTAGGGTTTTAATACTTATAAAATCCTTGACCTGTTTTTCTACCAAGATGACCTGCTGCTACCATTTTCTTTAGTAGGGGACAGGGGCGATATTTAGAATCACCAAGTCCATTTTGTAAGACTTCCATAATGGATAAGCAGACATCAAGACCGATAAAATCGGCTAATGTCAATGGTCCCATTGGGTGATTCATTCCAAGTTTCATAACATTATCAATTGCTTCGGGAGTTGCTACACCTTCCATAACACAATACACTGCTTCGTTAATCATTGGCATTAAAATTCTATTTGAAATAAATCCTGGATAATCTTGAACCTCCACAGGTATTTTAGAAAGCCTTTCGGATGTTTCTTTTATTACATCATATACTTCCTGTGATGTAGCTAAACCTCTGATAATTTCAACTAATTTCATCATAGGAACGGGGTTCATAAAATGCATACCAATAACTTTATCAGGTCGCTTTGTGACTGCTGCAATCTCTGTAATAGAAATTGAAGAAGTATTGCTTGCAAGTATGCAATCCGCTTTACAGATTTCATCGAGTGATTTAAAAATATTTTTTTTAATTGCATCGTTTTCAGTAGCGGCTTCAACAACTAAATCAGAATCTTTTGCTGATGATATTTCAATTGAAGTCGTGATTCTTTCCATAATTTCTTTTTTTCTATCTTCGATGAATACTCCTTTTTTTATTTGTCTATCTATGTTTTTAGAAATATTATCTAATCCTTTATTAATAAATTCTTGTTTTATATCAACGAGATTTACGCTATAGTTAAATTGTGCGAATGTATGGGCAATTCCGTTACCCATAGTTCCTGCGCCTATTACCGTTACTTTTTTTATTTCCATTTTATTTTATAATTATAAATTAGATTAAACTTTTTCAACTATTATGGCGCTTGCTTCTCCACCACCGATGCATAAAGTAGCAATACCTCTTTTAGCATTTCTATTTTTCATTGCATAGAGTAAAGTGGTCAGAATTCTTGCACCGCTTGCACCAATAGGGTGTCCGAGTGCCACTGCACCACCGTTTACATTAACTTTATTTGGGTCTAAATTTGCAACTTTATTTACTGCGAGGCACTGAACAGAAAAAGCCTCGTTTGCTTCGAATAAATCGACATCTTCAAGTTTCAATCCTGATTTTTTCAATATATTTATTATTGCAAAGGCGGGTGCTGTTGTAAACCATTCGGGTTTTTGAGCAAAAGAAATCTGAGATACAACTTTTGCAAGCGGTTTTAATCCGAGTTCATCTGCTTTTTCTTTCGACATTAAAACAAGTGCAGCAGCACCGTCATTAATTTTTGAGGCATTAAATGCTGTTACTGTTCCATCTTTATCAAATGCAGGTTTTAGCGAAAGTCCTTTTTCAAAATTTACTTTCTTTGGCTCTTCATCTTCAGAAACTATTATTTCACCTTTTCTGTCTTTAATTTTTACTTCCACTATTTCTTCTCTGAAAAATCCTTTTTCGATTGCACTCAAAGCACGTTTATAACTTTCAATAGCAAAATCGTCCTGCTCTTTTCTTGAAATATTCATTTCTCTGGAGCATAGTTCGGCGGCATTTCCCATATGAAAATTATTATACACATCCCATAAACCATCTTTTATCATACCATCAGTAATTTGAGCGTGACCCATTCTAAAGCCTGCTCTTGATTTTTCAAGGTAATGAGGGACATTGCTCATAGATTCCATTCCCCCTGCGACTATAATTTCTGCATCACCGCATTGAATTGCTTGAGATGCGAGCATAACGGATTTCAAACCAGAGCCGCAAACTTTATTAATAGTCATACAAGGAACAGATTCGGGAAGTCCTGCATATAAAGTTGCCTGACGTGCGGGTGCTTGTCCGATACCTGCAGGTAGAACGCAACCCATAATTACTTCTGAAACGTCTTCATTTTTTATTCCTGCTCTTTTTACAGCTTCTTTAATTACTATTGCGCCGAGTTGAGGTGCTGAAAGCGAAGAAAGCGCTCCCTGAAAACTTCCGATAGGAGTTCTAACTGCAGATACTATAACAACTTCTCTCATATAAAAAATTTGTTTAAGTTTAGAACTGATATTTTTTTTAACAAAAAAAGAGTTAAAAAAATTGCATAAGATATAAAATAAAGAGGTAAAAAATTAATATTTATGTTAATTTTATCTAATTAAGAAAAAAAATACCATCACTATAGTAAGTTGATGGTATTATGAAATAACCTTTTAGTGATTTTATATCACTGCACTTTTTATAATCTGAATAAAGCTATCCGCTTTCAGGCTTGCGCCTCCAATTAATCCGCCGTCTATATCGGGTTTAGCAAGAAGTTCGGCAGAATTTTTATCATTCATACTTCCTCCGTATAAAACCCTTGTGTTTTCCGCTGTTTCTTTTCCGAAAATATTTTCGAGAGTTTTTCTTATTAAAATATGCATTTCGTTTGCCTGTTCGGGTGTAGCTGTTTTCCCAGTTCCGATAGCCCAAACGGGTTCATAAGCAATAATTACATTATTTAAATCTACTTTAGATAAATCTTTTAGGCAAAGGTTAACTTGCTCATCTACGATTATTTTATGGATATTACTTTCTCTTTCTTCAAGTGTTTCTCCGACACACAGAATCGGTGTCAACTCGTTTTTTAAGGCATTTTTTATTTTATCATTAATCAGTTCATTCGATTCAAGAAAGTATTGTCTTCTTTCGCTATGGCCGAGGATAACGTATTTACAATTTAAGCTTTTTATCATAGGTGCAGATATTTCGCCAGTATAAGCTCCTTCATCTTTTTGGTGAATATTTTGTGCTCCTATTCCGATTTTTTTGTTTTGAATAATTTTATTTGCAGTAGAAAGTGAAGTAAATGGGGGGCATACTACGACATCGACTTTTTCAAGAATATCATCAGATAAGCCATTCAAAATTCCAGTTATTAGATTTTTTGTTGTTTCGGTTGTAGTATTCATTTTCCAATTACCAGCAATAAATTTTTTTCTCATATTTTAATATTTATTTAATTTAAATTTTTTTGTTTATTTTTTTAAAAGTAAGAATTGCATATTTACTCGCTGCTGAATGTTCTATTATTTGAGTAGGATAATCTTTTCCGATTATAACACCGCATTTTTTTTGTTCATCGATGGACATTTCAGAAGGATTATGAATATATTTTGCTGGAACATTTTTTAATTCATCTACATATTTTTTAATATAAATTCCTTCAGCATCAAATTTTTTGCTCTGAAGATATGGATTAAAAATTCTAAAATATGGCTGAGCATCGCAACCTGTAGAAGCAGACCATTGCCATCCTCCGTTATTTGATGAAAAATCCATATCAATTAAATTTTCAGCAAAATGCTTTTCACCGAGTTTCCAATCTATTAACAAATCTTTGGTTAAAAACATAGCTACAATCATTCTAACTCTATTATGCATCCAACCTTCTTTTTTCAATTGTCTCATACCAGCATCAACAATAGGGTATCCCGTTAACCCTTCACACCATAGATTAAATAATTTTTTATCATAATTCCAATTTATTTTATCGTATTCTTTTTTAAATGAGTTGTTGATAATGTGAGGGAAATAATAAGTGATATTGTAATAAAATTCTCTCCAAATCAATTCATCACGCCATTTTTCAATACCTATAGATTTATTTTTATTTTTGTAAATAAGTCTGAAACATTCTCGGATGCTAACGGTTCCAAAATGTAAATGTGCAGAGAGAAGGCTTGTTCCACTTTTTGCAGGGAAGTCTCTATTTAATTGGTAATGAATAATTTTATTTTTAACGAAGTCGTTTAATAATTTTAAACCGTAAATCCTTCCGCCATACAGTAATTCTGATTTATCAAGGTTTTCATATTCTTTTTCTAAATCAGGAGCAATGAAATCTTTTAAAATTAATTGATTATCAGGATTAAGTTTTGATAAGTTTATTTTAAATTCTTTGTAATCATTTTCAGATAGGAATTTCAGAAATTTGTTTTTGAAAGGTGTAAAAACAGTGTAGGGTTTTGAATCGTCTTTAATAACTTTATTTAAATCCATTAAAGTTGTATCAGCATATTCATAATATTTACCCGAATGTTCTTCGATTATTTCCTTTACTTTTTTGTCCCTTGCAATACAATACGGTTCAACCTGTTTATTAGTATATACTTCAACAGCACCGTATTTATATATTATATCAGTGAAAATAACAGAGCTTTTACCGTATAGAATATCTAAGTTAAGATTAAATTTATTTAATTCTTTTTTTAAATCGAAAAGGCATTCATATAGGAATGAAATTCTTTTTTCACCGAAGTAATTGAAAGAATTTTTATTTTTTATGTAGATAAATAAAAATTTATCAGAATTCTGGATCGAATTAATGAATTCGTATAAAGCTTTATTATCAACAATTCTTAAATCTTTACGAAACCAAAAAATTTTAAGCATTTAAAATTACACCTGTGGTTTTCTTTCGTCAAAAGAATGACTTGTTAAGCGAACAAAAGTTGAGTGTTTTCGATATTCTTCAAGAGATTTAGCATTAAGATAGCTCATAGAAGATTGCAAGCCTTCACGATATTCTTTAATGAGTTTTGCAACGTTACCTTTATAAGGCACAAGGGATTCTTCACCTTCAATATAATTTTTATTATCCTGCTTGACTGCAAATGAAGCACTTCCACAGTATTTTTTCCATCGTTGGTTATTATATTTTAGGACTTCTCCTGGTGATTCTTCAGTACCTGCAAGAACACGTCCGAACATCACAGCATCACAACCGAGAGCAATAGCTTTACACATAGCACCGGGAGTGCTAATGCCACCATCTGCAATTATTTTTACATTACTTTTTGAATCTTTTTTAGCAGATAAGGCTCTGATTATTGCATCAACCTGACCGATACCTATACCTGATTTAATAGAAGTAGAGCACATCGCACCATTACCTATTCCAACTCTAATAGCATCGACTTCGAGACTGATTAGATATTTTGTAGTTTCATAGCTTGCAACATTACCTGCAATGATTTTTAATTTATAATCTTTAATAATTTTTGAAATTTTATTTATGAATTTTTCAATCATTTTCGAGCCACCATTAGCAATATCAATACAAAATATTTTGATACCAGTGTCAGCAAGTTTTTGAACTCGTTTAATTTCAGTATCGTGATTAATTCCAACGGCAGCAGCTTTGTAGTCACTTATTAATAGACCGTTATCGGTAAATTCATCTATTTGTTCTTCGATAGTATTAAATCTATGGATAATGCCAAGGCATTTCATTTCCGATAAAGCTTTTGCCATTTTACCGCCGCAAACAGTATTCATAGGTGAAGCGATAATTGGGACGGATAAATTAAGACCGAGAAAATCAACTGAAGTATCGCAATCAGCTCTATGCTTAAGCTCTGAGATTTGATTTGGAAGAATAGAGATATCGTCATAAGTTAAGGAATAATCCTGAATAATATTTTCGTAAGACATAAAGAAAAAATTTGTTTATAAAGTTAAAGATTATCTTAAAAGATTTAAGAATTTAAAATAATAAAGTCATAGCTATTTGGATTCCTACATTAACGGGAATGACAAATAGAGTTCGTAATTTTTTTTTAAGATAAACCTATTTATTTTAAATAAATTTAAAAAATTAATTTACAGAGATAGCTTGAGTAACTTTTTGAGCTGCATCTTCCAAAGTAGTTGCAGAAATCAAGTTCAAGCCCGATTCATCAAGAATCTTTTTTGCTTCTTCTGCATTTGTTCCCTGCAATCTAACTACAACAGGTACAGGAATATTAAGATTTCTTGATGCCTGAACTACACCAGTAGCAACTCTATCACATCTGACAATACCCCCGAAGATATTAATTAAAATAGCTTTAACATTTTTATCCGAGAGAATAATTTTAAAGCCGTTTTCAACAGTTTCAGCAGAAGCAGTTCCCCCAACATCGAGGAAGTTAGCAGGTTCACCACCTGCAAGCTTAATTAAATCCATAGTTGCCATAGCGAGACCAGCACCATTTACCATACAACCAACATTTCCATCAAGTTTAATATAATTCAGATTGGATTTAGAAGCTTCAATTTCAAGAGGGTCTTCTTCGTTGAAGTCTCTCATAACAAGATACTCTGGGTATTTTTCGATAGCATTATCATCGAGATTAATTTTAGCATCGAGAGCTAGAATTTTGTCATCGTTTGTGATTATTAATGGATTTATCTCAACGAGAGATGCGTCAATGGCTTCATAGGCGAAATAGAGTTTAGAAATAAATTTTAAAAAATCTTTATATGCGTTACCTTGTAAATCCAAACCGAGAGCAAGTTCACGAGCCTTATAAGATTGTAGACCGATAGATGGTTCAATCCAAACTTTAATAATTTTTTCAGGAGTTTCTGCAGCGACTTTTTCAATTTCAACTCCACCTTCAGTGGAAGCCATAATAACATTTTTGGAATTTTGTCTATCAAGTAGAATTCCAAGATATAATTCTTTTTTATAGTCAAGACCTTCAGCAATGAATAAGGTTTTAACCTCTTTTCCTTCTTTACCAGACTGGTGAGTGACTAAAATATTACCGAGAATTTTCGAAGCGTATTCTTTTGCTTTTTCGACGTTATCTCCAAAGAATTTAACTCCACCTTCGACTACGACTTCGTTTCTATTGTATTTATTATAAACGATTCCTTTTCCTCTTCCACCAGCGTGGATTTGGGATTTTACGACGAATTGCGATACTCCTCTTTCTTTTAATGTGTTTATAGCATTATCAAATTCTTCGATGTTAGTAATAGGAATTCCATCTTGAATACCGACACCGAATTTTTTCAGAATAGTTTTTGCTTGATATTCGTGAATTTTCATTTTTTTATTATTTATATTTTAAAATTATTTATTATCAGATTTTTTCATTTCTTTATTTAAATTTGAATCGAGTGTTTTTAGTTTTTCTTTTAGAGAATCCAATTCAGATTTATTTAATGTAGAATCAATTCGCTTGAGATTTTCGTCAATGGTTTTATCAATTTTTTCATTAACTTTTTGCTCAACTTTTTCGGAAACCTTGTTACAGCTAAGAATTCCAAAAAGAATTATAATAGACAGAATAAATTTAAAAGATTTCATATGAATTATTTAATTATTTTTTTAACAACAGTTTTAGCTTGCATAAATAATCCAAGGTAATCTCTACCGCCAGCTTTTGAGTCAGTTCCACTCATATTAAAGCCACCAAATGGCTGAGCACCGACTAAAGCACCAGTGCATTTTCTATTGAAATATAAATTACCGACGTGAAATTCTTTAGCGGCTTTTTGGATTTTCTTTTTATTTTTAGTATAAACAGCACCAGTTAATCCATAAATTGTATTGTTAGCAATCATAAGGGATTCATCAAAATCTTTGGATTTAATAACAGCAAGGACAGGTCCGAAGATTTCTTCCTGTGAGATAGTATCAAAAGGTTTAACATCTTTGATAACAGTAGGGAGTATAAAATGTCCAGGTTTATTAAGAGGTGTACCACCTGCAATAATTTTTCCACCTTCTTCCACTGCTTTTTCGATATATTGTAAAATTTTGGCTTTAGAAGATGCATTAATAACGGGACCCATATTTGGGTGGAATTTGGCTTCATCAACTTTCAATGCATTTGCTTTTATAGCAAGAGCATCGCAAAATCTATCGTATAAACTTTCATCTACTATAACACGAGAGCAGGCAGAGCATTTTTGCCCTTGAAAACCGAATGCAGAAGTAATAACACCATTTACTGCATCGTCGAAATCAAATAATTCATTGTCAATAATGATAGAATCTTTACCACCCATTTCAGCAACGACACGTTTAATCCAGATTTGACCAGATTGCTTTTTGGCAGCGAGTTCATTAATTCTTAAACCAACATCCATAGAGCCAGTGAATGAAATGTATCTTGTTAAATGGTGTTGAACTAAAACATCACCAATAGTTCCACCACCCCCTGTTACGAAATTAATAACACCTTTGGGTAATTTGACTTCATCCATAAGTTCGATAAACATTTGTGCAATGGCAGGGGAGTCGCTCGAAGGTTTCAAAACAATAGTGTTACCGCAAACGATAGAGGCAGTTGACATACCGACAAGAATAGCGAGTGGAAAATTCCACGGTGGTATAACAACTCCAACTCCGAGAGGAATATATTCGAGATAATTTTTTTCGCCAGGAATTTTTACGATTGGTTGTTCGGCACTATAGCGAAGAATTTCTCTTGCATAGAATTCCATAAAATCTATGGCTTCTGCAGTATCTGCATCAGCTTCGACCCAATTTTTACCCTCTTCATAAACCATCATAGCAGAAAAGAGATGTTTACGCTTTCTCATAATTTTTGCGGCTTTTAATAAATATTCAGCTCTTTTTAAGGGAGGAGTATCTTTCCATTCATAGAATTTAGCGTGAGCGGTTTCAATTGCATTAATAGCGAGTTCAGCATTAGCTTTTTGAAAGACACCTACGACTTCATCGGGATTGGAAGGGTTAAAAGATTTTAATTTGTCGTCAGTAAAAATTTCTTCATCTCCGATACGGAGAGGGTATTCTTTTTTAAACCTCGAAGTAATTTCTTCGAGTGCTTTTTCAAATTTTTTTCTGTTTTTTTTCTCAGTAAAATCAGTGAGTGGTTCGTTTTTAAATTTTGGTAATTTCATATAATTATTTTTTTAGTTAATAAAATTAATTATTCTTTAGTTAATAAAGAAATTATGGCATTATGCAAATCCGGTCTTATTTCTTTAATACCTTCGTTTCCTCGATTTGGAAAAATTCGATTAGTAAGAAAAATAACGATAATATTTTTATCTTTATCACACCAAATACTTGTACCAGTATAACCAGTATGTCCGAAGGATTTTTCTGAAAAAAGTTCTCCGCATTGAGTTCGGTATTTATTAGGTTCAGGTTTAGTATCCCAACCTAAAGCACGTGTATTAATGTAAGATAAACCAGATACTTTTGTTGTAAATAAATCTACAGTTTCTTCTTTAAAAAACCTTTCTTCTCTTAAACCTCGGGTATAAGGGTTATAATACTTACCTTTATTCATCATCATTTTCATAAAGAAAAATAAATCTCGAGCGTTGGAAAAAAGTCCAGCATTCCCCGAAATTCCGCCGAGTAAATATGCGGCTTCGTCGTGAACTTCACCTTGAATTTGTTTTTTTCTCCAGTAATTATCGAATTCTGTGGGGGTGCATAATGGTTTTGTAAAATCGTTTGGGTTGAACATTGTTTCGTTCATACCCAACGGATAAAAGATTTCTTTGGAGCAAAATTCATCAAAATTTTTACCTGAAATTTTTTCAACTATTACACCGAGTAAGATAGCGTTTAAGTCACTATATACACATTTTGATTCAGGAGTATAATCGAGTTCGATATTATAAATAGAATTTAAGACTTCTTGTTTTGTTTTATAATATTTATAAAATGGAATCCAAGCTTTGAGACCAGAATTATGAAGCAGAAGATTTTTAATGGTTATATCAGATTTTCCGTGATTATCGAATTCAGGAATATATTTAATAACTTTGTCATCTAATTTAATTTTATCTTTTTCGTATAATAACATAATAGCAGTTGTAGTAGCGACAACTTTTGTAACAGAAGCTAAATCGAACAAATGATAATTCATCAAGTCTTGAGAATTTTTGTCGTAGGTGATTTTTCCATAAGATTTTTCATAAATCAAATCATTATTTAGACCAATAATTAAATAAGCACAAGGATAATATTTATTCGAAATACCGCTTTGAACGATTGAGTCAATTTTTGAAAAATCATAAGAAAAAGAAAACGAGTAAAAGGATAATATTATATAAATAAAAATTCTATACATCTACAAAATATATTCAAATTAAAAATTTACTTCAATTTAATAATAAATACAAAAAAAGGTTGTTACAAATTAATGTAACAACCTTAAAAATCTACAGATTAAAGAACTTATTTTCTTCTTTTCCTTATACCATACATTAAAGTCATTCCGAGTAAGAATGTGACCGGAAGTTCTAAACCAAATAATCCGCACTTTTTACCAGATTTAATAGTTGCAGTCATATTGACATCTTCTTTTAAGTCAGCAACTGTTTTATCCCAAGTTACTTTTTTCCCATCTTTTTTACCGTTTGTAGAAATTACTTCGCCCGGGAATTCAAATTCATAAGTTAATTTATAATCACTCATACCCATAGATTTAGCATTAGCGGTATCTTGTAACAGAGTATATTTAAAGTCCATTCCATCAGAGCCTTTTTCCCAACTTGCTTTAATTTTAGAGAAAGCTTTGGCATCGGAAATTTTATTCAGGTCTTTAAATTTAACATTTAAAGTTACAGTGATTAACGAATCGGTTGTGGTATTTTTCTCGATTTTTATATCACTCGGTTCAGTAGATGAAGAGGTATAATTGGATTTGACTTTAGCTTCGGTAAATCCAAAACCTGCGAGTTCATCGCCAGAAACATTTTTAGACTTAGTCCAGTATTTAATTTTCATTGTACCTGAACCGTCTGAGTTAAGAGTGGTTTTTTGGTCGAGATTAACACAGCCCGATAAAATTAACCCAAAAGTAAAAACTAACAAAATTGTAGCAATTTTGAAGAATGGCTTCATTGGTTTTTTTCTCCTTTCGTTAAGGTTTTTCAAAGTTAAATTTATATTATTAAAAAATCAATTTATAAAGACAAACATAAAAAAATTTTTTTATATGTTATTTAAAGAAATATATAAGAAAAAAATGTAATAAAATAATTATTGGTATAAAATAAGAAACATTGAAAAAAAAAATAAATTTGAGTATATTAAAAGATATCGCGGGATGGAGCAGTTGGTAGCTCGTCGGGCTCATAACCCGAAGGTCGCAGGTTCAAGTCCTGCTCCCGCTACAAAGAATATGACCTCAAAGCTAAAAATGTTTTGAGGTTTTTTTATAAAAAATTTTATGAAGTATTTATTAATAATTTTCATACTTATAGTTTTATTATTAATTCCTTATTCAAAAGTAAAAACAATAGAGAGATACAAACCGGGGAAAAAGTTAGAGACTATAATATTGGATGCAGGACATGGAGGAAAGGATCCGGGAACGATTGGGTTATCGGGTGTTTATGAAAAAAATATAGTATTACCAATTACGATAAAAACTAAGGAGTTTCTGTCGAAAGATTATTATGATTTAAAAATTATTTTAACGAGAGACAAGGATGAATTTATAGAGCTTAGAAACAGAGGAAAGATAGCAAATTCAAACGGAGGGGATTTATTCGTGAGCATACATTGTAATGCAAGAAAATCAGAAGAGTTCGATAAGAATGGATTTGAAATATATATTATGGATTTAGCGAGGTTGAATGATGCAACAAATATAACTTATGCAGAGAATAAATATTTGGGATTCGAAAAAAATGATACGATAGTTTATAAGCAACAAGTAGAATATTTAATAACATCAATAGCACAGAATTCATTTTTAAAAAACAGTGAAAGAATAGCAAACATTCTTCAGATGACTTTAGGGTTAGAAACGAAATTAGAAAGCAGAGGAATATATCAAGCTGGATTTTTTGTTTTGGTCGGAGCATCAATGCCAACGATGTTGATAGAGTGCGGATATCTTTCAAATAAAAATGATGAAGTATATTTGAGTTCCCAAAAGGGGCAAAGTGAAATAGCAAAGGCGATTTATAAAGCAATAAGATTATACAAACAAGATTTTGACTTTGAAAATTCACAGCAATATTAAAATGAAATAAATCCTTCCAAAAGCGACAATTTTTTTCCAAAAGCTGCAAAAACTTACTTTTTTTCGACTAAAAATCCTAAAAACTTTTGACATACCCATTAAAATTTGAATAAAATCGCAATATTTTTGGTTTAAATTGCGTTTTTTTAATTTTAAAACGCAAAAAATACGCAATTTTATGTTCGAGATAATAATATAAAAGATTGATAAATAATGATTTAAAAGCAGATTTTGTTTTTTGAAGTATATATAAAACATTAGATTTAAACGATGAACAAATTTTAATATAGGTTCATATTTTAAAGCATTTGGAGAATTGTTTTTTATTTTTCTTTTTTGAGATAGTTTGAGATATTTCATATAAAAATTTTTTTAAAGTTTTTACACAATGCATAAAATAAATTTGAGTAAAATAATATTTTTGAAAATTAATATGTAAATATATTGACATAGGAGAGAAAAAGTGAGAGTTTATGAGGGTTTTAGAGAAGGAGGGGATTGAAATTTACAATTGATATCGGAAAAAAGAAAAGGCTGTCTGGAATGGACAGCCTTTAATATTTTAGATTTTTACTAACCTTACGCTAAACTTCAAATCTTCGAGTGATTTTCTGACTTCGTAAGTTTCAGATTCGTTCTTAAAATTACCAACAAAAATTCTAAGGTTAGTTGAGTCTTTATCATTTATCTGGACAATGAAAACAGTATCGAAATGTTCTGACTCAAGAGTTCCAATTAGTTCTTCGACATCATCGAAGTCGGAGTTGATTTCAAGAGTATAACCTTTAAGGTTTTTAATTTTCTGAGTTATATCATAATAATTATGCTCGTGTAAAACTGCATTATCCGTTTCTAATGATGCTTCGTCTTCAGAATCAACAGTGACCGCTTTAATTCTAACCTTTTTAAGGATGCTAATAATCTTTTGGATATTAAACTTTTCCAGTTCCCGAGCTTCAGAAAGCTCTAAATAAATGTGGGAATTTGGTGGAAATACATCATTAAAAAGACTAATAGGTTGATTTGGTTCACTCAAATCCTGCTCTGCTTGTTCATAAGGATGAACAACCTCGATTCGGACTTTTACCAGACCACCCATATCGATTTCATTTTTTGCAGCAAAGGATAAATCAATAATCCTTCCACGAGAATATGGACCTCTGTCATTAATTCTAACTATGGTAGACTTCCCGTTTTCAAGATTCGTGACTTTAACAAGTGTATTGAAGGGAAGAGTCTTATGAGCTGCAGTTAACTCATGGGTATCGAATCTCTCACCGCTTGCGGTTTTTCTGCCGTGAAAACCGGGGCCATACCAGGAAGCAATACCTTCTTCAAAATATTCGGTGTAGCTGCCAGAGGTTTGCGCAAATAACTGATTCTGAAACACATAACTAATTGGATTTATTAAAATTAGGACGATAATAATCGCACCGATTTTAATGTTTAACAAATTACTTCTCCTGTTTATTTTATCAAAAAAATCTTAATAAAATCCAATTACGCATATAAATGCGAGAAGATTTTATGTAAAAGAACAAAATATAAGAATATATTTCTTTACTATTTCATAATAATCAAATAAGATATAAAGAATAAAAATTATAATCAAGAGGAAAAGTAAAAAAACTTATGAAAATATTTACAGGTTTAAAAGGATATATTAATATGTAAAAACAATAATTTATTGACTTTTTTGTTGTAAATTTTTGTTTAAAGGTGTTTTTGGGAAAAGGTTAAGTAAATTATTGATTATTAATATTTTAGGAAATATTAAGGTTTCAGTATTACTCCGATATTTTCGTGAGCATTCATTTTAATAAGTAAAGGTTTAGGGAGAGCTATGTGTTTAACGAAAGATTTTTCTTCTATGGCTTTATTATTTAGAAGCCAATCCCAATCGAGGAAGCTATTTTTATTTATTGTATTAACAGTAAAATATCCAATAGAAAAAGAGGTAAGGTTTTGGAAGAAGTGTGAGCCTTGAGAAGGTTCGATAACCATATCTTTCATACCAGCTTCAATAATGACTTTAGCACCGCATATTTGAGACCAATTAACAGGAATGCCAAGCCAAGGGTCGAGAGTTCCCCATCTACCAACACCGATTAGAAGATAAGGTTTATTTTCCGAGAGCATTTTGCTATTAAATTGATTAACTTCGAGAGCAACTTCGTGACTTTGAGACCTATTGAATTTGTGATAATCAACATAAATGATATCTTTGATATTTTTAATTACTCCATTTCCAAGGACTTCATTGCTTTTACATAAGATTTTACCATTGTTATTAACATCATCGAAATGGAGTTCTTCTAAATCTCTGTTAATAACAAGAGGTCTCATTTGTAGGACACCGAAATATTTTTTCTCATCGGGTGGGACAGAAAGATTAACTGCAAATTCAATTTCTATAGCTGTTCCCATACCCCAGCTACCAAGGTCAAGGAGTATTTCGAGAATTTTAGGAAGAGGGAAGATATTATTTTTCAAAATAGGTGAGAATGTAACCATTCTAACCCCTTTTCTGGAAATACCATCGTAAATTGTGTCATTTTCGACAGAATAAGTTGAGCCGACATAATTTAATGTTCCGTCTTCTTCAGCGAATGAGATATCATATTTTTTAATATATTCCTCTTGAATTATTACGTTAGTATTTTCTAAATCACTAACAGTATTTAAGTCGAGGGCAAAAAATTCCTGTTGATTATTTTGTAAAGCTTCCTTTGTGCTATGGAACTGAATTAAATGTTTTGGATATTTAGGACAAAATCTAATAGATTTACCACCTTCAACGATAGTCTTACCGAGACCTAAGGCAACAGAAACAATACCATCATTAGATTTCATTGGAGCAATTGGATAAAAATTGTGGGTTTTTGCTACGCCAGCGAAATCGGGATAAAATCTATTATTATGAACTGAGCCGACTGTTTTTTGGATAATTACGGCCATTTTTTCTTCTTCAAGTCTGTAATTAGTGATTTTAATGTAATCTTTAGAATTATTGTAGAAGGTCGAGGCATAAACGAGAATAATAGCATTAATCAAATCGCCAAGTCTGATAGTTGGGTTTTCGTTATTATTAGGAATCATATAAGTTTCATACACACCAGCAAATGGATGATACTGTGAATCTTCAAGCAAGCTCGAAGACCTAACCGACAGAGGTTCTTTAACTAAATCGAGAAAATCGCGAAGCTGATTTAAAGTATCTTCAGGAAATTTTTTCGCTTCGAGAAATCTTGTTTTAATTTCTTCGTCGTCGGTGCAATTAAGAGCAAAATTTTTCAGGTTATTTTCTTCGAGGAACTGGTCGAAGACTTCAGTTCCGATAACAACACCTGGAGGAACTCCAATATAGATTCCGTCGAATTTATCATTAATTTCGTAGTTATAAATAAGTTTATTAAGGAAACTTAAACCTCTTGCTTTACCCCCGAGAGATCCGCCACCGATTCTGGAAAAGCCGTATTTAGTATCGAATGTATCTTTATTGAAGTCTGTAATAATGCCACGTTGTCTTAATTTTCTATAATCACGAAGAGAGGTGATTAAGTAGTTACGCAATTCTTCGATAGATTCGAAATCGTTAACCTTTTGAGGTCGAAGTTTTTCAGCCAACCAAAATTCAGTTCTTGCTTTTAACCAGTTAGAAAAGTGGTTACGTTCGCTATGATATTTAAGACTTTCGGGAGGTAAAGTTTTTAAAATTTTTTCGAGAGAGGTAAGGTCATTTGCTCTGGTAATTTCTTCACCGTTAGGTTTTCTGAAAACAAAGTCACCGAATGAAAAATTATTTGTGATGAATTCTCTTAAATCGTTTAGCATTGTAGGAGATTGTTTTAGCAGGAAAGAAACTCCGATTTTTTTTGCTTCTTTTTCGTTATCTGGTTCAGATGATTGTAAGAGAATAGGTATATCAGTGTATCTTTTTCTAACTTCGACGGCAAATTCGATACCTGCGTGAGGGTCAGATTTACCTTTATGAGAGAAATCGATATCGGATATTACTCCGAGAATGCAGTCATCATATTTTTCAAAATATTCCCAAGCTTCTTCGAAAGTGCTGCATAAAAGAATTTTTGGTCTTGCTCTCATTCTTAAATATTTATGAGAGAGATTAATACCTTCAGAGGTTAAACGATTAGACTGTTTAATAACTTCAGTATAAATAATTGGGAGGAAAGAAGAATAATTTCTAATGTCATCTTCGATGACGATAATGGATTGTACGCCTATGGATTCGGTGTCGTGCTGGACATTCATTTTATCCTCGAGGAATTTAATCATACCAATCAGTAATCTATAATCACCCTGCCATAGAAATACTTTATCGAAAACTTTTATATCATATTTAAGGATTAAATCGTGAAGTTCAACATTATCGAAAGCAAGCAAGATAACGGGAGCTTCGATATTCAGTTCTTTAATTTTCTTAGCGAACTTAACTGGATGCATATCTTCAGTATGCAGAGTAATAATTACGAGGTCAAATCTTTTTTCACTTTGAAGGAGTTCGATAGCGCCGTTAGCTTTAGAAACGCGAGTGATTTCGGGAGAGTGACTAAGTCGTAATCCCTGATATTCTTTTCTGATTAATTCGTAAAGTCTTCCATCTTCTTCGATTAAATATAAATCATACAAGCTCGAGACGAGCAATACATCAGAAATTCTGTGACGCATAAGATTTTGGAAGCTTTGCATACGCAGACCATAACCGTGTTCAATCCAATTTCTATCGTAATTCTGCATAGAAAAAATTTTTACTAAAATAATAAATTAATATCAATCATAAAATTCATAAGGTTTGAAAAATAAGTAGGATAAAAAAACGTTACCAAATATTAGATTTGGTAACGTTTATTTATATTGAAAAAATTTAATCGATGAAATTACACAACGCCTTGGTCAATCATAGTATCAGCAACTTTCAAGAAACCTGCAATGTTAGCACCGTTAACGTAGTTACCGGGAGTTCCATATTTCTTTGCAGTTTCGAAGCAATTGTCGTGAATATTTTTCATAATCCATTGCAATTTTTTATCGACTTCTTCTCTTGACCAAGCCATTCTCATAGAGTTTTGGGACATTTCTAGTCCAGAGGTTGCGACGCCACCAGCGTTTGCGGCTTTACCAGGACCGTAAAGAATCTTAGCATCAATAAATTGATTAACACCGTCTATAGTAGTAGGCATATTAGCACCTTCAGAAACGACGTAGACGCCATTTTTTAATAAGTTAGCAGCGTCTTTACCGTTGATTTCGTTTTGAGTAGCACTTGGGAAAGCACATTGAGCTTTATGATTCCACAAAGGATTGAAATCAGCTTTCGGGTCAACTGGAGTATAGACAGCAGATTTAAATTTTTGAGCATATTCCGAAACTCTGCCTCTTTTAACGTTTTTAAGCTCCATTAAGAAAGCGAGTTTTTCTCTATTAAAGCCTTCTTCATCATAGATATATCCATTTGAATCAGAGCAGGTAACGGGTTTAGCACCGAATTCAAGAAGTTTTTCGATAGTATATTGAGCAACGTTTCCGCTACCAGACACCAAGCAAACTTTTCCTTTGTAATCTTCGTTTCTTGTTTGAAGCATATTCAAACCAAAATAAACTGCACCGTAGCCAGTAGCTTCTGGTCTGATTAAAGAACCACCCCAATTCAAACCTTTACCAGTAAGAACGCCTGTGAATTCATTGCGGAGTTTTTTGTATTGACCGAATAAATACCCAATTTCTCTTCCACCAACACCGATATCACCAGCGGGGACGTCGGTATCAGGACCGATATGTCTGAAAAGTTCACTCATAAATGACTGGCAGAATCTCATAACTTCGTTATCACTTTTTCCTTTTGGGTCGAAATCCGAGCCACCTTTACCACCGCCCATAGGCAAAGTAGTCAAACTATTTTTGAAAACTTGTTCGAATGCGAGGAATTTTAAAATACCAAGATTAACTGATGGATGGAATCTTAAACCACCTTTGTAAGGACCGATAGCAGAGTTCATTTCAATTCTGAAGCCACGGTTAACGTGAATATTACCTTGGTCATCAACCCAAGGTACTCTGAACATAATGACTCTTTCAGGTTCGATGATTCTTTCAACGATTTTGTGAGCTCTGTAATGGGGATGTTTTTCGAGAACTAAAGCTAAAGATTCAACGACTTCTGTTACTGCTTGCAAGAATTCCGGTTGAGCGGGGTCTTTTTGCTTAACAAGGTCAATAATCTCTTTAACGAATGTAGACATAGTCTAACTTCCTTTCTTTAAAGTTTTTTATTTATTAAATGTAAATTTAGGTTAGAAAAAATATTTATATTATTTAGAAGACTAAAATGAAAATGCATAAAAAATAATACTCCGTCCATAAACATATCAAGAAAAAAACATCAAAACAATACAATTTTTAATCATTTTTTGAAATTTCATACGAAGCATAGTGTTATTTGATTTTTATTTTTGATTAGCGTTTATTAAATGCAGCATAAAGTATTAATTATTTTTATTTTTTAAAAAGTAAGTTTTTAATTTTCTCTTGCACTTAAGGTCTAATTTTGTAACATTGCAAACAAGCAATTCGTAATTTAGAAATGAATACCCGTTTAAAACGAGCGGGGAGACAATTAGAAAATTAAAATTTAAATTTATGAAAAAGTTAACAATACTATTTTTTTTATTTTGTTTTATTGCAAGTATTAATTCACAAAATCTTACACGTAAAGCATTTTTAGGTTTGAAATTAATAGAAGTAAATGATTCGATAAAAACAGCGTTAAATTTGCAAAGTAAAAGTGGTTTAGTAGTTACAGCAATTACACCGAATTCAACTGGAGAAAAAGCGGGATTAAAAGTAAATGATGTAATCGAGTTTTTAAATTTAAATGATATACGACTGGAAAAGGTGAAAGATTACAGGGAAGCAGTAAAAAATTATAGAGAAAATATGCCAATTATATTTACGATAATAAGGAATGGGGAGCGGATGGATTTATCAACCAATGCGGAACCGCTTCCGTTCGAGAAATCCGAGAAGTATGATGTGATATATGATGAAGTAAAATTTAAAGATGGGTATTTGAGGATGATTATAACGAAGCCGAAAACACAGGGAAAGTTTAAGACAATACTTTTTATACCGGGATATATGTGTTATTCGCTTGATAATCTTGGAAAACATCCGTATGGTCAGGTTGTGCAAAAATTAAGCGAGCGAGGGTATTGTGTTGTGCGGGTTGAGAAACCGGGAATGGGAGATTGTATGAACACACCAGATTGTTTCGATATAGATTATTCAACAGAGTTAGAAGCATTCGAAACGGGTTTTCAGAAAATGCTTGGATATGATTTTGTGGACAAGGGGAATGTATTTGTATTTGGGCATTCACTTGGTGGATATGAAGCACCGATGGTAGATAAGAACAGGATTGCAAAAGGAGTGATAGTGTGTGGAACGGGTTTAAAAACGTGGTATGAATATATACTGGAGATGTTCAGATTTCAAAATCCGATAGCAGGAGTGGATTATATCGATAATGAAAAAATAGTAACAGAAATGATTAAAATTTTATACGATATTCTGATACTTAAGAAATCACCAAAAGATTTAGTTTTAACGGAAGAAGTTAGAGCCATAATGAAAGACAATCTTGAATATGAAGGAGGAGACAGAATCTGGTCGCGAAATGTAAAGTTCTGGCAAGAGTTACAAGATTTGAATATGCCAAAGGTATGGAAAGAAGTAAAAGCAAATGTTCTGGTTATAAGAGGAGAGGGAGATTTCGAAGCGTTTTCAAATAAAGACCATGAAGATATTGTGAAGATTGTGAATACATATAATCCGGGTAAAGGGAAATTTATTTTAATTCCAAATATGGACCATGGGTTTGCAACAGCGAAAGACCCAGAAGAAAGTTATCAGAAGAAAGTTAATGTTCCGGGATTTTATTATAATAACTTTAATGAAGCGATAATAGATGAAGTGGTGAAGTGGATAGAGTCGCTACGCTAAATTATGAATTTGGAATGCTGAATTCTAAATGAAAAATCAGAAGTTAAGAAGTTAAAGAAGTTATAAATTTTTTATTTATAACCTTTTACTTTCTACTTAATTAGAGTCATTCTCTTAGAAGACGTGAATTCGCTTGTGCGGAGGGTATAGAAATATGTTCCGCTCGGGAGAGATGATGCTCCTACGTGTTGGATATCGAATTCCACATTATAAATACCTCTTTGCAAGAATTGTTTACAAAGCGTAACTATTTCCTTACCAAGAATATCATAGATTTTTAATTGGACAAAAGTATTTTTAGGAATTGAAAATTTTATATTTGTTTTAGGGTTGAAAGGATTTGGGAAATTTTGTGAAAGATAATAATCTTTAACGAATGAATTTGCATTTTTTATTCCCACATTTCCAGTAACATTACCGCTGTATGATTGCTGAACTTCAGAATGGACAAGGGTTGTAGGATTTAGTAATTTATAGATAACAATAATAAATTTGCAGTTTTCAGGAATCCAGACTGATTTAATGGTTGTGGAAAAAGTTTTTTGAATGAGTTGATTTTCAAGCCAAGATCCAGAGATTAATGTATCGCCAAAGACTTCTTGGTTGGAGATTTCTCTTGCCACGAAATTGTGAACGAAATTAGCACCTCCACCGCAAATACCTACGGCTTGTGGGTAGATTAAATTGTCTTCATAGATAATCAATTGTGCGAAATAATTACCATAAATAGTTTGTGAAGAAATAGCATTGAATGTAATCGAGAACTCACCGTTAGAATTGTTGTAAGATTTATTTATAATATTAATACCAATAGGAGTTTCGGGGAAATTATTATATCTTAAGTTTGTTTTAAAAAAAGTGCTATCATAAAAGCAAGCAAAATCGAGGGAGCGGTCAATTTGAGCAGAAGGTAAATTAATAATATTTAATAAGCCGATGATTTCTTTGCCTCTAAAATTAGCGAAAGGGTCAATAGTTTCGACAGTATGATATGAAATTGGATTAACACCTTGAATTTGATTAACAATTAAATTATTAACGACCGAATCCATACAGGGGCAATAAGAGCAACTTGTCGAAGAAGAAAATTCGAGCAGTATATTTCTTGGATAAGAATATAGGTTTGTCAAATAAAATAAAAAAATCGATATTATATAAAGAAGCTTTTTCATTAATTTATAAATATCAACATAAAATAATTAAATGAAATTTTTTTAAAACTGCATAAAAATAAATTGAGGTATAAATATTATGATTTACTTTGTAAATAATAAGAATTTTATATATGTTACTAAAGTTAGGCAAATCAAATATAATTAAAGGTTAAAAATCTATGTATTCAGATAATGTGCAAAATTATTTTAAACTTATTGAGCAGTGGATGACATATTTTGGATTTACAAATTTGAATATAGAGTCGAATTGGCTTTTCGATAAATGTTTTAGAAGGGATAGGGTGGAGGCGTCAAAGTTTGGAAAGGTTAATTGTTTTGTATTTGCAAAATATCAAAATGAATATTATACACCTGCAAAGTTCGAGCAGTATAGCAGGGAGGCGTTTAAATATGCAATGAAGCTAAGACATAGTAGTTCTTCGGGTTTTGGAATAATGTTAGTTGTTTATCCCTGTTTGATAGTGGAGAAAGCAACACAAGAGCAGATAGATTTTTTAGGTAGGTATGTAAATAAACACGTTGCGGCGAGTGAATTTCCTTCGCTTGTGGAACTTTCCACAGGGGATTTGTATTGTTATCCGAGGACACCAATGTGGGGAGCTTTATATTATGACGGATTCAGGAGAGAGAGCAGGGATTTCTTTTCACCAAAAGCATGGCATAGAATTTCAAATCAACAACAAAATTAATATTAATATGGAATATAAATCACATTATATATTTCTTTTAAAATATAATATCTGGGCGAATAGTAATATAGCAAATATATTAAAAGAAAATAAAATAACAAAAGGGAAAGAGGTCGAATATTTTTCTCATATAGTAAATGCCGAAATGATATGGCTTGGAAGGATAAAGAAGATATCGGATTTTTTGTGTGAGCCATTTATTGTTAGAAGTTTGGAGGAATGTATAGCTTTAACAAAATCAAATAATAAGGATTGGATAGGATATATAAACACATTGCAGGAAGATGAATTTAATAATTTAATAGAGTATAAGAACTTGAAAGGAGAAAATTGTGTTTCAAAGATTTGGGAAATAACTTCACATATGCTCAATCATTCGACGTATCACAGGGCACAAATAGCACTAACTTTAAGAAATAGTGGAATTACACCTGCTAATACGGATTTGATAGGGTTTACAAGAATATATAATAGTTAAGAGATTATAAATTTTAATTAAAATATTTTAATTTTAAAAATTAAATTTAAAAAAATGAAAAAAATTATTTTATTCTTTTCGATTATTGTATTAACAGTAATGTTTTACGGTTGTCCTTACGAAAGCCAAGTAGCAATAGATTCCCCGAATATAAAAGTGGATAAGAGCTATACAGGGATTTGGGTAACCAAAGGTGGAAACACAAAATATCTGGTTACAAAATTAGATGAATATCATTTGAAGATTGCACAGTTACCAACCGAAACAAAAGAAGGAGAAAATACAAATACACAGGATACGACAATATATCACGCACATTTTTCAAAAGTAAATAATATGAATTTTTTAAACATAAGGCAAAAGACAAAGTATGACGATGCTAAAAATACTGTTTATTATTTATATAAGTTTACAGTAAAGGATGCGAATGAAATATCACTTGTAGAAGTAACAAGTAATATTAAAGAAAAATTTTCTACATCTGAAAAGTTAAAATCATTTATAGAGAAATATATGGATTTAAGTTTCTTTTTCGGAGTGGAATCTTTATACGTAAGAGAATTATAATTTAAATTAAAACAATATGAAAAATATTTTAGTAAGCATTAAATTATTAGTATTATTTTTTATTATTCAGAATTATTCATTTGCTCAAACATACGATACAGTATTCAAAGCAAATTTATTCGAAACACAGAAGAATACAGTAAAAGCGTCATTTCAGTATGATGAGACTGGTAGTTCATTTAATGGGAAATTTAAATTGACGATAGATAATATTAGTATAAACGATTCGTGTGAATATTCTTACGATTATTTTGAAGTGAAGGTTGTAGATATTTATAAGAATGATGACTATAGGGAGATTGCAATATTATATTATTTTGGAGAGAGTCCAGAATATATGATATACCGATATACAGGGAAAAAAATAATATCACTTGGAATGATTTCATCTATGGATGAGCCAGAATTCAAAGGTAATGGAGTGGTAAAAGCGAGCAGTTGGATGGGATTTTGGAGATTGAAATACGAATATATTTTTAATGATAAAAAGATGAAATTCGATGAGAAGATAAAAGATGAAGTCGATGTTGTTTTTTATGAAGGATTCGAAAATAAATTTACTGTCAAGGAAAAATTCAGCATTTATAAGGAAAGGGATAAAAATTCGGAAGTGGTAACAACATTTAGGAATGGAGATGTAATAAGTATTTTGAAAGCATATATAAAAGTAAAATGTGAAGATAACTACAAAGACCCTTGTATTTGGTATTTAATAAAGGATAGTAAAGGAAATAAAGGTTGGTTGCAATTAAAAGATTTTCAAGAAAAGGTCGATGGGATACCCTGGGCGGGATAATACAATGTTAAGATTTAAAATAAAAGGAGCTGTTTATCAACAGCTCTTTTTATTATACATTATTTATTAATTATTATTAAAGTGTTTTATCGCCTTTTTTCCAGTTGCAAGGTATTAGACCACCATTTTGTAAACCGTCGAGAACTCTTAAAACTTCTTCAACATTTCTTCCGACCGATAAGTCATTGACGTTAATCCAGCGAACAATTCCTTTTGGGTCAACGATGAAAGTAGCTCTGTAAGCGACTTTTTCTTCGGCTTCGAGAATCCCTAAATCTTCAGCGAGTGATTTTGAAGTATCAGCAAGCAAAGGAATATCAAGGTTTTTTAAATCAGGATGCGAGCTCATCCAACCATAGTGAGAAAATTCAGAATCGGTAGAAGCACCTATTAATTCAGTATTTCTACTATCAAACTCTTTTTTACTTTTGTTAAATTCAACAATTTCAGTTGGACAAACGAAAGTGAAATCTTTTGGATACCAGAACATAACCATCCATTTATTTTTGCTAATGTGGTCATTGTTTGTTATTTCAGTAAATTCTTTTCCGGGTTTAATAGAAACAGTAGCTTTCTTTTTAAAATCGGGAAATTTTTGCCCTAAACTAATCATAATATTTTATCTCCTATAATTTTAGTTATTAATTTTTTTGTGAATGATATCAATATTAACATAATGAAAATTAAAGAAGTTCATAATTGAGAAATAGAAAATGAGAGTGGAAAAAGGAAAATATTTTTTAGTTGTTTGTGATTTGTTATAAGTAGCAGAAGTTACGATAAAAAATTTATAATGTTTCTATAATATATAGAATTGAAAGAACGTAAGAACAGTGCAAATACTATATTAATATTAAGAAATTTTTTTATCGTATAATCTATAAGTTTTATATCTTTTAGCACCGAGGTTTTCGGCAGTTTGCACCATAGGAGTATTATCTTCGACAACCCAAGAGATTTCACATTCGACGACACCTTTTTTTATGCCGTTAAGAATAGTATCTCTGATAAAAACGGCTTCAGTTCCTTTTTTTTGGAATTCGCGAACGATACCCATAGCAAAGACGCGAATACGGTTGATTTTTTTTCTACCTGTTAAAATTTTAATAGCACCAAAAGGGAATAATTTACCATTAATTTTTTTAAATATTTGATTAAAGTCAGGTAATGTTAATGAGAATCCGACAGGTTCACCTTTATGTTCGGCAATGTAAATATAATCAGGGTCAGCAACAGCTTTAAGCATTTTAGCAATGTGAAAAAATTCATCTCGAATCATAGGGACAAAACCCCAGTTTTTTTCCCAAGCGTTATTATAAACAGTATGTAGAATTTCAACTTCGTTATTAAATTTACTAAAATCAACTTTTCTAATTTTAAGGTTTTCACGTTTTAAAACAATGTTACTAACTCTTTCGAGTTTATCCATTTGTTTTTTATCATTAATGATATTATCGGTAACCTGATATGCATATAAATCTTTAGCTTTAACAAATCCATAATCTTCGATTAGTTTTATGTAATATTCAGGATTGTAAAGAGTTAATATATAAGGAGTTTTATCGAATGAGTTTATAAGCAAGCCAAGCTCGTCGTTGGTGGAGAGATTTATAGGACCTCTCATAGTATCCATTCCATTCGAGATTAAAAATTCTTTTACAGAATCGAACAGGGATTTTGCGACTTCGCAATCGTTAATGCAATCGAAGTATCCCCAGAAGCCGACTTTATCTTCGTGAAATTTATTATGATTGTCATTAACGATACCTGCAATTCTACCGACTATTTCAGAACCTTTATAAGCTAAAAATAATTCTATTTTTGCGTGTTGATAGAAGGGATTTTTTTTAGTATCCAGATTATTTTTAACATCGAAAATTAGAGGTGGAACCCAGTTAGGGTCATTTTTATAAATTTTCCAAGGGAATTTTATAAATTTTAATTTATCTATTTCATTTGTTACTCTATTGATAATTATTTCTTCGCTCATATATTAAATTTTTTTTAAAATTTCTTCAATGTGTCCTTTAACTTTTACTTTATTAAAAATTTCTTTGATAATGCCATTTTCATCAATTATGTAGGTAGTTCTTTCGATGCCCATATATTTTTTTCCATACATACTTTTTTCTTTCCAGACATCGTAAGCCTTGAACATTTCCATATTCTCATCGGATAGAAGAGTAAAAGGAAGATTGTATTTTGATTTAAATTTTTTGTGAGATTCGATGTTATCTTTACTGACACCGATTACAACAGAATTTTTCTTATGAAAAAGTTTAATATTATCTCTGAAGTCGCAAGCTTCGGCAGTACAACCAGAGGTCATATCTTTAGGGTAAAAATAAAGGATTAATTTTTTCCCTTTAAAGTCTTTAAGTGAATAAGTCTTACCGTCGTCTGCGGTTAATTTAAAGTTCGGTGCTTTATCTCCAATTTTTAGCATAATTTTTATTAATTAATGTGAGCTTTTAAAAATCTTTTTACGGAAAACATACTTCCGAGAATTCCAAGAATTATACCAATTAAAATTAAATATCCAAGATATTCGATACCAAGGAAATCGAGTTTTAATTCATTTTGATTGAATCTCGAACTGTAAAGAATTAAGAGAAAATATAAAATAGTCGATGCAAAAATACCACCAAACAAGCCTTGTAAAAAACCTTCTATAATAAAAGGAGTCATAATAAATGAGTTAGTAGCTCCGAGAAGTTTAAAAGTTCCGATAATTTTTCTACGTGAAACAATTACAAGGCGAATAGTATTAGAAACAAGGAAGACCGATGACAGAGTAATAATAATTAATACTACAAGGTTAATATATAAAAAACCAGATGTATTTTTTTCGATTAATTCGAGATTTTTTTCAGGAAAAATAATATCGTTAATATTTTGTATAGATGATAATTGGTTTTTGATTTTATTTATTCTATCGAGGGATTTATATTCATCCCAAAGACTAATTTTGAAAGATGCAGGAAGTGGATTGGATTCGAAGAGTTCGAGCATTTCTTTTCCATATTCGTTTTCGAAGATTTTTGCGGCTTCGTCTTTTGATACGAAAGTTATTTGTTTTACTCCACCGATGGTTCTGATTTTTTCTCTTATAGCATTAATATCATCTTGCGAGAGATTATCTTCGATAAAGACTTCAATTTCGACTTTATCTTTAATGGATTTGATTAATTTGTTCGAATTTACAGATAAGGTAAAATAAACTGCAATAAGAATTAAAGATAAAGCAATTGTAATAACTGAAGCTATGGTGGAAAGCTTTGCGGAATTAAAACCTCGTAACGATTCTTTTAATAGATATCTGAATTTCAAAATTATTGTTTCGGTTTTGTTTTATAATTATTTACAAAAATTTAATGTAATATAAATTATAAATTAAATTAATTTTCTACTTTTGATTTAAAAAGTGTTTTAATTAGACAAGATAAAAAAAATAAATGTAAATTAATATTTTAAAATAATTATCATATAATTAGGATAGCGTTCCATTTAGTGTGTAAATTTCAAATTGCTATTTGTTGGAACAGAGCC
>CAYNTK010000009.1:0-120416 GCA_964400285.1 uncultured Ignavibacteriaceae bacterium
AGACTCTTTTTTTATAGGCTATTCTATTTACACACTTTTTTGAACGCTAATAAAAATTTTTCTTTATTAGCAATAAAAATATATGTATTTTTTAATACATTTAAAGGCTATAACCAAAATTTAGGATTCAAATTCAGTTGGGTAATAGTTAACTTTATTAATAAAAAATTAAGGTGAAAAGCAAAGAATATTTTAACTTTATATTGTCTGTAATTGAAAACGATTTAAAAATATACAAATCGACAGAAAATTTATTCAGATGTATTTATATTCTCAACGTTCTTAGGTCATCAGCTGATTTAAAAAAGGATATTTATATTATTTCTCGTATTAAGAACTTAAAAAATTTCGGAAATTATTTAATATTTGTTCTGAAGAAAATAGAATCTGGTGAAGTTAAGTTTGAAAACCTTTTAGAAAATCTTAGACTCGACAAAGGTTTTCTTTTGGAAGAATTTAAAAGATGTTTTAGATTAGAGAAAACCTTAGAAACAAACATTGATATAAAAAGCCAAAACGAGCAATTTCTAATGAAAAAAACAAAAGAAAAGGATATAACCATAGAAATAAAAAGAGTGCTTGCAGAATCTAAATTTAAAGTAGAGGAAATTGATAATGAACTAGTTGCAGAAGAGTTTATTGAGTCTGATGTCAAAGAGGAAACCAATAAAATTATTCAGGGAAATTATCTTGAATTGCTACCACCAGATAACAATCTTGATCAAAACTATGTTTTTACGTTGCCCACAGAAACGATTACTAATGAAGAAAGAGGCTTACATAGGGATGATGGTAAAGAATTTTTGATACCAGTTAACGAAAATACTGAAACAGAAGAAGAACAAAAACAGATAAGCAAAATTGAACAGGTTAATATTCAAGAACTTGAAGAAATAGAAATAGAAAAAGAAAAAATAGTTTTTACAAGTGAGGAATGTAATGGTGAAGAAAAAGACAAACCCACCACAGACAAGGAAATCGAAGGAACACAAGAATTAATTGATGATAATTTAGAAAAAGAAATAGCAATAAAATTACCAAAAGAAAAACTTGAAAACGATGAAAAACCAGAAGAGATAAAATCACAGATAGTAGAAAATTCTATATATATAAAATATGAAACCGAACTAACAAAAAATAATACTTTAATAAAAAACAATTTAGAATCGTTATCAAAAATAAACAGAGAAGACAAAGACCAGACAGAAGAGAAAGATATAATTCTGAATGAGATTATTGAAATTAGTAGTTATATGGAAGAATATTCTAGAAGAATGTCTTTTGAAGTTATTACAAGCATATATAAAATTATAAACGAAACATTTAGTTTTTATGGAAGAAAGATAGGAATCGAAATTAATAAGCTTTTTGAAGAATCCATAAACCTTATTGACCGACTAATTAAGGGTGAAGATGTTGATGGATACGATGATGTTATGAAATCACTTGATGTTTTAAAACACACATTAATAGAAACTGGCAGAAGTGAAGAAAAAGAAGAGGAAAAGGACAAAAAGCTAACACAAACAAATAAGCAAAAACAGCCTGACGATAGAGAAGGTCAGAAATTAACTCTTTTAAAACAGAATATAATAGAAGTAGAAAATATTTTTAAATCTATCGAAGATATAAAAGGCAGATATCAAGCATACGAAGCTTTAAGAAGGTTATCACATACATTTGCACATTTTAAAGATTTGGTAAACATAGCAAACTCGCTTGAGATGAGAAAACTAGCACAGCTTGCGGAGGCAAGCTATATTTTTGTGAAATTTATTCAAAACTATAGAATGAACCCATTTGAAAGCGAAATAACAAACATTTTTAAATATATTGTCTATAATTTTAAACTTATTTTTCTTAATAAACCGACAAAAGATATAGATTTGCTAATTTCATATCTCAACGATCCAGTTAAAATATTTGAAAAAAAGGATAAATTTTAAATTTAATTTATATTTAAAGTCTAAAGTAAAATTAAATATGAATAATTACGCAATAATTATGGCAGGGGGAATTGGCCAAAGATTTTGGCCCAAGGGGACATCGAAATTTCCTAAGCAATTTTTAAACATACAGAATAAAAACCAATCAATGATTCAAGAAACATTCAGAAGACTTGAGGGGTTGATAAATACTAACAACATTTTTGTCGTTACAAATATTGCGTACAAAGCCCTAACCAAAAAGCATCTTCCAAAGATTCCGGACGAGAATATAATCTGTGAACCTTTTGGCAGAAATACAGCTCCATGCATAGGTTTGGCGTGTTTGTTTATAAAACAATTTGATACAAAGGCAAATGTATTTGTAATACCATCAGACCATATAATTAAAGATGTTTCAGAGTTTCAAAGAGTTGTAAAATGTGGATTAAAATTTGTGAATGATAACGGGGGAATTGTTACACTTGGAGTGAACCCAACAAGACCGGAAACAGGTTATGGTTATATACAATATGATGGGGATGATTCTTATGCTGTATCTATAGAGAGTAGGGAAAAGCATTCAATAGGAGAAACAGTTTATAAGGTAAAAACATTTGCAGAAAAACCAAACCTTGAAACTGCAAAAGCTTTTATAGAAAGTGGAGATTTTCTATGGAATAGTGGTATGTTTATATTCAGAGTTGATACAATGCAAAATGAGATAAAAGTATCATTACCAGATATTTTTAACTCCCTTTCAAAATTAGAAAAGCATTTGTTATCTAACGAGTTTGATAAACATCTTGAGCTTGCTTATGCACAAATGAAGGGGATTTCTATTGATTATGGTGTTATGGAGAAGTCAACAGCAGTATATACTATAAGAAGCCATTTTGACTGGAGTGATGTAGGTTCTTGGGATGAGATATATAAACTAAAAGAAAAAGATTCTAATGGTAATTATTCACAGGGTATGACGGTATTACATAATACAAAAAATTGTTTGATTATAAATGACCAAAGAATAACAGCAACAATAGGTGTTGAAGATCTATTAATAATAGATACAGACAATGGTTTGTTAGTTTGTAAAAAAGGAGAATCTCAAAGCGTTAAAGATATTGTGGATTTTTTAAGAAGAAAGGGACTGGAACAATTTTTGTAAGCCGTAAAACCCTGTGTTGAAACCCTATAAAAATACCAACATCTGGACGCTAAATTTTTGGTTAAGGAGAAAAGTTTATAATATATTTGTGATATAGAATTAGAATTAAACATTTTGAAAAATTATGAAAAAATTAATATTAATAATTACCTCATTTGTATCCTTATTTTTTGTAAACGTAAAAGCAAACGATTCTGGCATCAGAGCTATCGGTGGGACGTGGATGCTGATAAAAGAAGAACACTCAACAATTCAAATGGAACGAGAAACGATAGATATGAATGTATATGAAGAATATTATGACGTAATAGCTGTGTTCACTTTTAAAAATAATGGTGATGCTTGTGATGTTTATATGGGCTTCCCGGAATCCGGTTATGGAGATATAGGCGGCGTGTTTGATACAACAACTGCATTTTTGTCTTTCTCTACCTCAGTAGACGGTGTAAACGTTACAGCTAAAAGGGAATATGTAAAAAATGAAAAAGAAAGCTGGGAAGAATATAAAGCTTACTGGATAAAGCAAGTATCGTTTAAAGCAGGCGAGACAAAAAAAATCGTTGTAAAATATCGCTCTCCTCTTGGCACCGGAATATCTGCGTTTTATAACGGTTCGGATAATTTTGTAAGATACACATTCAGCGGTGGTAATTGGCAAGGAAAAGTTCTTGAAAGTAAAATGAATATTTATTTTCATATACCCGTGGATATTAGACCTGACGAAAGATTCGAAATTAAAAAGGAACTCGACCACTATACTTATTATAGAACCAACTGGGAAGCGGAAGAATATTTTAGAATAACATTCAGAATTAAAGATTAGAAGATTATAAAGTTTGTAAGGTAAATAATTCGTGAGACAAAAATAGAAACTACAATTTTTTATTTTTCATTTTACAATAATTAATGTTTAGTATTTAGGTATTTTTTAGTATTTAGGTATTAGAATTTAGAAATTATTTTAACTTATAACATTTACAATTTAACGCATAAGGAATTATGAAATTAGAACATCTCGGAATAGCGGTAAAATCACTCGAACAATCCGTACCAATATTTGAAAAGATATTTGGAGTTAAAGCATCACCCGTGCAGGAAGTCACCGAACAAAAAGTTAAAGTGCAAAAAATTAAACTCGAAAATTGCGATATAGAAATTCTTGAAGGCACAGACCCTGAATCGCCCATTTCAAAACACATAGAAAAACGTGGAGAAGGAATCCAGCATTGTTCATTCGAAGTGCAAGATATCGAAAAATCCCTTGCCGAACTGAAAGAAGGCGGAGTAAAACTCATAAACGAAACGCCTCGTGTCGGTGCTGATAATATGCTTATAGCTTTTCTACACCCAAAATCGACAGCGGGCATCCTTATGGAACTTGCACAACCGGGAAAGAAATAATTTTGAACTACTCTTTTAAAGTTTACATTTTTAATTTTTCATATGAATGAAAATTTAAAATCAAAACTTGAAAACCTTCCCGCATCTCCGGGGGTATATCAGTTCAAAGACGTATCCGGAAAAGTGATTTATGTTGGTAAAGCCAAAATCCTGAAAAATCGCGTCAGGCAATACTTTCATTCAACATCCTCATATAGCAGAATCTCTATGATGGTTTCGAAAGTCGACGACCTTGAAATAATTTCAACCGATAACGAAGTGGAAGCATTGATACTCGAATTCAATCTTATTAAAGAATTAAAACCACGCTATAACGTAAATCTGAAAGATGATAAGTCTTATCCATATATAGTAATTACCAAAGAGCTTTTTCCACGTGTTTTTCCAACCAGACAAAAACGAACTGACGGCTCCAGGTACTTTGGTCCTTATACCGACGTAAAAAATATGCGTTATGCTTTGAAAACTATTAGAGATATTTTTATGATTCGCTCCTGCAATTTTAATCTTACCGAAGAGAATATAAAAAACAAAAAATATAAACTCTGCCTCGATTATCATATTCACAAATGCGAAGGACCTTGTGAGGGACTTGTAGGCGCGGAAGATTATAACATAATGATAGACGAGGTTGCAAAACTTCTTAACGGGAAAACATCCTCCTTAATCAAAGAGCTGACAGGGAGGATGGACGCGTTTTCGGAAAATATGCAATTTGAAAAAGCCGCGAAACTAAGAGATAAAATAGACGCTATAAGCGTTTATTCCTCAAAACAAAAAATGGTTGACGAAGATATTATCGACAGGGATATTTTTGCTGTCGAAACCGACGGCAACGACGGGTGCGGTATGGTGCTGAAAGTCAGGGACGGCAAGGTAATCGGAAAATCACATTTTTATTTAAGCAACGTTCTCGAAAAAGAAGAAGACGAATTAATTGAAAATCTATTAATAAATTATTACAGTAAGTCTGATTATATTCCCGACGAAATCTTTCTTCAAAAAGAAATTGAGAATCTTAACACGGTAAAAAACTGGCTCGTGAAAAAACTTTCATCCCAAGCCGATGCAAAAAAATTTGATATTTTAATTCCAAAAATCGGAGACAAAGCAAAACTTGTGAATATGGTGAAAGCTAATGCCAAGCTGATGCTGGACGAGTTGAAACTCGCAAAGATGAAACGTGAATTCGTTGCCCCCTCTGTTGAATCACTTATGCGGGATTTAAGAATGAAAAACCTTCCGAGAAGAATCGAATGCTTTGACATATCACATATACAGGGGACAGACACGGTTGCATCTATGGTGGTTTTTCAAGATGGTAAACCGAGAAAAACTGAATATAGAAAATATAGGATTGATAGTGTTTCAGGAGAGACAGGTGAACCTGACGATTTTCTCTCTATGCGTGAGGTGGTATTCAGAAGATACAAGAGACTGCTCGACGAAAAGAAAGCACTACCCGATTTAATTGTAATAGATGGAGGAAAAGGTCAGCTCTCTTCTGCAATCAAAGTTCTGTCTGATTTAGGAATTATAAATGAAAACAAATACGATAGTAACCAAGATAAAAAAATTCAGAATTTAAAAGTAATCGGTCTTGCAAAGAAACTTGAAGAAGTTTTCTTTCCCGGTGAGTCTGACCCTTACACGATTCCAAAAACATCGAGCGGTTTAAAGCTCTTGCAAAAAATCCGTGACGAAGCTCACCGCTTTGCTATTACATTTCACCAGGATTTAAGAGGAAAACGTACGCTCACTTCTGAACTTTTCGAAATAAAAGGTATCGGTGAAAAGACCGCAAAAAAATTACTTACTGAATTTGGCTCAGTGGAAGGGATAAAAATTAAACTTATGAGCAATTATGATGAGGTTGAAAAAATTGTAGGAAAAAAAACGACAATGGCGTTGAAAAAATACTTTGCATGAAATTTCCTCTCATTTAATACCTAAATTCTCTGGTGTTGGACATAAAAGTATAAACTCAAATCTTAAAATCTACTAACCTTTTTGTATTTTCTGTTTGAACAAAAACAAATACATTTATAAAAACAATAATATTGTATGAAACTGAAAAAGCCACCGAAAACATTTGTACTGGATACAAACGTAATATTGCACGACTCAACCTGTATTCACCAGTTTAAAGATAATAATATTGTAATCCCGATAACGGTTATAGAAGAAATTGACCATTTTAAACGTGGTAGTCAGGTAATAAATCTGAACGCCCGAGAATTTGCCCGAACGCTGGATTCCCTTACCGGCTCTGCTTTATTCGACGGTGGAATTTCTCTTGGTAAAGGAAAAGGCAAAGTAAAAATTGCAATTACAAAAGGAATTTGCAATGAAATAAAAAATGTCTTCCGCGAAGATAATCACGACCACAGAATTTTAAGCACCGCTTATGAAACAAAAAAACAACTCTCCTCAAAAGAATCCGTAATTCTCGTTTCAAAAGATGTAAACCTTAGAATGAAAGCAAAAGCTATAGGAATCCTTGCCGAAGATTATACTACCGACAGGATCAGTCTGGAAGAACTATATAGCGGGAAAGAGACACTAGAAAATTTTGATGATAACCTTCTAACCCAAATATTTCAAGTACCGTTTCAGATTCCTGCACAGAAAGTCATAAAAGCAGATAAAGGAGAAGTTCACCCAAATAAGTTTTACATAATAAGAAATTCTAATCGTTCAGTACTTGCATATCTTGACAACGAAATGAAAACAGTGGAAAAAATTGATAAAAATTATACTTATGGCATAAAACCAAGAAACGCAGAACAGACATTTGCGGTATCGGCTTTAATCAATAAAAATATACCCCTTGTTACAATCACAGGAAAAGCAGGCACGGGGAAAACTTTGCTGGCACTGGCTTCTGCACTTTATGTTAAAAAAGAATTCCGTCAGATTTATGTAGCCAGACCCGTAATTCCTTTAAGTAATAAAGACATTGGTTTTCTCCCTGGGGACGTTGACAGTAAACTCGCTCCGTATATGCAACCCCTATGGGACAACCTGAAAGTTATTCAAGACCAGTTCCCGGATACAGATAAACACCACCTTCAAATCAACCAGATGATAAAAGAAGAGAAACTTATAGTCGAGCCATTGAGTTATATAAGAGGGAGGAGTTTACAGAGGATTTATTTTATAGTTGACGAAGCACAGAACCTGACCCCGCACGAAATTAAAACTATAATTACTCGTGTAGGCGAAGGGACAAAAATTGTATTCACGGGGGATATTTATCAAATCGACCACCCGTATTTAGATTCGCAGTCGAATGGTTTATCTTATTTAATAGAAACTTTCAAAGGACAAAAACTTTACGCACATATAAACCTTGAAAAAGGTGAACGCTCGGAACTTGCAGAACTCGCAAGCAATTTATTATAAAAAATATGAAGATAGGATTTTTGCAATTTAAGCCCGAATTCGGAAAAGTCAAAGAAAACATATCAAAAATCGAGAATATGATTTTTGAAAAGGATTTTGATTTGCTTGTTTTACCCGAACTTGCAAATTCAGGATACTTATTCACAAGCAAAGAAGAGCTCGAAGAATATTCCGAAAGAGCGAGCGATGGAATTTTTAGTAGCTCCCTCCTGAAAATTTGCTCGAAAAAAAACTGCTTTATAGTTTCTGGATTTTGTGAAAAAGCCGAAGAAGACGAAACCGTTTTTTACAATTCTTCCATTCTTGCCTTTCCGGAAAATAAATTTTCTATTTACAGAAAAATCCATTTATTTTACGAAGAGAAAAATTTTTTTACTCCAGGGAATTTAAAATACAAAGTAGAAAAAATTTCAAACGAAAAATTCGGAGAAGTAAACATCGGAATGATGATATGTCTTGATTGGCTTTTTCCCGAAGCTGCAAGAACTTTGTCTCTGCAAGGGGCACAAATAATTTGTCATCCCTCCAATCTCGTAATGCCTTATTGCCAGAAAGCAATGTATGCTCGCGCAGTTGAAAATGGAGTATTTATAATTACCACAAATAGAATCGGCGAAGACGTAAATAATGGCAAAGAAATTGTATTTACAGGAGAAAGCGTTATGTTATCTCCACGTGGAGAATACCTGGCTAGGGCAACAAAAGATATGGAAGAGTGTATAATAGTCGAAATTAACCCTGATGACGCCCTTGATAAATACATAAACGAAAATAACCATTTATTTAATGATAGAAGAAAAGAATTTTATTTTATAAATTAAAATAAAAAAACTATGAAAAATTTTATTTTGTTTTTTTTAATATTATTCCTTTCTTTGTTCTCTGTCTCGGTCTCATATACTCAAGTTGTTCAGGAATATTCTACTGGAAATAGTACCCTTGAGCTAAAAGGTGGAGAGCTTTTTAATATATCTACAGGAAAACCTATATATAAATTTGTTAAGAACACCATAAAAGATGGCGTGAGTGGAAAAAACCTTTACACAGTTATTGATGGAGTATTAAAAAGCTTTGCCACGAAAAAGAATCTGTACAAATATGAAAATGGATTGATTATAGATTTTGCAACCGAGGATCCTTTATATGTAATAGAAACAGGAGTTATTAAGTCTTGGTCTATGGGTATAGGATTTTACCGAATTGTCGGGAATTTCGGAGCAGGGGAATTATATATGGTTTTATTAGCTACAGGACTATTATAGGGAAAAAAATTAAGATAGAGAAAAAAACGTCTTACAAATAAAAATAGCTGATTTTAAAAAAGCAATATATTTTGTTATTACACTGATTTTTTTAGTTCTTACACACACTCCATCTACCACAGGAGATTTCAATATATTTTTAATAAATTAAAATTATTGAAAATTATGGCAGACACAAAAACCGCACTAATCACGGGAGCCTCGAGCGGAATAGGTCTTGAGCTTGCAAAAATATTTGCATCTAAGGGAACAAACCTGATAATCGTTTCAAGAAACGTTATCGAACTCTCGAAGTTAAAATCTGAACTAATAGAAAAAAATAAAATATACGTTGAGGAAATTGTAAAAGATCTATCTGTTCCCGGTTCAGCAAAGCAAGTTTTCGACGAAGTAAAATCATTGAGCTTTGATGTTGATTACCTTATCAACAATGCAGGGTTTGGAGATTACGGGCTTTTTTATAAAAGTGACTGGACTAAACAGGAGCGAATGATAAATTTAAATATGCTGACATTGACCCAGCTTACCCACCTTTTTCTTCCCGGAATGATTAAAAGAAAAAGCGGAAGGATAATGAACGTTGCCTCTACCGCCGCTTTTCAACCCGGACCGCTGATGTCGGTTTATTACGCATCAAAAGCTTATGTGTTGTTTTTTTCAGAAGCAATTGCAAACGAACTTGAGGGAACCGGCGTAACAGTTACGGCACTCTGCCCGGGCCCGACAAAATCAGGATTTCAAAAAGCAGCAAATGTAGAACACTCTAAAATGTTAAACGCAGATTCCATTCCGACATCTAAAGAAGTTGCAGAGTATGGTTATAAAGCAATGATGAAAGGAAAGCGGGTGGCGATACATGGGATTAAAAATAAAGAAATAGCTTTCTTTTCTCGAAGAGCTCCGAAAACCTTCATATTGAAAACCGTTAGAAAACTGAACGAGGGAAGAAAATAATTATTTTGAAACAAAGTTACCAAATATAAACTATAATTTAAAAGACTATCTTCTCTCTTTGTATGAGCGTTCTTGTTGTGAACCCTTTAGAATTAAACGCGTAATTTTTTCCAGTCTTCTTTTATTCTCTGAATATCAGAAATAAAATCCTCTATATCCTGTTCGTGCTCAAGTTCTTCATTTAAAATTATCGTTGCAATTTGATGTGTTGTGTGGTCTTTACCATTTGTAAAATCTGCAATCTCTTTATATCTCTGTATTGCACACCTTTCACCTTTAAGATTTTGTTCGAGGATTACCTCTACGTATGGGTCATTTGGCTCATCGTAATCGCAACGGCTGAGCTTAAACCAGTCTTTTGGATTTGTAACTGGCTTTCCTCCGAGCTGAATAATTCTATCTACGATTAAAACCGCGTGGTTGAGTTCCTGTCCCGCGTGAATTAAAAGCTCCGCCTCGATTTCGCCCCTCATCGGACCTTCCATCATTCTTGCACCAATCCAGTATTGATAAAATGCAAGCCACTCCTCGCTAAGTGCCTCATTTAACATTCTAAGAAGCTCGTTAACATCTAAATTTAAAATTTTTATTCCGTGTTTACCCATAATATTTTTATCCTTTAATAATATTTGTTTACAAATTACTTATTATAAATAATAATTTGTATAGAAAAAAATTTTTCACAAAATTTTTATGATTTTTCACCAACTACATCAAGTCTATTTATTGTTATATTTTAAGTTTTCCACTTTTGTATTTGCAATTTGCTCTCTTGACTCTACAAAAGGCATTTCAAAAATACTTTAACTTTGATATATTATGCAAATTTCAATCTTTATGTATAATTCCATAGTATTAGTAAAACAGGTTCCTGATACTGCAAATATATCGGGAAAAGTGATGAAGGATGACGGTACGGTGAACCGTGCAAAACTGCCCGCAATTTTCAATCACGAAGATAAAATTGCTCTCGAATTTGCTCTTCAGGTGAAAGATAAATTCGGAGGAAAAGTCTCTGCCGTTACAATGGGGCCACCGCGGGCGTCTGATATTTTAAGAGAGTGTTTATATATGGGAGCGGATTCGGTTTATTGTGTTACAGATAGAAAATTTGCTGGCGCAGATACACTTGCTACCTCTTATGTTTTAAGCGAAGCTGTTAAAAAAATTGGGAATTTCGATTTAATTTTTGCAGGAAGACAGGCAATCGATGGTGATACCGCACAGGTTGGTCCTCAGACCGCTGAAAAATTAGGCATTCCTCAAATTACGTATGCCGAAGAAATCCTCGAATTAAAAGATAGGAAAATCAAGGTAAAGAGAAAAATTGATGGCGGTTTTGAAATTGTTGAATGCAAATTGCCAGTTTTAATTACAGTCTTAAAAGGTGCCGCTGACCCCAGACCGTTCAGTTCTAAAAGACTTATGGCTTTCAAAGGTGCAAAATCTCTTGCCGATTTAGAAAAAATGGCAGAAGGGAATTCACTTTTGTATATCGATAACCTCGTTCACGAATACAAAGAAAGAAACCTATTTATCGAAACTTTGACTACAGATGACCTCGATGTTGATGCGGAAAGATGCGGAGTAAAAGGTTCACCGACAAAAGTTCACAAGGTTGAATCTGTTGTACTTGCAGGAGGAAAACACGAAATAATAGAACCTACAAAAGATGGTATTGCAAAGCTAATTGACAGTTTAATGGAAGACCGCATTTTTTAATAAGTAATGAATAACGAATAATAAACAGCAAAAAGTGAACAGTGATTGGAAAAATTTTTTAAATAAATATAAAAATTTAAATATATAAATAAATATTGTGAATATGAAATTGTCAGTAAAAATATTCATTGACTATTGACGATTCACTATTGAGCAAAAAAGTATGAAGAAACCAGAAGTTTGGGTATTTATCGAGCAGAGAAGCGGAAAACCCGCAGATGTTAGCTTTGAGCTACTCAGCAAAGGACGGAAACTTGCCGATAATATGAAGGGAATTTTAAAATCCATAGTTATCGGTCACAACGTAAGGGATATAGCAGTTGAAACGTTTAATTACGGAACGGACGAAAGTTATTTAATCGATAGCCCGGAATTATTTTATTATAGAACGCTGCCTTACAGCAGAATTCTTGACGAACTGATTCACAAAGAAATTCCGCGAATTGTTTTGTTCGGTGCAACGGTAATAGGAAGAGATTTAGCTCCACATGTTGCCTCAAGTACAAAAAGCGGACTGACAGCAGACTGCACGGATTTAAAAATTTCCGATATAACTTATTTAAACAAAGATTACAAAAATTTACTCTTGCAAATTAGACCTGCTTTCGGTGGAAATATAATTGCAACCATTATTACACCAGATGTTCCCGTTCAGATGGCAACCGTTCGCGAAGGTGTTATGGAAATGCATAAACTCGATCAACCAAAAGAAATTAAAATTAAAGAAATTCCATTTAAACCGAATGAGCTTGATGATATTTTAATGGTCATAGAACAACATAGGGAAGAAAGCAAAGTAAATCTAAAAGGTGCTCCGATAATAGTTGCAGGTGGTTACGGGCTTGGCACAAAAGAAAACTTTAATTTACTTTTTGATTTAGCTAAAGCAATTGGTGGTGAGGTAGCTGGAAGTCGTGCAGCGGTTGACGCAGGATTTATCTCTTCCGAAAGACAAGTTGGACAAACAGGAGTTACCGTAAGACCAAAGCTTTACATTGCCGTTGGTATCTCTGGAGCTATACAACACCGAGCAGGTATGCAGGAAGCAAATAAAATTATAGCAATAAACACTGACCCGGAAGCACCAATTTTTGAAATCAGCCACTATGGAATAGTTGGAGATGCTATGGATGTAATTCCAATATTTATTGAAACATATAAACATAAACTGAAATAAAATATGCCAAATTTTTTTAAAGAAAATCACGATATCCAATTTCATTTTAATCGTCTAAACCTTGAAGACACAGTTAAAATGATAGAGGACAATTATGAAGAATCCAAAAGATATAACTATGCACCAATTAATTACGAAGATGCAATTGAGAATTATAGAAAGGTGTTAGAGGTTGTTGGAGATATAGCAGGGAATTTTATTGCTCCGAGAGCTGCCGATGTTGACCATCAAGGAGCACGATATGAAGAGGGAAGGGTTGATTATGCAAAAGGAACAAAGGAAAACCTCGAGATGTTATCAAAAGCCGATTTAATGGGTATGGTACTTCCGAGGCAATATGGAGGACTTAATTTTCCTTTTACAGTTTACCTAATGGCAACAGAAATTATTTCAAGAGCCGACGCTTCTCTAATGAATATTTTTGGTTTGCAAGATATTGGTGATATGATAGTGAAATATGGAAACGATGAACAAAAGCAGGAATTTGTTCCTAAGTTTACGACGGGTGAATATACAGGCGCAATGGCTCTTACCGAACCCGATGCAGGCTCGGATTTACAAGCTGTAAAAATGCACGCATATCAGAACGAAAAAGGTCAATGGTTCTTAAGAGGAATGAAAAGGTTTATTACAAATGGAAATGCAGAGGTGCTACTTGTTTTGGCACGTTCTGAACCTGGGACAAAAGACGGAAGAGGATTAAGTATGTTTGCATGTTATGGTGACGACACAGTAAAGGTAAGAAGAATAGAAAATAAACTCGGAATTCACGGCTCTCCAACCTGTGAACTTCAATTTAACGATACACCTGCCCAGATTGTTGGACAGAGAAAATTTGGTTTGATAAAATACGTTTTTGATTTAATGTATAGAGCAAGAATGGGAGTCTCCGCACAGGCACTTGGTATCTCACAGGCAGCGTTTGATGAAGCGTTGATGTATGCTAAAGATAGAGTTCAATTTGGGAAAGCGATTTATAATATACCTGCAGTCTCAAATCTTTTAATTGATATGAGGGTAAATCTTGAAAGCAATCGCTCATTAATGTATGCAACAGCAAAAATTGTAGATAAGAAAGAAAGACTTGAGGAAGCCATAGGCAAACTTAAAAAATCAGGTAAATCAACTACGGACTTAAATAACGAATTGAAACAGGTAAGCAAAGTAGCAAATTTTCTTACGCCGATTACTAAGTTAATTTTGACTGAGTCAGCGAATAAAATAACTTACGACTCTCTTCAAATTCACGGTGGAACTGGGTATATGAAAGAGTTTAGAGTTGAACGTCTTGCACGTGATGCCCGTATTACCAATATTTATGAAGGGACATCACAGCTTCAGATTGTGGCGGCTATAAGTGGAGTTTTGAATGATGTTTTAAAAGAATATTTTGATGAGAGAGAAAAGAAAGTTTATTCAGGAGGACTCGCAGTACTTGCGAATCATCTCAAAGAAATAAGAGAAATATTGTATGATTCTCTAAAATATGTTGCGGGTAAAAAAGATACTGGATTTCAAGATGTTGCAGCGAAAGAGCTTGTTGAGCTTTACTCTTTTATTTATGTTGGTTACCTGCTTCTTGATGAAGCCGAAGAAAATCAGAAGAAAAGATTTATTGCAAATAGGTATATTCTTAACGCACTTGCTAATTCTCGGAGAAATGCTGAATTAATAAGGAGTGAAACTTATTCTGATATTCTACACATCGACGAAATTGTAAAATAAAAATTATTATAATAATATGTTCTATTACAGAATTTTCGATGACAAAGAAGAATTGAACTTTTTTAAAAGTTCATTAAACTACGAAAAAATACGAGAGCTTATGATGGAATACGAAAAGACTCACCAGGAATATATTAACAAAGATTTTATTGGTTTTCTAAAAGAAAAGGATAACGAAACCGAAATAATAGAAGTAACGAATATTTATTATTAAATTATTACACTGACCTGTTGCTAACGTAGAGATGCTAAATCTTATTCCAAAACACACATATGACCTTCAAGGCCTTTGGATACTAATTAGAAAAAGAAACAGATGGTTAATTAATCTTCGATATTTTGCTTTTTTGTTTTTACTTGCCTTTGTGATATCATCGAAATTTTTATTAGGTATAAACTATTCCAATAAACAGTATTACATATTAATTACTCTTGCTTTTTGTGTTTTGATATATAACCTTTTAATATATTATATTTCTAACACAAAGATTGTTAAAGATTCTCAAGAAGGTATTAATCCCATAGTAATTTCTCTGATACAAATCCAATTGGATTTAATTGTACTAAGTCTTATTGTATATTTTACCGGGGGCGTTGAGAGTCCATTTTATATTTTTTTCATTTTTCATATGATAATAGGTAGCATGATACTTCCGGGTTACATTATATATACTATTGCGGGTGTTATTGTGCTAAGTTTTTACCTTTTATCTTTTGCAGAATATTTTGGCTTAATATTTCATTATAGCATTCCTGGGCTATATGGTTTACCAATATATAACAACATTAATTATGTATTAATTTTCTCTACTGCTTTCGGGATTATGATGTTGGTAAGTGTATTTTTTGCAAATTCAATTTCAAGCGCACTATATAGACGAGAACAAGAATTGAAAATTACACTTGATAAACTAAACAACGCGGAAAAGATAAAACAAAAATATATTATTGGTGTTGTTCACGAAATTAAAAGTCCAATAGCAGCAGTGCAATCGTATCTTGATTTAATACTTAGTAAATACGCAGGTCCGATAACCGAAAATGTAGAAGATAAGTTAAAAAAAGCCAGACATCGCTCTGAAGAAGCAATTGAAATTATTAACGATGTTCTACACATCTCACGTTTAAAGTTACAGGATGAAATTACAAAAACCGGAATTGATATATTTGCGATGTTGAATAATATTATTTTAAAAAGGGAAATACAAGCAAAAAGCAAGAACATAAGCTTGAAATTGATAGACAAAAGGAAAAAGAAAAGAGAAATTTTAGGAGATTATAATCTGCTTGAATTAGCATTTTCGAATTTGATTGGTAATGCTATTAAATATACCAGCAATGGCGGAAAGGTGGAGGTTGTACTAGAAGAAGAAAAAGATAATACAATAGTAGAGGTTTGCGATAATGGTATCGGTATTCCCGAAAAAGATAAAAGTAAAATCTTTTCAGAGTTTTATAGAGCATCAAACGTAAAACATAAAATACAAGATGGAACAGGGACGGGGCTTACTGTTGTCAAACAGATTATAGAACAACACAACGGAATGATAACTTTTGAAAGCCCCTCTCGCTTGGCAGACGAGAAAGGATTTGGGACCTCGTTTAATGTTAAACTATAAATGTCCCTTATGTTAATTAAACAGAAACAATATTATATTATACCTAATTATTTAATAATTTTAATCCTTTGCCCATAGACCGATTATATTTCCGTCTAAATCACTGAAAAGAGCGAAATGACCTGCATTTTCATTAATAAGGGTTTTTGGTGTTACTATACTTCCCCCCAGAGAAACAGCTTTTTTTAATGTATTCTCAATATTATCTGTTTCTACATAAAGGACTACAGATTGTCCAGAATGTTCAGGCACTTCTTTTTTCATTAACCCTCCTCCAATTGAACCTTCACCAGTATAAATATTCCAATAAGGAGAGTCAGAGCTTTGTGAGAGGTTGAATTCCCAACCGAAAAGAAGATTGTAGAAATCTTTCGATTTATCAAAGTCATTTACATAAAGCTCAAACCAACCGATATGATGTTTTGTTGACATTTATAAAAAATTATATTTTTAATTATATAAGTATTAAACCTTGAAATTTTTTAAAAAGTTTATTTATTATGGGAATTTTTTTACAAATTACTTGTTTTAATTTACAATAGTTTATATAAATTTAAATCAGCTGAAGACTAAAAGGTCTCAATATCTTTTTTAATTATGTATATGTTATATTCAAAATCCAGTGAATATGTTGTTAGGGCACTGGTATATTTGTCTTTACAGGAAAAGACAGAATATGTAATGATAAAAGAAATTTCCGAAAATACGGAAATTCCTTTACCTTTTTTATCAAAAATATTTCAAGATATTTCCAAAGCAAAATGGATTATCTCAAAAAAAGGGAAAAATGGGGGGGTTAAACTTGCTGTCAATCCCGATAATTTAAAGCTATTAGATATCATCTCATATTTTGATGGTATGCAGGATTACAGCCGCTGTATGTTTGGACATAAGGAATGCGGAGTAAACGCCAAGTGTGCTTTGCATAATAAATGTAGTGATTTGAAAAATGAAATTTATGATTTTTTAAATTCGACAACAATAGGTGATTTTACTAATATCTGGAAAAAAGAAAATAAGGTCAGTTTAAAAGAACTTAAAATTATTTAATAGATTTTATAAATTGTAATACATATAAGGAGATTTAAATCTCCTTTTTTGTTTATAAAAAAAGAAATTTTTTATGGAAAAGTATTTTGAAAAATTTAGAAAAAACACTATAGGTTACAACCAGGAATATGTTTCCCCTTACGGTAAAAAAAGAATGGTCTATGCCGATTGGGTTGCAAGCGGAAGGCTTTACCGCCCGATTGAAAAAAGAATTATGAATGAAATAGGTCCCTACGTTGCCAACACACACACCGAAACAAGCGAAACCGGAACCTTGATGACTAAAGCCTATCACACCGCACACAGATTAATTAAAGATCATGTTAACGCGGATAAAAACGATGTAATCATAACTGCTGGTTTTGGAATGACTACAGTGATAAATAAATTTCAACGAATACTCGGATTAAAAAAAATTCAAAACCAACAATTTGTACAATGCAGTCCAAAAGGAAAACGCCCAGTTGTATTCATCACGCATATGGAACACCACTCGAATCATACTGCCTGGTTTGAAACTAATGCAGATGTTGTACAGATTAAACCCGATAACGAATTGCTTGTTGACTTAAACGACCTCGAAACCCAGCTTAAAAATTATAAGGACCGTCCCGCGCTGTTCGGTTCCTTCACAGCCTGTTCAAATGTAACGGGAATAGAAACCCAATATCACGAAATGGCAAAGCTTATGCATAAATATGGCGGGTATTGTTTTATAGATTTTGCGGCGTCTGCGCCCTACGTTGATATTAATATGCACCCTGCTGACCCCGAAGCACGGCTCGATGCTGTGTTTTTTTCTCCGCATAAATTTCTCGGCGGACCGGGCTCATCGGGCGTGCTCGTTTTTAACTCGTCTCTATACCATAATTATGCTCCCGACCAGCCGGGCGGCGGAACTGTGTGGTGGACGAATCCGTGGGGGGAATTCAGATATCTGGATGATATCGAAGCTCGCGAAGACGGGGGAACACCGGGGTTTTTACAAACGATGAAAGCCGCAATGTGCATCGAATTAAAAAACGAAATGAGAGTTGATAAAATGCGTAAGCGGGAAGAGGAACTTGTTGTCATTGCTTTCAGTGAACTCAGAAAAATTCCCCGGCTTCACATTCTCGCAGATAATATAGAAACGAGACTTGGAATATTTTCTTTTTATATAGAAGATATTCACTATAACCTGTTTGTTCGCCTGCTTAGCGACAGGTTCGGAATCCAGGTTCGGGGCGGCTGTGCCTGTGCGGGAACATACGGACATTATCTTTTGAATGTAACGTACAACCAATCGAAAGAAATAACCGACAAAATCAATAGCGGAGACCTTTCCACAAAACCGGGATGGATTCGTCTTTCGCTTCACCCTACTATGACCACCGACGATTTGTATTTCACAATCGATGCGATAAAAAAAATCGGTAAGAATTATAAAAAATGGGCAGATGATTATGCGTATGGTATAAACACGAATGAATTCACGAATAAAAAAGCAAAACATAAAGGAGCCGTTGATTACAAGAAGTGGTTTGAGCTTTAATTCTTAATAATTTATAAATTTTAAATCCTAAACTCTAAACAAATTCTAAATAATAAATTACAAGAAGATATATAAATTCTGATAGGAGTTTTTTTAATGGGAAACTTTATTTTCTTACGAAACCTTGAAGTGTCTATTTTCATTTCCAAGCAAAGCATTGTAATTTTTTCAAGAAAACATTTCATAATATTAAATAAAATTTAACAAATAATTTTATAAAAACGAAAAATAGTAATTCTATTATAAAACATATAGTATTGATATTACAACAATATAAAAATATTATACCCTAAAATCGTTTTTTTTTTTTTTACATTTTCTTAATTCGGTAATTACCATTTCTCTCTTGACTTTTCGAATAATATGCAATAAATTAAACAATTAACACATACCAACAATAACAAAAACGGAGAGAAAGCAATGAAAAAAGTAATTATAGTGTTACTTGTTATTCATTGTTTATTAAACATCGCTAATGCACAGTGGATAATACAAAATTCCAGTGGTTCTTTACTAAATGATGTTCATTTCATAAATCCATATACCGGTTGGGCTTGTGGACTTGGAAGTACAATATTAAAGACTACAAACGGGGGTACGAACTGGATATACCAGCCACACCCGGGGGATGACAGGAATATAATGGGAATTCACCCGGTAGATTCTAACGTAATATATTGTGTCGGATACTTTGAGACAATATTAAAGACCACAAACGGAGGAACTAATTGGATTTTACTAAAAAGTGGACCATTAAGCCAAAGTCCGAGTTATTTCGGTATATTTTTTATTAACGCAAATACCGGGTGGATAAGTGGAAATGGAAATTATATTTTTAAAACGACAAATGGTGGAATAACATTTGATTCAACATATTTAATGGCTTCAGGATATTTATATGATATTTATTTTAAAGATGCATTGACCGGATTAGTATGTGGAGGTTCTGTTACCATATATAAAACTACAAATGGAGGAATTAACTGGATAAATATTTTAGTTCCCGGAAGTTCAGTTGCTTTAATTTATAAAATTAGTTTTGTTAATGACCTATATGGATGGGCTATTGATTTAAATAACAAAGTTTATAAAACTACTGATTTTGGAAGCAGTTGGGACAGTATAGGTTATGTTGTAGGAGCATCTAATGTTCATTGTTCCTTTTTTTCTGATATTAATACGGGTTGGGCAGGATGTGTAAATACCGGAATAAAACTTTGGAAGTCTACAAATGGAGGTTATAACTGGGTTGCACAAACGAATTATCCAACAGGTGCACTTATTGCATCAATTACATTTTTAAATAACTACACCGGCTGGACAGTAGGCGGGGGCGGGTATATTGTAAAAACTACAAACGGAGGAACATCTTTCGTTTCAGGGAATGAAAAAACCATACCAAATGAATTAGAATTATTCCAAAACTATCCAAATCCGTTTAATTCAGTATCGAGTATAAAGTATCAAGTAAAAAAGAACGTGAATAGTCAAACGTCAAACGTGAAAATTATTGTATTTGATATTTTGGGAAAAGAGATTTCTACGTTGGTTAAAGAAAAACAAACTCCGGGAACGTATGAAACACGTTTTGACTGTGGAAGCTTATCTACCGGAATATATTTTTATAGCTTATTTTCAGATGGAATTATAATTGACACAAAAAAACTTGTTTTAATAAAATAATATAAATTGTTATGAAAAAAATAATTTTCGTATTACTCATTATTCATTGTTCATTACTCATTGCAAATGCACAATGGTTAAACCAGAATTCTGGTACAACAGCTGATATGGCATCCATTAAATTTATTAATAGATACACAGGTTGGGCGTGCGGATATGGGGTGATTTTAAAGACAACAAACGGAGGAATAAATTGGTTTACACAAAGCCACCCTGCTACCGATAAGCCATTATACAAAATACAACCTCTTGATTCCAATATAGTGTATTGTGTAGGATGGTTTCAAACTATATTGAAAACAACGAACGGAGGGTTAAACTGGATTGCAATAAGAAACGGTCCTTATGGTTCGGGAAATTCGTTTTTCGGGATGTATTTTCTAAATATCAATACGGGTTGGATTACAGGTGCTCATCCTTATATCTTAAAAACGACGAACGGAGGAAATACTTTTGATTCGATTTACTTCTTTTGGGCTTATACAAGGGACATATATTTTAAAGATTCTATTACAGGTCTGGTTTGCGGGGAAGGTGGTCTCATAAGAAAATCAACAAATGGTGGTTACAACTGGTTTGATGTGAATATTAATTTATATAATCAAGGTTACGATTTTATAAATTTATCGATAATAAATAATCAGTACGTCTGGATAATAGGAAGACAAGTGTATGGAGTTTATCGGTCAACAGATTTTGGAAATAATTTTGATAGTGTAGGTTATGTTACAAATGGATTTGAAATCTATGCTGTAAGATTTATAAATCATCTAACCGGGTGGTGTGGGGGAGGAGGGACTGGTTCTGGAAGAATGTTCAGAACAACCGATTCGGGTCAAAACTGGACAAGACTTGATAGTGAACCAAATCCAGGTTATATTTCCGATTTCTTTTTTCTTAATGATAGTATAGGTTGGGCAGACGGGGGCAAAGGAAAAATTTTATATACTTCAAATGGGGGAATTTCTTATGTTAATCAAATTTCAAAAAATATCCCCGATGATTTTAAGCTTTATCAGAACTACCCGAACCCTTTTAACCAAAGTACAATTATCAAATTTCAATGTACAATAAAGAGCGATGTTGCTTTAAAGATTTATGATATTTTAGGGAAAGAAGTAGCAACACTCGTAAATGAGAAATTACAATCGGGAACTTACGAAGTGAAATTTGACGCAGCCCGCCACGGCGGATTATCTACCGGAATATATTTTTATAGCTTATTTTCAGATGGAATTATAATTGACACAAAAAAACTTGTTTTAATAAAATAATATAAATTGTTATGAAAAAAATAATATTTACATTGTTCATTATTCATTGTTCATTACTCATTGTAAACGCTCAATGGTTACACCAGAATCCTGGAACAGCAGCAGATTTACGCTCTATCAAATTCATAAATCCTAATACCGGCTGGGCGTGCGGAAGCGGAACGATATTAAAGACCACAAATGGCGGTAATAACTGGGTAGCACAAATTCACCCTGCTACCGATAAGCCATTATACAAAATTCAACCTCTTGATTCCAATGTAGTTTACTGTGTAGGATGGTTTCAAACTATTTTAAAAACAACGAACGGAGGAATAAATTGGTTAGCAATAAGAAACGGACCATATGGTTCGGGAAATTCATTTTTCGGAATGTATTTTCTTAATGTAAATACAGGTTGGATTATAGGAGCTAATACTTATATCTTAAAAACTACGAACGGAGGAAATTCGTTTGACTCAATAGTCTATTTAGGTTCATATACTAAGGATATTTATTTTAAAGATTTTTCAACAGGTTTATTATGTGGAGACGTTGGTAGAATAAGGAAATCTACAAACGGAGGTTATAATTGGTTTGATGCAAATATTAATTTATATAACCAGGGTTACGAATTTAAAAATTTATCGATAGTAAATAATCAATATGTCTGGATAATAGGTAGACAGGTATATGCCGTATATCGGTCAACAGATTTTGGAAATAATTTTGATAGTGTCGGTTACGTAACAAGTGGATTTGAAATCTATACTGTAAGATTCAGGAATACCTTGACTGGATGGTGCGGTGGTGGAGGAACGGAATCAGGAAGGATGTTTTTAACTATAAATGGTGGAATTACCTGGCAGAGAAAAGATGATAGCACAAATAACGGATTTATCTCGAATATTTGGTTTTATAATGACACTCTTGGATGGACAACAGGTAGTAATGGAATAATCTTGAAAACAACAAACGGGGGAATATCCTTTGTTAACCAGATTTCAAATAATATACCGGATGATTTTAAGCTTTATCAGAATTATCCGAATCCGTTTAATCAAATAACAAATATCAAATATCAAATATCCCGACACGTCGGGTCTCCGACTGAAAATGGAAAATGGAAAATGGAAAATAGTTTTATCACAATTAAAGTATTTGATGTTTTGGGAAAAGAGATTTCTACGTTGGTTAAAGAAAAACAAACTCCGGGAACATATGAAACACGTTTTGACTGTGGAAGCTTATCTACCGGAATATATTTTTATAGCTTATTTTCAGATGGAATTATAATTGACACAAAAAAACTTATTTTAATAAAATAATTTTAATCGGTCCTTTTGTGGATACTCCACCAAAAATATAAATTTTTGAAAAACAGCAAGGGCGGATGCCTTTGAAAAAAAAGTCGCAGCGAACGACAAATCAAAGTTTGGGGTAATTGTCTATGCAATTAATCTTGCTTGTGTAAATTTTAAGATAATTTACATCACATATAAAATAACCCCAAATCCGCCCTATTATTTAATAAACTCTTTTCTAAAATAATTAAATATAGGAGAAACATAAATGAAAAAACTAAATCTCTTTTTAATATGTTTTATATTTTTTATAGTAATATGTAATTCTGCGTTTTCGCAATACCCTTTTGAATTTACCTGCGGTTCGGGTAATCTTTCCGTTCCAGAATTAACATTGCGAAATCCTTACGATGGAGCTTATAAACCGAATAGAACGGATACAATAAATTCGGTATCACTTCCACCAAATGCATATTTTCCTGTATTAATTGTATTTGTTCAATACAGTAATGATGTTTCCCATCCGTTCTGGCCCAATGTAGATAGCATATCAGGTCCTATTTATAAAGATAGTTTAATCGCACAAAGTAAAAATGCATCAAGTGAATGGTGGAATGCATATAACCAATATACACAGGTGTTAAGTGACTATTATATACAGGTATCGAGAGGAAAGTTTCACGTAATTGGAAAAGTTTATTCTGTAGTACTTCCACACGACTCATACTATTACCAGTCTGCCGGGGAGGAAGCTATGGTTCACGATATCTGGAGAAGTTTAAATCATTGTTACGATATTAATTGGCCATTCTTTGATAAATGGGGTTATGATTCTCAAAACAATGTCTTTACTTATGGACCCGATGGAAATATAGATTTTATATACAAGGTGAATAAAACAGTAAGCGGGGTTTTTCCTAATTATGCAGGTTTTAATCAGCTTGCCTGGTATTCTTGTGGTGATTTTGAAGTTGATACCGTTAATCATAAATGGATTAAACACGGTTCGGGTTACGACGCATCAGGAATAACAGTTACAAATAATGTATATAAAGAAGGTATGCTTTCCGGTGTTACCCATGAACACGGTCACTATATTTCCTCACCCGGTCATTTAACATACGGAAAAAACAGCTATGGTGTTGGCTTCGATGCATTTTATAGTCCTTATGAAATGATATTTAACGGCTATATGTATCCGCGTGATGCCGTATTTGGGCAGACTAATACACTTGGAGATTATTCATCGAGAAGCAGTAACGGCGGAGAAATAATAAAAGTACCAATTTCAGAAACGGAATGTTTTTTACTTGCGAACAGAAGAAAAGTAAGTCATTGGGATAGAGTTATGATGGGTGATACGGCATTATATAATACATATAATGATTGGGAATATGGAAAAGGTTTATATATTTATCACGTATTCAATGGCATACAGGCACCAACGTCTACCTACAGTGTTCCTCAAGACGAAGAAAGTGCTGATGGATTTTACAGGTGGGATACAATTGGAAAGCAAACAGTATATATGAATTGCTGGACAAGCGAACCGGTCTGGTGGGTATATAAAAAAGCCGAAGTATTATACACCAATGACCCATCGACCCTTGGAACAACCGGAGATTTTATTGGAGATGAACTTAGTTTACATCATTTTTTATTTTGGAATCAAGATGGTTCACCAGCCGGTATGACAGTAAAATTCAGTATAGGTAAAATAGCTGACAATCACTGCCTATTAGGAACAGATAAAATATTTACGAATACTACCGAATATTTTTCAAACTTTAACCATATGGGAACAAGATGGGATGCGTGGAATGTAGGATATAATGAGGTATTTAGTCCATACTCAAGCCCAAGCACTGCAACATATAATAATAGCAATTCCGGAATTTTTATTAGGTATAAGTCATTAAATACATCTACAAATGAAGCAAGTATAGATATTTATAAAGTTGGGTCACCTTATTCAGAGACTCAAATTTTACAAATGACTCCTCCTTCACGTCCGATGGGATTGAAAGCTGACAGTTGTGTCACAGTGAATAATTATGCCAGACCTTATATAACATGGGTACATAATAGGGAACCCGATATGGAGCGTAATAATGGCGAGGTAAGTTTCAAACGCTATAAATTATTCAGAACAACTTCCGTAGATTACAATACGGTTCCCTCAGAAGCAAACTATTCATTTATTGCAACGGTTGATATTCCCGTGAACGATACTCCATATTATATAGATACTTCTCTTATATCCGGATGCTATATGCCCGATGAAGCTCCTTGCCCGCCCTGGTGCTGGATACCATATTTTATAAGATACAGAGTTCAGGCAGTTGACTATTACGACAGTGTTTCCGTTAAATCCGATTTTGCATCAACGCTTGGTATTAGATTAGAATATGGTCAATACGGTGGTCAGGAAGATGATAATCCCGGGAGTAGCAATAAACCAAACGGTATAATTCCAAGGTCATTCGATTTAAAACAAAATTACCCGAATCCGTTCAACCCGGTTACAAATATTAAATTCGATTTACCGAAAGATATTTTCGTAACGATTAAAATATATGATATACTTGGAAGAGAAGTGAAAACACTTATTAACGAATTTAAAAATGCAGGAAGCTATATAATATCTTTTAACGGAAGTGAACTTGCAAGTGGTGTTTATTTTTATAGAATTCAGGCAGGAAGCTTTGTTTCCGTTAAACGTATGGTGCTAATTAAGTAATTAAATTTTTAAAACAAAAATTCTCATAAACAAAAAACCCGTCCCGATTTACATCGGAACGGGTTACTTTTGTAAAAGGTTTTGTTAGTTTGAGCTAACTTTAGAAACGTTAGCTGCCTGAGGTCCTTTTTCGCCTTCTTCAATCTCAAACTCTACCGTATCACCTTCGTTAAGAGTTTTGTACCCTTCGGAAACAATAGCTTTGAAGTGTACGAAAACATCTTTTTTTCCCTCGGTGGAAATAAAACCATACCCCTTTGCATTGTTAAACCATTTAACAGTACCTTTTTGCATAAAAGAATTCCTTTCTTTGAAGTTTAAAAAATCCGTATAGTACGGAGCTCAAAAAGCAAATCTCCTTGGAATTTTGGGCTTTTAAACGTTCAGAGCCGAAATAAACAGAAATACTGCCCATCGCGGTTATCCAATTACTGTGGAGTAACTTTCAAAAGAAAGGTTGCTTGCAGTAATGTTAGAACTTTAAAGCTTGGCAAAACAACAATAGTAAAAACGCCATTCCGCTTGTTAAACGGAATAAATCAAGGTATTACTTTTGACTAAACAAATATAATAACAATATTAATTAACTGCAATAGCTAACTTCTAAAAAAATTATGTATTTTTTAGTTCTTTTTAACAATTAGTTAGTTTTTCTAGGTAACGCTATGGAATGTTTATTGTATTCTCGTGATAGTACTCAAGATTGTTTGAAAACCAGTTTATTTTGATTTTCCAATATCCACTTGTAAGTTTTTCCGTTGAGATTATTTGAGTTTTTGCTGAATCTGTTGAAATTGTGATTTTCAGATCTTTTAATGGATCTGAAGGTCTATATAGTAAAATAATGTTTTTATCATTTTTTTTATCTGGTATGTTTGGGAATTTAATATGGATTTTTTTATCAAGCAATTGAATTTCTGTTTTTTCGTTTAAAGATTTTGTCCTTTGCTCTTTTTCAATATGTTCCTGATATTTTAATTCTTTTTCATAGTAATTATCTGTGACAAGGTCATTTTTTTGGTTCATTGCAAAAAAGGTACTTGCAACAACAATGGCGATAAAACCTATGTAGAAAATTAATATCTTTATTCCCCAATTCATTTTTTAGTTATTAAGTATTATGTTTCGATATTATGAAAAAATTTTTAAAAATCACTAATTAATAAAATCTTATCACGTTATATAATTTAGAACCCAAATTTTAAAGTTTATTTATTCGGCCCTATAAAAGAAGTATTTATTTCATTTATCATTTTGCCATTTGCTATTACCTGAATCTTAAGCGGAATCAAAGTCGTAGTTATTTTGTCTTTTGAAAATAGTATTAGGAATTCAGATTCAGTTACGCTTAGTTCCGGCAGAGAAATATCTTTTCCTATAATCTTTAGCTCTGCATCAGGATTATTTATTTTAAGCTGCACGGGAACAATATTGTATGTGTTATTAACCAATTTAATCATATAAAGGTTGCTTATCTTATTTTCTGATTGTTCTTGATAAACTTTTCCTGGGGCTCGTAAAATTGTAGAATCGATTTCTGACCTAATTGATGCAAATGTTATTAAAATAGTTATAAGTAAAACAAGAACAATAGAATAACCAATTATTCTTGGTGTTATTTTAAATTTTGATTTATCCTTTATATTATTCATCGAAGCATACCTTATTAATCCCTTTGGCAACTTAACCTTATCCATAATGGAATCACAAGCATCTATACAAGATGTGCAATTTACACATTCAAGTTGAGTTCCGTTTCTAATATCAATTCCAGTAGGACATACTGCTACACATAGGTGACAGTCTATACAGTCACCAGTGGTTTTTGGTGTTTCGATTTTTCCCCTCGGTTCACCCCTCACATAATCATAAGCAACAACTATTGAATTCGGATCGAGAAGAACTCCTTGCAATCTTCCATAAGGACAAACAATTACGCATGCTTGTTCTCTAAATTTAGAAAACACAAAATAGAAGAGCAGGGAAAAAACTGTTACAGCAATGAAGGCGCTTAAATGTTCGGATGGAGATTGATTTATTATTTCAAAAAGTTTATCGACTCCTACAATATAAGCTACAAAAGTATTACCGATGATATATGCAATTGCAAAAAAAATAAGATGTTTAATTGTTTTTTTAAAAATTTTATTACCGCTCCACGGGGCTTTATCTAAAGCTTTTTGCTGTGACGAATCTCCCTCAATCCAATATTCTATTTTTCTAAAAACCATTTCCATAAATACGGTTTGTGGACAAACCCATCCGCAAAATAGTCTTCCGTAAACGGCGGTGAAAAGAACAATAAAAACAAGTATAGAAATTGTTGCAATTACAAACAGGTAAAAATCTTGCGGACCGAAAACAAAACCAAAAAGAATGAATTTTCTTTCAATAAAATTTAGTAGAATAAAAGGGTGTCCATTCGTTTTAATAAAAGGTGCCCCGAAAAGAAAAATGAGAAGAAAAACACTTAAAATTGTTCTTGCGGTATAAAATTTCCCCTTTTGCCTTTTGGGATAAATCCATACACGTTTCCCTTTTTCGTTAACTGTAGAAATATGGTCGCGGAAACTCTCTTGCTCTCTCATTTTAAATTTTTATTAAACAATTAATAATCTATGACCCGCTGTAATTTATTTTATCTTTGTCGTATCCGTTTTTGTTACTTTTGACGAATCATTTTTTACCTCTTCTTCCTTATAAAGATTTCCCTCCGGGGCTTTTCCATTTGGCGGTTTTGTACCGTGTAAAGTCAAAACAAAAGAAGCGGTTTGTTGTATTTGTTTCGGGTTTAATTGTGCTTTCCATGTTATCATTCCTTTTGCTGGAACTCCGTTTGAAATTGTGGCAAATATATTTTTAATTCCACCGCCGTGTATCCAGTAATCATCTGTCAAATTTGGTCCGACAGTTCCCTCTCCGAGGTTTCCGTGACAGCTTACACAATTTACCGTATAGATTTCCTTTCCAGCTTTTAAATCCTCGGGTGAAGTTAAAATAGTTACATTGGTTTCGTTAATTAGCCCGCCTGTTTTCATAAGTAATTCTTTTTCCTGTTGTGCCGCGGTCATTTCCTGTGTATACTCATCTATCATAAGGTTGTCTTTTTTCAGAACGTGGAAATTTACCATATATATTACTGCAAATACTATCGTAATATAAAATAAAAACTGAAACCACGCAGGCGCTTTATTATCGAGCTCCATTATCCCGTCATAACTATGGTCTCTCATCAATAGAGCATCGAGGTCTTCCTTTGCTTTAACTACAGATTTCTTTGCTCTTCTTTCCCGAGAATCGAAAATCATAAACGAAGCAAACATTACAGCTATTGTATATAACAAAGCCGCAAGAAAAAGATAAGCATAAGTCTCTGCCGTTATTCCGGTTTTCTCGGTTGCTTGTGCAAACACCGTAACCGGGAACAGGAAAAATACTATATATAAAAATTTAAATTTGTTTTTCATATAAATTAAAATTGTTATTTATCAAAAGGAAGATTTTTCATTTTGTTAATATATTTTTTATCGATTTTAAATATCCAGATTACAACAACCATAAAAATACAAACAAAAATCAGCATTGACGCTATTGCGAAAACATCTATGTTTTCTATCGATTCTAAATATTGTTGTATCATATTTTTTATTTAACCTTTATGTCAGTTCCAAGTCTTTGCAAGTAAGCGATTAAAGCAATTATCTCCTTGTCGCTAGTTACATCGACCCTCTGCTTTTGTAAATCCTGTGCAATTTCTTCTGCCTGCTTTTGCAGTTCCGCATTTGCAATTTTTTCGAATCCTATTTCATAAGGAACACCAATACTTCTAAGTGCATTGATTTTTGCTTCTGTAGTTGAGGTGTTAAGCGTCTGCGTAATTAGCCATGGGTATTTCGGCATCAGGGAACCGGGAGATACTGTCGTTGGGTCCTGCATATGAAGATAATGCCACAGGTTTGGATATTTTTTTCCCTCCCTCATTAAATCCGGTCCCGTTCGTTTTGAACCCCATGTGAACGGATGATCATAAACATATTCACCCGCTTTCGAATATTCTCCATACCTTTCCGTTTCAGACCTGAATGGTCTTACAAGTTGCGAATGACATCCAAGACATCCTTCTCTTATGTATAAATCTCTTCCCTGAACCTCGAGTGGTGTGTATGGTTTCACGCTTGGTATTGTAGGGATATTCGATTTTATTGCAAAAGTCGGAATGATTTCTATTAATCCGCCGATAAGAACAAGCACAATCGAAATAACCGTAAATTGCAACGGACGACTTTCGAGTAACCTATGTTTTGCGAGAAACGATTTTGGCTTTTCCGGATTTTCGATTTTCATCATTGGTGGTGCTTCTGCATCTTCATTTGCCACAAAACTTCCCTGCTTCATTGTTTTAACCAAATTGAAAATCATCATAAGAAACCCAGTGAAATAAAGCAATCCACCTATACCCCTGATTAAATACATTGGTTTTATTTGTAAAACTGTTTCGAGGAAATTTGGATATTGTAAAATTCCTTCTGGAGTAAATTGTTTCCACATCAGAGATTGGGCTATACCCGACCAATACATCGGGATTACATAAAACAATATTCCAAGAAAACCAATCCAAAAATGATAATTGGCAAGTTTCTTAGAATATAATTCTGTTCTGAACAGTTTAGGAACAAGATAGTAGAGAATACCAAATGTCAAAAATCCGTTCCATCCCAAAGCTCCCGTATGCACGTGTGAGATTATCCAATCTGTAAAGTGTGCAAGTGCATTTACGTTTTTTAATGAAAGCATCGGTCCCTCGAAAGTTGCCATTCCGTATGCAGTAACCGCAACAACCATAAATTTTAATACAGCATCTTCCCTTACTTTATCCCACGCACCTCTTAATGTTAAAAGCCCGTTAATCATACCTCCCCACGAAGGTGCTATAAGCATTATCGAAAACACAGTCCCAAGCGATTGAGCCCAATCTGGTAATGCACTATATAATAAATGATGTGGACCCGCCCATATGTAAATAAATATCAAAGTCCAGAAATGTATAATAGATAACCTATATGAATAAACTGGTCTGTTTGCCGCTTTTGGTAAAAAGTAATACATCAAACCTAAATATGGTGTTGTAAGAAAAAACGCGACAGCGTTATGTCCATACCACCACTGAACAAGAGCATCTTGAACGCCCGCATATACCGGGTAACTTTTTAAAAAAGTAACTGGTATTTCTATTGAATTCACAATATGCAAAACCGCAACAGTTACAATAGTAGCAATGTAAAACCAAATTGCTACGTATAAATGTCTTTCTCTTCGCTTTGCAATGGTTCCGAAAAAATTAATTCCAAAAATTATCCATACAACAGCAATTAAAATATCAATTGGCCATTCTAACTCTGCATACTCTTTACTTGTTGTTATTCCAAGTAGAAGTGTAATTGCCGCTGAAACAATTATTAACTGCCAACCCCAAAAATGGAGTTTGCTTAGCAAATCGCTAAACATTCTTGCTTTGCAAAGTCTTTGTGTGGAATAATATACACCCATAAAAATCGCATTACCGACAAAAGCAAATATTATAGCATTTGTGTGTACTGGGCGTACTCTTCCAAACGTAGTGTATTGGAGATTGAAATTTAATGCAGGGAAATACAATTGAAATGCCAATAGTATACCGACAAGTAATCCAACCGAACCCCACACTATCGTTGCTATAGTAAAATATTTGACAATTTTATTGTCATAACTAAATTTATCTAAAGCTATATTTTCTGTAAAAGTTTCTGACATTATGTATTGTTTTAATAAATTAGTATATTAGTTTTTATAATTTAAAATTTCTAACAACATGCAAAATAATATTTAATTACATAAACGCTGATAAGACTATATTATTTTTAATTTTCTTAAACATTTTTCTACCCTTGCAAAACTTTCCTTGATGTCATTGTCTAATCCCACAGAAAATCTTACAAGTCCCTTTCCCAGTCCGATTTTTTCTTGTTCTTTCTCGGGTATTTCAGAAGAAGTGCTGTGACTTGGAGAACTGAATAAAGTTTTAAAATAACCTAAACTGACCGCGAGATAGCCAACTCTCTCATCTTGCATTGCCATCATAAATTTGTTAGCTTTCTTCTCGCTCTTAATATCGACAGCAACCATTCCGCTGTAACCAAACCCTTCGTTCATAAAACTCGTAAGAAGCTTGTGCTGTTTGTGTTCCTTAAAGCCGGGGTAGTAAGTTGTTAAGCCAAGTTTTTTAAATTGTTCCGCAAAATAAGCTGCGTTAGCGCTGTGTTTTTGCATTCTAATATGAAGCGAGTGCAGATTTTTTAGGATGCTTGCAGCACGGAAACTATCCAACACCGCACCAAGCAACATACTCGCACCGGAATTTACATCGTTAATAGATGCTATAAAATCGTGCGTTGAGCAAATGCAGCCAGCAACACAATCACTTGTTCCATTAATATATTTTGTCATACTATGTATTACTATATCCGCACCAAGTCTTTTGGGTGACACAATCATTGGCGCAAAAGTGTTATCTACTACTAATTTAAGATTATTTTTTTTAGCAATCTCTGATAAAGACGGTATGTCAGCAACTTCAAGTAATGGATTGCTAATAGTTTCACAATAAATAATTTTAGTTTTTTTTGAAATTGCTTTTTTTACTGAATCTAAGTCCGTTATATCTACAAAATTTACCTTAATTCCAAATTTTGGTAGAAAATTTTTAAACAATGCATATGTTCCTCCATAAATAGTGTGACTTGAAACAATTTCATCTCCACTATTGCACAGTTGCATTACTACGCAATTAATTGCTCCCATACCTGAAGCTGTTACCTGTGCTGATTCAGTATCTTCAAATCTTGCAAGAGCACCCGATAGATATTTGTTAATAGGATTCCAATGCCTTGAATATAAAAAACATCCCTCAATTTCATGCTCGAACATTTCCTGCATTTTATCAGTGCTTAAAAATGTAAACGTAGAAGAATCTGTAATGGATGGATTAACATCACCAAATTCTCCGAATACTAAATAATCGTGTATTGCTACACTTGGATCAAATTTCATAACTTTCCGTTTCTTCATTTTTTTAAATTTAAATAATTTTAAATAAAGATTAATATGAAATAACAAACGTCAAAAAAGTATATGATAAAAACAGTAGCTTGCCTTTCACTTTTTATTTTTTAAATTTTCTGTATTGGCTTTCATCTCTTTTTCCTCATCAAACAATACTCTAACAGACGGAGTATATCTGTCTTCGTACTGTCCTGTTTTTACCGCCCACAAAAAAGCGATTAAAAAACTTGTGGCTACCAAAAGACTAATAATAATTAATATAATAATAATGGACATTCTTACAAGTCAGTTTTATTTAATAGTTTTTTTGCTACGAAATTTGAGGCCAAAATACAATACAAAACTACAGATACCGAACTTACAGGCATTAGAACCGCAGCAAACAAAGGAGAAAGCAGCCCGTTTACAGCAAAAAACAAACCAAAAATATTATATAATATAGAAAAAAAGAAACTTATGTAAATTATCTTCATACTTATTTTTGCATAAGAAATCATCTCTGGTAATTTTGAAAAATTCTCTGAATCCAAAATTCCATCACACGAAGGAGAAAAACCCGAGATATCTTCTGAAATAGAAATCCCCACATCACTTTGTTTTATTGCTCCTGCATCGTTTAGTCCGTCACCTATCATTAAGACGTTTCTACCGGTTGTTTGTAGATTCTGTATATAAGTTAGTTTATCCTCTGGCGATTGATTAAAAAGAAGATGTGAGTTTTTCTTGAAAATTTTTGTTAAGTATGACTTTTCATTTTCATTATCACCAGAAATTAAATGCAGGTGATAATGATTTTCAAGTTTTGATACGACTTTCTCGAGACCTGTCCTATATAAGTTTCCAATGAGGAAAACACCAATCAATTTGTCGTCTATTGAAAAATAAACCCTTGAAGATTTATCTTCATTCATAATTTTTTCTTCCTCTTTATTTCCTGTAACAAAAGAGAGAGAGCCAAGCGAAATTTTTAAATTTGATATATATCCGCAAATCCCTTTTCCCCTTACTTCTTGTATGTTTGAGACCTCGTAAAGTTCATAATTTTGATATTCTAAATAAATTCTTCTACTAAGAGGATGAGTCGAATGTCTTGAAATAGATTTTATAAAAGACTTTTTGGTTTCGTCAAGTATATCACCCAAATAATTTACCTTAGAACTTCCACTTTGTGTTATTGTTCCTGTTTTGTCGAAGACAACAGTATTAATTTTTGAAAGACGCTCAATTGTGTTTATGTTTTTCAAATAAAGCTTTCTTTTTCCATAGTTTCTTAAAGCATTCCCAAGCGTAAAAGGAATTGCAAGTGCTATTGCACATGGGCAAGCAACTATTAAGACCGAAGTAAAAACGCTAATTGCAATGTTTGGATTTATAATCAACCAAACTATACTGGAAACACTTGCAATTAATAAGACCACAATTGTAAAATATTTTCCAATGGTGTTAGAAAATCTCGAAACAGTTTGCTCACCATTTTTTGAAAAAGTATCATTATTCCAAAGCTGGGTTAGATAACTTTGAGAGACCTCTTTTAAGACTTCTAACTCAATTGCTTCACCAAATTGCTTTCCCCCCGCATAGACTATTTCTCCCATAACTTTATTTACAGGGGTTGATTCACCTGTAACGAAGCTATAATCTATGTTTCCTTCTCCTTTAAAAAGTATTGAGTCTGCAGGGATAAGTTCTCCATTCCTTACAATTATTCTATCTCCGATTTTAAGTTTTGAGAGAGGAATTGTGGTTTCAATGCCGGATTTAATTATAGCAACAGAAAGAGGAAAATACGATTTGTACGTTCTTTCAAAATTAAGAGCATCATAAGTCTTATTTTGAAATATTTTTCCTACAAGTAACAAAAAAACAAGCATTGTCATTGAGTCCGAATATCCTGCACCGGTTTGTGTAATTATTTCAACCGCGCTCCTAAAAAACAAAACAAATATACCAAGTGAAATAGGAAAATCAATGTTAATAATTTTCTTTCTTAACCCTTTTATTGCGGGAATGTAATACACACTTGCACTGTATAATAATACCGGCAAGGAAAGAATTAGATTTAAATATCCAAAAAAATTTCCCAACATAAAATCGTAAGATCTATCGAGCCCAAGATATTCTGGAAAACTTAATAACATTATATTACCAGCAGCAAAACCCGCAACGCCGATTCTGTAATAAAGCTTTTTGTCATAATCTGTTTTTCTTTTCTTTTCGACTGATTCAAGATTTATAAGTGGCTCGTATCCAATTGTATCAAGTAATTCTATGATTTGCTTAAGAGAAGTTTTATCGTTAAAAAATTTTAAAGATAATTTTTTCTGTAAAAAATTCACCTGAGAAGATATTATTCCTTTGTTTAGTTTGCTTAGGTTTTCCAAAAGCCAAATGCAGGAACTACAGTGCATTTGGGGAATGTTGAATGTAACCATGCTTATGTTACCTTCAGAAAAATCAAGGACTTGTTTTGTGGTGGCTTCATCATCTAAATACAAATACTTTGTTTTACTTCTTACAGAAGGAGTTAAACCTGGATTTTTTTCGAAATCGTAATATTTACAAAGCTTATTTTCTTCTAAAATTTCAAATACAACTTTACAACCTTGACAGCAAAAAAACTTGTCATCTTTACTTATTGTCTTATCTTTGCAGATGTCTCCGCAATGATAACAAATTACCTTTTCGTTAATGAATGCTTTCTCGTTATACATTGATAAAATGTTCGCAAATTCTTAATATATTTAAGGTATTGAAAGAAAAAACAAAGATTGTAATTCAAATAAAAACCAGAGAACAAATTAAACTATGTTTTTTTTCCTTAGAATATTCAACACAAATTTTGCTCTCCTCGTTCCGTAAAAATAAATAACTAAAATAATAATAATCGAATTAGGAAATGCCGTTTTTCTTGCCTAAATATTTGTCTAACATATCATAAAACTCTTCTTTAATAAATGGTTTTGCTAAGTAATCATCCATACCAACACTTAAACATTTTTCCCTATCAGCTTTTACGGCATATGCGGTGATTCCGATAATCGGTATGTGCTTGCCTGTTCCTTTTTCTATTTCACGTATTATAGCCGTTGCTTCTAATCCATCCATTACGGGCATTTGTATATCCATTAAAATAATATCGAAGTTAGATTGTTCTAAAATATCGAAAATTTTCAGTCCATTCTCAACGATTGTGACCTCATAATCTTTTCTCGCTAATAATTCTTTGACTAATCGTTGGTTAACAATGTTGTCTTCTGCTACTAATATGTTTGCTTTTTTCTTTGTTTTAGTTTCATGAGGAACAACTTCTTTTTTTACGGGCTTAATTAAATGTGGCGATGCGGTTTCAAAAGGAAGCTGAATTGTAAATACTGAACCTTCGTTTTCAATGCTTTCCACCGTGAGTTTCCCTCTCATTAATAATATAAGGTGTTTTACGATTGCTGTTCCAAGACCTGTTCCTCTATACTCGAAGGGGGGTATTTCATCGGTTGGTTCTTTTCCGTTTATGTCCCCAAAAATAAAATTTAGTTTTTCTCTTGACATTCCACATCCTGTGTCACTTATTTTGAATTCTAACCATACTTTGTTCTTTTCCCTTGAAAGCTCTCTTAATTCAAGTTCTATGTGCCCTTTTTCTGTCGAATTGAGAGAATTTTTTAACAAATTTATTATAATTTGATTTACTCTTAATGGATCACCAATTATGTTGTAATCAATTTTTTCGTCAATCCCTATATTTAACGATAATTTTTTTCTTTTTGCGTCGAAATCTAAAATTTGTGATGTTTTATTAATGAGTTCTTTTATATTAAACTCTAATTTTTCGAGTTTTAATTTTCCCGTCTCTATTCTCGAAAAATCTAATACATCATTTATTATTGCAAGAAGTGTGCTTGAAGAAAAATTTATAATATCTAAATATTCTCTTTGTTCTTTTGTTAGGTTTGTTAATAACATAAGTTCTGTCATACCAATTATTCCACTCATAGGTGTTCTTATTTCCTGGCTCATATTAGAGAGAAATTGTGTCTTTGCTTCATTTAAAGCTTCGATTTTTTGTTTTTCTGCAATCAAATTATTGAATTTTTCATTTATCTCACTTATAGTATTTGTTTTCTTATTATCTGGTTGTTGCTTTTCTGTTCCAACTACATCTTTCTTCAAAATCATATATGTTATGAAACCAAATATGCAGGCAGTTAGAATTAAAAATAACAGTGACAGCAGTAAAGTTTCGGGTGGGAGTTTAATTGTTGCGGTGAAAAAAAGTATTACAAGAATTCCAAATGCAAAATAAAATAGACTTACCTTTAGAGAAGTTTTAAATTGTAAATTCATTTTTCGATATTATACCTATTTAATGTTTTAACAAAATGAAAATATAATAATTATAGCATAAACTTAATAAATTATCTTTATAGAATGTTCAAAAAATATATAAACAATAACAATAATTCAACTTATTTAATTTAAACACAATAAAAAAAATTTTTATATACCATTATTTGTGATTTTCAAATTTTGGTTAATAGTATATAGTTGTTTTCTAAAGAGTTTGTTTATACAGGCTTTAAAAATAATAATATTTTAATATACTTTCTAATTTTTTTAAAATTGCTTGGAACTTGATGATTATTATTCTTGTTTATCTGTATATACATATAATGTAGAAACATTAAAAACAATAAAATGAAATTGGAAGAAGAAATAAAACAAAAAAAATTTTATAACGAGTATGAAAAACTTATTGTAAATGTTTTATTTACAGGAAATTGGATGAATTTGGTCAATTCAAAAAATCTGAAACCTTATGGACTTACTTTACCGCAGTATAATGTACTTAGAATACTAAGAGGTCAATATCCTAAACCAGCAACGGTTAATCTTTTAATTGAAAGAATGCTTGATAAGTCTTCTAACGCATCAAGAATAGTTGATAAGCTTTTAGAGAAAAATCTTGTAACGCGGAAAATCTGTAAGAATGATAGACGTTCTGTAGATATTCTTATTACTGAAAAGGGTCTAGAATTACTTAGAAAAATTGATTTGCTTCAACCGAAATGGAGAAAAGAATTTGAGACTCTCTCCGAAGTTGAAGCAAAAAACTTAAATTACCTATTGGATAAATTAAGAGGATAAAAATTTTTATTAATAACTAAAATCATAAAACATATGAAAACAAAAAACAATATTTATTTAGCAGCAACGATGTCAATTGTAATTTTCATTTCGGCACTATTTATTATAGGGTGTGGTAAATCTAATAAAGAAGCTAAAATGATATCTAGCGAAAAATCAGGTGAATCTAATAAAGGCTCTCAGGTTTTGAAACTGGATACTTCCTTTAGTATTGTTAATTGGCACGGTAAAAAAGTAACAGGTGAACATGATGGAACTATTAAGATTGTAAAAGGAGAAATTAATGTTGATAAAGATAATGTGGTTGGTGGAAGCCTTGAAATAGATATGAACTCAATTGTTTGCCGAGACTTAGAAGATGAAGAATGGAATGCGAAGCTCATAAAACATTTAAAATCAGATGATTTTTTTTCAGTTGAAAAACATCCGACATCCAAATTCGAAATTATAAAGGTTGAGCCCTTAAATGACCCCGCAAAACCTAATTATAATAATATAGTAAAAGGAAACTTGACTATAAAAGGAATTACAAAAGGTATCTCGTTCCCCGCTTCGATAAAAATCGAAAATGGAGTCTTAAACTCTTTTGCGGATTTCGATATTGATAGAACAGAATGGGATATTAAATATGGTTCGGGAAAATTCTTCGAAAACCTCGGAGATAAAATGATTAACGATAAATTCAATATTAAATTTAAAATTTCTGCTAAATAAATTTTATTAAAATTTGAAACTATGATAAATAAAATAACTAAAGATGTGTTAGATAAGGGATTCTCGTTTTCAGAATATAAGGAATTAATAGATAGGCTCTTATCCGAAGGCAAAACAACAGGCTCTAATCAATCGAAAGATTTAGTAGAGTACACAAGACTAAATGTTACACGTATGAATAGAATTTTGAAAACCACAGTTATAAACGATGAACTGAAAAACGAACTAAATCTTTTGAATAAAAATTGGATATGGCTTGTCATTAGTGAGGCTTGGTGCGGTGACGTTGCTAACATCGTGCCGGTAATTTATAAAATTTCAGAGCTAAACCGAAATATTAATTTAAAGATTATTCTTAGAGACGAGAATCCCGATATTATGAATAATTACCTTACAAATGGAGCGAAATCTATTCCGATTTTAATTTGCTTAAATGCAGATTCTCTGGAGGAAATAGGAAAATGGGGTCCAAGACCCAAACAATTACAAAACCTTGTTCTCAATTTAAAAAAATCAAAAGATTTCAATATTAATGAATTGAAAAAAACAATTCAGATTTGGTATGCTAACGACAAAACGCAATCTATTCAAAAAGAATTATTTGAAAAAATTAATGAATGGAAAAAATATTAATTACACATTATGAAAACCATAATTCATAGAGCTAATACAAGAGGTTATTTTGACCATGGATGGTTGAAAACTTTTCATACATTCAGCTTTGCAGGATATTATGATAAATCTCGCGTTCATTTCGGAATGCTGAGGGTTATAAACGATGATGTTGTCGAACCGGGTCAGGGATTCGGAACCCACCCACACGATAATATGGAAATAGTCACAATTCCAATTTTTGGCTTCCTTGCTCATAGAGATAGTATGGGACACGAAGAGGTAATTGCCGAAAACGAAATTCAGGTGATGTCTGCAGGCTCGGGATTGACTCACTCCGAATATAATGCTTCGGATAAAGAAATTGTTAACCTTTTACAAATTTGGGTTTTCCCTAAAGTCGAGAATATCGAACCGCGATATGAACAGAAATTCTTTGACTCATTTTTAATGAAAAATAATATCTATACAGTCGTTTCTCCGGAAAAGAATAGCGATGCCCTATGGATAAATCAGGATGCCTATTTTTCGTTGGCGGAATTAGACGCCGAAAAAAACATTGAATACAAAATTAATAAAAAGGACAACGGGCTGTATGTTTTCGTTATTAAAGGCTTAATAAATATAGTCAGTGAAGAACTTAGCGAAAGAGACGGAATGGGAATCGAAGAGGTTGATTCAGTTAACGTAAAAGCAAAATCGGATTCAAAAATTTTATTCATTGAAGTTCCTATGGCGGGATGAAGCAATCATTAAAATTTAAACTTTATAAATCTTACAAACAATTTTAACTTATATTATGAAAAAATTATTAATAATATCGGGCAGTTTAAGAAAAGATTCTTTTAACAGTGCGTTAGCAAGGTCGTCAATGGAATTGAGTCCCGAAAATACAAATATTGATATTTTAGATTTAAACCAAATTCCATTGTTCAATGAAGACGAGAGGTTAAAGGAAATTCCTGAAAGTGTAAAAATCTTTTCGGAAAAAATATCTTTGGCAGATGGTATACTTATTATAACCCCAGAATATAATTATTCTATTCCAGGAGTTTTAAAAAATGCAATTGACTGGGTTTCAAAAATGCCAGAACAGCCATTTAACAAAAAACCTACGGCAATTATGGGAGCTACCACAGGGATGCTTGGTACCGTTAGGGCTCAATTGCACCTAAGAGAAGTTTTATTTGCTCTTAATGCGAACTTGATTAATTCTCCCGAAGTATATATAAATTTTGTAAAAGATAAATTCGATTCAAACGGTAAATTGGTAGACATAAAGACGAAAGAAAAAATAAAAAGTTTACTGCTGGCTTTATGCGAAAAGGTCGAAAAATAAAATGATATTTCATTTATAATAACCCGATAAATTTGTATTTTATTGTTAGAAATCGAATTTTTATTTATTTTCTAGCAATAATTTTATGTTACAGATATTAATTGGAAGCCTTATACTCAGCATCACTCACGCATTGATACCAAATCACTGGTTTCCGCTTGTTGCTATTAGTAAATCCGAAAAATGGACAAGGCGGGAAACCCTTTTGGTCACAGCTATCACAGGCTTTGCCCACATTACGAGTACTATAATAATTGGAATAATAGTTGGTTTCGTTGGTTATAAATTAAGTGATTCGCTTGAAACTATTACACATATAATTGCTCCCGGTGTTCTAATTCTCTTTGGAATTATTTATTTAGTTTTAAATTTTATAAGACCGCATCACCACCATCACCATATAAGTTCGGAGGATTTGCAGCAAACCGACAAAAAATCGAAACTTGCAATTGTTTTTTCTTTTGGTGCTTTAATGTTCTTTTCTCCCTGTATAGAAATCGAAGCATATTACTTTACGGCAGGCTCTATAGGCTGGGCGGGAATATTAATCTTATCTTTTATATACCTTGTGGTAACGGTTTCCTTTATGATTTTTCTCGTTGATTTCGGTAGGAGGAGTCTGGAAAAATTGAGCGAAAAATTACACTTCCTCGATAAATACGAAAGAGTTATAACAGGTGTCGTCCTGATTCTGCTTGGATTTTTTACGTATTTTGTGAAATTATAAAATTTATTTATTCCCCCGCTAAGGTTACTACAAGTTTTCTTCTGCCTCCATAATTTCGGTGTTCACACAAGTATACCCCTTGCCAGATGCCAAGATTCAAACTTCCGTTTTTTATGGGAACGGTTACACTGCTACCGAGTATAGAGCACTTTATGTGCGATGTCATATCATCACTGCCTTCGAAAGTATGTTGATAATGGTTTCCCTCTTCAGGTACCATTTTATTGAAATGTGTCTCCATATCTTCTCTTACCGTTGGGTCTGCATTTTCGTTTATGGTAAGCGATGCAGAAGTGTGCTGTATGAAAATATGTGCAATTCCCGTTTTAATGCTTTTTATTTCGGGAATGTTTTTTAATACTTCGTTTGTAATTAGATGAAAACCTCTCCCTTTAGGAGAAAGTAAAAACTCTTTTTGTATCCAGGTCATTTTTTGTTAATTTATTTTAATTGCTAACAATGTCATATCATCCGCCTGATTTACTCCGTTAGAGTAATTTTTTACACTTTCAATAATTTTGTTGCAAATATCTTTTGCGGATAAATTGTAATTTTCTTCTATTACTTTTTTAAGTCTATCATCACCAAATTGTTCTTCTTTCTGATTAAAATATTCCGTTACCCCATCGGTATAATACAAAAGTAAACTATCGCCATCGAGATTAATATAGGCTTCTTTATATTTGAAATCACGTATACCCCCAATTATAAATCCGTCAGTTTTTAATTCTTCGAACGATTTTGTTTTTGAATTGTAAAAAAGAGGAGGATTGTGCCCTGCGTTTACATATCTTAAAGACTTTTTTTCACTGTTGTACACAGAATAGAAAAACGTAGCAAACTTACTTCCATCCGTAGATTCGCACATAAGTTTATTTATCTTATCCATAAATATTTTCAAATCATCGTTATATATTATTGCATTGCTCCTTACGAAACCGACCAGTCCTGCCATTAGTAAAGCAGAAGATAAACCATGTCCCGCTATGTCTCCGATTGCAAAAGCTGTTTCGCTTTGATTGATTCGGAAGTAATCATAATAATCTCCCCCCACAGCATCCGCAGGCTTGCAAAAACCATAATAATCTACACCATTTATTTCAGGCTGTACCTGTGGAAATAATTTTTGCTGAACCTCTTTTGCAATTTCGAATTCCCTTGAAATCTTTTGCCTTTCTGCTTCTTCGCGATTTCGAATGGCTTTTTTTAATGATGATACGGAGAAAATTAATATTGTGAAAAATGAAAATTCGACAACGATATTCCAGATTAAATAAGAATATTTAATTTCTGTTTCCCTTAAATAAAACGCATCTAAAAACATCGGAACCAAACAACAAAAACATAGCAAAAATCCATACCATTTTCCTGTAAACCAAACAATAAAAAGAATAGGAATTACATAAAATATATAAAAAGAAAAATCGGTTCCCGTAAAATAATCGAGAAATCCGAAAATCATCACAACAAAAAGTGATATAATAAAAATTAAAAAATTTGGTAGTTTTTCGATTTTAATTACAAGATTCATCTTTATACTTTATTTTTATAATTAAATTTCTGAATTTACCACTAATATATCCTTAATACCGAAACTTTAAAGAATTAAAACCGTCTTAAAATAATAAATAAAAACCTAAAAAATAATTCCTATGAAAAACCGACTTATTTATTTCTGCTTGATATTAATTTTAATTTTCTCTTTAAATGCAAATGCACAGGAAAATATAAATCTTGACGGCTATGAACAATACGTAGAAAATGCGATGAAAGACTGGAAAGTTCAGGGATGTGCTGTTGCTATTGTTAAAAACGGTAAAATAGTATATACAAAAGGCTTTGGCTTGAGAGATGTTAAAAATAATTTACCCGTAACTCCAAATACATTATTTGCAATCGGCTCCTGTTCAAAAGCATTTACCGCAGCATCTATTTGTCTTCTTGTTGATGAAGGAAAAATAGATTTCGATAAACCCGTGATTTCTTATTATCCGAATTTCAGAATGCAGGATGATTATGTCTCGAATCATATAACCGTAAGGGATTTACTCTGCCATCGCTCAGGATTGCCGAGGCACGACTTTGCCTGGTATGGTGCGGATATTTTATCGAGAAAAGATATTGTTGATGCCCTGCGTTTTCTTGAACCTAGCAAAGGATTCAGAGAGGTGTGGCAGTATCAAAACATTATGTTTACAACAGCAGGATATTTAGTAGAAGTGATATCGGGTGAAAAATGGGAAAACTTTGTAACAAAAAGTATTTTTGAACCACTTGAAATGAAATCGTCGAATTTTTCCGTAAACGATATGCAGAAATCATCTGACTATGCAAAACCCTATGATGAAAGAAAAGATGTTGTCACGGAAATTCCTTACAGAAATCTCGATAATATGGGTCCCGCAGGCTCGATAAATTCAAACGTAACCGATATGGCAAACTGGCTGATTATGCAGATTAACGGAGGAAAATTCAACGGCAAACAAGTTATTTCCGATGGTTCACTTAGACAAACCCAGACTCCGCAAATGGTTGTGCCGAGCGCGGTTACGGACGAAGTATTTTACAACTCCTACGGCATGGGCTGGATGATTACGTCTTACCGCGGACACCTGAGAGTGGAACACGGGGGAAACATTGACGGGTTTTCGGCTTCAACCTGCTTTTTCCCGAAAGACAGTATAGGAATCGTTGTACTTACCAATATGAACAGCACTTCTTTAACTTCCATAGCAAGAAATTTTGCAGTAGATAAATTACTTGGTCTAAGTGAAATCGACTGGAATAAAAAATTACTTGGCGATGTATCGAAATCGAAAGAGTTAAAGAAAGAATCCGAAGACAAAAAAGACCCAAACAAAGTCGAAGGTACGGAACCATCCCATCCGTTGAAATCCTATGCCGGGAAATTCGAACACCCCGCTTATGGGACTATCGAAATTACTTTTAACAACGATATTCTATCGGCAGACTTCCACTCAATGAAAGCGGAATTGAAACATTATCATTACGATATATTTGAAACCGTTGAAAACGACATTATTCCAAACTTAAAAATCACTTTTTATACAAATATAAAAGGCGAAATTAATAAAATCTCAATTCCGCTTCAACCCGACGTAAAGGATATCGAATTTAAAAGAACAGTAGAAAAAAAGGAAGTAGGAAAATCTCTTCTTGAAAAATATGTAGGCGAATATGATATAATGGAAACGATTACCAAAGTAAGTATAAGAGGGGAAAAGACGCTTGTGTTAACGGTTCCCGGGCAACCGGACTATGAATTAATTCCAACGGGAGAAAACGAATTTAATATAAAAGACCTTGAAGGATTCAGTGTAAAGTTTACCGAGGTATCGGGAAAAATCACAGAGCTTATTTTCAATCAACCTAACGGAGTATTCACGGCGAAAAGGAAGTAATAGCTAATTATAAGAGTTTAAGATTGATAAAAATTATTATTTAAAAAGCATATATAAATATACCCACGGATAAATCCATGGGTAAAGATTATCATATTTATGCAGTCGCAGGTGGAGTGAATACGCGGGCGGCGAGTTCTGTGTCAAGCATCAGAAGTCCCTGTCCTTCGCCTTTGATGATTTTTAGTTTTGCTAGAATTTTTGAAACAGTTGCCTCTTCTTCTACCTGCTCATCCACAAACCATTTTAGGAAACTTGCAGATGCGTGGTCGTTTTCTTTTATCGCCAGAGTCAGTAAATCGTTTATTGATTTTGTTACGAATTTTTCGTGTTCGAGAGTCTTTTCGTAAACTTCGACAATTGATTTAAAATCTACTTCAGGTCCGGCGATTGGTTTTAAAACCACCTTCCCTCCGCAATCGGTTACGAAATTAAACATTTTCATAGCATGGAAATGCTCTTCCTGAGTTTGAACCATAAAGAAATTTGCAAATCCGTCTAAATCCTGCGAATAGCAGTATGCCGCCATCGAAAGATAAAGATACTCGGAATATAACTCTTTATTTATTTGCTCGTTAAAAGCGTCCTGAAGCTTTTGTGTCATCATGATTTTAATCCTTTAATAATTTTTAATATTTGAATATTATTTAATTGTAGTTTTATTAATACATTAACAAATTATTAAATATATTAGTTTTTATATATGATATTAATTTTCTGAAAATGTAATGTTAAAAAGAACATCGGAAAAAGCTATTTTATCTACTACATCCATACCTTCGACAACTTCTCCAAAAATCGTGTATCTTCCGTCGAGATGGTAATGAGGTGAATGCATTATAAAAAATTGGCTTCCTTCTGTATCTGGACCCTCCGATGCCATTCCAAACATTCCTCTCTCATAATGCAGGGGAGAAAATTCCGAACGAATAGAATAATCAGGTCCTCCGTAACCCGTGTTCTGCGGGTCACCGCCCTGTATTACAAAATTTGGTACAACACGCGGAAATGTTGTATTATCATAAAATTTCTTTTCAGCAAGTTTTATGAAATTTACAACTGTAAAAAGTGCAACTTCTGGTAGCAATTTTATCTTTATATTTCCTTTTTCTGTTTTTAATGTTGCAAATTTTTTCTTATCTAATGATTTAATAAACTCCCAATCGAAATCGGTTCTATATGTAGTTTTAAAAGTGTAATCTATCCCCGTTATTTTTTTCAGTGAGTTTGCAGATGCTTTGCATATATCATAATTCTTTGAATTAAGATTTTCTTTTAAAACGCTTTCTGCCTCTATCATTTTTAATTCGCCGAATTCATTTATGAAAAGGAGCATTGCATCTTTATCTTTTGGGTACGAAAGCTCTTTGTAATCCATTAGCAAAACCATTTTAATATTATTTCTTAAACCGAAATATATGGAATCGTTTAACGCAGTAAAGCAAGCGTCCAGAATAGACGGGTCTTTAGATGCAGTGAAATTTGTAAGTATAAGCATTATTTTTTCCTGATTTTTTTGGTCTACTTTGTTTTTCAGAGTCGAAAGTACTTCCACGTATGCCCTGTAAACCCTTGCCAGTGTTGCATCCTGTACCATATCACCGAATTCTTGTTTGTGTAGTTTGTTGTATCTTTGAACTCGCTTTCCAATTGAATCGGTAAGTTCATTATATACCATTCCGTCTTTAAAAAACTGGAAACTTTTTATTATATAAGGAATTAAATCTTCATTTTCGGTTTCGTACATTTTATGCAAAAGAATATCTTTTACGTCATCTTTAAATATTGTTCCATAAGTAAGAATAGCTTCGCACTTATCCTGCCACTCTACGGCTTTATCCGGAGGGAAAAACCACTCAAGCCTGTCTTTAATCGTTTGTAAATTTTGATTTGGTTGATTAAGCTCTGAAAAAAGTAATGCCGTAATACGAAATGCCGTATGCCTGACATTCGGATTTGCATCATCATATCTGAATGTAATCGCATTTACAAGTTTTTCGTCGAGAACCGCTTCACTTGTTTTTTTGTAAAGAGGTAATGAATTCAAAATATTTACTTTTACTTTCCAATCTTCTTCCTTGTCGAGCGATGTTAAAACATAGCTAATATCATTTATATCTGCAATGTAACCCAAAGCCGAAAAAGCCCACATACGAATATAAGCGTCCTGATTTTTAGTGAGAGCAAGAATATCGTCGTGGATGGGTGTGAGCAATGTTTTATTTCTTGTTCGAAAAAGTCCGTATGCAGCATATCTCAATATTTCCAAATCCGAAGAAGTTATTAATATATTTTTAAGAAAATTTACAGCTTCAGCGGTTCTTATGTTTTTTAATGCAAATCTCGCAACGGAAAGCGCCATTGCTTTAACAACTGTTTTATCATCGCTGCCGAGATTTAAAACTGAATTTAGTGAATTTTCATCACCCACTTTTCCGAGAGCATCTAATATAACACTTAAGACGAATGGATTGGTTTCGGAATTCAAAGCTTTAATTAAATACTCCTTCGACTTTTCGCAGGGTATTTGCCCGAGTGCGAATGCGGCTGCGGATTTTTTATTTTCGCTATGAGTGGAAATTAAAACTCCCGCAATCTCTTCGACCGTGTTTGAGTCCGCTATGTTAGCAAGTGCATAGAGAGCTTTAATTACAAGTTCGGTGTTCTTTGAATCGAGATATTTTATTAGCTCTCTATTTTTTCCGAGCGAGCGTGTATCTTGATAAATATATATTTGTTTTTCGGCCTCGGAGAAATCCTGAGCAAACAGGTTAATGGAAAATAAAAAAAGGAAAATGGCGAATATTTTATTCATAAACCAAAATTTAAATATTGAACTTTAAAAATAAAACTACATATTAAACCTAAAAGAATACTTTATAACCTTATAACTTTATAAACCTTTTAACTGTAGTGTGACTCTCTTCATATTATTTATATATAATGATTAAAAAAAGGGAAAATTTAATTGTTAAAAATCAAATAATATTAATAGTTTATGAAATTTTTTTGTCTAAGTTATTGTTAATATTTTTACTTCTAAAAAATTGGATAGATGTTCTTATGGTACTGTTAAATTTTTAGATAATTCATTTTATTGTAATTTTATTTATTTTACGGATATTACTATTCTATGAAAAAACATTTACTGGATTACAATTTAAAAGTACGGTTACCAATCATTGTCTTCACGGCAGTGCTGGCATTTACGATAACTTATTATGCTTCTTATGCCGAGCGTAACGGAATAGGTTACTCTCCCGAACAGCCAATTAAGTTTTCTCATAAACTTCACGCGGGAGATATGCAGATAGATTGTAAGTATTGCCATACAGGCGTAGATAAATCCAGAACGGCAAGTGTCCCTTCTGCTGATATTTGTATGAACTGTCATACGGTTGCAAGGGCAGACAAACCGGAAATAGTAAAGCTGGTGAAATATTATAACGAAAAGAAACCTATCGAGTGGAAACGAATCCATAAAGTTCCTGATTTTGCGTATTTTAACCACAGTGTTCATGTTAACAAAGGAATAGATTGTGCCGATTGTCATGGAGAAGTAAAACAAATGGAACAGGTTACACAGGTAAATTCTTTTACAATGGGTGCTTGCCTTACCTGTCATAGAAAGCCGGAGCAGAAGATTTCGAACTATGAACAAATTAAGGGTAATTTGAAAAAAGGACCCGAGTATTGTGCGGCGTGTCACAGATGATAATAATAAATAATGATTAATAAAAGCAAAGAACATATTAAAAATATTTATAAATTTTAATTAAATAAAAGTTTTGGAAAAGGCAAAAAATAATAAGGTAAGTAGAAAAAAATTCATTTTTTATTCCAGTTTAATTTTTGTGGGAATATATGGATTGTTTAAAATCCCGATGAAGATTTTTGGAAAGAAAGAGAGAGAAAAGTTTTTTAGCGGTGGACACGAGGAAATTAAGTTTGAGAAAAATCCTGAATCGGTGAAGAGAAGTTAAGGGTTTGTAAAGTTCATAAGGTTTATAAAATTATAAAGATATTCAGATTATTATTTAAAGAAAATTATTCTTGTACACTAAAGTAAAATTTTTTGGAAAAAGAAAAAAATAAATTAGAGAAAGATTACTGGCGGGGATTTAAGGAATTATACAAAGACCCTGAATTTGAAAAAGCTAAAGAAAATGAGTTCGCAAGTGAAATCGTCGAATCTTCAGGTTTAGCCGGGCTTTCGGGTATGTCGCGAAGAAAGTTTCTTGCTTTGTTCACTGCTTCTGCGGCATTTGCCGCAGCCGGTTGTTCTGATTACAGAGATAAAGGGGCAATCGTTCCCTATAATAAAAAGCCCGAAGAAATTACCCCGGGAGTGCCGAACTGGTATGCTTCTACCTGTATGCTCTGTCCGAATGCTTGCGGAATTTTAATCAAGACAAGGGAAGGAAGACCAATTAAAGTTGATGGTAACCCCGACCATCCGATAAGCAAGGGAAAAATTTGTGCAAAAGGTCAGGCAGGAATATTAAATTTGTACGACCCGGAGAGATTAAAAGAACCGAAATTTAACACAGGTAATGGTAATATTGTTTCTACGAGTTGGGAATCTGCTGACGAAAAAATAATTGCCGAATTAAAAAATCTTTCTTCAAGCGGAAAAGAAATTGCTTTAATAACTCACTCACTTATTTCCCCATCTCAGAAAAAATTATTCGACGACTTTATTTCTACTTACCCGACAACAAAAATCTATTCGTATGAATTGACCAACGATGTAAATTATAAAAATGCATTTAAGAAATCTTATGGGACAGATCTTATTCCTTCGGTTAAATTAGATGAAGCAAAAATAATTTTATCGCTTGAATCCGATTTTCTTGGGAACGAAGGTAACGCAATAGAAAATGCGAGACTATATGCTCAAGGTAGGGATGTTTTTTCTAAAAAGGAATTTAACCGTTTGTATGCTGTTGAGGGTGCGATGAGTTTAACCGGCGTAAATGCAGATTACAGAATAAGACTTAGAACCGATGCGATAGAAGAATTTGTAATGTGTTTGTTGAATGAACTGATAATAGAGAAAAAAGTTTCTGCTTATAGTAGCAATGGTGCGGTTGTTGGTAAAATTAAAGATTATAAATTAGACGACTTTGTAAAGAAAAATAAATTAAGTGAAAAAATAATTAAAACCCTTGTTGATGATTTTGTGAAAAACCAGGGTGAGTCTTATGTTTCAGCAGGGCTTAAACTTCCGGAATCTACACATATAGCAATAAATTTACTCAACGAAGTACTCGATGCTTCTAAATTGTATTCTAAAGAATCGATTAATCAAACGATGCTGCCATTGAGTCAAAAGAGCGATATCGAGAACCTTGTTTCGAGAATGCAGTCCGGTAATATTGGAATGGTTATACATTTTGATACTAACCCTGTTTTTCATTTTTCAAAAGATTATAACTATACCGAAGCACTGAAAAAAGTTACCACTGTAGTGACAATGACCGAAAACGTAACAGAAACATCTTCGGTAAGTAATTATATCCTTGCTATTAATCACAATTTTGAAAGTTGGGGAGATTACAAGACACGTTCAGGATTTTATAGTTTACAGCAACCTGTAATTGCTCCGCTTTACAAGACGAGACAGAAAGAAGCAATTTTACTTTACTGGATTAACGGTGGAAAAGAAGCGTTTACAGAGAATTTATATTTGAATTATTTAAAATCTAATTGGGAAAAATCAATTTACCCGACACTGAATTTAAAAGTAGATTTTAAAACATTCTGGAATCTTGCATTGCACGATGGAGTGGTAAACTTCAATGAAAAAGTAAACGAAAATTTTTCTTTTAAAGCAGAGGCATTTACATCGATTTCGGGACCTGTAAAAACGAGCAAAGATTTTGTAGTAATTCTTCGTGACTCATATTATCTGGGTGACGGAAGGTTGGCGAACAATGGCTGGTTGCAGGAGTTACCGCATCCTGTCTCTAAAATAGTATGGGACAACTATGCGGCAATTTCACCTGCAACTGCCATGGTTTTAAACTTGAATTCAAATGATTTAATTGATTTAACAGCCGGCGGAAAATCGTTAAAGCTGCCCGTATTTATTCAACCGGGAATGGCAGATGACGTTGTTGCAGTTGAGCTTGGATACGGAAGAAAAAAAATTGGAGTAGTTGGCCAGAATGCAGGCTTTGACGCTGTTCAATTAATTTCTAAAAAAGCTCCTATATCAGAATGGTTATATAACGACGGCAAGATTTCAAAGGCGGGAGGAACTTATGAACTTGTCTCCACTCAGGAACATTACCCCATTGATGAAAAGAGATATAACGATATTCACCTGAAAAGAGAAATTATTCAGGAAGGCACTTACGAGGAATACAAAAAGAATCCGAAATTTTTTAAGGAAGAGAAAAAACATACCGTACTTTTTAATATAAACGAAGGACATGAATACACAGGAACTAAATGGGCGATGTCGATTGACTTAAACAAATGTATCGGTTGTAACGGATGTGTTGTCGCGTGTAACGTGGAGAATAATATTCCCGTAGTAGGAAAAGAGCAGGTTGGCAAAAACAGGGAAATGCATTGGATTCGATTGGATAGGTATTACGGCGGGCATTCGGATGATCCAAGGGTAAGCTTCCAGCCGATGCTTTGCCAGCATTGCGATAATGCACCCTGCGAAAATGTCTGTCCCGTTGCCGCGACCAATCACAGTCCGGACGGCCTGAACCAGATGGCTTATAACAGGTGTGTGGGAACAAGATATTGTGCTAATAACTGTCCTTATAAAGTAAGAAGATATAATTACTTTAATTACAGGGATAATTATGCCGATGCTTACCAGCAGAAGCAGCCGATAAGTTTACTTTTCAACCCCGAAGTAACAGTACGCTCGAGAGGCGTGATGGAGAAGTGTACGTTCTGTGTTCAAAGAATAATGGACGAAAGGCAACACGCTACACAAGAGGGTAGAGAAATAAACGGGGATAAGGTATTAACGGCTTGCCAGGAAGCATGTCCGTCGAGCGCAATTGTTTTCGGTGACTTAAACAAAAAAGATTCTGAAATAACAAAATACAGAAATCACGAATTAGGATATCACGTGTTGGAAGAAATTAATGTAAGGCCAAACGTGACTTATATTGCTAAACTTAGAAACATTAAAGCGGAGAAAAAATAGTGACGGCGATAGATTATACACAGGAAATTCCGGTAGTAGAAGGAAGACCAACCGCATCGCAAATAGACGAAGTCGTTTCTATTCCGATGAATACAAAACCGGGTAAAGTCTGGAAATTGCTGATTACAATTACCTCACTGATGTTAATGGTGGGCTCGGTTGCACTCGGATATACTTTTTATTATGGCATCGGTATGTGGGGAAATAACAATCCGGTTGGCTGGGGATTTGATATTGTAAACTTTGTATTCTGGGTAGGAATAGGTCACGCAGGAACACTTATTTCTGCAATCCTATTTCTTTTACGTCAGAGATGGCGTACCGGGATAGCAAGATTTGCAGAGGCAATGACGATTTTTGCGGTAATGTGCGCGGGATTGTTTCCTGCGTTGCATACCGGTAGATTCTGGTTAGACGGATATTTATTTCCATATCCCAACCAAAATCATCTTTGGGTAAACTTTACATCACCACTTCTGTGGGACGTATTTGCAGTATCTACTTATTTTACAGTTTCATTAATTTTCTGGTATGTCGGTTTGATTCCTGATTTTGCGACTTTAAGAGATAGAACAACAAGTAAAATTAAGAAAACTATTTATACATTATTTTCACTTGGGTGGAGGCATTCGACAAGACACTGGCAGCATTATGAAAAAATTTACGTTATACTTGCCGGATTTGCAACACCGCTTGTACTTTCCGTTCATACAATCGTTAGTTTTGACTTTGCGGTATCGGTAATTCCTGGCTGGCATACGACAATCTTTCCGCCATATTTCGTTGCGGGTGCCGTGTTTTCTGGATTTGCAATGGTGCAAAACGTTTTAATTTTTGTAAGGCAAGCTTTTAATTTGAAACACATCATAACTCTAAATCATCTTGAAAAAATGAATCAGGTTATGATTGTTGTCGGTATGATAGTTGGTTATGCCTATGGAATGGAGTTCTTTATCGCATGGTACAGTGGAAACGATTTTGAAATGTTTACTTTTATTAATAGGGCTTTAGGACCATACGCCTGGGCTTACTGGATTATGATAACGTGCAATGTTCTTTCGCCACAATTTTTCTGGTTTAAAAAACTTAGACGCTCTATACCTTTTATGTTTGTAATCGGAATCATTATTAATATAGGAATGTGGTTTGAAAGATTTGTTATTATTGTTACTTCACTGTCGAGGGATTTTCTTCCTTCAAGCTGGGGAATGTATACTCCAACGATATACGATTTTGGAATTTTAATATTTTCATTCGGCTTGTTCTTCACTTTATTGTTATTGTTTGTCAAAACACTTCCGGTTGTATCGTTATCGGAAGTTAAAGCAGTGGTTGATGGTGCACAGCCTTCACACAAAGGAGGACACTAATGGAAGAGAAAAAAATATTTTCCGTAGCAGCATTATTTGATACGCCCGATGAAATTACTTATGCGGCAAAGGAAGCAAACGCTGCAGGCTATACCAAGTATGATATTAATACTCCATACCCTGTCCACGGAATGGAAAAAGCAATGAAGCTTAAACCATCGAAGCTCGGTTTGATTACATTTCTTGTTGGCATTGGCGGTGCGACTTTTGCAATTTTGTTTATGTCTTGGGTAACGATAGTTGATTATCCTTTGGTAATTGGTGGTAAGCCATTTTTCTCTTGGCCCGCATTCGTTCCCATTACTTTTGAGGTTACTGTTTTATCTGCTTCAATTGCAACAGTTGTAGCTATGATTGCTTTGTTCTTTAAGTTTCCTCATAATAGTCATCCTCTGCACGATACAAACTATATGAAGCGGGTTTCTTCGGATAAATTTGGAATAAATATAGTGTCGATTGACCCGATTTTCGACGAGGCAAAGATAAAAGATTTTTTTGCAAAGCTCGGTGGAAAAGATATTGAAACTATTTACGAAGAACCATTTCCGAAAGATATTAAGATGTTCGATAAAAGATTTATCGGAGCACTGGTTTTAGTTGCAATTGTAACAGCTGGAGCATCTTATCTGATATTGAATAAATTATTATATATACAACCGTTCACATGGATGGCAGAGCAGGACAAAGGATTACCTCAAACGAAGAGTGAAGTTTTTTTGGATGGTTTTGCGATGAGACCGCCCGTTGATGGTACGATTGCAAGAGATTATATACCTTATGAATACAAAGGATTAAAAGATTCTGCAGTCGTGAATTTATCTAATCCATTACCTTTTTCAAAACAGGTGATAGAAAAAGGTAAAATGAGATTTGATACATATTGTAGCCCCTGTCACGGATTTTTGGGAAAGGGTGATACCAGGTTACGCGACCAGTTCCCGAAACCGCCAACGCTTCATAGCGACAAAGTGCGAAACTGGACTGATGGAAATATTTATCATGTTATAACAAACGGTCAAAATATTATGCCGTCTTATGAAAAACAGATTTCTCGTGATGATAGATGGGCTATTGTTCATTATATAAGAGTTTTACAAAGGTCACAGAATGCAAAAGATAGTGATTTTGAAAACAATAAATAATTATAAGAATAATTTTAGTAATAAATAAAAATGGAATATACGAAGAAAGATTTACCGAAAAAGTTTAGCACGATTGGCTGGGCGCTGGTTGCGGTCGGATTATTGCTTGTAGCTGTATCTTACCTTGTTAATCCAATGAGAGCTTCGTTCAATAATGTTATTGCACTTATGTTTATGACCGGTATTTCTGTTGGTGCTTTGATATTAGTAGCACTGGAGCATATATCAGGTGCAGTCTGGAGTACACCAACAAGAAGGGTAAGTGAGTTTCTCTCATCTTCTATCCCATTTGTCTTCTTACTTGGAATTCCTTTGCTTTTCAATCTGCACGGTCTATTTCATTGGACACATACTGACGCCGTAAAAAACGATGTCCTTCTACAGGTCAAAGCGCCATATCTTAACACTGGATTTTTTATTGCAAGATACATTGGAATCTTTGCGGTTTTGTTTCTTTTTTATTCCATATTCACTCGAAATTCCCAAAAGCAGGATTTTACCAAAGAACAAAATTTAACGAAAAAAAATGTGAAAATTTCCGCAATGTTTATGCCAATTGCAGCAATTGGCGTTTCCTTTTTGGCAATAGATTGGATGATGAGTTTAGAGCCACATTGGTATTCTACAATTTTTGGAATTTATTATATTACGGCGACATTACTTGCAGGACTCGCTGCTACGACTTATGCGGTGGTTAGTCTGAACGAAAAAGGTTACCTGCATTCATCAATAGGTCAAGACCATTATTATTCGTTCGGTGCTTTACTTTTTGGTATTACCAATTTCTGGGCTTATATTGCATTTAGCCAATTCTTACTTATTTGGTACGCAAATATTCCCGAAGAAACTATGTGGTTTATGATGAGATGGACAGGGGGATGGAAATATGTTACGATTGCTATGATTGTAATTCGTTTCGCAATTCCTTATTTTGGTCTGCTAACCGCACCGTCAAAGACTGACCCGAAAAGATTGAAATTAGTTTCTATAATAATTTTGTTTGCTCATTTGTTCGATATGTACTGGTTGATTATGCCGACCTACAGTGATTCTGCGGTGTTTAGCTTTTACGAAATTGCTTTCCCGGTTCTGATTATCGGCATTTTGATTCTTGTGTTTGCATATCAAACAAAGAAACATAATATGATTCCTATTGGCGACCCGAAATTACAAAGGGGTTTGGATTTTCATTTATAAAATTTAAACAATAAATTTTTATTATAAAAATGATTGGCGAAAAAGACGACATAAATCTTGAGATAGTAGAAAAGAAAAAAATCATTCTTGGTTTTTACGGAATGTTTTATGTTATTATTCTTGGTTTGATTGCAGCCCTTGGTTGGTTTTATTTGAATAATCTGGAATTATTTACGCGAGAAAAAATTACTCCCTTGGCAAAGTTAAAAGATACTACTAAAACGATAGAAGATGTAGCTATGGTAAAAGGTACTATTTCTGCTCCAGTTGATATTTTTAAAGAAAGCGTTTCTACTCCCGATAAAATCGCAAAGGGAAAAACATTATTCGAAACAAACTGTTCAAGCTGTCACGGAACGGATGGAAGAGGGGACGGAGTAGCAGGAAAGACGATGAATCCTCCCCCGAGAAATTTCCACGAATTAACAGGATGGACGAATGGACCTGCTTTTTCAAAAATGTTCAAGACTTTGCAAGAAGGAATTCTTGCAAAAGGAATGGCTTCGTACAGCAACTTACCCGCTGAAGACAGAATTGCAATGATACATTATATAAGAACGCTTAGGAACGATTACCCCACAATCGAACAAAATGAACTTAAAGAACTCGATAAAACGTATAGTCTCTCTTCGGGCATCAAACAACCCTCGCAAATTCCTGTTTCTATGGCTAAAGAAAAAATGTTAATAGAGGATTCTATTTTGGTTACGAAAATCGAAAATATTATAAATAAGATAAAATCAGATAAGACAAATAAAATTGCGGAGAAATTTAACTCGATGAGTTTTGATTTGAACCGCTCTGTATCGGCACTTGCAACATCAAAAAAATGGAATGAAAACGAAACACAATTTGTTAAATTTGTTACAACTGACCCGAAAAGTAAAGGATTCAAAACGTCTGTAATTTCACTTAGCTCTGAAGACTGGGGTATGATTTATAATTATGCAAAATCATTATTTTGAAAATTTCTAAAATGAAAAAATTAATTTTGATAATAGTTTTATTTTTTATAGTTAACTTAGTTCTTGCGGGCGATGATAAGAAATCTCCCGTTGGGATAGATGAAAAACTTGGACAGAAAGTCCCGGGTGATATTACTTTATTTGATGAAACGGGAAAACCTGTAAAACTCTTTGATGTAACTAATGGGAAACCTGTAATATTAACCCTTGTTTATTATAGGTGTCCCGGAATTTGTAGCCCTTTGCTTACCGAATTAACCCACATCATAGATAAGCTCGACCTTCAGGCGGGAAAGGATTATAATATTGTTACCGTAAGCTTTAATACTTCAGAAGATTATATTATGGCGGCAGAGAAAAAGAAAAATTATTTCGGACTTTTAAAAGTTAAAAAACTTTCCGAAAATGACTGGAGATTTTTAACGGCTGACAGTATTAACATTGCAAGAATTACTAATGCCGTAGGTTTCAGATATATAAAAGAAGGAAATGATTTTGTACACTCGGGAGCTTTGACAATGCTAAGCCCCGATTTGAAAATTACACGCTACTTATACGGCACAGAGTATCTTCCATTTGATGTTAAGATGGCACTGATGGAAGCATCGGAGGGAAAAATCGGCTCACCGATTTCGAAGATAGCGAAATTATGTTACAGTTATGATGCAGAGGGAAGAAAATATGTCTTGAACGTTACAAGAATTGCCGGTGGGGGTATATTATTTCTTATAATTACGTTTGCGGTGATACTTGTTGTTACCAAAAGGAAGAAGAAGGATTTAAATATTAACGCAAATTAAAAATGAACGAAATATCATATCTAAAATACGAAGGGAAACACAAAGGATTAGCGGGATGGCTTCTTTCAACAGACCATAAGAGAATCGGAATAATGTATCTTGCCGCAATGATTATATTTTTTTTGACGGCTGTTATTTTTGGCATTATGATGAAATTGGAAATGCTGACCCCGGGCAGAACTATTATGGGTCCGCAGATGTATAATTCCCTGTTTACACTGCACGGCGTAATAATGATTTTTCTTTTTATTATTCCCGGAATTCCCGCAGTATTCGGAAATTTCTTTCTTCCGATTATGCTTGGGGCAAAAGATGTAGCGTTTCCAAGATTAAATTTACTATCGTGGTATTTTTATATCATCGGTGCATTTATGGTATTGGGTTCTTTGCTTTTCGGTGGTGGACCGATTGATACAGGTTGGACATTCTATGTGCCTTATAGTATAAGAACAAATACAAATGTTTCATTTGCAGTTTTTGCAGCGTTTATTCTGGGATTTTCTTCTATACTTACAGGACTAAATTTTATTACAACAATTCATCGTCTTAGGGCGCCGGGAATGACATGGTTTAAAATGCCATTATTTGCGTGGGGTTTATATTCTTCTTCGTGGATACAATTGCTTGCAACTCCTATTTTAGGGATAACATTACTTCTTATAATTCTTGAAAGAGTGTTTGGCGTCGGTATATTTGACCCCGCTTTAGGCGGTGACCCGCTTTTATATCAACATTTGTTTTGGATATATTCTCACCCGGCAGTTTATATTATGATACTTCCCGCTATGGGTCTTGTGTCGGAAATTATACCGACCTTTTCCAAGAAAAACATTTTTGGCTATGGACCGATTGCTATGTCAAGTTTAGCGATTGCATTCGTTGGTTATCTCGTCTGGGGGCATCATATGTTTTCAAGTGGAATCAGCGATACTTCGAGAGCAATATTTTCCTTACTTACTTTTCTTGTCGCAATTCCAAGTGGTGTGAAAGTCTTTAACTGGGTAGCAACACTTTATAAGGGTTCGATTGATTTAAGAGCACCATTGTTATTTGTTTTAATCTTTATTATCGTTTTCTCGATTGGAGGGCTGACAGGGTTGGTACTGGGTTCTTTGAATACCGATATACATTTGACGGATACTTATTTTGTCGTGGCCCATTTTCATTATGTTATGTTTGGCGGAATGGGAACATTATTCTTTGCAGCTTTGCATTATTGGTTTCCCAAAATGTTCGGAAAAACATATAACGAGAAAATAGCAATGATAGGAGCATGGATTTTTGCAATAGGTTTTAATATTCTTTATTTTCCTATGTTTGTAATGGGTTATCTGGGAATGCCGAGAAGATATTACGATTATCTTCCCGAGTTTAAAAATTACCATATTGTTTCTACCGTCGGTTCGTGGATAATGGTCTTGGGTATTTTGATAATACTTTTCAATTTATTAAAAGGATTTTTAAAGAAGGAAATGATTAAAGAGATAAATCCTTGGGGTGGGACAACTCTTGAGTGGACTGTTCCAACTCCTCCACCGGTCGAGAATTTTGATAAGATACCGACAATTACAAAAGGTCCTTACGAAAGAGAAGAACACAAATAACAAATAGTAAATAACAAAAAATGATTTTATTTAATGGAAAACGAATTAGCAATTAAAAATAAAAATTTAGAACATACACATCGTGATGACGTTGGCTCCAAAATGGGGATGTGGCTGTTTCTTTTTACAGAGCTTATTCTTTTTGGAGGAATGTTTATTCTTTATGCGAGTTATAGGTTTATGTATCCCGATAATTTTCATATTGCTGCATCGAGACTCGATACTATGATAGGAACGGTTAATACGATTATTCTTCTGACAAGCAGTCTTACCGCCGTTCTTGCTCTTGCTGCTTTACAAAAGAAACAAAAATTATTCAGTATTTATTTGCTGGGTTTTACGATTTTATGCGGGGGAGCATTTTTAATTAACAAATATTTCGAATGGAGCACAAAGATTCATCACGGCCTGTATCCACGAGGTCCCGAAATGGCAAATCTATCCGATGGCGAAGTTATATTTTATGGTCTGTACTATGTTATGACGGGGTTGCACGCTTTGCACGTAATAGTTGGTTTGATTTTTTTAACCATTATGATTCTGTTTATTTACAAAGATAGAATTACCTATGATAATAACCAGAAACTTGAAAACGCAGGGTTATACTGGCATCTTGTGGATATAATCTGGATTTTCTTATTCCCATTATTTTATTTGATACATTAATTTTATGGAAAATACACACAGTCATTCAACAAATTATAATATTTACATCCTGGTTTGGATGGGATTAGTCGTCTTAACAACATTGACGGTTGCCATTGCGGGTTTAGATTTGGCATACCTTACTGTTGCTGTTGCTTTGGCTATTGCAACAACAAAATCATTACTTGTTGCAAATTATTTTATGCACGTGAAAAGCGATTCGAGAGTTTTTAAAGTTTTTATTCTTGTTTGCATTGTGATATTTTTAACAATGATAATTTTAACTTTTTTTGATTTAATTTTTAGAAACCCCGTGAAATGAGACAAAATATAGCACAACAGGTAGATACTACATTTTTTATAATAGTCGGGATTTCCATTTTCTTTTTGCTGATGATAGCGGTTAGTATGATTTATTTTGTTGTTAAGTATAATAAAAAAAGAAATCCTAAACCATCTAATATAGAAGGCAATAATAAACTTGAAATTTTATGGACTGTTATTCCTACATTGCTTGCACTTGGAATGTTTTTTTCCGGGTATGCAGGATTTAAAAATATGAGAAATGCACCGGAAGATTCATTTACAATAAAAGTAATCGGAAAAATGTGGGTCTGGAATTTCGAATATCTTAACGGAAAGAAAACAGACACTCTTTATGTTCCTCTTTCTAAACCGATTAAAATGGAGATAACCTCTACAGATGTTAATCATAGTTTTTATATACCTTCTTTTAGGGTTAAAGAAGATGCAATCCCAGGGAGAAAAAACTATTTGTGGTTTCAACCGACCGCATTAGGTTCTTTTAATATCGAATGTGCAGAATACTGTGGACTCAACCACTCTGCTATGTATTCAAAGGTAGTAGTAATGCCCGACTCAGAATTTGACAAATGGTATAACACCCCGGATGTTCCCGATAGTTTAAAAACCCGGAAGGATTCAACTGATTTAATAAAATAATGAATAAGCTGACAAGCGAAAATATAACCACTTTAACACCTGTACAGTTTTTATTGACTTATATTTCGGGTAAAATGTCTTTGATTGCCGAAATTGTTAAACTTCGCATTACTGTAATGGTTTCTTTAACCACCGCTCTCAGCTATTTCGTTGGAATTAGTAAACTTACATTTGATTTTATTTTTCCGGTAGTTGGAATTCTTTTACTTGCCTGTAGTTCTGCGGCACTGAATCAATTTCAAGAAAGATATACGGACGCTCTTATGGACAGGACACGAAACAGACCGATACCATCTGGAAAAATTAAAAGCATTAATGTTTTATTAATTACGTTAATACTTCTTTTGCTTGGCTCTTTGATATTAATTCTTAAAACAAATCTTACGACTTTATTAATTGGCTTGCTGACTTTTTATTGGTACAACGGGGTATATACGCCTCTGAAAAAAAAGTTTTCTCTCGCAATAATTCCGGGTTCTTTGGTGGGAGCTCTTCCTCCGCTTGCAGGCTGGGCTGCTACAGGACAAAACATTTTTGACAATAAAATATTATTTGTATCTTTTTATTTTTTCGTATGGCAGATTCCGCATTTCTGGCTTTTGCTTTTGGTGCACGGAAAAGATTTTTCAAAAGGAGGTTTTCCTGTGTTAACAGACAGGATGAGCAGAAAAAGCATTTCAATCGTTACTTTTTCGATGCTTATTGTAACCGTTTTAATTTCTGTATCAATTCCTTTTTTTAATATTTTAAATTTTTATGTTTCTTATATATTGCTATTGGGTTTTTCCGTTTTTATGATTTTTATTGCATTTAAATTTCTAAAATCGGATTTATCCAAAAAAGAAATTGTAAAAACTTTTATTGGGATTAATATTTTTACTTTGTGTTTTATTACACTACTCGTATTCGATAAATTTATTTTTTTAATGTTTAAATGATAATCAAAAAATTGTAAAACAGATATGAATTTTCTCGATAAATTTGTGATTCCATCAGGTGCTGAGCATATTGCACTGCTAAATATTTTGCAAATTCTAACAATGCTCATTTTTCTTCCGTATATGGGAATGATTTTAGGTGGGACAGTAATGTCGGTTTATTTTAACAATAAAGGGAAAAAAGAAAACAATCCACTTTTTATTCGTTTTGCAAAAGATATAATCGACAAGCTTTTAGCGAAAAAGAGTACAGGCTTTGGATTTGTAGTGCTACCCATTGCAACGATTACTATTATTTATTCTCAGTTTCTGATGAATGCAAAAATTATTACTGTTAATTTTTTGGCTTTTTCAACTTTGTTTTATTTGATGTCACTGTTGATAATATACAGGTATAAAAATTCATTTTTGGAAAATATTCCGCAAAGTAGATTATTTAAATTTTTCAGATCAACGGTAAAAAATGAAATTACCGAAGAAGTAAAAAATTCCATTATTCCTTCACGCTCCGCTTATGCTTATCTTGGATTATTCACTTTATTAGTTGGCTTATTTTTATTTGTATGTGGAACAACGGTTGTTTCCCAACCATCGAGATGGAATACAACGGGTGTTTTGAAAACGATTTTTTCTTTACCGGTTTGGCTAAATTATTTTTATTTAATCTTTGCGTCTTTTGCAATCGCCGGAGGAGCAATTCTTTATTTGTTCTTTGTGTGGCAGGGTGGGATAAAAGATATAAACGAAGATTATACAAAACTCGTGAAAAGCAACGTTGTCCCGTTAACTTTAGTATCCTCGATTCTTCAGCCTCTGTTTTTGTTCGGTGGAATTGTATTGTTGCCTGCCTCAGCAATGTCTTCATCAGTTTATGTATATATTGTGTTTGCATTCATAAGTGTTTTAATTGTAAGTAATCTTTTATTCGGGATATATAAAAATTCCGAAATGCGTTATGCAGGTGCTGTGTTTTTCATTATGTTTTTAACTTTTACTTTTACTGCTGTAAAAGACCAATTGGTACTAGGAAACTCAGTTAAAGAACATCTGTATACTGTATATCACAAAGCCGAAGATTACAACAAACAAAAATCTTCACTTGTTATTACGAGTACGGGTGTAGATGCGGAACAAATATTCAACCAAAAATGTGTTGCCTGTCATAAGTTCGATGTGAAACTTGTCGGTCCCCCTTATAAGGAAACGGTTCCCAAATATAACGGTGACGTGGCAAAGCTTGCGGATTATATTTTTAATCCAACAAAAATAAATCCGGATTATCCCTCTATGCCGAACCAGGGGTTAAAAAAGAAAGAAGCCGAAGCTATGGCAAAATGGCTGATAGAAAAAGTCGGAAAATAACATAAATATAATAATTCAGTTTTTGATTTTTAGTTTTAGCGAAGTCAATTTATGGAAAACGAGCAGTTAATTAAAAGAAAAAAAAACACAAAAATTATTTTAATAATTTCTACTATATTTTTTGCGCTTTCTGTTATTCCTTCGTTATTCGCAGCCGTGATGTCGGTTATGATTTTCGATTCCGGAGTAACGACTACCCGAATAATTTTCTATTCTTTTATCGTATCATATCCGTTGATTTGTCTGCTTTCCTTCCTATCGTGGTTATTTTATGGTTTTGGAAAATATACTGTTGCTATATTTATTAGTCTTTTACCTCTGCTTAACGTTGTATTTTTACTTTTAACGGCAATTTTTTTAAGCTAAAAAATTATTCCAACTTTGAAAACACAAAAGATTTATCATCGGGGTCTTTGAGGCTCATTCTTTTACTGCTTTCCATTTTTATTTTAAACTCCCCCTTTGCTCCTGTTGAAGGGTGTATTACCTCGAGTACGAGATTATCACCGTCTTCGGATTTAAAGGTATATGGTAGTTCTATCTTATCGAGTGGTTCTCCGTGTACCGTTCCCGTTGCAATAATATTTTCTTTCGTAAACTCGTAAAAAATTTCCGTTTCAAGACCCTTTGGCATCCCGGCAATACTATCCGCTTTCCATTTCCCGATAATATTCTTTGAAGGGCTTTTTGAACAGCTTGATAAAGTAACTAATACTAATCCCAAAAGGATTAATGGTAGCAAAAAATTTTTCATAAGAATTTATTTAATTTTAAATTCTTCTTTTAATATTTTTAAAAATTTATCTTTATCGGGGCATTTATATGTCTTATCGATTAATTCATATCCTCTTTTAACTTCACCAATGGAACGATAACACTCGGTTATAGCAGCAAGTATAGTTTTCACCGAGCCAGCATCAGTATTGAAGGTGTCTTCGTCTTTTCCATAACACTCAAATCCTGCTTTAGTAAATTCATCTAAATCTGCTTTTAATTCATCTATATAAGACCTTACTATGTTAGGATATTCTTTAGTTACATCAATAAACTTGTTTTTCTTTATCCTATAAACTCTTGGCGGAAAACGGGTTTCGGCATAATTAGTAAATGCATAAGCAAACATATCTGTTCCTGTGTGTATTTCTAACACTCTGTCTTTTTCAATATCATCAATACTATACCAAGCGTTACCCAGGAAAAGTGTATCTGATATATAGAACTTATCATTATTAAATATACCAATAAAAAGTATGACGCAGCAATGAGCTCCACCAGTGTAAGAACTTATTAATAGAAGATTTTTCCCATCTCCGTTAAAATTATAAACATTCATAGTATCAATCCAACCATCAAAACTCGTATTTGATATCTCACTATTTTTATAATTGACTTTTAAAACAGAACACCATTCGCTTGTATCGTAATGGGTTTGGAATACATATTCTCCGAAAATTAATTTTATATCCTTTACATTTGGGTAAAAATTACTTTCGGATAAGCTATCTACTTGTGAATACAAAGTGTTTGAAAATAGAATAAATAATAAAAACAAATAAAAATTCTTTATCACAGTATTTATATTCAAGAGAGCATTTCTTTTATTCATAAATATTTTTTAAAATTTAGAAAAATGATTTATTATTCAAGACCCTGTATTGCCCGAAACAGCTCAAGCCTTTTTAATTTATCTTCTTTGTTATAAAGATAAAGTTTCTTCATATCTATATAAACAAGTAATGCATCCAACTTCCTTTTTTCTTTTACGGCAATCATTCCAAGAAGATAATATAAGTCAATATTGCCAGTTCCATAGTCATAAACCATCTCATTTCTAATAAGTGCCTCGGTCAAATACGTTTTAGCTTTTTTCAAATCTTTGTATTGTTTAAAATATATATCTCCTATTCTTATATATGCATTTATATAATTAGAATCTCTTTTAATTAGCTTATTATATTGTGCAATTGCACTTTTGTAATCTTTCAACATTTCGTTTAAATAAGCAATTTGATATCTGATAAAGTTGTCTGTAGTATCGACTTTTAACATCTTCTCATAAAAAGTTAATGCTTTTTTGTAATCTTTCGATGACGAATATGCTTCTGCAAGGGAGGAAGAAAGCGTGTTCAAAAGACTATCTGAATCAAATCTTTCTCTTATTTTTTTATATAACTCTTCTGCTTTCTTGAATTTTTCCGTGTAAACATATAATTCCATTAAGCTTTGGTAAACATAAAATGTATCAGGTCTTAAATCGAGACATATATTATAATGCGATTCTGCTTTATTCAGGTAAATTTTATTAAGAGAATCCTGTTTAATGTAAAAAGTATCAATTTTTTTCATCGTGTCAATTTGTTTTGAATAAAACCATGTTGAATAAAGTTTGTTCCTATAGGTATCAGCTAATTTTAAATTTGAGCTGAATAAACTCTGCTGACGTTTTTTCTGATAATCTTCATTATTTTCAAGGTCAGAAAAATTAATATTTTTTACAATATTATGAAAAGAATTAATTGCAATTGCAAAATTTAGATTTCCATAAAATCCGTATGAATATGTAGTAATGCCAATCACTTCCCCTTTGCCGTTAAATAATGCTCCACCGCTATTACCCGGTGATATTGCTGCAGTTATTTGTATTACTTTATCGAAAGTTTTTTCGATTAATGTGTAAGTTTCTGGGTCGGTAAAGCTTACTTTTTCGTTTTCTCTTAAAGCCGCGACAATACCTTCGGATATTGTATATTCAAAACCAAGAGGACTACCAATTGCATATATACTCTGCCCAACCTTTACTTCGTCTGAATTACCAAATTTAATAAAAGGAAAATTTTTCTTTGTTGAATCAATAATTTTTAAAATTGCGATGTCGTTTTTCTCCTCTACATAAATTATCTCCGCGTTATAGAAATTGCCATCGCTTGTTTTAACGAAAATACTATCGAATCCTGAAATTACATGGTTGTTTGTTCCGACTAAACCGTCTTTTGTAAATATAAATCCACTGCCGCTTAAAAGTATTGTATCTTTATATGTATATGAATAAGATGTATATGAATAATAATCATTAGTATGAAACCATATAGATACAAGCGAAGATTTGTTTTGCTGAATTATTTCTTCTGCAGTTAAATCTCCATTTTTCTTCTCTGCTTCGGGAAGTAGTGGTTGTAAACTTCTATCTTGAGCACTTAAGAAAGAGGAAAACATTAAAATTAAAAACAAAAAGTAGTTTGTGTATGATTTTTTCAAATGTTTATCTTATAAATTAATTTTTAACGGTATCGATGTTTTGTTTTCTCCTAAAAATTATAGTATCTATTTATGTTTCCAAATCGGTTTTCTTTTCTCAACAAAAGCATTCATACCTTCAACTTTATCCTCGCTTGCGAAAAGCAAATAAAAATTTTTTCTTTCGAATTCTATACCGCCCTCAATTGTTGTATCAAATGATTTAAGAATACACTCTTTTGCTAATTGAATAGCAACTGCTGGTTTTGTTGAAATTTCTTTTGCTAAATTAATTGCTTCATCAAGATATGTTTCGTTACTTACAACCCTTGTAATCAGACCAAGCTCATACATCTCTTTTGCCGAATACATTTTACCAGTCAATATTGCTTCCATTGATTTAGCCTTTCCAATAGCACGTGTTAATCTTTGCGTGCCGCCAGCACCGGGGATAATACCAAGATTAATTTCCGGTTGTCCGAATTTCGCTCCTTCCGCTGCAACTATCATATCGCAGTTCATTGCAAGCTCATTCCCACCACCAAGAGCGTAACCGCTGATTGCTGCAATTATTGGTTTTTTTATTTTTCTTATTCTGTCCCATATTGAAAATTTATCCCTAAAATACATTTCTACCGTTGTTATTTCTGTCATTTCTTTAATGTCAGAACCCGCAGCGAATGCCTTTTGGTTACCTGTTATTACCATACAACCGATTTCATTATCTAAATCAAAACCTTCCAAAGCATTTACAACCTCGAATAAAAGTGGAATACTAAGAGCATTTAAGGCATTCGGCCGATTAATCTGTATTAAACCTACCTTTAAACCCTCGATATTTTCTATCTCTGTTACAATAATAAATTTTGTATCTGTAAAAGATTTTTTGTTCATAATAAAGGAATTAAGTTTTGATAAATTAAAAACATTGTATATTAATAACAATGAAAATGAATAAAAGATTACAGTTTTTAACGTTGCTTAACAATTTAATTATAAATAATTTAAGTATATACAGTTTTATGAATGAAGTCTTTTATATTGTTGCTGGTATTTTAAACTATTTTTCTGATTTAACAGGATTAACTTACGAAGAAGCAAACATAATTGTTTATTTCATCGTTATTCCATTTACATGGTTTGTTTTAATAGATATTATTTTTAAAAGGCATATTGGAAAATTGTTGTATTTGTATATAACACTTTTTTCACTTTCTTTTTTAATAACTAATAATTTGTTTACAAGTTTTTCATTTTGGTTATTTTCCGAATCCGTTAAATTCTTAAGCTCTTTTACTTCCTTAGGTTTGGATTATACGATTATGTCTGTTATGGTATGTGTCTTTTTAGTGATTTTGGTTTATGCTTTGTTAGTCTTTATAATTTTGGTGAAACGAAAAAAATTTATATTTAATTAATGTATATGAATGAAAAACACACTTTTAAAAGAGAATTAGGTTTATTTGACTCTACAATGATTGTTGTAGGAAGTATGATAGGTTCTGGTATTTTTATTGTAAGTGCAGACATAGCTCGTACAGTTAGTTCCCCAGGCTGGCTTTTAGTTGCGTGGGTTGCAACAGGTATAATTACACTCGCTGCAGCTCTCTGCTACGGAGAGCTTGCTGCCATGATGCCGCATGCAGGTGGTCAGTATGTTTATTTACGTGAATCATGGAATTCACTTACAGGATTTTTATATGGTTGGACGTTATTCCTTGTTATTCAAACGGGAACAATAGCTGCAGTCGCAGTTGCGTTTGCCAAATATACAGGTGTTCTTATTCCTTGGTTTTCGGAAAAGCATATTTTATTTCAAATCGGTAATTTTAAAATCACAGCCGCACAGGTACTTGCTATTTTTAGTATTGCTATTCTGACATTTATAAATACCAAAGGAGTAAAACTTGGAAAGTTAGTTCAGAATGGTTTTACCTTTACAAAGTCTTCTGCTTTAATTTTACTGATTGTACTTGGATTGTCGCTTGGAATAGGTTCGTTTGCGATGAAGATTAACTTTTCAGATTTTTGGACTGCATCTTGGGTGCATATGAAAGATAACGCCGTGTCTTCAATTGAACCTCTTACTGGATTTTCAATTATCATTGCACTCGTAGTTGCAATGGTAGGTTCAATATTTTCAAGTGATGCTTGGAATAATATCACATTTACTGCGGGTGAGGTAAAAGATCCTAAAAAAATGATTCCTTTGAGTCTTGTAATTGGAACAGGTATAGTAACGATTTTGTATATTGCTGCAAACTTTAGTTACTTATTTGTTTTACCATTAAGAGGTAACCCTCAGGGTTTAAACGCATTCGAAAGAGGAATTCAATTTGCTACAAGTGATAGGGTAGCTACGGGAGCAATTGAGGTTTTTCTCGGTGATTCTGCCGCTGTGATTATGGCTGTGCTAATTATGATTTCGACTTTTGGTTGTAATAATGGATTAATACTTGCAGGGGCAAGGGTTACTTATGCTATGGCAAGAGATAATTTATTTTTTAAAAGAAGCGGGGAGCTTAACAAACACGGTGTTCCAGGTGTTGCATTGATTTTTCAGGCTGTTTGGGCAAGTTTATTGTGTTTGTCTGGAACTTATTCGGATTTATTGGATTATGTTGTGTTTGCTGTTCTTGTTTTTTATATACTTACAATTGCAGGAATTTTTAGGTTAAGAAAATTAATACCTAAAGTAGAGCGCCCGTATAAAACAATTGGATATCCTATATTACCTATCTTGTATATACTTTTAGCTACGTTTATTTGTATAATTCTATTAATTTACAAACCTCAATATACGTGGCCTGGAGTAGGAATTGTTTTACTTGGAATACCTGTATATTTTATATGGAAAAAGATATCCATTAATAATACTGAAAATTTGATAAAACCTTAAAATAAATTTAACATAAATACGTTGGATACCCAAACACTAATAAAAATTATTCAACTTATGCTGGCACCCGCTGTTATGATTAATGCTTGTGGTTTACTGTTATTGGGAATTAATAATAAGTATTCTTCAATGATAAATAGAATTAGGTTACTAAACGAAGAAAAAAGAAGATATTTCATTAAAATTGAAAATAATACCGAACTTGATTATCTTGAAACATCCAGAATACAAAGTATTCATAAGCAAATTGATGTATTACTTTATCGAATAAAATTAGTAAGGAATTCAATTTTTTCTATTACAATCGGATTGTTTTTATTTATAATTACATCTTTATTAATTGGTGTTGAAACTTTTGTCGGAGCATCATTAACTAAATATATTTTTATTACAACTTTTGCACTCGGTATGATTTTGGTTGGCATTGGCTTAATATTTCTTTTAACAGATACTTTAAAAGGTTTTAAAATAGTGCAGGTAGAAATTAAAGCAGATGAATAATAAATTATTGGAGGAATTTTTTAATGAACATTTCAAAATTTGGTTTTGGTTGTTATCGTGTTGATGATAGAGTAGAAGAACACTATAACTCTTTAAGGAAAGCAATTTTAAACGGAATAACGGTCATTGATACTTCTGCTAACTATTCTGATGGTCGGAGCGAAATCCTTGTTGGCAACGTTATCTCGGATTTAGTTTCTGAAAATAAAATTAACCGCGAGGATGTTACTATTATTACCAAAGGTGGATATATACAGGGACAGAATTATAAATTTGCTTATAAAAGAAAACAACAAGGAAATCCATTTAAAGATGTTGTTGAACTTGAAGAAGGTTTATGGCACTGTATAAGTCCAGATTTTCTCGAAGACCAAATTAATAGACAGCTTTTTCGTTTAAACCAAAATAATGATTACGGTTATATAGATGTTTACCTTCTTCATAACCCAGAGTATTTTCTAAAATGGGCAGAAATTAATGAATATGAAAGTGCTAATACACTTGATGAGTATTATTCAAGAATAAAAAAAGCCTTTGAATTTCTTGAGGAAAAAGTCGAACAAGGAAAAATAAAATCTTATGGTGTCTCTTCAAATTCATTTCCAAGAAAAATTAGTAAGTTTGATTTTACATCCCTCGGCAAAATTATTGATTGTGCCAAATTTTTAAAGGATGATAACAATTTTAAATATATAGAATTTCCATTAAACATCATAGAATCAGGAGCGGTTTTTGAAATTAATAATTCTGGAATTTCAGTATTAGATTGTGCACAAGGGAATGGTATATTTACACTAATAAACAGACCTCTTAATGCAATTACATCGAAAGGACTGTTTAGACTTGCTGATTTTGCTTTTGAAGAAATATCGGAGAGTAAACTTATGAATCAAGTAAAAGTTGTATGTTTAATAGAAGAAGAATTTTCAAATGAAAAATTTATGAAATTTAAAATTCCCAAAGAACATTCTACCTCCATCAAATCACTACTAACATTTGGTGAAAAAATAAAAAAATCTGCTTTATCCTTTGTAAATTATGAACATTTAACAGATATGATAGAAAACTATTTTTCTCCACGTATAAACTACTTAATCGATTTACTTGAAAGTAAAATATCAGATGATTATACGATACACAATCTCAAAAATTATTTAAATGAAGTCTATAAGCTTTTTAGTTATTTAAGTAATTATTATAGAATATTTGCAAACAAGAGAAATGAAGTTTTTCATACTATAATTAATGATCACTGTGATAAGAAGTATCATGAATTAACATTATCTCAAAAAGCTTTAATGCTTATTAGTTCGATTGATGGAGTAGATTGTGTTTTGGTTGGAGCACGACAAGAAAAATATGTTGACGAATTAGTCAAAATTATGAGTTTTAATAAGATTGAAAACGCCAAAAATATTCTCGAAATTATACGTAGCGAAATTGTAAAAATATAATTATGTTATTTTTATGGAAAAACCCCAAAAAATAAAGATTCTAACGATAATTTCTCTTTTAATTTTTGCACTTATTTTAATTTTTCTTAAGATTAATTCTAAAAACAGAACAGATAGTGCAATTCCTGAAAAAAACATTGAAAAAGAAGAAAAACAAATATCATCGGAAGAAATAAAAAAAATTATTCCTCACGAAATTGATTCTATTTTGTATTTATACGGAATAAAACCGGAATGGATAAAAAATGTTTCGAATATTACTCAGCTTGAAAAGCAACAAAAAGATAAAAATAAAAAAATTGATAAAACTCAGAAACAAATTATCAAACAACCTCCGACACAATTAGAAAATCTTATTTTCTTTAAAGAGGTAACTTTACCTAAGGATATACCTTTTGCGGAATTGAATCTTGAAATAGTTAATCTTTTAAAATCATATAAACTTTCATCAATATCATTTGAAGACCCAAAGACTTATAATCAACAATTTAATATTTATTTTACAGTGGATTCTGCAAAAAAATTTATTGCAAAAATAAATTTTCAGTATTCCGATAAAATAAAACGTGAAACAGCCGATATCTGTATTGTAATGGATAATCTTAATATATATACTCACGTTCAGCTTGAAAAATTATTGTCATCGAACGAAAAATTTTCTGTTATCCTCCCCGATGATATTCATAAAATTGATTTACAAACAATGGTAATGGAATCTAAAAAGGATTATCTTGTTTTAGCAGATATTGGAATGCAAGATGATATAGAAGCCACGTTTAGAAGTGATATGAAAGAGAAAGACTGGAGAGTAAAAGTTAGAACACTATGTTATGAGTTTGATAAAGCTGCGGGTATTATTTTGAGAAATCCTAAAATGCTTCACAAACTTGAAATGGAACTTCTCGATGAATTTTCGAAATTTCCCGTAAAAGCATACAGAGATACTATGTTTTATAAATATATATCATCTGAAAAATCGACAAAAAAGATTTCAGATTTTTTTAACCTTATTTTATCCCGTGCAAAAAATGGAATTAACAGTCAAATTTACATTGTTAATTTTACAGACGAAGATTTTCAAAATTATTTATCGAACTTATATTTTATAAAAAAACGCGGATATAAATTTTTTACTTTCAGTGATATGATGAGACGCAGGTTAAAAGTAGAGACGAAGGAACAAACCCAATAATTTTTTTATTATTATGACTTAATAAAATTTTTAAATTTTGTGAACTTAATGAATACAAACGAAAATTTTATGATGTTTGCTTTACGTGAAGCGGAAAAAGCATACGAAGAAGGAGAAATTCCTATTGGTTGTGTTATAGTTTTTGAAAATAAAATCATTGCAAAAGCTCATAATCAGGTTGAAACACTTAAAGATTCTACAGCACACGCCGAAATACTTGCAATCACATCTGCTTCGGCGCATCTGGATTCAAAGGTTTTAAAAGATTGCTCTATGTATGTAACGCTTGAGCCCTGTTCAATGTGCGCTGGTGCTATTGTTCTCTCCAAACTTGATAATTTATTCTTCGGCGCATTTGATGTAAAAGCTGGCGCCTGTGGAAGTGTAATAAATATTACAAATAATAAATCCCTTAATCATCGTGTAAATGTCTTCGGGGGAATTCTTGATACAAAATGTGGGAATATATTGAAAAGTTTTTTTAGAGAGAAGAGGGTTTAATCTAATTTTACAAGACTTTTTTGTTCCATATATATTCCATTCTTATAAATCCTTATGCAATAAACACCATTTTTTAAGAAGTCAGGACGTATGTAAAATTTGTGCTCACCATTTTCGAATACCCCTGTTGTTATTTCTGCATTTTTAATTCCAAGAGGGGTTATAAATTCGACTTTTATTAAACTCAAATCGTCTGAAATAAAATTTATTTCTATTCCGTTTGAGAATTTTTCTGTGTACAAATTTTCACAATAAGGTCTTAGGATATTATTGTTTTGCAAAATCATTTTATTAAGGGTATCTGATAGTGATTGTATATTAGAATATTTATTCATCTGCCATAGTGTTTCGTCTTGTAAATGTATATGTTTGTTCCCTTTCCCCCCATGCTCGAGGTAGCGAATTCCGAGCCCTTGAATACTATTTTGAATTATATTTCTATCATATTTTGTATAGTAACTTAAATCAGCTGCAACACCAAGCAAGTGAGGAGAGTCTTCCACGTTTGACCACCCTCGTTTTTTATATTTGTGCTGTTCTTCTGTTGTTCGCATTGCATCGGATATACGAGGAAGAAATTTTACTTTATTTAAAAGGTAAAGAAATTTTATAGCAAAAACTGGGTGTATGTAGGTGATTACGTTAGATTTGAAAACCAAAAAAGGTAAACGAAAGTTTAAAAGAGTAAAGTTGTTTTGTTTACAAGTTATAAAATCATCTCCTGATAATGATATTACTTTGTTTTTTTCTTTTGAAATAATGAAAATAAAATCTGATGACTCTTCCTCATTAAAATTTAAATAAGTGCAATAAAGATTTGTATCTGAAAAAGAAATAAAATTTTTTTCTGAAACCGGATAGGGAAATATTACTTTTTGGGTTTGTGATTTTGTGCATATTATGTAAGAAAAGAAAATAATAAATAAGATTTTATAATTCATCAAATCCCCTTTCAAAAAAATCAATCATTTCCTCTGCGAGTTGTTCTTCATCTGGTCCATCAAATCTAAGCAGAAGTTTAGAGCCCTGCTCTGCTGCAAGTGTCATTACCCCAATTATACTTTTCCCGTTTACTTCAAAATTATCTTTTGACAAAAAAAACTCTGCTTTGTATTTTGCAGCAATCTTTACTATTGTAGAAGCAGGCCTTGTATGCATTCCTGCCTTATTTATTATGGTAACCTCTTTTTCAATCATTTACATATTCCTGTTTAATAACATATTTGAAAACCAAAGCATCATATGCCTTGAGGTTTCTTTTCTTATTTTTCTAAGGTAAGAATTTGCTTCTCTTATATAGTTTTCAATTTCTTTTTTAGCAGAGGTTATTATCCCATATTTCGCGTAGATATTTTTTATCGCTAATATTTCACTATCTTTCTTTAGCCCTTTATTTGTTATAATAGATTCAAGTAGATCCTTGTCTTTTTTGTTTTTTATTGTTTCGAGGCCTTTTATTAATAAAAAAGTTTTTTTCCCCTCTCGAATATCACCCCCGATTTTTTTCCCAAATTTTTTTTCGTCAGCATTTATATCTAATAAATCATCTTGTATTTGAAAAGCTAAACCAAGATTTAAAGCATAATTACCCATTGCCTCAACAAGTGATTTATTTCCGTTTCCAATCAATACCCCTATTTTTGCACAAGATACGAGTAGCTGAGATGTTTTTTTGTTTATCATCATAATATATTCATTGAGTGATACTTTTTTCTTCGTTTCGTATTCTTTATCATAACTTTGACCTTCGCAAACCTCTATTATTCCTTTAGTAAACAGCATAACAATTTCTCCAATTTTCTGAGAATTTGTTTTTAGTAACGATTCGTATGCAAGCCCAAGCAGAGCATCGCCTGCAAGAATAGCAGTATCAGTATCCCACTTTTTATGAATGGTTTTTCTTCCACGTCTTGTATCTGCTTTATCCATTATATCATCATGTATTAGTGTAAAGTTATGCAAGGTCTCCATTGCTATTGCAGCGTTTATAGATTCTTTAACTTTTCCCTCTGCAGCCTCACAGCATAACATTAATAAGATTGGTCGAATTCTTTTACCTCCTCCCAATAATATATATCTTAGTGGATTATAAATTCCCTCAGGGCTTTTTTTTAAAATAAAACTACTTAATCTTTTGTTAATTAAATTTTTATATTTTAAATATCGCTTCTCGAAATTAATCATATTAAACTTTTTTTATTTGTTAAAAATAATTAATTTAAACATCTTAAGTAATTCAATTTAGTATTGTTATTGTATAAAATTTTAAATTTAAAATATGAAAAAATCTTGTATTATTATAATTCTTTTTTTATTTACGCTTGTTTCAAAGGAATTAAATTCGGTTAGTTTCTCCAATCCTTTTGAACAAATAGTAAACAAAAAATCTTATGAAATATATCTTAAACATAAGAGTGTAATTTCTACTTATGTCCAAGCGTCAGTTTTACCTGACTGGGCTCAGCTTAGTCCGGAAAAAGATGGATACGAAGGAACAAGCACTATCGCTTTTTATGAGTACATAAAAACTCAAAATGTTGTTCCTGAATCTCAAAAACTAATAGTAGCAATAATAGATACGGGATTTGACATTGACCACCCTGAGTTTAACGGTAAAATTTGGAACAATGAAAAGGAGATTAACGGAAAACCAGGAATTGATGATGATGAAAACGGATATGTTGATGATTTTTATGGATGGAACTTTCTTGGGAAAGCAGTAAATTTAAATCTTGAGGTTACAAGGGAATTGCAAAGATTAAAAAATATGAATGCTTCTTTAAATGATTCATATTATATTAAAGTAAATGATGAATATGAAAAGAAAAAACAGGAAACTAAAGATATTTATTTTTTTGCAAATGAAACGCTTTCCGACTTGGATAAAGCTGAAAAGAAATTAAAAGAAAAAAATTATCCTACTGAACCTGAAAAGATTAAAGAAATTTTAAACTCGTTAAAGGGTGAATATAAAGAAGCAGCAAATAAAATTTTATTTATTAAAATGCTCTACGGATTGAATAAAAACGAACTTATAGAGATTGAGAAAGATTATTCGATTAAAGAAAAGTGTTTGTTTGATACTACCAGTGTTCATACTTTAATAGGAGATGACCCAGAATTATTATCCGAAAAAAACTATGGAGATAATGATGTCCACACAAAAGGAGCTTCACATGGAACACATGTCGCTGGTATTATTGGTGCTGATAAAAAAGGAATTGGACAAGCACCATTTGTTAAATTAATGTTTCTTAGGGTTGTTCCTGACGAAGGAGATGAGAGAGATAAAGATGTCGCAAATGCTATTAGATATGCAGTTGATAATGGTGCATCAATTATTAATATGTCTGCAGGTAAATATTTTTCACCTAATTCTGATTATGTAACAGATGCCATTAAGTATGCGGAAAAGGAAGAAGTACTTTTTGTGGTATCTGCGGGAAATGAAGGTGCTGATATTGAAATAAAGAGAAATTTTCCACCAAAATTCTATGTAGAAAATAACGAAATGAAATATTTTGCCAATATGATTGTAGTTGGAGCAAATACTTGGATGAAAAATTGGAATGAAGAAAAAGACCCAGAAAATCTTACGAATGGATATGACCTTGCAGCTTCATTTTCAAATTTTTCAAATAAGGTTGTGGATTTATTCGCACCTGGTGTTGAAATAAATTCGACAGTTCCCGGTGGAAAATTCGAGAGGAAAAGTGGTACAAGTATGGCGACACCTGAAGTTTCTGGTTGTGCAGCAATTCTAAAATGGTTTTTCCCGAATTTATCTGCAAGCGATATTAAAATTATTCTTTCAAGTTCTGTAAGAAAATATAATGGCTTGAAAGTTAGAGTTAAAGAAGATAAATCGAAAATACTATTTTCTTCTTTATCAAAATCAGGGGGTGTTGTTGATGTATTTAATGCTTACAAAATGACATTGGAAAAATATAAATGACATTTTATGAATTGGTCAACTTTATTTTCACAAAAACGACTTGGAGAAAAAAAGAACAAGTTAAACACTCAATCAGATAGAAGCAACTTTGAAAAGGATTATGACCGAGTTGTCTTTTCCTCTGCATTCAGAAGATTACAGGATAAAACACAGGTAATACCGTTGCCTGAAAGCGACTTTGTTCACACTCGCCTGACTCATAGTCTTGAAGTGTCCTGTGTAGGTCGGTCTCTTGGAAAAATTGTCGGAAAGGAAATTATTGATAGACACAAGCTTTATAGTATAATTAATATTAATGATTTTGCAGCTATCGTTGCCACAGCTTGCCTATCGCACGATTTAGGTAATCCTCCGTTTGGACATTCTGGTGAATCTGCAATCAGTAATTATTTTAAAAACGGTAATGGAAAAAAGTATGAAACTTTAATTAACAACAAAGATAAATGGTCTGACCTGATAAACTTCGAGGGTAATGCAAACGGATTTAAAATGTTGACAAGTTCACGCAAAAGCATAGGCGGAGGAGTAAAATTAACCTATACCACGCTTGCAAGCTTTGTTAAGTATCCCACTAAATCCAGCAAGGAGAAAAAAGAAATTGAAAAATACAAAGATAAAATCAGTTTTAAAAAGTATGGCTACTTTCAGACAGACAGAGAGATTTTTTGTGATATTTTCGATTCACTGGAAATTGATAAAGTCACGGATTATTATTATTTAAGACACCCGTTAGCTTTTTTAGTCGAGGCATCGGATGATATTTGTTACAGGATTATGGATTTTGAAGATGGTATCAGAATTGGCTTGATTCCTTATTCCGAAGGGGAAAAATTACTTAAAGAAATTGCGGGAAAAGAATTTGATAAAGGGAAATATAATGCCATAAAGGATAGACGTGAAAAAATCGGGTATCTTAGAGCAAAAGTTATAAACAAATTAATTAATGAATGCTCTGTAATATTTTTAGATAACGAAAATAATATTTTGAACGGGAAGTTCGACAAACAATTAATAGATAAGATTAATCAAAAAGATATTTTATTTAACATTGAAAGAATTTCCGTAGATAAAGTATATAAATCTAAAAACGTGATTCAAATCGAAGTAGCAGGATTCAAAGTTGTAGGAGGTTTGTTAGATATGTTTATAGAAGCCGTAAACGATTTGTATGAATACAAAGACAAGAAAAAACTCGAAAAAGAAAAACCACTCAGTAGTAATCTTATTAATATATTACCCGAACAGTTTTTATTAGATGGTAAACCTAATGATGATTTATACGAAAGAATTCTTCAAATATGCGAATTCGTAGCAGGTATGACGGATTCTTATGCCGTAATGCTTTATAAAAGACTACAGGGGATTGAACTCCCGAAATAAAAAGAAAAAAACAAATTCTATTTAATTATATTTAGTAAAATAGAAATCTTTAGCTGTAAACTTGCCAAACCTTCTGAAGGCACCAAGTTTAAAGCCGAAGATTTTGAAATGTTTGTAATTAAAGAGAAATTATACGTATTATTTTATTACTACCATTTTCTTGATATCAGAAAAATCTCCCGATAACATTTTGTAATAATATACTCCGCTCGATAATCCCCTAGAGTTAAATTCAACAATATAATTTCCTGCATTTTTATATCCGTTAACGAGTTCGGAAACCTGCCTTCCTAGGGCGTCATATACAATGATGGAAACCTTTCCCGCTTTAGGTATTGTATAATTTATTCTTGTTTCCGGATTAAACGGATTCGGATAGTTTTGTGAAAGATAGTATTTCTCTGGTATTGATACAAAATTATTAATACCTGTAATAGGTGTTAATTCAAGACATATATTAGGTCGCCTTGCTTGAACCGTTCCTGTTGTTAAATCGACACAACCATCTCCATTCGATAAATCTTGATATGCTCCATAAGTTTTTCGGGGAATTAATGTTGACCTAACAGTTGAGTAATAAGTATATCTGTTATTATTGTAGCATATCTCAATCTTTAGATTGTCATTTCCATTCCATCCAAAAGGCTGAGTAAAATATATTGTTTGCCATCCCGTAGTTAATACCTTGTAAGTTCCGCTGTAACATATCTCCCATGCGTTACCAAATGTTGTTAAAGATGTATCCAAAGTATTCTGCATTTTTACATTAAAACCGTTCATTGTTATTGTATCGGCACTATTTACGTAAAATGCTATTGATGTAAAATAACCTGGAACTCCTCCTGCAGATGTAATCTCATTTTCAAGATACAACATATCAGTTCTCCCATCCATCCAATATGTTGTAAACGGATAGTTAGATGATAATGTGTCTGTCCCAACGTAGATAAAAATATTTTGAGCATTAAGATTTGAAAATAAAATTAAGAAGAAGAAAAAAAATATAAAATTTATCGTTCTCATATCTTTATTTGTTAGTTATTGAAATTTAATATTATTTCATAAAAAAACAAATGAAAAATTATGTTTTTTTATATTTAAAATGTTTTTAAAATTAACGACCTTATAATTTTATTTATGAAAAAAAGGTATTTGTTTATATAATATCTGGTATTTATTGAAATTTCCTATTTAAAAAATGGAAGAATAATAAGTCCTATTCCAAGTGATAAGTCCGTAACATCTGATTTTGTCTCATTAAACATAAATGTATGACGAAGTTTAAAATAAGGAGTTATACCTAACCCTTCACCGAATGGCACAAACATATTAAGAGATATCTGTGGAAAAATTCCACTTTTTCTTGTATCTGTAAAGTATCCCCCTCCAATTCCAGTTGTAAAAGCAATAAAATCTCCTGAATGAATTGGTAAATCTATATTTAAAAAACCTCTTAAATGATTTTTATTTTCGGCTCGGAAAATATAAGAATATTCAAAGCCCATTCTACCTATTGCTCCAAAATTTTTTGTTCTAATAAAAGGAAATACAGCAGATACCTCTTTTGTTAGACCGAAGTTTACTTTTTCATTTTCGTAAACAATCATTGGATTCAGCGGCCATGCTAATAATAAAATTGAAGATGTTGTGTTTAATACTTGTAACTTTTGAAAAATTATGCTCTCAAATTCATTTTGATGTTTTAAATTTAAATTAATTAATGGATTTTCAGATTCTTTTTTTAATGTTAAATCAAAGTTCGTGTTTCCTTGCGAAAAAGAATTATGAAAATAAAAACTTAATAACATTAAAATCGTATAAAATGTTTTCATTGATTAAATAAAGTTTTTATTATTTAACAGCAAGTAAATATTATAGTTCCTTTAAACACACAAAAATTTTTATAAATAATAAAAATTGTTCCTTTACACTTTCCTTTTTTCTTTTTAACTTGAAATACTTCTTTACAAAAACTCGCTAAATAGTTTTTAAAATATTTTGAAGCAATTGAAAGAATTTATACATTTACATAATCATACACATTATTCTCTGCTCGATGCAATTTGCACAGTTGACGGGCTTGTGCAGGCAGCGATTGATAACAATATGTCTGCAGTTGCTCTTACTGACCACGGAGTTATGTATGGTGCAATGGAATTTTACAAGAAATGCAAACAGAAAAATATAAAACCAATTGTCGGTTTTGAGACTTATGTAGTTCAATCAGGTACTCGATTTGATAGGGGAAATAAAATAAACACTAAAGCTTCAACCGCGGAAATTATTGATGTTAATGATGACGAAAAATTATCCACTTCTAATATTAATTATGCCCATCTAATTTTACTTGCTAAAAATGAAGTTGGATATAGAAATTTAATAAAAATAAATTCTATTGGCCATACTGAGGGACATTATTATAAACCACGCGTTGACCTTGAAGTTTTAAATCAATATAAAGACGGGATTGTTGCCTTATCTGCCTGTGTACATGGAGTTGTTTCCTGTTATATTGTCCGTAACGATTTAAAAATGGCAAAAAAAATGGCGGCAACATACAAAGAAATTTATGGTGAAGATTTTTATATTGAGCTACAAAACCACATTACTCTCGACTCTGAAAAAAAGGTTTTAAAAGAAGCCCCAAAGATTGCAAAAGAGCTGGGAATTAAAACAATAGCAACAAATGATGTTCATTACATTAAACAAAGACACGCAATAGCACATAACTTATATCTTCACTTGAGCGCCAAACAAACAAAAGGTGCGGAAACAGTTGATTTAACAGAAAATTTACGTTATGGAACAGACCAGATTTATTTTAAAACTACAAAAGAAATGTGTGAGTTGTTTAAAAATTTTCCTGAAGCAATACAATCAACACTTGAAGTAACTGAAAAATGTAATCTCGAACTTGACTTGTCAAAAAAATTTATGCCTGCTTATAAAATACCTGTAAGCAGTGATGCTAAAACACTTGATGAATATCTTGAGAAAATTTCTTGGGAGGGTTTAAGAAGAAAATTTAAAAAAATTACCATAGAAGTTGAAGAAAGATTGAAATATGAACTTGACGTAATAAAAAAGATGAATTTCTCGGGCTACTTTTTAATTGTTCAAGATTTTATTAAAACTGCAAAAGAAAGAGGCATCCTTGTTGGACCAGGGCGTGGTAGTGCAGCTGGAAGCTTAGTTTGTTATTGTATAGGTATCACAAGCGTTAATCCTCTCGAATTTAATCTTCTCTTTGAAAGATTTTTGAACCCCGAAAGAATTTCGATGCCTGATATAGATATTGATTTTCAAGACGACAGAAGAGATGAAGTAATCCAGTATGCTAAAGAAACTTATGGTGAGAATTCAGTTGCTCAGATTATAACTTTTAATAGATTAGCACCAAGAGGCGTTTTGAAAGATGTAGGAAGAGTTTTAAATTTTCCATATCAGGAAATTAACGAATTAACTAAGCTTATTCCAATACTTTTTGGTAAAGTGAAACCTCTTGCGGAATGTATGAAAGAAGTAAAAGAGTTTCAAGCGTATTTCAATAACCCTGATAAAATAATTGAACAAAATAGAAAAGCGTTATTCGACTATGCTCAAACACTTGAAAATCTTAATAAAAATTCTTCTATACATGCCTCGGGTGTGGTTATAGCTCCTTCTGATGTAACAGACTATGTTCCACTTTCAAGGGCTGCTGGGGAGGAAAATGCTTTCTGTACACAATATGATATGAATCAGCTTGAAGATGCTGGACTAATTAAAATTGATTTTCTTGGTTTAAAAGAATTAAAAGTAATTAGCAAAACTCTAAATCTGATTAATAAGAGATTTAATAAAAATCTTTCTATTGACAATATTCCACTTGATGATACTAAAACTTATAAACTCTTTTCTTCTGGAGCAACAACAGGAATTTTTCAGTTTTCAAAAGATAAAATGAAAGAATATCTCTCGAAAATGAAACCTAAAAATATAAATGACCTTGCTATTATGAATGCGTTAAATAGACCAGGACCGATGAAGCTTATTCCGGATTTGATTGATAAAAGGTTCGGAAGAAAACCGATTACCTATATGCACCCGAAAATGGAAAATGCTTTAAAAGAGACTTATGGTATTATTATCTATCAAGAACAAGTTATGCAGATTGCTCGTGAAATTGCAGGGTTTTCCATGGCTCAAGCTGATAATATGAGAAAAGCAATGGGTAAAAAGATTAAAGAAAAAATGAAACAAGTAAAAACTGATTTTGTAAATGGTTCAGTAAAAAATGGATTAAGTAAAAAATTAGCCGAAGATATTTTTGCATTAATATTTGATTTTGCTGATTATGGATTTAATAAATCTCACGCAGTTGCTTACTCTTTTGTTTCTTATTATACAGCTTATCTTAAAGCAAATTATCCGGTTGAATTTCTTGCTGTTTCTATGGAGTGCAGAAAAGACGATGAAACGGAATTACAATACCTTGCCGAAGAGTGTCAGAGGCTTAAAATAAAAGTTCGACAGCCGGATATTAATTTAAGTGAGCTCGGATTTACTGTTTATTATGGTAACGACGAAAATAAAACAGGTGAAATAATATATGGTCTAAGTGCAATCAAAAATGTCGGCGAGAAAGCTTCGGATGTAATTATCAAGGAAAGAGAATTAAATGGTGAATACAAAAGTTTCATAGATTTTCTTATAAGAGTTGATTTGAGGCTTGTAAATAAAAAGACCATTGAAGGGCTGATTTATGCAGGTGCATTTGATAGTATCGAAGAAAATAGGAGAAAATTGTTTTTCAACCTTGAAAGGGCAACTCTATATGCACAAAGATTTAAAGAATTACCCCAATCAAAAGGTCAGGAAGGTTTATTCCTAACGTCACAAAATACTAACAATGGCTTTGGTGATTTAAAACTTCAGGACTATGAAGAATTTTCGGAAATTGAAAAGCTAAATCTTGAAAGGGCTGCAATTGGATTTTATGTCTCTGGTCACCCGCTGGAAAAATTTAGAAAAGACATTAAAGCCCACATCACTTTAAGTTTTGGTAGTGATGCGAGTGAAGAAGAAATTGACAGGATGAGTACAGCGAAAATGTGCGGAGTAATAAGTGATTTGCAAATAAGGTCATCAAAAAAGGGAAAAAAATTTGTTGTTTTCAATCTTCTTGATTTATATGGAACAGGCGAATGTATTGCCTTTAGTAACTTATTCGAGTCAAAGCAATTTTTATTCAAAAATGATAATCTTGTTTTTGTCGAGGGGAAACCAGAAAAAAACGGAGAAAAAATAAAACTTGTCGTTGATAACATTTATCCAATGGAAAGAATTCACGAGCACCTCGGGCAAAATTTAACAATAAATCTGCAAGAGGAAAAAACTACTTATGATGTTTTGAAAAAAATTAAAAAACTTGTTGAGAATTATCCAGGGAATTGTTATTTGTTTTTTAATATTAACGGTAATGGTATTAATAAATTATTTAAATCGAAAGAGTTTAAAGTAAATCCAACTTCGGAATTAATTTCCAACTTGAAAAAGTTAGTTGGAGAACATAACTTGAATATAAATTAACCATAATTACAATCTATAAATTTAAATCAGTGAAAGGATAAACAATGCATCCATTAGAAATTACAGATGCTAATTTTGCACAAGAAGTAGAACAGTCAGATATCCCGGTTTTATTGGATTTTTGGGCTGTGTGGTGTGGACCATGCAGAATGATTGCACCAATTGTAGAGGAGCTTGCTGGTGAATATCAGGGGAAGGCAAAAATTGGAAAGCTTGATGTTGATAGTAATCCAAGTGTAGCAACCAAATTCGGAATCAGAAGTATTCCAACACTTTTAATATTTAAAGGTGGTAAACTTGTTGACCAGATAGTTGGTGCGGTACCTAAAGGTGTTATTGTCGAAAAGCTTAACGCACAACTGAATTAATTTTTTCGTTCCCGGTTATCCCGGGAACGAGATTTTTACTCTCCAATTATTTTTACCAATACTCTTTTAGAGCGTTTGCCGTCAAATTCACCGTAGAATATCTGTTCCCATGGCCCGAAATCAAGTTTCCCATCTGTTATAGCTACTACAACTTCTCTTCCCATAATAGTTCTTTTTAAGTGTGCATCTGCATTATCTTCAAAACCATTGTGTTGGTATTGTGAATAAGGCTTTTCAGGTGCGAGTTTTTCGAGCCATTTTTCAAAGTCGTTATGTAATCCCGATTCATCATCATTTATAAATACGCTTGCCGTTATATGCATTGCATTACAAAGCAATAACCCTTCTTTTATTCCGCTTTCCAAAATGCAATTCTCGACTTCGGGAGTAATATTAATTAATTCCCTTCGCTTTTTTGTGTTGAACCATAATTCTTTTCTGTAAGCTTTCATATAACTTTCTCTCTAAAAATTTTGTTTATAATATTGAGATTATTTTATATAAAAAATGTAAATATTTAAGGAAAAATATTAAGAATGAAGAAAAAAATTGTTGTTTTAGGAACAGGCTTTTCTGCGTTTCGCTTTTTGAAAAAAATTGATAAAATTAAATATAATGTTATTGTCGTTAGTCCCAGAAACCATTTTCTTTTTACCCCGCTTCTTCCAAGCACAACCGTAGGAACTGTTGAGTTCAGAAGCATTATAGAACCAATTAGAAACATGGATAAAGTAACATATCACCAAGCATATTGTAAACAAATAGATGAAAATAATAAAAAGGTTATATGTGAAGACAGTGATACAAAAAAGGTTTTTGAAATTGAATATGATTTTCTTGTAATTGCAGTAGGGGAAGTAACGAATACTTTTAATATTGAAGGTGTAAAAGAACACGCTTTATTTTTAAAAGAACTATCTGATGCAAGAAAAATAAGAACAAAAATTATTGACTGCTTTGAAAACGCTTGCTTACCTAATTTAAACGAGGAAGAAAAAAGGAAATTCTTAAGATTCGTAGTGTGTGGCGGTGGTCCTACGGGTGTCGAATTTGCAGCCGAAATGTATGACTTTATTGAAAAAGATGTTAAAAAAAGATATAAAGAACTTACCAATCTTGTTGAAATTGTATTAATTGAAGCAAGGGAAACTTTGCTCGCAACTTTTGATAAAAAACTTAGTGAGTATACAATGAAAATTTTTAAACGACAAAATATTATATTAAAAACAAAATCTTTTGTCTTTAGAGTAACTGTAAATAAAATATTTTTATTGGATGGAACTGAAATGAATTATGGAACGCTTGTTTGGGTTACCGGAAATACCGCAACTGAATTTGTCCTAAAATCAAATTTCGAAAAAGATAATAAAGGGAAGATATTTGTAAATGAATTTTTTAAAATAAAAAAAGACGAAAAGAATTACTATAATGATATTTTTGCAATTGGAGATTGTACACATATGATTACTGGTGAACTGCCCGCAACGGCACAGGTAGCACAACAACAAGGATTATTTCTTGCAAAGTATTTGAATAGGGAAATGAAAGTAAAGGAATCATTTAAATACAAAAATCTTGGTATGCTTGCTTATATAGGAGGACATAAAGCTCTTGCGGATACACCACAGTTTAAAGGAACAGGATTTAAGACATTTGTCTTATGGAGAAGCGCCTACTTGACAAAACTTGTGAGCTTTAAAAATAAATTACTTGTAATTTTCGATTGGACAAAAACATTTCTTTTTGGAAGAGATGTTAGTAATTTTTAAATTAATTCATCAAAGCATAGACTATTATGTTTGTTCCCATTCTAAATGCCTCTTCCCGTTTTTCGGGTGGGTCTTGATGCTCCTGTGTATCAGCCCATCCATCTGAAATGTTTGTTTCGTATGTATAATATACGCATAGACGACCGTTGTGAAATATCCCAAATCCCTGCGGAGGTTTACTGTCGTGTTCATGAATTTTCGGAAGACCATTAGGGAACGAGAAATGCGAATTATAAATTTTGTGATTGAACGGAAGTTCCTGTAGCGGCTTATCGGGAAAGACTTTTTTTATTTCTCTTCTGAATGCAGTATCCATTCCGTAATCATCATCTACATAAAGAAACCCACCCGACTCACAATATTTTTTTAATCTTGCGACTTCGCTTTGAGAAAATTCTATATTACCATGTCCCGTTAATAAAATAAACGGGTAATTAAAAATATCATCTGAAGATATATCTACAGTATAAAATTTTGAGATATCAACATCTATTGTTGTGTTCTTTTTTAGGTATTCCATCATATTTACTTCTGCCGAAGGGTCGTTATACCAATCTCCACCACCGGAATATTTCAGTCGTGCGATTCTGAATTTTGAACTTGGTTTATCAGACTGTTGTGAAAAAGTATCTGACGAATAAACAAAAATTACTATTAATATTAAAAATAAAATTCTTTTCATTTTATTCTCGGAAGTTCAAGCGATGTATCGATTCTTTCTATATCTCTCCATATTGCCTGACAGGGAAATTTATTTTCATAAAGTGAGCGTGATATCATTACGGAATCTATACTCGGATGTTTTAAATCTGTCAAAGATTTTAAATGAGAATAATTTCCTATCCCACCTGCTGCAGTTATTTTCAATTTAGTATTATTTGCGATCTCCAACAATCTTTCCAAAAAAGGTCCCGATAAATTTCCTACACGAGTAACATCTTGATATATAATCCTTTTTACCCCAAGAGATTCCATATACTTTGCAAAATCATTTGGAGTAATATTCGCATAGTTTATCCACCCATTTGTTACGACATTGTTCAGTTTTTCATCGATTCCTATTACAAGTTTAGAAGGAGAAAATTCATTTAAAATCCTAATTACCAAATCAGGATTCTGTATTGCTGCAGTTCCAATCACAATTCTATATACACCAAGTTCTTCTATCATTCTTCTCGCAGATTCGAAATCTCTAATTCCACCTCCGAGTTGTATAGGTATATCCACAGAGCGTGTAATTTCTTTGATTATAGGATAATTGTGCATTTCTCCAAACACTGCACCATCAAGGTCTGTAATATGTATTGCCTTAAAATTTTCTTTTCGAAATAATTTAGCAACGTTTAAAGGAGTATCACAGTAATAATGAGTTTCTTCTTCAAGCCCGTGGATTGCTCTAACGCATTTCCCATTCTTTATATCTATTACAGGTATTACAAGCATATTTTATTTTCTTATCACTGCTAATTTACCTGTTCCTACTTTACTTCCATCTTTATTATATGCAACAACAATATAAATTCCTGTTGAAACAAGTTTGCCTTTTTTATCTGTTCCGTTCCATTGATCGTCAATCCTGCCCGGCCTTGCAGTAAATTCTGCAACTACCTCGCCGTTTAAGGTAATGATTTTTATTGTAGAATTTTCAACAAGACCATCTATTATTAAAGTTGGACTTTTTGATGATGGAATTATATATGGATTTGGTTTGCAAATTATTTTATCGAATTTCTCAACCGGCTGTATTGCATTGGTCTCAATCGAAGATAAACCGTATAATGTTGCGAAATATGCTCTTCCGGTTTTTCCACTTACTACAATTGAATTTACAGAATTAGATAAAATTGGACTGTTTGAAGTATTAAATTGCTCTATTAATGTAGTCCCATCTTCTGAAAAATGAAAAACGCCATTGGATTCTGTACCTATCCATTTTTCGTTTAAAACGTCTACGGTAATAGTTTTACAGTTTTCTGTAAATGGGACTTTAAGATTTCCTGAAATAATACCGAGTTTGTAAAAAGCAGGTTTGTTATTTGGATTTTGTATTGCACCTAAAGGGTTATCCAGAATATATACTCCGTTATTAGTAGTTACCCAAACTGTATTGTTTTTATCTATTATTACATGTGTGATAGTATTAATATCACCGTAATCAGCAGTGCTATAAAACCCATATACATCGTCGTTTGGTTCAAAAATTGTTCCGTTTTCATTATAAAAATATAAGCCATATTGTCCAGTTGAAACAATCCATTTTGTGTTATAATTATCAATTGCCATAGAACCGAAATGAGCACCACTACTTATAATGGGTGAATTTGTAATACCTGTTAATAAAGTATCATTTAAATGTACGTATATCATTTTTGAATTATTTGTCCCATAAAAAGTCATCCAAAAATATCCATTGTTGTCAAATGCACCCCCATAAGGCACACAAAAGTTTGGATAACCAGGAACTCCAGGAAGAATTGAGTCAATAGTGCTGTAATTCCGAATAACATTATTTTTTATTAATGTTGCCCCCCCTCCCCAAGACAAAGCCCATATCGCATTATCACCACAAATAACTTTTCTAAAGTCATTTGTATTTCCAATTAGTGGGTTTTGTTCTTTTGTAAAGTTAGACCAGTTCAAACCATCGAATTTATAGAACCCACCATCGAATAATCCACTCGCCGCCCAAATATTTCCATAGGTATCTTCGCTTATGTACTCGAAAGAATTTCTGTTCGGACAATTTGGAGCAATATAAGTAAAATTGCTATTAACTTTGACATATATTCCCTTTTCAGAAATTCCAATTATTGGATTCTGATTGTTATCCGATATGATTACATTGCACACATCATTAGTATTATAGGGTAATACGTTAACTAACGAATCTATATGAGCCGAGTATGCTTTGTTATTTGAAATAAAATATAATCTGTTCCCAACCGGCGAAATACTTTTTATAAATGTATTTGCAAAATCTGGGTTAGGATATGTAACCCAATATGAACCGTCATAATAAACAAATCCAGTATTACTGCCTACAAATACGTATCCATTGAATGATTTAATTGTTTTAACATTTGCATTTAGTGGTGCTATGTTGTAATTTGTCCAAGATGAAGGATTGTTAAGATTCGAGTTGACAAAATCTGCGTAAGCAACACCCGAAACTGTTGCAGCAAAAATTTTATTGTTTAATATTGTTAAATCAAATACAGCTGATTTGGAATTGTAACTACCTAATTGATAATATGGAGCATCAATGAAGTTATATGTACCTGTAGAAATTTTTATAATTCCAAAATTGGTAGCTACGAAAATAAAACTCCCATACGTAATGAATGCATTTATTCCTTTGCTTGTCTCTGTAGAGTTTTTGATATCTAAAATATACCTGAAGGTCGAGTTCGTGTTGTCTAATATACATATTGAACCGTCTGATGAGCCAATCCATATTTTATTTTGATTGTCTACAGTAAGGGCTGTTATATTATTGCTTATTAAACCCTGAATATTTGTATATTGCTTTATTATTGAACCATTATTTAAATCTGCCAAAAATAAACCACCAGTAGTTCCACAGTATGCAATTTGGGATTGTTTATCCATAGCAAGGCAGGTTATGTTTTTTAAATCTGTGAAATTAACCCACTTTTTTCTTGCAAAGACTGAGTTATAGGATATTATAAAAATGAAAAGAAGGGAAATAATTATGACTTTTGAACCTTTTTGTCTAATCATATAAAAATGTTTTTATTTTAAAAATATCGTATATATGTCCCTATAATTCACATTTTATTTTTGCAATATGAAATATTTATTTAATAAAGTCAATTACTTTTATAAATGTAAAAAAAAATAATTAGCGTTTAAAAAAGTGTGTAAATAGATTTCTATTATATAGCATGGAAAAACGAATTTATAATAATTTTCTAGCAAATCTCAAACGACCACGAAGTGGTCGAATATTAGTAACCCCCGACAAAGTCGCGGGATAATGCTCACCTACTATCACAACCCCAAAGGGGTTGAACTATTTTCTAATTAGAATAAGTTCTAAATTTACACACTAATTAGAACGCCATCAAAAAAAATATAATATCTCTCTATAATTTAGATAAATAAAAGTTAATATTATATTTAAATTAAAAATTTTTTAAAAACACTATTTTTGTCCAGTGATGTACAATGATCCTGAAAATTCTCTTAAAATTGGAATTTTTTCAAAAACACAACCTGCTTTTTCCATAAAATTAACAAGTAATAAGGGTATTTTGGGGTGCAAAAAATCAAAAGGTTTGATTTTCACGTTATTAAATCCTGTTTCAAGTAACAATTTTCTTATTTTCCATCTAAAAAAAGCAGTCTCGTCAGGGGAATCTCCCATCATCTTTTTTATAAATGGTATATTTTTTTGTAATGCAATTTGAGGGTTTAACATATTAGGCTCTGTAAATCTTATTCTCCCTCCCTTTTTTAAAACCCGATAAATTTCTTTTACTGCTGAGTTAATATCTAAATGGTGCAACACCGAACTTCCGAGAATAATATCAAAGGTAGTATCATTAAAAGGTAAGGAACATGCATTACCAAGAATAAAATTTATATTATTACTTTTTATTTTCGTTTTTGCATTTTCTATCAGTTCAGGGGAAATATCTATTGCATAAATCGTTGCTTCAGTTTTTACTAATTCTTTGGTAAAGTATCCTGTTCCGCACCCCAACTCAAGAACATTTAAGTTAGAAATTAAACCATTACAAAGTATTTTAACTCTTCGCTTCCATCTTAGCTTTCCCGCGGGCGATTCCCAATTCCAGATTTCCCCTGCATTGTTTTGCAATAAGTATTTTCCATGCTCGATTTCGTTTTCGAGTCTCTTTTTCATAATTTAAATTTATCTAATTTATTTTTCCCAAAATCCCTATAAAATATATTTATAAATATCGTATGTAAAATATAATTAACTTTTTTAAAATAAAACTCACTAATAGTTCATATTTCTTGTCGGAAATTATTGTTTCAATTTGTAATGATTAATTTACTAAAATGTTGAATATAAAATTTAATCAAATAATTGTATTTTATGTAAAAGAATTTCTTAATTCTATTTATGTTCAGAAAAACAAACGAAAAATATTTTTTCTTATTATTAATAATTGCATCTATTCATTTAGTCTATTTTATAATTGCAGTTATTAATAAAAATATTTATATGGCCGACTCTTATGAATATTTACAGCAAGCTTTTAATATTAAAAACTTTTCAAGCCTTTACTGTTTAGATTTTAACAAGCCGATAGATATGCATTTTTTCACGAAAAGACCGCCTCTTTACGGCTTTTTTGTTTTGATATTTAAAACGATATACAACTCAGATTTTTCTGTTTTGTTTGCTCAGAATATTTTAAGTTTTATTAATATTTTTGGTTTAATAAAATTGCTTGAAATGTTTAGTTTTTCCTTTGATTTTAAAAAATTATTACTGCTTTTTTTAATCTTATTACCTGTTCAATTTATCTATAATAATATGATTATGTCTGAAATTTTGCTTCAGACATTATTATTCTGGTCATTTTATTTCTTTCTTTTATATACAACAGAAAATAAAACATATCAAATTATCATATATAACTTTCTTTTAGCTCTTGCAGTTTTGACTAAACCAATTTTGTTGTATTATTGGATTCCAAATTTGATATTTTTGTTTTATTTGTTTTGGAAGAGAAGGCAAGCTATTATTTTGTATTCTGGATTTATTATGCCCTTGACAATTTTTTTTCTTTCTTATTATAATTATCATACCACAGGTAGTTATCATTTTTCAAGCATTAGGCAAATGAATTTGGTTGGTTACAATAGTGCTTTTTTATTAGTTAATGTTTATGGAGAAGAAGAAGGTCAGAAAAAAATGATTGAAATAAGGAAGCATTTAAATTCAATTGATAATTTTTCAAACCTTCTTTTGGAAGAAGATAAAATTGGATTAAATCTTATAATGAACCATAAATATGAATATGCTATATATCATTTAAAAGGTATGATAAATTTTTTTATGGATCCAGGAAGATTTGATATAACTAATTTTCTCGGTATTAAAGAAGAAAATAATACAGGATTACTTTATACATTCACTAAAGAGGGATACATTGGAGTTATTAAATTCATTTTAAAGCAACCTTTTTACATAATATTATACATTTCAATGGAATTTCTTGTAAATACCATAATGTTATTTTCTTTAATATATTTCCTTTTTGTAAAAGCAGTCAAAATGGAAATTAAAATTTATATTTTTGTTTTAACATTCTACCTTTGCTTTTTTTCAGGACCTTTGGGAACAATGCGATATAAAGTTCACATTATTCCATTGATGTTATTTACACTTCCGTTCTTTTTTGAAAAAATATTAAGCAAAATTAGTAATAAAAACAAAGTTTTAACTTAACTTATTGTAAGATACAAAAATATATTTTTATATGAGATCAAAAATATCATTTATAATTGTAATATTAGTTAGTCAATGAAATTATTATATTATTAATAATCAAAAAACTTTTTTAAACGATAAATATTATATAATGTTTAATAAAGAAGAGAAAAACAGAAAATTTAAAAGAAAGTTTTTTAATAGAAGATATTCTCAAAATAAAGAGTATTACAGAGATAAGCCAGCATCTGAAAAATCAGAAATAGATTATCTGGAATTTAGAAAACTTCTAAATCCTGAACAAATGTTATCTGTTATAATACCATTATATAACGAACAAGAATCTTTAATGGAATTATCATTATCGTTAAAAAAAGTTTTTGATTTACTGAAATGTAATTATGAGGTTATATTTATAGATGATGGAAGCACTGATGGTTCATTTGAGGTAATTAAAGAAATTAACAAAAGAAATAGTAGATATCATTGTATAAAATTTAGACGAAATTACGGTAAATCCGCGGCTCTTTCTGTCGGTTTTAAAGAAGCTAAAGGAGATATTATAATTACAATGGATGCCGATTTACAAGATGACCCCAATGAAATCCCTGATCTGATTAAGGAAATTAATTCTGGCTACGATTTGGTTTCTGGATGGAAAAAAATTAGATATGACCCATTTATTAAAAAACATACCTCAAAAATTTTTAATTATTTTACCTCAAAGGTTTCTGGCATTAGGTTGCACGACTTTAATTGTGGATTAAAAGCTTATAGAAAAGAAGTAATTAAATCTGTGAAAGTTTATGGTGAAATGCATCGTTATATTCCAGCTCTTGCTCATCTAATGGGTTTTAAGGTTACCGAGAAAGTTGTAAAGCATCACCCACGCAAATTTGGTATAACAAAGTTTGGTGCAAATAGATTTCTTAATGGTTTCTTTGATTTACTAACTGTTGCTTTTACTACGAAGTTTATTAAAAAACCCCTTCATTTATTTGGCACACTTGGAATTCTTTTTTCTATTGCTGGATTTGGAATCACACTTTATCTTACAATATTAAAGTTTTTTGAAAATGAATCAATTAGTAATAGACCTTTATTTTTAGTTGGTATATTATTTATCATAGTAGGTTTTCAGTCTTTTTCTCTTGGCTTAATTGCGGAAATGATTACAAAATCAAGCCATAAAGATGAAGACGTTTATATTGAAACAACTTTATAAATATTTTTGTACAAACATTTTTTGAACACAGTAAGTAAAAAAGCTAAAATTGGAAAAAATGTAACTATCGGTGATTATTCCGTTATTAAAGATGATGTTATAATTGGAGACAATGTTGAAATTGCTTCCAACGTCATTATAGATAATGGAGCAAGAATATCTTCAAATGTAAAAATTCACCATGGAGCAGTTGTGTCAACTATACCACAGGATTTAAAATTCAACGGAGAAATTACAACGTTAGAAATTGGTGAAGGGACGATAATTAGAGAATATGCTACTTTAAACCGTGGAACAGCAGCGAGTAATAAAACCATTATTGGTAAAAATTGCCTTCTTATGGCATATTCACACGTAGCTCATGATTGTATCCTTGGCGATAACGTTATTCTTGCAAATAGTGTGAACCTTGGAGGTCACGTAATTATTGGGGATTGGGCAATAATAGGTGGTATAACAGGAATTCATCAATTCGTAAAAATTGGTAAACACGTTATTGTTTCGACCCATTCAAAAGTTGTAAAAGATGTTCCTCCATACATTACTGCGGGCAACTTGCCTTTAAAATATGAAGGGCTAAATTTAATTGGCTTGAGAAGACGTGGTTTTTCCAATAGCCAGATTAATAAAATAGATTATGCCTATAATAAAATTTATAAGTCTGGATTGAATATTAGTATGGCAATAAATGAACTCAAAAAAGAAAATTTGACTGTTGAGCAAAAGGAAATTGTGGAATTTATTGAATTTAGTGAGAGGGGAATAATAACAGGTTAATTTTATGCGAAAAAACTATGAATTAAAAGTTAAGCTTCATAATTACGATGTCGCAAAATGGAAAGCAGAGAGTTATATACATAGATTTAAGGACAAGCATCACTTTTTTGAAGAGCAAAAAGATATATACTTTTATAAGGTAAATGGTAGAAGATTAAAACTCAGGATAATAAATAATGAGTGTGGAAACCTTGTATATTATGATAGAAAAGAAAATAGAAATAAAAGAGTGTCGAGATTTTTGTTGTCTGATACTAAAAATCCATTTGAACTTGATAAGATTTTAAGAAGGTTCTTTAAAGTTCAACTTATTGTTAGTAAGAAAAGAGAAATTTTCACGGTTAAGAATTTAAGAATACACCTTGATAAAATTCAAGGCGTTGGTATATTTCTTGAATTTGAGATAATGTATAAATCTTTAACCGATGCGAAAACCTTAATGAAAGAGTTGATGAAACATTTTAATATAAAAAGAAATGATTTTATCAAAGAATCTTATTCAGATTTAATTTTAAAAAAGCAAAAACAAAAAAATGCCATCAACAGTAAAACAAGATGAGTTCAGGCACATAACCACAAAAGTGCTTTATATGATGAAGCAGTCGGGAGAAAAAATCACTATGCTTACCGCTTATGATTATCTGACAGGAAGATTTTTAGATGCCGCAGGTATAGAATTAATTTTAGTAGGTGATTCGTTAAGCAATGTCATTCAGGGAAACGAAACTACATTACCTGTTACACTTGACCAGATGATTTATCACACGAAAATTGTTAAAAAAGCTGTCGAAAGAGCAATGGTAGTTGCAGATATGACTTTTATGAGTTACCAAGTTAGTGTTACTGAAGCCATAGAAAATTGTGGAAGGGTTATGAAAGAAACTGGTTGTGATGCAATTAAAATGGAAGGGGGAAAATATCTTTCAGAAACCGTTCAGCGTCTCGTTGAAATAGGAATTCCCGTTATGGGACACCTTGGCTTAACACCTCAATCAATTAATAAATTTGGAAGTTATAAAACCCGAGGAACCGATAAAGACGAAGCCCAGCAAATTTTTGACGATGCAATAGCTCTCGAAAGAGCGGGTTGCTTTTCTATAGTGCTGGAAAAGATTCCCGCTGCTCTTGGAAAGAAAATTTCTAAAGCACTCGGAATTCCAACTATTGGAATTGGTGCAGGTCCATATTGCGATGGGCAGGTGCTGGTTACTCACGATATGCTTGGAATGATTGAAGAATTTAAACCCCGTTTTGTCAGAAAATATATGAATCTTGCTTCGGATATGAAAAATGCTTTCAGACGATATATTAAAGATGTTAAAGAAGAAAAATTTCCGACAAAGGACGAAAGCTACTAATTTAATAAAATTTTTAAATCAAATATATTATTTTCTTTTTTTCCTGTTCGTAATAAGCAGGTATTTTCAATTTTCTAAAATATGGAAGTTTTAAATCGTGAACTTTTTCAAATTGGCGGAACTCACATTACAATTTTTTCTTTGATTGTTTTCGCTTTTATAATTCTAATAACAATTGCTATTTCGATAGGAATAAGGAAACTATTATTAAAAAGAATTTTTCCTCGTTATAAAATTGCTCCCGGTATTGCTAAAGCGTATTCACGAATAATCTATTATGTAATATTTGTATCGGGATTTCTTATTGCGATTAATTCGACGGGAATTAACATTTCTATTCTGTTTGCGGGTGGAGCTGCACTGCTTGTGGGAATTGGTTTTGGGATACAGAATATCGTTAATAATTGGATAAGCGGACTAATACTTTTATTCGAAAGACCTATTAAAGAAGGCGATTTCATAGAGGTTGACGGAATCCTTGGCACCGTCAATTCTATCTCTGCACGCAGTACACGAATAAAAACAAATTCCGATGTAATGATTATTGTTCCAAACTCAAAGTTTCTCGAAAATAAAATTATAAATAGAAGCTATATCGAAAAAACTTGGATTGATATACCGGTAAATGTAGCTTATAATTCTGACTTTAAAAAGGTCTCAGAAATTCTTATTAAGATTGCAAAATCTCACCCTAAAGTTTTAAAGGAAACCGAACCCTCTGTCAGCATTTCGGAATTCGATGAAAGTTTTATGAGAGTTAAACTCTGGGTTTATATTTCGGAAAATAAACTCTTTGGCGTTATTCGTTCCGATATTTTGAAAATGATTCTGGAAGAATTTAAAAAAGAAGGAATAGAATTTCCAAGAGCCATCACAGATGTAGAAATTAAAAAATTAGGAAGATAAAAATTGAAAGTTATAGTGTAAAACAATAAAAAAAAATAACACTAATGGATAAAAGAATATCCATAGTTATAGGCGATATCACAAATCAGGAAACCGATGCCATCGTAAACGCTGCAAATACAAGCCTTCTCGGCGGAGGTGGAGTTGACGGTGCTATTCACCGTGCAGCGGGGCGAGAACTCCTTGAAGAGTGCAAAACACTTGGTGGTTGCCCCACAGGTGAAGCTAAAATCACAAAAGGTTATAATCTTAAAGCTAAATATATTATTCATACCGTTGGACCCGTTTGGAATGGAGGAAAATATCGCGAAGAAGAAAAGCTTGCTAATTGTTACAAAAACTCTCTTTCGCTTGCAATAAAAAATAAAATAACAACGATATCTTTTCCCTCAATCAGCACAGGTGCTTATGGATATCCTGTCGATAAAGCTTCCACTATAGCTCTACGGGAAATAAATAATTTTTTAAAAAACGATAATTTCTTGCAAAGTGTGGTAATAGTTTGCTTTGATAGAAACACATTTGATTCTTATTGTAATTCCCAAATACATTTATCTAAAGCACAGAATAAAAAATAGTTTCCTTTTTCTAATCTTGTTTTAAAAAGTTTTTCTTTTTAAATTTTAATAATGATTAACGGAGATTACATCGGAGTTATTGGAGACATTCACGGTTGCATAAAAACACTTCAGTCAGTTTATAAAAAATTAATTAATGAAACGGAAGAAATTTATACTGTTGGTGATTTAATCGACCGTGGACCCTCTTCAAAAGGAGTAATTCAGTTTTGTATAGAAAATAATATTAAATTTACTAAAGGTAATCACGAAGATATGCTAATAGATGCAATAGAGCATCCAAGTGAGAACAATATTTTCATACACTATCGCAATGGCGGAACAAAAACAGCAAAGTCTTATATAGACAAATCCGAAATAGATAATTACACAGAATATTTCGATGCAGTAAAATCTTCAGGTCATTTTGAATACTTAAAACACCTGCCACTAACTTATGAGTTTCCCAAAGTTATTATTTCTCACGCAGGCATTGTCGAGGGCGGAGACAGGGAAACTATATTATGGAACAAAACCATTCCCCTCCAGCAGCTCGATAAACTCCAAATCATCGGACACACCCCTTACAGAGACTATCTCTATTACGAAGATTATTTTATCAATATAGATACCGGCTGTGTCTATGACAATAAACTCACCGGCGTTGTAATAGATATCCACACGGGAAAATTGATTAAATCTTTTGAAGAGTACTGCAAAGACTAAGTTAATTCTGAATTACGAGTTATAAATACTGTCCCAATAAATCAGTCCCATATTAAAAAACGGGATGTAAAAAACACGGATGCAAAAAACACAAATGTTAAATTAAGAGCGTTGCTACAGATGGCTCTTTAAAGCCTAAACAGATTTATTTCTTTACGAAGCCATGCTTCGTAATGAGGAGGAATTGTGAAAAGAAAAAAATTCACAAAACAGGTAATTTAAATATTGCTAAATAATTTTAATAGATTTCGTGCATGATCATTACCGAATGAAGGGGTGAGAGGGGTTTATTTTAAAATGAAAATATTACGGCTTCACCACCTCCCTCTTATACTCTCCGTTTGCAAGATTCAGCACGGTCAGGTATGCGAGGCGTGTGATTTTTTCGAATAAATTTTGATTCAGCGTTTCGGGTAAATCTGAAGCAAGATGCAAATGGTCGTAGCTATTTGTTGTTACGAAATAAAGACACGGAATCCCTTTCAAGTGAAAAGGTGTAGCATCCGCTCCGCCGCCATTCCAGGTGTTGAGAGTCATTTGCTTTACAAAAAGAGAATCGAGCGAGCGGGTTACCTGCCAGAGTTCTGGAGCGCTTTTTCCGTTTCCTATTCGGATACTGTCGCCGTATCCTACGCAATCCATATTTAACATAGCTGTAACTTTTTCGAGCGGGACAGGGGAATTTTCCACGAAGTTTGTTGCTCCCTGTAAGCCGGATTCTTCATTCGAAAAAAGCACAAAAATAATGGAGCGTTTTGGTTTAATTTTATTATGAACGAAAGCACGTGCAATTTCCAGAACAGCCGAAGAGCCTGAAGCGTTATCGTTTGCACCGGGAAAATAAATTTCATCTGCCTGACCGCCTACGTGGTCGAGGTGAGCACCGAGAATAATATATTCATCCGTTTCTCCTTCGAGCATACCCACAACATTCATCGTGTTTCTTTCGAGTTCGTATTTTGCGTTTATATTCAATTCGGCTTCGATTTTTAAGTCAAGCGGTTTAGGAGTCTTGAAAGAATCGATTTCGGTTTGCAGTTCTTTTAAAGTATATGGAGAATTTTTCAGAAGTTCATTTGCAACTTCGATATCTATTTGAAGCATAGGGAAATTTTCGATATAAATTCCTTCTCCATCCATTACGCTACCGATTGGCTTTTGAGGATTTTCATCATTTGGTTTAGAAACAAAAAGTATTGCGAGTGCGCCTTTTTCTGATGCGATTTTTTCCCTGTAGCGGATAGACGCACTCCAGTTGCTATCGCCGAGTTTCCAAGCAGGAACTTGCTTAAACATCAAAACGATTTTCCCTTTAACATCGAAATTTTCATAATCATTATAGCCGTTTTCCGAGAATCCGTATCCGCAGAAAACTACGGGTGCGGTGAATTTTCCCGAGCCTGTAAATCCACGGCAGACAAAGTCTTTTCCAAGTTTGAATTCTTTTTGTGTTTTACCGTTTTCGACAAGGTTGAATTTGCAGGGTGCAATAATTTCGTTATATTCGATTTTAAAATTCTGAAAATAATTTTTATTTCCGAGAGGTTTTAATCCAAGTTTTGAAAATTCATTTGCAATAAAATCAGCGGCTTTATAATACCCAATGCTTCCGCTTAGTCGTCCCTGTAGTTCTTTTGATGCGAGGTGAGTATTTGTTAACATAAGATTTGTTTTTGAAATAAAAGATACTCCCGTTGTATCCTGCGGATAACTGCTTTGACAAAAAAATATAATGGCAACAAATAAATAAATTGTTTTCATAAATTTGGATTTACTGCAAAATAAATTATTTATATTTTAACAACAATATTAATATGAAAGATATTCCCAAGAAAATATATTCACTTTCACCAGTCGAAGTCTTGAACGGGTATGCAAACGGATTTTTTCCGATGGGCGATTCGGATGAGACAATAGATTGGTATGAAGCCGACCCACGTGCTATTTTGAAAATCAAAAATCCCGATGACCGATTAAAAATTTCACGCTCATTAAAACAGATTTTGAAAAAAAATTTTTTGGAAATAAAAATCGACACCGCATTTTTCGAAGTTATAAAAAGATGTTCCGAAAGAGTAGAAACATGGATAAATAAAATTATAATCGAAGTTTACTCCGAACTATTCGAGCAGGGATATGCACATAGTGTAGAAGCTTGGAAGGATGGTAAACTCGCGGGAGGCTTATATGGAGTAGCATTACGCGGTGCATTTTTCGGGGAGTCGATGTTCCACTTACTTCCAAACGCTTCTAAAGTATGTGTAGTAAAACTTTATGAACTGCTAAAGTTAAACAGATTTAAACTTTTTGACATACAAATGATGACTCCCGTGTTCAAATCTTTCGGAGCAGTGCATATATCTAAAGATGAATACCTGCAAGAACTGAAAGAAGCAATGAAAGTAACAAGAAAGTTTGAATATTAATTGCATTAAAAGTTAGAGATATTAAAGTTATTTTAGATAATTGTTTAAAACTATAACGTACGTAAAGGATTAGAAAGAACTTGAAAAATTACTATAAGATAAAAAAATAGGAGAATTTTAAAATCCGACGCTATAAATGATGGTCATTTGAAAATACCGCTTAAAAAATAGCTCTTAAAGAAAAACTCGATTATCTCTGACTTCAAATGGAATTCAAATATAAAATAAGAACATAAAAATTATTAAATGATGACTGTTCCCTTATGCGACAGGACTTTGGGAACGAGGAGAAAAATTTAAAAAATGAATATTAAAGGCAAACTTTATCAGGTTTATCCAACCAAGCAAGTTACAGGAACTTTCCAAAAACGAGAGTTTATTTTGGAGTATTTAGACAATCCTAAATATCCACAATATATAAAGTTCGATTTAGCTCAGGACAATTGTGTATTAATTGACCAATTTAATGTAGGTGATATGCTGGATGTGTATTTTGATTTAACGGGGAGACCGTGGACAAATCCACAGGGTGAAACGGTTTATTTTAACTCTTTGCGTGTTTGGAAAATTGAAAAAGCCGATGAGTCAGATCACGGAAAAGAAATCGGAGATTTTATACCGCCAGAAGTAGATGATTTTGAAACACCATTTTAAGAGCGGTAAAAAGTAAAAGGTAGAAAGTATAAGGTATAAAGTATAAAGCTTTTCTTCTACTTTAAACTTTTCAATTTGCTATAATCATCCCTTTTTGGGAAGTTTAATATCATAATAAATACAGCAACTAAAAAACCTGCAGTAGCATAAATGACATTTTGATTAACGAATAAATTAGTAACAAGACAGAAAAGCCCACCGAAATCACACATTGCAAAAGAGATTATATGTGCGTTAAAATATTTGTTCCTAAAATTTTTTTCGTTTATACCTTTCATAAAGAAATTTTTTAGTAAAACAGAAGAAATGCAAAACAGACAGCAAATGATAAAAGATAGTATATTGAACATTGCGAGTTCTTCGTTAATATAATTTTCTGAGACAAGAAGTCCCATTCCGTAAACAAAAAGCAAGCCGATAATAATAGCAATACCCAGAATTCTAACCCTTCTCGAAATGTAAACTATGTCAATTTCTTTAACTAAATTACCTTTATTTTCCATATTTTATAATTGTTTTGTTTGTATTCAAAAGTAATAATATTTTAAGTTAGATATTATGTAATAAAGGGTCAATATAAGCACCTGACAGTAAGCAGTATTTTTAACTTTTTACCTCGAAAATATTTTTATATTTTATTAGAAGAATGAAAACTCGAAAAAGCATAAATTCACCCGATATTTTACCCGAAGACGAAAAGGATTTTACGACTTTAATACGCCCAAAGAATTTTAAAGATTTCGTAGGTCAGGAAAAGGTAAAAGAAAACTTAAAAGTATTTATCGAAAGCTCAAAGAAACTAAAGGAATCGCTCGACCACGTACTATTTACGGGACCTCCGGGGCTTGGGAAAACCACTCTTGCACATATAATTGCCAAAGAGCTTAACGCGGAAATTATCACAACCTCTGGGCCGATTATCGAAAAACCCGGTGACCTTGCTGGAATGCTTACAAAATTAAAAACCGGACAAATTCTTTTCATAGATGAAATTCACAGAATCCCGAAAGTTGTTGAGGAGTTTTTGTATTCTGCTATGGAGGAATATAAACTCGATATAATGATTGACCAAGGACCCGCCGCAAGAAGCATACCTATTAAGCTTGATAGATTTACTTTAATAGGAGCTACTACACGTCAGGGATTGATATCATCTCCGATGCTCGATAGATTTGGAATTACCTGCCATTTGGATTATTATACAACAGATAACCTTGTAGATATAGTAAAACGTTCTGCTCGTATTATGAAAATAAAAATATCCGATGATGGAGCAAAAGAGATTGCAAAACGCAGCCGTGCTACACCGCGTATAGCAAACCGTCTCCTTCGAAGAACACGTGACTTTGCAATAGTAAAAGGCGACGGAACCATTAATAAAGAAATTGCAGATTATGCTCTTGCCTCGCTTGGCGTAGATGTATATGGACTTGATAAAATCGATAAAAAAATTCTTGAAACTATTATAATCAAACACTCTGGTGGCCCCGTCGGCTTATCCACTATTGCCGCTTCGATTAGCGAAGATCCCGGAACTGTTGAAGATGTTTATGAACCCTTCTTATTAATAGAGGGGTTTATCCGCCGAACCCCTAAAGGTCGTGAAGCAACTACGCTTGCATATAAACATCTCGGTATTATAAAAAAGAAATCAACAGAAGAAAATTCGTTGTTTTAATTTAGGAGAAGTAAAGTTTATCGTTCGAGAAGATAATAATTTTTCACATTACTCGTCTTTCTATATTCTTTAAAATCATTTAGATACTTTTTTTTGATTTTTATAAGGGAGTAAATTTTTGTAATTTAGTATATGAGCAAAATTATAAAACAAATATTAATAATACTGATTTTGTCAGTTGCAGTGGGCTTAATTGTTAACGCAATAAATCCAAAGGGAATACCTTTGGTAATGGATAAAAAAAATATAAAAGAAAACAAAGATTCCATAAAAACCGATTTTATGAATAATCCTTATGATACAACGAATAATAGCGCAGGTTTAATGCAAAACCCAAATCTTAATGAACAGGGTTTTGTAGAGCCACAAAATATAAAACTTGAATTAGCAAAAATTTTATTCGATAGAAATGCTTTATTTATAGACGGTAGAAAACCAGAAGAATACAACACCGGCAGAATAAAAGGAGCAATTAATATACCCTATGAAGAATTTCACAAAAAAACAAAAGAGGAAAAGCTACAAACTGTGAAAGGTTTAAATAAAAACGGTATTATAGTTTGTTATTGTATTGGTGGCGATTGTGAAGTAAGCATAGACCTTGCGTATGATATTGCAAAGCTCGGATTTACTAGTGTAAATATTTATTCAGGCGGTTATAAAGAATGGGAAAAAGCAGGTTTTCCCGTTGAAAAATAATAATAAAAAAACAGGATTTAAATAATCCTGTTTTTTATTACCGAAAAGTATTAGTAACTATTTAATTAATACCATTCTCTTTATTTCACTAAAATTATTTGTCCTTATTTTATAGAAGTATGTTCCACTAGGTAAGAATGAAAAATCCATTTGTAATTCATAATTACCAGCAGATTGGTATTTATCTAAAACGTTGTGTATTTCTTTCCCTTCGGTATTGAAGATTTTTATTTTAACTAAATCATTTCTCGGTAGTGAATATCTTATTACAGTAGTTGAGTTAAATGGGTTTGGATAGTTTTGTATTAAGGAGTATTTTTCTGGAATATCACCAGTAATTTTTTTCAGGTTATCGAGTAAAATAATTCTATATTTTGCATAGAGTAATGAGTATCCTGCAGAATCTTTGTTATAGACCATCCAGACTGTTGAATAACCTCTTCCCGAACCAATACCCCTACTTACAGATAAAGTTGGTTTTTTTGAAGTATCACCAACGGTAATCGAGTCTTGAATTATTAGAGAAGTATAACTAACCCCAGATAAAATTTTAACAGAATCACTTCCTTCTCTAACAAATGAAGATAGCATTGAGTATAAATCAGTAATAACAGGATAAAAGAAAGAGGAAAAACTCCGACAATTATAAAAAGTAGTTGGATAAATAGATTCTATTTGAACCGTTCCCGAACCAGATATTGTTGCATTATATACATTCCATTTACCATTTCTATTTGATTCAAAGGTCAAAGAGGCAGCGTTATAAGAGCCGCTTGTGAATTTAGGGTTTCTATTATTTCCAACCGTAGTAACGGAATCAGCAATAGACCAGATATTTTGATAAGTTGCTTTTCTTTTATAGATAGCATACTGGTCGCCCGATTTATTTCTTTCATAAGCAACGTATTTATCATATATTCCAACTTGATTATTAGCCGATAAAGTAGGCTTTCTGCAGGCGGAATTATCGTATGAAGTGAGATTTGTATCATATGTAATAGCACCTGTAGATACATTAAATTCTCTGTATATTATATCGCTATTTCTTTCATAAGCTACACCAAAAACAAAATCAGAAAATTGTCTTGCAACCGAAGGATTATATTTGTTAAATGAAGTTGTATCTACCGGAAATATATTTTCCCATCCAGAAGATGAATTGTGATATCTACCGAATAAGTTCCATCTACCACCGGTATATTGCTCCCATACAATAAAAGAAATTGTTGGTATGCTCGAGGAACTTTTATAATAATCAATGGAAGGATTACGGCAAAGATTATTTCCAGAAGTAACATAAAAGACAGAGTCGTAATTTCCGTTATACCCCATTTTTATAACACAGATATTAGAATAACCTGAAGTATTATAACGTTCAAAAGCTAGGAATTCATAAGATAGATACGGATTTGAGACTGTATTTTTCATCCCGAAGGAAGGGTTTTTATCTATAAAATTTCTGGTTAATAATTTTGACCCCGACCAGAAATATTGACAATACAAAATGTTGGAGGTTAAAATTAAAAGAACAAATATAACTTTTTTCATATTAATATTCCTTAATTATTTTAAACGTATTATAAAAAAAGAGTAAAGTCAAGATAAATTTTATTGCTCAAATATCGAAATATAATTATGATTAACAAAACAAGTTTGATTTTACTATTTAATTGAAATACATACATTTAAACTGAGATTGTGGATTATATGCATTTTTTAGAAAGTGGCTTTTATTCTTGATAAAATTTTTATTTATTTCTAATTTACAATCCAGACTAAAAAACAATATGAAGGATTTTTTATCAAATAAGTATTTGCAATTTATATTAAGATTGGTAATCGGGGGGATGTTTATATTTGTTGCAATTAATAAACTAATTAATCCCGAAGAATTTGCGAAGGCAATCAAAAATTATGATATGCTTCCTCTCTCTTTAATCAATATTATAGCTATAACATTGCCATATATAGAGTTGTTTTCGGGTTTATTTTTAATAATTGGAATATATAAGAGGGGTAGTTCAGCAATTATTGGGATTTCATTAATTTTTTTTATAATTGCTTTATCTTCAGCTTATGCGAGGGGATTAGATATTGATTGTGGATGTGGTTTTTCTTCTTTAGTGCAGGAAAATGCCTCAAAAAATGAATTGCTAATTAGAATTTTTGAAGATATACTTATGTTAATAGGAGTAGTGATAATTTATGTATTTGGGGAGAAAAAACTGAAATATCAGAATTAAAAGAAAAACAAATTTTACAAGGAGAAATATAAAAATGAAAATTTTTTTAGAAACAAAAGCAGCTAAAACAGGATTTTTTATCGTTGGGTTGGTCATAACCTTTACGGTTCTGTTTGTAGTTTTTTCAAATTCAAAGCTTACAGCCTCTTTAAGAGCTCCTAAAATTGTTTTTAAAGAAGATGTTCACGATTTTGGTAAGGTCCCACGAGGTCCAGAATTACAATATAATTTTAAATTTACCAATAAAGGTAACGCAGTTTTAAAAATCGAGAGAGTTCAAACATCGTGCGGATGCACAGGAGCAACCGTAGGGGAAAAATCCGAATATAAGAAAAATGAGAGCGGTGAAATAAAAATAACTTTCAATACTCAGGGTAGAAGTGGTCATCAGGAAAAAGTTATCTCAGTATTCTCGAATGACCCAGAAACTCCACAAAAAGACTTGAAAGTCAAATGCGAGATTGAAGAACCGTAGAAAGTTTATTAAGTTTTAAGATTAATTATAAGGTTGGGAAATAATTTTCTCAACCTTTTTTTCTTTATTTAAAACTGTTTACATTTCGCTTTCTGCTTTATGCAATAGACTTTCTGCTTTAAATTTTAAGTTCTCGACATTAACTTTTCTTTTTTTCCATTTACCAGTATTGAACCAGATTGTAAAAATAACACCTTTGAAAACGACAGTAACGCAGATAGCATACCAAATACCATTTAATCCTAATAAAGAAGCAAGAATGGCAGAGAGAGGAATTCTCAAAAAGTTAAGGGGAAATCCGATAACCGCTGTGGGTAGAGTATCTCCAGCTCCTGTAAATGCTCCTCCAAATATGACTTCCGCAGCAGAGAAGATTTGAACCATCGCTGCAATTTTATTGTAAGTTGACGCTGCTTTTATTACTTCGATATCACTTGTAAAAAATCTTGCTATTTCAGTACTGAAAATAAAAAGAGCTGTAGAGTAAACTATTACTATAACAGAAGCCACACCAAATATTTTCCACGCAAGACGCTCCGCTCTCTCGGGATTTCCAGCACCCATACTTTGACCAACAAGAATAGTGGAAGCAAGAGCAAAACCAACAGTGATTTGGTAAGCGAGTGATTCAGAGCGGTGACCTATTCCAAGCGAAGCGAAACCTATAGTCCCAAAATCTGCTACAAATCTCGATACAAAAATATAAATTAATGAAAATGCAACACCATTGAGCGAGACGGGAAAACCAATTCGCAAAGTCTCTTTTAAAATTTTATAATTAAATTTATAATTGAATATTTTTTCTATCAACTCTCTTTTTCTTAAAATTCTATAACCGATAAGAAAAGAAATCAAATATGAAATTAACGACGAGATTGCTGCACCCGATAGTCCATAAGCAAAAAATCCATAAATTCCGAAGATAAAAATAGGGGCAAGAAAAATATTTAGAAAAATTGCAAATACGAGAAGATAAAAAGGAGTCTTCGTATCGCCATAGCCCCTGAAAATAGCACTTACGGTGTAAAGTAAGGTTATGCAAGGGAAACCAATTAAAAGTGTAATAAGATATTCACTCGAAAGGTTTGCTTGAGAAGAATCGAGATTTGTAATATAATAAAACAAAGGAAGCAAAGGAATTAAGACGATAGAAATAGAAACTGTATGAAAAAAAGTATTAACGATATTTAAAGAGGCAATTTCTTTTGAAAGGGAATGTTTTTTTGCCCCGGTTGATTGAGCTATGAGGGAATTTGTCCCTGTAGCAATCATTTCTCCCAGAGCAAGAATTCCCCAGACAAGGAAAGTAGCAACAGTAATGGCTGCGAGTTCAGCACTACCCATTTTCCCAACCCAAAAAGCATCTACAATAGTAAATAGTGAACGAACAACAGTCTGTAAAACCGCTGGAATTGCAAGGGATAATATTAGTTTTCTATCGGACAATTAAAACAAAAATGAAATTAAACTTAAGTTTAATTTCTCTAACCTTAAAGTCAAAATAAACAAACCTTTCTTTTTAAGTTTTTTATTAAGAAATAAAAAATTAAATTTATAACCAATGCAATAAAATATTATTTATGCAAAATCTTATAGATGGCGTTATAAGGGAGCTGGAACAAAAAAATTACTCTGAGGCAATAAAATATTGTAACAAACTAATTGCTCAATTCCCCGATAATTATATTTTTTATGAAATAAAAGGGAATTGCAATCTTGAAACAGGAAATTTTACTGAAGCGATAAAAAACTATTCCGATGCAATAGGATACTTTAAACTTACAGAGGGAAAATCTAATTCTAATGTTGCCACATTATATAACAGACGTGGTTATGCAAGGTTAAAATTAAATTTATATAATGATGCTATTTCCGATTTCGAGAAAGCAATAGAATATAAACCAGACTTTGCAGAGGCATATAATAACTGCGGTAATGCATACAGAAAACTTGGTCTATATGATGAAGCTTTAAGACAATGTAATAAGGCAATAGAATATAAACCAGATTTTGCAGAAGCATACAATAACAGGGGAAATATTTATTATCTTTTTTCTAAAGGTGAGGAAGCAATAGATAATTATACACGTGCGATTGAAATAAGACCTAATTATACTGGAGCGTATTATAACCGTGGAGCAGCATATTATTATTTACAAAATAAATTAATAGAAGCAAAAAGTGATTGGGAAAGAGTGATTAAATTAAATGTATCTTATGAAAGTGAGTTAAAAGGACGTTTAGAAAAAATAGAAGAAACGCTCGATGAAATGCGAAGAGAAGGGATTATTCCTACTGTAAGCGAACCGCTTAGTTTAGTAAAAGGTGACGAGATGGAAAAAGCTGAGACTACGGATTTTGAAGAATCGAAGGAAGTTACAGAAGAAACCAAAGTAAATGAAGAAAAAATTGAACCCTTAATGGAAATACTTGATGTTTCGGATAAAAAAGAAAATGTAATCGAAAAATCGGATGAATTAATTGAAGAAAAAACAGAGGAGGTAACTTTAGAAAAGACAGATGTATCACAAACTTCGGATTTTGAAATTCCTGATATTGACTTCAAAAATATATTTAAGGAAGAAGAGAAAGGATTAGATACGTTCGATGATTTAAAACCTTTAACCGAAATATTCGAGCAAATTTACCAACCTACCATTAAAGATGAAAATATTATACCCGAAGAAGTAAAGCAATTACATAAAGAGATTGAAGATATTCCGCTACCTTCCGAAGAAAAAGTTTTATCACCGCCTCCCGAAACGAGCGAGGTTAAAAAAGATGAATATATAGAAGAATTGATTAAACACGAAGGAAAAAGTAAAGCTGACGATGCAAAACTACCATGGGAAACTGAAAAAAAGGAGAAAGAAACAGAATTATCTGGAATGTTAAACCCGTCTTATTTGGAAGACAAAGAAAAAAGAAGTATTTTTAAATCACCACTATTTATTATTTCACTAATATTTATTTTTCTTGTTGCTTTTGCCCTTACTGCGTATATTATATATAATAAATATTACAATAAAAAATTATTAACGACAAATCAGCAAATTACATCTGAACAAAAAGACACTACAAAGCTATCGGGAAATATTGATAGTTCACAAATAAGAGATACAATCACGGAAAAAACCGACAAAATAGAAACCAAAGAAGAAACAAAAAAGAAAGAAATAAAAGAGGAAAAAACTGTTCCTAATGGGACTGTGATAAAAGGTTTTGTCGTTATAAATGAAAAAGATGGAATCTATTTACAGGTGGCATCGTTAAAAGATAAAGCTTCAGCAGATAAAAAAGCAGAAATTATAAATAAAAAAAATGTAAAAACAAAAGTAATCGAAGCGGATTTAGGAGATAAGGGAAAATATTACAGAATAAGAATAGGACCATTTAAAAACATAGAAGAAGCGAAAATAGCTGCAAATAAAATTGATTAGAGTTGGAAAATAAAATTAATTATTCGCTTTTAAACAATTTATCAAAGGAAGAAAGATACAAAAAAGTTTTACCGCAAATATATTCGTTAATAGAAGGCGAAAACAATCTGATAGCAAATTTAGCAAATACGATATCTGTTCTTAAATATGCATTTGATTATTATTTATGGATCGGTTTTTATTTTTTAGATGAAATGAACAACTCCGAACTCGTGGTTGGTCCGTATCAGGGGAAAATAGCATGCACACGATTAAAAAGTGGAAAGGGAGTATGCTGGGCTGCAGTAAAGAAAATGAAAACAATTTTAGTAGATGATGTAAATAAGTTTCCCGGACACATTGCTTGTGATAGTGATTCGAAATCAGAAATTGTAGTTCCTTTGATAAAAGACAATCGTATTCTTGGAGTTCTCGATGTTGATAGTGATAGAAAATCAGCTTTTGATGAAATAGATAAAAAATATTTAGAAGAACTAATAAATAAAATAATATATATCTTTTAATGAATAGAAAAAGTCTTATAAATAGAGTTTACGTAAAAAGCCCTTTTGATAAAGAACTGAGTATAAAGGTTTTTAACCGAACTATCGATTTATTAAAAGAAACAATTAAGGAGCATAAAAAAATTAAGGTTAAAGGATTTGGGAAATTTGTAGTAGAGCGTAGAGAAATGAAGACAATTATAGATTATAGTAGAAAAGCGGAAATATTATTACCCCCGAAAGATAAAATTAGTTTTAAGCCATCAAAAAAACTTATATCTCGAGTAAATAATCCCAATGAATAAGAGAGAGCTTATAAAAACGATTGCAGAAGAATTTAATTTATATGAAATTAAAGTCTCAGAGTATTTCGAAAACTTGTTCGAAACTTTGATAAATGCATTTACTCATAACAAAAATGTAAATATTAGTGAATTTGGGAAATTTAAAGTAAAGGTTAAACTTAACAAGGAAGGGGAAAGAGAAAAAACAATTCTTTTCTCTCCCGTAAAGAAATTCGCACAGGAGGTAAATTACAATTTTAATCAATTATCCCCGATACAAATTAGAGTTCTCGACGAAAAAAGTTTAAAAGAAAAACCTTTCGAAGAAAAATATGATGAAGAAATGGAAGAAATTATACTTATAGATTTTGAAGATACAACAAAAGAAATAGAGAGAGGAAAACATCATGAAATAGAATTACAAGAAGAAATAGAAGAAAAAATATTAATACCCGAATTAAAGTCAGATGAAATACCAGTCGAGGTTATACAGTTAGAAGACGTTAACATACCGAGAAGTCAAATCGAAATTCAGAAACCAATAATAGATGATGTTTCAAAAGAAAGTAATAGAATATTAGAAGAGCTTAGCTTTTCGGAAAGCATAAGGCTTTTAAAGGAATTATCAAATTGTAGTTTTTCCGAAATAAATTTTGTAGAAAATGAAGATGTAATTGAATTACCCAAAATTATTTCTGATGAGGAAGAAGAATCCTTAAAATCTATTACAACTATTGATGCACAAGCAGAGCAAGAAGAATTGAAAAGAAATATTCCCGAAGAAGTTATCGAAAAAAGCGAAAACGAAAAATCTAAGTTAGAGATTATCGAAACAAAAGAAGTTGAGAAAAATGGAGAGATTTTAATTCCAGATGTTTCGGAAACCGAAATTGAAGAAAAAATCATACAGGATATTCCAGAAATTGAAGAACAGAAAATAATACAGGAAGAAATAGAAACGGAAGAACTTGGAAAGACAGAAGAGACCGACACTAAGAAATCAAATGTAGATCTTGAAAAAGACCTTATACAGATGCTTGATGAAAGAAAAAAAATTCTCGATGAAATTCACAAACTGGAAAATATGGATATATCTGATTTGGAAAAACTTGATTTTAAAGACGAAGAGATTTTATCTGAAGAGGATATGTATAACAAACCAAAGCAAAACATTTTTGTAGATGAAAACGGAAATATATTGGAAAATTTATTGAGAGACATTTCCGATTCGAGTGAAACTGTAAAACCAACATCAAATATAGAAGAAGTTATCAACCAAGAAGATGAAATATTTCCCGAGTTAAAAGATGAAAAAACAATAGAAGACGAAAATACAAACAAATATTCAGACGAGATTTTAGGATTAGGGAAGGATTTTGAAAAAACAGATTTTGTTCCAGATGAAAGTCTAAACAATTTGGAAAATTTATTCAGTTCGATTTACGGTGAGAACAAAGGAGACGAAATTGTTTCCAAAGCTCAGGAAAAGGAAATTTCTCTTAATAATCCAGAAATGAATGTATTCGATAAGTTACTTGATGAATCTCAGAAACAAGAAGAGGATATAACAATCCAGCAAAATGAAGCTAAGGAGATAGAAAATAATAATTTGGTATCTTTTAATGAACTTGAAAAACAATTTGTAACTTTTAAAACAGAAAAAAGTGAAGAACCAATAAAGGAAGAGGAAATAACAACCGATAAAGATTTACCTGTGGAAAAAACAGAGGCGATAAAAACTTATGACGATATATTTAACTTGATAGAACCAAATGAAAAGAAAAAAGAGGAAAAAATACCCGAAACAATAGATGTAAAACCAAAAAAAAGATTTCCACCGATATTGAAACTCTTAATCCCAATAGCATTACTTGTGATAATAATTTTTTTAGGTATATATGCTTATAGACGTCTTGTCTATAAACCAAGCGAAGGTAGTTTCCAGACACAGATTATTGATACAACAAAACCGCAAACAAAAGATTCAATAATATATGCAGATACAAACAAGGTGAAAACAAGTGATAACGGGAAGGTTGTGTATGATGAAAACGGATTTGTTATTAAAGAAAGCGAAAAGGGTTTTTTTATTTATTTTGGTAATTACGAAAATCAGTATGAGCTTGCAAAGAAAATTAAAGAACTAAAGAGTAAAAATATTATAATGGAATACGAAAAAATCACATCTGAAGGAAAAGAATTATTTAAAATAAAAGCAGGACCATATAAAACTTTAGATGAAGCAAAAGCAATTATTCCGAAGCTGTAATTTTTTTCTTTTTAAATATTTTTATAGGAATTACCGATAAGTAAAACGCAACCCCAACAATCAAGCAAGTAAAAGCAAAAACATCGCCGTTTGAAGTATAATATGTTTTATCACTCCTGATTCCGATGTCTCCTGCAAATAGAACCTTTTCATTTATCTCTGTCTTATTATATATGTTTCCATACGGGTCTATGATGCAGGAAATACCTGTATTCGCACAGCGGATAATCCAACGTCTATTTTCAATTGCGCGGAGAATTGCATATTGATTGTGCTGGTAAGTTCCGAAAAGTTTTCCCCACCATGCATCGTTTGTAATTACTACAGAAAATTGAGCACCTTTTCTGATAAAGTCGGAGAAGAAACCGGGGAAAACTGACTCGAAACATATTGCAGTATTAAATTTGTATTTGTTATCCAGAAGGAAAATAGTGGTATCTTCTCCCAGTTGATATGAACCAATGCCTACACCCCACTTGATTAAATTTTTCAAAAACGGAATTTTTTCCTGATAAGGCATTCGTTCACTTCCAATTACAAGCTTTATTTTATTATATTTTTGATACTGATTTTTTTCTTTACCTTTTTCGATTAAAATAGCCGAGTTATATGTATCATAATACTCACCACGGATGGAAAATTTCTTCGAGTCAACTTTTGCTTTAGACTTATTTTCATATACAACCAAATCTGGTGTTCCAGTTAAAACATTTGTGTTTGAACTGTCGCATGTATTTTTAAAAGTTTTGTATAAATCTTCATACGAATCATAGAGAAGGTAAAATGGAATTGCAGTTTCGGGTAAAACTATCATTTTAAGATTTGGATGCTTTGTTGATAGTTCTTTAATCATTTCGGAATAATCTCTTATTATAATTTCCTGCTTTGCTCCCCATTTGATCCAGGCATCAATATTTGGTTGAATAACTCCAACTGTAATTTTCTCATCTGAGTTATTTAGATATTTTTTTTCAGGTGAGGAGATTGTCGTATAAATGTTTGGGAAAATATAAACAAGTAAAATGGAAACTAAAACAAAAACATTTTTTTTCTTTTTAATTTCTATAAATATTTCGTTAGAATTGTCTTTAAGATTTTTGTATAAATAAAATAGTAGAACACTTAAAACGCATACCCAAAAGGAAATTCCATAAACCCCTGTATATTCGATATACTGGATTTTTTCGAGCGTCGTTGTAAATGCATTTCCTGCAAGGAGCCACGGAAACGTAACTTCGGTAACGGTTTGCAAATATTCGAATGCAACCCATATAAAAGGAAAAGCGAGAAGGTGAAAATTTGGAAATTGTTTTATCTTAACATTTCTCGAAACCGAATAATAAAAAATAGCAGGCAAAAGGTTGAAAATCGGATGTATCAGCATTACAAAAATTCCACCAAGAATTAAGAATCTATCCGCTGATTCCCTTACTCCGCTAAGGGAAATCCATGATACGGCAATCAAGTCGGTAAAAATAAATGTGATGTAAATTCTTCGCAGAAGTTCCTTATAGTTATTACACTCTTCAATAATTTTAAGCAGTAAAACAAAACCTGCAAAAATTAAAAGATAAAAATTGACAGGAGGAAAAGCCAAACCAAAACAAATGCCGGTAATAAAATATAAAAGAATATTTTTAAATTTCATCAGGTAAGCTTGATTTTAGAATTTATCTTTTCCCAAAGCGTAATGAATCCCCATCCGATAAGTAAACCGATAATAGTCCCACCTAAAATATCGGAAAAAAAATGCACTCCGCAAAAAACTCTCGATATAGCCATTAAAAAAGCACCTGTGTAAAAACCGTATTTCATCTTTGGATAGAAATGCGAAAAGAATAATGCACCCGCAAAATTATTTACTGCGTGTGAGGACGGAAACGAAAAAGAATCCGTACAACCCACAAGTAAGTGTACGCCTTGTAAGACATGGCATGGACGTATTCTCTGCACAAAGTCTTTAATAAAATGACTGCTAAACTGGTCTGTTATTGTTACGAGTAATATAACAAGCAGAGCAACAGTTCTGCCCTTTTTACCTCCTGCAATTACAAGATATAGCCACATTATCGCATAAAAAATAAACCAATGCTTTTCGACCGTGATGAAAGGCATTATTGCATCGGTAACGGGATTTGCAAGTGTTACGTTTATAAAATAAAATATACTGTTATCTATTGATTGTAATATGTTCAATTTACTTGTTTATAAATTAATGCAACGGCTGAACAGACACAACCCTTTTTTTGTCCTACAAACCCAAGACCTTCGGAGGTAGTAGCTTTTATGGAAATATCTTTTGTTTTTAAAATTCCTGAAATGTTTTTTTTCATCTGCTCTAAGTATTTATAAACTTTCGGCTCTTCGAGAATTAGCATACAGTCTATATTTCCAACTTTAAATTTTTTCTTTGAAAGTAATTTGAAAGTTTCTTTTAATAAAATTAAACTCGATATATTTTTATATTTGGGGTCGGTGTTTGGGAACTGGTGTCCGATATCCTCGAATCCCGCCGCTCCAAGCAGAGCATCACAAACAGAATGTAAAATCACATCCGCATCCGAATGTCCGTCAAGCCCGACTTTATGCTGGATTTCCACTCCGCCGAGAATTAGTTTTCTGCCTTTTGCAAAGCGATGAACGTCGTAACCGTAACCGACTTTTGTATTCATGTTTTTCATATTAAAAAATAACATATTATTTTTTAATATTTAATGCAATCCGAATAGCAAAAGTGTATAGAGTATATAGAGTCCGTAGAGTCTATAGAGTAAAAGCGTAAGAGCTAACCGCAAAGTTCGCAAAGGAAATCGCAAAGAGCGCAAAGGAAAAAAGCTCCACCGCTCCAGAGGAGCGGAATGTTTGTAGCAAAAAGTATTTTCCCTCTATCTACCGCCCCAGCGGGGCGGAATGTTAATAAATATGAGCTTACAGATTATGCAATAATATTATAATTTCACATTTTGAAAAATTAGAGTAAATTATAAAAATAAAAGTTAATTATTATGTGGAACGTTTCAAGCCCCCATATTTTAGATAGTTATAATAGGTCTGACATACATGAAAACATCTATTTGTGGATCGAAGTTTGGGACAATATGTTCGAAAATAAAAACAATCATTACTATTACAGGATTGAACCAACCAATTTAAGAACGGCATTAGTACAAATAATCGATGATATTAATGTTGCAATCAAACTTAATAAGTCGATTAATAAAATAATCAAGTATCTTACAGAAAAATTTGAGTATGCAATTTCTGTTGATTTTATAAGTGCCAATATATTTTCGCTTGAAATAAAAAAGTATCGAGAGATATTGAAAAAAAGTTATAATAATAACAATTATTTTGAAAATGATATTAAAGTATTTTCAAGCCACATATTACAAAAATTTAATGACGGTTTTTATTTTAATCAATTGTTTAATGATTTATTTAAAACAATTTTCTCGGTCGAATCAGTGTCGTTAAAGAAATTACTATCACTAAATAATTTTTTATTAATTGAACTGATTAGTAAAGGTTTTTCTTTTGAGACAGTTAAAGAATTACCTTTAAAATTATTTAGTAAAAATATCTCAACTAATTTAAAGGAAAGGAATAACGGCAAATATTATAAAACTAATTTAGAATATCCATTAGACGATAATGCCTCTTTAGAAGAAAGGTTTTCTTTCATTAAATCTTTATTTAATGCCCCAAGTTATGAATGCGATATATTATGTTTGGTAATGGGCGCAAAAGGGGAAATTGAAAACAATATTAAAATAGACGAAGTTGAATTTATAAACAAACTAAATATTGAATATCCATGGGAAGATGGTAAAGAAGAAAAGTTGTATGTTTTTAATTTAATAGAAAAAGATTTAGAAAATTCGCCTTTTGTTAGGGCAAAAATAAGAAGAAAGGGAATTGATTTATATAAAATCATCGATGATGCTTTTGAAGTCGTTTCTAAAACAATTGATTTCTTAAAATATAAATATTCTTCAAGCGAAAGAAAAAATATAGAGCTTTCAAAAGCCTGGGCAGCTTTAGATTTAAATGGTAATATTATAAACCAGATGCCGGATTTTTCGCATTTGGGCGAATTACCAAAACATTACGAACCATCTGAAGTCTTATCTAATTATAATGATTCGGTACAGATAACACAAGAGCAAGGAAGGATATTTGGATTAAACTATAATACATTAGAATCAAATAAAATACATGTTGCTTTAGAATGGCTAAACAAAGCAACAATGTCAAGTTATTCTTACGATATATATTTTATGAATTTATGGATAGCGCTTGAATATTTAGTGAAAGAAAGTAACATTAATATTCTTGAGTCTGTAACAAATAATTTACCTGCATTAATTTCTAATAGATTTTTATATGATATTCTACACAACTTACATGAAATTCATTTTATTCAAATACATTTGAAAAGAATGAATATTGGAAATACGGAATTAGCTCAAAAGATAGGATTATACCCGATTGAAGGTAATAATATTTTTAAATATCACCCAATTGAATATGGTAAATCAATATCTCTGATAACAAGTTGGGTTAAAGATAGTTATGTAAAAAAAAGAAGTGAAGAAGTAGCAAATTGGTTTTTAAATAGCAAAGAATTAGTTTCTGTCTTAAAAACCTTGTACAATAGAAATAAATATGATTTCAATATAATGTACAAAATTAGAAATAATATTGTTCATACTGCAGATGCAAACAATGATTATTTAGGTTACTATTGTATACGATTGGAAGAAACCATAAATTTAATTCTTGAAGCTGTTATGCACGAGTTACAATATAATGGTGAGAAGAAAATATCGGAAATTTTAGGTGTTCAAAAAATTCTTTATGATTTAAATATTGAGAATATTAAAGAAGGGATTTATCAAATTTAGTTAAGAGGGAGCATTTCTAGTCTTCTCCAAACAGGGCGCTCCTACGGAGCTTTTTTTTGGGGGGGGATTCTTTTCTACAAACAGGACACTCCTTCGGAGCTAAAGCGTGTTAGAAATTGAGAAATGTTTAATTATGAATGTTGAATTATAAATGAAGAGCATAGAGCGTTTTTTCAAAGAGGGGCACAGAGAAGACACAGAGTTGCACGGAGACATCACAGAGGGACACAGAGTATTCACAAAGTACACCGAGAAAAGAATTCACTCAGCATTCATAATTAAGCATTTAGAATTCATAATTATGTTGCCAGCCCCAGGCGGATGATGGATTCGCCGTATTTGTATTTCAGTTTATCTATTTCATAATAAGGAAAATTTATTTTTTTATCGAACAACTCAAAATTTTCACGACGCGGGTCGGTATGCAGGTCGAATACGGTCATTCCAAACATACGTGCCTTGTGCTTTTCACTCGGAGAAGGAAAGCGTTTGTAAAGTTTAAGAGCTGTTTCAAAAATTTCCCTGTCGTCGTTAGTGGGTTGTTTTAACCGCGTATCATATCCTGCATATTTTAGGTTATCATATCTTATTACAAGATATAGATGCCCCGCAACAAGTTCCTTAGTACGGAGTTTACGGCAAATATATTCGCCCACGCGGCGGATTTCTTTTCTAATGTCTTCTTCTTTATAGATATTATTTTGTAAAGTATGATGATGGTTCAGGCATTTTTCTTTTGCGGTTTTTTTGAAAATTCCCGAAGTGTCCTCGCCACGAGCCATACGCTGAAAAACGATTCCGTTAATTCCGAATTCCTTGCGGAGCGCGGCGGGGTTTGCCTTTGCAAGGTCGCCAAGCGTAAGTATATTATAAACACCGAGACGTTTTTCGATTCTGTGTCCGATTCCCCAGAGTTTTTTCACGCGGAGAGGATAAATAACTTTTTCTTTATCTTCTTGCCTCACAACCGAAAGCCCGTCGGGTTTTTGAAATTTCGTTGCCATTTTTGCATAGCTCTTATTATAGGAAAGCCCGATTGAGCAGGTCAGGTCTTCAAGCTCGCGGACTTTCAGTTTCATTTTTTTTGCTACTTCGGTTGCCTCTTCAAAGTTTTTCGCAATGGGCGAGATATCAACGAAAACCTCATCAACGCTGTATTGCTCGATGCAGTCATCTGGTACGAAAGATTTTAGTCCTCTCATAAGGTTTTGCGTAACGCTTTCGTACTTTGGACCATAGCAGGGAACGGAAATCAGGGACGGGCAGATTTTTTTTGCCTGCCAACTGCTCATACCGGTTTCTATGCCGAAAGCACGGGCTTCATAAGAGGCAGTCATTACTATTCCTTTTTCGCCTGTTGTACTGCCTACAGAAACGGGTTTTCCCTGAAGGTTGGGATTATCCCGCTGTTCCACCTGTGCAAAAAACGCATCAAAATCGAGGTGAACGAAGAAGCGGTTTTTATGCTCGGTGATTTTCAGATTGAAATCTTTGAAATGAGGAAAAGAGTAAAGCGGAAGCAGGCGGACACGCTTGAATATATCCGGCAGACCGTCTTCTTTCCTCTGTATAAAAAAGAATGAACTTAATTTATCCATAATATTACCATATTTTTTTATGGTAATAATAATATATGGTAATTTTTAAAAAAACAAGTCTTTTTTTTGTAAAGGATGGAAATAGTTTTAATACTATTTACATTTGCTAAACGGCTCTGTATGTAAATGCATTAATATTCATTCCTGCTCCAACTGAAGCAAAAACAATATTATCACCGGGGTTTATTTTGTGTTCCGGAAGCAAACCTTTTAATATCATATCGAGCATAGTCGGCAGGGTCGCAACAGAACTATTTCCCAATTTATTAATAACCATAGGCATTACGTTTGGAGGAATTTTTACAGATTGATAAAGTTTAAAAATCCTTTGTAAAATAGCTTCATCCATTTTTTCGTTTGCCTGATGTATGAGTACTTTACTGATTTTGTCGAGTGTAAGTTTTGCTTTTTCTATACAATTTTTTACCAATTGTGGAACGTAATTCAAAGCATATTCATACAATTTTCTTCCGTTCATTTTTAGGTAAAGGTCGGAAGATGTAAGTTCGGGATTATAAGATTTATCCATACCAAGCAGATATGCAAATTCTGATGCATCCGTTCTTGTTTCGTGAGATATAATACCAATTGGCTCATCGCTTTCTCTCGCTTCGAAAATTGTAGCACCAGCACCATCTGAATAAATCATACTATCGCGGTCGTGTGGGTCAGAAACACGAGAAAGAGTTTCAGCACCAATAACAAGGGCTTTTTTTGCGTCTCCCGATTTAATAAAATAGTTTGCATGTATAACCCCCTGAAGCCATCCCGGACACCCGAAAATAATATCATAGGCAACAGCAAGGGGATTTTTTATTCCGAGTTTATGTTTAACGCGAGATGCAAGACTCGGAACTATATCCGTTTTTCTGTTATTTGCTTTTACATCGCCAAAATTATGAGCTACTATTATATAATCGAGGGATTCTCTATCTGTATTAGAAGATTGTAAAGCATTTTCGGCGGCTATCGCGGCAATATCGGATGTAACAAGGTTATCATCGACATATCTTCTTTCCGCAATATTTGTGATTTTTTTAAATTTCTGTATTATTTCTGCATTTTCGGTTTCGATTTTCGCTCCACCAGTTTCAAAAAAAGTATTCGAAAGGAAATCATCATTATGTACAATTTTTTCTGGTATGTAGCAACCCGTTCCAGTGATTACTGAATAAATTTTTTGTTTCATATAAATTTTTATATCTAATTATGATTAAAGATAACTAATAAAATCTTAAGTTATAAGGGGTAAATTCATATTTGTATTTAAAGATAGCGTTCCATTTAGTGTGTAAATTTCAAATTGCTATTTGTTGGAACAG
>CAYNTK010000010.1:0-107166 GCA_964400285.1 uncultured Ignavibacteriaceae bacterium
TCTGTTCCAACAAATAGCAATTTGAAATTTACACACTAAATGGAACGCTATCTCATTTATAATACTTTAATTTTTTTAGTTTATTTTTAAGCTATTTTTTATAACTTAAAGGAAAATATAAAAACTATGAAAAAGCAAATAATAATTTTATTTCTTATTATGATTCCAATATATAACATTTCTTCTCAATGGATAATTAGAAATAGTATTAGTACAAATCCATTATATGCAGTTAGATTTTTCGATATGCAAACTGGATTAATTGGAGGTGATAATGCAAAATTATACAGAACTACGAATGGGGGAAATAATTGGAATTTGCTAACTACTCCCTTACCACAAGCTGCAACAGTTAAATCTATTTCCTCTTTTGGAAATTTTTGGTGGATTATAGGAAGCAGACAAGATACGACCATGATGAGCTATATATACAGAACAACTAACAATGGGGTAAGCTGGACTCAACAAATGGCTGCTTCACTTCATTACTTTTATACTTCATTCGCATATGATTCATCGATATGCTGGGTAGCGGGAACTTATGGGGGTACTTCAGGAGCAATTATTAAGACAACAAATGGTGGAACAAATTGGACAACCCAAGTAGGTGGTCAATATGGAGTTATTAAGTGTTTATACTTTTTAAATATTATGACAGGATGGGCTGCAGGAAATAATACAATGCTTGTGACAACAAATTCAGGGACAAATTGGAGTTTTTACAATATTACTGAATTAATCAATTCTTTATACTTCACAAATGCTTTAACCGGTTGGGCGGGTACCGATAATGGTCGCTTACTCAAAACAACCAATGGAGGGGTAACATTTTTTACATATTTAAGTGGACTTGCAAATACCTCTTTAAATTCAGTTCAATTCCCAATGAATGGAACTACTGGTTACTGTGCAAATAGTAGTTTGATTTTTAAATCAACGAATTCAGGAAATAATTGGTTACCTATGGAAACCACTGTTCCATCGGATATTGAAGCTATGCATTGCTTAACGGCTAATAATTGCTATGCAGTCACTTTCGATGGTAGTGTGGTTTATTCGACTAATGGAGGAGGAAATTATAATATAAATTCGATTACAGTTAGACGGAACAATCTGAACAAACAAATAACAATGAATAATACTACTTACGATACAATAACGATTAATATTCCTTCACCTACGGCTACAATAATTGATGTTAATGCAATGATAGATACTGTAATAAACAGTGTTGATAGTAACCTTATATTTATTCTTTCACATCAAGGAATAAGCGATACAATTATTTATAGAGTTGGTGGAGCAGGGAATAACTTCATAAGAACTGTTTTAAATGATTCCGCCACAATTCCAATTAGTGCAGGTATTCCTCCATTTACTGGCTCATTTAAACCATCAAGACCATTATCAAAATTCAATTTTGTTCCAATAAATGGTCAATGGATATTAAAAATAAAAGAAACACAAAGCGTAGAAAGAACTGGTGTTATTAAATCATGGGGTATAAATGTTACTTACAATTTTCAAACAGCAATAAAAAAGATTTCTGAAAAAATCCCGGCAAAATTTGAATTAATGCAGAATTATCCAAATCCATTCAATCCAAAAACCAATATTAAATATTCTGTATCGCAAAATCAAAATATTAAATTAATAGTATATGATATATTGGGCAAGGAAATGGAGACACTGGTTAATGATAATCATTCGCCTGGAGTATATGAAGTATCGTTTGATGGGGATAGACTTTCCTCTGGAGTTTATTTCTATAAACTTATTGCGGGTGAATTTTATGAAACTAAAAAAATGATTTTAATAAAATAAATATTTTATATGGAAGAACAAAACATAATTGATTCCGAACCAAAGAAAAAAATTGATAAAGCAAATCTTATTTTGTGGTTTATTGCTGTAATATTTACAACATTATCAATAATTTACCAAAATACCACAGGTCCTACTTATCCGAAAAAAGGAGAAATAAAATTTTTAGGAAAGCAAATAGATTATAAACTTGATAGAAGTGCACTAATTAATATTGATTGTCCTGTGAAAATTTATACTAACGATAGTTTAATTAAAGGCACATTAATATGGAAGCGATATAACACAAAAGATAATGAATCGAGCAAACCAATGAGATATGAAAACGGATATTTGATTGCTGAACTCGATAAGCAGGAGAAAATGGCTGAGAAACTGCAATATTATATAAAACTAAGTGCTAATCAACCAGGGACACAAAATGAAATATTAGAATATATCCCCGATAAAAATGGTGTTGTTATTCGCTTCAGAGGAGATGTCCCATTTTTAATTGTAATATTTCACATCATTTTTATATTTGCCTTCGAGTTGATGTCTTTAAAAACAGGAATGGAATTTTTTAGAAAAGAACCAAAATACAAAAAATATACATTATGGACTTTAGGGCTTGCTATTATAGGAGGTTTTGTTTTGGGACCGTTAGTTCAATATTATGCATTTGGGGAGTGGTGGACTGGAATTCCCTTTGGAATAGATTTAACTGATAATAAAATGTTAATAGCTTTTGTGGCGTGGGTTGCTGCATTTATAGCTCTCTACAAATCTAAAAAACCTGGATATTGGGTTTTAGGTGCAACTATTATAACAATTGGGATTTTTTTAATTCCACATAGTGTTTTAAGTGGTAATGTGCCTAAATAAATTAATTTAATATATAATTATGAAATTGAAAAAAATTCTTATAATACTATTATTCTTCTCGATAAATTATATCATTGCCCAAAATGATATTGATAAAGTAAGAAATAACGAAATAACAAAAGAAGAAATCTATGAACATATAAAATATCTTGCTTCGGAAGAACTCGAAGGAAGATACCCAGGTTCAGTCGGTGGAAAATTTGCAATGGATTATATAAGTAAAGAATTTAATATTTATGGTTTGACACCGTTTGGAGATAGCAGTTATATACAATTTGTTGAAATGATTACTGGTATTAAACTTGGTAGTGGTAATATACTCGAATTTCATATAAATGGAAAATCAGAGGAAATTGAAATTGAAAAAGACTGGATACCTCTCAGTTTTTCTTCAAATGGAAAAATAAGTGGTGAACTTGTCTTTGCTGGTTATGGAATATCTGCGCCCGATTTAAATTATGATGACTACAAAGACATAGAAGTTGAAGGAAAAGTTGTAATTATTCTTACAAACTCTCCTTCAAGCTCCTCAATAAATAATACATTCTATAATTATGAAAGTTTATTTAAGAAGATAACAAAAGCAAGAGAGAAAAAAGCAGCGGGTATAATTGTGGTTTCTGATTATAACAATGAAGATATTTTGCCAAAGCTCGTTTATAGTCTAGCAAGTAAAAATTCTGGAATTCCTGTATTAAAAGTAAAAAGAAAATTTATTGAAAACATTTTTTCCGATTTTAATAAAGACTTAAAAAAAACACAAGAAACAATTAATAGTAAACTTAAACCTGAATCATTTCATTTTACCAACTTGAATATAAACGCCAATATTAATATTGAACAAGTAAAAGCACGAACGGGAAATGTAATTGGTTACATTGAAGGAAATGATCCTATCTTAAAAGAAGAAGTCATCGTAATTGGTGCACATTATGACCATCTTGGATGGGGCGAAGAAAATTCACTTTATGAAGGTAAAGAAAGAAAAATTCATTATGGAGCAGATGATAATGCGTCGGGAACTACTGGTGTTTTAGAATTAGCTCAAAAATTTTCTGTGAATAAAGATAAATTAAGAAGAAGTCTATTGTTAATTTGTTTTACAGGAGAAGAAGAAGGGTTAATCGGTTCTTCTTATTTTACTAACTCTTCAATATTTGGAAAACTCAAAATAGTAACTATGATAAATATGGATATGATAGGTAGAATGGAAAACAATAAACTTGTTATTAATGGAACAGGAACCTCATCTGACTGGGAAAGCAAACTTGACAATTTGAATAAAAATTATTCATTTACGATGTCATATATTCCTGACGGATTCGGGCCCTCAGACCAATCATCATTTTATGCCAAAAATATTCCTGTATTATTTTTCTTTACAGGGTTGCATACAGACTATCATAAACCTTCTGACACATACGATAAAATAAATACCGATGGACAAGAGAAAATTGTTAAATACATTTTTGATTTAGTTTTTGATATAAATAATGCTGATATAAAGCCTGAATTTACAAAAGCAGTTGAAAATACCGAGAAGAAGCAGGAGACAGGTCCTGTGAAAGTATATGTGGGAACGGTTCCCGACTTTTCCTCGAATGAAGAAGGATATAAAATTTCAGGAGTTAAAGAAGGAAGCCCTGCAGATAAAGGTGGATTATTAGCAGGAGACCTTATGATAAAATTTGGAGGAAAAGAAATTAAAAATATTTATGATTATACTGCAGCATTAAGTGAATTCAAGCCGGGAGATGAAGTTGATGTTGTGATAAAAAGAAATGGTGAGGATTTGACGGTAAAAGTTATTTTAGGAAAAAAATAAAATTATTGAAATTCTAAATTCTAATTTCTAAACAATAAACAAACTTTAAATACTAAATTATAATTATATAGTATTATCAGTATTATATAAATATCTTTTTACTTTATTTAATAAATAAAAAAAACAAAAAAATGAAATCAACAAAAATGTTGTTCATATTTATTCTATTAGTTTTTACATTTAGTTTTACTATCGGGCAGGAAAAACCTCCGGGAATTGAAGTTACGGGTACTGCAACAATTTCAGTAACTCCCGATATTATGAAATGGACTATTGACATTCAAAATGACAATGATAATATACAGGAAGCAAAAATAAAAAATGATAATACAGTCAAAAAAGTATTGAACATTTTAAAAGATTATGATATTCCCGAAAAGGATATTAAAACAAGCGGTATCCGTATGACAAAAAGAACATATATTTACGGACAGGAAAAAAAATACAGTGTGTATAATACAATATGGTTTACAATCGATAATATTACTAAATATGACCCAATAACAAATGATTTGATAAAAATCGAAGATGTTTATATCACAAATACGACCTTAGAATATTCAAAGGCAATAGAAACCAGAGTCCAGGCAAGAACGAATGCATTGAACATTGCAAAAGAAAAAGCACAAAAAATGGCTGAAGCATTAGGTATGACTGTCGGAAAACCTTTAATGATACAGGAAGAACCGATTTATGATTATTGGGGTTATCAGAATTATACCCAAAGCAATGTTCAGAATTACAACCCTGGAATGACCAGCACATCAGAGCATTTCAACGAAGGACTTTTGAAAATTGAAGCAAAAGTCAAAGTGATATTTGAAATAAAATAGAATTTTAAATTCTTAATTCGAAGCTCTAATTTCTAAACAAATTACAAATCCTATATCATAATTTATTTTATTATTTAGGATTTATTTATTAGAGTTTGTTTAAAATTTAGGAATTAGAATTTAGAATTCAATTTTAATCTAAAATTCATTTTTATAAAATTCATTTATCTTATCCAGGACTTCATTAAACCTTGAAAATTGATGCCCCGCATTATCGAGTAAAATTGTCTCACAATATTTTCCAATCGCATCCAGCGTTTCTATATAATTAATCAATTCATCATCTTTTGCAAGTAGCAAAAAAATGTTCTTTTGATTTTCGAACTCTATAATACCGTTTAATTCTTTAAGCTGAAAAAGATATTCTTCTTTCCATTCGAATTCCTCCCCATTGCTTCTGTTAATATTTCTCCCGACATAAGGTTTCAATTGTTCATAAGGATAAAGCGCAGGATTAATTAATACTGTGCGTAGATTTTTAAACTTTGAATGCAAGACAAGTGCATAAAAACCACCAAGACTACTTCCGATTAACATAACCTTTTCGTCTTTAGCAGAATTAATTAAATCTTCTAATTGCTTTATTGCTTTATTCGGTTCTTCTGGTAAACCGGGAGTAAGGACATTTTCTTTGCCAGCAAAATAATCTTTTAACATTTGCCCTTTTGTTGAATTAGCCGAACTTGAGAAACCGTGAATATAAATTATCATATTATATTAAACAAATTTAATTAAATTAATAATATATGAAGTAAAATAATATATAATTAAAAAAAGGATTGCTAATTGAATAAAAAATATAGAGTCTTCATAATACTGAAGACTCTATACAAAAAATTTAAGGTATCCTTGTCCAGGAAGGTGTGCCAAAATGTTCACCGGTCTGCTGTTCTAAAGTCATTGAATCATTCGATTCAATTTTAATTACTAAATCCCCGCTTTGCATTATAGAACCTTTGGGAACGTCAGCCCACTTAACAGTAATTGTATTTCCACTTATTACTCCATGGGCTACGTTTGACCAAGCTGGCGAAGTAGCATTTTCCTCACCATACCATAGAATCTCATTACCTAATTGTCTAATGTAATATTTACCACCTCCGCCTTCAAAAACACCATTTAAATCATATTGTGAAGTGGTTTTACTCCCATCATCCTGAGAGTATAAAGTTAGAGGTACAAAAGCTAAGAAAAAAACAAAAACTAAAATTACTTTTCTGAATTTCATTTTGTCTCCTTTCAATTTTATTAATTTATTTAATTAATTAAGTTAAATAAAAAAACAAAATTTTAATTAAATGATAATTGCGTGAAGGTTATATATAAAATAAAGATAAAAAAAATAATCTTCAATATTTTTTTTCATCTGAAAAGAAAACTATCTTAATGAATGAACTTTATTTTTTACTGGTAAAATAGTACCGCGTTTTATTTTCCTTTCGAATTCACTTCTGAATTTTTTTACAGTCCATTTAACAGGCCAGGCGGCGGCGTCACCAAGAGCACAGATTGTATTGCCTTCGATATTTTGTGCCACGTCAATCAATAAATCGAGGTCTTCGATTCTCCCTTCCCCACTATTAATTCGTTTCAGCACACGAAGCATCCAGCCCGTTCCTTCTCGGCAGGGAGTGCATTGTCCGCAGGATTCGTGGAAATAGAAATATGCAATTCTTTCTAAAACTTTCGGGATGTCCGCATCTTCATTCATTACAATTACTCCTGCAGTTCCGATTGCTGAGCCGATTGCTTTTAGCGAAGCATCGTCCATTTTAATTGTTAATGCTTCTTCTTTTGTAAGAGGCGGCATAGAAGAGCCACCGGGTATTACCATTTTTATTTCTTTTCCATCTTTTACCCCACCGCAATAGTCATTAATAATAGTCATTAAGGGTATTCCCGTTTCAAGTTCATAAACTCCGGGTTTATTCACATCACCACTAACACCAAAAAGCAATGTACCAGGATGTTTCGGCTCACCAATTTTTGAGAACCATTCTCCCCCTTTTGTAATTATTTCCGGAATATTTGCAAGAGTTTCGACATTATTTATTGTAGTTGGATTTCCCCATAAACCATTTGCCGCAGGGAATGGAGGTTTAACACGCGGATAACCGCGTTTGCCTTCGATGGAATTCATCAATGCCGATTCTTCCCCGCATATGTAAGCACCTGCTCCGCGATGAATGTAAATATCTGTCGAAAACTTTGTACCGAGAATATTTTTTCCGATATAGCCCTTTTTATATGCATCATCGAGTGCTTTTTGCAGAAGGTTTATCCATTTGTAATATTCACCTCGAATATAAACGTAAGCGGTTTTAATTCCCATCGCATAACAGGAAATAAGAGTTCCTTCAATAAACTGATGTGGATTTCTTTCAAATATCTCCCTGTCTTTAAAACTACCCGGCTCGGATTCATCGCCATTACAGCACAAATATTTCGGCTTTTCACTTTTTTTCGGCATAAATGTCCATTTCAAACCTGTCGGGAAACACGCACCGCCTCTGCCTCGTAGGTTGGAAGCTTTTACTTCGTTAATTACTTCATCGGGTGTCATTTTTTTCAACGCTTTTTTCAAAGCTGAATATCCATCGTTAGATTCATAGACGTCTATTTTATGATAATTCTTTATATTTTTTAGTATAATTTTCATTTTTTATTTTTTGTTTCACAGAGTAACACTGAGAAGACACAGAGATACACTGAGAAAAACAATATTACAAAATAAATCTTCTTAAACCATTTTTTAAAACTGTTACATTAAAATTTATTAATAGTCCAATTTTTTTATTCGCAAATCTTAAATATGTAAGTATTTGAGCTTCGTGTATTGGAGCTATAGAATCTATCGATTTTATTTCAACCACAACTTTATTTTCAACAATTAAATCCGGACGATAACCACAATCTAACTTTATTTCTTTATACACAATCGGAATAGGCCTCTGCCTTTCGTAAAACAAACCAATGTTAACAAGCTCATAACATAAACATTCTTCATATGCTGATTCTAATAAACCAGGTCCAAGGCTCTTATGAACTTCAATAGCACCCCCAATAATTTTTTCGGTAATCTTATTGATTTCCATACTATAAAAATGTTTTTTCCTCTGTGAACCTCTGTGTATACTCAGTGCCTCTCAGTGAAACTTATACTATCTTATGTTTGTGTTTAATAAGTTCTTCAATTAACTTATCCACTTTCTCTTTTGTTAAATTTTCATAAAACTCTTTATTATTCACCTGCATCATCGGTGCCGTTGCACAAGAACCAAGACATTCGACTTCTTCTATAGAAAACATTCCGTCTTTTGTTATTTCTTTATTTTTTATCTTCAATTTATCCGATACATATTTAAATAATTCATATCCACCTCTTAACATACAGGAAACATTAGTGCAGATTTGTAAATGAATCTTTCCAACAGGCTTTTTATTAAACATAGTATAAAATGTAACTACACCAAGAATATGTTCATACGGAATCTCGAGCAAATCACCAACATATCTCATCGAATCTTCAGAAATCCATCCCTCCTTTTCCTGCACCATCCATAACACAGGAAGAAGAGCCGATTTAGAATCAGGATAATGCGATTTTATCTCATCCACTCTTTTTAACTCTTCTTCGTTGAATAAAACTTTATATGTATTATTAATATTACTCATTATGCGTTTTTTACATCCCGATTTATCGGGATTCATTATTAATTATTTATCCGCTTCTCCCATTACGGGGTCTGCACTTCCTATAATTACGACTGTATCCGAAATCATACAATCCTTCATCATTACAGGTAACACTTGAATATTACAAAAACTTGGTGAATGAATTTTTAACCTGAATGGATTTCCGGTGCCATCACTTTTTATATAAAATCCGAGTTCACCTTTTGATGATTCTATCGCAAAATAAGATTCTCCTACAGGCGGATTCACACCAAAATTAATCAACATAAAATCGTGAATTAGTTCTTCCATTTTAGTGTAGACTCTTTCTTTTTTAGGAAGTACTTTTTTCGGATTGTTTGCATTGTATGAACCTTTAGGAATCTTTGCAAGACATTGTTGCAATATTCTTGTAGATTGTACCATTTCCTCAACCCTTACATAATACCTTGCAAGACAATCACTCTCAGTATAAATAGGAATATCAAAATCAAGTCTATCATAAACTAAATATGGATCATCTTTTCTCAAATCTCTATTTATTCCTGCTGCTCTTAATATTGGTCCTGTAATTCCGTAATCAATAACATCTTCTTTAGATATGTAACCAATACCTTCAGTTCTTATCAAAAAAATTTTATTTCTTTCAACTATATCCCTCATTTCCTGAAGATATTTTGGAAATTCATCGACAAATTTCTTTATAGCAGATAAAGCCGTTTCTGTAATATCTTGAGCTACACCTCCAATTCTTGTATAAGAAGTTGTGAACCTTACCCCTGTTAAAATATCATATATATCCAAAATTTTCTCTCGCTCTCTCATTGCCCAAAGGAAAGGTGTTAAAGCACCTATATCCATAACCATTGTTCCATAAGCTATCAAGTGAGATTGAATTCTTCCCAGTTCACAACATATAGTTCTTATATATTGTCCTCTTTCAGGAACTTCAAGATGAATAAGTTTTTCGACTGCCATAGCATAAGCAACATTATTTGCAATTGGTTGCAAATAATCCAATCTATCAGTATGTGGGATAAATTCTTGGTAAGTAGTGGCTTCCGCGAGTTTTTCATATCCTCTATGTAGATAACCCAAATCAGGAACAACTTTACGAATGGTTTCACCATCTAAACTTACAAGGAGTCTCAATACACCGTGCGTAGCAGGATGCTGTGGTCCCATATTAAGCACCATCTCGTTTTCAAGTGTATCATCGAAAGAAACACTTAAATCTTCAGATTCAAGAGCTTGTAAAATTTTTGTTTTTCGTATTTCGGGGTCGTCTTTTTGTAATTTTTCGTAAATCGTATTATGCATATAAATTTATTCGCAGTATCTAAATATCAAATTTTATTTTTTAGGTAAATGTATTGAATCTGGAACTCCCATCAAAGGAAAATCTTTTCTCAAAGGAAAATATTCATATTCTTCAGGCATATAAATTCTTCGTAAATCAGGATGTCCGATAAAATTAATTCCAAACATATCATACGTTTCTCTTTCATACCAGTTTGCACCTTTCCACAATGCTGTCAAGCTTGGCATTTCAGGCTTTTTCGTATCGAGAGGAACTTTTACAAAAATTCTATCCTTAAATTTTATCGAATACAAGCTACAAATCACTTCGAATCTTTTTTCTTTTTTAAAATTATCTACTCCTAGAACATCAAGTAAAATATCAAACGAAATATCAACATCCGATTTTAAAATCGAACAAACATTCAAAACATCTTCAGGTTTTGCGATAATAGCAGGCGTCCCATTAATATCTAAATATTCGACATTAAAATCATTTAATCGTGATTTAATTAACTCTAATCTATCTTGATTCATCTTTTTTAACTTGAACTCTTTATTTTTTATATTAAAATTTTATTTCCCTTTATTTCATCATACTTGACTACTTGCAGGCTTTTCACCCTTTTTAATTTTTTCTTGAATAGTAATTAATGCATTTAGTAAATTATCTGGTCTTGGAGGACAACCTGCAACGTATAAATCAACAGGTAAGAACTGGTCGATTCCTTGTACAACCGAATATGTCCTATACATTCCGCCACTCGATGTGCAAGCACCCATTGCAATCACCCATTTCGGGTCAGGCATCTGGTCATAAATTTTTCTTACAACTCTTGACATTTTATAAGTTACAGTTCCTGCTACTATCATAATATCGGATTGTCGTGGAGAGAATCTAAACACTTCGCTACCAAATCTGGATATATCGAACCTCGGTCCGGCGGTAGCCATCATTTCGATTGCACAACACGAAATACCCATTGGCATTGGCCATAATGCATTACTCCTCGACCACTGAATAAGTGCATCTATTTTAGATGTAAAAAATCCGTCTTTATTTAATTTTTCCTCTAATCCCATTTCATTACTTTCTTTTTAAATTCGTATAATAAACCTAATACAAGTATAAAAATAAATATTAAAGCTATTATAAAAGAATAAACCATAATGGGTTTTGGAAAGTTCAGAAAAGAAATTGCCCACGGATATAAAAATACAACTTCTATGTCAAATACAATGAAACTTACCGCTACCATATAATATTTTACCGAAGACCTCTCCCTTGCCGTTCCAACAGGTTCCATTCCGCTTTCATAAGTAGATAATTTCTCCTTATTTGGGTTTCTTGGACCAAATAAAGTAGAAAATTTTATCATCACAATCGCCATTCCAATGGAAAATGCAAGTATAATAAATATTGGTATATAATTTTCTATCATAATTCTTAAATATAATATTTTTTCAGTATAAAAGAAGTATATATGATTGGTCATTTAAGTCGAAAATTTCACGCAATCTAAAAATCTTATCCCTTTCTAAATTTTACCTTAAACTTTCTACTTTATACTATATGGTACATAAGTTCTATTACATCTTTATATTTTTCTTCAACAAATTTTCTTTTTATTTTAAGTGTCGGTGTCAATTCTCCTTCTTCTATAGTAAATGGCTTATTTAATAAAGTAAATTTCCTAATTTTCTCGTGAACCGCTAAATCTTTTTGGACTTCATTTAAGTCTGATTCGATTTTCTTCAATATTGTTTGATTTGTTAGTAATTCTGATTCTACCGAAACTTCCGCTCCGATTTTCTTTGCCAATGATGATAGCTCATTAATTTCAGGAACAATCAATGCGGTTACATACATTCGCCCGTCCCCTATCACCAGTACCTGGTCAACATAAGGCAAATGCAGAATTAAATCCTCTATATGTGCAGGAGCTATATATTTTCCGCCCGATGATTTAAACAATGATTTCTTTCTGTCTGTAATCACTAAATTCCCCTGTTCATTCCACCTGCCCAAATCACCCGTATGCATCCATCCGTCCACTATTGCCGATTCAGTTTCTTCGGGATTGTTATAATATCCTTTCATAACCAAATCACCTTTCACAAGTATCTCTCCGTCTTCTGCAAGTTTCACTTCAACACCTCTTAAAGGTCGACCTACAGAACCATAAACTAAAAATTCAGGCAAATTCACGCTAATCACAGGTGAAGTTTCAGTCATCCCGTATCCTTCGAGTGTAACAATTCCAATCGCATCGAAAAACTCACCTACCATTTTATTCAACGCTCCTCCACCCGACACAAAAAATCTTAACCTTCCTCCTGTCTTCTCTCGGATTTTATGATATACAAGTCTATCGAATATTTTCCACCTTAATGAAGATTTGTTTCTACCGTTCGTCTTCGCATAAAGCATTGCCAATAAAAATAATTTCTTTTTATATCCATTTGGCATTTCATCTCCACTTTTCATCAGGCGATTATACATTTTATCCAGTAATCTCGGTACGGTAATTACCATAGTCGGTTTTACTTCCTGCATTTGAATACCTATTGTGTCTATACTCTGCGCAAAATAAATTTTCGAACCCGAGAAAAAAGCAAGATAATATCCCGCTGTCCTTTCGTAAATATGTGAATAAGGCAGATAAGAAAGAAATACATCATCTTCGGTAATTGGCAATGTGTTCATACAGGAAATTACATTCGAATACAGGTTTTTTTGTGTCAGCATTACTCCTTTAGGAATTCCTGTTGTTCCAGATGTATAAATTATAGTAACCAAATCTTCTTCATCTACTTTTCTCAGTATTTCTTCTACTTTTACAATCAATTTTTCCCTGTCATTTTTTTTCTTTTCCTTTAATATTTCCGAAAAAGAAATAATAGATTCATTATGAATTTTTGTTTTTAAATCGTTAAAAGAAATTATATATTTCAGGTCGGGTAATTCATTCCTCACTTTCAAAACCTTTTCCATTTGCAGGTTATTCGATACAAAGCAGGCAATACTTTTTGAATCATTTAAAATATATTTTATAGATTCCGAGCTAAGCGTTGTATATATCGGAACATTAATAAATCCCGATAAAACGCATGCCAAATCCGTAATAATCCACTCCGTACGATTTTCCGAAATTATTGCAAGTTTGCTTCCCTGCTGAATTCCAAGCTTAAAAAGATAATCACGCAATGTAAAAATTCGATTAAAAAGTTCACTTCTATTTATACCGTAATATTTTTTCTCTGATTTAGTAAAAATAATCTCTTCGGTAGGACTGTAATTAATAAAAGAATTTAGAATAAGTTGTACTAAAGTTTTCCGCGACATAAATTTAAATTCTTGTGAAACTTAAGTTAATTATATATTTAATTTTAAAAAATGGAAAAATTTTATTTCCCCTTGATTTCAAATGTTTAAAATCATAATTTTATAAAAATTAACCTAAAATACCTTTTTATACTTCATTTTTACTAATTATTTTCTAACTTAAGAATTAATTTTTCGAATAGTTAACAACTAAAACTAAATAATTTATTTTGAATAAAAAGATTCAAAAGTGTTATATTTGCATTGTTTTATTTGCATTAATGGGTATTTTGATAACTTCCTGTGAAAAGAGCGATGATTCAGTGATAGACCCGATTTATAAATCCCCTATTTTAAGAAGTATTTATAAATCGAAAGATACTGTTTTTACAACATCCACTTCGCCGCTTATCAATTTAAATGTTTCCGTATCGGTTGACCCGAATGGCGGAGGAGAGATAAAATCGGTAACGTGTAAAGTAAAATCTCCTCAAAACTCCGTTATTGCAACTTTTACAATGCATGATGATGGTATCGCTCCGGATTCTGTTCCCGGCGATGGGAGATATTCCTGCACCGTAAATATTACAAATATTTCCTGCCTGCTTGTTGGCGGGTATTCGGTTGAATTGCTCGCTGAAAATTTATCAGGGCTTTTAAGCTCTCAAATTAACAGCTCCTTTTATGTTGTTATGACAAATAATCAGGCACCAATCGTATCAGGTTTATATGCTCCCGATAGCATTGCAATTCCGACAACAGGAGTTACTCTCAATACACTTTCGGTTTATGCACTCGATTCAAACGGAACTTGTGATATTAAAAGAGTTTTCTTCAATTCTTACAGACCGGACAGCTCTATCACTGGCGGCAGTCCATTCACAATGTATGATGACGGCAATTTGTTAGAGCACGGAGATACTGTTGCAAATGACGGAAGATTTTCTTTAATAATTCAAATTACCTCAGCACAGACAACTGTCGGCTGGTATACTTTTAAATATCAGGCAGAGGATAACTCGGGTCTTTTAAGCAACCAGTTAATTGGCAGAATTTATATTTATCGTCCATAAAAAATGAAAATGAAAAAATTAAATATTATAATATTATTTTTTATATTAACAGGCTTTTTAAACGCTCAGTATATTACTCATCCGAAGGAATTTAAGCTTTCGAAGAATGCTTTTAAGGAATTCAGAGTAAATCAAATAGATAAAAAGCAGGCATCAGTAATAGCCAATCCGAATAGGTCTAAATACCCTATCAGTAATTTTATCGTTAGGATTTTTCCCGTTGGTGACACGGTTTGGTTTGCAACTGGAAGCGGACTGATGAGAACCACTGACCACTTTAAAACTTTCGAAAACTATTATGGAATTGCACCGTTTGGGATCGATGATTTATCAGGTCTGGCTTTGTATAAAAATTTAGTTGTGGTTGCAACCGCAACTACGCAGGAGATTAGTGGTGAAGATATTCCTGTCGGAACAGGCATAAAAATATCTACTGATTATGGATTAAATTGGAATTCATTTCCTCAGCCCGTAGACGGGTTAAACGATACATCTATTATGTACGGTAATAATCGTTTGTATGCACTTCCTGTGGTTGTTCCTCAGCAAAATCTCTCTTATGACATTGAAATCACGAGAACAAAAAATGATTTGAACAATTTTACAATCTGGATAACATCATGGGGTGGCGGTTTAAGGAAATCCACCGACTACGGCAACACCTGGCAGAGAGTGGTTTTACCTCCGGATAATCTCGATAGCATTAGAGTAATAGATACAGGTTACACTTTTAGTGTTAATGTTCGTAACAACTATAATCAAACACCATTTTGCGTAAAAGCATTGAACGATTCAACACTATTCGTAGGAACCGCAAACGGTATCAATAAATCGACGGATTGGGGTTTAAGCTGGAGAAAATATAGCTTTCAAAATACAGGTCACGGAAATAACGGCGTTTCGGGAAACTTTGTAGTTAATCTTCATATTCAAAGATACGGCGGAAAAGAAATAGTCTGGGGTGCATGTAAAAGAGCTAATGACAATAATGAAATAAATGCTATCAGCTATACTACAAATTATGGTGTAAACTGGGCTTATACCCTTGTAGATGTCCCTCCCAGAAATATAAGTTCAAAGGATTCAATCGTTTTTGCGGAAACGGATAAAGGTTTGTGGAGAAGTTATTTCGGAAAATTTGACTGGACAAAACCCGGTCTTATATATGATGAAGAAACTCGTGACCAATTAAAATCAAGCAATTTTTACTCTGGAGCCTATATTAATGACTCACTGTATTTTGGTAGTGGTGATGGTCTATGCAGAACTCTTGAAAATGGTCAACCATGGACAGCAAAATGGAAGATATTCAGAGCTATGAAAGAAATTGATTTAAATTCTGATTTGAAAACGTATGCAGCTCCAAATCCCTTTTCACCAAATTACGAAGTTACAAGATTTTTTTATAAATCCGGAAAAGCAACTTCCAAAATCACAATAAAAATTTTTGATTTCGGTATGAACCCGGTAAGAACAGTTATTCAGAATGCAATTAGAAATAGCCCCGATGAACTTTTCACAATCTGGGACGGTAAAAATGACAATGGTTATCAGGTTGCAAACGGTGTATATTTTTACAGAATCGAAATTGACGGCGATACTCCTGTATGGGGAAAAATTTTAGTATTACAATAAATAAATTTATTATTAATGTATAAAAAGATTTTCTTAATATTCACGATTTTATTTCTTTCGCATCTTAATGCTGATGCTCAACTCGGAAGCTATGCAGGCAGTTTCGCCAGAATGGGATTCGGTGCAAGAGGACTCGCAATGGGAAACGCTTTAGTTTCTGATATATTCGGAGATGTAAGTGGTTATTACAACCCTTCGCTCGCTTGCTTTCAGGAATTGGGAATTCTGAATTTTGGATATACTGCAATGACATTGGATAGAAGATTAAATTTCGTTGGTTTTGCAAAAAAATTCAAATTGCAGAATCAGGAAAAAGGTGGAGCTGGCATTTCGATTTCTTGGATTAATTCCGGAGTATCCGATATAGATGGTAGAGATAATGATGCAAAACAAATCGGTACGCTATCTACATTTGAAAATCAATTCTATTTAGGTACTGGATTTTTATTGGATGAGAATTTTGCTCTCGGAATCGGATTTAAATTATATTATGCAAAACTGTACGACGAAGTAAAAACTAAATCGATTGCTTTTGACATTGGTGCTTTGTATAAAGTTCGACCTAATTTAAGTATCGGATTTGCTATCAGAGATATTTCAGCAAGATATAAATGGGAAACATCCGACTTATATGGAGCTGAGTTAGGCACTACTACCGAAAATAAATTTCCTGTTATGGCAGATTTAGGAGCAACTTATCTTTTACCTAAAAATTTAGGAACTGCTTCTTTGGAATTCGAAACTATTTTCAATCCGAGGTTTGAAACTAAAGATACTTCGGGTGTTGTTACTAAAAGTAATAGAACTTATAATTATATAATTAAGTTTGGAACTGAATTAAAATTATCCGAACAATTAAAAATTAGAGCAGGTGTTGATAGAATGGATTTAAAAGCTGATGACTTTTTCGGAAATATTAAACCGGGTCTTGGAGTTGGATTTTATAAAACATTTTCAAAAGATGTAACTTTGGGTGTTGACTATTCTTTTCAGCTTGAACCATTTACTCATGAACCAATTCATAACGTTGGAATCGGCTTTAAATTTAAATAATTCGATTTTAAAAATGTAAAAAGGAAATTTTATAAATAATATGAAGAAAACCTTTCTCGTAATTTTTGCTTTACTAATTACTGTCGTCTCACACGCTCAAAATGACGGTTCTGCAAATACCGGTCTGGCATTTTTAAAACTCGGTGTAGGTGCAAGAGCACTTGCTATGGGTGATGCATATTCTTCGGTAACTGAAGACGGAACTGCTGTTATTTACAATCCTGCAAGATTGAATTCGGGTAATAATAATAATGTTACCTTAATGTACAATTCTGCAATGAAAGACTTAACTAATAATTTCATTGGTGCAAAATTTGTATATAATAAACTTGGTATTGGAATCGGTTTGTTAAAAACAAGCGTTGAGGGTATTGAAATCAGAAATATCCCGGGTGCACCTATCGATAAATTCGATGCTCAAAATCTATCGTTGAACGTATCATTATGCTATGAAATATATAATAATTTATCTTTCGGAATAACTTCGAAAATGTTATATGAGAAAATCTATATTGACGAGGCATCAGGATACGCATTTGATATCGGAACAAACTACAAAAAAGATAATGTTAGCTTTTCATTTGTCCTTTCTAATCTTGGCTCGATGAACGAACTAAAAGAAACAAGCTCAAAACTGCCAACATCTATTAGGTTTGGTGGAGCATATAATTTTTTTAAAAGTAATTTAAATTTTGTATTTGCACTTGAAGGATATAAAGTTCTCGATGGCGGAAAGCTACATATTAATTCTGGTGCTGAAGTTTGTTACAAGGATATTTTATTTATACGGGCAGGATATCAAACTGCGTATGAAAATAAAGGTTTAACAACTGGAGTTGGATTAAAATATAAAGGAATTCTTTTAGATTATGCTTTTATTCCATATTCGGATTCATTTGGAACAAGTAACACAATATCATTGGGATTTAATTTTTAGCTTTGATAAAAATATTTAATTATTTAAACAACAAAAAAAATATTTATAAAATATTTTTTTTAATAGTTGTATTTTTATGTATAGTTAAACTACCTTCCCTATTCATTGCCGATATTCAGCCATGGGATGAAGGGATGTATGCAACAAGAGTCTTATCCATACACTTAAATGGAGATTTTTTTGACCAAAGTAATCATTCCGTAGGAAAATTTTATTCCGGTTCACATCCTCCCCTTTTAATTTGGATTGGTTATTTTAGTTCACTTTTATTCGGATTAAATTCAATTACATTAAAATTAATCCCTTTTGTTTTCAGTTTATTTTGTATCTTACTAATAATTTTAATTGGTAAAAATTTATTTAATCCAATTTCAGGTGTTATAGCTTCGCTGGTGTTTACGAGTAATATAATCTTTGATGTATTCTCGAAACGATTCCAATTTGATATTCCTTATACTTTTTTTATATTACTTTCATTTTATTTTTTTCTTTTATATTTAGATAATAAAAAGCAAATTTACAACATATTAGGTGGTTTTATTTTCGGTCTTTGTTTAATGGTTAAAATTCTCGTTGGATTCTATATCCCAATAATTATTTTTATTTTTTACATAATTTTACGTAGTAAATCAGGTTATAAACTTTCTGATTTAATCGTTTTCACTTTCATTGGTATTATTATAGCTCTTCCATGGCACATATATATGTTTTTTCATCACAGTAAAGAATTTTTAGATTACTTTTTTACTTTTCACATTTACGAAAGAGCTTTCGTTGGTGTTGAACATAATACTAAAGGTTCGGGATATTTATATCATATAAATTATTTATTATCAATAATACCATATTCTATTTTGATATTTATTTCCTTAATAAAAGACTTCACAAAAATAAAGGAATTAAATGTAAAAAAAATATTTTTGATTTTTTGGTTCCTTATTGGATTATTTATTATTACGATTTTTAAAACAAAACTCGAAGTCTATATATTACTTATTTTAGCTCCTGGGAGTTTAATACTGGCAGAATTTATACAATCATTAAATAAAGCAAGCAATAAAGAAAAATTTATAATTAACATTCTTACAACAGTAAATATAATATGGTCTTTGTCTTTATTACTAAGGAATAATATTGAATATAAGAATATATTTATGCAAAATCTTGTTTTATCAATATTGATAACTGTAATCGTATCTATCTCTATATTTTATATCATTAAATTCCTTTCTAATAAGATATCAATTATTAATTTCTATTACGTTTTTATTTTTTTATTTTGCATAGGGATAAATATTTCGTATTTTATTAGCATACCCGAATGGGAAAATACTTATATTATTACAAATGTGAAATCTGAAATTGAAAAGGGAAAAGGGAAAAATATTATTTATATTAGTTCGCATTATAGGGCTAATCCACAATTTAGTTTCTATTTCAATGGATTGGATTTGGGATGGAACAAAAGCGATTACAAATACGAGTTGCTCGATACTAAAATTGGTGTTGATGAAATTAAAACAAAACTTAATAATTTACCAGAGGATAATAACTATATAATTGTGGAAAAAGACAATATTAACAGAAGTGAATACATCGATTCAAAATATTACATACCCCAAAACTTTAATTTAATTTATAAAACAAAAGGTTACGAATTATATAAAAGATAAATTGGAAATAAATAAAGTTGATATATCGAATAATAAAGACTGGTTAGAATTACTACATAGTGATTATAATATGTTTTATGACTTCAGATTTATTTCCTACAACGACTTTTTCCAGAAGGATATTAATTGGCATCATTTAATATTCAAAGATAAAAACAAAGTTATTGGTATATTAAACGGTTGCGAAAAAAATGTAAATGGTAAAAAAATTTATATTTCTTGTGATGGTGTTAGCTTTGGTGGCTTCCTTTGGAGAGAGAAACTAAACGTTGTAGATTTTATAGATACGGTAAGTAAATTTAAAGAATATCTTAAAAAAAATAATTTTGATATATGTAAAATCAGGAATCAGCCTTTGCTATACCAGAAACACTTAAATGAAGAATACGAATACTCTTTAATTAATCAAGGATTTGTTATTTCAAATCACTCAATAACAAACATTATTAATTTAAAAGAGTTTGAATTTGAAAAATTAACAAATCCAAAAAAAAGAGCCATTCAAAAATCTGGTAAAAATATCGTAATTAATACACTCGAAAAAAATATTAATTCAATTTTTTTAAAACCTTATTATGACGTACTATATAGAAATCGTCAGTTGAAAAATGTCGTTCCTACTCATACACTCGAAGAATTAGTTTATTTAAAAAATAATCTGCCTGAAAGAATTATTTTCCTTTCTGCTCAAATAAATGATATTATAGCGGGAATATGCATTTTATTTTTAGTTAAAAACGATGTAGTCTTGAACTTCTATCTCGCTACTGATGAAGGATATAAAAAAGAAAGAGTGGCAGATTTTCTTTTATATAAATCCATCGAATGGGCTAAAAATTCCAATTATCATTATTATGATATAGGAACTTCGAACGTCGGTAAAAACCTATTAGATGGATTATTCGAGTTTAAAAAAAAATTTATGGCAAATGGTTTTTTGAGAAAAACATTTGAACTACATATTGATTAACAACTTTTAATTTTAAAATATAAACACATGTCTATAAAGAACAAAAGAATATTATTAACTGGTGGTGGTGGATTTATTGGGAGTAAACTTGCAGAATTACTTGGTAAAGAAAATGAGATTTTAGTTTACGATATTTTTTTAAGAGATTCATTAAAATATAAAAAATTCAATCCAAAGCACCTTAAAATTATTGAAGGAGATATTCTCGATTTTGATAAGCTTAAAAAAACTTGCGAAGACTTTCGGCCACAAATTGCAGTTCACCTTGCAGCAATAGCAGGTGTTGATACCGTAATTAAAAATCCAGTGAAAACTATGGATGTCAATATTATTGGAACTATGAATTTTTTAAAATCATTGCGTAAATTTTCTAATTTACTCGAAAGGGTGGCTAATTTTAGCACAAGCGAAGTTCTTGGAGCTTATTCTTATAAGTCAAATGAAAAAACGAGTACAAAATTTGCTCCCGTAGGAGAAGCACGCTGGACTTATTCTGTAAGTAAAGTCGCAGGTGAACACATGACATATAGTTTTTATAAAGAATACAATTATCCAGTTGTAACTGTAAGACCATTTAATATATACGGTCCAGGACAAATTGGAGAAGGTGCAATTCAAATATTTATAAAAAACGCAGTAAAAAATAAAGACATCGAAATTCATGGTGATGGAGACCAAATTCGCTCTTGGTGTTATATAGATGATATGATGGATGGAATTCTTCTTTGCTTAACTGACAAAAAAGCTATTGGTGAGATATTTAATATTGGTAATCCAAAAGGTACTGTAACAATAAGTTCACTTGCCGAAAAGATTGTAAGGCTTTGTAAAACTAAATCCAAAATTGTCTATGTCCCGAAAAATTATGTTGATGTTGAATTAAGAATTCCGAGCATCCAAAAGGCAGAAGAACTACTCGGTTTTAAACCGAAAATTGATTTAAATACTGGAATTAAAAAGACTTTCAAGTGGTATAAAAAGTGGTTAAGTAAATAATAAATTTGAAGAATTCAAAACATAAATATTTTTTACTTGCACACGGAAAAATGGGACTTGAATCCCTGAAAGGATTAATTATTAAAAATTTCCCTCCTGAATTCGTTGTAATCCACAAAAATTATGAACTTGAAAAATTACATAATGATTTCTATTTACCTATTGAAAATATTTGTACAGAATATGATATCCCTTTAATTAAAACCTCAAAAATAACTGAAATTAAAAATAATTTTTTGGGTTATGATTTAGGAATCTGTATAGGATTTATGGAAATAATCGGAAAAGAAATCCTTGAAATACCAAAATTTGGAATACTAAACCTTCATTGTGGTAAATTGCCTTTATATAGAGGACGAGCACCAATTTCGAGAACAATAATGGACGGAAATGATAATCTTATTATGACACTTCATAAAATGGATGAAGGAATTGATTCAGGAGATATATTATTAGAATATGAAATTCCAATTAAATTAGAAGATGATGTCAATTCAATTTATAAAACATGTTGTGAAAAATCTTCGGAATTCATTATTCAAGGAATTGAAAAATTATACTCAGAAAAAATTACTGGAAATATTTTTTCTAAACAGGATATATCATTGAAACCAAAAGCAAGTAAAAAAATATCATTCGAGGAAAGAAAAATCAATTGGGATAATGATATAAAAACAATACATAACTTGATAAGAGCAATCACTATTCCTTATCCTTGTGCATTTAGTTACTATGAAAACAAAAAATTTTTGTTTGTTAAATCCGAAATATTTCCGAAAGAAAAAAGTTTAACAAGAAAAAATGGAGAGATTTATATTGTAGAAAAAGATTTTTTAATAATAAATTGTAAAAATGGTTTACTAAAAATTACAGATATAATTGACGAAGAGAATAAAAAAGTAATACTTAAAAATGTTTTTAAACAAAATGGAGTTTTCGAATGAAAATAATTGATAGTCATATACATATAGGAAAATGGGGAGATATTTTTTATAATTACGAAACCAAAGTAGAACAAGCAATACAGGTTATGAAAACATCAGGTATAGATGCCGCAGTTTGCCTACCCGCAAATGCCACACCAAACAGAAAACTTCTTGAAGAAATAAAAAATCAAAATGATTTTGAATTTTATTTTGCAGCTTGGATAAATCCGGATGATTTTGAGCTCGATAATTTTTTACAAGAAAATATTAAAAATATTTCCTTCTTTAAAATCCACCCATCAATTCAAAAAAGAAAAATAACAGACGCTTCATACAGTAAGTACATTGAATTAGCAATAGAAAGCAATAAACCTATAATTGTTCATTGCGGAAGATGGCAGGAAATTGCTTCATTTAAATATCCTCTCGAACTAACAAAAAAATATCCCGAGTTAAAGATTATTCTTGCACATCTTGGAGGAGATCAACCGTCTATATATCTTGAATGTGCAAAAGAAGTAAAAACTATCAACACGAAAAATATTTTTCTCGGAACCGAATCAATTAGAGAATTTTATTTTGTAAATGAAGTTGTCAAAACTGTCGGATCAGAAAAAATTATTTTCGGGAGTGATTATAATCTCTGTCTGCCTAAAATGTATATTCCAATCATAGATAGTTTAAAAATATCAGAATTAGAAAAAGAGTTAATCTTTTCAGGTAATATTTTAAAATTAATTAATAATTATTAGTTTTTTTGAATAAAAACTTAAAAATATTACATATTGCTCCACAAAACTTCGCAGGTATGCCAATTGATTTTGTAAATATGCACAAAACTTTTGGAATAGAATCTAGACTGGTAACAATATATAAAAATACTCTGGATTTTGAAGAAGATATTTCGATTAACCTACCAATAAGTAAAAATAAGCTTGCAAAAAAATGGCGAGATAGTAAAATTAGCGAATTAAAATATTATAAACCAAAGAATTTTTTAGAGAAAACATATTTTATACTTAGGGATTTCAAAAATAAAAACAGAATTAATTCTTACATCGATAACTATAGTTTATACAATTACGATATTTATCATTTTGATGGAGGTATGGATTTGTTTAGAGACTTAAGATTTGCAAAAGAGCTAAAAAAAAGAGGTAAAAAAATTGTGTGTTGCTATTTTGGTAGCGATTTAAGAACACGAGGTATATTTAAAGAACTTGATGATATAAGCGACTTAAACCTTACAGTTGAATTCGATCATTTAAGTTTATATAATAACCTTTATTATCTTTTTTTCCCTTTCGATTTAAAATATTATGAATATTTTTATAAATTTGACTCTAAAATTAAAATTATCCACTCCCCTACTAATAGAATATTTAAAGGAACAAATAAAATTCTTAAAGTGATAGAAGAACTAAAGAAGGAAAAAGATTTCGAATTCATTCTTGCTGAAAATATGGAAAGGGAAAAGCTATTAAAATTGAAAAGAGATTGTAATCTTGCTATTGACCAAGTTGGCGGTGAAATGGGCGGATCAGGATATGGGAAAAATTCCATCGAAAACCTTGCAATGGGATTACCTACTATCACAGAATTTACAGATGAATATTTAAAATTTTTACCTGAAAATCCCTTTATAATAAGTAATATAAATACACTAAAAGATATTATAAAAAAAATAATTGATAACCCCCAAATCTTACATAAATATTCCGAAAACGGTAGAAAATGGGTAGAAAAATTTCATTCGTTCGAATCTGTAAATAAAAAATTAATGGAATTATATAAAGAAAAAGGATTAATAATTGAGTAATACTAAATCTCATATCAAAGAATTATTTTCTCATACGGCAATTTATGGTTTTGGTATAATGCTTAATAAAGTTTTATCATTTTTACTAATTCCTCTTTACACTTATTTTTTTTCACCTGCAGATTTAGGACTTTATAATCTTATTCAATCCCTATGGCTCTTTGTTATTTTAATTTATATATATGGAATGGAAACTTCTTTTATTCGATTTTTCATTGATGCAAAAGAAGAAAATATTAAAACAGAAATATATTCGACAACATTATTATTAATTTCATTTTCGTCTTTAATCTTTTCGCTTATTATTTATTATTTCGCTGGTTTAGTTAGTGATTTAATTGGTTTTGAAAATCCTGATAAAGGGAAATATTTAGTAAAAATTCTAAGTATTCTACTTTTTTTTGATACATTGTCTCGATTTCCATTACTTCTTTTAAGAGCAGAATTAAAAGCAAAAATTTATTTTTATATTAATGTATCTTCTTTAATTCTAAATTTAGTTCTAAATATTTTATTAATTGCTGTTTTTAAATTAAATGTCGAGGCAATTTTATACAGTTATATCATATCGGTAGTATATACTTTAATCACAGGTTTGCTGATTACAAAGAAGTTTTTTAAATTGAAATTCTCATTAAAAGAGGCTAAACAATTAGTTGTTTATGGGAATAAATTTGTTTACTTCGGATTGTTTATATTATTAATAGATGTTTCAGATAGATTTTTCTTGAAATATTATTTCGATGAAAGTGTTGTTGGAATTTATAGTGCAAATTATCGTTTGGGAACTGTGATGAGCCTTGCAATTGCAGCATTCAGATTCTCTTGGACTCCTTATTTTCTTAATATATCGGAAAATCCAGAAAATAAAAAAATTATCGCGAATACTTTCACATACTTTGTTTTCGCTGGTCTATTACTTTTTTTGTTTTTTTCTTTTTTTACTGAACCAATAGTAAAATTTTCAATTAATGGTTTTAGTTTACTCGATTCAAAGTATTATAGTGGGCTTGGAATAATTCCAGTTATCCTCCTTTCATATTTTTTCTCGGGCTTATTCACTAATCTTAATGTGGTTCCGTTTTATACGAATAAAACTTCAATTTTATTTTTTATTTCACTTGAAGGATTAGTAATAAATGTTTTACTTAATATTTTATTAATTCCTAAATTTCAAATGATTGGGGCAGCATATTCTACACTTTTCACTTACGCTATTATGTTTGTTCATATTTACTATATATCTCAAAGCTTATATAAAATTGATTATCAATGGAAATCCTTATCCATTCTAATTTTTACAACATTTATTCTTTTCGTCATTTATTTATTTATTAATAATAATGTTAATTTATTATTGATAATAAAAGTAATTATTTACACAATTCTAATAATTTTTTTCTTGTTTATTTCTCACTTTTCAAAAATCATAAAATTTACTGACATAAAACAATCAATTAATAAAAATAATTAAAGTTATACTTTAATTATTTTTCTCTTGACTTTTATTTATATAGTAGTTATGTTTGTAACGGATAATAATTGTGCAAGATGTTAGATTGAGTATTTGCAGAAAATAAGATTTACCCTTTCTTATTTTAATGAGATCCAGTCACCCCGCAACCAGTGGCTGGATTTTTTTTATATTATAAATTTAAATTATAACGAAAAAAACTTCATAAAAACGAATAATATTTCAATTCAAAAAAGAAAATATTTTCTGTTTAAGCGAATAATTTTTCGCTAAATCAAAAACTTTCCTTATTTTCATAATATTTTAACATTGGCACACATATTGCATCATTATAAGCAAAGTTTAAATTTAAAATTAAAAATAATTAAAATATAAGGAGAATTTACTATGAACTTAATAAAATTTAAAAGAGACAATGACCTGTTTACCGATACTTTTAGGTCAGTTTTCAACCATCCATTTTTCTCGATGAAAGATGAAGTCTTAAATACTTCAAATTTCACTCCGAGAGTTAGAATTTCTGAGGATAAAGATAATTTCTATTTAAATCTTGAAATGCCCGGAATTCCAAAAGACGAAGTAAAGATTTCTCTTGAGAATAATGTTCTATCAGTAAGCGGAAATAAAAAGCACCAAAGCAAATCTGAAGATACGAATTTAATTATGAACGAAATTTATTACGGTGAATTTTGCAGAAGCTTTACTTTAAGTGATGATATTAAAACTGATAACATTGATGCTGAGTTTAAAGACGGTTTACTTACAATTACATTGCCAAAAAAAGAAGAAGTAAAACCTGTAGTTAAAGAAATAAAAGTTAAATAAATATTAAAAAACTCGTTACCAAGCTTCAAGCTTGGTAACGGGAAAAGTTTTCTTATTTTCCTGCTTTAATTTGGAAATAAGATTCATTAAAAAGCAAACAATTAACTAAAACCAGCTCCGACATTAAAACGGGGGTGGTATTTGTATAAATAAAAGATTCTAAGAAAGGAATCAAAAAAATGGGAAAAATAATAGGTATAGATTTAGGAACAACGAATTCCTGTGTAGCCGTTATGGAAGGTAACGACCCTGTTGTTATACAGAATTCGGAAGGTGGGAGAACTACTCCTTCAGTAGTTGCATTTACTAAAACTGGTGAAAGGATTGTTGGCGACCCTGCTAAACGTCAGGCAGTCACAAACCCTTCTAATACTATTTTCTCCATAAAAAGATTTATGGGTAGAAGGTATGATGAAGTTGCTACTGAAATTTCCGAAGTCCCTTATAAAGTGATTAGAGGCGATAATGATGTTGCTAGAGTTGAAATTGATGATAAAAGCACAAACCAGAAAAGAGTATATTCTCCACCAGAAATCTCTGCAATGATTTTACAAAAAATGAAAAAAACTGCAGAAGATTACCTCGGACAACCTGTTACGGAAGCTGTAATTACCGTGCCTGCTTATTTTAATGATTCCCAGAGACAGGCAACTAAAGATGCAGGTAAAATTGCTGGGCTCGAAGTAAAAAGAATTATTAATGAACCAACTGCAGCAGCTCTCGCTTATGGACTCGATAAGAAAAAGAAAAATGAAAAAGTAGCTGTTTACGATTTAGGTGGCGGCACGTTCGATATTTCTATTTTGGAACTTGGTGATGGTGTGTTTGAAGTAAAATCAACTAATGGAGATGGACATCTTGGTGGTGATGATTTTGACCAGAGATTAATAGATTATCTTGCAGATGAATTTCAGAAAAAAGAAGGGATTGATTTAAGAAAAGACCCGATGGCTTTGCAAAGATTAAAAGAAGCTGCCGAAAATGCAAAGAAAGCATTGTCAAACAGTACTCAAACAGAAGTCAATTTACCATATATAACTGCAACCGCAGATGGACCGAAGTTTTTACTTGAAACGATAACAAGAGCAAAATTTGAATCCTTAATCAGCGATTTACTTGAAAGAACAGTTGGTCCTTGTGAAAAAGCATTAAGAGATTCAGGATTCAGTAAAAATGAAATAGATGAAGTGATTTTAGTTGGCGGCTCTACTCGTATTCCGAAAGTTCAGGAAATGGTTAAGAACTTATTTGGTAAAGAACCTCACAAAGGTGTAAATCCTGACGAAGTTGTTGCTATCGGTGCAGCCATTCAGGGCGGTGTTTTAACAGGCGATGTGAATGATGTATTATTGCTCGATGTTACTCCACTTTCACTCGGAATCGAAACGCTCGGCGGTGTTATGACAAGATTAATCGATGCTAACACAACTATTCCGACTAAAAAATCACAGGTGTTTTCTACTGCAGCAGACAATCAACCTTCGGTAGAAATCCACGTGTTACAAGGTGAACGTCCTATGGCTATAGATAACAGGACACTCGGAAGATTCCATCTCGATGGAATTCCTCCTGCACCAAGAGGCATTCCCCAAATCGAAGTTACTTTCGACATAGATGCAAATGGAATTTTAAATGTTACTGCAAAAGACCTAGGAACAGGTAAACAGCAAGATATAAAAATTACACATTCTTCAGGATTAACTGAACAAGAAATAGAAAGAATGAAAAAAGATGCAAAAGAACACGAAGCTGAGGATAAGAAAAAGAAAGAAGAGATTGATTTGAAGAACCAGGCAGACTCTATGATATTCCAGGGTGAAAAGCAATTGAAAGAATTCGAATCGAAGCTTGATCAGGGAACAAGAGCAAAAATTCAGGGTGCAATAGATAGATTAAAAGAAGCAAACAAAGGAACAAATGTAAATGAACTGAAATCCGCTATCGAGCAATACAATGCGGCTTGGAACGAAGCATCGCAACAAATGTATTCACAAGCAAAGACACAAGGTGCTCCGGGAGCAGATGGACAGGGATTTACAGGCGGACAAGGTTTTGCGGGTGGTCAACAACAACAGGGTAGCTCAGGTGAACAGAAAAAAGACGACGGCAAAGTAGAAAACGCAGACTTTGAAGTGGTAGACGATAAGAAGTAATTATAGCTTTTGTCATCTAATAAAGGAAGAAAATTACAGTATAAAAAAGATTGCTAAACAAATATAAAAAAAGCCATCTATACATATACAAAGATGGCTTTTTTTAATAAAATTCTAAAACCTATTCACTAATAAATCTGCTAACGCCTTGAATTTCTCCAGATAATCTTCACGGCTTCTTTTGATTACTTCGTAAGCTTCTTCCCTGCCGTAAACGTGTGTAATCTCGCAGTTCCTGTGTTTGGCATCGGGAGCCTCTTTATAAGTAGTAAAATAATGTTTTATTCTATCTATCAAAGAAGTTGGTAAATCATCTATATTATCCCATTCACCAAAAATATTATCCTTGTGAAGAACTGCAATTATTTTATCGTCAGCTTCATCATCATCAATCATTCTCAGTCCCCCGATTGGAACCGCAGATACTATAATATCATTATGAGTAATATCTTTTTCGGTTAGAACACAAATATCCAGCGGGTCACCGTCACCTTTAATTCCTTTCCTTCCAGTTTTTGAACAGCAAAAATCTGCTATACGCTCTCCGCAATATGTCTGTGGAATCAAGCCGTATGGCGTCGGACAAACATTTGAATAAAGCTGAGGTCTATCAATTTTTAGATAACCACTTTGCTTATCGAGTTCGAATTTGAGAGTATCTGTAGGAACGATTTCTATATAAGCGGTTAATATCTCTGGTGCATTTTTTCCGATAAATATTCCATGCCATGGATGCGGTTTTAAAAGATGTCTTAAATCTTTCCAGGTTGTTTCAAAATCTTTTGACATAAATTTGTTAAATACTAATTTCTAAATTTCTAACTTCCAAAACCAAGTGCTTTCTTAATCAGTTCCTCTGTCGTAAATTCAACATTTGGATTTGCTTTTAAAACTTCACGTATAATTCTTTCTCCTTCTGCTCTGCTGTAGCCTAGTGTCATCAAAGCATTCAATGTATCGAGCCTTGATTGTTCTTTTCCAAAAACATCTGTTCCTGTTACTAATTTTTCATCTTCTAATTCACCTGATATTTTAAAAATTTTATCCTTTAAAGCAACCGAAATCATTTCGATTTTTCTTGAACCAATACCCGGGATTTTTATTCCAGAAAGTGCATTCCTGTTCGTTATCAAACCTATAATATCATCAAATCCAGCATAAGATAAAATATTATGTGCTGTTTTAGAACTTATACCACTTACAGAAATCAGTAATTTGAAAATTTCTTTCTCCCTTGTGTCGTTAAACCCGTACAGAGTAAGTGCATTTTCTTTTACATCGAGATAAGTAATCAAAGAAAAAACCTGATTTAATTCCGGAAGATTTTCTTTCACTTTTTTAGAGATAAAAACACTATACCCAATTCCGTTTACATCCAGCAGGATTTCGTTATTTCCTACAAATATTAATTTCCCTTTTAAATATGAAATCATATTTTATATATTCTTTCTGGATTTGCTTCGACAAATTTCTTCCAATCTTTTTTATACTTTCTCGAATTTATCAAAAAGCTTTGTAAATTATAATGATGACACAATGCAACCGCAAGTGCATCCGACGAATCTATATATTTAGGGTCTTCTTTTATCGCCAAAATTTTCTTGACCATATTTTTTACTTGTTCCTTTGACGCTGCTCCATTTCCTGTAATTGATTTCTTAACTTCACGTGGAGAATATTCCGAAACATTAACATCACAATTTACCGCAGCAATTATTGCCACCCCCCTAGCCTGTCCTAATTTTAAAGTCGATTGTATATTCTTTCCAAAAAATGCTGTCTCAATCGCTAGCTCGTCTGGTTTATATTTTTTTATTTTTTCAAAACATATATCATAAATTTGCTTTAGCCTCTTAGTTAATGTATCCTTTTGCTTCAATTTTATTACATCATATTCGATTAGTTTTATTTTATCACAATTGGTATAAATTACACCAATACCTGTAATTACTGAACCTGGGTCAATACCAAGAATTACCATTAAAAGTATTTTAATGTTTTGCTCTTTGGCAAAAATTTTTAAAAATCGGCATTTGTATAAACGTTTTGTACATCATCGTGCTCTTCTAAAACCTCAAGAAATTTCATCACATCCGCAGATGCTTTTTCATCAAGCTCTATCATATTTTTTGCAAGTTGTTGTATTGCAGCGTTTTCAATTTTATATTTTTTGTCTTCAAGCGTCTTCCTTACTGTTTCGAAATTCTCAATAGAAGTTATAACTTCAAAAAATTCATCTTCCGTTTTTAAATCATCTGCTCCAGCATCGAGAATCACCTCCATCACTTCGTCTTCTGAATGATTATCTTTTGGTAGTGTAATAACTCCTTTCCTTTCAAACATCCATGCAACTGACCCCGACTCACCAAGGTTCCCGTTGTGTTTTGAAATTAAATGTCTTAATTCAGCTACAGTTCTGTTCCTATTATCAGTTACACATTCAATCATTACTGCTACCCCGTGAGGAGCATAAGCTTCATAAGTAATTTCTTCATAGTTAACACCTTCAAGTTCACCTGTTCCCTTTTTAATCGCTCTTGTAATATTATCCTGAGGCATATTACATGCTTTTGCACTTGCAATTGCAAGTCTTAATCTCGGATTCCCATTCGGGTCACCACCACCATCTCTGGCGGCTATTGTAATTTCTTTAATTACTTTGGTGAAAACTTTACCTCTTGCCGCATCAGTTGCAGCTTTTTTCCTTTTAATTGTTGCCCACTTTGAATGACCTGACATAATTATTAAAAAAATTATAAAAAATTAAAAATTTATGTATTACTCAATCTTAAATCTTTTATCCTTAACTTAATAGATTCTCTACCGTTCCATAAACTCCTATCAATTGAATAACATATATCTACAAAATTTCCTGTTTTAATTAAATCGCAATAGTTTTTAGATAAAAAGAATACTGCTTCAAAAATCTTCTTTGACTCTACATCTTTCACTTTAAATATATGAGTATCACTTTTTGCACTTTTAACTGAACCAACAACCTGAACATTTTCAGTTACAAAAATCGGTACGGAATTTCCAGGACCATACGGTTCAAAAAATGAAAGTATATTAATAAAAACATTATTGATTTCTTCAAAACTAAGTTCAGAATCTATTTCAATTTCTGGTTGTAGTTCATTTTTTATTAATTCTTCTTTTGCAATCTCATTAAAGCACTCTCTAAATTCATCTATTTTATCAATACTAATTTCCAACCCAGCGGCATGGCAATGCCCACCAAATTGTATTAATTTATCCTCACATTTTTTTAATGCTTCGTATAAATTAAAACCTGTTATACTTCTTGCACTACCTTTTGCAACTCCATTTACAGATGTTAACACAATCGAAGGAACATTATATTTTTCAACAAGTCTTGCTGCAACAATACCAATAACACCAGGATGCCATTCCTTATTGTATAATACAATCGAGTAATATTTTCCTGATTGATTAATTTCTTCAAATATTTTAAAAGCATCTTCAGTTATTGTTTTATCAAGTTCCCGTCTATTTGTATTCTCTAAATCAAGAGTGTGTGCAAGTTCTTCGAGTTCTTTTGGGTCTTCACTCGTTAAAAGTTCTACCGCACGTTTTGCATCTCCAAGTCTACCCACAGCATTTATCCTCGGTGCCAAAGTATAAACTATATTATTAGTATTTACCGAACTCTCTTTTAACCCCACCTTTTCCATTAAGGTTTTAATAGATGGTCTTGGTTTCGAATTAATTATTTTAAATCCTTCATTTACTAAAATCCTATTTTCATCTGTTATAGGAACTATATCTGATGATGTTGCTAATGCTACAAAATCAATTAAGCTATTTGCAAAATCAATATCATTTAATTTCTGACATACCGCTTGTATTAATTTAAATGCAACACCTGCTCCACATAAAAACTTATAAGGATATGAACAATCTTTTCTTAATGGATCTAAAACCGCTAATGCTTCGGGAATCTGTTCTGGGGGTTGATGATGGTCACAAATTATAAATTCTACTCCTATAGATTTTGCATATTTTACTTTTTCGTATGCTGTTATCCCACAGTCTATTGCAACAATTAATATGATTCCTTCACTCTTTGCTCTTTCAATTGCATTCAAAGATATACCATAACCTTCTTTAATTCTGTCTGGAATATAGACTGAAGAATCAAGCCCAAAATGTTTCAGAAATAAATGAAACATAGAGGCACCACATGTTCCATCTACATCATAGTCACCAAGAACCATTACTTTTTCTTTATCATTAATTGCTTTTATTATTCTTTCGGATGCTATATCGCAATCTTTCATAAGAAATGGGTCATAAAGCTTTTCTTTGGTCGGCTTAAAAAACTTTACAACTTTGTGGTAATCTGTTATTCCTCTTGAGTAGAGTATTCTTAATAATTTATCCGGTAGTTGAACTTTTGCCTTAAGGTTTCTTATATCCGAGATAAATGAATCTATTCCCTTGCCCTCTTCGGAAGATACCTCCGGATAGAGTTGTTTTAATTTCCAAATTTTTTTCAATGCTCATAATTTTATTTTTTTTTGTGCTCAAAGAGGGACTCGAACCCTCACCTTAATACAAAGACTGCACCCTGAATGCAGCGCGTCTACCAATTCCGCCATTTGAGCTTTTTGATAATTAAATTTACAATGTATATTTATATATACAAGTTTTAGATATACTACACCACTTTTAAGATATAAATACTTTTTTGCAAATACAATTTCAAAAATAATCTACAAATAATTGAAAAATTTAGAATTATAAACTATCAAAAAAGATGTGATTTTATTTAATTAAAAACTTTCATAACTTTATATTTTATTATATTATGATAGTAATTTCAGAATTAACGAAAATATATGAAAATGGGATAAAAGCTCTTGATAACATTTCCTTCTTAATAAATCCTGGTGAAATATGCGGATATATAGGAACTAACGGTGCAGGAAAAACCACAACAATAAAGATTATTACCGGAGCTTTAGATTTTAACAGTGGAACTGTTAAAGTTTCAAATTTTGATGTAAAAAAAGAACCAATACAAGTAAAAAAAATTATCGGTTATGTTCCTGAAACTGGAAATCTTTTTAATTCTTTAACAACAAAAGAATATATTAATTTCATTACTAAAATCAGAAACATAGATGATGTCATAGCTAATAAAAGATTTAATTATTTTGTTGAACTTTTCGAATTTTCGGATTTCTACAATTCACCTATTGGAACTTTATCGAAAGGAACAAAACAAAAGTTACTTATCACATCTGCTCTCCTACATAACCCCAATATTTTGCTTTTAGATGAACCATTAAATGGTCTTGATGCTAATTCGATATTTCTTTTTCAGGATATAATAAAAGTTTTGTCTGAAAAAGGTAAAACAATTTTTTACTGTTCACATCTACTTGATATGATTGAAAAAATTTCAACAAAATTAATAATATTGGAAAACGGTAAAATCAAACTTGAAACAAGTACAAATGAATTGAAAAATTCTGAAAATTATAGCAGTTTGGAAAATCTTTTTAAAAATCTAAAAAGCGAAAACGAAAACAAAAAAAAGTTCGTTTATGAAGATATTTTTGATTAATACTTTTTTCTTCGTTTTCTTTTGTTTTAGTATCTCTTTTTCACAAATCGGGAGAATTACTTTTGATACAATTAATAAAGAAAATTTCGTTTCTACAAACCTTGATAATAACATAAATTCAGCCCTTCTAAATTCAAAAATAAATTTAAATTATGATATAAAAAAAATTAACATAATTATTAGAAACAATTATTCTTCGGATGTTACTAAATTAACAAATAATTTTTACCGAGATTTTAACGATTTTAATACTACAACAAATTACATATTATCCGATAATTTCAAACCTGGTATAGGAATCCAATATAGAACTTTATCAGATAATAGAGGTATTGAAATAAATAAAGATAAGAATGCTTTTTATTATTCCAACTTCGACTATAAACCAAATAATAATTTCTATGTAAATTCAAAAATAGGTATAAGAAATGAAGAGCAAATAGGTGAAAAAAATTCTGGATTAGGAGGAGTATTATCTTCTGAATTTAATGGGCTTAACCTGTATAATTTCATTACAGAAGGGAATTTGAACCTTAGCTATGACAGATTAACTCAAAAATCGAACTATAATATCGAACTTAATACAAATATTTTTAAAAGATTTTCAGATAAATCTGAAAATAAAACAATAATAAGATTTTATGACAGGAGAAGCGACTTTTACATCCCTGCAACTAATAGTATAGTTAATAATTATAATGTTAAAAATAATATACAATCAAGGATTGAAAGCTATATTTATTTAGAAGATAAATTAAAATATGGTATTCTCGATAATTTAAATTTTAATATTTATGGAGTTTACATTGCTAAGTTTATTAATAGTAAATATAAATTTATACCACCTTCACAAAATATTTTATTTGAAAATATTTATAATGCAAAGGTAAATGAAAATGGTTTTCAGGCAGGAACTAACCTAGAATTTTTATCAGACAAATATCATGCAAAAATATGGATGCTATATTCCGAAAGAGTGGAACAGCATAATCCAGTCGATATCGGCGAATTACCTACGACTATTATTCGAGAACTCGAAAAATTTGAAAAAGATAAAAATAATAATAGCAGAAATACTTCTATTGTTCTGGAAGCAATTGCAAACTTAACAAATACCCAGTCTTTAAGATTTTCAGGTTCTTCTTCTATCCTAAAATATGATACGGATAGTAAAGATAACTATGACGACAGAGATGAACTAAATTCAATTCTAAATATATCTCATAAATACGATAACTTAAGAAACTTTGTTTTGGAGACTACATTTGAATATAACGTAGCAACATTAAGTTATCTATTTAAAGAAAAAAGTTCTAATAATTATACTAACAAAATTTACAGGTTAACATCGAGAAGTATTTTCTCCCCTGTAAACGAATTAATTTCAAAAAATTCTTTTCAAGTTTTAGCAAATTATACTGTATACAAATTCGAAGATATTATCTCTAAGATACAAAGCTTTTCTTTCAGGCAACTAATGGCTACAGATACAACAAATTATAATATAAGTAGAAATCTATTTTTTGATTTTTTCGGAATTATTAAAATATACGAACAGGGAGCTTACAATGAAAAAAACTTTTCAGAAAGACCTCTTGCATATTTTGACGATAGAAAATTTAATGCTTTTTTAGGTTACAAATTTACTGAAAATCTTATATTTTCACTAGGATTCGCTCATTTTATACAAAGGCAATATATTTACGATAGTGGAATAAAATACTTAAGACGCACGATATCAAATTACGGTCCTATTGGAAAAATTCAATTTTATTTTAAAAATGACTCAAGAATTGAAATCATTGGCGGAAAAGATTATATAGAATCAAGCGAAAATCAAGAAGTGAATAAATCTGAAAGTCTATTCATTAATATTTTATGGAATATTTAAAACGAAGAATTGAAAAAAATAAATTATAAAATAAAAAGTAATAGAGCCGAAATTTTAAAGTTCGAGAAAGTGTTAGAAGAATTGAACAAAGATTTCGGATTAAGCCATGACAGATTAATAAATTTTCAGATAGCAATCTCAGAAGCGCTAATTAATGCAATCGTTCACGGGAACCAAGAAAATCCTAATAAATTCGTTACAATAGATATTGAATTTGATAATTCGGAATTCACAATAAAAATAAAAGATGAGGGAAAAGGATTTAATATGGAGGAAATCCCCGACCCTACAAAAAGCGACAATCTTCTCAAGGAACATGGAAGAGGAATATATATCATTAAATCTCTTGTAGATAAATTCGTTTGTAATACTTCCAATAAAGGAACTGAATTTATACTTACAATTGTTAAATAAATAGATATTTATTTCTTTTTTAAAACCTTATTAATAAAAATTATGAAAATCACAATCGTAGGAGCAGGTAACGTCGGTGCTACTGCCGCACAAATTATTGTTGACAGAGCACTTGCAAACGACGTGGTTTTGCTCGATGTAATTGAGGGAATTCCTCAGGGTAAAGCTCTTGACATTTATCAATCTGCTGCAATTCAGACTTCCGATACAAAAATTTATGGCACAAATACTTATGAACCGACAGCTAATTCAGACATTGCTGTATTAACCGCCGGTTCTCCAAGAAAACCTGGTATGTCCCGAGATGACTTAATTGCTATAAATGCCGATATTATTATTAATGCAACAAAGGAAATTGTTAAATATTCTCCCAATTGCATTATAATTGTTGTTTCCAATCCTCTGGACGTAATGACTTATGCTGCTTTTGTTAATAGTCATTTCCCAAGAAACAGAGTAATCGGGATGTCGGGTGTGCTTGATACAGCTCGTTTTAAAACTTTTATTTGTATGGAACTAAATGTATCTATCGAAAATATTAATGCTCTTGTCCTTGGAGGGCATGGGGATTCTATGGTTCCGCTTGTCCGATATACTACTGTAGCAGGTGTCCCCCTAACGGATTTATTACCTAAAAGTAGAGTAGATGCTTTAATTGAAAGAACAAGACACGGAGGTGCGGAAATTGTTAAACATCTAAAAACAGGAAGTGCTTATTACGCACCAGCTGCTTCTATAGTCCAAATGATAGACTCTATTGTTAATAATAGACATAGAATTATGGCTTGCTGTGTTTACTTGCAAGGTGAATACGGTCACAGTGATATTTGCCTCGGTGTCCCTGTAAAAGTTGGTGCTCAAGGAATGGAAGAAATAGTTCCGATTAAATTAACAGAAGATGAAAAAGCTGCGTTTGATAAATCAGCTGAAGATGTAAGAAGTATGATAAAAAGACTTCAATAAAAAATCTTTAACTTAATAAAAAAGCCGTCTATATTAATATAGACGGCTTTTCTATTTAAACAAAAAACCATTAATTAGCATCCAATGGTATTACATTTAAGACCTTTCTACCTGCCTTATCCGTAAATTTGACTTTCCCATCTATCAAAGAATAAATAGTATAATCTCTTCCCAATCCAACATTTTTTCCTGGTATAAATTTTGTCCCCCTCTGTCTAACGAGTATATTTCCCGCCTTTACTAATTCACCGCCAAACCTTTTCACACCAAGACGTTTCGATTGTGAATCGCGACCATTTTTTGAACTTCCAAGTCCTTTTTTATGTGCCATAATTCTTTAAACTTTTAATTATTTAATTTTCTCAATTAAAACCTGTGTATATTGCTGTCTATGACCTTTTTTAACCTTATACCCTTTTCTTATTTTCTTCTTAAAAACAATTACTTTTTCATCTTTTGCATGTGCTAATACAGTCGCTTCGACTTTATGATTTAATACAGGTGATCCCACCTCAAAATTTTTATCATCAGAAGAATAAAATAATACTTTATCGAATTCAACTTTTTTACCTTCTTCTTCGGCAAGTTTAGGAACGTATAACTTCTGATTTTCCTGAACTTTATACTGTACCCCTTTAATATCAACAATAGCGTACATTTTTCTAAAATTTTTTATTTACAAAAGATAAATTTAATAAAAATTATATAAATATTCAATGAATATGCTAATCATAGCAATGAAAAATGTAAAATATCCAATTGACTCTTTTAAAATTTATTTATTTCTAAAAAAGAAATTTAATTTACATAATAAAATTTAATAATTTATTTATAACTTCTTTGCTTTTAGTACTTAATTTTATTATGTAAATTAGAATTACACTTTTGCAACATTTAATTTTTTAAAATTAGTATATATTAATACTTTGATTATTTTAAAACATTTTCTAATATTTATACGTTTTCCCCAATAATTTTATTTTTTATTTATGATTAGGTTGCTACTAATAATATTGGTAACTGTTTTCTCCTTTTTCTCTATTGGGTATTCACAAACAGGAGAAGATTTTTTTAAACAAGGATTAAAAGAAATAAATAATAAAAATTATCAGGAAGCTATAAAACTCTTTACAAAAGCAATTGAAATTCTTCCTGATTATACTGATGCTTATTATTACAGAGGACAAGCTTATTGTAATCTCGAAGATTTTTCCAGCGCTGTTTACGATTACAATAAAGTAATAGAAATGTCTTCTAATTATGCAGAAGCATATTTTTACAGGGGAATTGCTTATAAAAATTTACAATATCTTCATAAAGCAATATTAGATTTTTCAAAATCCATTTCTATTAAAATTAACTATTTTGAAGCATATTTTCAGCGTGGGATAGTTTATTATGAACTGAAAAAATATTCAAAAGCAATTTCTGACTTTAACACCACAATTAAATATAATCACAAATTTGCAGAAGCATATTACTACAAAGGACTTGTCTATTATGATAAAGGAAATTTTGAAAAAGCTATATCAGATTTTAGTAAAGCAATAAAAATAAAACCAAATTACTCAGAAGCATATTATAGACGTGGAAATGTTTATTATGATTTGGAAAAAAATTCAAAAGCAATACTTGATTATACTAACGCTATCAATATTAATCCAAACTTTGCAGAAGCATACAACAATAGAGGAAACGCACTATGCAATATCGGAGAGAGAACAAAAGCGTGTGCTGACTGGAAAAAAGCATATTCTCTTGGAATTACTGATATAAAGGATTTAATTGATGAATTTTGTAAATAAATATGAATATCCTCGATAAAATAATAAAAATACTTGAAGATTTTTTTGAACGCTCAACAAATATATTAATGACAATATTATTTATTTTTGCAGTCTTGTCGTTGATAATTTGCTGCATTGCTATATTAATACTTGGAATAGTATGGTTAATAATTTATTTTTCAACATAAAGCGGATAATAATGAAAACTATCTTTCCTTTTAATTTTTAAGAGTTTAAAAATGAGTTTAAATAAATTCATTTTAACATATTAATACATCTCACAACTCTAATTTAAAATAAAAAATCTTTTTTCATATCATTTTTTATATATATACCTTAAATTGCATATTAATCACGGAGAGGTGGCTGAGTGGTTGAAAGCGGCGGTCTCGAAAACCGTTATCATTCCTTAAAATTTATCAAAAATCAAATCTTTTTTAACTACTTTTTACATTTTTTTTTGCTTTTATACCATATTTTTTAGCATTTTTTACCTGCGGGAAGGATTAAAATTATGTTCTTATCAAAACACAAAAACGGGTATTATTATGTTCATTATACAGATGATATAACAGGAAAACGAAATGCAGTTTCGACAAAAGAAAAATATAAACCTGAAGCTGTTAAATTCTTATCGGATTTTAAAAATAATCTCAAAATTAAAAACAAAGAAAAATCTAAAGTTCATTATATAAGTGAACTTAAAACTGAAGTTATGCAATACGTATTAAACAATATGGAGTTTTCTACTTGCAAACTTTATAAAGCGGTCTTTGATAATATGCTAAGAATTTTTAATGACAAACCAATTAAATTGGTAAACACTAATGACATCGAATTATATAAAACAATTAGAGCTGGAGAGGTTACAAAAGCGACTGTAAACAAAGATATTAACACAATGAAAGCAATTTTTAATATTGCTATTCGTTTTGAATGGTTAAATATAAATCCTGTAAAAAACATTAAAAAGTTAAGTATTCCCGAAAAGGAATATCTTGCTTTTACAGATGTTCAATTAAAAATGATATTAGGTAAAATCGAAAATCAATCAATAAAAAACTTTGTTAAATTTGCTATCCTTACAGGTTGTAGATTAAATGAAATTATTAACCTGCAATGGAAAGATGTTAATTTTTCTGAAAGTATTTTTACTATTAGAAATAAACCGAATTTTAAAACTAAAACAGGAAAGATAAGACAAATACCAATTTCAGATAATTTGTATAATTTGCTTAGTGATATTATAAATATTAATGCAGGTGAAAAAACATTGAATTTCATAAATCCCGAAAGATATATTTTTGAAAATCCTAATAAATACAAGTTTACTAAAAACTATGTTTCAAAGTATTTTAAAAAAATTTTAAGGTCTTTAAACTTCAATGAAAAATATCATTTCCATTGTTTAAGACATACGTTTATTACTAATCTTATAAAAAGCGGTGTAAATATTAACTATGTCAAAGAAATTGCAGGACATTCAGAAATTTCAACTACGATGAATTATATTCATATCTCTACAAATGACCTGCGGGAAGCGGTAAATAAGATAAGATTTATTTATTAATATATAATATTTTTAATTTATTTTACATTTAACCTAATCTATAAAATATTACGATATAACATATCCGAAAAATAAATCTAATCCATTAATATATTCCGTTGATAAAATTACTGAAAATGATGTCCATTCTCCTATAGCAAAATAAATCCTTTTATAAGAATACATATTAATGTAGTATTATCGGTAATAGATAATCATTATTACTTGACATTTAATTTTATTATTACGATATTTGTTTGTTACTACATATGATATATCATAGATTATATGATAACGATAAAGACGTGATTGAAACATATATGAATTGTAAAAATAAATGAAACTTTAAAGAGTATTAATGTGAAATTAACAAAATTAAATATAACACAATATTTTAAAGCACTGCGAAAGTCTTTTACGTATGCAGTTCTTTTCCCTGCTCTCTTTAAGGTTTCAACTTTTGCAGTGCTTAACTTTTTTAAAATGAAACCTTATGGAAAAAATTACAATCAAACCTAATGGAAGGGTTTTATTAATCCTTTCTGATACAAGTTATAAACCTGTAAGACAAATCGGTTATATTAAAAACCGAATATTCAATACTATTCGTAAACCTGAAAGCCATAGATATAACAAGCTAAATGCTATTGGATTAAATTACAAATTACTTAGTCAAGGGGGTTCGTATTTCGATTTAATCAGTATTGAATACGGATTTGAAAAGCTGGAAACATCGAGGGAATATTTTTTAGAGTTTGGGGACTTCCTGCATTTTAAAAATAACGGTCTTGATAAACAAATATTCTTATCTATTGATAAATTCGGAATGGATAAGGTTCAAGAGTGGAAAAATGAAAAATCCGAAATGAATAAATTCAGACCAGATTTTCAAAGAGTAAAAAATGGATTGTCAAGATTATTACAACCTTGTCAGATGAATTTATTTTAGGGGGATATATGAGAAGTAAAATTAATTATCAAGACCTGTACCGTGAAAATCGGTACAGGGTATTTTTACCTGATGATAAAATGATTTTATCCCTGCCGGATAAACACAAATATATAATTCATAAAATCTATGAAATACTTTTATTTGACAAAACGGTAAAAGACTATGCTCCTTTATATGCAAAATTTTTGATGAATATTTTAGGCAGATATAGGGTGCCATTACAAGATTTGTTAGATAGAGGTATTATTGAAACAGATAATAATTATATAGTTTCTTGTAAAGAGGAACGGGGAAAAAGCAAGGGATATAAATTAACTCCTAAATTTCGGAATAAAAGAGTTATTGCTGATTATATAAACGACAGTATAATTATAAAAAATCTATGGGAACACAAAGAAAAAATTCCAAAATTAAAACAACACAAATTTTTATATGACAATCTGCATAAACTTGATATTGATAATAAAAACGCAAAAGAATTTATAAGAAGTATATATGACACTGAAATTTACAATTCGTATCTGATTTCAATTGATTATATAAACGAAAAAAAGTTTTTTTTCAAAGTTGATAATATTGCTGGTCGAGTGCATAATAACGTTACTAACTTATCTAAGGACTTAAGAGGGTTTTTAAGATATGGCGAAAAAAAATTAATTAATATTGATATTTGTAACTCTCAACCATTTTTATTTAATATTTTGATAAAAATGGCTTTAAATGAGAAAATAGTCTATGATAGTCTATGCATAGTCTATGATAGTCTATGCATTGAAAGTTTTAATTTATTTTCATTATATAATAAACCTCACAATAAAGTATTTCCTCCTTATGATTTACCAAATATAGATTTAAATTGTTTTATCAATAATTTAAAGAAATATGAAAATTTAACCTCGACAGGTCAATTTTATAATTATTTAATGAATATTGCTGGTATAGAGGATAGACCGAAATTTAAAAAGGATTTTTTCGGAACGGTCTTTTTTTGTAAGTTGAACCATAACTATAAATATGAATACAGAAAATTATTTGAAAAGGAATTTCCTGCGGTTGCTATGATTATTGATTATTATAAACGCAAAGACTATAAAGAACTTCCAATTACACTGCAAAGAGTAGAGGCAGATATTATGATAAATAAAATCATAAAACGAATTGCAAAGGAAAAACCGGATATGTTTGCATTAACTATTCACGATAGTATCCTGACAATTGAGAAAAATGTAGAATATATTAAAGAAATAATATTCGATGAATTTGAAAAGAATTTCAATTTAAAACCTTCAATCAAAATAGAATAATGGAATTAAAAATTAATAAATTCGGTGTGATGCTATTTATATATCCTGATGCAGTAATAATTAACTTTGCTGGTCTATATTTAAGGTTAAAACCGAGTGAATTGCCTAACGAATTAGACGCTATAAAGTTTTATGAAATTTATAATTCAAATAAAGTTTTGAACGGTTTTAAATACAAAAAAGAGAGGAAATGAAACAAAATCCGGACACTATAAAAAAGAGATGACAAATCAGAAGAAATCGAAAGAATTTAAGAATTAAGGAATTTAATGAAAATGACTTTACAAAATATATATCGTTTTAAAATGCTTTTTAAATACCTCTATTTTGCATTTAGAGACGTTTTAAGCCACTTTTTTTGTAAAAGGATACATTTTATAAGGGTTTTTTTATATACCATATTTATATTTCAGTATTTAATTATGGCTAATTATTAATAAAATAAACAACTTAAACAATAAAACAGTATGAATACTAACACACTTGATAACAAACAGAAAAAACACTGTATATTTGTTAAGAAAAACGGGGATACCTGCGGAGCATTAGCAATGAAAAATAGTGATTTTTGTTTTTTTCACAATCCCGAAACCGAAACGAAAAGGCAGGAAACAAAGCGGAAGGGGGGAAAATCAAAGGTTATCGTAGTTAAAGGAAAGTTTCCTGCGGTAAAAATAAAAAAGGTTTCAGATGTCGTTAAGTTCTTGACTGATTTAATTAACGGAGTTCTTATCGGTGAAATAGATTTACGTATATCTACGGGATTAACTTATATAGCTAATTCAGTTTTAAAAGGTCTTGAATTGTCTCAAGTTGAAAGTAGAATAGACAAACTTGAAACTAAATTAAACGTATATTCAAAAAATATAAACCATTTTTAAATTTAAATTATAAATATATGAAAAGTAAAGAAAAAATTAAAAAGCTTGAAAACCTTGTCAATCAAGTATTTCAAGGAGATTTTAAAATATATATATTATTTAAAGATACTGAAACGAATATTTATCAACATAAAAACAAATCAAATGAAACCGAATATTACAAAAGTAAAGAGGATTTTATTAAGAGAAATGGCTTAACTGAAAACGTAAATATTCTTATAATTGAGATTGTTTAATGTTTATAAATTCGGATACTATAAAAGAAATTGATTGTAATAGTATTTTAAATTAATTTTGTAATGTAAAAAATTTCTAACTTAGGATTACAAAAGGTTTTTTATTTTACAAAGACCGTTTGAGTTTTAATGGTTTCCTAAGACCTGAGATTTCTCAATCGGTTTTTTGTTTTAATTGCAGGTAAAAAGTTCTTTCAAATAGGTATTAAAAGCAGGTAAAAAGTTTATACAAAAGTTTATACACCTTATTACATTTTTTATACATTTTCAGAAATTTACGTCTTAACTAAATTACTGAAAAAACATCACGGAGAGGTGGCTGAGTGGTTGAAAGCGGCGGTCTCGAAAACCGTTATACAGGTAACTGTATCGGGAGTTCGAATCTCCCCCTCTCCGCATTATTTATAAAACCCACATATTTTTCTGTGGGTTTTTTATTGTAATTTTTTTATTAATCAAATGAAATATCTTATCATTTTCTTTTTAGCAATAATTTTATCAGGCTGCAGTAAATATGAAGACCCAGTAAGCACTGAAGGAGAAGAGCCATTTCAAGGTTTATTTTTATTTAACGGCGAAGGTATATATGACAGCGTTGCAAGTTCAGGGGGATATAAACGCAGATTGGGAACATTTAATTTAAATGGGAACTATGATAGTATTTGTTTCAAATTTGCTTTAAAAACAAATTATAGTAAAAGCAGGGTTACATTTAAATCGGATTCGATTGCATTATTTCAAATAAATTTTACTAATTTCATTGGTGACAGTAATTACCATAACTATTCATATAATATTCATAAAGCTTCGAATGATATAGCTTATACAGATATCATTTTTGTAACTGAATTCAGAAAATATATAGTCTTAAGAGATTTAAAAATATATTTGAAATAAACATTTTAACTTTAAATGGAATAATAATTTTGCAAGTCTAGTAAATTATTATATCTATTTGTATATTATCTTTTTAGTTCTTCCTCCTTTTGTTCAATGGCTTTATTCAATTCATCGAGTTTTTTTTGCAATACTTTTATTTCTTCTTCAGTCCTTTTTAACTCTTTTTGTTTACTTACGAATTTTTTTTCGAAATCAGTCCTATCCCAATATCCGATATCTTCAAAATATCCTTTAAAGAAAAAATTGTGTTTTAAAGCCTCCATATTCTGAGAAAATCCAAATGAACCCTCTTCAAGATTCTTTGTTACAATATTTGCATTCATCACAATTTCTTTTAAATTATTAGCAAATACAGTATCAGTTAAAAGTGTACCTACAACACTTTGATTTGAATTTATTTTGTCTGTTATTTCAGTAACATTTTTTGTAACTGCTCTTAAATCTTTGGTAAGTTCATCGAGATTATAAGTTACGAATTCTATGGTTTTTCTAAACGCACCTATCACACCTCCTATCTCACCTGCATATCTCGAAAATCCTCGCATTGTTGAATCTATTCCGAAATACAGTGATTTATTATTTATTAATTGACCAAGAGTTCCTTCACCTGAATTTACTTTCTCGACTATATCCGATAAATCAGTAGTTAAATCTGATGCTTTATCTCCAACCTCCTTTAAACTTTTGAAAATATCCTCCGCATTTATTGGAATTAAAGATTCAAGATAATCTCCATCTGTTACACTTAAAGAAGTGATACCTCCAGAAGAAATTTCGATTATCTTATTTCCCAATAACCCTTCTGATACTATTGCAGTTTTCGAATCCTTTTTTATAAATTCTCTGACTTTATTATCAATCTCCATATTTACAATAACTTCGCTACCGCTTTTTATTGTAATCTTTCTTACAACCCCCACCTTTATCCCTGCAAAATTCACACTTCCACCTTCCTGTAAACCACTTACGTTTTGAAAAATACTATTTAGTTGAAACGTAGAAGAAAAAAGATTTCTATTACTGCTAATTACAAAAAGTGCTATCATAAAAAATAAAATCCCTATTATTATAAAAGCTCCAACCTGTATTTTTTTTGTTATCTCTTGTTTCATAAAATTAAAATATAAAAAATGATTTTATAAAAGGATTATTTGATTTTATTAATTCTTCATATGTCCCCGTGGAAATAATTTTACCATCTTTCAATACTTCTATCTTGTTCGATGTTAGCCTTGCACAGTTCATATCGTGTGTAACAATTAGTGAGCTAACTTTGAACTTTTCCTGCATCTTTAAAATTAACATACAAATCTCTTTCGAAGTCGCTGGGTCTAATCCTGTTGTTGGCTCATCATATAGCATTATTTCTGGTTTCATTATTATTGTTCTTGCAAGTCCTGCACGCTTCTTCATCCCTCCAGATAGCTCAGAAGGCATTTTGTCTATTGAAGATAGTAGACCTACGTCATCAAGAGCTTCTTTTACTAATTCATCGATTTCATCATCGCTTAATTTTTTAAAATGCCTTCTTAACGGAAATTCCAAATTCTCTCTTAAACTCATTGAATCATATAATGCTCCGCTTTGAAATAGGAAACCAATTCTTTTTCTTACTTCTAACAATTCATCTTCCTCAAGTTCAGCTATATTTTTATTCAGCACTATAACCTCACCATCATCTGGATATAATAATCCAACAATATTTTGTAATATTACTGACTTCCCTGTTCCTGACTTTCCAAGTAATACAACTGATTCCCCTCTATTTACTTCCAGATTAATATCATCTAATACTAAAAAATCTCCGAACGATTTTTTTAAATGTCTAAGCGATATTACAATCTCTTTTTCCATCAAAATAAAATGCTCGTTATTTGAACTGCAATTAGGTCAAGAAATATAACCATAAAAGATGACATTACAACTGCACTATTAGCAGCTCTTCCCACACTTTCTGTTCCGCGACTACAATTATAACCTTTAAAACATCCTATTAAACCAATAACAAAACCAAAAAAAATTGTCTTAATTGTTGATGGTATAATATCATCAAAATATAGCGAATTAAATATCTTCGACCAGTAAAACTTTAAACTCATATCTCCAGATAAATTTGTTGCAATATATCCACCCAATAGAGATAATGAATTTGAATATATTACTAATAACGGAACCATTAATGTAGCAGCTGTTATTCTCGTTACTACTAAATATTTAAATGGATTAATAGAAGATACTTCCATTGCAGCAATCTGTTCGGTAACTTTCATAGAGCCAAGTTCAGCACCAATTCCAGAACCCATTTTTCCTGCACAAATTAAAGATGTTATTACCGGACCAATCTCTCTGAATACTGCAATTGCAAGTGTGCTGGGTATTAAAGATTCCGCTCCGAACTTCGCCATTGTGGGCTTTAACTGAAGAGCAAGTGTCAATCCTATTATCAAACCAGTTACGCTCACAAGAGGCAAAGAATTATTCCCAAGATAATAAAACTGTTTAATTGTTTCATTAACTTCAAATGGTCGTTTGAATAAATTTTCAAAATATTTTATTGTAAATAAATAAATATCTGTAACTTCTATTAAAAACTGTTTGTATTTTATAATAAGATTCTCTTTCATAAAGTGTTAATAATACCTGCGAATTTTTTTATCAATAAATGGATTTGCAAAACCGACTATAATACCAAATGAAAAATCCATAATGTTAGATTTTCTATTCTCAAGAATATATGTATATCTAAATTTTGTGTGTGGGTATATTAGTAATTTATGATTTCGTATAGAATACCCGTAAGTAATTTCAGGGAAAAATCCATGATAAGTTATTCCATTAAAATAACCTGCACCAAAAGACACAACGCCTGTTCCTTGCAATAAATTTGAGGGCTTTATTCCTGATGTAAGAAAATAATCATACTTATAGCTTAAACGGAAATGATGGTCATAATTCTGCCTGAAAATATAGGAATATTCGAAAGCCAATCTATGTTGCCCAATATCCCCAAATCCAACTGATATTTCTTTCGTTATACCTAAAGCTATTTTATCGTTTTCGTAAAGAATTATCGGATTTAAGAGATAAAAAAAAGAAGCAACACCAATAGTTATTGGAATAAAAGGATTAAAACTCTTTTTCATCGGAAGCTCTGTAGAATCATCATTAAAATAATTTTGTAAAATTATTTTCTCATTTTTCGGAATTAAATCTTGTGATATCACTTCCGCCGAATTTGTAATAAAAGAAATTATTATTAATATTGATACTTTAAATAATCTCATTACAACTCCAAAATAACAAATTATTAGTGGACAATAAGGACAAAATTTTAGTATGCAATAAAGCTTGTTTCAAAATCACGATGCTTTTATATCTAAAAAAGCATCTATAGAAAACTTATTAAAAACTTTTTTCGATAGGTTATAAAAAAATCCCTTTTTTTTCAAAATATAAGGTAAGTTTATTATTTTAACATCATTAAATCCGCTTTTTATTAATGTATTGCTCAAAGTTTTTGTAGTAAAAAAACTCCTGTGATACAACGGATGATTCCCTCCCTTCCATTTATATCCGCTCAATTTGAATTTTATACTATTGAAGTTTGGTACCTCGATTATTAAGATACCTTTTTCATTTAAAATCTTTTTTACTTTCTTCAATTCTTCTATCGGATTTAAAATATGCTCGAGAACATGCCACATAGTTATCACATCGAATTTGTTCCCCTCTATAATTAAATTTTCAAGAGATTTATTACTTACATCAAGATTGAAGCTTTCTTTTGCAAAGTTTATTGCATTAATAGATAAATCTATTCCATACACTTCGAATCCATTATCCACACAGGTCTTTAAAAATAAACCTGAACCACATCCAATATCGAGTAATTTAAAATCTTTTTTTTCTTTTAAAAGTTTTTTTAAAAAGTAAACTCTCTGTTCATTTATTTCATAAATTTCGGATAAGAATTCAAAATTAGAATCTTTCTTATAATCTTCACCATTATATTCTATTTTATAATATTCTTCATAAATTTCTTTCTCTTCAGGTGGATTTAGCAGATAAATAAAATCACAGGAAACACATTTAACAATAACAAATTTCCCTTCTTTTATCTTTTCTTTATATTTTTCGCTATTACAATAAGGACAACTTCTCATATTTTAAAATCCAAATTACTGAAATTATAAAAATCTATAATTTTGATATCATTTCAATCATTTCGTTAAGCATTTTCCACAATATTATTAGGAGAAATAAATAGCAATAATTGATAATATATTAAATAAACAACTAAACTTCTAATTTCATATTTTAATATTTAAATACAATTAAAACATCTAATATTTTACCTAATCTCTCCATAAACTCTCTCATAAATAATTTTCCCTAAAATCGGTATTCTTATCTTCTCCCCTTGATACGATTTCACAGCAAGATATATGCTGTAACCTATTCCTCCAAATATTGCAACTATTAAAAGACCAACAAACATAAACATAATTATCATAAATACAGCCGGCATTCCTGATGTGTGCTGTAAGTTTGCCATTTTAGTAAATCCCACACCTGCAATTGCTATTGCTACTGCAAAAATCATTATTACAATAGCTAATATTATAGAAAAGCTTAAATGAAAAAAAATAGATTGAAGAGAATGAAACCTAACAAATTTTGATTGGTCCTTTTTTATCGCCCAAATTATTATGGGCATTATTAACCCACCAAATAGCATAGACAAATGGCATAACATTGAAAGCATTTTGTCTTCGTTCGAAATATTTTGAACAGCATTTTCCATAATTATTATTATTTACTTTATTAAAACCATACGCTTTGTATCTGTAAAAGTTTCGGTGCTTAATCTATAGTAATATATTCCGCTCGCAAGTCCGTTCGGTTCCCATTTCATATCATATCTTCCTGCTTTTAAATTAGAATTTATAATTACCGCTATCTCCTCTCCAAGTAAATTATATATCTTTAAAGAGACAAATTCATCTTTCTTAATATCAAATTTTAAATTTGTTGAAGGATTAAATGGATTTGGATAATTCTGATATAAAATAGTTTTTTCAGGCATCACTTCCGAGTAACCATAAATACCGGTTAACCAGTTATTAAATAGTACTTGTAGTGAATCTATAGGGTCTCTTCCATAAGGAGGTTTTACTGAATTAGTAACTTTTAAATTTAAATATAATGGTCCAGTTGTATCACCAACATTCGCAACTCTGATAAATGCAGATTGAGAAGATGTATTTGGAGCACATCTTGTGTCCGCCCCTATTACTTTTGCTCCCTGTAATGCAGCCATTAATTTTTGTGCAAGTGTTCCCTGAGTATTTACAAATCTGGATTGCATAGAATCTATTATCCTCTGTCCAAGTAAAATATTACCTTGAATCGTATAAGTTGGTCCTATTATATGCCCTTTCCAGTTTGTGCAATTAACACCTGTATAAGCTGCAGTTCGTCCTCCATTTAATAAATCTACAATCCCATATTGTCGTATATGAGGATTATTTTGAGCATCATGTGCAACAAGGGAATCGATAATTGCTTGCGGATGAAGATGCATATCCATTAGCGTTTTTGCATAGTTTTGATTTGCTGCAAGCCACGTCGCTTGCGTATGCACTACTCCCCAACCCGGATGGACATCGGAAAGAATTGTGCAATCGGGATGGCAGGACGCACCAGCACTCCCTACCTGACCTGTAACAGGGTCAATCGCAACAATTGAAAATGTATCCTGTGCGATAGTATTATTACAAAATAATATTAAAAAAACACAGAATATGTTCAATATAAATACTTTTTTCATTTTTGTATATTTAAAATTTTTCAAGTAAATTTCCTAAAGCATCTTTGTGTATCATAAAATCCATAATTTTTAATTTTATGTAATCTTCGTGATAAAAATAATATCCCTTCGGTTCAACATTCTTTGAACCTGCTCCTGAATCTTTTATTAAAAACCAGTCTTTACCATTTTTTGTCATATAACCAACAAGATGTAATCCATGGTCATCTCCTGTTGTCCCATTTGTAAATCGAAACTGCCTCGAATAATCATCTATATAATCCGATAGAATATCGAATGTTGGAATTATTGCACATTTTACATGTGAATCGTAACCAGGTTCGGATACATCTCCTCCTATTGCTAATGTGTAACCATTTCGTATGGCATTTTTTATTAAGTTCATAAACACATCGATAGGAACATTATAATAATCTTTACTATGCCACCAATTATCTACAACTTTATATTCGACCTTTTTGTAAAATGGCTCTTGCATGTAAGAAATTATATCTACGTAATCATCGAGTTTCAAATTAACGACTTTTTCGAAATACTCTTTTGGAGTATATTCATTACCTTCAATTTTCACTTTAGTTGGCGGTTCTCCAAGGTAATGATTCATAATTTCTTTTATAGTAGATACAGCTTCTTCTTCGTTCCACATATTATTCTTTTTAACAAAATCTAAATAAGATTGCATCTCAACTATCATTTTACTGTGGTTGTGATATATCTGACCTGGTAATAGCCCTGTATAACTTTCAAGCGGAACTATACCATATTTTCTCCAAATTCTTGGAACCGCATTTGCTTCAGAACCCTCTGCAAATGCCGAGTTACCCCTTTCACGAATAAAACGTCTTGTTTTTTCTATATATTCCCAATATACTGTATATATTGGAGATAGTTTTATTTCCTTTTTATGAATTCTGTAAATTTCCGATTCAAAAAAAGATGTTGCCGAAAACGACCAACACGTTCCAGTCAACCCCTGCGATACTGTTGGATTATGCCAAAAATATTTGAATTCATCTAATGATTTTGGCAAATCCATACCAGTAAAATCTACCTTAAATGCTTTTTTGATTTCTTTTACTGGTTCATTAAACCTTTCAATTTCTCCAGTCATATTTTCATAAAACTCACTTTTCGACTCTATAAATATAGCTTTATTCCTACCATCACTTTGTGCTTTTAGTATTGTGCATAAAAGAAAAACTAAAAATATTATTATTATATTTTTCATAATTAAATATTTTAGATTTATAAGTATTTCATAATATCAAATATTTTCCCAAAATTCCGTATAATTTTTTATGTATTACTTTTTTAAAGCGTAAATTAAATAGCATCGTTTAAGTTTTTATATATTTTAATGAATAACGAGTAATAAGATACTTACATTATATTACTTTCTGTAATCGCTATATAATTTAAACTCTTAATACCCCCAACGTTTAAGGATTTCAGCGAACGGAATATAACATATTTATATTAAATAATATTAAAATAATTATTGCTATTTAATAAATTCAATGTTATATTTGTATGAATTTCTTTTTAAAAATTTAAAAATATCATCTATGAACAAAGAACAACTCATTGACAAATTAGCTGGCGACATAAAAGTAACTAAAGTTACTGCTAAAGCTGCTATTGATGGCATAATGGATATAATTAAGAAAGCATTGAAAAAGGGTGACAAAGTTGGATTAGTAGGTTTCGGTACATTTTCAGTTGGTAAAAGGAAAGCCCGTACTGGTCGCAATCCACAAACAGGTAAGGAAATTCAAATTCCTGCGAAGAAAGTCGTTAAATTCAAAGCAGGTAAAGAATTCGCAGGGTATGTGAATAAAAAGTAAGGGGTTAGAGAGTTCTACATTTTTAGGCATTATGTTTTTCATAATGCCTTTTTTATTTTCAACATTTTTTATCTGATTATCATAAATTTGCCAGTCTTATCTTCTACAGGATTCCCATTTGAATCATATCCTTCTGCTCTGAATATATATATTCCAGTTGATACATCTTTTCCGTCTGATGTTTTTAAATTCCATTCCACTCCTCCATTTCCATTAACTTCTTCAACTTTTGCAATATAACTTCCTGTTAAATCATAAATATAAATAGTTGCAGTTCTTGTAAGATTTGCAAATGTGATAAAATCCTGTCTTGAATTTTTTGTATGTGGATTTGGATATACAAAAACCTCACTCAAATTTTCTTTGTTAAAAATTAAACCGAAACTTCCTCCCGCTCCTTCGGTTATTTTTATTCCATCTGCAGAATATATGTTGTAAGCTTTTAGTAAATAATTCCTCCCACTCGCACCTATATAACTATTATTTGACAAATTTAAATATATTACTTTCCTGTCAGTTTTATCGAGTTCCACCGATATAATTTTGAAATTAAAAGGTTCAAATGTATAATTAATAGGATTTTTACAGGTAACTGTATCGGTATTCAAGTTAAACTCAACTTTAAGTTTATATTTATCTACAAGTGTTACATACTTAATATAAAATTGAACAGAATCTAATTGATTTACGACAAAAGAAATTGAATTTGTATCGACAGGTGAACCATAAAAATCTAAAAGATTATTAGAATTTACATTATATATTCCATTAGCTAATCTAATACCAATTGATAATATATATTCATATGAATTTTTAAAAGAAATTATTTTTGGATTACCGATATTACTTATTACAAACGTATTCGGTGATGGAATTGCAACATTAACTTTTTCTGAAAATGCAACCGAAATAAATCCGTTCCCCTCCGAAACAGCTCTAATTAATTTTGATTTATTATGAACATATACTTTAATATAATTAGTTGGCTTGCTCTCATTAACACTTAAATTTGTATCAACAGCTGTAATTCTATATAAATAATTTTTTCTATTTAAAACATTAGTATCAAGATAATCCGTCTCTAAAATTGTATCTATTAATACAAAATTCATTAAAGAATCACTATCTGCTCTGTAAATCCTATAATAGTTAGCATTTGATACCGCAGAAAAATTTATATAAACTTTATTCGAATCCAAACTAAACGCTTTGAAATTTAGAGGCGTCTGCGGACCTGAAAAAGGGATATCCTTTTCATAAAAATTCATTGAATCATTTAAATTATTTAGTCCGATTTCATTAATTCCATTTCCATCAAAATCATAAACAAGCTGATTCACACTGTTTATATCCTTTTGATAGAATATTGGTTCAAATTTCTGAATACTATTACTAAACTTAAAAACATAAAAACTCATTCCTGCATTTACCATTATTTCATCTTTCATATCTCCGTCGACATTTCCTGATTTTGTAGATACTTCCGAATTAATATCGTTTAAATAAACATCGGTTGTATTCAAAATTGAATAAGAATTATTAATAAATTTATATGTGTATAAACAGTAATATTGAATTAAATCTGAAGGATTACTTATCGTTCCAAATGCAAATTCCTTTTTTCCATCTCCATCAAAATCTCCACTTATAACATTATCACCTTTTAAAAATCTTTCGATAGTATCTGTAAAAACCTTCTCAAATGTAAAATCTAATTTACTTTTATAAATATTAATTCCAAGATTTTGTGTTACTGAATATGTATTCGGAAAATAAGTATCTATAAATATTACTTCATTATTTCCATCACTATCGAAATCCTCTACCAATACATTCTGAGAATTTGCCTGTGATGTTGTTGTACTATATGATAGATTTGCAATCTGATTAAAAGTTGAACCATTATATTCAATAATCCTTAATCCGCTTTTCCCAAAACCAAGAATGTCAGGAAAGACATTTGGATTAACAAAAGCAAATCGGGACGACCAGAAATTATCATTACCCTCGTCACTCCAAATCTTGACAGTTGGCATCTGATACGGATTTGCTGATTCATATATAGCTCCGTTTCGACTTGTCGATGTTAATAAATCAATCTTATTATTGTTATTTAAATACACTAAATCTCTTGCTATTGTATATTCAGGCAATGTATAACCCTGAATTTTAATAAATGCTCCATTTGAAAATTCATAAACATTTAATTTAAGATTATCCCTTATATCATTAGTAAATAAATATTTTTTACCTGTATTTAATATATCTTTTATTGTATTGCATGTTTGAACTAATGGTAATGAGTATCCTTTCTTTACAAACCCATAATTACTGATTTGCGGTTTTGTTCTAAAATAAAAAGATGTATCTTTTAAAACGTCTGTTTTTCCATTAAGTGATTGAGACTCAATATAAAATTCATATACCGTATTTGGAATTAATTCCTTACCCTTTAACAATCCATAATGAATATCCGAAACTATCCCTATATTTCCTGCATTCCCATCTGCATATATAAAGTTATAAAGCTCATTAATATTTTTTCGTTTATAAAATATTTTACCTATAGATTTATATTTTGTTTTGAAGGTTATTAGTTCAGAATAATAATCCTTATCGATAATCTCACCAAAAGTATAATCCATTATTGATGATTCATTTCTGTTGTAATAAAAAATCAATCTATGCTCAATGGTCCTTCCCGTATTACTGTTTATTGCTAACCGTAATGTGATTGATGTATCAGGTAAACTCGATAAATTCCATTTATAAACAGTATCGTTCAAAACTTGCGAATTTATGTTCCCAACAAGAGGCACATAATTTAATGGATTTTCACTCACCCCGTAATAAATTGAATAAGATTGAAACAGCGGTGACGCAGCTGATATTACAATCGGAATTCTTCCCGTCGTATCGGATAAATCCTGATAAGGATTAAATATTCTTACTACACTTGGAACATCATAATAATTAATTGCATTAAGTGAATTTATTCTACCAGATGAATAATTATGATTCCATCCGCTTTGCCATGGAAAATAATCTGTTGTCGAAATAAGTATTCCCCTCACTTCTTCATTTGTTAAATTCCTATTTCTTGAAAGAAGTAAAGCGGAAATACCTGATACAATAGGAGCAGAAAAAGATGTACCACTTATATATGCATAATCATTATTGAATTCATTACTTCCTTTACCAACTATTGATGTCGTTAATATCTGATATCCAGGTGCAAATATATCCACTGTTTCTCCAAAAGCAGAAAAAGATGCTTTCCTATCTAAATCATCAGAAGCTCCTACTGATATAACTTCGTCAAACGCAGATGGATAATGCAAAACATCCGATGCATCGTTCCCTGCTGAAGCAACCATTACAATATTTTTTGAATAGGCAAACCTTATTACATCTCGAAGCAAATAACTATAAATATAATCTCCAAAGCTAAAGTTTAAAACTTTCGCGCCTCTTAAAATCGCATATAATATCGCGCTTGCAACATCACTGTCATATCCAATTCCTTGTGAATTAAAAGCTTTTAAGATTAATAGTTTACATTTCGGAGCAATCGAGACAATGCCTATTCCGTTGTTTATTCTCGCTCCTAGCATACCTGAAATTGCTGTCCCGTGTGAAAAAATATTATCATCAGTAGGATTACCATTATTATCAATAAAATTCCAGCCTAAATAATCATCTACAAAACCGTTATTATCATCATCTATATTATTATTTGGTATTTCATTATAATTTATTTTAAAAGCTCCGTTCAAATCTGGATGAAGAAAATCCGAACCTGAATCAATAATACCTATTACTATTGCAGTATCCCCCATCGTTATTCCCCATACATTCTGAACATTTGTTTTATTTATATAATATTGATATGTATAATATGGATCATTAGGTGAAAAATTGTTTAAAATGTATTTATTGTTCACTTGGGCATATTCAATATATTCGTTTTTCATTAATAACCTTCTTGCTCTACTTAAATCAGAAGTATTTATGTCCGAAATAAATATTTTATCGAGATTATATTTCGATAACTCTTCCTCTTTAAAATTATTTATTAATTTTTGAAAAACTTGTTTCGTATTAGTTATATTAAAATCCCTGCAAAGCTTTGCTATACTTGTATTTCCTGTTTTCGCATTATTATACTTAAAATTTTTTACTACTTCCGCAGGAGTGTTTTGTTTTAATTTTAATATAATTTTTTCGGATTGCGAATAAAGATTATTTGCAATAAAATACAGAAAAATAATTAAAAAGTATTTTGTTAATGTTTTAATCATAAAATTCCTTATATGGGACCTTCTTAACTTCCTTCAATATCCAATTATCTTTATCTATAACTACATCTTTTATTTTCCCTTTTATTGGTTGTTCGAACTGCTGCTTCTTTTTAAAATTAAACACAGTAAATTCCTGCTCTCCCAAATCAGTTATTACTGTAACTCTTATAGGCATTTTATATATTTCCCAGTCGGTTTGCTTTTGAATTATATTCAAACGTAAAGTATATATGCTGTCATTTTTATCTCCCATAAAATTATCTACTTTATAGGAATATTCATACATAGGTCTTCCTTTTCCTTTATAAATCCATTGGTCAAAAAAATCCGTCAAATCTTTTCCTGATAATTTTTCACAAATTGCTTTAAAATCTTTGGTGCTTGCATTTTTATATTTGTAAGTGTCATAATATTTTTTTAGTATCTCAAAAAAAACACTATCACCAAGGCTTCCTCTTAACATATGTAAACACCATGCTCCTTTTTGATAAACTGTTGTATTAAGTATAAAACCTTCAGGGTCATAAACTGTTCCTAAAAAAGCTCCATAATCTTTATTCATCATTAAATCTTTTAATTTATTCTTTCCGCTATGCTCTGTCCATAAGGCTTCAAGATAAGTTGCAAATCCTTCATTCAACCATATATCCTTCCAGCTCTCTGGTGTAACCGAATTTCCAAACCACTGATGAGCAAGCTCGTGTGCAACAATATCTTCATTTCTTCCGTCTCCAGTAACAAGTGTATATCCCATACTTGTTAATGTCTGATGCTCCATTGCTCCTGATGTCCAACCAAACATTGCCATCCCATATTTCTCGTCTATAAAAGGATACTCACCTAATAATTCAGCAAAATACTTTATCATTTCTGGTGTTTTTCTCCAGTCTCTTTTTGCTTTATTGGTGTATTTCGGAAATGTATAATAATCAACAGGCATCTTTATAGTGCTATCGAGTGAATAATAAACATCACTCCAATTATCGAATTTTGCAACCACTAATGATACGAGATATGTAGCAATTGGATATGATGACTTCCAACAAAAAACTTCATTTCCGCTTTCATCTTTTTTAATTTCACTTAATATTCCATTTGAAGCTGCAAATTCACCCGGTGATACAGTGATATTCATACTACAAATGAACTTATCGGTTAATATATCCTTACATGGATACCAAGTTGGTGCAAAAGTTGGTTCGCTTAATGAATAAATCACTTTTTGTCCATCAATTTCTTTGAAAGTAAAAGAATCGAATCCAGTATGAATTGGCTTACCATAATAACTAATTTGTATTGTAAAGTAATCATTTTTTCTTACCTTCCCTTTTGATTCTATTATTATATAATTTTTGTAAGTATCTTCATCTATTTTTTTATCCTTTAATCTCGGCAGTTTCACATCCCTAGAAAAAGATACATCATTATCATTCATCTTGATATATTTTACTTTCATATTTCCATATAAATTCAAATAAATATAATTTAAAGTATCGGAAAGTGATTGTGCCGAAATAGTCACGTTTCCAAATATCATTTTTTCATCAAAGTTGAATGATAGGTCTATTCCGCAAGTGTTTACATCGTATAAATTCTGATAAGCTACTATCCTTGGATCTTCTTGCCTTTCGGGAACTCCTATTTGATGTTCATAATATTTTGAAATTACATAGTATCCAAATTTCTTAATGCTCTCTTTATCCACATTTGCAGAAATTGTCTTTACGGTAAACGAGCAAGATATTATTATTAATGAATATATGATTAAAACAATTAAAAAAGGTGATGTTTTTTTCATTAGTATTATAAGCTTTGATTTATTCATTTAGCTTTCTTACACTATAAAGATATATTACCAAGATGTAAATTAAAATGGAATTTTATTATTCAATTTTATTATGTAAGTTTAATAAACAAAGATATTCTTTTTCTCTCTATGTGCTTTACAAAATATTTTTGTTTGCTCTGCGGGTAAGTTAAATAAATCATAAATATTATGAAAAATCTATTATCTAAATTATTATCTTTAATCGTCATAACAACATTATTTACATCATGTATCAGTATTGAGCGAACTATCAAAATTAATGAAGATGGCTCAGGAAAAGAGCAATTAATTATTCACTATAAAAAAGAATTTTTCGATTTTTTAATAAGTGCTGCTACTGCTTTTGATTCAACAAAAGGGAAAGAAATTATCGATACTATTTATAACCAAGAAACATATATAAAAGAAATAAAAGATAATTATAAAAAAATTGAAGGTATCACACTAAAAAACATCAAAGCAAAAACTAACACAGATTCTTCGATGAATTTATATGTAGATTATACTTTCAAAAATATCGAAAAACTATCAGAAACACTTCAGTCAATCGAAAAAGAAGACGATAAAGCACTCGGAAAAAGCAAAACAGAAATCAGTTTTAAAAAATACAAGAATAATTATAAATTCAATTACAGTTTCCAGAAAATAGAATCTGGTGATACAAATAAAAGTATGAATAATTCCTTTGCCGCATTCTTCAAAGACCAAAAAATGACGTTCAATATAACATTCCCATTTAATATCACATCTTCTAATGCAATTAAAACAAACGGAAAAACCCTAACTTGGGAATTCGATATGGACAAAATGATGACTGACACAACAAAATATATTATGAAAGCTGAAATGAAGAAATAGGAAAATAACTAATTCACTCTTTTTCCATTTAAATAAGTCATCAATACTTTTGTTTCTTTTATTTCCTTTGGCGTGATAGAGAACAAATTCCTGTCAACCACTATTAAATCTGCGTATTTGCCAACTTCGATACTACCTTTTTCTTTTTCTTCGAAACTTGCATATGCGTTATTTATTGTATATGCCCTAAGACAATTTACCAAATCAATCGAATACTCTTTATTAAAACCATCGGGGAAACAGTCTGCCTCACGTGTCATAGCATAATAAATCGTATCAAATGGATTTTCGGGAGCAACCGGAAAATCCGTTCCAAAATTTACACATATTCCCATATCGAATAATTTTTTATATATATGAGTTGTATTCGGATTATTCAAAATTTCAGATGCAACTTTAGCGTCAACATATAAATGTGACGGCTGAACTGAAGTAACAATATTCAAATCCTTAAACCTTTTTAAATCCGATTCTTTGATATGCTGTGCGTGTTCGATACGGAATCTTCTCTCACATTTACCGTTTTTTACAATTAATTCTTCATTAAAATCGAGAAGCTCACTTACGGCTTTATCCCCTATTGCGTGGACTGCAAGCTGGTAGCCGGCTTTATCAATTTCAACTGCAAATTTTTCAAATTCACCACTCTCGATAAAATGTGTTTTTAAACCATTATGGTTTTTACCCTTATAATTTTCCCAAAAATACGCCGCCCCACTCGAAAGCGAGCCGTCATAAAATTCTTTAAAAGTATTTATTCTTATCAAATCTTTATAAGGTGCAAATTCTTTTTTTATATTTTCAATTTCGGAAAAGTATTGAAATCTTTGCATTGAATTAATTTTCAAATTCATCTCATTTCTTTCAAGTAGATATTTATAAACCTCGAGTTCATTATCCCACGTTATATCCGAAACGGAGACAATACCAAGCGAATTCATTTTCTCGATTTCTTTTTTCACAAATCCGGCAAGCTGTTCGGTAGTTTTTTGCGGAACACAATCGAGAACAAAAAATCTCGCCCTTTCTTTCACTTCTCCTGTTAACTCCCCTTTTTCATCGCATATTATCTCGCTTAAACCAAATTCGCTAATCTTATTTTTTATACCGGAAAGTTCTATTGCTTTTGAATTAAGAAATGCCGAATGCAAATCGAGACGTGATAAAATCATCGGAATATCGGAACATATATTATCGAGAAAATTTTTATCGAGTTCAAATCTCTCCTTAAAATTTGTCTCCGAGAAATTTCCCCCGACTATCCAGTCTCTTTCTTTTAGATTTTTTTTATAATCATTTATCTGTTCCTCGAAATCCTTTGCAGTAGCGGCATTACAAAGATTAATTTCCGAAAAATTAACAAGTGAACCTTTTACAAGATGGCAATGCCCCTCCGTAAAAGCAGGAAGTACAAGTTTTCCTTCCATATTTAATACTTCATGGTATTCTTTTTTGCTTATAGCATTTTCCGAACCAACATAAACAATTTTACCCGATACATCATCAAATCCGATTGAATCTGAAAAGATATCATTTTTTATCCACGCTTTACAATTTGTTAAAAGAATTTTCATTTTAATAAAATAATTTTGACTCCAAAGGAATCGTATTTTCATCAATCAGATATTACTGATATTAAACTCCTTAAGGAGTTCTAAATAAAAAACGTTCCCACCTGACAAGCAGGTGGGAACGAGTTATATTTTTATCTATTTTTTTTAAATTACTATTTATTAATTATTAATTACTACTTAATCAGCAACATTTTCTTAGTATCTACGAAATTACCGCTTTCCATTCTGTAGAAATACATTCCGCTTGAAAGGTTCGTCCCATCAAAATCAATTGCATAATACCCCGGTGTTTTTACCTCATTGAGCAAAGTCCTTACTTCTCTACCTAAAACGTCGAATATAGTTATTTTAACTAATCCTTCTTTTGCAACCGAATAATTTATCTGTGTCGAAGGATTAAACGGATTAGGATAATTTTGACCAAGATAAAATTCTTCAGGTATTGTATTGTTGTAATTTATTATTCCAGTAGGTGCAGGTTGATATCCTGAAATCTTTATATTATCAACATACCATCCATCCCAGTTTAATGCACCATCACATGAATCCCTAAATCTAACAAGCATATTTGTAGAACCACTTACATAAGGAGATAGATTAAAGCTATGGAATTTCCATGTCGTTGAATCTAAACCATTAAACGTTGCCAATCTTATCCACGTCGAACCATTATTACTTGACACATCAACAAATCCATAGTCATATCCAGTTTCTAAAGCGTATTTCTGATAGAAGCTCAAATAAACTGCAGGATACGCTGTTACGTTCAGCGGAATTGATATCATTTGATTAACACCGTTGTTTGTACAAATACCCTTGAACGATCGTATCGGTGATAGATATTTATTAGTTACTATTGACCAGTTAGTCATCGTTGGCCAATTACCAGTTCCATTTTCTGCACTATCTGCCAATACTGTGTAACCAGTTCCAACAAATATACTATAATTTTGGTCATATAATACTATAGTATCGTTTTGCATTATTCTTAACCTTGTCGTAATCGCAGTATTATTTGGACATGCTGCTCCTATTGTAAAATTAAACGTTGTGCTATCTGATGTTCTCGATGGTAACGATGCCTTTGTATAAATTTGTGTTGGTATACTTATATATGTCGGTGAAGAAACAGGTGTAAATTGAACTTTAACATTTGTCGCTGTGGCCAATCCCTTATTTCTAAATACAACTTTAAAATTTCCTGTTTCATTCTGGTTATATACTTGCTTATTAAATGTAGCGGTTTTCAACCCCGAATATGGACCTGTTACAAGTGCCATATATATATTCATATCCATACAAGATTGTGCAAGTGGAACAATTTCTGCTTGTGTAGGCCAAAAACCAGTAGTCCCCACTTCAGGGGTCATTCCAAAAACGTGATTTGTATGTCCGGTTGTATCCGAACTATAAACCCAATCTAAATCACCTCCTCTTACATAATAACCTACTGTTTGATATGGTGTCCCAAACGTAAAATGATTCACCGCTGTAATATCGGCTCCCATTTCATTAAATACTGCATCGTCAGGTGTTGGTGTTGGGTCGCACCAAGCATAGGGTTTGATCAAATAATTTCCATAAGTATGATAATCCAATGTAGCCTTAAAATTTCTTGAATTTAAAAAATTCTTAAAATTCTGTGTTTCCACTTCTGAAAAAGGATAAGGTCCCCTATAAGTATCGGATGATGGTGAAGTAGATGAACCATTATTTGTTGAATTCCAAAAATTATATGTTCCAAAATTTCTATTCGGATCAACTCCTATCGCGCTTCCTTGCGGAGACCTTGTTTTTCTCCACTGCCCACCACCGTTCGGATTTGTTGTCTGGTTATATACGTAACCATCGGGATTAATAAATGGCGTAAAATATATTTCCCTATTATTTAAAATGTATGTAGCAATTGGATTAATATTGTAATTTTCCAGTAACCAATATAAAAAATAAAATACGTTCGACATTCCTAAGGGTTCTCTTGCATGTGTTACGGCATTAAACCATATTTCTGGTCGCCCAGTTGGTGCATCTGGATTTTTTGTTACTCTTATTGTCCACATCGGTCGGCTTTCGTAAGAGTTTCCAATTGACCATTTTACTGAAACTAAACTTGGGTATTCCAATCTCATTGAATCCAGTTTAGCTATCGCTTCAGCCCACTTTAAATGTCCTCCCATCGTTCCGATTATACTATGCGTAATAGTATATGCATCTGGAATAATTAAATCTTTGGTAAAATTATTTTTACTTTCTCTCTGTGCATTTTCATAGTATTTCATCCAGTCGTCTATTGTAATTTCATAAGGAACGCCTGAATTCTTTAACATTTTAATTTCACTCTCCGATAACCAAGTTTCAAAATATAATCCTGGCTTTCTAATTCCTCCGTCAAAAAATAATCCAGAATTCTGTATCTTTTGGAAATCGGAATGTGTAGTTGCATATATTCTCACCTGAGAATATTTTTCCATAACATTATTATTTTGTGAATAAATACAATTCGATACCAATAATAATGCTATTAGTAATACAAATAAATTTTTAAAGTTAAACATAATATTTTTTTTAAATTTTATATGTAAATTTAAATAAAATCATTTTCTAATTCAATCTTATAAATAATAAAACCTTTACTAAAATTGTAATATATTAGTAAAGGTTTGTAAATTTATGTAACAAAAAAATCTTAGTTATATCGAAGGAACTCTCTTTATTTTACTAATACCATCTTCTTTACCGCAACAAAATCATTTACTTCAATCTTATAAAAATACATACCGCTCGATAATGAAGAACCATCGAAATCAACAATATATGTTCCTTCGGTTTTAAATCCATTTACTAGCTCAGCAATTTGTCTCCCTAACATATCATATACCTTCAAAGTTACCATACCTGATTTTGGCATCGAGAATTTTATCGAAGTAGTTGGATTAAATGGATTTGGATAATTCTGCGATAACCTATATGCACTTGGTATCTCGCTTATCTTGTGTGTAATATTGCTCGTTAAGCATGGTTGTGGGTCTGTAAATGTCCAGTCGGTTGTATAAACCATTGGTGTCCATAAACCGCTAAATACTGCTGAACCTGACATAAATTTCATCATTATACAGCTATTTGGGTCATTTCTTTTAAACTTCAAAGTCCCCAGAAAATGCGCTCCAGGATTTAACGTGTGTGCAGTTCCGGTCAGAAGCAACTGTATGTTTAAACTGACAACCGTATCACTTAGTATAGAAGTAGAATTCATTGTAAAATAATTTGCATTATTCGATAACGAAACATTCGCATTCGTTACAGGATTCTCTGGAATTAATGTAATTCCATTTGCTGGTTCTTCAGTCCAGAATCTAATCCTTATATTTGTCGGACCAACTGCCCAAGTTTGTCCTGTTTGCACATTTGCATATATATCTACCAAAAATAGTGTATCGCTACCGTATTCCAATCTTGCATTGTTAATTGTAAAATTCACTTTTTGTGCAGGTAATGTACTTGCTACTAAAAAGATTACTGCTATTATTAAAATTATTTTTTTCATATGCTTTAATTTAAACTTTTACGAATAAGAATTTAATTTTTAATAAGGTCTTATTTTACTCTTACCAAAATTGCTATTCAGTATCGGTAAATCATATCCATCTATAAACACATCACCGTTAAAATCACAACTCTTATAACCCCATTGTCCAAATTGTGATTTATACAAATCATAATCAAATGGTCCAATAAAGCCATCCTCATCAGCATCACCTCCATATAAGACCCATACTGAACCTACTTGTTTCATATTACTTCCATAAGCTCTTGTAGCATAATCCGTAAAGTTATACTGGACAGTGTTACCTGTCGAGAAAAACATTGCTATTGCACTCCAAGTCTCGAGATGATTTCTGTGCTTAACTACTATATAATAATTTCCACTCGATGCCTTAGCAAAACTAATAGGATTTGCTGTACCATCACTTCCAAGAACCGCTAATGAACTGTCTCTAAATGTAAATGGTGATGTATTTTGTGCAAGATAAATCTTCACTGTATCTATCACCTGTGTCTGCGTTGTATTATTATAAAATCCCTCGAGATATACCTTAAGGTTTAAATTAAATGTTTGCACTGTAGTGAAATTCCTTGATGCAGAATATGAACCCTGACCTCCAGAATTTATTGATGCTACCCTCCAGTAATATTGCGTATATCCTTGCAATACTCCACTTGGAACAAGATATTCAGATTGATTTACTACAACATTTAATACTAATGGAGAAAATGATGAAGAAGTTGATATCTGCAATCTGTAACTCGTTGCACCCGATACATCAGACCAATCCATAGTAGGAGTAAGTGGTATATTAGTTGCTCCATTTGCTGGATATATTAAAGTTGGTGCAGGTGGCGTTGCTACTGTAGTTGTAAAACTCCACACTTGAGACCAAACCCCATCACCTCCAGCATTCGACGCTCTTACTCTCCAGTAATATATTGTATTATATGCAAAAGCCGGTGTATTATGTGTATATTGTGAAGATGTAACAGTTGTATTTACAAAAGTAGTACCAAAATCTGAACTTAATGCTATTTGAATTCTGTATGAATTCGCCCCAGGAGAATTACTCCAGTCAAATAGAACTCCTGAAATTGCTACCCCTGTTGAATTATTAAGTGGCGATAATAATAATGGTGCCGCAGGTGGCGCTACAGCTGTAGTAAAATTGCGGGTTTCCGAAAATGGTCCTGTTCCTCCAATATTTGTTGCACTTACTCTCCAATAATACATTGTTGTTCCAGATAATGTACCGGTTGGTATTGTATATAATGAATCCGTTGGATATTCATTTACTACAATTTGTGTAAATGAAGAATTTTGAGAAACCTGTACATTATAATTCAAAACATTACTTATCTTAAACCACCTTAAAGTAACATTCACAGGAATATTCGTAGCTCCATTTGCTGGATATGATAATATTGGTGCAGCAGGAGGAGCTGGTACCGTTGAAAAAGACCATACATCTGACCATGGGCTTGTTCCTCCTGAATTACCAGCATTCACTCTCCAGTAATATGTCAGATTATTTGCCAAAATTCCCGTCAATACAGTATAAGCTGAATTATTTAATCCAGGTACATCGACTACTTTATTTTGAAAATTTTGGTCAGTTGCAACTTGTATTTGATACCAAGATGCTCCCGCTACATCATTCCAATCGAATGTAAAAGATAATGGCATATTTGTTGCATTATTTTGCGGGAAAGACAACGTTGGTGCACTTGGCACTGCAGGTGCTGTCGTAAAATAAAAACTTGTTGATACAGCTGAATTACTACCTGCCCAGGCAGTTACTCGCCAATAATAAGTTGAATTTCCTTGCAAAACATTTGCTGTTAAAGTATAAGATGTAGTAGTTATATTGCTCGCATTGTGAATAACATTTGGTCCTGAAAATATTTGCAATTGATAATAACTCGCTCCGCTTACCGATGTCCATGTAAAAGTAGGAAATAGCGAAACTCCTGTTGCATTATTGGGCGGTTGCAAAAGAGTCGGTGGTGTCAGCTGAGCATTTGCTTGACTTGAAAAAAACATTACAAGCAAAATTACAATGGAATAAAAAATTTTTCTCATAATTAATAATCCCTTTTGATTATTTTTTTGAATTTGTTAATTTAATTATTAAAAACTATATATACATCATTTGAAATTACTACCCCCTGTAATTTCAAATTATTACCCTTTTCCTAAATAGTAGAATAAATTACAAAATAACTTATTTAAAATCAATTTCTACTTCAATATTTATAAAATAATCTGGCACAATAGTTGCTTGCTCACTCTACCTCCCTTATTCCGTCATTTTTTAATTGAAATTTATTCAACAAATAAAAAAAGCTGACTTTATCAGTCAGCTTTTTGTTATCATTTTATTAATTTATCTTAAAATAAATTATATTTTCTCTATTTTATTAACATCATCTTTTTTACCTGAACAAAATTTTCTGCTTCTAATTTGTATAAATACAATCCTGAAGGTAAATTCATTCCATTAAATGATACATTATATTTACCCGCTGATTTTTTCTCATTTACTAATACTTTAATTTGTTTCCCAAGTAAATCATAAACAACCAATTTCACATAAGAATTTTTTGGAATATCATAATTTATACTCGTTACTGGATTGAACGGATTTGGTTCATTCTGATATAATTCGAATTTATCTGGTGTCATGTTTACGTTCCCTTCTATACCCATTGTCAATGTAGCTGTTTTTATTACAATCATATTATCTGGGTCAAATACAACAGCAGTCGGTTGTCGGTAAAAATAAAATGAAAATAATTGATTGTTAACACTATTCATTACCCTTACAGTAGTATCCGAACCAGTCGAAAAACTAAATTTTATTTCAATCGGTATTGGAAAAAATCCTGTCGTTTGTGTCTGCTTTGCAAGAAAATTTATTCTCCACTGCCCACCACCAAGATTAGTAAAATTATATCCGTTTTGATACAAAGGATGATTTGCCTGATAAATCCACGAATTCATAAACCAAGTCAAGTCCTGACCAGCTACTGAACCTACCTTCGTAAAGAAATCTGGTATCGTTGCACTCTTATATTTAAAGTTTATTGTATCTGTTGCATATGCTTTAATAGCAGCAAAGAAGAGTGAATCTTTTAATGCATATCTTAATAAATGAACTACGCAAGAACCTTTGCAATATGTAATCGCATAATTAAATAATGTATTTGAATTTGGTGTTGTTATATCCCAAGATGGAACTGAAATTGCCCAACCAGGATTTTGCGATAAATAAGTACTTGCATCACTGTTAATCATTGTCTTGTATGCGGAATATCCACCAGTCCGCTCTTCCCAAAAAGCTTCTGACCATGTTGCAAATCCTTCATTAAGCCAGATATTCGACCACGAGGCACAGGTTATCATATCTCCAAACCATTGATGTGCATATTCATGGGCAGCCAAATTCACTCCCCAACTATTTACTGTCGTTAAAGTCTGATTTTCCATCCCTCCCCAACTGAAACCTGCTGAATTCGGAACGTATGCAAAACCATTTTTTTCGAATGGATGTTCTCCGTAATAAGTCGAATAATAAGTAGTCATTGTCGGCAAAATATTTTTCACTACGGCACTGCTAACTCCTGACGGTGAATAGAATCTTAATGGAATACTATCATTTGGATTTGAAAGTTTATGCCAATACGCAATATCTATCGTATAACCAACCTTTGATGTCATAACAACTAAATATGTCGCTACAGGGTCTCGGCTTATCCAGTGATAATATATTGAATCCCCTGTTACTGTTGAATCATTCAACCTTCCGTTAGAACCTAATCTAACTGAAAGTGGGACTTTAACTGTTAAATCTACTGTAGCTTTATCCGATGGTCTGTCCCAGCAAGGAAACCATCCACGTGCACCTTCTGGCTCCGCATCCGTAAATACATATCCTGAACTGTGTGTATAAAAAGATGCATCCGTAACATTGTTATGCCTGTAATTTATTTTTATTTCTACAATTTCATTTACATTATAAGTCCTATCCATGGTTATCGTCAATATATTTGAAGAATGAGTAAAACTCAATGGTGTCCCACTCATAAGCCTTATCGAATCTATTGTTAGTGATGTATTATTTGCATTTAAATAAATACTATTCAATGTCGAATCAACTCTGAATGTTATAATGTTCGATGCAGAAAAATTTTTCGGATACGGACTGAAATAGCAATGATAAATATCAAGTTTCAATTTGTAATTTAAAACATCGAACGAATGTCTTGGAGAACCCGGAGAATCCTGAAAATATTTTTCTGGATGGCTTATCTTCGATTTCTTCATCGAACAAATCTCCGAACCTCTCATTTTGGAATAATCTTGTGAGAAAAGAAAATTACAAATTGAAAAGAAGAATAAAACTATTAAAATTTTTTTCATATTTTTTATAATTTATTAAAATTTACATATACAAATATAAATATAAATAATTTTAAATGAATTGTAAAAAATGCTAAAAAATTGTAACAAATTGTATCTGAATTTAGGAAATATTTTATCTGATTAAAACCATCTTCTTTACATCTGTAAAATTTCCTGCTTCAATTTTATAATAATATATTCCTGATGAAAAATTTTCACCACTGAATTTTATTTCATATTTACCCGGCTTCTGTTTTTCATTAATAAGAGTAACCTGTTTTCTCCCCAATACATCATATATCACAATCTTAACATCTACGAATCCTGCTACTTCATATCGTATGGTTGTATTCGGATTAAACGGATTTGGAAAATTCTGCTCTAAACTATATCCCACAATCTCGATTGGTGCATCTCCGTATTTATCTTTTAATATTTTATTTTCAGGGTCAATTGTTAATAACTTCGGCAAACCTTTAACTTCAAAATTAAAAATCTGAGTAATTGAATTATTAAAAAAAAGTAATGTCGTATCCCCTATCGATGTGTTTACTTTTATTTCTATTGGCATTGTAAAAAATTGTGGATTGGAATTTTGTTTTTGATTTAATATTAAATTAATGTTATATATTTCATTCTCTTTTTGCGTATATGACCAATTAGCATAATATATGGGATAATTTTCTCCGTAAATCCATTGATTGAAAAAATAATCGAGCTGAATTCCCGACACTCTCTCTGCGATATTTTTGAAATCCTCTGTTACTGCTGTTTTATATGCAACACTCGTATCAGATGAATATTCTTTCAATATTTTAAAAAACAGTGAATCTCCAACTACTCCTCTTAACATATGCAAAACTATTCCCCCTTTCGCATAACTCCTATAAGGATTAAATATTTCATATAAAGAGTTAACATCCTGAACATATATTGTTCCAATTGCTTTTTTAGCATCAAACATTCTTTCGTTGATATAATTCATATATTTTGCTTTTCCATATATCTCCTCCACATAAATACATTCTGAATACGTAGCAAAACCCTCATTTAACCAAATGTGATGCCAGTTCCTACAGGTAATTTTATCTCCAAACCATTGATGACCTAATTCGTGTGCAATAATATATTCATTTACGACTCCTATGGATGTAATTGTCTGATGCTCCATTGCACCACCCATTCCCGTTTGAGCGTGTCCGTATTTTTCGGTTATGAAAGGATATATCCCAAACTTTTTTGAAAATATTTCGAGCATTTTTACCGTCTTATCGAGAATCGGCTTCAATGTATCAATTGCCTCCGGATACATATAATGTTTCACAGGCATCGAATCGGATTTTGAATATCTAAAATAATTTGTATATAATGAATAATTTGTTATTGCAACCGATAATAAATAATTTGCAATCGGATATGAACTTTTCCATTTGTATGTCTTGGTGCTATCCAGATTATTTACCACTTCAACTAAAATTCCATTTGAAATACCACTATATAATGAATAACATTTAATCCATACTTCCGATGAATCCGCTTTATCTGAAGAAGTATTCTTACACGGAAACCAATCGCTTGCTCCGTATGGCTCACTTAAACTCCATATAACTGGTGTCTTATCATTATTCCCAAAAATGAAACTCCCAAATCCTGTTGGTACTGGTATTCCTCGATAATAAATTAAAATCGAAAAATTTGTATTTTTAATTTTGCTCTTTACTGGTTGGAAAGAAATTCTATTTCTGCTATGATTAAATCCTATTATACTACCGTTATATTTCACTGAATCAACAATCATTACATTGCTCAAATCAAAAAATATCGAATCGACTGCATTTAATATAATTCCACTTATTGTTACTTCACCATATAAATAATGTGGATTTAATCTAACATCGAGAAATATTTTATAATATTTTACATCAATATTTGTATCGGAATCATAATAAAAAAAATTACCATTTCTAAAATATTTATTTTTCTCAAAATTCGATAATTCGTAATAAGTTTGTCCGAATAAAATATTAGGTGAGATTAGACTTCCAAATATTAAAAGTAAATAAACAATCGAGAAAATTTCTCTCTTATATTTAATTATCTTTTTGATAATTATTTTAAATTTTGTTCAGTTTACTGAACTGTTTCAAAAATGCTTTGTGATTTTTGTAATGTATAGCTTTCATTCCAAGCAATTCCGATACTCTTACATTTTCTTTTATATCGTCTATGAGCAATGTTTTTGAAGGTTCGAGATTATATTTTTGTAATATATATTGAAATATCTTTTTCTGTGGCTTATTTGATTTTACCTTATACGATAGAACCCTTTTCTTGAATAATTTTATAAACGGGAAATTTTTATCTATAAAATTTATATGAACTGAATCTGTATTAGATAATAAAAAAATATTAAACCTCTTTATACGTGCGATTTTTTCGAGAAATATTTTCATCGGGGTATTTACCCAAAATATATCCGAATAAAAAAATAAAAAATCGGAATATCCGATTTTCAACTTAAACCTTCGTTTCAAAATTTTAAAAAATTCTTTAACACTTAACGTCCCACGTGTTATTTTCGTATCGAATTTTTTACTAAGTACATAATTTTTTAATCTACGAGCATTTAAATTCTTTTCGTGTAATGCAACCCTATCATAAAAATAACAGAAATCAAAATATATAAGCGTGTTACCTAAATCGAAAATAATATTTTCTATCGGACCTTTCCGCAAAATGCTACAGGTATTTATTTTCTAATATATTTAAATCCTTATCGAATAAATAATATTTGGGATGTCCGGTTGGTATTTCTGTTTTTACAATATCCTGTTCCGAAATTTTTTCCAGATACATTACAAGCGCCCTTAAACTATTTCCGTGTGCAGAAATTAATATATTCTTTCCCGCTTTCAAATCAGGAATTATTTTACTCTCCCAATACGGTATCACTCTCGCAGCTGTATCTTTTAAACTCTCTCCATTCGGTGGTGCTACATCATAGCTCCTTCTCCAAATCTGCACCTGCTCAGCTCCGTATTTTAACCTTAATTCATCTTTATTCAATCCTTGTAAATCACCATACATCCTTTCGTTTAACGCTTTATCCTTCTCAACAGGTATATCTTTCTGTCCAATTATTTCCAGTATTATATCGAGCGTTCTTTGAGCTCTTATTAATGCTGAGGTGTATGCTTTATCGAATTTATAACCCTTTAGCTTTTCACCTGCCTCTTGAGCTTCTCTTATTCCTTGCTCGGATAAATCTATATCTACCCAACCTGTAAATCTGTTCTCCAGATTCCATTGCGATTGACCGTGTCTTAAAATAATTAAATATGACATATTTTTATTTATAATTTTTCCTATTTTTTCCATTTTATCGAACAACCCATTGATGGCTTTTGTTCGATTTGTATTTCTTTCCCCTCTATTAGAAGTTTTATTGCTGTTTCCAAATCCTTCGTTGTTACCTGTGTTTCATCTTTCCAATTATCATCTATTCTTCCTCTATACTTTAACTTTCTTGCCTCATCATAAATATATATATCTGGGGTGCATACAGCATCATATTTTTCCGCAACTTCCTGAGTTTCATCTATAAGATAAGGGAAATTTATTGAATACTCTTTCGCAAAAACTTTCATATTGTCGAACGAGTCTTCTGGATATGATTCCGTGTCGTTTGGATTTATTCCTATTAAACGAATACCTTCTTTCATATATTTTCTTTGAATATCTACTAACCTCGACATCACCGCTTTCACGTAAGGACAATGATTACACATAAATATAATCACAAGTATTTTATAATCTTGAAAATCTTTTAAAGAATAATATTTTTCATCTATACCCTTTAAATGAAAATCTCTTATTGTTGAATTAAGTTCTACGGGATTGCTTTCTAATAACATAATATTATTTAAATTTCTTCTTCCTCTTCTGAATCTATCATCTCAGGATGAAAATCCTCATATATAAAACTGATGTGTTTGTTTTTCTCTACATCTTGTTTAAAAATTTCTTCAGTGATGAACCTGAACTTTTCCTCTATCGAATAATCACTCTGAAAATGAACGATGATATTGAACTTATCCAATAAATAAATCAAATTTTCATATTCTTCCTTTAATTGCTTTTCATTGTTTGCATTTATTTTCGGTATATTGGGACTACCTATCAACTCATATACATTAATTAATTTGGAGTTCTTATGCTTCTGTTCAAACTCTTTTACTTGTGTTAAAAACTCTTTGTCATCCTCCACTTCTTCTATTATCGTTGTATCATCAGTTTCATCTTCCATATTTATAAAATCATCTTCGATTAAATTCGCCTCATCTGAATTCTTTTTTTTCTTCTTTATGTTTTTTTTGTCGTCGTCTTTTTTACGTCTTGCCATTTAAATTTTTTTAAAAAACTTTTCTTACTTCTACAAAAATAAAAACATTATTAAACAATTCAAGTTATTTAATAATTATTTTATAAAATTAATATAAACAAAAAATATCGGTGTAACAAAAATTAAACTATCAAACCTATCTAATAAACCACCATGCCCCGGAATTATATTTGATGAATCTTTTACCCCTGCCCATCTTTTCAGTAACGATTCGAAATTATCACCTACCTGACTTCCTATACCTATAAGTGTTCCAAGAATTATACTGTCTTTTAGACTAAAAAAATCATTAACTATAAAATAAAAAACTAATGAAGAAATTAATGTAAATATAAATCCTACAACCGCTCCCTCTATAGTCTTATTTGGACTAATTGATGTAAGCTTATGCTTTCCTAAAATTTTCCCCCCGAAATATGCGAATGTATCACTTGCCCAAATTAAAATAAATATGTAATATATAAAAATTGAATTTTCACCAAGTTCATAAAGTAGGTAAAATGGAACTGTAATATAAAAAATGCCAAAAATTGATAAAATCGGATTTAATGGATTTCTATTCTTTTCCCTGAATATTTCTACTAAAATTAATAGTAACATTAATCCTAAAGAATAATAATATTTTTCTGATAACAATATAAATATTGCAATTGAAATCAAAACCGTAAAAACTTTTAATGTTAGAATATTCTTGCTCTCGAGCATCTTTAAAAATTCATATAAACATAATGTCTGAATTATCAAACATAATATAAAAAAATAAATCCCCCCAAAATAAACTAAAACCAATATAAGCGGAATTCCAACTACACCTACTAATATTCTCTTAAAAGTATTTGTCATTATATCGCTTGAAATTTTTTATTATGAATTTTAACAATATAAACCATTAAAAAAATAAAAATCACTAAAGAAATTAAACCTAACAATCCAAACTGAACTAAATGCATACCCGAAATCTCCGGCTCGGTAAAACTTTCCTTTCCAAAAACAAAAACAGAATACGCAGACATAAAATTATTTATAAAATGACACACAACAGCAGTTAAAATACTTTCACTGTAATATACTATAAATGTTAAATAAAATCCGAGAATAATTAATGGTATCAAATTAAATGGATGAAAATGAAAAAGTGCAAATATTAATCCTGTATATATTATTGCATTCCTCTTCATCGAAATCTTTTCAAAATTTTTAAATACAAGTCCTCTGAAAAGAAATTCCTCACATATCGCAGGTGTTATAGCTATCACAAAAACCACAAATAAAAACTCACTCATATTATTTGCATAAACAAGACTCATTGTCATTTGCTCAAGATTATCGAATAATTCTTTCACTTGCTTTAATACTTCAGCTCCAAATGGAATCGAAAAAATTAATTTATTCTGGATATAAAGATATGCTTGTAAAAAAGGTTGAACTACTATTAATCCGATTATACTTAGTAAAAAAATTGGTAAGTTTGGTTTTTTAATTCTAAATGTTTCCTTGAAATTATTCCCTTGCATCAAGCTTAAAATCAAAACAGGAAAAAGTATAAACATAAACTGCGAAAAAGATAATATCAATCTCGTCTTCCAGATATTTTCAGGAATTGTCTTTAAATGAATCCCTACGATTAATATAGTCAGCACCCCCCCGAACACCTGATAAGTAATAAATACAGCGATTAAAACAATTACAATAAAAACCGCAGGATGTAAATTTGCTAGTGGTGCTTTCTTAGTTTCTTGATTGTCTGAATTATCTTCCAAATAAAAATTTATTTCATGCAATATTGCAAAATATATTCATTATTTAAATAACAATAAAAAGTTCTAATAATAAAATGAAGCATTCTAAAAAATGTTTAAAAAGATTTCTAAAAAAAATTAAAGCAAATATTTAAGCTTTTTTATTAAAAAGCAAAATCCTAATAAGACGATTGCAAAGTTGCCAAACTCAAATCTACCGACAGTTAAAGTTTTAAACACTGATGAGTCAGCAATAAGAAATATCAAATTCTCTCCAATCTCATAGTGTACGACCACGAAGTGGTCGAATATCAGTAACCCCCAACAAAGTCGGGGGAAGAGACAACAACCAACCTGCAGCCCCACAAGGGGTTGAACTAATTTTATTACTTACTTACCAAGTTCCCCACCTTGGTGGGATAGCGAAAAATTTCTTCATTGACTTTCCCCTTATAATACCATATATTATTAAGGTATTTATTTTGTTTTTTGAAATAAAATAAAAAAATGTTTTCTTTTTTAAAACATATGTTTCCCGAAAATGTAAAAATAAATACTTATTAAACTATTTATTTATTCCGTTGGAAAACAAATAAAACATACGAAAACATGAAAACACTGTAAAAAAACTATACGTTTATAAAATCAGCTATTTACAGTTTTTCTTATGTTTCCCGTGTTTCCAGAATATCGGCGATTATCCGTTATATCTGTGTTATCTGCGTTCCATTTTTTACTTATAGTGTATTTTTTAAAAAATTGATATTAAAATCCAATAAAGGTATTTTGCAAATATGTCTGAAAATATTGAATTTTACGAAGAACAGAAAACAAACTGGAAAAAGAAATATTTTTTTGTCATTAATATTATTCTTTTTTTAGCAACATTTTTCACAACTACTTTGAGCGGGGTATTCTGGTCAAACAATGACCCATACCAGCTTTATAATTTCCCTATCGGATTAACATATTCGATTTTACTTCTGGCAGTTATCAGTGCACACGAATTTGGACACTACTTCGCCGCACGTATTCATAAAATTGATGTTACATTGCCCTTTTTTATCCCGTTTCCGTTTTTATTCCTAAATCCGTTCGGGACTATGGGTGCAGTAATAAAAATGAAATCTCGTGTGCAATCGAGAAAATCTCTTTTCGATATCGGCGTTGCCGGACCAATATCCGGATGGCTCGTTGCGATGATATTTTTGATTATCGGGTATCTTACATTACCCCCGATTTCGTTTTTATATTCGCTTCACCCCGAATATCAGACTACGGGAATTCCGACAACAGGACTTACATTTGGTTATAATATCGTATTTTTTGTTTTTGAAAAAATCTTTTCGGCACCAAATGTCTTTATACCACCGATGAACGAGATTTATCATTATCCTTTCCTATGCGTTGGCTGGTTTGGTCTTTTAATTACTGCTTTGAATATGATGCCCGTAGGACAACTCGATGGCGGTCACATCTCTTATACAATGTTCGGCGAGAAGCACAAGATAATTGCAAACATAGTTTTTGGATTACTGCTATTCTTCGGACTCGCAGGTTTGCTACCCTTAATCGGCTTGAATTATAATTTCGGCTCTGCAAATTGGCTCGTTTGGGCAATACTGATTTTTTTTGTGATAAAGGTAAAGCATCCTCCTGTTGTATCAGATATGAATGAACCACTCGGAACGGTCAGAACTATTCTCGGATGGATTTCGTTTATTATTTTTGTTATTTCATTTTGTCCTATTCCGGTTACGGATTTTTAATTATTTAGAAATTATGGAAAGTAAAAACAGAACAGCTTTTTTAGTCATCTTCCTAACGATATTTATTGACCTTCTGGGATTTGGAATTATTATACCCTTACTTCCCGATTTTTTAAAAAATGTTGTCGAAGCAAAAGAATCGGTGATAGGATTGGTTGTTGGTATTTTTTCGTTAATGCAGTTCATCTTCACTCCTGTCTGGGGCTCGATGTCGGATATATACGGTAGAAAACCTATTCTCGTTATGAGTTTAATCGGTAATGTGTTATCTTATTTTTTAATGGCTCTCGTTTTTTCAGGTATTTATCCCTCTCTTACTTTGCTGATTATTTCGAGAGCACTTGCTGGTATTTTTTCTGCTAATCTTTCTGCAGCTCAATCTGTTGTTTCCGATATAACCACAAAAGAAAACCGCTCTAAAGGAATGGGTTTAATCGGTGCGGCTTTCAGTCTCGGATTCATTTTTGGTCCTGCGCTCGGCGGTCTGCTTTCTTTCAAATTTGGTTATGGTATGCCTCTTTTCCTTGCGACTTTCTTTTCGTTTACTGCCGCATTGCTCTGCATTACAATTTTTAAAGAGACACTCAGTCCGGATATAATGAATCTAAATAAAAAGAATTTTAAAGGTGTAACTGTAATTAATTTCAAAGGTGTTCACGATGTAATTACAAATAAAAGAGTCGGTATTTTTGTAATCATTTTTTTCTTTATCACTTTTTCCTTTGCTAATATTCACGCAACATTTTTACTTTTCGCCGAAAGAAAAGAAGGTTTAAATCTAAATCAGGAAGAGGTCGGTTTCCTCTTATCTTTTATGGGTGTGATAGCCGCTATCGTTCAGGGTACGATGATTAAATTTTTTAAAAGTAAAATGGGTGAAGAAAAATCTTTGATTTTCGGAAATATAATGACAAGCATCGGATTGGCATTAATTCCATTTTCTATGAACATCCCTGTTATACTTGTCGTTCTTACTGTATTAGCATTTGGAAACGGACTTAATAACCCGATGGTTCTCGGATTAATTTCTCAAAATGTGGGACGGGACGAACAGGGTTCGGTGCTCGGTATTAATCAGGCACTCGGCTCGCTCGCAAGATTCCTAGGACCCGTTTGGGGAGGATTCGTTTATCAAAGTCTCGGTTTTCATTCTCCTTTCTTATCAGGTGCTTTCTTTATGATTCTAATAACAATTTTTAGCATCTTCTATCTTAAACCACAAAAGGTATAGAATATCTTACTGCTCTCAATTTTTTAAATATTTAATCTTTATATAATACCTATCACTCCCATCATTCTACCAGTTTTATCCTTATCCCGCCTATAAGAATGAAATAAATCTTTTCTTTCAAAAGTGCAATACTCTGACACTTCTATATTTTCTTCCGGCACTCCGAGATTTTTTAATTGTATAAGATTATCTTTCTTTAAATCGATATGATACTTACCATTAATTTTTTCTTTAACATTTTCTTCGAATAACTCTGCAACATCTTTGCCTACTTCGAAATGTTCAAATGAAATTCCCGGACCTATGTAAGCCATCATACTTTTTATATCAATAGAAAATTCTTTAATAATTCTTTTTATAGTTAAAGTCGTTATTTTGTTTAATGTCCCTTTCCATCCTGAATGAATTGCTGCTATAACTTTTTTCTTCGGTTCGTATAAAAAAATCGGTAAACAATCAGCAATACATACTGCTAAAAAATTATTTCTCTTGTTAGTATATAAAGCATCACAATTCCTGAAAAATTTTGGCTCTTCTACATAATTAGATTTATCAGAATGAATTTGTAATTGGTATGATACCCTGCTTTCATCTATGCCAAGCTCATCATAAAAAATTTTTCTGTTTTTATTAACTCTTTCTACTTTATCTCTAACACGATAACTCAAGTTGAAATAAAAAGGCGGTTCGTTATCCCCCCCTATTTTAGTGCTTATACCAAATTTTAATTCGCTGAATTTTTTTAAAATATTCGATTTTATAATTATTATCTTACTATTATTCATCGAGTAAATCTACTCTCCTGTTCGATTTCTTCTGTGATATGATTTTTTTAGTTTCTAATCTTTTTTCTTTTGATATTTTAGTTGGTTCTGTTTTATGCCTAATTTTTTCTTTTTCCAAAGCTTTTTCTAATAATTTGTAAAATTTTTCTATAGCTCTGGTTTTATTTAAAAACTGTGAACGCTCTTTTTGTGAGATAATTTTTAATATCCCATTTTTATCTATTCTATTATATAGTTTTTCCAATAGAATACATTTCTCTTTATCACTTAACAATTCCGTTTTTAAAATATCGAAATTCAATTCTATCTTGGTCGATACCTTATTTACATTTTGTCCACCTTTCCCCCCGCTTCGTGAGGCTTTAAAAACAAATTCTTTATTAAAATCAATCTTTTTCAAAAAAATAAAATTTAAAAGAAAATAAAACTTTATAAAAAATATAAAAACAAAAAAATAAATGACCAAAAAGATAAGATATTATTGTTAATAAATTCTTAAATAATAATTATGTTTAATCATTTATTGTCAAAAAAATATAACTACGATTCTTTTTTTTAAATTGATAAGGATTTATTATATACTTTATTAACTTAAAAATGTTTTTTAACTTTATAAATTAAAAAAAATTATGAACAAAATAATATCGACAATAACATTCATTTTGCTTTTATTTAGTATTGGATATTCACAAAATGGCAAAAAAATTGTTTATAGTTCCGATAACACAAAAAGTAACTATTTTCAGATTTTTACTATGAATGAAGACGGAAGTGGAAAAAAACAAATTACAGATTTACCTGCAAATTGCTCCAAACCAAAATGGTCGCAAGATGGTACTAAAATAGTTTTTCAAACTGATGATGAGAGAATTTTTTTAATTGTAAACGCTGATACCGATTCACCCGAAGAACCAATTTTTATTTTTGGCGGTTCTAATCCCTCCTTTACACCTGACGGAGAGCAAATCATTTTTAATTCAGACCACGATGGAGCATTATCAATTTATATAATAGACCCCGCAGAGGGTGAAGCTTATTTAATCTCTACAATTGGTTACTCTAACCAACAAGTCTTATCTAAAAGTGGTAAGTATCTTGTCTTTTCTGCTTTCTACGAAGGTAGCAAATGTATTATGATGACAGATCTCGAAGATACAACTGATGAAAATACTATCCAAATAAATATTAATAAAGATGCAAACTTACTTCCCGATATCTCATCAGATGCGAATATGGTGGTTTATGCAGGATTTAATAATCAGTTAAATGGAACTATATATATTTTTGATAACGGAAAAGAATATGCTTTGACTAAAGGGATTACAAGTTGTAATCTACCTAAATTTTCCCCAAACGATAAAAAAATTGCATTCTTATCTATTGGTTCGAACACCGTAAAACTCTATACTATGAATATCGATGGAAGTAATAAAGAAGCTCTAAACACTAAAGGTGGTAACATCGGAACTTATAAATGGATGGATAACGAAAAAATTATTTATGACTCAGAAAACGGGGACAATTACCAGATTGGAATTGTTAATGTAAATAACGGAACAAGTAATTTACTTACTTCAAAAGGAAATAATATGCACCCTGATGTTTATTAGTTTTTAATTTAAAAGAAATTATTTTGAAAGTAATTGAACATTTAGAACAAGCAAAAAATCCATTATTAAGTTTTGAAATAATCCCACCCCTTAGAGGTGGAGATATTAATCAAATTTTTAGTATTATTGATGATTTGATAAAATACAATCCACCTTTTATTGATGTAACATCACACTCGGCTGAAGTTCAATATATTGAAACCCCTGAAGGCATTAAAAAGAAAATAAAAAGAAAAAGGCCGGGTACTATTGGTCTTTGTGTTGCAATAAAAAATAAATATAATGTTGAAACTGTTCCTCATTTACTCTGTCTGGGGTTTACTAAAGAGGAAACCGAAGATGCACTTATCGAATTAAATTACTTGGGTATCGAAAATGTCTTAGCAGTAAGAGGAGATGAAAGAGAATACAAAAAACCTATCCCTCAGGGAAAGACAAGTAATATTTATACGATTGAACTTGTTGAGCAAATTGCTAATATGAATAAAGGAAAATATCTCGAAGAAGATTTACTCGATGCAGCATCAACTAATTTTTGTATTGGTGTTGGTGGATACCCAGAAAAGCACTTCGAAGCACCTAATTTAAAAACTGACATTAAATATCTTAAAAATAAACTCGATGCAGGAGCACATTATGTTGTCACGCAAATGTTTTTTAACAATGAACATTTTTATAATTTTGTAAAATTATGCAGAGACGAGGGCATAACAGCTCCGATTATTCCAGGTATTAAAATACTAACTTCTAAAAAACATCTTGCAAGTCTACCTAAAGATTTCATTATCGATATTCCTGAAGAACTATCGGAAGAAATCCTGAAATCTGATAATAAATTCACACAGGAGATTGGCATTAATTGGGCTTATAAACAAGTTGAAGCCTTATTCAATTTTGGTGTTCCAGCAGTTCACTTTTATATTCTACAATACTCAAGCCCTATACAAAAATTGTTAAAAAAATTGAATATATAATTATTATTATCTTGATATTTCCGTTTTTTGTTGATAATTTTAAAAGATGGATTTAATAAAGATTTTAATATTTTATAGTTATATTAATAAATTTTACAAGTAAATTTTTAAAAAGTGTATCCCCGAAAGATACACTTTTTTTTTTATTCACATTTTACAAATTATGGATATTAAAAATTTTTCAAGTCTTTTTAAAAAAAACGAAATTGAAAAAATTGAATATATCAGTTATTTATATAATAATAGAAAGAAAATAGTTACTTTTGTCCCTCTTAATTATGTAGATAAATTGACTTTTGAGATGTCATTCGCTGGTGCAGGAAAAATCGGAAATTATGATTTCTGCTCTTTTCGTATGAAAGGACTTGGAACTTATATGCCCGGAAATAAAACTAATCCTTATATTGGTGAAAAAGGTAAACTTTCCTTTGAAGAAGAAATTAGATTGGAAATGGAATGTGGAGAAGAAGAACTTGAAAAAGTTATCGACGCATTACTAATTAATCATCCTTATGAAGAAGTAGCTTATGAAATGTATGATTTTAAAAAACGCTCTAATATTCCTAACACAATTTTTATTTCTTTTAAAAAAGTTTTTTCTTTAAAAGACTTAATTTCAAAAATCAATAAAAAAATTCAGATTAAAAATATTGATAACAATATTAAAATTAAGAATTTGTTTTTCACTATTCACGAATTAAATAATTCTCTTTTAAAAAAAGCGAAAGATAATAATTGCAATTTAATAATTTTTTCGGAAAAAAATCAAATTAAATTTAAATTTATATAATGAAAGAAACTAATTTAGAACAAAATCCTTTGGATGTTAATAACAATTCTGAGCACAGCGATGAATCCGAGCCTGAGTCGAGGATCCTCGAATACTTTGAATATAAGGAAGGGATACAAAAACCCAATCTTACTGATAAATTAATACTTCTTAACGAATTAACTAAGATTGACAAAGAATTAGCTGAAATTGACGAAGAAAAAGGTGATTTACCTGAAAAGATTAAAGCTTTAACAGATAATATCGAAACAATCGAAAACATTATTAAAGAAGATTCTTCAAAAATCGAGTTCCTCGAAAATGAAAAGCAACAATTAATTAAGGATAACAAATCTTACGAAGAAAAAATGAATAAATACGATGAATTGAAGTATAATGCTAAAAGCAACAAAGAATACGATGACATTGTAAAATCAATTGATAGCTATATGGACTTAATTGAAAAAAATGAAGCTCGAATAAAAGAAATAAATGCTCAAAACTCTACCGTTAAAAAAGAAATTGATGAAAGAACCACAAAAAATGAAGAGTTTAAAAAGGAGCTTGAAGAAAATAAAGAACTCCTTAATGAATTAAATAAAGAATTTGAAGACGAAGAAATTGAGCTTAATGAAAAAAGAAATGAATTATTAAAAAAACTCGATGATGAAACTAAAAGTTTATATGAAAGAATTAATCGTTCTTTAAAAGGTGAAGCAACTGCAATAGTCCGAAAAGGCAATTGCAGTGGCTGTTATAACTCTGTTCCTCCACAAAGAGAAATAGAAATTAAAATGGCAGAAGAAATCTTCACCTGTCAATCCTGTGGAAGGATTTTAATTGATGAATCCATTGTTTCAAGTAGTATATAAGTTCTTTTATATCCGTTCCGTTTTAAGCAATCGCGCAAATCCTTTTTAGGAAAGTGAGGAAAGTCCGGACTCCATAAAAGCAGGGATGCCGGGAGAAATTCCCGGGTTATTTTTCGGCAACGGAAAGTAGCAGAAAGTGTTATAGAGAAGTAAACTACCCCTTTAAAGGGTAAAGGTGAAACGGCAGGGTAAGAGCCTACCATTCAGAAAGTAATTTTTGAGATTATCAAACCTCATCCGGAGCAAGACCAAGTATAGGGAGTTTAAGTTCTGCTTGCTTTTTATACTCCCGGGGTAGGTTGCAAAAAACCTGTGAGTAATTGCAGGTTAAGACAAATGATTGCTATCCCGAATTTTCGGGAAACAGAATCCGGCTTATTAAACGGAACGGATTTTTTAACTCATCTCTAACATTTTCATAATGGGCTTTAATGCTTTTAGTCTTAATTCTTCATTCATTGTAATCTCTGGTGTTTTATCTCTCATACATAAATATAATTTTTCCATTGTATTCAACTTCATATATGGACACTCATTGCAAGAACAAGATGCTTCCGGCGGGGCTGTTATATATATTTTATCTGGACTTTTTTTCTTCATCTGATTTAATATCCCTGGTTCGGTTGCTACTATAAATTCTTTTGCATCGCTTTCCTGAACATACTTCAATAATGCACTCGTCGATCCGATAAAATCGGAATAATTTAAAATTGATTCTTCACACTCAGGATGCGAAATAATCTTTGCATTTGGATACTCGGTTTTTAACTTAATAATTTTTTTCTCGCTAAATGTTTCATGAACTATACAAGAACCCTGCCATAGCTTCATATCTCTTCCTGTCTTCTTAATTAAATATTTCCCCAAATTTTTATCAGGCGCAAATATTATTTTTTGGTCTGTAGGTAATTGCTTAACGATTTTCTCTGCATTAGATGAAGTACATATAATATCTGAAATTGCCTTTACTTCAGCCGAACAATTTATATAACTTATTAAAATATGGTCTGGATTCTTTTCTTTGAATTTCTGTAAAAGTGGTGCAGGGCATCCTTCGGCAAGCGAACATCCCGCTTTTAAATCAGGTAACAAAACCAATTTCGTTGGATTTAATATCTTTGCTGTCTCAGCCATAAAATGTACACCAGCAAAAACTATAACATCCGCTTCTGTTTTTTGTGCTTCTTGTGCTAATTGCAAACTGTCACCTATAAAATCTGCAATATCTTGTATCTCTGACTCCTGATAAAAGTGAGCTAATATAATTGCATTTAATTCCTTTCTTAAACGAAGAATTTCCTCTTCGTAATTTACTTCTACACCACGCTTTTCTTCTTTTTGTGTATTAATCATATAAATTTATTATTACAATCTTATTAATTATAAAATTAAACCTTTTTTCAATCTTATCCCACTTTGGTAGAGTGGAACATCGACTTATTTAATTTCAAGCTATTAAAATAACTTTTTAAAACCTTTTTTAATATATAACAAAAAATATCTTATTTTTATTTAATTTTATGTATCATTAAAAAATCAGATATATTCTATATAATTTATATATGAATTACAACTTCAAAAATAATTTCGTAATTTTATAATTATGAAAGCCATGATACTTGCAGCGGGTTTTGGAACCCGATTGAAGCCTCTAACTGATAAAATGCCGAAAGCTCTCGTCCCTGTTCAAAACGAGCCAATGATAAATTATCAAATCCGCAAATTAATAGTATTAGGATTTGAAGAAATAGTTGTTAACGCACACCATTTCGCAGAAAAAATTACTGAATATTTTAAAAAAAATTCTTTTGGCATTAAAATTACTGTTATTGAAGAAGAGATTTTACTTGGAACAGGAGGTGGAATTTTAAATGCTAGAAAATATTTAGAAAAAGAAGATTTTTTCCCTGTAATCAATGTCGATGTCTATACAGATTTCGACCTATCAAAACTTATTTTATTTCATAAGTCACAAAATCCCCTCGCTTCAATTGCTGTTCAAAAAAGAAAAACAAAAAGATATCTTGAATTTGATAGTAAGATGCGTCTTTTTCGCAGAGAAAATGAAAATTCAAATAAAGCAAATCTCTTTGCTTTCAATGGATTTCATATAATTTCTAATAAAATTTTTAAGGAGAGAAGAGTTGAGTATCTTGATATCTTTGATTTATATTTTGAACTAATAAATAAGGGAGAAGTTGTTTATGGATTTGACATTGGAAATAGCGAATTTAGAGATTTAGGTAAGGAAGATTCTCTATATTTTTAGCTAACATTTTCTAACCTTATTATCTGTGGCACTTCATTCATTATTTTTCTCTCTATCCCCGCACGTAAGGTCATTAAATTAAGCGGACAGGAATAACACGCACCAAGTAGTCTTACTTTTACAATTTTATCATCTGTAATTTCTACTAATTCAACATCTCCACCATCAATTTGAAGGTAAGGACGGAGGTTTTTTAAAACATTTTCTACTTTTTTGTATAATTCTTCATTCATAACTATTCAAAAATAATGAAAATGTTAATTAGATAAAACAATAAACGATATCTTTGAACATCAAAATTTAAGAAAAGTAGAAAAAGAAAATAAAAAAGTGGTAATATAACAAAAAATCATAGAATTTTATATTTTTCTACATTGTTAGGTATTTTTTAAGGTAATATTTATTTTTCCATTAATTTAAGTTTATAAAATTCCTAAATTATACTAATGCATAAGACGGTCTCATTACATACGCTTGGATGCAAATTGAATTATAGTGAAACATCGAGCATTGCTAAACAATTTCAGGAAAAAGGTATTAAATTGTTAGAGTTCGGTCAAAAGTCAGATATATTTGTTCTTAACACTTGCACTGTTACAAATAATGCAGACAAAGAGTGCAAACAGATTATCAGAAGTGTAATTCGGAATAATCCCAATACTTATGTTATTGTTGTAGGATGCTATTCTCAATTACAACCAGAAGAAATTGCTTCGATAGACGGAGTGGATTTAATTCTTGGAACAAACGATAAATTTAAGCTTTTTGATTATATTGATAATTTTAATACCGAAAGCTTATCCTGTTTCGGTAAGAAAAATTACCCAGAAGTTCATGTTTCTCCACTCGATGATTCTAATTTTATCGGAGAAGCATATTCTTCTGATATAGATTCAAGAACAAGAGCTTTTTTGAAAATTCAAGATGGTTGTGATTATAATTGTTCTTTTTGCACTATCCCTCTCGCACGAGGAAAATCAAGAAGTCTTGCAATTGATAAGGTTATTGAAAATGCAAAAAAAATTATAGATTCAGGTTATAAAGAGATAATATTAACAGGAGTTAATACTGGTGATTATGGATATTCTGAAGGAAATAAAAAGTACGAACTTATTGATGTTCTTTACCAATTAGATAAACTTGAAATAAATAGGATTAGAATTAGCTCTATTGAACCAAATTTAATTAGCGATGAAATAATAGACCTTTTTCAATCATCAGAAAAATATTGCAATCATTTGCACATTCCTCTCCAAAGTGGAGATTCTGAAATTCTGAAAAAAATGAAAAGAAGATATAATCTTGAGTTGTTTAATGATTTGATAAATAAATTAAACAATAAAATTCCTGATATTGGAATTGGGATTGATGTAATAGTTGGTTTTCCAGGTGAAAGCGAAAAGCATTTTGAAAATACTTTTAATTTTATAAATTCTTTAAATATATCTTATTTACACGTTTTTAATTATTCGGAAAGAAGGAATACTTTAGCTGCTAAAATGAACGAAAAAGTTGATATCAAAGAAAGAAAAATAAGAAGTCAGATTTTAAGAAATCTTTCTAATAAAAAGAAATATGAATTTTATTCAAAACATATTAACAAAAAGATGTATGTTCTTTTCGAAACAGAAAAAGATGGATTTATAGAAGGATGGACATCTAATTATATAAGAGTGAGAACTAAATACCAGAAAATATTTGAAAATAATATTTTACCCATTGTCCTAAAAGAACCAAACGGGGTAAAATATATTATTGGTTCGATTATAGATTAAAAAATATTTTAAAACAAAAAAAATTTATTTAATATGAAGCTCTATTTAATTCGTCATACAGAAGCTATTGACTATGAAACTGAATCTGTAAGGAATGACGAACACAGGTTCATAACACCTAAAGGAAGAAGAATAGCTATAAATGTTTTCAAGATGTTAAAAGATGAAATGCTTGACCTTGAAAAGATTTTTACAAGTCCCCTAATAAGGTCTGTTCAAACAGCTGAAATACTCGCCATTACTGTAAAATATAAAAACGATGTCGAGATTGCAAATGAATTAACTCTTGCATCTTCTCCTGAAAAAGTTTTACAATTGTTAAAACGAAATTCTATTTTTAAATCCATCGCTCTTGTAGGGCATGAGCCAATGCTAAGCACTGTAGTTAAAAACTTTACCGATAAAAAAGAATCGGAATTTTCTTTTAAAAAAGCAGGCGTTTGTTTTATAGATATGAATCTGGATAAAGGTAACGGAAAATTCGAATGGTATCTTAATCCAAAAACATTGGAATACCAGAAATAGTCTGTAAATTTGTTATATAGAAATTTGTATTTGTTTTATGGTCAATGAAATTTTAAAGGTAGATAATTTATGTTTCTCTTATGGTGGGAATATTTTTGCACTAAATAATATATATATTAGTGTTCTTAAAAATGACTTTATTTCTATTATAGGTAGAAATGGTTCGGGTAAATCAACGCTTGTAAAATTAATTTCAGGCATTTACAATGGCTATGAAGGGAAAATATCTTTATACGAAAATGATATTCGCTCTTTTACAAAAAAAGAAATTTCTAAAATACTTAGCTATTTACCTCAATCTTCTTTAAATGGAAATAATGGTTTAAATGTATTTGACTTCTTATTGCTTGGAAGATATGCTTATAAAAAATTTTCCGATTTTACTTTTTCCGATTATGATAGAAAAGCTGTTAATGAAAGCATAAAAGTTACCGGTATCAGTAAATTTTTTGATAAATCCATTAATGAACTCTCTGGTGGTGAGAAACAGAAAGTTTTAGTTACACTATCATTGGTTCAACTCGATATTAATTCCGATTTATCGAAAAAAATTCTGATTATAGATGAACCATTAACTTTTCTCGATATTAATTATCAATATGAAATTTTTTCCATTTTAAAAAAATTAAATGAGGAGAAAAAGCTAACTATTATAGTTGTAACCCACAACTTAAATATTGCCTTAAGATTTACTAAAAAAACATTACTTCTTGATGAAGGTAAAATGGTATTATTCGACGAAACAAAAGCAGTTATAAAAGATGAATTAATAGAAAAATATTTTAAAGTTAAATCAAAAATAGTTAGCTTTGAAAATAATTATCATATTTTAACTAACAATTAATTATTATGGAAAATAAATACAATAAAATATTAATAACTGAATCAGGAAAAACAAAAAAACTCATATTAAATAGGCCTGACAAAAGAAATTCTCTTGATGAAGAAATGGTATTTGAAATAACTACAGCTATGAATAATTTTTCCTCAGATGATGATACGAAATCTATAATTATTACTGGAGCTGGCGGTAATTTTTGCACTGGTATGAATCTTGAATACTTAAACAAAATATCTGAATTCAATATTCTTGAAAATAAAAAAGATTCGGATAACTTAAAAAATATGCTGTTATCCATATATAATTGTAAAAAACCCACTATCGCAATGGTAAATGGTTATGCACTCGCAGGAGGATGTGGGCTTGCAAGTGCTTGTGACCTAATCGTTGCTTCGGATAAAGCTCAGTTTGGTTATACAGAAGTGAAAATAGGTTTTATACCGGCTATCGTTATGGTGTTCCTTCTCAAAAGAGTTACTGAAACACATGCAAAAGATTTATTACTTACTTCAAAATTTATTACAGGAACTGAAGCATATAATATCGGGTTTGTAAACTATGTTGTAGAAGATTATATGCTCGAAAATTATACTGAAAAACTCTGCGAGTGTTTGAATCAATTACCATCCAGTTCCGTAATGTTAACTAAAGAAATGTTTAGAAATATAGCTTCAATGAGTTTCGAATCTGCACTTGAATATGCCGTAGATATGAATGCTCTTACTCGATTAACTGAAGAATGTAAAAACGGAATAAAAAGATTTTTAACAAAAAAATAATTCGCATTATATAAAAAAATAAATTAATATTATGACAGACCCAAAAAAATATAAAGAAATACAATGGTTGGATAGGAACGAATCTCAATATGGTCCTTCTCCAAAATGTTTCGATTATTTAAAAAATATTAAATACGAAGATTTAAGCTGGTATTCAAGAGATTTTGTAAGAGGTATAAAATCATCATTATCGGAAAAAATCGCTAAAGATTTTAATATTGATGAAAGACAAATTATTCTTTCTTATGGTAGCGAAGATTTACTTAAACAAATTATTCATTATTACCTCGACAGAAAAGAAAAAATTCTTATACCAAAAGAAGCATGGTGGTACTATAAAAAAGTTGCTTATGAAGTTGGAGGGTTTAATGTTGAATATCCTATGTATATTACAAAAGAAAATGGAGTTTCAACTTTTGCATATGATGTAGATAAAATGATTGAAATTTATGATAGAGAAAGGCCAAGAATTGTTTTAGTAGCTTCTCCTAATAATCCCACTGGAAATAGAATCCCAAAAGAAGATTTAAAAAGATTTCTTGATGCTTGCAGAGGTGCTCTTGTTATGATTGATGAAGCATACTGGGGATTTGGTTCTAAAGAAAATGATTATGTTAAACCATTTATAGATGAATTCCCTAACCTTGTAATTTGTAGAACCTTTTCAAAATACTTCGCTCTTGCAGGTTGTAGAATAGGTTTTGCATTTGCTGGGAAGAACCTTGAAGAATTAATTAATTATTCGGTTCGTTATCTCGGTTATAACAAAATATCGGAAAAACTTGCCGAAATAGCTATGGATGATGACGAATATTACTCTAATATCACAAAATTAATACAAGAAGATAAAGAATATTTCTACAGAGAATTTTCTAAACTTGAGGGCTTTACTGCTTATAAATCTTATGCTAATTTTATGCTCGTTGATATGCCCAAAGAAATAAGAAAAGATTTAAACAAATTTTTAAAAGAAAGAAATGTTTTAATAAAATTTCTCGATGAAGAAGCATTTAAAACAGAAACAAGAATAACTCTCGGAACAAGAGAGCAAAATGTATATTTGATTGAATCTATTAAAGAATTTTTAGGTAAAAAATAATATGCAGTCAAATCAAATAAAAAATAAAAAGGATAACAATCTACTTAAATATATTCTAATTCTACTGATAATAGCTATTGTTGCATATTTTGTTTACGATTTCTTTATCAAAAAGAATAATAATGGTTATACCGTAAAAAAAACCGGAGAACAAATAGAAAATATTAAGGAGCCACAATTTGTAAAACAAGGTGAACTCGAATTCATAAAGAAAGATAGTAAGAAAATTATTAGCAAAATAGACATAGAAATTGCGGATACTGAACCTAAAACTATTCAGGGACTAATGTATAGAAAATCTATGGATGAGAATCGTGGTATGTTATTTATTTTTCCTAAAGCGGAAGAGCACTCTTTTTGGATGAAAAATACTTTTATTTCGCTTGATATATTATTCGTTGATATTAATAAAAAAATAATCAAAATTCATAGAAATACTACTCCGCTTTCTACAAAAAGTCTTCCTTCCGAAGGTCCAGTAATTTACGTTGTGGAAGTTAATGCAGGATATTCGGATAAATACGGAATTAGCGAGGGTGATATGATAAACTTTACAAGATTATGATATGAGTAACGAATTTATAAATAAATCGGATTATTTTTTCAATCGTGAACTTAGCTGGATTGAGTTCAATAGAAGAGTTCTTGAAGAAGCAGCAGATAAAAAAAATCCACTATTGGAAAGAATTAAATTTGCTTCAATATTCAGTACTAATCTCGATGAATTCTTTATGATTCGTGTTTCTGGATTAAAACGTCAAGTAAAAAGTGGTATCAACGAAGTATCATCTGATGGATTTACTGCAAAAGATTTGAGAGATGAAATTTACAAAATGCTTTGCCCAATGGTAAAAGAACAATACCGTATTTTTAATGAAGAGCTAATACCAGGTTTAGCTGAAAACGATATACATTTTTATAAATACGAAAATCTAAATGATAAAGAAAAAGAAAAACTCGAAAAATATTTTGATAATGAGATTTTTCCTGTTCTGACTCCTATTGCTCTTGATAACGTTCACCCTTTCCCAAACCTCGTTAATAGAACAATTGCACTTGCTATCAAACTTATTGACCCAGATACTGAAAATTCTGAAGAAAAAATTTCCGTTTTACAGGTTCCTAACAATTTTCCAAGATTTCACCAAATAAATAAAGATTCTGAATATAATTTTATCCTACTTGAAGATATTATAAAAGCAAATGCTTTTAAGCTATTCCCAGGTATGAAAATACTCGAATCTTATGCTTTCAGAATTACAAGAAATGCTGACCTTGAACTTGAAGAAGAAGAAGCTGACGATCTGTTAACTTTGATAGCCGAAGAAGTCAAAAAAAGGAGATTGGGAATTATAGTTAGATTTCAAGTTGAGGAAAATATTCCAGATGATATTTTTAATCTACTCATAAATGATTTAGCTCTCGAAAAAAACGAAATATATAAGATTAATGGTCCTCTAAATCTTGGTGACTTAATGTATCTTTATAATATTGATAAAAGAAATCTTAAGTATGAAGGATTTGCTCCAAGAATTACATCTTCTTTCCGCGAAGAAGATAATTTTTTTAAAGCAATTAGGAAAAAAGATGTATTTATACACCATCCTTTTTATTCTTTTTCCTCTGTAAGTGAATTTATTGCTCAAGCCGCAGAAGATCCAAATGTGTTTGCAATAAAATTAACATTGTATAGAACAAGTGGAGATTCTCCCATTATTAAATCCTTAATAAGTGCAGCTGAAAATGGAAAACAAGTTACCGCCATCGTTGAACTAAAAGCAAGATTCGATGAAGAAAACAATATTATTTGGGCAAGAGCTCTGGAAAATGCAGGTGTCCACGTCGTTTATGGAATTGCAGGTCTTAAAACTCACTGCAAAATGGCTCTTGTTGTAAGACGTGAAGATAAAACTATGAAAAGATATCTACATTTAAGCACAGGAAACTATAATCCAATCACAGCTAAAATCTATACAGATTTTGGACTATTTACCAGTGATGAGGATTTTTGCACTGATTCCTCTAATCTCTTTAATTATCTAACAGGATATTCAAAATTTACTACCTATAAAAAACTATTGGTTGCTCCTTTTTCTATGAGAAAAAATCTAATTAAACTAATAGAGGAAGAAGTAAATTATCATAAAGAATTTGGTAATGGTTATATTCTTTTTAAAATGAATTCTCTCGTTGACGATAAAACTATTATGAAACTTTATTATGCGTCTTCTCAAGGTGTAAAAATTGACTTAATAGTAAGGGGCATTTGCAGACTTAAACCTAACGTCGCTGGTCTTAGTGAAAATATAAATGTTTATAGCATAGTTGGTAGGTTCCTCGAGCACAGTAGAGCATATCTGTTTTACAATAACGGAAATCCCGCTATTTATTCCGGAAGTGCAGATATTATGGAAAGAAACTTTGATAGAAGGGTTGAAATACTTTACCCTATTGAGGATAAAGGAATTAAACAGGATATGATTGATATTTTAAATATATACCTTAAAGATAATATTAAAACAAGAGTTCTTGCTAATGATGGGACTTATTATAGGAAATCGGAAGACGAAGAAAAGATTAATGCACAGGAATTTCTTGTTGCAAAAGTTAAGAAAAAATCCCTAACCGAAATTAAAAAGGAACATAGAAAAAAAGTAAAAAAACATAAATTAAAAGTGATAAATTAAATTATGACTTTCTTTATGTAATTATTTATTATGTCATTATACAACGAATATAAATCTTCATTAAAAAGTATTGATGTAGAAGAAATTTTGGATCTTTTAATTTATAGACCATTATCGTTCCTTTTTGTTAAACTTGTATATCATACTAACCTTACTCCAAACCAAATTTCTGTTATTTCAATGATTTTTGGTTTGGCTTCTGGTATTTTATTTTATTTTGGTGAATATAAATTTATTATCGCAGGTGGTGTATCGATTTTTATTTCAAATATTCTCGATTGTGCTGATGGTCAACTTGCAAGACTTAAGAAAAACGGGACAAAAGTTGGTAGAATTATTGATGGATTTATTGATTATGTCACAGGTGCTTCAATTTTTTTCGGTATTGGTTTTGCACTTTATCACATTACTGGGAATGCAATGTTTTCTTGGGGTTTAGCTCTTCTTGGAGGTTTTTCGAGAGTTTTACAAAATATGTTTTTTGATTATTATAGAAATATGTATATGCAATATGTTTATCACAAAGTCAATGATGTGAATGATGAAATTGCTGAATTTTTAGAAGAAAAAGAAAGATTAAAAAATATTAAGGGTAAACTAATTGATAAAATACTTGTTGTAATATATCTTAAATATTGTTATATACAAAAAAATTCCACTAGACATATTATATTAAATGTGTCTCCTGAAATTTATAAACAGAAAAATAAAACTTTATTGAGATTATGGAGTTGGATTGGTTCGACTACACATCTTACATTTACAATAACTTTCTGTTTTTTATATAGATTAGACTTATATTTAATTTTAACAATAATTTTAGGAAATATGATTTTTCTTATTTTATTAATAGTACAAAAAAGTGTAATAAAAAAATTATCAATTAAACCCAAAAACTGATAAAAATATATGCAGGCAGTTATTCTCGCAGCAGGCATCGCAAAAAGATTAAGACCTTTAACCGATAATATACCAAAGTGTCTATTGAATATTGGAAAATTTAATTTACTCCATAGAACTGTTAGTAATATTTTACATAACGGAATTAATAATTTTGTCTTTGTTTTGGGATATAGAGAAAATATGGTTAGAGAATATTTAAACAAACATTTTCCAGAATTAAATAAAATTATTTTAATAAACCCCGATTATGAAAATAATAATAATTCTTATTCCTTGTGGATGACAAAAGATTATATTGAAAATGATATGCTTTTACTCGATAGCGATATTTTATTTGATAAAAAAATTATCACAAAATTGTTAGATTCAAATCATAAGAATTGTCTTGCTGTAAACGTAACTCGTAATCTTGATGCTGAACAAATTAAGGTTATTGTCGATGGTGAAGACAGAATATTGAAAATCGGAAAAGAAATCAATATTATAGATTCTATTGGTGAATCGATAGGTATCGAAAAATTTTCTAAAGACTACTTGAATGATTTATTCGAAATTTTAGATAGAAAAATAAAAAAAGAAAAAAATGTTAACGAATTTTATGAAGCCTCATTTCAGGAAATAATCGACAAAAACGATTTAAGGAACAGTTTATATTGTATTGATGTTTCAGAATTTGAGTGCATAGAAATTGATACAATTGAAGATTATAAAAAAGCTTATAATTTACATTCAAATTTAAAAGAAGATTAAAGATAAATTGAATAATTATTATAGAAGACCTGGGCTTTTTGGAGGATTTAGTATTTTCCCTCCAATAATAAAATATTTACTTATTAGCAATGTTGCTATTTTTTTATTGCAATATTTTTTTCTCAATAGTTTAAGATTTGGTGATACAAATCTTGGATTAGCTTTTTTTAGATTATTTGCCCTACAACCGATTTTTCAAGGACCTGGAATGAAATCCATTTACGGTGGTCCTTTTCTTCCTTGGCAATTAATAACTTATATGTTCTTACACGGTGATTTTACACACCTGTTTTTTAATATGTTTGCTTTATGGATGTTCGGTATGGAACTGGAAAATCTCTGGGGCTCAAAAAGATTCTTAATTTATTATACGATTTGCGGACTTGGTGCTGCAGTTGCGAATTTATTTATTGCTCCTTTGTTTAGCAAGGTTGGTCCTACAATAGGTGCTTCTGGTTCGGTTTACGGAATACTCGTTGCTTTCGGATATCTTTTCCCAAATAGACATATTTATATTTACTTCCTTATTCCAATCAAAGCTAAATATCTTGTTATTTTATATATGGCTCTGGAAATTTTTGCTGTTGCTTCGCAATCAGAATCCGGAATCGCACACATAGCTCATCTTGGTGGAGCAGTTGTTGGTATAATTTATCTCTTGATTACAAATAGAAAAAGATTAAACTTATTCGATAGCTTTAAATCTAATCAAACGAATAATTATTGGACTAATAGTAGCTCTAATCATAAACCAAATTACACAGAATCAAATCAAAAAGTTTACAATGCAGAATACAAAGACATCGAAACCAAAGATTATAAAAGCGAAATTGATGCACAACAAAGAGAAATACAGAAAAAAATAGACGACATCCTTGATAAACTAAGCAAAAGTGGTTACCAGAGTTTAACAGACGAAGAAAAACGTATTCTTTTTGAAGAAAGTAAAAAACTCCATTAAGTAATTTTCTAATTTCTAAATGATAAGATTCAATACACGTATTGTAAATATTGGTAATACTCCTCTTGGCGGGAATTATCCCATTAGAATCCAATCTATGACAACTACCAATACTATGGATACAGCCGCAACCATAAAGCAATGCATCAGGATAATCCAAGCAGGAGCGGATTATGTAAGAATAACCGCACCAAGTATAAATGAAGCTAAAAATCTGGAAAATATTAAAAAAGAATTACGAAGAGCAGGTTTTGAAACACCCCTGATTGCTGATATACATTTTACACCAAATGCCGCTGAAGTTGCCGCAAGAATTGTCGAAAAAGTCCGCATCAATCCGGGAAATTACGTTGATAAGAAAAGATTTAATATTATTGAATATACCGATTTACAATACGAACAGGAAATCGAAAAAATAAGAAATAGATTTATTCCTCTAATAAAAGTATGTAAGGAATACGGAACTGCAATGAGAATCGGAACAAACCACGGCTCTCTCTCCGACAGGATTATGAGCCGCTACGGTGATACTCCGCTTGGAATGGTGGAATCCGCACTCGAATTCGTCAGAATTTGCGAAAATGAAAACTACCACAATCTTGTTCTTTCTATGAAATCCAGCAACCCTCAGATTATTCTGGAAGCATACCGGCTTCTCGTAAAAAAAATGCTTGAAGAAAAAATGAATTATCCTCTTCATCTTGGAGTAACGGAAGCAGGAGACGGAGAAGACGGAAGAATTAAATCCGCTATGGGTATAGGAACATTGCTTGAAGAAGGCATTGGAGATACAATACGAGTCTCCCTGACTGAAGAACCGGAATACGAAATTCCTGTTTGTAAAATTCTTATTGAGAAAATTGAAACACTAAGAAAAGAAAAAGCTCCCGAAAAAGAATTTACAATTCAACAAATATCATCGAAAGATTTAAAAACACATAAAGTCGATATAATCGGGGGTAAGAATGTCCCTGCCGTGATTATTTCCCTCGATAAAATAAATTACGAAACGCTTAAAACCGTTGGCTATTATTACAGCGAAACTCTCGACAAATGGAACATTAGCGATATTGCACCGGATTACATTTATGCGGGAAACAACATAACAGATATAAAACTTCCAGGCACATTAAAATTAATTTATAATCCACCGGTATGGAGACAACTTGAAAACAAAGAAAATTCCTTACCTATATTGTGTCAAGAAGAATATGTTGCAACATCAACCGATTCGGAAAAATTTGTTTTAGTAAGCAACATTAATGATAGCATTTTAATTGAAAAAATTAAGAAAGATAAAAACTGTATACTTGTAATTACGTCAGGAAATAATACGACAATGTCTGAACTTAAAAATACCTGCATAAAATTATCCGAACTTGAAATTAAAAACCCTATAATTTTTTCCAAACATTATAGAGATATAAGCGAAGAAAAATTTATCAATTACGCATCAATCGATATTGGCGGTTTGTTTATTGATGGCTTTGGAAACGGTATCTGGCTTGACTCCCCTGATATCCGTAAAAAAACAATCGTAAACGTAAGTTTTGGAATCCTTCAAGCAGCAAGAAAAAGAATATCGAAAACCGAATACATATCCTGTCCTTCCTGCGGAAGGACGCTTTTCGATTTACAGGAAACAACCGCAAAAGTTAGAGAGAAAACAAATCACCTTAAAGGTTTAAAAATCGCTATTATGGGATGTATTGTTAATGGTCCTGGAGAAATGGCTGACGCAGACTACGGTTACGTAGGAAGCGGTATAGGAAAAATTTCTCTTTATAAAGGGAAAGAAGTTGTGAAAAGAAATATTAATACTGAAGTTGCGGTTGAAGAACTTATAAAACTGATCAAAGAAAACGGAGATTGGGTAGAACCCTCCTAGTAATATTTCAATTTGCTATTTGATGTTTCCCTATCCCCCACGCTGCAATAGACATACCGTCATACATTTCATTTGTTTGTATAAGTTTATCTATTTCATCAGGAGTGAATTCCATCATTTCAAATTCCTCCGAATCGTCTTTCTTTTCTTTATCGGAAGGCTTTAAATTTCTTGCAATATACACGTGACAAATCTCATCAGCTATTCCATTATATGGATTAAAAAATCCAACCTTCTTAAGGTCACCGTCAAATCCTGTTTCTTCTATCAATTCTTTTCTTGCGACTTCTTCCGGAGTTTGTCCCTCTTTTATTCCTCCTCCGGGAAATTCGATACTAAACCTATCATTTAAATACCTGTATTGATTTACAAGAATTATTTTTCCGTTTTCTTTTATAGGTATTATAAAAGATGAACCTGCAGTATGAACATAATGGTATTCATAATCCTTTCCATTATGCAGTTTGCACTTATCATACATATAAGTCCACCAGGGATTTTTGAATTTTACTTCCGAACTTATTTTCTTCCAGGGCTTTAATGGCATAAAAATTTTTTTTAAAAATAACTTATTGTATATAAAAAAAAAGTGTGGTAAACTTACCACACTTTTCAACATATATATATATATATATATATGATTTATTTGTTCCTGTAAGGGCAATTTGGATTATTTCCTCTTCCCCATCCATATCCATCATTGTTTCTCCAACAGTAACCTCTTCCCCATCCACGACCATTTCCTTTCCATCCATACCCTTTACCTCTACCATTTCCCTGAGACCATTTTGGAATTCCATTGTCATCTGAAAATATCATCGTCTTGCTATTTTGAGTGATAGTAAAAGGAAATATATCATATTCACCATTTGATTCTTTTACATTTCCTTTTATAGTTGCATTTGTTAATGCTAATGCGTAATTATTATTATCCCAGAACCAAACCGGTCCCATATGAATTCTATATACTTTTCCATCGTCTGCTTTTAAAAAACCACATGGTCTAGAATTATCAGTCACCGTACCAGAAATTGTCTGAACGTTTTCATCGCTCCATTGCCAGTTTGCTCTTTGTGCAAATGTCATTGTAGCAATAATTAATAAAAATGCCAAAGTTATTAATGTTTTATTTTTCATTTTATTTTCCTTTATATTATTTGTTAATAAATTTTTCTCTATAACCCACAAGTATCGTGCCAAACAAAAATACTCTTAATTTTCATAAATTAGCACCATTTATAAAAAAAATACTTGTTTTTCGTCAAAAAGCGTTGAATAAAGGACAAATTTTACGAATAAAAAACTCGTTTCGAAATATTATCGAAACGAGCTAATTATAATACATAAAAAATTGTTAATCAAATACACATTCCAGTTTTTGATAGCTTGAATGCATTTTTTCTACTGCAGCATCAATTTTTTCAGTATTATTTGTTTTTAGTATTTCTTTTAATTCGACTGTGTTATCATATAGCTCCTTTGCTGCAGGTGCATACTCAATAAATTTTTCTTTTAACCTCTTCTTTAACTTCTCTTCGTCTGCTTTTGTAATTGCATCTGCTTTTTGTATTAAATCATCCATAACACTTGTTATTTCTGCATACTTTTTATCGGGAAAATATTTATGGTAAATAACATATAATACTTTATGATATTCATCGATTTCTTTTAACACGGGTTTTATTACCCTAATCATCATTTCAAACTTTGCGTGAAGTTTTTCCGCTGCATCTAACATTGCTTGTTCATCATTACCACTTGCCGCTTTGTAATATTCTTCCGCAGCATTATTAAAATCTACTAAACCCTCTTTCCACTTCGTTTCCTTTTCTCTTGCTATTCCGGGTAATTTCGCATTATTAATTTTTTCCATCGATGTTTTTATCTCAGGAACAAATCCCTTTAGTGCATTTACATCCTTCGCTGGATATGCCTCATGCCAGATTAAATATATTACATCGTGAAATTTAATTAACTCAGGGACTGTCCACATAATTTCCGCAGAATCTATCTGTGAATATGTTTCCTTTCCTAAAAAAAGAAACATAGTTGAAAATAAAATAAAAAATATTTTTTTCATAAGTTTATTTATTTAATGATTTTACTAAAAATGCAAAATTGAAAAGCAGTTTATAATTATGATTATAAATTTATTTATTCTTTATTTAAAAATCGATGTAAAATGATAATAGACATTAAAATAATTTATTGATTCGTTATGATGTTTATTTATTTTAAATAATTGTTTTTTTATCCATAATTCTATACTTTACCTTTTTTCATTCCCCATTTTTCAAGTCTATATCGTAAATTTCTTTCCGAAATTCCTAATATCTTTGATGCTTGAAGTTGATTATTATTAGTCTTTTTTAAAGCATCCAATACCAGCATCTTTTCAAGATTATCTACTTGTTCTGGTAAAGTTAAATTCTCATCTAATCCAAATACAACATCTGAAGAATATTTTCCTTTTAATTGCTCTGGTAAGTCCGATGTAGATATTATCTCTCCTCTCGATAATACTATCGAATGATGTACAATATTTTCTAATTCTCTTATATTTCCAGGGAAATTATATTTCATCAATACATCTATAGCTTCTCTCGAAAATTCGATTTTCTCCTTCCTTGTTTCAGGTAAATATTTTTCTATAAAATGCCTAATTAAGTGAATTATATCTTCTCTTCTCTCTCTTAATGGTGGAATTGAAATGGTAACCACATTAATTCTGTAATACAAATCTTCTCTGAATTTACCGTCTTTAATCAACTCTTCTATATTTTTATTCGTAGCAGTTATAACCCTCACATCAACATTAATAGTTTGTGAACCGCCAACTCTTTCAAACTGTTCCTCTTGTAAAACTCTTAACAGTTTCACTTGAGTTGCAAGAGGTAAATCTCCTATCTCATCAAGGAATATTGTCCCCCCATCTGCAATTTCAAATCTTCCTCGTCTTTGTTTATCAGCTCCTGTAAATGCTCCCTTCTCATGTCCAAATAGTTCACTCTCGAGCAGGTTTTCGTTAAGAGCAGCACAATTTACTGCAACAAATGGTTTATCCTTCCTTGAACTTGCATAGTGAATTGCTTTTGCAAGAACTTCCTTACCTGTTCCACTCTCTCCTCTTAATAATACTGTTGCTTTACTATCCGCAACTCTTAAAGCTGTGCTTAAAACATTCTCCATTTTTTCGGAATATGCTACTATCCCCGTAATTTTATTTTTTTCTATTAATTGCTCTTTTAATATTTTGTTTTCTGATATTAATTGCTGTCTTTCAGAAATCCTTGATATAATAAATTCAAGTTCATCGAGCTCAACAGGTTTCGTTAAATAATCAAATGCTCCTTCCTTCATCGCTTTTACTGCATCTTCTATAGTTCCAAATGCTGTTATTATTACTACTGCAATTTCAGGATTCCTTTCTTTTATTTTTTTCAATAATTCTATCCCATTCATTTCTGGCATCTTATAATCAGATAATACAATATCTATTAGATTATTTTCTATTATCTTTAGTGCTTCATCACCAGAAGAAGCTTCAAATAAATTATATCCTTTTTGTTTTAAAAAACCTGACAGTATTATTCTTTGTGATTGCTCATCATCAACTATTAAAATATTATATTTTATATTCATAATTTTTTATTTTAAATTTCTATTGTAAATTTTGTCCCTTTCCCTTGTGTGCTTTCAACTTTAATATTTCCATTATGACTGGTTACTATTTGCTGTACAATACTAAGCCCAAGTCCTGTCCCCCCGCTCTTTGTTGTATAATATAAATTAAATATTTTGTTTAATTGTTCTTCTGGAATCCCAACTCCAGTATCAGTTATTATAAAAATATTCTTTCCATTTTTCTTCTTATAAAAAATTTCTATTTCTCCTCCAGATTCTGTTGCATCTATAGAATTCTGTATTAAATTTATAAACACTTGCTTCATTTGTTCTGAGTCTATTTTGATATTACTTTCATTCTCTAATTTGTAATTAATATTAATCCCTTTTTCTTTAGCAATTATTTCAGTTATCATTTTTACTTCTTTTAAAAAATCTTTAACTGAAACCTCTCGAATATTAAGTTTCGGTGGCCTCGCAAATTTTAAAAATTGCTCTATAATTTTATTTACTCTTGTTGATTCATTCTTTAATACACTTGATAAAGTCTTAAATTCTTCCGTATTAACTTTTTTAGAATACTCCTTCTCCAATCTCTGTGCTATCATATTTATTGAATTTAACGGATTTCTAACCTCGTGAGCTACTCCACCTGCAAGTTCACCCATTGCTATTAACTTTTCGTTTTGGTTCTTTTGTCGCTCGATGTTCTTTATTTCTGTTACGTCATCTATTACCATTGTATATGCCAGATTTTTATTTTCATTATTCCATATTGCAGAAGTATTTACCGAGAGTATTCTACTTTCTTTACCCTCTATATTAAAAACGATTAAATAATTATTTACTTCTTTCTTCTTATCTATTATCTCAAATATCGCGTCAATTCCTTTTAAAGCATTAATATAATTTTCTCTATATATTTTCTTCGAATCTAATCCAAAAATCTCTTCCGCTTTTTTATTAAATATTTCAACCCTACCGTCTTTATCTAACGTGATTACAGCTTGATTCATATTAGCCAAAATCTCTCCTGTAAATGTCTGTATCTTTGCAAACTCTTCTGATACCATCTTGTAATTTTGATTTGATACTACCACAGAAATCACTATCATAGATATTATTATTATTACAAAAGAAATTATTATCCCTCTCCATAACATTTTGTTTTCGAGTACTTTTATCTCATCCATAGATAATCCTACTCTAAATAATCCTATTCTTTCATTCTCTACAATAAATGGCTTCACTATTTCATATACTTCTCTGTTTTCAAAATTAATTACTCTTGAAAATATACTATCTTTTCTCATAGCATTTTGTATAAAAGCATCTTCTTCATATATCGTGAACTCCTTTTTTTCAATATTAGATGCCAATATACCTTTTTCATTTTGTAATACAATATATTCTATTCCGCTTTTTGTTCCAATATCATTTATCGTTTTTTCAAAACCAATTTTCTTCATAAACTCCAAATACATCTCTGCATTTAAATTTACAATTATTGCTCCTCCTCTATTCTGTGGACGTAATTTTGCTACTGCAAATCGTACCCCTTTTTCCATTCGGGCTGCTTTAAATCCAATTATTATCTCCCTTTTATTTCCCCTCAATATTGAATCTAAATATTCTTGTGGTGAATATCTTCCTTTTTCTCCATAATGCATTCTTCCACCAATAATATTTTGATACACCTTTTCACCTGATTTATTAAATATATTTATTCTATATACCTCATTCTCTTCGGCAATTTTGACGAGCAATTCATTAGATAATGTCGATATACTATCAATTCGATATATATTTCTTGCTACTCCGAGTAAATGTTTTGCCAGCAAATTCTCGACTTCTTTCTCAGATATTATTGTATTTGCACTACTTTTATCTATTGCAAAAATTATTGAATTTGCATGCTCATCTAATAAATGATAGATTTCTCGCTTGTTTTCAATGAATTCTATATATGATGACACTATCATCACTAAAGATATAACCAACCCAAAGATTATTACATATCTTGGCTTTATTACTGAAAATCGCCTCAAATTTTCCTTCTCTCTATGCATATACTAATAATATAACAAATATTTTAAAATTAATAACACAATTTTTATACCAGATATAAAAAGGCATCTGATATTTTAAACCAGATGCCTTTATTCATAATTCTTTATCTTCTACTTTTTAATTTGTTATTTAATAACCACCATTTTCATCGTCTTTACAAAATCTCCCGCTTCGATTTTATAAAAATATATCCCGCTTGAAGCTTGATTATTCATATATTGTGAAATCGAAAATGGAATTTCATATATCCCCGGCTTTTGCTCTTCATTAACTAAAGTTGCTACTTCTTTTCCTAATATATCATATACTATTAACTTTACATAACTGCTCTTTGATATTTGATATCTGATATTTGTTGTCGGATTAAATGGATTTGGATAATTCTGCTCCATCTCGCATTTATCAGGTATAGTATTAGAAATTTTATTAATCCCAATAGATAAACTTGCCGTCTTTAATAAAATATCATTATTTGGGTCGAATGCTACTGTTGTTGGTTGCCTGTTAAAATCAAAAGTAAATAGCTGATTATTAACATCATTCATTACTCTTATTAAAGTATCCGAACCAACATTAAAAGATACTTTTATCACTATAGGCATTTTATGAAATACTGTATTTGTTTGACTCTGATATGCTCTGAAATTCACTCTCCAATTTCCACCCCCTAAATCAATAATTCCATAAGTATTCTGATATGTAGGATGATTTGGTTGCTTTACCCATTGGTCTATAAACCATGTCAAATCCTGTCCCGCAAATGTGCTTATCCTTGATGTAAAATCATCCGTCACCGCACATTGATATTTAAAATTTGTAGTATCCGATGCATAATTTTTTAATACATTAAAAAATACAGTATCTCCAAGCGTATATCTTAGCATATGTAAAACACACGCACCTTTATAATATGTTATTGCTGTATTAAATAACGTCCCGCTCGGCGGAGTAGTAATTGCCCAAGATGGATTATATATTGGCCATCCCGGATTGTTACTCAGATAATAAGTTGCATTTGACGTTACTCTCGATTTATACGCCGCATATCCGCTTATATGCTCGCTGTATAGCGATTCGCAATACGTTGCAAATCCCTCATTCAGCCATAAATCCGCCCACGTTCCGCAGGTTATCATATCTCCAAACCACTGATGTGAAAACTCGTGTGAAATTAAACTAACCACCGAACTCCAACCTGTTGAAGAAATCGTTGTCAATGTCTGATGCTCCATTCCCCCGCCAAATCCCGACACCGATGCAAATCCATCCTTTTCAAACGGATGCTCGCAAAATATCTGCGAAAAATAATTTGTCATATCTATCATAGCATTTTTTGTCGGTGTAATATTTTCTCCTGTCGAATAATAAAACCTTATCGGCATACTATCATTCGGATTTGATAATCTGTGCCACCATATTATATCTACGTTATAATTTGTCTTTCCTGTCAATACCATCAAATATGTTGACATCGGGTCTCTGCTTACCCAGCGATACCAGATTGTATCCGCTATCTTTATTGAATCCTGTAACCTTCCATTCGAACCAAGCAATACATTAGAAGGAACTTTTACTGTTATATCTGTTAGTGCTTTATCAGACGGTCTATCCCAGCATGGAAACCACTTCCGTGAACCCTCCGGCTCCGTTACAGTATATACATATCCCGATGTCGTTGAATTAAATGCATTATCGGTTACATTATTATGTCTGTAATATATTCTTATCGTTACTATTTCATTCGGATTGTATGTTCTGTCTAAATTCACTGTCAACATATTTGTCGAACTGCTGTGATTAAAATTCAATACACTCCCATTCGATAACCTTACAGAATCTATTACAAGCGATGTATATGTTGCGTTTAATTGTATTGAATTCAATGTTGAATCCACTTTAAAATTAATCTCGTTATACCCCGAATACGCTTTGTTTCCCGGTGTCTTAAAACAATTATATATATCCAGATTTAATGTATATTTCAATACATCATATGTATGCCTCGGTGAGTTTGGTGAACCTCCTAAAATCATTCCTATATTTGGAATTCTTGATTTATGATAAGAACATACCTCTGCTCCTGTCATTTTACTTATATCCTGCCCTAATGTATAATCAATCATTATAACAAGAAATAAAACAATAATAATTTTTTTCATTTTGTTGATTTTATTTACTTTACTTAAAATAGGAATTATTAACTTAAAAAAAATTGCAAAAATGAGTTTAAGTTGACTTGTTTTATTTTCTTATGTTGATTAGTTTTATTTACCGATTATCGCCTTGATTAACGAAACTTAGTTGTTTCGCTAATATTAACAAGATACGTTTTCGGTTATGTGCACCTTTCGGGAGACCGGAAGGTGTTTTTTTTATATCTTTTCAAACTTCCCTGTTATTTTATTCCTCTTTACTTTATCATATTCGAATACCATCCCGTTCATAACAATATATACGCCCTTACCTAAAACACCCACCGCTCCAATTGCCGCACCAACATTGAAATCCGCATCTGAATTTGAAAATTTACTCGGCTTAAATGCTCCAGTTAATACTATTGTCTTATCTTTTATCTCCGATAAAAACCTCGCAGTCTCTATCATCGTATCCGTCCCGTGTGTTATTACTATTTTATTAAAATCTGCTCTCTCACATATTTCAAAAATTTTCTTTCTATCTTTCACTGTCAAGTCTAAACTATCTTTCCTCAAAACCGAAAACACTTCATAGTCAAACGCTGGATTAATTTTTTCCAACATCTCCTTCACTGCAGGTTCATTTATTTCAAACGCATATCCTTTTGTTTGTTTCGGATAATCTTTATCTATCGTTCCCCCGGTTTGTATAAATAGTATTTTCATTTTTTATATATTATGTTTTTATATCTCAAAAAAATTTTATTATTTTTTAAACATTCTTTATATCCCTCCGCATCTTCCACAACTAAAAAAATCTATTTCTTTCTTCACACTCTGTGCCCTCTGTGGCTATAAAATTTATTTCTTTCTT
>CAYNTK010000011.1:0-80063 GCA_964400285.1 uncultured Ignavibacteriaceae bacterium
GCTCTGTTCCAACAAATAGCAATTTGAAATTTACACACTAAATGGAACGCTATCTAAAGATTTATCCCATAATAATTAAATTTTAATACTGGTTTCTTTTTAGTAATTTTATATAAATTAATAAAATATGAAAATACAGCTAAAAGATATATGTCACGGTCGGAGCGGGGATAAAGGCGATGCGGCGAACATCGGATTGATAGCTTATAAAAAGGAAGATTATGAGATTATAAAGAAATATGTGACTGCAAAAAAGGTAAAGGAATTTTTCGAGGGAATTTGCCTTGGAAAAGTTGAACGGTATGAAATGCCGAATATTAATGCTTTGAATTTTGTGTTATATGAAACGCTTGGGGGTGGAGGGACTGTGTCGCTGAAATTGGATGCACAGGGGAAGACACTGGCATCGGCACTTCTGAGAATGGAGATAGATATCAAGTTGAAAGTAGAAGGTAAAAAGTAGAAGTTTTATATTATAAAGAATTTATTTTGCCTCATACTTTATACTACCAAATAAAGAAATAAAAATTTATTAAAGAGTAGATTTTAAAGTAAAATTAAAATATAAAAGAAAGAGCGATGTTTGAACAACAGAAATACAGATTAAAAGAGCCGAAAGAAAAGCTTGCGACATTGCGGAGGTTTCTTTGAAATCGATGAGAAAATAGAAAAGATAAAAGAATTAGAAAAAGAAACAGAGAAGCAAGATTTTTGGAATGATAATAAAGCGGCACAAAAAATCTTGCAGGAAATTTCCAATTTGAAAAAATGGGTTGAAGAATATAATTCAGTGGAGAAACACTCATCGGATATACAAACATTAATCGAGATGGGCGAAGCTGAGGAAGAAGAATCACTTGAAGCAGAAATAGATGAAGAGATCACGAAACTAATAAAAGAAGTTGATAATCTTGAATTTAGAAATATGCTATCAGATGAAGATGATAAATGCGATGCAATTCTTACAATAAATTCTGGTGCGGGAGGAACCGAGGCACAGGATTGGGCAGAGATGCTGCTCAGGATGTATTTGAGATATTGCGAAAGAAATAAATTTAAAACAACTCTTGTAGATAGACTCGATGGAGATGGAGCAGGAATTAAAAGTGCGACTATAGAAATATTTGGAGAATATGCTTATGGATTTTTAAAAGCAGAAAATGGTGTTCATCGTTTGGTTAGAATTTCACCATTCGATGCGAATAAAAAGAGGCATACATCATTTGCCGCTGTTTTTGTAACACCGATTATAGATGATACGATAGAGGTTGAAATAAATCAATCGGATTTAAAAATTGATACATTCAGGTCAGGCGGGGCGGGAGGACAGAATGTGAATAAGGTGGAAACAGCAATAAGGATTACACACATACCTACAGGGATAGTAGTTCAGTGTCAGAATGAACGCTCACAAATGCAGAATAAAATGAATGCGATGAAGATGTTGAAGTCTAAACTATATATGATGGAAAAGGAAAAAGAACTCGAGAAACTTTCAGCAATAGAAAAATCAAAAAAGAAAATCGAGTGGGGAAGCCAGATAAGGAGTTATGTGTTCCATCCTTATAATATGGTAAAAGACCACAGGACAAATTATGAAACATCGGACACTCAATCCGTAATGGATGGAGAGATAGATGAATTTATAAGAACATATTTATTAAGCTAAAATTTGAATTACAAATATTTCATTGCAAAGAGATACTTATTTTCAAAAAAAGATTCCAAGTTTGTATCTTTCATCACGTACATTGCAATACTTGGTGTAGCATTAGGTGTAGCAACATTGATAGTTACGGTTTCGATTTTAAAGGGGTTTGAAAAAGAAATAAAAGATAAAGTTGCAGGATTAGTATCACATATACAAATCACTTCGTTTTTACCCGAGGGATTAAGCAATTATGATAATACGATAAAGCAGATAAAAGATAGTATTCCCGAAGTTACTGGAATATCGCCTTATGTTCAGAGAGAAGCGGTGATACGATATAAAGAAAATATTGAAGGGATTTTACTGAAAGGGATTGTTCAGAGTACGGATTTATCTACTACTCGGAATCGAATTTTAAAAGGTGAATTTAATCTCGAAAAAGTAGACACGATTTTTTCAAGACTGCTTATTGGTGAAAAACTTGCAAATAAGCTTGGAGTGAGTGTAGGGACGAAGGTGATTGTATTTGGTTTGCAGGGAATACCCTCACCAATGAATCCTCCTAAAATAAAACAATTTATTGTAAGCGGAATTTACGAAACAGGATTAAGGGAATATGATGATGTTTTAATTTACACAGATTTAACTACTACACAAAAACTTTTTGATTATGACAATAGAGTAACAGGAATTGAAATTAAATTAAATAATATAGATAATGTGGAGCATATTACTTCGAGATTAAAAATAATGCTCGACTATCCGCATTTCCCGAAATCACTATTTAGATTATACAAAGGTCTTTTTTCGTGGGTAGAATTGCAGAAAGCACCGACACCGATAATACTTGGATTAATAATAATAGTTGCAACTTTTAATATAATAGGAACGCTTTTGATGTTGATTCTCGAGAAAACCCAATCTGTGGGAATAATAAAATCACTTGGTGCCTCAAATTTAGACATAATGAAAATATTTCTATTCGATGGAATTATCATAGGGATAATAGGAATAATAATAGGCAATGTCATAGGATTTGGATTATGTCTTGCTGAATTAAAATATAAGTTTTTTAAGTTACCAGAAATTTATTATATGAAGAATGTTCCGATATTATTGCAAATGGATACATTTATATTAATTTCGCTAATAACTTTTTTACTTGTTTTTCTTGCTACGATAATACCTGCATATCTTGCTTCCAAATTCGACCCTGTTAAATCGTTGAGGTTTTAGTTGATGAAATTAGATAAATCAAGGAAACGAATTAGAGAGATGTTCGATGATATAGCACCGAAGTATGATTTTTTAAATCATTTGTTTACTCTTAATCAGGATAAGAAGTGGAGAAAGCAGATAATAAAATATTTGAAAACCTTAAATCGAAATTATGATAATGTTTTAGATATTGCATCCGGGACGGGTGATTTAACTAAGGAATTAATAAATCTAAATCCAAAGGAAATATTTTCCTGTGATATTTCAGAAAAAATGATTGATATACAAAAGAAAAAAATAAAAAGTGAAAAGTTAAAAATTGATATTGCTGATGTTGTCGATTTGCCTTATGAAGATAATTCGATGGATATAGTTACAATTGGATTTGGAGTAAGAAATTTTGAAAATTTAGAGAAATCTTTAAACGAAATCTACAGAGTATTAAATGAAGATGGAATATTAGTAGTGCTTGAAATGTTTTCAAGAAAAAAGAAAAAAGATGATATGTTCGATGTTTATTTTAATAGATTGATGCCAAAAGTTGGTAATAAGATTTCAAAAAGTAGTTATGCATATAATTATCTTTTTAACTCTGTGAATAGTTTTTATAAAGTTAATGATTTTAATTTGATTGTGGAGAAGAGTGGTTTTAAGACTATACTTTGTAAAAACAATTTTTTAGGTATTGTTTATACAGTTTATTTTCAAAAACTTAATAGGAATTAGATAATAAATATGTTTGCATTAATAACGGGATTATTAGCGGGGGCTTTGCACGTATGGTCGGGACCTGACCATTTAACGGCAATTGCTCCACTTGCAGTTCGTTCTAAGAAAAAATCTTGGTCTACCGGTTTCAGGTGGGGAATTGGGCATTCAGTAGGTGTTGCTTTGGTAGGGGGATTATCACTTATTTTGAGGGAGATTATTCCAATAGAAGCTATATCAGGATGGAGTGAAAGATTAGTAGGTATTATGCTAATATTAATTGGTATTTGGGGGTTTAGAAAGGCATTTCAAACAAGAATTCATGAACATAGACATAATCACGATGGTGAGGAGCATACACATTTTCATATACATAAAAATCCCAAAATACACGAGAAACCCGAAGCACATATACATATGCATGCGGCATTAGGAATTGGAATTTTACATGGATTTGCAGGGAGTTCGCATTTTGTGGGCATTTTACCCGCACTTGCGTTTTCTACAACATTGCAATCTGTAATATATATAATTGCTTTTGGAATTGGAACGATAGTATCAATGGTTTTATTTGCATCGGGAATAGGATTTATGAGTGAAAAATTCTCATTTAGTAATGAAAAAGCATATAAATGGTTAATGTCTATATGTTCAACAGCAGCGTGTATAGTAGGAGTATTTTGGTTAATAATGTAGAAGAATTTGTGAAATATAAACGAATTGAAAATTTAACAGAAAATTCGTAAATTTAATGATAAAAATTTAAAAAATTTAATGAAAAAGGTAAAAGCACAAAACAATTACAAGTTAACACAGCAAATAGCTACAAAGAAACCAACACAACAGAAAAAAAGAGACCCTTTTAAAGAAAAAGGTATTGATAGTTTTATAGATTTTAGAGATGTGAAGTTATTGACCAGATTTCTTAATGAACAGGGTAAAATATTGCCAGCAAGAATAACAGGAGCAACAGCAAAAATGCAAAGAAAACTTACGACTGCTGTTAAAAGAGCGAGACATCTTGCATTTTTACCATTTGTAAGCGAAGGCACGAGATATTAAAAATAAATTTATATTCAAATAATAAACTCTCGAATAAAAAAATTCGGGAGTTTTTTTATTGTAATATTTTGCTTTATTGCTTTTTCTTTAAAACAATCAAAGTAATATCATCGTGTTGAGCTAATCCTTTAGCAAATAAATTAATTTCATTATTAATAATTTGAATCAATTCATCAGAAGATTTGTCTAAGTTTGCAATGGAAGTATTATGCAATCTTTTTTCACCAAATTCTTCATTATTAAAATTAACAGCTTCAGTAACACCATCGGTATAAAAAATAATTATATCATTATCATTTAAAAATATTTGTCCAGATTCATATATCACGTCATTTTGCATAACACCGAGCATCAATCCACCTTTATCCAGAGAGGTAATTCCATTTTTAGATAAATGTAAAGGAGGATTATGCCCTGCATTGATATAGGTGAACGTATGTTTTTCAGAATCAAGAATTCCCCAGAAAAAAGTTATAAATTTTTCAACAGTAGTATTTTCATAAATTAATTCATTAATTTTTTTTGTTACGTCTATTAAATTAAAATTATTTTCATCATATAATTTAAGAAAAGAATGAATAGCAGACTGAATATTAGACATTAACAATGATGCAGGAGTTCCTTTACCTGAAACATCAGCAATAGCTATAGCATATTTCGAATTGGAAAGTCGAATAATATCGTAGTAGTCACCTCCAACCTGAAGAGCAGGAATGTTAATAGCAGATATTTGATAATTTTTTATATCAGGTAAAATTTTAGGCAGAAGTGCTTCTTGCATTTCTCTTGCAATTTTAAGTTCGTTTTCAATTTTTTGTTTTTCAATAAATTCATTAAACAGGACTGTATTATCGAGAGAAATAATACATAAGTTTAGTATAGATTCAAGATATTGCAAGTCTTCTTGGGTAAATTCTTTTTTATTTAATCTATTTCCAAGACAAACGATAGATTCAACTTTTCCATTATTTTTTATTGGTAAAACGAGTTTATAGTTTTTTTTCGATAAAAAATTGATAGCATAATTTTTTGAAATATTATTAATTAAAATAGTATCATTTATTTCTTCAAGTGAATTTAGAAATTCATTATCAATAAAGATGTCATTTTTACTATTTAATAGATAAAATTTATCTGACCTGAATTTTGAAAAAATAAGAAGGTCTTTTACACCAAAATTTCCGAGCAAAGTATAATTAAGAAGTCTTATAATTTTATTTTTATCTTGAAAATTAGAGTTTAGCTCTTTACTTAATTCAAAAAGAGATTTAAGCTGGTTTATTTGGATATTTAGGTTTTCGTTTAAAATTCTAATTTCATTGAATTTCAATGAATTATCAATTGCAGGTGCGGAAATATTCAAAATTGTTTCTATAAACACTGTTTCTTCTTTAGTGATTAAAGTATTTCCAATTTTTTTTCCGAGGCACAGGACGCCAAGAAGTTTATTTGTAAAAAATATTTTAAAAAAATAATTAAAATTATTATTAATAAAAAAGTTATCTTTATTATAAAAGTCCTCCGAACTAAAAATCGATAAACGAGGAAATTCGAATTCAATTTCTTGATTTTTTAATTTTTGGTTTAAACCTTTTACAGTTTTAATGATATAAGAATTATTATTTTTGTTTTGATTTTTAATTAGAAACATACCTTTTAATATCATCATTTTGCCCATAATACTGAGTAAAATGTTTCCAAAGATAAAATCGAGTTCAAGATTACTATTGACAAGTTGAGAAAATTCAATTAAAGAGTTTAATTCGATTTGTTTTTTTATAGGGTCAGATTTTTCCATATCAGGAAAATGAAAATTTTGAAAAATTAAATGTTTTTAACCAGAGTTAGCTCATTAAAATTATTGACGGAATGTAAGTATTCGATTTTATCCATAAATTTTTTCATAAGTGGAATTCCGAGACCTCCAACTTTATATTTTGCGAAATATTCCTTCATATCGGGAAGAGAGTGCTTATTAGGGTCAAATTCATCACCGTTGTATGATATTTTGACAATAAACTGATTATTTTTAATATGATTTTCTATGTCAATATTATGATTTTCATCAAATTTATAAGTATGTTTAATAATATTTGTGCAAGCTTCATCAACAGCTAAAATAATTTGGTTAATTTTATTAATATCAGAAAGATATTTTTTAGCTCTTTCTTCGATGAAATTTCTCACCTGAATAAGATTTTTGGTGGAACTACTTATCGATATTTTATTAATATTTTCCAAATTATTTTAGACTTGATTAAATTTTTCAATAGATTCAGCTTCTTCCTTATATATCTCAAATAAAATTGGAAAACCAAGCATATCGAAAATATTGTAAATTTTATCGCTCATTTTACATAGTTTTATATCGCCCGAATTATTTCTAATAGTCTCTATATAAGCCATGAAAACACCAAGTCCAGCACTACTTATGTAAGATAATTTTTCAAAATTAACAATGATTTTAAATTTGTTCTCTCCTATAAGCTTTTCAAAAGATTTTTCGAGTTCGATAGAAGTATGTGCATCGAGAAATCCTTGTAGGTATAAAATTACAATATCATTGTCAGTTTTTTCAACAATATTAAATTCTTCCATTTTTTTTATTATTTTTCAGGAAAATCTATAAAAAAAACCTTAAAATAAATGATAATAATTACATCATATTTTCCTAATTATATATACTATGTTTTATGATATAAGTTACAGTAAAATTCATAGAATATGAAAATTAATTCGTATATATTTATTAAAATAAATCTGTGAATTTAGTCGAATTAATTAATAAAAAAGAACGAAAAGTAATAGGAATACTATCGGGGACTTCGGTAGATGCAGTTGATATAGTTTTATTGAAAATAAAAGGAAATGGTGTAAAGACAAAGATACAAGTTATTGATTTCCAACCATTTAAAATAAATAACAAAATCAAGGAATATATCTTTAAATGTTCCAGAAAAGAGGAGAATGATGTTGAAGATATATGCAAACTAAATTTTCTCATAGGTAATCTTTTTGCAAATTGTATAAACAAATTTTTAAGAACAAAAAATATACATAAAAGCGAAATCGATATAATTGGTTCTCATGGGCAAACTATATATCATATACCGAAGGGAATAAATTTATTTGGTTTCAGAACAAAATCAACATTACAAGTTGGTGATGCATCTGTAATAGCTAATTTGACTGGAATTACAACTATAGGTGATTTTAGGACTGCGGATGTAGCTGTAGGAGGCGACGGAGCTCCTTTAGTTCCATATCTCGATTATATTTTGTTTTCACATAAAAGAAAATCGAGAATTTTAATTAATATAGGTGGAATAGCAAATTTAACTTATTTAAAAGAAAGTGGGGGTATAAAAGATGTAATAGCATTTGATACAGGACCGGGAAATATGATAATTGATGGATTAACGATGAAATTTTTTAAAAAAAGATATGACAAAGACTCAAAGATTGCATTAAATGGAAAAGTTAATAAAAAATTATTTGAATTTATTTGTAAAGAAGATAAATATTTTAAATCTAAACCACCAAAATCAACTGGTAGGGAATATTATGGTAAAGATTTTCAAGATAAAATTATAAAAAAATCCAAGAATATAAGTAAAGAAGATATTTTAAGAACGGTGACTGAATATACAGCGTATAGTATATATTTTAATATAAAGCATTTTATAAAGAGTTCTGAAATATCTGAAATATTTGTTAGCGGTGGTGGTTCAAATAATAAAATTATTATGAATTCATTGACGACATATTTTTTGGATTCAAAAATAAAGAAGCTTGAATACAAAGGAATTAATGCAGAGAATAAAGAAGCTGTATTATTTGCAGTTTTAGCGAATGAAACGATTTCTCAAAATTATAATAATGTTCCATCAGCAACAGGTTCAAAAAAGCAAGTTTTACTTGGGAAAATATGCCCAGTTATTTAGGATATTTTTTTATAAAAAAATTTTAAAATTAAAAAATTAAAAATTAAAAATTAAATATAATTATGAAAGTAGTAGTGACAGGTGGAGCCGGATTTCTTGGTTATCACATTGGAACAAAGATAAATGAGATTACAAATAATAATGAATCTATATTTTTCGATATTGCACCATTTCCAGAGGGAGATTATCATCCTGAGATAAATTGCATTTATGGGGATGTTAGAGATGCAAAGCAAATGGATGAGATATTGAAAGGTGCAGATGTGGTAATACACTGTGCTGCAGCATTACCACTTTGGAAGAAGAAAGACATTTTCGAGACAAATGTTGGAGGAATGAAGAATGTATGTGAAAGTTGCCTAAAGCTTGGTGTAGGGAGATTGATTTTTATTTCTTCTACTTCAGTTTATGGAGTTCCAAAAGAGCATCCACTTTATGAAACACACCCAAGAATAGGAGTGGGACCTTATGGAAAAAGTAAAATTATGGCAGAAGAGATATGTGAAGAATACAGAAAGAGAGGATTACCAATTTGTATTTTGAGGCCAAAGAGTTTTATTGGGACGGCAAGACTTGGAGTTTTCCAGATATTATACGATTGGGTCGAATCAGGAGTTAAAATTCCTATAATTGGTAACGGAAAGAATAGGTATCAACTTTTCGAAGTAGATGATTTAGTAGATGCGATAAATTTATGTTCGACTTTGCCAATAGAAAAAATCAATGATACTTTTAATGTAGGTGCAAAAGAATTTAAAACAGTGCGAGAAGATGTAGGGGCAATGTGCGAATATGCTAAATCTGGTGCACGTGTAATGGGAACTCCTGCTTGGTTAATAAAACCTGTACTAAGATTTTTCGAAATACTTAACCTTTCGCCTCTTTATAAATGGATTTATGGGACAGCTGATACCGATTCTTTTGTATCAATAGAGAAAGCACAAAAAGTTCTTGGCTGGAATCCAAAATATTCAAATGCGGAAGCATTAATAAGGTCATATCAGTGGTATCTGGATAATAAGCATACGATTCAAAAGGGAACTGGAGTTACACACAGGATAGCGTGGAAACAGGGGATATTAGGATTATTTAAGAAAATATTGTAAGATTAAATTAAAAATAGATTTTATAAGTTAATCTTAGATTTCTGCCAGCTTCAGGCATAATAGACTTCACTCTCGATAAGTGATTTCTGTATTCTTTGTTAAAGATATTTTCGAAGTTTAGAGATATAGAATGAATAAACTTACCAGTAAAAAAAGTATATTGCGAATAAGAATTTAAGATACCATAACCTTTAGTGGGGATTTCAAATTCATCAACTCTATTTTGAGCATTTGCAAGTTCAGTTGAAATACCAAAAATAAAATTTTCTCTTTTATAAAAAATTTCTAAAATGCTTTTTAGAGGAGGAATTGCAGGCAAAGGTTTATTATTATTTTCAAAACTACCATTTGTGAAAGATATATTAATGGAAAAATTTAAGTGTTTCCAGAAATTATATTCAAATTGACTTTCAAAACCAAAGAGTAAAGCATTTACACCGCTTGTTTTATAAATAGGGAGTAAGGTTGAATAATTAGTATCTCCATTATTTCTCGGTATAATATAGTATGGAATTGAATTACCAAAAACTGAAAACATATAATAAATTTTATCGTTTTTATAATGTAAGAACATTTCACCACCATATCCGTATTCAGATTTAAGATTGGGATTTCCAATTTCATAAGAATAAGCGGCAAGATGAGGACCTTCAGAATAAAGCTCTTCGATTGTTGGAACTCTTGAAGAGCGACTTAGAGAAATTCCAAAGTGCAAGTTTTTAGTTAAGCCTTGAATTGCAGAAAGAGCTAAAGAAAAAGTTGTAAAAGAACGCTGTTGAATTAATCCTATAGATGAATTTGGGTTTAATGGATTTGGTTTTAAATTATCGTAATTAATCCTTCCTGAAAATTCAATGCTTGTTTTATTATCGTTTAAATTCATATTTTCATAAAAGAATGCAGATAATTTTATTGATTTAGTTGGAGAAGAAAATACATATCCACCGATTTTAAATTCGCGATAATCCGATGAAATTCCAAATGAACCATTATTGATAAATCCAAGTTTTTTATGATTAATAATGAAATCACCGCTGTAATTTATTAAACCGAATTCTGCACCAATTAATCCAGATGCTTCAAATTCTTTGTGATTATATTTATCTCTGATAAAATTTATTTCAATGTTTTTTAAAAAATCATTGTTAAAATAATATTCGGCTTTAAATTTAAGTTGTTTTTTTATCATAGTGATATCTACACCTTTTGGATGTGCACCGATGAAACCACCAGGGATTCCATAATCACTCGAAAATTCTCTGTATGCACAACCTAAAAATCCATTTTTAAATATATATCCAAAAGAAGTTGAATAATTATTCGTTTTTAAATCTGAATTAAGGAGTTTTCCGATTGGTGTTTTTAAATTATCAGCTTTTCTACCTGTGATTTCTGCACGAATTACAAAATTATAAACTGGGAGTTCTCCCGAAAAAGAGCCAAGTATTCCATTATTCGAGGTTTCTCCAAAAAATCCTGATTGAAAAGTGAAGGAAGAAGGTATTTTATTAGGAATATCATTTCTTATTACGTTTACTATTCCTCCAAAAGTAGAAGTAGTTTTTGTTAGGATTTTTGGACCTCTAAGGACTTCGATTTTTTCAAGACTAAATGGTTCGATAGCAACAGCATGGTCTGGAGATGTAGCAGATAAATCATTAGTTTTAGAGCCATTTTCTGTAATTAAAATTCTATCTCCAGTCATACCGCGAAAAACAGGTCTTGAAGGAGCGGGACCCATAGAGCGGACTGAAAGTCCAGTTTCATTTTTTAGAGTAGCTGCGAGAGTAGAGCTTAAATCTCTTTGCAATTCAGAACCTTTCAATGTATTTGATTCCTCGATAAGTTCATTAAACTTTGAATCATCTTTAAAATCAGTTACAGTAATTACCGGTGTAGAATAACTTATTGGAGTTAATTTTATGAGAAGGTCGGTAATGCTATCATTAGGTATTTTAATTGTTTTTTTTCTATAAGATGAAATCGAGAATTCAAGTGTAGATTCATTATCGAATTTAACTGAAAATTCAAAATAACCGTACTCGGCGGTTTTTGTGATTAAATTTTTCTCTACAAGTTTTACTTCAACATTTTTTATTGGTTGTAAAGTATATTCATCAAATACTTTTCCTGAGACTTTCTGAATATCATTTGAATATGATATTTTAGCGAAAGCAATATAAAGAAATGTAAAAAATATTATATATATATAAGAATAAATACTTCCTGTTTTATTAAACAGGAAGTATTTAGAAATATTTTTATTTTTAAATAAATAATTTAACATTAATACACATTTACATTTATATCTCTCGATTCCCATTCGGGAGAATTATTAAGAAGAAATCTAAATTTAATTGTTGTTGTTCCAACCTGTTTACCGATTATTTTGAATGCCCAAGGTTCAATAGAAGTAGGGGGTTCAAAACTTATTTTAGTTGCATCGGCAATTATCCAGCCAAGAGAATAGGGTGGAGATGGTGGTGAATAAACAAAAGTATTTCCTGTAATATCGAGAAACTTTATTTCGATATGTCCAAGGGAGTCATTTACTGCGACTCTAAGATTTCCACTAACAACACCAGCTGAATCCTTTACAAGAAGACTATCATTTTTTTCGAGGAATAATTTTGCTCCAGCGACTTCTCCAATAACTGATGAATCAATTTTAACAGGAATTGGTATAGTTTGAAAATCAGCGTGTCCTTCGTGTAGGATTTGAAATTTAATTTTTGTAGTTCCTAAAGCTTTTCCTTTAAGATGGAATTCCCAAATATCGTTTCCATGTCTATAGAGTTCGAGCATATTGGGGTCATCTATTAACCAACCCAAAGTATGATTAGGACCAGAAGGTGGTTCAAGTTGGATTTTGTTTGCATCTAAAAACTTAATTGTCCAATGTCCGCTTAAAGCATTAAAAGGAACGAATAAAGAATCAAATCCTGGTTTTAAGACACCGTTGTGATAATATAATATCGTATCCGATAAAGTTTCGTTGTAAATAATCAAGCCAGATGCTTGAAAATGTGCGGATTGAGGAGTTTGGACTGTATCTTCAGAACAACCCGTTAAGTATACAATATTTATTATAAAAAATATATTTATAATATATTTTAGAAATTTTTCCATAAAAAAATTTATTAAAATTATTTTAAATAAAAATTAACGATAAGAATAATTTTTATAAATTATTCATAACAACAAAAAGATTGGGTTTTTATTAGATTAAGGGTGGGGCTCTATCGGATTCAATTGAATGATTAGACTTGTAGAGAATTGATTTAAATATTAACCGTAAAGTATATTGTGGGGATAATAAGTTAAGACCATCTTCTGAATTAATAATATCTAAATTTAATGCAGATGATAAAACGCAAGAAGAACATTGACTTTCAAAATTAGAATCGTGATTATGTAGAAAATCATGCCCGTTTAAAACCAGAGTGGAAGAAAATAATATTAATAATAATAATATATTATTTTTTATTTTCCGCATTCTTTAATATATTATCTTTAATTTTAAATAAAAATTCCTTTGCAGCATCATACTCGTTTGGAATAATTCCATCTAGAATAGCATCTTCGATAGCTTTTTTAATTATACCAACAGTTTTACAAGGATTTAAGTTACAAATTTGCATAATTTCATCTCCACGAACAGGAGATTGGAAATTTCTAAGTTTATCTTTTTCTTGTACTTCAACAATTTTCTTTTCGATTATTTCATAATTGTGCATAAACTTTTTCATTTTTTCGGGGTTTTTAGATGTAATATCGGCTCTACAGAGAACTAATAAATCTTCGAGGTCTTCACCAGCTTCAGCAGCAAGACGTCTGATAGCTGAATCAGTAACATTATCATCAGCAAGTGGAATTGGACGTAGATGTAATCTAATGAGTTTTTCGACATAATTAAGTTTTGTAGTTGGGAGACGCATTCTTTCGAATATTTTTTTCATCATTCTTGCTCCAAGCTCTTCATGACCGTGAAATGTCCATCCAGAACCTTCAACAAATCTTTTTGTCTTAGGTTTTGCGATATCGTGTACAAGTGCTACAAATCTCAACCAAACATCATTCGATTTTTTTGCGGTGTTATCAACAACTTCGAGCGTATGGTGAAAAACGTCTTTATGATGATAGTCTTTTCTTTGTTCTATTCCAGAGAGTTTTGAAATTTCGGGAAAAATTAAATCCATTAAACCTGTTAGATATAATAAATTCAGACCAATTGATGGTTTTTTAGATTCTAAAATATATAAAAATTCTTTTGAAATTCTTTCTTTTGATACAATATTATCTTTTAGTCTATCTTTATATTTTGCAATTGCATTAAGCGTATTTTGTTCGATGGAAAAATTGAATTTTGAAGCGAAACGGATAGCTCTTAACATTCTCAAAGGGTCATCATCAAATGTTTTTTCAGGGTCAAGAGGGGTTTTAATAATTTGTTTTTTTAAATCTTTTAATCCACCGAATAAATCTATTACTTCATTTTTTCCGTTTAAAGGTAAAGCGAGAGCATTAATAGTAAAATCTCTTCTGGATAAATCATCTTTTAAGTTAGAGAAAAGGATTTCAGGTTTTCGGGAATCTCTTTTATAGCTTTCTTTTCTTGCGGAAGCAAATTCAATCTTAAAGTTATTAATATTAAGCAGAGCAGTTCCAAAATTTTTATAGATAGCAGAAAGTTTGGTTTTAAATTTTTTTGCTGTTTTTTGTGCAAAGGGAATTGCATCACCTATAACCATTATATCAATATCTGTGCAATCTATACCGAGTATATGGTCACGAATGTATCCACCAACAAGGTAAGCTTCGATATTATGCATTTTAGCTAATTCAGAAATAATTTTTAGTTCATTATTTTTAATCTCAATTTTCAATTAAATATTTATTTTATTTTCTTCAATTTTCTGAATAATTTCAGTTGCGACTTCAAGTGCTTGAATACCATCTTCAAGTGAAACTAAAGGTTCAATGTTGTTTTTAATACAATCAAAGAAAGAATTTTCTTCATATTTCATAGCATTAATTTTCAATGATTTTGGTTTGTTATATGTAATGTTTAATTTCTTTCCATTTTTATCAATACTTCCTATAACTGTTCCTGATTTATCAGTTTCGTCAAGTCTAAATACTTCGGATTTATTATCAGAAAAATCTATCGAGATATAAGCATCTTTTTGAAATATACGCATTTTTCTCATTTTCTTTTGTGAAATTCTCGAAGCAGTAATATTTGCTACACAACCATTTTCGAATTGCAATCTTGCATTTGCGATATCAAATTTATCAGAAATAATAGCAACTCCGTTAGCATCGATTTGTTTGACATTTGATTTAACCAAACTTAAAATTATATCTATATCATGAATCATTAAATCTTGAATTACCGATACATCTGTTCCTCGAGGATTATATTGAGATAATCTATGAGATTCAATAAAAAGGGGATTAAGATTATATTTTTCTACTGATAACAAAGCAGGATTAAATCTTTCTATATGCCCAATTTGAACTATTATTTTATGAATATCTCTATATGTTCTTAATAAATAAGCATTGTCGAGATTATCTGTAACAGGTTTTTCAATAAAAGTATGAATATTTTTTGAGATAGTTTTTAGTGCGATATCAAAATGAGTAGATGTAGGAGAAACAATAAAGGCAGAATTAATAATATCAAGTAAATCATCGAGAGAATTGTAATATTTTGTTTTGAATTCTTTAGAGACTGATTTACTTTTTTCTAAATCGATATCATATATACCTATCAATTCGATATCATTTCTTTCTTTTTCAATTTCTTTAATATTTTTTAGATGCATCTTACCAAGATGACCGCAACCGATAATTCCTACTTCAATTTTTTCCATAACGAATTGAATAATTTATGAATTAGTTGGTTCAGCGTGAATAATAACATTCGATAAATTTGGATATAAGTCTTTAATATAAACATATAATTTACTTTCAAGAATAGTAACTTTATCGTGAACTTCTTCGAAAGTAATATTTTTATCGAATTCACAATTAAGAGATACTCTTAATTTATCGTTAGATTTTACAACTTTTATATCGTAAAACTTTTTTATATAATCGTTTTCTTTTAAAATATTTTCAATGTTTCTGATTAATTCTTTTGATTTAGAGGTTACATCAATGGTATTGAAAAGAATTTCACTCGGTTCATCTAAGTGAATTTTCACATTAGAAATTACAGGAATTTCTTTTTTTATAATATCTTCAAGAAGAGACATTTTTTTATGAGCGATGTCTAAATCATTTGTCTCTGAGATTTCTACGTGAAGTTCTGAATAGATATCATTATCTATTTTGTGTGAAAAAATATCGTGGCATTTAAAACCTTGACTATTCACAATCATTCTAATTTTATCATTAATAGTTTCATCTTGCGTTTCTATTGGTTCGGAGTGAATAACAGTATCGGAATTTGGGATAATATCTTTGATTTTTCTTTCAACCGAATCCACAATATCGTGTGTTTGAGAAAAAAGTTTCGTTCGAGCAATAAGAATTACCATATCTACAAAAGTTTTCGAACCAGATGAACGGATTCTAAAATTTTTAATACCTTCAACACCAGAAATAGATAAAACATCATTATAAATTTTTTCACGTAAGCCGAGAGGAACTCTATCCATTAGGGAATCGAATGCCCGTTTGGATAGACGAAAAGTAGCTATGATAATTAATGAGGAAACACCAATTGCACTTAAAGGGTCTGCTAGTGGGCTCAAATTAAAATAAGTAATAATCATTCCAATTAAAACAACAACAGAACTCCAGATATCAGATGTGAAATGAAGTGAATCAGCTTCAAGAGCTTGGGAATTAGTTTCTTTAGCAACTTTTTTCAAAGCTCTTGCTCTTGAAATATCAATGAATATACATATTAAAATAACAGCAAAAGTAAAAATACTAATATTTACAGTGACGTGATTAATTATTCTTTCGATTGATTCATAAATAAGATAGGCACACATAGCAACGAGAATGATAACTTGAAAGAGAGCGGAAAAACTTTCAATTTTTTCGTGTCCGTAGTTATGCATAGCATCGGGAGGTTTAGAAGAATACTTAACAGAAATGATGGTTGCAATAGTTGCAATTAAATCTGTAGATGAATGAAACAATTCGGACATAACGCCAATGCTACCGCTAAGATAAGTTGCAATAAATTTGATAATAACGATAAAAACTGCAGCAAACATCGAGCTTTTTGCGATATTCATCTTTTTCTTATTTCTTAAAGATTCATCCATATTATTTGGAAATTAATTCAAATTGAAAGTTCTGATTTATTTATAAAATTACTATATTTTTGAGATAAAAATACTCCTGCTAAAGTAATAATTGTTCCAATAATGAAAAAATAAGATAAATTTTCATTTAATAAAATCCACGAAAAAATTATTGTAATTAAAGGAGAAGAATTCATAGAAGTAGTTAAAGATGTAATAGAAATGTATTTAGACGACCAAGTAAAAACAAAATAACTACCGAATGCTACAAGAATAGAAAGATGAAAGAATGCAAGTAATCCAAGAAAACTTAAGTTGTTTAAATTAAAATTATGAACATCATATAAAAAGATAGGAATGTATAAAATCATACCTATGGTAAATGAAATGGTAGAGGTTTTAACAGCACCGTATTTAGCAACCATATCTTTGCTAAGAGTTAAATAAAAAGCCCAAGATAGCACTGCAAAAAGTAGTAGGGTATCTCCAAGGAATATAGTAGATACTTTAGATTCAATAAATCCTTCATAGAATATTATAATTATTCCAATGATGGAAAGAAGTATAGAAATAAGTTTTCCGTGAATGTATTTTTCGTGCTTAATTTTTATTGATATAATATAAGCAAAAAGTGGAGTTAAAGAATACATTACACCAGAGTGTGAAGAGGAAGAAAGACTAATACCTTTTAGAAAACAAAATTGATTAATAGGTAAAACTAAAGCACCTAAAATCAAAAATCGTAAAATATCTTGTTTATCAATGGAGATTTTATTTTTTCTGTAAACGAATAGCAATATCAAGAGAATATCGGCAATGCCAAATCGGAAGAATGCTAAAGAAATTGGGGATACTTCATTAACAATAAATCTTGCGGCTATAGGGGTAAAAGAAGTTGTATATAAAAGAAATACTAATATCGAGATTTTTTTCATTAAGTCCTTATCCACATTTACAATCGTAAGTCAAGTTTAAATAATAATCGAAGAACTTCTTAAATTAAAAAAGAAATTCTTCGATTAAAAATAGAATTAAATTAAAATTAGATAGATGTTTTTTTAAGAGCTAAAGATTCTTTTTTCTTATTTTTAGCTTTAGCTCTTTTTTTTCTATGTTTTGCTAATACTTTCTTTTTGGGTTTATTCATATTATTTAATTAAAGTAAATTTATTTAACTATTATATAAATATATCAATTATATATGTTATATTAAGCTATATCTATGTCTTTTTCTAAATATACATCTTGAATAGCATTAAGTAAAATTACACCATCATTCATCGGTTTCTGGAATGCTTTTCTGCCTGAAATAAGACCCATTCCACCAGCACGTTTATTAATAACAGCAGTTTTTACAGCTTCTTTAAGGTCAGAATCACCTTTTCCTGTCGAGGCACCACCTGAGTTGATTAAACCGGCTCTGCCCATATAGTTATTAGCTACCTGATATCTTGTTAAATCGATAGGATTATCGGAAGTCAGTTTTTCATATACGAATTTATGAGTTTTTCCGAATATTAGAGCATTATAACCACCGTTATTTTCAGGTAATTTTTGCTTTATTATATCAGCTTCTATCGTAACACCGAGGTGATTGGCTTGTCCCGTTAAATCAGCGGAAACGTGATAGTCTTTATCTCCTTTAACATTGAAAGCTGAATTTCTTAAATAACACCATAAAATAGTAACAAGACCGAGTTCGTGGGCATAGGCAAAAGCATCAGAAACTTCCTGAATTTGACGAGATGATTCCTCAGAACCGAAATAGATTGTTGCTCCAACAGCAATTGCACCCATATCAAAGGCTTGATTAATATTTGCAAATAAAATCTGGTCATATTTATTTGGGTAGGAAAGGAATTCATTATGATTAATTTTAAGTATAAAAGGAATTTTATGAGCATATTTTCTGGATACTGCTCCTAAAACGCCAAGAGTTGAAGCGACAGCATTACAACCACCTTCAATAGCCAGTTTTACAATATTTTCGGGGTCAAAATAAATTGGATTTGGTGCAAAAGAAGCACCTGCGGAATGTTCAATTCCCTGGTCAACCGGTAAAATAGATAAATATCCAGTTCCAGACAGTCTTCCTGTATTAAAAATAGATTGCATATTTCTTAATACGTTTGGAGATCTATCTGAATCTTTCCAGACTCTATCGACGAAATCAGGTCCGGGTAAATGAAGTAAATTTTTAGGAATAGTCGAACATTTATGAAATAAAAGATTTTCATCTTCTTTTCCTAATAGTTCTTTGATTTTTTCTAACATTTTTTGTTAATTTAGTTATTAAATAAGTATATTTTTAAATCAAGTATTTATAAAAATTAAAAAAGTTAGCACAATTAGAACGAAACTTACGAAAGAAAGAATGCTTAAAACAACAATATTTATAGTTTCTTTTTTAATATTTCAGGATTTATAACGCAAAATACTTAAAATAAGAACAATAATAAATTCCATTTTTATTATATTTTCATAAAATTATTAAAAATTACAAAAGAAACTGCAAATTTTGACTTTATTTAAAATGTTTAAATTGATAACTTTACAATCTTATATAAAATAAAACAATTAATCTTTTTATGGCAAAATTAGGGAAAAATATAAGTAAATCGAATGAGGATAAACTGTTAGCTTTTTATTATAAATCTCAAGAATATTACGAAGCGAATAAAAATAGAGTATATATAATAGCTACTATAATTGTTGTAATTATTGCTGCAATTTTCTTTTATTTTAATTATAAGTCGAAAAATAATGAGATGGCAGGTATAGAATTATCAAAGGTTAAAACAGTATATGCAAATGGTTTATTTCAGCAAGCAATTAGTGGTGATTCTTTAGGTGTGACACGCGGGCTTCAATATATTGTTGATAATTATGGTTCGTCAGAAAATGGAGAAATAGCAAAGATATTGTTAGCAAATTGCTATTATTCATTAAGAGACTTTAATAATGCGGAGAAATATTATAAGGATTATTCTGGTAGTAATGATATTTATAAAGCAGCATCTTATGCGGGGATAGCATCTGTATATGAGGCGAGAAATGATTTTGCAAATGCAGCAATTTATTATATCAAAGCATCGAAGCAGAGCAAATTAGTAACAAATAACGATGAATATTTATTTTATGCAATTAAAAATTATTCATTGGCAAATGATAGTGAAAATCTTAAAAAAACGATAAAGGAATTAAAAAAAGAATATCCAAAATCGAAATATATTACACAATTAAGCAGATATGATACAGGAGAATAAAAAATAAATATGAGCTTAAAAGATAAAATAAACGAAGATTTAAAGTATGCAATGAAAAATCAGGACTCGGTTAGGACAGAGACTTTAAGGGGAATAAGAGCAGAAATATTAAAGATGGACAAATCAGGAATGCAAAGAGAAATGACAGAAGAAGAAGAGATACAACTGCTAATGAGACAGGTGAAAATGCGGAAAGAAGCAATTGAAATGTTTGAAAAGGGGAACCGACTTGATTTAGCAGAAAAAGAAAGATTACAACTCGAGATAATAAATGAATATTTACCAAAACCGCTTTCAAAGGAAGAAGCAGAAGAAATTATAAATAGTATTATTAAGGAATTAGGTGAAGTGACAGAAAAAGATTTTGGAAAAGTGATGTCTGCTTCGATGAAAAGTTTGAAAGGGAAAATAGATGGGAAAATCATACAGGAAATAGTGAAAAGCAAACTCAGTTCGTAATATCTAATCAATAAATTGAATACACTCGATATAGTAATATTAGTAATAATCCTTTTACTAGCATATTTAGGATATAGGAAGGGATTTTTAGTCAGTGTATTCTCGTTAATCAGTATAATAATAGGAATAATTCTTGCCACAAAATTTCATTCAGGATTTGCATTAGTATTAAATAAATTTATAAAAGATACTCGTATTTTAAATTCAGTATCATTTATAGTAATTTTTCTTTTAATATATATTGCTGGAATTTTTATTGCGAGTAAATTATCGAAAATAAATAAATTAACGAAATCAATAGATAAAATTTTAGGAGTAGCATTAGGGACTATAAAGGGATTATTAGTTGCAAGTCTGATAATAATTTTTTTAAAGAGCTTTGGAATTATGAGTGAAAGTATGTTTAGAAATTCATCTTTATATCCATATGTAAACAGATTTGCACCAGATACTTTTGATGCAGTATCAAAAGTCTTACCATTCAATAGAAAATCATTCGATGACCTCAATTCTTTTTTGAAACTCGATAGCATTTATGTAAAATAGTTATTTATGAACCTTGAGGAAATAAAAAGCAAGCTCGAGTTCGATAAAATAATTAAAAAGATTAAGAATTATTCATTTTCTGAATTAAGCAACGAACTTTTTTTAAATATTCCGTCTTATACGACACGTAACGAAATCGAAAAGGAATTAAAGAAAGTATTGCAAGTAAAGGAATTGATAGAAATTAATTCTTTTCCTGATTTAACAGGTTTAAGGGATGTAAGAGACTTAATAGAAAAATCAAAAATTAAAGGGAGTATAATACTACCCGATAAATTTATTTGGGTTTTAAATTTTCTGAAAATATCGAGAAATGTCAAGCAGATTATAAGTTCAATAAATAAAAAGAATTTTGAAAGTTTTTATTTAATAGCAGAAATATCCGACAGATTATTTTATGATAAAATTCTCGAACGTCATATAGAGATGACGATAGATGAAGAGGGGAATGTAAAGGAGACAGCATCACAAAATCTAAGAAGGATTAGAAATGAATTAAAAAGCAAGAGTGATAGATTAAGAAAAACATTATATAAAATCCTAAAAGAAGTTTCAGAACAGGATTTATCAAGAGACGAGATAATTACATTAAGAGACGGAAGGTCAGTAATACCTGTTAAAGTAGAAAACAAAAGAAAAGTTCCTGGTATAATCCATAGTTCGTCAGCATCGGGTTCAACAGTTTTTATCGAGCCACAAGAGACTACAGAGATAAACAATGAAATAACGGAATTAAAATACGAAGAAAGAAGGGAAGTGGAAAAACTTCTCGTGGAACTTACTGCAGAGGTAGCTTCATATTATAATGAATTAAAATTAAATTGTGAATTACTTGCTGAATTAGATTTCATATATGCAAAAGCAAAATATTCTATAGATATAAATGCAAATTATCCAGAGATAAGCGAGAAGATGATATCGTTAAAAAAAGCATATCACCCTGTTTTATTACAAACACACGATATAAAAAACATAGTTCCTCTGGATGTAGAAATAGGAAATGAATATAACACACTTGTTATAACGGGTCCGAATGCAGGAGGAAAGACGGTGGCATTAAAGACCATTGGTTTATTACAATTATTTTTCCAATCGGGGATATTAATTTCTGCAGATAGTTCATCTAAATTAAGAATATTCAAAAAAATATTTATTAACATAGGAGATGACCAATCTATTGAAAATGATTTAAGTTCTTTCAGTTCACATTTAAAATATATTAAAGACATAATGTCGAATTGTGATTCTGATTCGCTTGTATTAATCGACGAAATATGTAATGGGACTGACCCAAAGCTTGGCGGAGCATTATCTGCATCAATATTAAAATATCTTTCTGAAAAGAATTGTGTTTCAATAGTAACAACTCATATAGGGGATTTAAAAAGTTTTGCATATAATACCGAGAAAATCGAAAATGCTTCACTTGAATTCGATATAGAAACACTTTCACCAAATTTTAAATTTGCTATAGGAGTTCCTGGTCAGAGTTTTACGTTCGAGATTGCGAAGAAGTATGATTTTCCAGATGAGACATTAAACTTTGCAAAAAGTTTACTCGAGGTAGATGAAAATAATCTCGAAGATTTAATTAAAGAGTTAAACTTTAATAAACAAAAATATCTTGAATTAAAAAGGAATTATGATGTTCAAAATTCAAGATTAAAGGGATTGATTTCTTTATATGAAAATAAAATAAATGAGATAAGAAAAAAGGAAAAGGAAATAATTAATAAAGCTAAAATCGAAGGTGAAAGAATAATAGAAGAAAGTAAGAGAAAGATTGATTTAGCAATAAAAGAAGTTCGAGAAAAAAGAAATTTCAAACCAAAGGAAATAAAAGAAGATTTAGAAAATTTTGTAAAGAAAAATTTACAAATAGAAGAATCAAGAGAAAATAATATAAAAGAGCAATTAGAAGTTGGTGAATATGTAAAAATAAAAGATTCGCATTCAACCGGATTATTAGTCGAAGTTAATAATGACAATGCAGTAGTAGATGTAAATGGAGTAATTTTTAGAGTAAAAACAAAAGACTTAAAAAAAGCAGGTAATATAAGTAAAAATTTCGTTAAATTTGAAGAAAGTTCAACTAAGACAGTAGAAATTCCTTACGAATCGACACTCGATATACGAGGGTTATATGCAATAGAAATATTAGAAAAAATAGAAAGTTTTTTACAAAATGCGAAATTAAATTCTATAGAAACAGTAACAATAATACATGGTAAAGGAACTGGTAGATTAAGAAAAGAAGTAACGAGTATTTTATCAAAACATAAATTAGTAAAAACTTTTAGACTTGGGAACTGGAATGAAGGTGATTCAGGAACAACTATTGTGGAATTAAAATAAAAAATTATGAATAGAATATTAATTGTAGATGACGAACAAAATATACTCGATGTTTTAACACTTGTTTTAACTTCTGAAAAGTATAATATAGATACAAGTAAAGATGGATTTTCCGCAATCGAAAAAGTGAAAAAAAACAAGTATGATTTGGTATTATTGGATATAAAGATGCCGAGAATGGATGGCTTGGAGGTTTTGGATAAGATTTTAGAAATAGATAAAAATCTAATTGTAATAATGATATCAGGACATGGAACATTTGAAACGGCAGTTGAAGCGACAAAAAAGGGAGCCTACAATTTTATACAAAAGCCACCAGACCTCGAAGAACTTAAACTTGAAATTAGGAACGCACTCGAATTTAAAAAATCGAGAGAGGAATTAGAAGCTCTGCGAAAAGAATTAATCGAATCGAATAATATAATAGGGACAAGTGAAGCTATAAATGATATTAAAGACAGAATTAAAAAATATTCTGATTTAGACCTTAATTTAATGATATATGGAGAAAGTGGAACTGGTAAAATGCTTGTAGCAAAACAATTACATCTAAATTCTAATCGTTCAGAGAAACCTTTTATAATAGTGAATTGTGCGAACTTAAGCGATGAAAAAGCGGAAGAGGAACTTTTTGGAATTTATGAAAATGAAGAATTAATGCGTGTAGGGAAATTGTATGAAGCTCAAGGAGGATATTTTTTATTCGATGAAATAAGCAGTTTATCGCTCGATGTTCAGGCAAAAATTTTAAAAGTTATCGAAGAAAAAAAATATTCTCTTCCAAGGCAAAAAGAAGAAATTAATTTAGATGTGAGGTTTATTTTTACAACAAATAAAAATCTTGAAGTCGAGATTAGTGAAGGAAGATTTAGAGAGGATTTATTTCATAGAATTAATGTATTACAAATAATAATACCACCATTAAGGGATAGGGCAGAAGACATAGAGATACTTGCAAAGACTTTTACTGAGCAAATTTGTAAAGCATATAATATAAATAAGAAAGTATTTACAGAAAAAGCGATAGAGCATCTGAAATCTTTTCGCTGGCCAGGAAATGTGAGAGAATTAAAGAATACATTAGAAAGATTAATTTTCGATATAGATAAAAATATTATAGATGAAGAAGATATCGAAATACCCGGAACAAAGCACTCAAAACTACTAAATGATTTATTGAATAAAAATCTTACTTTAAATGATTTTCAAAACGAATCTGAAAAAATATTTATACAGAAGATGTTGCGAGATTACAAGTACAATATAGTTCATACAGCGGAAGCTCTGAAGATACAGCGAAGTCATTTATATAAACTATTAAGTAAATATAATATACCAACTCCGAGTAAGATTAAGTAAAAAGCTTAAGATCCATTAATAAAGATTTTTCGACATAATCAATTACAGAATCGAAATCTTTTTCCGAGTGGACAAAATCTAAATTATCTGTTTCTATAATCAATTTTTTACCAAAGGAATAATTTTTTATCCAATTTTCATAGCTTTCATTTAGAAGTTTGAGGTACTCGATGTCAATATTTTTTTCAAAATCTCTTCCACGAGATTTAATTTGAGTTACGAGGGTATTAATATTAGCTTTAAGATATACCAAAATATCGGGAGGTATTAAATAATATGTCATTTCTTTAAAGAGATTCGAATAGGTAATATAATCTCTATCTGACATTTTACCCAATTTGTGAAGGTTTTTTGCGAATATTTCAACATCTTCATAAATACTTCTATCCTGAATGACAGAATTTGGTTTTTCATTAATTTCTTTATGAATCCGAAAGCGGTGAGCTAGAAAATAAATTTGAAGATTAAATGACCAACGGTTCATATCAGCATAGAAATCAGTAAGATATGGATTATCATTTACAGATTCATAGTAGGGAAGCCAGTTAAATCTTTTTGCCAGAAGTCGAGTTAGAGAAGATTTGCCAGAACCAATATTACCAGCAATCGAAATGAATATTTTTTTTTTGTCCATAAATAAATACTAAAAAGAATTATGCGTAAATAAAATTACTACTATTGTAAATCAATGATATTATATAAATTAATAACAGAGTAACATAAATTAAAAATAAATATAAGAACTTGAAAGAATAAAAGATATAAATAAAAAAACCGCCTTATAAGAAAAAGGCGGTAAATATTATAAATATTTTTAAAATATTTTATTCTGATTTATTTTCAGTAGCAGTTTCATTTTCGATGTTAGTTTCGGAAGCATTATCAACTATTACATCTTCAATAAGTTTTGTTATGTGTTTTTTCTTTTTTTCTTTAATTTTCGTAGCGGCTTTACCAGTTAATTTTCTAAGGTAATACAATTTTGCTCTTCTAACACTACCTTCTTTTAAGATTTCAATTTTAGCAATCTTAGGTGAATTCATAGGGAAAATTCTTTCTACACCAACACCATTAGAAATTTTTCTAACTCGAAAAGTTTTACCTGTACCGCTTCCCCTGATACCCATTACAATACCTTTAAATTGCTGAATTCGTTCTTTATCACCTTCAACAACTTTGACCGAAACCGATATTGTATCACCGATATGAAATGGTGGAATATCGTTTCTAATCTGTGCAGCGGTTACTAATTTAATTTTGTCCATTTAATTAATTACTCCTTCTTACCTATTCTTTTTATGTTATTATTTTATTTATTTTTAATTTTATTATATTTTTCTTTAGCTTTTTGATTACGCCATTTTTCAATTTCCGAATGATTTCCCGAAAGTAACACGTCGGGGACTTTAAGTCCATCATAAATTTCGGGACGAGTATATTGGGGATAATCAAAGCCAAAATCGGTCTGAAAACTATCTGTAATAGCAGATTCTCCATCACCTAATACACCTGGAATTAACCTTGAAATCGAATCCATAAAAACTAATGCAGCTATTTCACCACAAGAGATTACATAGTCTCCGATTGATAATTCTAAAGTAACATATTTTTCAATTACTCTTTCATCAATGCCTTTATAATGTCCACATAGAAGAATAAAATTATTTTTTAGAGACAACCTATTCGCTAACGCTTGTTCATATTTAATGCCTTGCGGTGAAAAATAAATAACCTCGTTATAATTTCGCAGTTTAAATAATTTATCAATACATCTAAAGAAAGGTTCTGGTTTTAAAACCATACCAGCACCGCCACCATAAGGCGAATCATCTATTTGTTTATATTTGCCATCTGCATAATCGTGAAGATTATGAGTTAATACTTCTACGTAATTTTTTTCTATGGCTCTTTTTAACAGACCATTTGTCAAAGAACTTTCGAGAATCTTTGGATTTGCACTAATAATATCAAATCTCATAATAATTAATTTAGCATTCCATCGATTACATCAATTTCGATATATTTATTTTTTAAATCAATTTTTTTAATAAAGTCATCAACATAAGGAATCAAAACGTGATTATTATCTTTACGCAGTTTAATTTTAAATAAGTCATGTCCACCATAATTTTCTATCGCAATTGTTTTACCGATTATAGAGTCATTATATTTCACATCCATTCCAATTAGTTCATCGTAATAATATCGTCCGTTTTCAAGCTTAATTCTTTCAGATTCATCAATTATTAAAAAGCATCCAATCAAATCACTAACAGAGTTAATATCATTATAATTATTAAAAAGAATTTTAAAAAATTCTTTTTCATATATAACATCTTCGATAAAAAAATCTTCGGAATTAGAAAATTTATTTATCAAAACTTCATTTTCTTTATGATTTAAAAGCTTAATACTTTTCAAACTTTTAAATCTTTCGGGAAAATCAGTGAGACTTAAAACTTTTACATATCCCTTTAATCCAACAGGTTTAGAAATTTTCCCGATTGAAATATATTTTTTATCTAACAATAATGGTATTAATTTTCTTTACTCGGAGCATTTTTATCAGGAATTTCAAGTAAAGCTTTTTTACCATTTTTAGCTGCAACAGCCGCTAACAAAGTTCTCATAGCTTTTGCAGTTTTACCCGATTTACCAATTACTTTACCAGTTTCCGAATCTTTTACATACAATTTCAATTTTACTTTTCCGCTTTGTTCACTTTCCTCAACAAGAACAGCTTCTGGGTTATCAACGAGGTTTTTAGCAATAAACTCAATAAATTCCTTCATAGTTTTCTCCTTTGAGTTTAATTTTTAATTATTTATTAAGATTACTTGCTAAGAATCTATAATTATATTAATAATTAAGCTTCCTTTTTTTCCTCTTTAGTTTCTTGCTTTTTCTTTTTTCTATTTTGGCTACGTCTTAATTTACGTTCTTTTTCTCTTTGCAATTTTTCTTTTTTTGCGGATTCAAATTTTTGCATTTCTTCTGCAATCCTATTTTCATCAAAACCTCTTTTGATTAAATTCATCTTGAAATTAAGACCATAGCGTTTAAATAAACTTTTTACTGTTTCAGTAGGCTGAGCACCGTTTTTTAACCATTGCAATACTTTAGTTTCCTTCAGTTTTATAATCATTGGTTCTTTATTCGGGTCATAAAATCCTACTTCTTCAATAAATCTACCGTCACGAGGTGAACGTGAATCAGCGGCTACAATTCTGTAAATCGGCTGTTTCTTTTTTCCCATCCTTTTAAGTCTCAGCTTTACCAATTTTAATTATTACTCCTTTCGAATTATTATTTATGCTTTAAATTTATAAATTTTTTTGTTTTAATTGTATATATATTTTTATACTTGAAATATAAGAATATTATTTTTAAAATATTATATCAAAATTAATTTTTATTTAAATTGATTCATAAGCCCTGAAGGTAGATTAAGGTTTTTCATTAGATGTCTCATTTTACCTTTGGAAAATCCCCGCATCATTTTTCTCATATCATCAAATTGCTTGATTAATCTATTAACATCCTGAATAGAAGTTCCGCTTCCATTTGCAATTCTTCTTCTTCGAGTTCCGTTAAGAATTTCGGGGTTTGCTCTTTCCTTTCGAGTCATAGAAAGAATTATCGCTTCAAGGCGAGTAAAAACTTTTTCATCAATTTCTTTTCCTTTTAATGCATTACTTGCTCCTGGAAGCATAGAAACGAGATTAGATAATGAGCCCATTTTTTTTACTTGCTTGATTTGTGCAAGAAAATCATCGAAGTCAAATTTATTTTTTCTTAATTTTTCTTCAAGTTTTACAGTTTCAGATAAATCAAACTCAGTTTGAGCTTTTTCAACGAAGCTAACAATATCGCCCATACCGAGAATTCTTGAAGCCATTCTATCGGGATAAAAAGGTTCAATTGCTTCAAGTTTTTCACCAATACTAACGAATTTAATTGGTTCATTTACGATTGATTTAATCGAAATGGCTGCGCCACCTTTTGTATCACCATCTAATTTAGTTAGAACTATGCCTGTATAGCTTAATTTGTCATAGAAAGCTTTAGCAGTATTTACGGCATCTTGACCAGTCATAGAATCCACGATAAACAATATTTCTGCAGGGTTAACGGCTTTTTTTATTGCAGAAACTTCATTCATCATTTGTTCATCTATTGCAAGCCTACCTGCAGTATCAATTATGAGAGTATCTTTTGCATTTTTACGCGAAAAATCTATTGCATCTTTAGTTATTTTAATAACATCTTTTTCACCATTTGCAGAGAAAACTGAAACATCAATTTGTTTTCCAAGAATTTTCAATTGTTCTATAGCAGCAGGTCTGTAAATATCACAAGCAGCTAAAAGGGGATTTTTCCCTTTTTTCTTTAAATGTTTAGCAAGTTTTGCAGCGAAAGTAGTTTTTCCCGAACCTTGTAAACCTACGAGTAAGATTATAGAGGGAATGTCATTAGAAAAAACTAAATCAGATTTTTCAGAACCCATTAAATTTATGAGTTCATCATTAATAATTTTAACAATTAATTGTCCGGGAGTAATACTGGTTAAAACTTGTTCACCGAGGGATTTTTCTTTAACATTTTTAATGAAATTGTTTACAACTTTATAATTAACATCAGCATCGAATAAAACTCTTCTAACTTCACGAAGGGAATCTTCGATATTTTTTTCTGTAATTTTCCCTTGTCCACGAATTTTTTTTAAAACGCTTTCAAATTTATGTGTTAAATCCTCGAACATTATGTTAAAATCTTTATAAAACCTTTAATTTACTAATAATTAGAGATTTTTTCAAGGATTTAATTTGAACTTGAAAACTAAAATATTTATTTTTATATATTACATATATTATAAATAATCGAAAAAGATGAAATATATATGTGGAATTGACGAAGCTGGAAGAGGACCGCTTGCAGGTCCAGTAGTAGTTGCATCAGTAATATTCGAAGAAAATAATAAAATTGAAGGAGTAAGAGATTCAAAAGTATTATCCGAAAAGAAGAGAGAACAATTTTATGGAGAAATAATTAAAAGCTGTATTGATTATAAGATTGAAGTAATTGACAATGATATTATTGATAGTATAAATATACTAAATGCGACAATGCTTGGAATGGAAAAATGTCTTTCAGGTTTAAGAAATGTGGATTTTAAGCTATATATAGATGGAAATTATTTTAAGCTTAAAAATGAAATGCACAAGAAGTATGATTTTGAAACGGTAATAGGCGGAGATGATAAAATATTTGAAATATCTTGTGCTTCGATATTAGCAAAAGTTACAAGAGATAGATTAATGATAGAATATGATAAAGTATATCCTGAATATTTATTTGCAAAAAACAAAGGGTATGGAACGCAGGAGCATATCGAAAGAATCAGAAGACATGGGATTTGTAAAATCCACCGAGAAACATTTTGTAGAAAATTTATGCAATTAACATTTTGAAAATTTTCAGTAAAAAAGAATTAGGCGATTACGGAGAAAAAAAAGCGAAACAATATCTTAAAGCAAAAGGTTTGAAATTTATTCAAAGTAATTACAAGTATTTTAAAAAAGAAATAGATTTGATTTTTTGTGATAAGAAAAATAAGATAATAATTTTTGTCGAGGTAAAAACAAGGAATAGCAAGGCTTTTGGTGAACCTGAAGAAGCAATAAATCGTAAGAAACAAATTAATATAAGGCAGGCAGCAGAGGGGTATTTAAAAAATAATCCTGAATTTGATGATTTTGATATTAGATATGATTCTGTATCTGTTTTTATGGGTAATGATGAAGCAGAGATTAATCATATAGAGAATGCATTTTAAAAATATTTTGCACAAATCTCATCAACTATCAAATAACCTTTTTCATTAAGACTAAAAATATTTTTGTTTAGTATTCCAAGATTTTTATCTATAAGTAATTTAATAGAATCAGAAAATACTTTTTCAAAATTTATATTGAATAGTTCATAAAAGTTTTTAAAATTTACACCTTTACTTCTTAAACCAAGCATAATAAATTCGGTAATTGATTCTTTTTCAGTTAAAGTGTGTTCATTCTCGATTGCAAGTAAATTTTTTTGAAGATTAATATTATACTTTATAATATTTCTAAAATTATTCCATCTTTTTTTATTAAAAAAAGAATGAGCTGATGGACCAAAACCAAGATAGTTATTATATTCCCAGTATTTTAGATTATGTTTGGATTCAAATCCGTTTCTTGAGTAGTTAGAAATTTCGTAGTGATTATAACCTGCATTAACGAGTGTTTCAGAGAAAACAGTATAAAATTCAGATTCCAAATCTTCGTTATTTTTTGAAATTATTTTTCTATTTAGCATATTAAAAATCGGGGTTTCTTTTTCATATATTAAAGTGTAAGCTGAGATATGAGGGATTTCAAGATTTAATGCTACATCGAGAGTTTTCTTTAGATTTTGTTTTTTTTGTTTTGGAAGGGAATAAATTAAATCAATACTAATATTATCAAAATATTTTTTAGCATTTTTTAATATTTCGATTGTTTGTTTTGAAGAGTGTTCACGAGTTAGAAATTTTAATTCATCATCGTTAAAAGATTGAACACCTATGCTTATACGATTGATGCCTATATTTTTAAATGTCTTAAGTTTATCAGGATTTTGAAAATCTTCGGGATTCGATTCGATTGTTATTTCACTATTGTTAGATATTTTATAATGTTTATGTAGTTGATTTAGTAAATTTTCAATTTGCTTGTAAGTTAGTATAGATGGTGTTCCACCTCCTATAAAGATTGTATCGAAAGTATGTTTTTTATATTTATCCGATTGCAAAAATATTTCTTTTTTAAGATTTTCAAGAAATCTCTCGAAAATATTTAAATTTGTGATTAAATAGAAATCACAATAATTACATTTTTTTCTACAAAAAGGGATATGAATGTATAAACCTGGATTTACCAAATTTTCAAAATTACTTTATATTGAAATTATTTTTTGCTAAATTATATTACATACAATATAGAAATAATGAGGAATATAAAATATTATATTTTTTTTCTGATATTAATTTTATTTCTACCAATAAAAGTTAAATCCTATCCTAATGATAGTCTTGGTACATTAATATCAACGGTGATAAAGAATGTAAATGAGAGAGCAAAACCGATAGACAATATACATTCTGAAGCGGAAATATATATAAAAACGAAAACATTAGACCAAAATGGTTTTATCGAAATCAAATTAAAACGAAGCGATGATTTTTGGTTTAGGATATGGGGAAAGTTTGCTTTTATAAGTAAGGATGCTTTTATTGCGCATTTTAATAGAAAAAATTTTATTTATTTAAATAATTTAGAAGACAAATTAATAGAAGGTCCCACGACGGAAAAAAATATAGGGCATATAGTAAGAGTGGAATGCAGTTTCGATGATATGATGGGAGCGCTATCGGGAGCCCCAATTATAAACTACACAAAAAAAGATACGATGTCTTGGTCAGAGGATAAAAATTATTATATATTGACTTTGAAAAATATTAAGATAAAAAGATATTGGATAAAGAAAACAGATTACTCAGTGGAGAAATATGCTTACCTTTCGCGGAAAACTTTAAATGCATATGTTTTATTCGAGTTTAGTAATTATACACCTTCGAGTGGTGGATATTATGCAAAGCAAATAAAAATAACAAAAGGAACTACAAAATTAACTTATAAGTTTAAATCTGTTACATTAAATAAAAGTTTTCTGAATTTTAATGTCGATGTTCCGAGCGGAGTGAAAAGGATAAGGTGGTAAGTTATCATTTTTATAAAAACCAACCAATTATTACATAAATAGTTTTTATTAAAAGATTCCTTGTTTTTTTAAAATTGAACTCAAAAGGATTTCTTGTAAATACATTGTAAAGGGTCAATAATATTGGTATTTTACCTATGTATTTATAAAAATATAAAAAATACAAAGGAGAAAAATATGTCTAAGTACAAGATTGCCTGGCTCCCCGGCGACGGAGTAGGCGTTGAAGTCCTCGAAGCCGCAAAGATAATCCTCGATAAAATCAATCTTGATGCAGAATACATTCACGGAGATATCGGATGGGAATTCTGGTGTAAGGAAGGTGATGCATTTCCTGAAAGAACACAGGATTTATTGAGAAATGTAAATGCCGCGATGTTTGGAGCAATAACATCGAAACCCGTCAGAGCCGCGAACGCGGAATTAATACCTGAACTGCAAAATAAAGGTCTTGTCTATCGCTCACCGATTGTGAGGATGAGACAGCTTTTCGATTTATACATTTGCTTAAGACCATGCAAAGCGTATGAAGGAAATCCGCTAAATTATTATAACAGGAGTGATATAGATTTAGTTGTATTCAGAGAAAACACAGAAGGTATGTATTCGGGAGTGGAGTTTAATCCGGTTCCAGAAGGGCTTGCTGAATTTTTAAAAGCAAATTCAAAACCATTTGCAGCATTTAAAGATATACCACTCGACCAGTATGCAATATCTTGTAAAATAAACACACGCAAGGGTTCTGAAAGAATTATCAGAGCCGCATTCGAATTTGCAAAAAAATTCAGCAGGAAAAAAGTAACCGTTATTCACAAAGCAAACGTAGTTCGTGCAACAGATGGTCTTTTCCTCGAAATAGCAAGGGAAGTGAAAAAAGATTACCCAGATATCCAGATGGATGATGCGAATATAGATGCAATAACAATGTGGTTATTGAAAAATCCGAAAAATTATGACGTGCTTGTTGCACCGAATTTATTTGGTGATATTATTTCAGATTTGTGTGCACAAATGGTGGGTGGTTTAGGATTTGGATGTTCGGGAAATATTGGTAAACAACTTGCTGTATTCGAGCCAACACATGGTTCCGCACCAAAATATGCAGGTCAATATAAAGTAAATTCTATTGCAACAATACTTTCCTCAAAAATGATGCTCGACTGGCTTGGTGAAACAGAAAAAGCTAAAAAGGTTGAAAACGCAGTAGCTACTGTAATAAAAGAAGGTAAGATAAGGACTTACGATATGGGTGGAAGTAATACTACACTCGAAATGGCAAATGCAATAGCAGAAAAAATCTAAACTAATTTTTTTAAGAGATTAAAATGACGCAATATTATATTGCGTCATTATCTCTTTATTTTAAATAAAAAATTATGGAAAAAGTAATAATACATGAAGTAGGAATGAGAGACGGTTTACAGGTTGAGCAACAGATAGTTCCTACAGAAACAAAAATAAAATGGATAGATGAATTAATTAAGACAGGAATTGATATAATTCAGGTTGGTTCGTTTGTTCATCCTGTAAAAGTGCCAACAATGGCAGACACAGATAATTTATTTAAATATTATTTGGAAAAAGGAAAACCTTTAGATATAGTTATGTCCGGGCTCGTTTTAAATGAAAAAGGATTAGAAAGAGGAATGGCTTGTGGAGTGGATATGTTTTGTATGGGAGTATCTGCAAGCGAAACACATAGTAAAAAGAATACAGGAATGACTACTAATGAAGCACTTGATAGAATTATTGGAGTGGCAAAAAATGCAATGTCGTCCGGGAAGAAAGTTCAAGTGTCGGTACAATCCGCTTTCGGTTGTGGTTTTGAAGGAAAAATCCCGGAAGAAAAAGTAATCGGGATAATCGAAAAATATCTCGAAAATGGAATAACTATGATTAGTCTTGCGGATACAGCAGGTCATGCATATCCCGAGCAAGTGGAAAGATTAATTACTGCGATTTATAAAAAATCAGAAGATGTAAATATAGCAGTTCACTTTCACGATACTTACGGTCTTGGAATTGCAAATTGCTATACAGCTTATAAACTCGGTGTTAAATATTTCGAATCTGCATTTGCGGGACTCGGCGGATGTCCGTTCACAGCGAAGGCAAGCGGGAATGTATGTACAGAAGATTTAGTAAATATGTATCAAAGAATGGGAGTCCGAGATGATATAAATATTCAAGGAATACTCGATGTTGCTAAAGAAGCGGAAACGTTTTTTAATAGGGGATTGCCTTCTAAGGTACTTAAGGTAGGTGTACTTAAGAATTAGTAAACAGAATTTACTTAAAAGCATTAAGTATCAAGTATTAAGTATTCAGGTAATTTTAATATTAAAATTAATTAACTATGGGAAATAATGATTTTAGAAAACCGGCAAGAAATTTTCAGGATTTAATAGTATGGCAGAAAGCACATAAGTTAGTTATTGAAGTTTACAAATTTACTGAAAATTTTCCTAAAACAGAAATTTATTGCTTAACACCGCAAATTAGAAGATCTGTTATTTCTATTCCTGCAAATATTGCGGAAGGTTTTATCAAAAAAAGTGAAGTCGATAAAATTAGATACTTGAATATTGCACAAGGTTCATTTGAAGAAACGAGATATTATCTTATCCTATCCAATGATTTGAAATATGGTAAATCCAATAAAATACAACCTCTTCTTGAGGAGGTGAGTAAGTTACTTAATGCATTTATTAAATCAATTAAGAATTCGCTATGATTATTTTTATTTATATATTAAATTGAATTCCCATTACTTGATTCTGAATACTTGATACTGGATACTAATTTGTAAATCATAAAATTTTAATTAAATTATTAATCAAAATTAATTAGAAATGAAAATATTAAACGGAGTAAGAGTATTAGATATGACTAACGTTCTTGCTGGTCCATTTGCAACATTGCATTTGGCATTGCTTGGAGCTGAAGTCATAAAGATAGAAAATCCCGTAGGGGGAGATTTAGCAAGAAAACTTGGAAACGTTCCCGAACTTAATGATAAAAATATGGGAACGAGTTTCCTTGCACAAAACTCGAATAAAAAATCCTTTACACTCAATCTTAAAGGAGATGTTGCGAAAGAGATTTTTAAGAAACTTGTGAAAACAGCAGATGTATTGGTAGAAAACTTCAGACCGGGTGTTATGGAAAGACTTGGATTATCATATAAAGTTTTAAGCGAAATTAACCCTCGACTTGTTTACTGTGCGATTTCGGGATTCGGACAAACAGGTCCTGATGCATTCAAACCTGCTTATGACCAGATAATTCAGGGATTAAGTGGTGTTATGGCAGTAAATGGAGATGAGAGACTTAATCCACTTCGTTGTGGTTTTCCTGTTTGTGATACAGTAGGTGGACTTAACGCAGCATTTGCAATTATGTCTGCTTTATATTACAGGGAAAAAACTGGAGAAGGGCAGTTTATAGATATTGCAATGTTAGATTCAATTATGCCTTTAATGGGATGGGTTGCTGCAAATTTATTAATTGGAGGTAAACAACCTGTGTTAATGGGGAATGATAATTTTACTGCTGCTCCGTCTGGAACATTTGTTACTAAAGATGGCTATATCAATATTGCAGCAAATAAACAAGAGCAATGGGAAGATTTATGTGATGTGCTTGGAGTTTCAGAGCTCAAAACCGATGAACGATTTCAGAAAAGAGATATCAGGAAGAAAAACAGAAAAGAGCTTACACCATTACTTGAAGAAAAATTGAAGGAGAAAGATACTTTATATTGGTGTGAAGCATTAAATGCAAAAGGAATACCATCAGGAGAAATATTATCGTTAGATGCTGCATTACATCAGCCACAGATTGAACATAGAAAAGCATTAGCAGAGATAGATACACCTGAAGTTGGAAAAATTAAAGTATTTAATTTAACAGCAAAGTTCGATAAGACAGAAGGTGATGTGGATATGCCACCACCTTTGCTTTCTCAGCACACACTTGAAATTCTTGAAGAGTTGGGATACAGTAAAGATGATTATGAAAAATTTAAGAATGGGAAAATAGTATAATAGAAGTTAAGAAGTTAAGAAGTTAAGAAGTTAAAGATATTTTTTAATATTAAATTAATTAATATGGAAGTAACAAAATCATTTAGAGATTTGGTTGTTTGGCAAAAAGCTCATCAGTTTGTTTTAGCTATTTATAAGCAAACAGAATCATTTCCTAAATCTGAAATGTTTGGTCTGACTTCACAACTTAGGAGGGCTTCTGTATCCATAGCTGCAAATATTGTTGAAGGATATAAGAAAAAAAGCAAATTAGATAAATTAAGATTTCTAAATATATCACAAGGTTCTTTGGAAGAAACTCGATATTACTTAATATTAACGAATGATTTGAAATATTTAAATACATCGGATTTAATGAATCAGTTAGAAGAAGTAAGCAAAATGTTAAATTCATATTGTAGTAAAATTATTGAATCAAAGAATAATTAGTTCTATTGTTTTTGTTCCTAACTTCTAATTTTTTTGACTTCTGAATTCTTTTAAAATAGATTAATATAAACTAAAATTACAAATAAATAAACTAAAGGAGAAAATTGACAATGGGAATGACCGTAGTCGAGAAAATTCTCGCTAAGGCAACGAATCAAAAATCTGTAAAAGCAGGGGATGTGCTTGAACCTGCAGTAGATGTTGCTATGTCACACGAGAATGCCGCACTCGTTATAAATCAATTTAACGAAGTGTACAATGGAACAGGTCTTGAACCAAAAGTATGGGACTCGGATAAAATTGCAATAATATTTGACCATAGAGTTCCCGCTGAAAGTTCGAAGACCGCTACGAATCAAAATAAGATTCGTGATTTTGTAAGAAAAAATAAAATCCGTAAATTTCACGATATCCGTTCAGATGAAGGTGGGATATGCCACCAGATATTAGCAGAATATGGATATATTAGACCAGGATATGTTGTAGTTGGGACAGATAGTCATACAACAACACACGGTGCTTTTGGAGCATTTGCATTTGGAATAGGTGCAACAGAAATGGCAAGTGTTTGGACTCTCGGAAATGTGTTGAATGTAGAAGTTCCCGAAACGATTAAAGTTGTAGTAAATGGAAAACTTCCTGCGAATGTTTTTCCAAAAGATTTAATTCTTTATTTAATTGGAAAAATATCAGCACAGGGTGCGAATTTCAAAGTACTCGAATTTCATGGTGAAGTAATAACTAATATGTCGATGTCTGGAAGATTAGTATTAAGTAATATGTCTGTCGAAGCGGGTGCTACAGCAGGTATAGTTCCGGCTGATGGTGAAACAGAAAAATATTTAAGAAATGCCGGAGTAACTGAAAAACTTAATTTTGTGCTTCCCGATGCGGATGCAAAATATTCACAGATTGTAGAAATAAATGCAAGCGAATTAAAACCGCAGATAGCCTGTCCGCACACTGTAGATAACGTAAAACCGATTAATGAAATCGAAAAGAAGCATATAGACCAGATTGTGATTGGTTCTTGCACAAATGGAAGAATAGATGATTTGGAAATTGCTGCAAAGATTATGAAAGGTAAAAAAGTAGCAGAAGGGACTCGTATGCTGATTTTCCCGGCATCGTGGAAAATTTACAAAGACGCAATGAAGAAAGGATATCTTGAAATATTTGCAGATTCAGGTGCAATCATTATGAATCCAGGTTGCGGATGTTGTCTTGGTGTTCACCAGGGAGCACTCGGTGATGGGGAAGTAGCACTTTCAACAACTAACAGAAATTTTAAAGGCAGAATGGGTAATCCAAAAGGTGAAGTTTATCTTTGCTCTCCTGCAGTTGCCGCGGCAAGCGCAATTACGGGTGAAATTACCGAACCTGCGATAGGAGGATTTTAATTATGGCAAAAGTAGTATATAAATTCGGTGACGATATTTCCACCGATGCAATCTATCCCGGAAGATATATGGCGACCGTATTGCCGACGGAAACCCCGCAATTTTGCTTTGCGGATTATGCAGAGTTGAATAAAAATCTCAACAGTGGTGAATGGAAAAATTGTGTAATTATTGCGGATAATAATTTCGGATGCGGTTCTTCACGTGAACAGGCGGCATCTACAATCCTCGGACACGGATTAATTGTTATTGCAAAAAACTTCGCAAGAATATTTCTGCAAAATGCGATTAATCTCGGATTAAATTTAATAACCTGCCCTGATTTAGATGCGAAAGTTGGAGATGATATAGTAATAGAAAACAATAAGGTATTAAATAAAACGAGTGGAAAATCGTTTGATATCGTACCACTTCCCGAAGCAAGAAGGGCAATAGTGGAAGCGGGAGGATTAATTCCTTATACGCGAAAGAAACTACTCGAAAAAAATAAAAAGTAAATGAGCGCTACGATGCTGGAGCTTCTTAACAAGGATTAAGCAAATAAATAAAAACGGAGTATAAAAGACTCCGTTTTTTTTTTATTTCTATAATTTTATTCAAATTAAAATGTGTATTTTTTAAAGACATTTTGATATATATTTAAAATAATATATAATATTAAATCTCTCGGATATGAAAAAGTTAAATTACTTAAATGCCCTAAATATTTTTACAATATTTTTCATTTGCACAATAATTTTTTCATGTTCTGAAAATAAAAATATTCAACCAACTAAGAAAGAACCAGAAAAATTAAACGATATGCTGGTTGTCAAAGGTCAATTTGTATTCACAAAAAAATGCATGTCGTGTCACGAAATGGAAGTTAAATTAAAAGGTCCTGCCCTAAGAAATGTAACAAAAAGACGAAAAGCTGATTGGATTAAAAATATGATTTTGAACCCCGACAAAATGATTGTTGAAGATTCGATAGCGAAAAGATTATATTACGAGCACGGCGTTAAAATGGTTGTAGAAGATGTGAAAGACGAAGATGCAAATGCAGTAATGGAATTTTTGAAAAGTGTGGATGCTAAAGCTGAACAGAAAATTGAATAAAAAAAATAAATTTTTTTATTACGAAAAAAAATCTCTATTTTATTAACCGTCCGATTCTATCCCATCTAATTGAGCCGAGCAGTTTAAAGAATTCATTAAATCCGATATTAGCATCCCATGACCAGTAAATTAAAAATGCTTCGCCGACAATATTTTCAGTTGGCATAAATCCCCAGAAGCGACTATCAAGAGAATTATTACGATTATCTCCCATCATAAAGAGGTAATCTCTTTTTACAGTATAGTATCCATCGGGTAGAGGTTGATCGTCAACATATACTTTTTTATCAGATTTCATTTCAATTTTCCCACCCTCTTTAATTACAAACATTTTCCAACCTTCGAAATTTGTCGAATCAATTTTAATTTTATCACCTTTTTTAGGAACACGTATTGGTCCGAAATTATCTTCGTTCCATCCCGAACCTTTCGGAAAGATTCTTGGATTTGTCATATTTGCCGTTTGTAGCGGTGAAATGAACTTAGAGTTAGGTGGATTAGGGAATGGAGAACCATTATTATATAAAGTTTTGTTGACAATTTTAATAGTATCTCCAGGAAGCCCAACGCAACGCTTAATATAATTCAATACTTCTTTTGATTCTTTTTCATCTCTATCACCAGGGAAATCAAAAACTATGATATCTCCTAATTTGGGGCTTTTAAAACCTGGTAATTTGAAATAGGGAATTCGGATATCTGTAAATGGTATATTTCTTGGAGTTGTTGCACCGTAAATGAATTTAGTTACAAGTAGAAAGTCACCCACAAGCAAAGTATTTTCCATCGAACCAGTAGGAATTCTATATGCTTCAAAAAGGAAAACTTTTATGAAAAAAGCTACAACAGCGGCAAATACTAACGCATCAAAATATTCTCTTGGTTTAGATTTCTTTTTCTTAACTTCTTCTTTTGGTTTATTATCTACTTTCGGTTTATTTTCTATATTTTGGTTTTTTACTTCAGCCATTATGAAATTTTAAAATTTTTATACAAATATCTAATCTTAATTAATATAATTTTATTGCTTTTATGTTATTAGTAAAATAATAAAAACTAAATATTATTTCTCTATCGAAAGAACAGCAAGAAACGCTTCTTGCGGTATTTCTACAGAACCTACTTGTTTCATACGTTTTTTCCCTTCTTTTTGTTTCTCGAGTAATTTTCTTTTTCTTGTAATATCACCGCCGTAACATTTTGCTGTTACATTTTTTCTCATAGCACTAATGGTTTCTCGAGCAATGACTTTAGAACCAATAGCAGCTTGAATTGCAACTTCAAACATTTGTCGAGGTATAAGTTTTCTCAACTTTTCACATAATTTTCTTCCCCAAAAATATGCATTATCTTTGTGAATTATAGTTGATAAAGCGTCTACAGGGTCTCCATTAAGCATTATGTCGAGTTTTACAAGCTCAGATTTTCGGTAATCTATAATTTCATAATCAAATGACGCATAACCCTTAGTAAGAGACTTTAACTTATCGTAAAAATCAAAAATAATTTCAGCGAGTGGAAATTCAAAATGCAAATCTACTCTTTTTGTATCAATGTAATTCGTAGTTTTATAAATTCCACGTCTATCTTGCGAAAGTTTCATAATATTTCCAATAAATTCGGTTGGAGTTATTATTTGAGCAGATATATATGGTTCTTCAATAAAATCAATTTTTACTGCATCTGGCATCATTGCTGGGTTATCAACAAGAATAACTTCTCCGTTAGTTTGAAATACTTTATATTCAACATTTGGAACAGTTGTTATTATTGATAAATCATATTCTCTTTCAAGTCTTTCTTGGACAATTTCGAGATGAAGCAAGCCCAAAAATCCACATCTAAAGCCAAAACCGAGTGCGACCGAAGTTTCAGGTTCGAAAGATAAAGCGGCATCGTTTAATTTTAATTTTGCAAGTGAATCTCTTAAATTTTCGAATTCATTTGCTTGAGTTGGATATATACCACTAAAAACCATTGGTTTGACTTCTTTATATCCTGGAAGCGGTTCTGATGCAGGATTATCTGCACTTGTAATAGTATCTCCAACTTTGGAATCATTAACATCTTTAACGTTAGCTATTAAATAACCAACATCACCTGATTTAAGAATTCCAGTTCTTTGTCTTGACATTTTCAAATGACCGAGTTCTTCAGCTTCGAAAATTTTTCCGTTTGCGAAAAATTGTATTTTATCTTTTTCCTTTAAAATTCCTTCAAAAATCCTTAAATAAACCACAACACCTCTATAAATATCGAATATGGAATCGAATATTAATGCTCTTAAAGGTTTTTCTTCTTCGATTTTTGGAGGTGGAATTTTTTTTACGATTGCTTCTAAAACTTCATCTATTCCAATGCCAGCTTTTGCACTTACTGCAAGAATATCTTCTTTTTTACCGCCAATAAGTTCTAAAATTTGGTCTTTAACTTCATCAACCATTGCACTTTGTAGGTCGATTTTGTTAATTACAGGAATAATCTCAAGTCCTTGGTCTATTGCAAGATAAAGATTACTAATTGTTTGTGCCTCGATGCCCTGAGTTGCATCTACCACAAGTAAAGCACCTTCACAAGCGGCAAGAGAACGAGAAACTTCATAAGTAAAATCTACATGACCTGGAGTATCTATAAGGTTTAAAATATATTCTTCGCCTAATTGCGATTTATAAATCATTTGTATAGCGTGAAGTTTGATGGTAATTCCACGTTCCTGCTCGAGTTCCATATCATCGAGAACTTGCTTTATCATATTGCGTTTTTCAATAGTTCCGGTTTTTTCCAATAATCTATCGGCAAGAGTGGATTTCCCGTGGTCTATGTGTGCAATTATGCAAAAATTTCTTATGTTATTATCTTGCAAGTATTTCCTCAATTAATTATATAAAGAGGCTGTCATAAATGAATAAGACAGCCTCCTTAAATTTTAAAATTCTCCTAAAATTTTATGCACCGGATTTTCTCTGGATTCTTAATTCCTGAATGTCTTTCCTAACTTCGGCAGCTAATTTTCTCAAGTTATTGAGTTCTTTTCTTAATCTTGTTCCTGCTGCATTTTGTCCTTTGTTATAAAACTTTTCTAAATCAACTTTCATACCATCTAAAATTGACTGTAACTGTGCAAATTTTTCCATTTTTTTCTCCTTGTTGATTTTTTTATTTTAACGTTATTTTAATATAGCTATAATTTTTGATTTTTATAATGAAAAACGATAAATTTTCAGATTTTTGTATATTTTTAAATTTTTATAATTTAGATACTTACTATTGAATTAGAAATTATTAAAAATTATTAATATTTTCAATTTATTTAAATGCTCCATTAATTTTGTTTTTTTATTTTTTTTACAATTAAGTCATTTTTATTTAACTTTTTTACTCAGTCCAAATAAGTTAAATTTGTAAAAAAGCAAAAAAGTTATGAAAATTCCTGATTATATAAAAAACCTTAAACCTTACGTACCTGGAAGACCTATTGAAGAAATACAAAAAGAATATTGTTTGAGAAAAATCCATAAAATTGCATCTAACGAGAATCCACTTGGACCTTCTCCTAAAGCTATTGAATCAATGCTAAAAGTAACCGATGGATTAAACAGGTATCCAGATATCGGAGCGATGGAACTAAGAGGAAAAATTGCTGAAAAATTTAATGTTGACATAGAAAATATAGCAGTTGGGAATGGGAGTGAAGGAATAATGGCGAATATATTAAGAAGTTTTCTCGATACAGGCGATGAAATGATATCTTCGAAAGCTACTTTTATAGGGTTTCAAGTATTAGCAAAAGGAAGAGCAAATAAATATATCGAAGTTTCTATGATAGAAAATGAATACAGATTTGATTTAAATGAAATACTAAAAAATATAAATAACAGAACAAAAATTATATATCTTTGCAATCCAAATAATCCCACAGGAACTATTTTTACCAAAGATGAATTCGAAGATTTTATCAAAAAGGTTCCAGAACGTATTTTAATAATATTAGATGAGGCTTATTTTGAATATGCAGAAAACCATTCTGAATATCCAGATTCGATGAAATATCGGTTGGACAATGTTATTACATTAAGGACGTTTTCAAAAATTTATGGAATAGCGGGTGCAAGGATTGGCTATGGATTTGGGGAAAAAGCATTAATAGAGACGATAATGAAAGTAAAACTTCCTTTCGAGCCTGGAAACCTTGCACAGGCAGGTGCTATTGGAGCATTAGACGATGTTGATTTTATTGAAAAATCTAAAAGATTAAATAGAGAAGGATATAACTACTTTATTAAAGAACTCGAAAATATATCTAAAGAAAAAAAATTCAAAATAATTCCTTCCTATGCAAATTTTATAATGTTAGATTTAGGAACGCACGAAAGAGTAAATCAAATAAATGAATTATTATTGAAGGAAGGAGTAATTATTCGTCCTCTAATCGCATTTGGATTACCACATTGTATAAGGGTTACTATGGGTTTGGAAGAAGAAAACCAAGCATTTATTAAATCATTTAAGAAGTATATTTGAAAATGGAAAAAATAAAAATCACAAAAGATATAACAATAGAAGATTTAGTTACTTTAAAGCCAAATGCAGTAACTTATTTAATGAAAGAAGGAATAAAATGTCTTGCCTGTGGAGAGTCGATTTGGGGAACACTTGAAGAAGCAGCTAAACAAAAAGGTTTTACGGATAAAGATGTAGAAAAATTTGTTAATGATTTGAGAAATCTCGAATAAAATTTTTGCAAAGTAAAAAGTTTGGAAACAAATATTACATACATATTTTTAAGTGCATTATTGATTATGTGTTTAAGAATTTTCGATGTATCGCTTGGGACAATAAGGACACTTGTTACGGTTCAGGGGAAAAAATATCTTGCAGCTGGGATAGGATTTATCGAAGTTACTATTTGGGTGATTGCAATCAGGCATATTATGCAAAATCTGGATAACTTATGGAATATTTTGGGATATTCGACAGGATTTGCACTTGGAACTATTATTGGAATTTCTTTGGAACAATTTTTAGGAACAGGTTTCTTACAATTTTATATTTTTTCGATGAGCAATGCAGATGATATAGCAGATGCACTTAGAAAAAATAAAATTGGAGTTACTATTTTGCCAGGAGAAGGTAGCAGTGGGGGAGTAGCAATATTAATGGTATTAATTGTCAGAAAGAGGAAAAAAGAATTGTTTAAAATAGTAAATGAAATTGACCCAAAAGCTTTTATTTCAGTTCAAACAGCTACTCCATATAGAGGATATATTCACACGAGAAAATAATTAAGATTTTTTTCTTTTAACATATATAGATGCAAGTATCGAGATAGTCAAAACGATTACTATCACTATTAATGATATTGAAACTGGGATATGAATTAAATCATCAATCATCATTTTAATTCCGATGAAGATTAAAATAAATGATAGCCCAGTTCTAAGAAATCTAAATTTATCCATAAATCCTGCGAGAGCAAAATATAAAGACCTTAAACCAAGAATAGCAAAAGCGTTTGATGTAAAGACAATAAAAGTATCCTGAGTTATAGCAAGAATTGCGGGGATAGAATCAAAAGCGAAGACTAAATCCGTAGTTTCGACAATAATCAATACGATAAAAAGTGGCGTAGCGAGCAATCCCGTAGATTTTTTAACAAAAAACTTTCCGTTTTCATAGTTTTTAGTTACAGGAAATATTTTTTTAAAAAACTTTACAACAGGATTTTTTTCTGGTTCGATTTTTTCTTCCTTATGAATAGCCATACGTATACCCGAAAAAATAAGAAAAGCCCCGAATAGAAGTAATACCCAATGGAACTTCATAATTAAAGCAGCACCGAGAGCAATCAGGACACCTCTCATAATTAATGCACCGACAATACCATAAAATAATACTTTATGTTGATATTTATTTGGAACATTAAAAAAAGAAAATAATAAAACAAATACGAATATATTATCAACACTTAGTGATTTTTCGAGCAGATATCCTGTTAGAAATTCCATTCCCTTTTGGTGACCTAATACATTGAATATTCCGATATTGAATAGCAGTGAAATAGATATCCAGATACCGCTCCAAAGCAATGCCTCTTTATATGTGATTTCGTGAGATTTTCTGTTAAAAATGCCAAGGTCGATTGCAAGCATTAATACTAAAAATAATAAAAAACTTAACCAGCCAATGTATCCTATTTCCAAATTATATTATATTTTTTCTAAATTAATTAAATTCTGTCTTACTTGATATGTATTTAAATTTAACATTATAAATTTTAATTTTATATTAAATTAAATTGAAACTTAAAAATTATAATTTAAGTTACTAATATTGAATAATTTCAAAACATAAAAATAATTCCTATGAAAAAATATTTTATTATTATTTTATTATTTTTCTTTGGCATTTCTTATGCAGATGATATAAAAATCGTTACAAAAGAAATCAAAGACAGTTCAGTTCAATACAGATATTATGCATCTGGAAAATATCCTCAAATAGAAGGAATGAAAGACCTTAACATTCAGAAAAAAATAAATGAAGAAATATTTGAGAAGATGAAAAAAGGGATTGACGATTTTAAGAAAGACACAAAAGAATTAAATTTAAATGATATACCAAAAGAATTTTATAATGATATTGAATATAGCTACACTCTATATACAATAACAGATGAAATTTTCAGTTTTGCATTTGATGTATATTCATTTTATGCAGGAGCAGCACATCCAAATTATTGGACTGTATCGATGAATTATGATTTGAAAAACGGGAAATTGATTGAGTTTAAAGACTTATTCAAAAAAGGAGAAAAATATTTAGAAAGAATTTCAAAATACTGCATAGATGATTTGAAGCTACAAGTTAGGTTTAATAGATATGAGCCATTTGAAGATATGATAAAAAGTGGAGCAGGACCGAATGAAAGTAATTTCAAAAATTTTAATTTATTACAAAAAGGATTACAAATAAGTTTTGACCCATATCAGGTAGCTCCTTATGTTTACGGACCGCAATATGTCTTCATATCATATAGAACATTATATGAACTATTAGATGATGAAGGAGTGATAAGTAAATTCGTATCTCAATTTTTATAGAAAGAGAAGTGGAATAAAATAATTTATTCTGTCCAGCTTGAAGTTAATTATACAAGAAATTTTTGTAAAGGATATAGAAAAATAAAGGTGATAAATGATTAAAAATCACCTTTAATCGGGCGGACGTAAACGTCTTCGATTAATACTTTTTTTGGTTGTTCAAAAACCTGAAGAACAATTTTTGCGATATCATTTGGAGATAGCATTCTATTTTTATATTTTTGTCTTGTTTTGCTATCCCACATTGCAGTTTCGGTGGCACCGGGTAAAATGTTACTAATTTTAATGTTATACTTTCGGATTTCCTTTCTAATGCTATTTGTCATTGCAAGTAAACCAGCTTTTGAAGCGGAATAAACAGAGCTATCTTCAAATACTGTATTAGCGGCAACAGATAATATGTTTATTATATGACCTTTTTTATTCTTTATCATTTGTGGTAAAACGTTTTTCATACAAAGAAAAGGACCACGTAGATTAGTTTCTAAAACGTAATCGAATTCATAAACTTTAGTATCAGTAAAAGATTTGAAGACCGTAACTCCTGCATTATTAATAAGACAATCTATTCTACCGTATTTTTCTCTTATTCTTTTTACAGTGATTTGTACGCTTCTTTCGGAAGCGACATTAGAAACGAAAGCAGAAGCTTCTCTACCTGCAAATTTAATTTCACTCACAAGACTGACAAGTCTCGATTTACGGCGGGCTGTAGCAACAATAATATATCCAGCTTTGGAAAATTCAATTGCAATTTCTCTTCCAATACCTGTTGAAGCACCGGTAATCCAAATTACCTTTTCGCTCATAGCTAAGAAGAATTAAATTTATTAAATAAAATCTATAATTACATAACCATTCCGCCATCTATACAAAGCACCTGACCAGTGATATAATTAGCTTTATCAGAAGCAAGAAAAGCAACTACCGCTGCAATTTCTTCAGGTTTAGACGGGCGTTTAAGTGGTATTATGTTTAAAAAAGCATTTTTTTGTTCTTCGGTTAATTGTGCAGTCATATCAGTTTCTACATAACCCGGAGCAACAACATTTACATTAATATTTCGACCAGCGAATTCTTTTGCAACGGATTTAGAAAGTCCAATTAATCCAGCTTTAGAAGCAGAATAATTCGTTTGTCCAGCATTACCCATAACACCAACAACCGAACTAATATTGACGATTTTTCCATATCTTTGTTTTGCCATTGTTCTCGATACAGCTTTTATCGTATTGAATGCACCTTTTAAATTAACGTTTAATACAGCATCCCAATCTTCTTCTTTCATTCTAATCATAAGATTATCTCTTGTTATACCAGCATTATTAACAAGTATATCGATTTTACCAAATTCTTTTACAACATCATCGCAAATTTTCTGGACTTCATCTGTTTTGGTAACGTCAATAGTTTTCAAAATTATTTTTCTACCTTTTGCAGATTGTTCATTAATATAAGTATTAATGTCATCAGGAAAAACTTTGTCGAATATTATAACGTCAGCACCTTCATTAATAAATTCTGTAACAATAGCTCTTCCTATACCTCTACCGCCACCTGTAACAATTGCAATTTTATCTTGTAATAAATTTCCCATATTAAATATTAAATTTTAGTTTGAAAATGTTTGATTTCTTCTTTTTTAAGTTTATTAGCTTCGACTATAAAAGTTTGCCCTGTAATTAAATCAGAAACGTCTGAAGCAAGAAACGCAATGAAATCAGCGACTTTATCTGGTTTAGCAGGAGCTTTTTTAGTCTTATTAAATATTGCATGTTTTTGCTCTTCAGTTAATACAGCAGTCATATCGGTTTCAACATAACCAGGCGCAACAACATTAACTTGAATATTATAAGCGGATAATTCTTTTGCAAGTGCTTTCGTAAGACCTATCATAGCGGATTTTGACGCAACATAATTCGATTGACCTGCATTTCCAGTAGTAGCAACAACAGAGCTAATGTTAATAATCTTACCTTTATGATTTTTAATCATCGATTTAAGAACTTCTTTAGTAAAAAGAAAAGTTCCTTTAAGATTAGTATTAATTACCGAATCCCAACTTTCTTCCGACATTCGCATAATTAAACCATCTTTTGTAATTCCAGCATTATTAATTAAAATATCAATTTTGCCAAATTTCTTTAAAACTTTATCAATAACTATTTTTATTCTTTTCGAGTTCGACGAATCGCATTTAAAGTATAAAATTTTTTTTCTTTTAAAGAAATTAGAATCTACTTTAGATTTATAAGTTATAATAACATCAGCACCGAGCATTGAAAATTTTTCTGCAATTGCTCTACCCATACCTCTTGAACCACCGGTAATGAAAACTGTTTTATTATTAAAGTTTTTCATTAAAAAGGAAATTTATTTTTCCTTATTTTTATAGTGATAATTAAAATATTCATTAAGATAATTATAACCATCTTCACCTAAAATATAAATAATTTCCTCTTTCATAGCTTCAAAAACAGTGTGGACGAAATTTTCTTTTTTATGCATACCACAATAATCGAGCTTTTTCGAGTGAGAATCATCATAAGTAAGAACATTATCAACAATAGTGATAGGATACATAATGCAATATTTAGGTTTGATTTCCCACTTATGGAAACCTTTTTTTTCGGCGGCAACCTGCAATGAACAAAAATTATTCAAAGCTTTAAACATGCATTTCTCTTTACCAAATTTAGTTTTATAAGTTTTTGTGCTAATGGCTTTTCCAGAAGGGAAATCGTGGTCTTTTATGGTTCTTTTTGTAAACCATTTTGAGGAATCTTTAACTTGTCCATCGTCCATCACATCGATAATATCCTGCTCGTGTTTCATAATTACATCTGGAAATTCCGAATCCATATATACTCCCCAGTCACAACACTGCCCACCACAAATAGGTATATCGCAACGAGGTACAAAACCTTGAGTAAAAATAATAGGGTCAATTATCAACCCATTAATTTCTATTGGATGCTTTTTATGAACTTGTTTATTCATTTACAATTTTTCCAAATCCTCTACATTAGATATATTGAAAACGTCGGCATCAGGTTTTATTTTTTTTACTAGACCTGTTAAAACTTTTCCTGAGCCAATTTCATAAAATTTTGAAACACCATCGAGTAGCATATTGTTTATAGTTAATTCCCACCTAACAGGGAAGACGAGTTGTTTTGATAAGGAAATTCTAATACTTTCTTTATCACACTTTGGTAAACCGTCAATATTAGTATAAACAGGAATCGAAGGATTTTCGATAGGAATGATTTCGAGAGCTTTTCTTAAATCCTCATCGGAAGTTCTCATAAGTTCAGAGTGGAATGCACCGCTTACCTCGAGTTTTTTTGCCATTCTACATTTATAAGGTTCGAGTTTGGCAATTTCAACGGCTTTTTCAATAGCATCCACGTCTCCAGAAATAACAATTTGTCCTGGGCAATTGAAATTAGCAGGTTGAGCAATTCCGAATTCAGAAACTTTATTACAAATTTCCGAGACTTGTTCTTCGTTTAATCCAATTAAAGCAGCCATTGTGCCTTTTTGAATTTCTCCAGATTTTTTCATTAACTCTCCTCGAGTTTTAACAAGTTTTAAGCCATCTTCAAAGCTAAAAGATTTTGCATAAGCATTTGCAGTATATTCTCCAAGTGAGTGACCAGCAGTAAAATCAGCTTTAATTTTATCACCAATTAAGTTTGTTAAAATGAAAGAGTGAACATATAAAGCTGGTTGAGTATAATTTGTTTGTTTCAAATCTTCTGCAGGACCATCGAAAGAAATCGAGCTTAATTTAATTTTCATTATTTCATCTGATAAGTCATATAATCTTTTTGCTTCTGGAAATTTTTCGTATAAATCTTTTCCCATACCAACCGATTGTGAACCTTGTCCGGGAAATAAAAATGCTATTTTACTCATATTATAAAATTAAATTTTTAATAACGATTTATTTCATTTTCAATTCTGAAAAGATATGCAATTAATGCAGTTCTTATCCACATTCCATTTCTTTCCTGTCTCCAATACATAGCTCTTGGGTCGTTATCAACAGCGATATCTATTTCCTGCCTTCTTGGAAGAGGATGCATTATTATAGCACTTTTTTTCATTAATTTGAGATGTTCTTTTTTCAAATGGTATTTAGTGTAGTCAATATTTTTCGATTCATTATTTATATCATATTCATCTTGAATTCTTGTCATATAAACAGCATCGGCTTCTGGTAAAAATTTAATTAAATCATTAGATTCTTTAAATGGGATCTTTTTTCTTTTAAGAAAAGCTTTTACATCATCGCCGATTTTTAAATAATCTGGAGCAACATATATAATTTTAACATTATTAAAATGGTGTAAAAGATAGGATAGAGAACGAACCGTTCTTCCTCTTTTTAAATCACCTACCATAACGATAGTTTTATTATCAATTCCACCTTTATCCTGAAAAGATAAATACAGTGTATATAAATCGAGAAGAGCTTGAGTTGGATGCTGGTCTTTACCCGAACCACCGTTAATTACACTGATAGGTCTTTTTGTTTTATTGAGAAGCCAAGCGGCTTTTTCTGCAATGCCTTCTTCGAAATGTCTCATAATGATGAGGTCGGCATAGGAACTAAACGTTCTTAAAGTATCTTCAGGTGATTCGCCTTTCAATTCTGAAGATGTGGAAGTTGAACGAATTTCGCTTACCTTTAGACCGAGAATATAACAAGCACTTTGGAAGGAGACGAATGTTCTTGTAGAAGGTTGTACGAAATATAACATTGCTCTTTTATGAGAAAGCAATGTTTGAAGCCAATCGTGTCCGCCTTTTTCTTTAGCGACTTTTCTGATTTTATTAGCAAGATTAAACAAATTAATTAAAGTTTTATAAGACAATTGCTGAGAAAACAAGCAATCGAACATTCTTCCATCTTTTTCGAAATATCCGAGTTTTTTGTTTAAAGGAAGTTTATAAAATTCTTCCCATGATAATTTCGTTAAATCCTTTTTTTCAGTAATATTTTTCATTTTTGTTTAATAATAATTTTAAATTGTTCTTCCAAAGTAACTATAGCTTTGCATAAGTAATTTCATAATAGCTTTTTGGACGTGCATTCTATTTTCAGCTTGGTCAAAAACAATCGAATTTGGACCATCTATCACTTCGTCAGTAATTTCCTCACCTCTATGCGCGGGAAGACAATGCATAACAAGGACATCTTTTTTGGCTTTTTTCATCAATTCTCCATTTAATTGAAAATCTTTTAAATCTTTTTTTCTTTTTTCGTTTTCTTCTTCCTGACCCATACTAACCCAAACATCTGTGTAAATTACGTCAGCATCTTTAATTGCATCTATAGCGTTTTCTTTTGCATTTATTTTTGAACCTGTAACATTTGCAACTTGCAGAGCTTCATCTACAACCCACTGTAAAGGTTTATATCCGATAGGGGAGGCATAATTAATATTCATACCGACTTTAACACAAGCTTGAATTAAGGAATGTAAAACATTGTTTCCATCTCCAATATAAGCTAAAGTAAGACCTTTTAGTGTTCCTCTTTTTTCGTAAATAGTGTAAATATCACAAAGTGCCTGACAAGGATGGTCAAAATCTGTTAATCCATTGATTACTGGGACTGTGGCATATTTTGCAAGGTCTAAAACTGTTTGATGGCTGAAAGTTCTTGCCATTATACCATCAACGAAACGTGATAAGACTTTTGCGGTGTCGTGAATAGTTTCTCCTCTGCCCATTTGCAAATCTTTTGGTGAGAAAAACATTCCGAGACCTCCGAGTTGATAAATTCCAGTTTCGAACGATACTCTGGTTCTTGTCGAAGATTTTTCAAAAATCATAGCAAGTGTTTTTCCCTCGAGGTGTTTCGTATTTCTTGGTCCCTTTTTTAAAGTTTCTGTTTCGTTTAAAATCAATTGAACTTCTTCTATTGTAAGGTCACTAATTGAGATTAAGTCTTTTCGGTTTAATTTTTTCATAATATTCTATTAATTATTTTTAAAAATTATTATTGGTGAATTAATGTTCCCGATTTTCCTTCGAGAGCTTCTTTTAATTTTTCTATACTTGTAATAATAGCTTTATTTCCTGTGTTTTGAACAAATTCCAAAGCTGCCAGTACTTTTGGTCCCATACTTCCAGCGGAGAAATGTCCTTGGTCAAAATAAGTTTGAGCTTCATCGAGATTCATTTCGCGGAGTTCAATTTGGTTTGATTTTTTAAAATTAATATAGCAGCAGTCAACATTTGTAAGAATAATTAATTTATCTGCTTTTAAATCTATTGCAAGTTGTGCAGAGGCTAAATCTTTATCAATTACTGCTTCCATTCCTCTGATTTCATTTTCTTTTGAAATCCAAACTGGAATACCACCACCACCTACTGCAATAACAGAATAACCACTTTCAACTAAATCGTGAATAATACCAGCTTGCAGTATTTTAATTGGTTTCGGAGAGGCGACAACTCTTCTAAATCCTTTTCCCGCAGGGTCTTCTTTGAATTTCCAATCTTTATGTTTTAAAATTTCGAGAGTTTGTTCTTTTGAATAATATGGACCGACAGGTTTTGACAAATCGGAAAAAGCAGGGTCATTTTCATCGACCAGAACTTGTGTAAGTAGAGTGAGGGTAATATTTTTCATTCCATGCTTATTAAAAGTATTCTGCAAAGCTTTTTGCAGAATGTATCCAATTTCGCCTTGAGTTTCAGCGACGCAGACATCGAGGGGCATAGGGGGGACATTCGAAGATGCTTCTTCATTTTGGATTAAAAGATTTCCTACTTGAGGACCATTTCCGTGAGTTAAAATTATATCATAATTAGAATTTTGAAATAGAGGCAGTAATTGTTGGGAAGTCAAAGCTGCTGCTTCTTCTCTTTCCTCTATTGTTCCTTTTGATTTCGAATTCAGCAGAGCATTACCGCCGAGAGCAACTATAAGTAATTCCTTTTTATCATTCATAATTTAACATTGGTTAAATGGGAGATATCATTAAATTTACCAAAAATAAGAAAGTTATTCAATTCAATAAAAAGTAATATTGTGGAACTTTAAGCATATTACGTTGTATAAAAATATATAATTATTTATTTTTAAGATAAAATAAATATTATGAAAAAATCTATACAATTTATAAAAAATAAGTTTATAGTAATTAATACACTGTTACTAATTTCAGTGTTATTATCTCTTTCAATATTTTATAGTTGCGGTGCGAATCTATTTTCAGAAGAAGATGATATTAAGCTTGGCAAAGAAATAGACGAAGAAATTAAAGCGCATCCTAAAGAATATCCAATGTTGCAAGGGCATCAGGATATAAAGGATTATGTGAACGGAATTGGGAAATATATATTACAAACTTCGCCAAAAATTGAATATAGGAACATATTCCCGTATAATTTTCAGGTTATAAACGATACTATCGTTAATGCATTTTGCACGCCGGGTGGATATATTTACGTTTATACTGGGTTGATGAAATTTTTAGATAACGAGGCATCACTTGCTGGTGTAATTGCGCATGAAATAGCTCACGCAGAGAGAAGACATATGACACAAAGATTAACGAGTTATTATGGAGTAAGTTTAATATTCAGCATAGTATTGGGAAATAACCCAAATTCGGTAGCGGAGATTGTTGCAAATTTATTTGCGGGACTTGGATTTCTTGCAAATAGCAGAGCAGACGAGGAGGAAGCAGATAATTTTTCGATTAAATATCTTTCATCAACTAAATATTATCCGGGAGCAATAACATTTTTCTTCGATAAGATTTCAGAAGAACAAAGGAGAAAGGGTGAGACACCGGGCGGGCTCGATAGATTACTGTCAACTCATCCATTACCACAGGATAGAATTGATAATGTAAAAGCACAATTGAAAAAATTTAAAGTTAAACCTGACCCTACAAAGGGATTATATACAGAAGAATATCAACAAATAAAATCAAAATTACCATAAATAATAAAATAAGATGAGAAAAATACTTATAGCGTTTTTACTAATAATATTAACGCAAATAACTTTTGCCCAGAAAAAAATAGATATTACAGATGATAATTATAAATTTACTATATCGTTACAAGAAGGATGGATGAAACCAAAGATTGAAGAAACCACTAAAAAGGATGTAATATCATATTCATTTGACCATAAAAAAGATTCTACGATACAAATTCTTTTATTAGCTTTTAAAATAGAAACAATAAAAGACCTGGATAATTTTATTTATGTTCTTGAAAAAGATGCAACACTAAATATACCTCCGAAAAGCGGTGATTATACAACTTTCGATAAAGGTGATTATGATGGTAAGATGGCTTTTTATAAAGATTTGCAATTTACCGAATTAATATATTATTTCAGAACAAAGAGAACAGAATCAAAGGATAATTATGCTTATATGTTAAGATTTATTTCTACAAACTACAATCCAAAAGTAGAAAAGATGTTTAAAGAAATTGAGGAAGATTTTAAAATTTTAAAATAAAAATTTAATAAAAGCTCGTTTCAAATTTTCTTTTGATTCGAGTTTTTTTTTATTGTAGAAATGGATTATTATTTTTTTCTTTTCTTATGGTCGTTTCATCTAAATGACCGGGGTATAAGATATAATTATCGTTACATAAATTAAATAATTTATTTTTAATAGAATTTAGTAAAACTTTAAAATCGCCTCCCGGTAAATCCACTCTACCAATAGAATCTTCAAAAATAGTATCACCAGAAAAGATAATTTTATTTTTATGGTCAACTATACAGATTCCACCGGGTGAATGTCCCGGAGTATGGATAAAGTTAATTTGTAAATTATTTAGATTAATATTTAAATCTTCAGTTATGAATAAATCAGGTATAGGTGATTTATGAATTTCGAGATTATATAAAATTCCTTGAGCAGATGCGTAGTTAAGTAAAAATAAATCATCTTCATGAATTAAAAGAGGACAGTTAAATGTTTTCTTAGCAAAGTTATTACCAAGAACGTGGTCAATATGCCCGTGAGTATTAATAGTATATTTAACATTAATTTTTAAATCATTTATAAAATTTAAAATTTCATCTTCTTCTTTTTTGTCATATGCACCAGGGTCTATTAAAATGGCTTCTAAAGAGTTTTCATCGTAATAAATGTAGCAATTCACTCGAAATAGGTTAAAAGTAAATTTTTTTATTTTCATTTATATATAAATTGATTTTACTTTTTTTTATGAATAATTTTGTTTTTTTAATGTATTGAACGAAACAAGTAAAATTAAGATAATTGGAACTAATCGGAAAGCTAATTTTCAATACGAAATATTAAATAGGTATGAAGCTGGATTAGTTCTTTTAGGAACGGAAGTGAAATCCTTAAGAGAATCGAAAGTTAACTTACAAGATGCATATGCTAAATTTATAGGAGATGAATTATGGTTAATGAATTCGCATATAAGTGAATTTAAATTCGGAAATATAAATAACCACGACCCATTAAGAAAAAGAAAGTTATTATTTAATAAGAGAGAATTAAGAAAGATTAGAGGGTTACTTGAAGAGAAAGGATTGACAATGGTTCCAACTAAAATATATTTTAAAAATTCCATAGTAAAAATAGAAATGGCAATTGCAAGAGGGAAAAAAATGTATGACAAAAGACAAACAATCAAACAAAGAGAAACAGAAAGGAAACTAAAGAGATTATAATATGAAAGCATCATTAAACGAACAAATGGATGTAATTAGAAAAGGGACTGTAGAGATAATTCCTGAAGAAGAACTTGTCCAGAAATTAGAAAAATCGATAAAGAAAAAAATTCCATTAAATATTAAACTTGGATGTGACCCATCAAGACCAGATTTACACATTGGACATTCGGTTGTATTGAATAAATTGCGAGAGTTTCAAGACTTCGGACATCAGGCAATATTGATAGTAGGTGATTTTACCGGGATGGTGGGAGACCCGACAGGAAAAAAGAAAGCAAGACCACAACTTACATTCGAAGAAACACGAGAGAATGGTAGATCGTATTTCGAACAAGCAATTCATATTCTCGATAAAAATAAAACGAAAATAGTATATAATTCAGAATGGCTTGGAAAGCTCAACCTACATAATCTTATAGATATTTTAAGTAAATTTACAATACAAAGAATACTCGAAAGAGATGACTTTACGAATAGATTACGCGAGCAACAAGAAATTACAGCTCACGAGATTTTATATCCGATTATGCAGGGATATGATTCTTATGCGATAAAGTCAGATGTAGAGCTTGGAGGAACTGACCAGAAGTTTAATAATCTTATGGGTAGAGATATGCAAAAGAGATTCGGACAGGAACCGCAGGTTGTAATATTAATGCCTCTTCTGGAGGGAACAGATGGAAGTGAAAAAATGAGTAAATCTCTAAATAATTATATTGGAATTACAGAAGCACCAAAAGATATATTCGGGAAAACAATGAGTATACCTGATGTATTGATATATAAATATTTCGAGCTTGCAACGAGATTATCGCCACAGGAATTACAGGAGATTAAAAATGAACTTGAAGATCCAAAAAATAATCCAAGAAACACAAAACGAAAACTTGGTTATGAACTTGTTAAATTGTATTATAATGAGGAGATAGCAAAGACAGCAATAGAGGAGTTCGATAAAATATTTATTAAAAAAGAAATTCCCGATGAAATAGATGAATTTAAATTAGAAATGCAAAGCATTAAATTAATTGACCTTTTAACTTTGACAAAAATGGCAGAATCAAAAGGCAATGCAAGAAGATTAATAGAACAAGGTGGAGTTAGTATTGATGGTGAAAAAATTGAAGATATAAATTATATTGTGAACGCTGAAAAAGATTTTGTACTTAAAGTCGGCAAGAGAAAATTTTTAAAGATTATTAAATAATAATTTTAAAAAATAGAGGTAAAAAAAAACCGGAAAGGAGATAAAAAATGTTCAAGCCAACAAAAATATTTTTCACAAAAGGTGTAGGAAGACATAAAGATTATTTACAATCTTTTGAAATGGCATTAAGAAATGCAGGAATAGAAAAATTAAATCTTGTTATGGTATCGAGCATTTATCCTCCCGGATGTAAAAGAATAACACGTGAACAGGGGATTGCACTACTTGAACCCGGACAGATTACATTTGTTGTAATGGCAAGAAACTATACAAACGAACCTAACAGGTTAATAGCATCTTCAATTGGAGTTGCATTGCCTTCAGACGATAGTCATTATGGCTATATATCTGAACATCATCCTTTTGGCGAAACGGAAAGAATTGCTGGTGATTACGCAGAAGACCTTGCTGCAACAATGCTTGCAACTACACTTGGGGTAGAATTCGACCCAGAGACAGCGTGGAACGAAAGGGAGCAGGTTTATAAACAAAGTGGCAAGATATTTAAATCTTTTAATATAACACAATCGGCTGAAGGAGATAAAAACGGGCTCTGGACAACAGCAATAGCTTGTGCAGTATTACTTCCGTAATGATTTTTCAAATAAGTCGTAGAAATTTTATGGTTTTACTTTCTTCATTGGATATTATGCAGTTGCACAAGTTCCCATTGAAAATCATTTAAATTAAACGAAAGTTCACAAACCACACATTGCTTTACGCAAGTTACCGTGTAATGATACTCATAGGTGTTTCCTGATGGTATTTTCCAGTAAGAATTTATTTTAGAGACGTTGAAGATATCGTTTTTCCATTTAAATCTCAGGATTTCGAGATTCAGATTATGGAAATAAGCTATTACCTCTATTTTTTCCGAAATAAGATTATTCATAACCTTTATAATATATGCCATATTAAAATATGGTATATATTATAAAAAGTCAAGAGAAAAGGTAGGTTAATTTGTTTCCAAATAGTTTAAATCTTTTCCATAGGTTTCTTCGAGGCGTCTGACGGAGAAATATGCAATAGCAATAGTCAGCAATCCAACGAATAAAGCAGAATATACAATTCCGAAATAATTTCTTAAAAATTCAAAAAGTAAAGTAACTGGGACAACAGCACCACGAACGAAATTCGGAACAGTAGTAGTAACGGTTGCACGAATATTAATTCCGAATTGTTCTGAAGCATTTGTAACAAATACAGCCCAATATCCACCTGATACACCAAGTAATGTGCAAATTATATAAAAGAAAAACGAATCAAATCTATTTAGAAATAAATATATTAGAATTATTATTGCTTCTAATATTATAAAAGCTTCGATTATTTTTTTTCGTGATTTAAATATTTGACTTAAAGTTCCACTTAAGAAATCACCAATAGCAAGGCCGATATAACAAAACATTACTGCTTTTCCAGCAATAATTGGTTCGGATAGGTTAAATTTGCTTGCAAATTCAGGAGAGAAAGTAATCAATATTCCTACAATAAACCAGATAGGAACACCAACAGCAATACAATAAATATATTTCGAGAAATTTTTTTTATCCTTAAAAATCATTAAGAAATTTCCTTTACTAATATTTTTCATTTTAATCGAATTATACATTCCTGATTCATAAACACTAACACGCATTATAAGGAGTGCAAATCCAAGACCTGCTCCTATGAAGTATGCATGTCGCCAATCGAAGAAATCACCAACCAGTGCAGCTACAACAGCACCAAATATTCCGATTGTAGCAACTATCATAGTTCCGTATCCTCTTGATTCTTTAGACATAACTTCAGAAACAAGAGTAATGCCAGCTCCAAGTTCACCAGCAAGACCTATTCCAGCAACAAATCTGAGGATTGCATATTGGGAAATATTTTGGACAAAACCATTCAATAAATTAGCAAGTGAATACAAAAGAATTGAGCCAAATAAAACTGAAATACGTCCTTTTTTATCACCGATAATTCCCCAAAGGATACCACCAATAAGCATTCCGCCCATTTGCATATTTAAAAGTAAAACACCATTAGAAAGGAGATTATCACCAGTAATTCCAAGTGATTTTAAAGAAACAATTCTTACTATACTGAAAAGTATCAAATCATAAATATCAACAAAATATCCAAGAGCAGAAATTATTATTATCATTAAGATATTTTTGTTCACATTTTGGGTTACCATTTTATTGAAGAAGGATTAATTTTTTCGATTCGCTTAAACCATCGACTGAAAGATTATAAAAATAAATTCCACTCGATAGTTTGTGATTTGAAAATTGCGAAATTGAAAATGGTATTATGTAAATTCCTGCTTTTTGATATTTATTAACTAATGTTAAAATTTCTTTACCTAAAATATCGAATATCTTTAATGTAACAAAGCTATTAGTAGCTATATGATATTTGATATTTGTAGAAGGATTAAAAGGATTAGGATAAGCGTCAAATAATTTGAAATAGTTCGGCAGAACTGAATAATTTTTTTCCGAATTCATTATTAATCTATATGGGATGTAATCAACAAATCCAAGATTCGAGAAGTCAGTTTTATGCCAAATATGAGCTTCAATGCTATCCGGATTGGTTGTACCCCAATAATTATTTTCAGCTTTTAGAGTATCAGAAGTAGTAACGTTAAAATAGAAATCAAAGATGGTATCATTATGACCATTGTTGTATATTTTATTAAATCCGTTATCTGATGTATCGGAGTTAGATATGTTTCCAAAATTCGGATTAGCGGCATTTTGAACAGTAACTCCCCAAAGATTCCATCTAATTGTATTTCGTGTACATATAACATTTATAGAAGAAGCTCCATTGATATTTATACCACTTCCACCTTGCATAGGTATTCCCTGAATATTATTACTATCAATAATATTATTATTTATGTAAGCATTAATATTAGCGTTTTGCAATGCGATGCCATATCTATTTCTTTTAATAATATTATTTTCTATTATAAGTGATGGAACAGAACCGATAGGTAAAAACGAAATTCCTCCTGACATTGGATAAAGTCCACGAATTGTATTTCCTCTAATTATTACTGGACTTGATGATGCAGCACCAAGATTTATCTGTGGATAATTTCCGTTTTCGGTATCATTTTCGTAAATCAAATTGTTAATAATAATTGGTGAGGAAGAAATATTTGAACCTGATACAATAGCTGCTCTTCTATTATGATAAATTTTGCAGTTACTAATAGTGGAATTTGACCTAAACAAAGAGATTGCACCACTTTGCAGACCTGATGAATATAAATTGTTATATCGAATGATACAGCTATCAATAATAATATTACAGTCAAGCATTCTAATACTATTTCCGTATTCAAATATCATTTTCTTTATAATTGAAGCACTGCAAGTAGAGTCGAGCTTAATTCCAATATGTTTTAAGTTTGTATCGATGGCGGTAAATTTTACAGAATCAGGAGGATTTACTAAAAATGTTCCGTAAATATTTATAAAAGTTAAATTTCCGAGTTTAACAGTTACATTATTGAAAATTTTAATAGTATCAGATTGTGAAACCACTAAAGTATCATTAATATAATATACACCCCCTGAAAAAGTAATATGTCCGTTTGAATTAGCTACGAGACTATCTAAGTTCCAATTTTTTCCTGTTCCCGGTGTAATATAAATAGCATATAATTGCTGAACTGATAGCAAAAATACAAAAATGTAGAAATATCTTTTCATTAGAATAAGTAAATTTTTTTAATTTTTTTATAAATATTTTAATTGTTAATTTATTAAAATAAAATAATTAAAAATAAGATATAAGTCTAATAATATGCAAATACCATATAATAAATTACCGGGTTTTAATGAATTTTTTCTTGAATATTTAAATGATTATAATACTCTAAAAGCTTTTTTCAATTATAATTATAAAGAAAAAGAAGGAATTTTTAAATCGATTGCAGATAAGGAGGCAAATTACCTTAATAAGAAAATATTTACACGAGATGACTTATCCGATATATTAATGATACAGAATAAATTTTTTAACGCATCTGAGGAAACGATAAAAAATATAGAACTTTTAAGAAAAGAAAATACGTTTGCAGTTGTTACCGGACAGCAAACAGGAATATTAACAGGAAATCTATACACACTAATTAAAGCAATAAATGTATATCAATTATCTTTAAAATATTCTGAATATTTTCCCGAAATTAATTTTGTCCCGATATTTTGGCTTGAAACAGACGACCATGATTTTCTCGAAGTAAATAATGTTAATATTTATAATAAAGAAAATAATCTCGATAAAGTTGAGTATTTTGAAGGCGGAGAAGTAAAAGAAAGATATTTAAATCCAATAAATTCAATAATATTCGATGATTTTATAGAAAAGTTTAAAAATGATTTAAGAGAAAAGTTATTAGTGACAGAATTTAGTGAGAAAGTATTCGATTATATAAATCGTTCTTATAAACCGGGAATAAGTTTTCCGATTGCATTTGCAAGATTTTTAAATTATTTAATAGGGGATTTAGGTATTATTTTTTGTAATCCTGCGGATAAAGAAATTAAAAAATTGTTAATACCTATTTTCGAAAAAGAATTAAACACATATCCCGAAACTTGTGAAAGAGTAATTGAGGCATCGGCAATAATAGAGCAGAAATATGAGCCACAAGTAAAACCTCAGCCAATAAATGTATTTTATGTTCACAATGACCATAGATATTTAATAGAACCTCGACCTGATAATATTTTTGCCTTAAAAAATTCACGTCAACGATTTGAAAAATCGCAATTAATGGAACAATTATATAACACGCCTGAAAATTTTAGTAGTAATGTAATTTTAAGACCTATTTGTCAGGATTATTTATTACCAACAATAGCTTATATAGGTGGACCGTCGGAAATTGCATACTTTGGGCAGTATAAAAATGTTTATGAGTTTTTTGAAGTGAATATGCCGGTTATACATCCAAGGACATCTATAACTTTGCTTGAAAATAGAATTACAAATTTTATTTCGAAAAATGGAATAATGTTAGAAGAACTATACGACGAGAAAAAAGTCACATCTAAATTTATGAATAAAATAAATGAATTAAAGGTGGACGATATATTTAACAATCTTAAAGATGAATTGAATGCACTTTATTATAGTTTTGGAATAGATTTAGAGAGAATTGACAAAAATCTTTTAAATACTTTTAAAAGTAAGAATGAAAAATATTTAGAGACACTCGAATATATAAAACAAAAATTCGTCGAATCTCAGGTTCAACAAAATGAATCGGCAATTTTAAAATTAAAATCAACAATTCAAAGTGTATATCCTGATGAAACACTTCAGGAAAGATACATTAATATAGTTTATTTTATCAATAAATATGGATTTGACATAATTAGAAAATTAATTGATTCAATAGATATTAATAATTTTAATCACCAAGTTATAGAAATCTCATCTTGATATCATAATATTGCCTGAAATAAAAAAAATACTAATAATTAGATTTTCTTCATTTGGAGATATAGTATTAACTTATCCATTTATTTCAAAATTGAAAGCTATATATAAAAATGCACAGATAGATTTTTTGACTAAAGAAAAATTTATGTTATTAGTAAAGATGCATAATGGAATTGATAATATAATAGAATATAAAGGAGAAAATATTTTTAAGCTAAGAAAAATATTAAAAGAAAATAAATATGATATTGTATTCGATTTACATAAAAATATTCGTTCGTTTTTTTCAACTTTGTTTTTAAATACAAAGAAAATAAGATATAAAAAAGGAACATTAAAAAAATTATTACTTGTTGGATTAAAAATAAATTTAATAAAAGGAGTTATACCGGTTTATAAAAGGTATTTATTAGCATTGGATAAAATTTATTTTCTCGACAATCTTGAATTTACAACAACAGATTTGAAATTTAATAAAGACCCTATAATTGACAAGTCCTATATATTTATAGCTCCTTCATCAAAACATTTTACAAAAACTTTTCCAAAAGAAAAACTCGAACTAATTATTGAAAGGATAAAAAATAAGAAAATAGTTATAACAGGAGATAAATCAAAAACAGATACCGAAATATGTAAGTATCTTTATAAAAAATTTGGAAACAATTTAGAATATATAGAAAATTCCGATTTTAATACTTTGGCAAATTTAATATTTAGCAGTGAATTAGTAATTTGCAATGATAGCGGTGTATTACATTTGTCAGAAGCATTAAATAAAAAAGTAATAGTATTTTTTGGTAGCACGGTTAAAGAGTTTGGATTTTATCCTCAAATGGGAAGCACAATTATTTTTGAAAACAATAATTTGAAATGCAGACCTTGCACACATATTGGTAAAGACAAATGTTCAAAAAAACATTTTAAATGTATGAATGATATAAATACAGATGAAGTAATAAAAGAAATCAATGAAAATATATCTTAAAAAAAACGAAGAAAGACGTTTATTAATTGGTCATCAATGGATATTTAGTAATGAAATAGAAAAAGTAGATAAAGATATTTTAAATGGTGATGTTGTAGAAGCTGTGGATTCGAGGGGAAATTTTCTTGGTATAGGATTTTACAATAAAAATTCATTGATTACGTATCGGCATTTATCAGATAAAAAAGAAAATATCGACAAGGAATTTTTTCGTAGAAGAATATTAAAATCCAATGAACTTAGAAAAAAGATTAACCCTGCGAGAAACTGTTATAGAATGGTAAACAGCGAGAGTGATTTCTTACCAGGACTTATTATCGATAGATTCGAAGATAAATTTTCCATTCAAACTTTTTCATTTGGAATAGATAAATACTTAAATGATATAGTTGATATTCTTATTAGTGAATTTGATGCTACATTAATTGTAGAAAAAAATAAGAATGAATTACGACAACTCGAAGGATTAGAAAAGCAGGAAAAAATTTTATATAATCCAAGAGGAACTGAAGATGTATCATTTGAAATGGTGATTGAAGATATAAAATATAGTATCGATTTATTGCAAGGGCAAAAAACAGGATTTTATTTAGACCAAGTGGAAAATCATATTGAACTACGAAAGTATATTACGAAAGAGTCAGTAGTTCTGGATTTATTTTGTAATGAAGGGGGATTTGCTATAAATGCAGCTTTTGCAGGAGCAAAAGAGATAATAGCAATCGATTCTTCAAAAATTGCAATCGAAAAAGGAATTAAAAATTCAGAATTGAATGAATATAAAAATATAAAATTTTTATGTAATGATGTTTTTGAATATCTAAAATCATTAGAAACTTCAAAAAATATTTTCGATGTTATTATACTTGACCCTCCGTCATTTACAAAATCGAAAAAAAATGTTAATCAAGCAATTTCAGGTTACATTGAATTAAATACAAGTGCAATGAAATTATTAAAATCTGATTCAATACTTTTTACTTTTTCCTGTTCACATCATATTGATGAAAAAATGTTCGAGAACATAATAACAAAAAGTGCAAAAAATTCAAAAAGAAAAGTTCAAATATTAAATTTTAAAAATTGTTCTTATGACCATCCAATTTTACCGCAAATGGACGAAACAAAATATTTAAAATCGTATATATTAAAAATTAATTAAAATTTTATGAAAAAAATAATATTATATATTTTATTAGTTCTATTTTTTATAACATTAAATATTTATTCACAGACTGAAACTGTAAAAGAAGGAAAATATAAATATACTATAGTTAAAAATGATCCATTGCAAGCAAGGATATATGTCTTGGAAAATGGATTAACTGTATATATGGCAGTTAATAAAGATGCGCCAAGAATTCAGACGCGAATTACAATTAGAGCAGGAAGTAAATATGACCCTGCAGATGCAACCGGACTTGCACATTATCTCGAGCATTTGCTGTTTAAAGGAACATCAAAATATGGCACAATAGATTTCGAAAAGGAAAAACCTTTATTAGATGAAATAATATCATTATACGAAACTTATAGAAAAACGTCAGACACTATCGAGAGAAAATATTTATATCATAAAATCGATAGCGTTTCATTACTTGCTTCAAGTTACGCAATACCGAATGAATATGATAAAATGCTTCAAGGAATAGGAGCAATTGGAACTAATGCATTTACCACAGAAGAGCATACAACTTATATGACAGATATTCCATCAAATCAATTAGAAAAATGGGCAATTATCGAGTCAGAAAGATTTCGTCAACCAATAATGAGACTTTTTCATACAGAGCTTGAAGTAGTATATGAAGAAAAGAATATGTCTTTGGACAATGGTGATTCTAAAGCGTGGGAAGCTTTGTTTGCAGGACTTTTCAAGGTTCATCAATATGGAACACAAACTACAATTGGAACAATCGAACATCTAAAAAATCCTTCTATACAAAAGGTAATTGATTATTTCAATACATACTACGTTCCAAATAATATGGCTGTGATTTTAGTTGGGGATTTGAATCCTACTACTACAATAGAGCTTATTGATAACTATTTTGGGAAGCTCGAAAAAAGAGAATTACCCAAATATATTAAACCAATCGAAGAACCTATAATACAACCTGAATATAAGGAAGTTTTTAGTCCTGAAGCAGAAAATCTATTAATTGGGTATCGCTTAGATGAAGTTACTCAAAAAGATGCTGATATTATGGAAATAATAAATTATATATTATATAATGGAACAGCTGGTTTAATCGATTTGAATTTGGTGCAAACTCAGAAAATATTAAGCGGAGGCTCATATTTTTGGAATAATAAAGATTACTCAACATTGATTTTTTATGGAAACCCCAGAGGTGGTCAGTCACTCGAAGAGCTAAAAGATTTGTTTTTAACACAAATGGAATTTTTTAAAAAGGGTGATTTTCCTGATTGGTATTTATCTGCAGTAATAAATAATTTTAAAGTTAAAAGATTAAATGAAATACAAAATCCGAATTATAGCGTATGGGGATTTGTAAATACATTTGCACTTGGTATTCCATGGGAGGAATACGTTAAAAAAGTTGAAAGATTATCAAAGATTACAAAAGAAGAATTAATTGAATATGCGAATAAGAATTTTAAAGATAATTATATAGTAGTTTATAAACGAACTGGAGAAGATAAAAATGTTACAAAAGTAATTAAACCAGAAATAACACCAATAAAAGTTAATAGGGAAGAAGAATCGGATTTTTACAAATATTTATCAGAAATAAAACCAGAAGAAATTCAACCTGTTTTTCTCGATTATAAAAATGATTTTAAAACAGTAAAATTAAAAAACGGAATCCCTATATATTATATACAAAATAATAATAATGATTTATTTAATCTTTATTATGTTTTGGAAATGGGAACTAATAATGATAAAAAAATAGGACTTGCAATAAACTACTTACAATATTTAGGAACATCAAAATATTCACCAACAGAATTAAAAAGAGAATTTTTTAAATTAGGTTGTTCGTTTAATGTATTTAATTCCGAGAGTCAAACCTATGTTTCATTATTTGGAATAAAGGAGAATATGATAAAAGGAATTGAGTTATTCGAAAGTTTATTATCTGATGCACAACCGAACGAATCAGCTTTAAAAAATTTGATAAGTGATATATTAAAGAATAGAGCTGACGATAAATTATCCAAAGAAAAAATATTATTTAATGCAATGCAGAATTATGGCTTTTGGGGTAAGTTTTCACCATTTACAAATATTTTATCTGAAAGAGAATTAAAGGAATTAAAATCCGAAGAACTGATAACGATAATAAAAAAATTTAATTCATATCAACACGAGATAATATATTTTGGACCTGAAAGTATAGAAAGTGTTACAGAAATAATTACTCAATATCATATTACATCAGATGTATTAGAACAACTTCCACCAAAATATAATTTTAAACAACAAACAACCGATGTAAATAATATCTATGTAGTGAATTATGATATGAAGCAAGCAGAGATAATTATGTTGTCAAAAGGAGTTGAATTCGATAAAGATATTATACCAATCGTAAGATTATTTAATACATATGCGGGAGATATTGTTTTTCAAGATTTAAGAGAAGCGAAAGCACTTGCATATTCAGTTTTTGCAACATATCAGATACCTCAAGAAAAGGATTTATCATTTTACATTTATTCATATATTGGAACTCAGTCTGATAAATTGAAAGAAGCACTCGAAGGAATGATAGGGATAATGAATGAAATGCCAATGACGGAGATTTCATTTAATTCAGCGAAAGATGGAGTTCTCGAAAAAATTAGAACTAAAAGAATAATACGCACAGATATTGTATTTAATTATTTAAGTAATAAAAGACTCGGAATAGATTATGATATTAGAAAAGATGTATATGATAAAGTAAACCAATATAATTTAAATGATTTGAAAAGTTTTGCAGAAAAGTATATTAAAGGTAAAAATTTTACGATATTAATTCTTGGTGATAAAAATAAACTTGATAAAAAAATAATGGAAAGTTATGGAAAAGTAACTTATCTAACACTTGAAGAAATTTTTGGATATTAAGTATATAAATGTTTATAATTCTTTACAATTTCTTAACAATATATTGTATAAAAATTGCATATATTTGTTAGATGAGTATTTTTCTGAAGAAAAAAGACGATACAAAAATTATTAAAAGTAAAAGTCATTTATCGGACATATTATTCGAAAAAACGACTTTATTTTTTGCATTTCTAATAATTTTTATAGTGTTCTGGATAATTTATGAAATGTTTAAGGATTCCGAAATGTCAAGAGAAGCATTTGGATGGGGTTTTATTTTTTCTTCTGAATGGGATCCTGTTAAAGAAAAATTTGGTGCGTTAACATTTATTTATGGAACTGTAGTTTCATCGTTGATAGCACTTGCAATATCTTTACCAGTAAGTATAGGGATTGCCATATTTCTTTCCGAACTAGCACCACAAGTAATTAAAACAACATTAAGTTTTTTAATAGAAATTCTTGCTGCAATTCCAAGTATAATATATGGTTTTTGGGGAATTTTTGTATTAGCTCCTTTTATGCGAACATCCATACAACCATTTCTTGAATCTACACTTGGATTTATACCATTTTTCAGTGGAACTCAAATTGGATTTGGTTTATTAACTTCGGGAATAATATTAGCGATAATGATTACTCCAATAATATCTGCAATTACAAGAGATGTTTTGAAAACAATACCACAAGCACAACGAGAAGCAGCTTATGCACTTGGAGCGACAAGATGGGAAGCAATAAAAATGGCATTACTAAATGCAAAGAGCGGAATACTTGGTGCTACCGTTCTTGGGCTTGGACGTGCGGTAGGTGAAACGATGGCTGTAACGATGGTGATTGGAAATAGAGCCCAAATTAAAATATCGTGGTTTGAACCTGCTTATTCAATGGCTTCAGTAATAGCAAATGAATTCGCCGAAGCTTCGAGTAAAATACATCTAAGTTCATTAATTGAGGTTGGTTTAGTTTTATTTATAGTGACATTTATCATTAATTCATTAGCAAGATTATTAATATATAGCACGACAAAAAAATTGACAGTAAAATAGAATGGAAGTAAATGATATATTAGCAAATCCCCGAAATCTGAAAAGAAGAAAAGTAATTAATGTTATAATGATATCATTGAGTATGGTTTCTGCATTGATAGCAATTATTCCATTAGTATATATTTTTTTCTATACAACGGCTGCGGGAATTTCTTCCTTAGACCTAAACTTTTTCACTCAACTTCCCAAACCAGTAGGAGAGGAAGGAGGAGGAATTGCAAATGCAATTGTTGGTTCAATACAGATTGTCGGACTTGGTGCAATATTTGGAATTCCAATAGGTTTGCTTGCAGGTATTTATGTGACAGAATATTCGAATTCATATTTTGCGAATGTTGTTAAATTTGTTACGGATGTATTAAGTGGAATACCTTCAATTATAATTGGAATATTTGCTTATGGTGTAATAGTATTACATACCAAAAGTTTTTCTGCAATTGCTGGTGGATTTGCATTAGGAATATTAATGATACCTACTGTTACCCGTATTACAGAAGAGATGTTGAAGCTTGTACCGTTATCATTAAGAGAGGCCTCGCTTGCACTTGGAATTTCGAGGTGGAAAACAACATTAAGAATTGTATTAAGAACAGCATCAGGTGGTATAATTACTGGTATATTGCTTGCTATTGCAAGAGCAGCAGGTGAAACTGCACCATTGCTATTTACATCATTCGGAAATAGTTTTTGGGCTGAGTCTATTGGTAGTCCGACAGCTTCATTACCCGTTCAAATATTTAATTATGCAATTTCACCTTATGAAGAATGGCATAGAAAAGCTTGGGCAGGTGCTTTTGTATTAATTGCTTTAGTTTTCGTAATAAGTTTAATTGTAAGAATAATAACGAGAAATAAATTTTCACAAAGCGTATAAAATAATTTATTTTGATTGAAGAAGATTTAAATATTATTGAAGAACCGATAATAAAGGATAAAGTTACTCAACCAAAACTTGAAAAATCTGATAAGGAGATTCCAGCAATAGCCACGAAAGATTTAACTGTTTGGTTTGGAGAAAGAAAAGGAATAGAAGATGTAAATATAAAAATTAAAAAGGATTCTGTTACAGCGATTATTGGACCTTCTGGATGCGGTAAATCTACTTTTTTAAGAGCTTTAAATTTTATGCACGATTTAACACCTGGAGCAAGAGTAATAGGTGAGATAAAAATACTTGGAAAAGATATAACGCAATGCAGTGGCGTTGAGATAAGAAAAAAAATTGGAATGGTATTTCAAAAAGCTAATCCATTTCCAACTATGTCTATATATGATAATGTAATATCAGGATTAAAATTAAGTGGGAGGCATAGAAAAAGCTTTTACGATGAAATTGTTGAAACAAGTTTGATAAAAGCTGGTTTATGGAAAGAAACCAAAGATAGATTGAAAGCATCTGCATATAGCTTATCAGGTGGTCAACAGCAGAGGCTTTGCATAGCAAGAACTCTTGCTGTTAAACCAGAGATAATACTTATGGATGAACCAACAAGTGCTCTTGACCCAATCTCTACTGGAACCGTCGAAAATTCTATATATGAATTAAAAAAAGAATACACAATAGTTATAGTTACACATAATATGCAACAAGCTGCTCGTGTAAGCGATTATACAGCATATTTTTATCTTGGGAAATTAATCGAACACGGTAAAACGTCTAACATTTTTACTGTTCCAAAAGAAAAACTTACCGAAGAATATATTACAGGAAAATTTGGATAAAGTACAGAATAATTAATAAATGAGTTTAATGTCGAGTAATAAAGGAATTATTTATGGACCTATAAATTCACGTAGACTTGGTTGGTCCCTTGGAATAAATTTATTTGGAAATAAAAAGAAAATATGTTCATTGAATTGCAAATATTGTGAAAGGGGATGGACGGATTTATTAAATAATAAATTTTTAAATAGTAGAAATTTTCCTGAAGTATTAGAGGTTGTAGAAACTCTTGAAAATACACTCGATGATATTCGAATTAAACCTGAATATTTAACATTTTCTGGTAATGGTGAACCGACTTTATATCCAAGATTTTCTGAGATTGTAGATGAAGTTGTAAAAATTAGAAATAGAAAATTACCTGAAACAAAAATCGCCATTCTGTCGAATTCAACTACACTTGATAATAATGATGTAATATATACTCTTGAAAAATTTGATGAAAGGATTATGAAACTCGATGTCGGGAATGAGAAAACATTTAGAATATTTAATTCACCAATTAAAAATATTACTTTAGAAGAAGTTATTATAGGTTTGAAAAAATTGAAAAATATTACTATCCAGTCTTTATTTGCTGGTGGAAACGAAGGAAATTATAAAGAAAAAAATTTAGAAGATTGGCTTGAGATGTTAAAAATAATAAATCCAAATTATGTTCAAATATATACAATCGATAGAAGTTATCCATCAAATAATATTTATCCTATTGGATTAGTGGATTTAAAATATATAGAGTTATTATTAAAAAAACATAAAATTAGAGCCGGTGTATACTTCTAAATTTCAAGGTTTTTTATTATTTAAAATTTTCTGTTTAAGAACTCACTTTTCATAGTCTTTTTGAGATTTTTTTAATATCTTACATGATAAAAATTAATTTCTTTGGATAAAGAAAAAGAAATATTGAAAGATGATTTAAGCTTACCACCTGAAGAAAATTATTCGGAAAAGCTTGAAGATTTTCAATTAATAAGGGGAAAAAAGAATACAAATTTAGCTATTTTTATATTTCCTTTATTTCTTTTAATTTTCTTTATTATTGGTTTACCTGTAAATCTCGAAAGCAAATCATCGAAAGATAATGGTTTTTATGAACTGGGTGGAAGCTCAGGGCATTCGAATTTTAATATAAATATATTATCTGAAAAAGATTTATCTTCTGGACTAAAGGATACAGTTTATACCGATAAAGATTGCTGGCTTGAATTAAGAATTGACCAACAGATGTTATATCAACATTGGCGAGATGGAAGTGTTAATAAATACCCAGTTTCAACAGGGAATAAATATTTGAGTAGAAGTATAGAATCCAGGCCAGGATTATTTGCAATTTTTGTAAAAACTGAAAAGCACGAATCATCACAATATAACAATGCAGTAATGTGGCATTTTATGCCATTTAATATGGGAATTGGATTTCATTCCTTAAATGGGACAGGATATTACGGGAATTTAGGAGTCAGACCTTCTTCGCACGGTTGTATAAGAATGAGGCATGACGATGTAAAAAAATTATTCAAAGAATGTCCTTTAGGAACTATTGTATTAGCACATCGTGGTTATACTGCAAGAACTGTAGGATTTGCTCCAAAAGATTATAAAGACAGTGTGCAATATACAAAGGAAGAATATAAAAAAATGCTTGCTGAAAATCTCGCAAATATACTTCAAGGGGAATATTATACAAAAGAAAGAAAATTTTTTGTGATTGACCCTAAAGTTATTCCTGTTTCAGGTATTTACATCAGTTATGATAGAAAGATTCCAGAAAAACAAAAATTAAGTAAAAGCATTTATAGTTTTGTAAATAAAACAGATTGGTTAAGTATGAGAGAATATTATCCGATAATTAATACACAAAGTAATGACACTGATATTTATAATTTAATTAGTGAATTAATAGTTGACGAAAAAGATTATAAAAAAGAAATTCCAGAAAATTTTTTAACGGATGCAGAATTAATAAAAAAGTATTTTCATAATCCGATTGGCATATTGCCATATTTTCCACCAAATCGAGATTGAAATTTAATAATTAATCAATATTATATAAATTTTAATTTATTTATATTTGTAGGGGATAGAGGAACAAAATATATTATTAACAGTTTAAAAATTAGAGAATAATTATAAAAATATAAACAAGTGGAGGTTGAAATGTCAACTGAAAATAAACAAGATATAACAAATTATGTCGAACCTATCGAGACAAAAATGGAATATGGGCTTCCAGAATTGAGGAAGTTTTATAAGAGATATTTGTCGAGAGGGTTATTACTTGCTGTTCTTCTTCATGCAGTTCTTGTATCAATTTATATTTTCTCTCTTTATCTTGAAATGAGAGCAGAAAAGAATTTGCAGTTAAAGAGAGAAATTGAACTTAAGGAAATAATGTCTCAAGAAAGCAGTCAAGAAGACAACCAGCAAGCACCACCACCGGAAGTCGAGCCTCAAAAGATAGAAGCACTTAAAGATTTAGCGGCTTTGACACCAGAACCTGTTGCTAAAGAAAAAGCAGATATTGAAACGATTAAAAAGGTTGAAGAAACGGAGAAGATAAAAGCCTTTGTATCATCGGAAGGAAGTGAAAATTTCGACCCGACAAAAGAGACAGGAAAAGTTAAAGTTGAAGAAAAAGTTGTTGAAGAAAAGATAAAAAAAGAAGAAACAAAGGATAATACAAAAACAAAAGTTTATCAGCAATTTGAAGTAGATAAAGCTCCAGTAGCAGTAAATCTTGCTCAGGTTCAAAGCTCAATGAGGTATCCCGAAATTGCGAGGTCAAATAATATTGAAGGTAAAGTTACAGTAAAAGTATTAGTTGGACCAGATGGCTCTGTAATTTCAGTAGGAGGTTTCAGTGGACCGGATGTGTTCAGAGATGAGGTAAGTTCAAAAGTAATGAACTTGCAATTTACACCTGCATTACAACAAGGTCAACCTGTTAAATGCTGGGTTAGTGTTCCCTTTAACTTCAAATTGAGCGGTAAGTTCAAGAAAGAAGAAGGCGAAGAAAAGAAAGAAGAAAAGAAGGAAACCAAAAAAGAAGAAGAGGGAAAATAATTTTTATATTTTCCTATGAGCCCGGTAATTATAATAAATATTTTTACTTCGGTAGTTGTATCTGTGGTAGGAATAATGATGTTAGTAGGTTTGATACCGGGAGAAAGAAATACAAGATTAATATTGGGTGTGATTTTTATAGGCTATGGAATATTCAGGTTTCTAAATGTGAAAGCAAAGTTAAAAGTAAAAAAGCAGAACGAAATGAGAGAGGAAATGAAGAAAAAAACAGAAGAATTAATTCACAAAAAATAAATTTTTTAATAACGACAAGGAGTTTAATAAATAAAAAAGTATAAAATCGTTCCCAAGCTAATATGGTTTGGGAACATTTTTTTAATAAAGAGAAATGAGATTTCATAAAAACAAAATATTATTTTTAATAATAATAATTGGTATTATCTTTGTATTTTATTCTTGTGATTTTGGAAATATAAAATCAAAAGCAACTACAGGTGAAATGACAATTGAAGTAGATGAAAATATTATAAATGTAGTTGAATTATTAACTAAAGATTTTACTCGTTTAAATCCAGAAGCAAAGATTACTCCAATATCTAAACCCACAAAAAATGTTATAACCGATTTACTTAATAAGGAAACGAAGCTTATAATAATAGCTGGTGATATGTCCGAGGATGATAAGAAATTCGTTAGTGATTATAAAATCGAATTACAGAGATATGAACTTGCAATAGATGGAATTGCATTTATCATTAATGTTGATAATCCTGCATTACGATTAACTTCGAAGGAATTAAAAGGAATTTTTACCGGTGAAATTACAAAATGGACACAAATAAAAGCTCAAGATGAAGACCAAAATAGAAAAGTGCTTGAAACAATGAAAGGACAGAATGATTTAATAAAAGTATATACACAAAGACCTTATTCTAATTCTTATCATTATGTTAAAGATTCTGTTCTCGAGGGAAGTGAGTTTTATAATAAATCAAATATTTGTTCAACTTCAGTTCAAATATTACAATTAATTAGAGAAAATAAGAATGCAATTGGTTTTGTTAATATGGGCTGGTTAACGAAAGGCAACCAAGATGAACTCGATACAACCGTTAGAGCAATAAGAGTTTCTAAAATATGGAAAAATGGGAGACAAGATGATTTTGCACAATTTCATCAAGGATTAATATATAACAAAAAATATCCTTATACAAGGAAGATTATTTTGTATTCTGCCGATATTGGAATACAATTATCTACAGGATTTATTTCATTTCTTCTACATAATGATGGGCAGAAGATATTTTTAGAAAACGGTTTTGTTCCTATAAATCAACCAATTAGAACAATACAAATAGAGTAAAAATTATTAAATTAAATATTATAAATATATGAACAAGTTAAAGAAAAATTATTTGGCAATTTTAATAATTATTATTTCATTAATTTCAAACTTTGCATTTTCACAGGAAAATGTAAAAAAGGGAATTAGTGCTGTAAAAAGAGGGGATTATTTAAGTGCTCTTACACTATTAAAGGGAGCAGTAAATTCGAGTAAAGATTATGATGCGAATTGTTATTATGGTATTGCACTTTTAAAAACTGGTTCATTAGATGAAGCAGAAAAATACCTGAAAATCGCTTTAAAAGATGACGATGAGGGAATAGATGCTTTGAACAGTCTAGGTGAATTATATACAATTAAGAAGAAATATTCCGAAGCTGATAATTTATTCAAAAAAGCTCTAAAAATCGAGCCAGAGAGTATCTCAACGATGCTATTGAGAGCTGCAAACTATAATGCCGAAGGAAAAATAGATAAAGCAATTGAAGTATTAACGCTTGCTACAACAGTTAGCAAAGAAAATCCATCTGTATATGTTGGACTAGGGGATGCATATTATATTAGGGGTTCTTATAAATTAGCAAAAGATTATTTAGATAAGGCAATAAAGTTAAATCCAAATCTTGCAATTGCTCATTATGTAATGGGAAAAGTATATTTTAAGATGAAAAAATACAATGAATCGCTGGCATCATTTAATACTGCAATAGCAAAAGACGCAAATTTAGCAGACGCTTATCTTGAAAAAGGTAAAATATTATATTTTAATAATACTTTTCCAGAAGCAGCGTATAATTTTAAAAAGTTTTCACAGCTAAAACCAGGTTCACAAGAAGGTAATTCATATTATGCAAAAACACTATATGCTGAAGGGAAATACGATGAAGCATTAAATATTCTAAATGAAGTTTTAAAAGCAGACCCAAAATCTTATACAGGAAATTTATATACTGCATATATATATTCAGAAAAAGAACAAACAGATTCTATAGCACAAGTGGAACAATATAAAAAAGCTTTAGAATATTTTTCAAAAGTTCCATTAAAAGATTTTGAAGTAGAAGACTTAATTAAATATGCAAAAGTAAATGTTGAATTAAAGAATTTTACAGATGCATATTCACTTTTTGATAAAGCTATAAAAATTGACAGTGCTGATGCTAAAGTTTATTATGAATATGGAAAAGCATATTTTAAAGCTGAAGATTATGAAAATGCAATAAAAAATTTAAATATTGCTACTGAATTGGGAATGAATGAACGTTCGGTATATTTATTCAAAGGTTTTTCAAATTTCTATCTAAAGAAATATGAAGATGCTTTGCAGAATTTTCAAGATGCAATTAAGGTAGACGAAAAATTCGTATTATCTTATTCTTGGTTAGCAAAATGTTATATAGTTTTACTAAAAAATGATGAAGCCATAAAAGTATACGAAAAAATATTGACAATTGACCCAAATAACGATGAAGCAAAAGATAAATTGGCAAGACTTAAAGTAACAAATAATAAATAAATAATGAATAAATTAGTAAATTATATAAACGAAAATAATAACAGGTTTATTGAGGAGTTAGTAGAATTTTTAAAAATACCTTCTATTAGCAATAATGAAGAAAACAAAAGTGACATAGAAAATTGTGCAAAATGGCTTCAAAATCACATAAAAAGCATAGGAATTGAAAATGTTGATGTGTATAACACTCCAGGACATCCTATTGTGTATGCGGAATATTTAAACGCAGGAAAGGACAAACCAACTATATTGATATATGGACATTATGATGTACAACCAGTTGACCCTATAGATTTATGGTCAAATCAACCATTTGAGCCAACTATTAAAGATGGTAAAATTTATGCAAGAGGAACAACCGATGATAAAGGTCAACTTTTTATACATATAAAAAGTCTCGAAACATATTTAAAAAACGAAAATTCTTTACCAGTAAATGTGAAAATTTTGATTGAAGGAGAAGAAGAGATAGGAAGTGTTAACCTTAATAAATTCTTAAAAGATAATGCTGAATTATTAAAGTGTAATATAGTAGTTATTTCAGATACATCAATGTATGCAAAAGGGCTACCTTCCATTTGTTATGGACTTAGAGGTTTAGCATACATGCAGATAGATGTAAATGGTCCAAATAGGGATTTACATTCTGGTTCTTATGGAGGTGCTGTAGATAATCCTATTAATGCACTTGCTAATATAATTTCAAGACTGAAAGATGATAAAGGAAGAATTTTAGTTGATGGATTTTATGATGACGTTATTCCACTAAGTAATGAAGAAAGAGAAGAATTCAAAAGACTTCCTTTTAATGAAGAAAATTTCAAAAAAGAATTAGAGATTGATGGGGTTTTTGGAGAAGAAGGTTATACAACTACCGAAAGGTTATCTGCTCGCCCAACGCTCGATTGTAATGGAATATGGGGTGGATTTCAGGGTGAAGGAGCAAAAACAGTGTTACCTGCAAAAGCAGGTGCGAAAATATCAATGAGGCTTGTTCCTAATCAAGACCCTAAAAAGATTGCAAAACTATTTATTGATTACGTAAATAAAATTGCACCTAAATCTGTAAAAGTTAAAGTTTCTGATTTACATGGTGGTAAACCTTCAATGACACCAATCGATACCCCTGCAATAAAAGCTGCAATAATCGCTTTAAAAGAAGGATTTGGTGTTGACCCTGTATTTATGAGGGAAGGTGGTTCAATTCCTATTGTAAATTCATTTAAAGAGTTATTAGGTGCTGATAGTGTCCTACTTGGATTTGGATTACCAGATGAAAATGCTCATTCACCAGATGAACATCTCGATTTGGATAACTTTCATAAGGGCATTTTAAGTATTACACATTATCTAAAAGAATTATCGAAAATATAAATTTATATGGCAAAAGCAAAAACTAACATAAAATCAAAAAAGTCATCTCCGGTAAGTCATATCCATATTGCACTTACAAAGAAAAATTATATGATAATTGGTTTTGGAATTTTACTAATAATAATAGGATATATTTTTATGTCTGAAAATTCAGTTGATGGATTTTTACCAACAGTAGTAGCTCCAATTTTATTAGTAGCTGGTTATTGTGTGGTTATACCAATTGGAATATTACTTAAGGATAAATCTACAACTGATGTATCTGATGCTGATAAATTACTACAAACAGATAAGAGTGGAAACGTTACAGCAACATCGAACATAAAAACAAATTAATTTGTTCTAAAAAAGAGAATGGGAATGTAACGGCTTCGACGGGATGAAAGATGGTTAAAACAGCATATAGTGTTCACAGCAATCACTTTAAAAAGGTTGAAAGGCTATAAATGCCGACTATAACTATGCAATGGCTGCTTAATTGAAAAAGCAACCCGTTTTTCTGCACGTTTATTCTCATCGAACAGCAGAAAAACGTCAAATAGATGAGATAGTTTAAACCAAAGTCTTCGTGGTTTAAGCGAAAAATTAGAAGACTGGTGCATAAAAGGTTTGTCTATTGTTTTTTTATGCACGAGGAATGAACAATAGACTAAATATGTAGAAGTTTTAATGGTCTTCATTTCGGACCCGGGTTCGACTCCCGGCATTTCCACAAAAAAAAGACTGCTTGATTAATCAGGCAGTCTTTTTTCTTAATTTAAAAATTGATTTTATCTTCTTTTATTTCTTGCTTTCCTTTGTTCCTCTGCCATATCCTGAAGTTTTTCAAAAAATGATTTTTTCCTTGGTTTATTTTGGATTTTAATTAAATCTTCAGGTTTTTCCTTTTTAAACTTATTGGTATAAATTTGTTGTCCTATTGATAAAAGGTTAAAGATGAAATAATATAAATTCAAACCAGAGGGAAAATTAAAGAAAAGCAAAGTAAACAAAATTGGCATCATATAAACCATAGCTTTTTGTTTTGGGTCTGTTATCGTCATTTTCTGCTGTATGAACATAGTAATACCCATCAATGTCGCAACTCCTGAAATAGCATCAATACCAAATACAGGAATTTTAAAAGGTAAGTTGAAAAGTATATCCGGGGCTGAAAGATCTTTAATCCACCAGATAAATTCTGCTTGTCTTAATTCAATTGTTGACCTGAATACTCCAAATAACGCATATAATATTGGAAGCTGTAAAAGCATTGGAAGGCATCCTCCCATTGGATTTATTCCTTCCTCCTTGTACAACTTCATAATCATGGAATTCTGTTTTGTTGGGTCATCTTTATATTTTTCCTTGATGGCAGCCATTTTCGGTTGTAACTGTCCCATTTTTTTCATCGAATCCATTTGCTTTGAAGTGAGGGGATTCAAAATTATTTTTAATACTATTGAGAAAATTATAATTACCAGTCCATAATTAGGAATAAAGCTGTGTAAAAATGAAAAGAAAGGAATAATTGCAAATTGAGCAATAGGCCTTACAATAAAATCCAAAGCAAAACGCATAGTTAACTGAAGATCTAATCCGTAAGACTTAATTATCGAGTAATCTAAAGGAGCAATTATAACTTTAAAATTACTTTTTTCGTAATTGTCTTTTTTAATTTCATTTTTTACTGAAATAAGGTAATCACATTTTACACCATCATTAGGTAAAGAAGAGCGGTTTCCCTTAAGATAAGCACCTTCACCCTTTTTACCTTCAGGAACAAGAAAAACACCGAAATATTTATTTCGGGAAGAAAC
>CAYNTK010000012.1:0-66164 GCA_964400285.1 uncultured Ignavibacteriaceae bacterium
TAAGAGACTCTTTTTTTATAGGCTATTCTATTTACACACTTTTTTGAACGCTAATCTTAATAAAACGGATTATTAAAGAATACTTCAAACCAAATTTATTTGTAACACTACACTAATTCAGATAAAACTATTAAAAAAAGACTCCTAAAAGATTGGAAAGACTGAGAGAAAGCATTCATCTGTGACGACTGGACGGAGATAATTTATAATAGTAAATAGCTTGTAAGTTTAATATATTTACTAACTATGAAATTATTATATAAATTATTTCCGGAAGTATTTAAATGGAATAGAAAAGCATATTGTTTATATTATCACAAAAATGGCAAAAACATTTATAATGCTTTTTCAGTTAAAAGAAATAAAAAATTTATTGATGAATATTTGGAAGATGATAAAAGTATATATAATAAAGTTTTACGTGTTAGTGAGAATGGTTACAAATGGTTGACTGATTTTATTTTTTTTCTAAAAGTAACGGACATTATTGATAAAAGTAATTTAAAAATGCAGATGCGACCAAACATAGTAAATGCATTTCTAAATTACCAAGTTGGCGATTATTTAACGGCTTTAAAGGACTTTAATAAACTGGTATACGATTATAATGATTTATATGAATATTTATTTTATTATATGAGAAGATGTGAACACGTATTATCTATTCCATTAATAGAAGGATTTAAGACTGGACCACTGATGCCTAAAGAAAACAAAACAAAATATAACAGAGGTGCTTTTCTTGAAGTTTTTCATTCTGAAATCCACTTCTCATTAGATTTAATAAAATGGAAATATAAACCGAAAAACTATCCAATATATAATTACCCGATTCGGTGTAAGTGGTGTGGAAGGTTCATATTTTATATTGACCCAAATCAAACTTTAAACAACTACTGTATTCAATGTAAAAGAATGTATCCTGCACCTTCATTTTTATGGGATAGTCCTGACGGAAGAGCTTATAGTTATTTCAAAGGTTCTTTTAAAGAAGATGATTTTTACGAAGAGTTTGAAGAAGATTATGAAGTACAACCGAAGAGAGAAAAGAAAGATATATTTTAAAATTAATATTTAATTGAAAAAAATCAAAATAATATTATTTATTTCCACGAATCCGGACAATTTATAATAGTTCCATCATTTAAGGTTATTGAACTTGGTAATCGTGACGATTCCAAATCTTTTTCAAATATTATTTGGCGGCCATCAGCATAATCAAATAACTTGTTACCTATTGAATCGGACATATATTCAAATAAAATTAATAAATCAATCTTTTTTCTCGGTTTTACTCTTTCGCGAAGAGCTTTTAAAACAGGGATATAATCTGTATCTGCGGATACTAAAACATATTTATCAAAATTTTTTTCTAAGGACATTAAAATTTCGACTGCTACAGATACATCTGTTTGTTTTTCTTCCCTTGTTTCATTAAGTTTATTGCAATGAATACATTTCCAATCTTTTCTTTTAAAATTACCGTAATGAATATTAATTCCTTTGGATTCCAAAATCTTTATATAATTCATATGTCTCTGTTTTTTGGGCTTATATTTGCGAGGACTTATCTTAACTTCCGGATAATTAATAGCAGTGAAATAATGAATTTCATATTCACATTTTGGATATTTAAGTTTAAAAAGTTCTTCAAAATCCAACCATTTATATTTATGATATTCTATTTTCTTATCTAAAATGTGATAAAAATTAAAACCATCAATAAAAAAAGCAATTTTACTCATAATTATATTAAATTAATTTTTTGATAATATCCTATTTTTAATTATTTTGTAATATTATTCTTCCATTATCTTAATTATATAATTTACAAAATCATAAAAAGTTTTCTATTATTCCATATATATGCTGTATGTTTAAACACAACATAATCATCATTTAACACAATTTCTTCTGAAACTTCGTTTTCGTTCTGAAATACTGTCTTGCGCTTTTTGTATTAATTCCCAAACCCATCTGCCATAATTATTCTTAACTTCCATTTCAATATTGTGAAAACGAGTGATTATTTTATCTGCAATTGAACAATTTCCATCTTCTTTTCGTCCTTTTTTTAAAGATTGAATTATTTCTGCTGTGTTTTGTTGTTTATTGTTTGTAATTTAATCAAGTATTGATTTCAACTAGATAATTATTCATAATATAATAATTTGTTATTTTATGAAATATGAAATTAGTAAAGATATATAAGAGACCTAATATAAATCAAAAATGTAATTAATTCTCTTTAATAATTTTTTTAAAAAATATGTTTGCTCATAAATAATATAATATATATCTATTCAAATATCTTCTCATATTTTTCATAAACGTATATTTTTCTTCTGCTTTCTCCTGTTAATTCTTTTAGTATTCCGAGTTTTTCCAGTTTTGATAATAATGCAATAGAGTTTTTTCTTTTTATACCAGTAATTCTTTCAACAAGCGGAGCATTTATGTAAGGTGATTTAAATAAATAATTATATACTGTTATTATATTTCTACTTCTGATTCCTGAATTGTCTATCATTTCACTATCTTTTATTTTTAAATCATTTATCTTTTTTATTGTCTCAACAGCGTTATCCGATGTTAAACGGACTCCTTCGAGGAAAAATTTTAACCATCCTTCTAAATCATCTTTTTCCCGGGCGTTATTTAGTTTATCATAATATTGCTGTCTATATTTTTTAAAGAATTCAGATAAATACAGCAAAGGTTTTCTCAATACCCCGCTGTGCATTAAATAAAATGTGATTAATAATCTTCCAATTCTACCGTTTCCATCTAAGAAAGGATGAATAGTTTCAAACTGATAGTGTATTAAGGCAGTCTTAATTAAAACAGGTATAGAAATATTTGAGTGCAAAAATTTTTCTAACTCGTATAATGCCTCCATCATTTCAGGTACAGGTGGAGGTATGAATGTCGCACTTTCGATTGACACACCACCAATCCAATTTTGAGTTCTTCTAAATTCACCGGGTGCACGATACTCACCTCTAACGCCTTTTAATAATTTTTTATGTAATTCTTTAAGTAATGGTAATGACAAAGGAAAATCTTCAAGTCGCTTTATTCCGTAATTCATCGCATTAATATAGTTCTTAATTTTATCTACATCTTTTTTGATTTCAATGTTTTCGATTTTGGATTCTGCTTTTAAATAATCCGAAAGAGTCGCTTGTGTTCCCTCTATTTGCGAAGATGATGCGGCTTCCTTTCCTACGTACATAAAAATAAAAAAATCTACATCTGGTAGATTTTCAGCAACACCATCGAGACGACCAAGTGATAAATTCGCTTTTGATAATAGACTATTCAGATTATCATCAAATATTATTTCAAATGGTAGATTATTCGGTATAAATGCTTTATATTGAATATCCCCTGATAGTTGCTTAACGTAATTTCCTGTCCTATTTAAACTCATATAAGTAAAGTATTTTAACCTAATTTACCTTTTAGAATATTAAAAGTAAAGAGAATAATTTTTGTTTACCTTTGAGTGGATGAAAGGTAAAACAAATTAATTTATTTTACCTTTCAGGTGTTAAAAGGTAAAATAGATTGTTTAGTGGGCATGTGGTAACACCTGACCGACACTGCAATAAAAGATACGATAAAGATAAACTATCGGGTTTAATTTGACGAGCAAAGAAGGATCGAACTCCTAACCCCTCCGATATAAGAAGTAATATATCCTTTTATGCTATTGAATTTCAAATTTTCTTAGAAACGTGATCCCCGCTTAAAACATGTGGAGATAACATACAAGTTAAGTTACAAAATCTTACGAAATTATTCTACTAATATTTTAATTTCAAAAATGAAAAACCCGCAATTTGCGGGTTCTTTGTGGAGCTAAGGAGGATCGAACTCCTGACCCCTTGAATGCCATTCAAGTGCTCTACCAAGCTGAGCTATAGCCCCATTTATTATACAAAATAATCAAAGAACTTTGTAATTTCAATTTAATTAATTTAACTCTTACCGTTACGAAGCAGGGACTTCGTAACGTATAATCTATTAAGGATTTATTAATAGTTCCGGTCTGTATTCAAAGTGCATAGTGTCGTAGTGATACCATTTCCCGCCCCAAATGAAACCGTGTTTTTCGAATATTTCAACTATTTCAATTGGAATTTTATTTTTATATTTCATACTTCCGTCCCATTTCCAATAATCTGAATATTGAGTATTTATATCAATTGCAATACCATATGCATGAGCACTAAGTCTCGTTGTACCTGCAATAACACGGTAGTTAAATGTCCCCGCGGTTTTATTTATATATTTTTGTAATTCGGTTGAGACTTTTTCCAATTCATCCGATACATCTTTAAATCTTTTGTCCACATCATTCACTTTACTTACTTTGATACTGGCATTTGCTATTCCGGGTATCCATATAATAGTAACAAGATTTTTTTTAACTTCCGATTCAGACTTGCCATACATTTTTTCAAAAAAAGGTTCATACCTAATTCTCCCGGGTTCGAAATTTTCTGCAGGTGGTTTATCCCAATCTTTTCCTGCTATGTATTCCTGCGACATCATATCTTCTATGTCAGGATTATCAAGCTTTTCATCGTGCGTCTTCTGCTTTCCGTCGTCATATATCATTACAGTTCCATCTTTCCAGTATAAATGATTACTATCCGCCCTTTCAAGAAAATCCGGATATGCTTTTAAAAGTTTTTGAAGTCCTATAGGAATATTTTTATCAACTTTTTGTAATGAATCCTTCGAATTCTTTTTAACAACATCCGAAAAAACTTTTGTGCGTTCATCTTTTCCACAAGATAAAAGAATTAAAACACAAACTAATAATATTATCCGTATATTTTTCATAAACAAAAAGTTATTAAATTATTTATTTTCAGTTAAAAGTTATTAAAAATTTACCAACTATAACGCTCGACTTTTCAAATCACAAAAAACAAAAATTATATTTTCAAAAAATTTATTTATATATTTCTCTTTCTGTAATTTCACATAAAATATGTCCTATGGTAATATGGGATTCCTGTATTCTCTGGATATTTTCAGAAGGAACACAAATACAATAATCACACTCACTTTTCAGTTTTCCACCTGTTTTTCCCAATAGTCCTATCGTTACAATTCCTTTTTCTTTAGCTTTTTTTACCGCACGAATAATATTCTCGGAATTACCGCTCGTAGAAATTCCTATTAATATATCTCCTCTATTCCCTATTCCTTCAACGCTTCTCGCAAAAATGTTTTCAAAACCTATATCATTTCCACCAGCAGTTAGATTGGAACTGTCGGTAGTTAAGGCAATTGCACCAATCGCTGGTCTATTAACATCGTGAGAAAGACGAACCATAAATTCAGTTGCTATGTGTTGACAATCTGCCGCACTTCCACCATTTCCACAGAATAGCAGCTTATTCCCTTTTTTAATACATTCTATTATGATATCTGAAACTTTTGTAATATCATCAAAGCAATTTTCTAAAACTTTCAATTTTATCTCAGAACTCTCCTTTAATGATTCTCTTATAAACACATTTCTATCAAACATTTGTTTCTCCTTTTTTTGAATTCATATATGATGATAAATTGCTCACTATCTTGTTTGCTATTCCAGCTTTATCGCTAAATACATAGCGACACTTTTTACCAATTTCATCTCGTAAAATTTTATTTGCAAGTATAACTCTAAAATCCCTATAAAATTTATTTTTTGAATCTACTAATATTCCACCTCCTAATTTCAACATTATTTCATCTTCGTCTGAATTTTTAACATTATTAGCGAAAAAAACTGGTGAATTAAATATTGCTGGTTCCAAGATATTATGCAAGCCTGATTTAAATCCCCCACCAACATAGCTAACATAAGAAACCGAATATAAATTTAATAATTTCCCTATGCAATCAACTATTATAATATTTTCATTAGAATATCCTTTCAACATAGAATATCTAATTGATTTTAAATTCTCGAAATTCTGAAAAATGTTTTTTTCTATTAAAACGAGTTTTGTTTCTTTTGGTTCGTGAGGAACTAAAATTGTTAGAAGATTTGGTTCATATTTCTGTATTTTATTTATTACTGGGAGTAATATCTCTTCATCTTCTTTCCATGAGCTACCAATAACAAAAACTTTTTTATTTCTTAAAATTTCAGCAGGTAACACATCTTCATTTTTTATAGTTTTAGAAGATTCCAAAACTCTTTCAAATTTAGAATCACCAACTTTTATTATTTTTGAATTATTCTTTAAAACTTTTTTAAAATTAAACTCATCTTCATCGTCTATTGCAAATAATACATCGATCATTTTAAACATACATTTTTTAAATGAACTCACAATAGGTATTTTCCATGTTTTATCTTTTACATCGAATCTCGCATTAGCAATTGCTGTTGTTATATTCATTTTCTTAGCTCTGTATAAAAAATTAAACCATAAATCATATCTCATCATAATAATAATTTCTGGCTTAATGTATTGAAGAAATTTTTTTATGTTTTTATAAGTATCAAATGGAAGATATGTTTTAATTACTCTATCATCAGATATTTTTGAATTTTTAAAACCTGAAGGTGAAAAAAAAGTAAGTATTATATTATAATTTTTATTTAATAATTCCTTGTAGATTGGGACAGCCTGTTGAAATTCGCCTAATGATGAACAATGGATAATAATATTTTTATTTCCATTTGTAAATAAATAATTATTAATTTCGAGGTCTTTCGAAATATTCTTTCTACCTGCAAAGCCATCGCGAATTTTAGGATTAAAAAGAGAAAAAAACTTGAATATAATCCATATTAGTGGAACTGAAAAAACATTATAAACATATAGCCAAAATTTACACATAATACCATAAGAAACATTACACTTCCATAATTTCTTTTTCTTTCTTTGCTAACAATTCATCTAATTCTTTTATAAACTTATCGGTAAGTTTTTGGATTTCAACTTCAGCATGTTTTCTATCGTCTTCTGAAATGTGTTCTGCTTTTTCTGTTTTCTTTAGTTTATCAATTTCATCTCTTCTAACATTTCTTATAGCTACTCTACCTTCTTCAGCCATTTTTCTAACAAGTTTAACAAGCTCTTTTCTTCTTTCTTCATTTAATGGTGGGATTGGAATTCTGATAAGTGTTCCATCGTTTGCTGGATTTAAGCCAAGATTTGAATTTAAAATAGATTTTTCTATTGCAGATATAATAGACTTATCCCATGGCTGTATAGTGATAGTATGAAAATCAGGAGTGCTGATATTACCAACTTGATTTAATGGAGTTGGTGTTCCATAATAATCAACTTTAATTCCATCGAGTAAACCTACCGATGCTTTACCTGTTCTAACCTTTATAAATTCACTAATTAGATGCTCTACTGCTTTTTTCATTCTATCACCAGATTCTTTTATAATATCTTTTATCATAATTAAAAAATTTTTTTATTCTTGTTTAATTAATTTTATGTTACTAATGTTCCTAAATCTCTTCCTGTAATAATTTTTTTTAGGTTATCTTTAACATTCATATTAAAAACCATAATTGGTAAATTATTTTCTTTACATAAAGTAATGGCTGTCAAATCCATTACTCTTAAATTTCTCTTCAAAACATCTTCATATTTTAATTTTTTAAACATTTTTGCTTTTTTATTTTTTTCTGGATCGGAATCATAAACACCATCTACGCGAGTTCCCTTCAAAATTACATCGGCTTTTATTTCAATAGCCCTCAAAACTGCAGCGGTATCAGTAGTGAAATATGGTGAACCAGTCCCAGCGGCAAAAATAACAATTCGTTTTTTTTCGAGATGTCTGTTCGCTCTTCTGATAATTAAAGGTTCAGCTACTTCATCCATTTTAATTGCTGATTGAACTCTCGTGTAAATTCCATTTTTTTCAAGTGAGTTTTGTAATGCGAGAGAATTAATAACGGTAGCAAGCATTCCCATTTGGTCTCCTGTAACCCTATTAACTCCTTGTTGAGATGCAGATAAACCTCTATAAATATTTCCTCCACCAATAACTATTCCAATTTCAACCCCAAGTTTATAAACTTTAATAATCTCATTTGTTATATGGTCAACTACCTCGGAATCTATACCAAAACTTTTATTACCCATTAAAGATTCTCCACTTAGTTTAAGTAGAATCCTTCTAAACTTATTTGCCATAGTTTTAATTTTTAATTTACTTCTTTCAAAAAAAACAATGAGATTGAAAGAAATTTAATCAATATAATTAATATTTCTTTCCATTTTCAAAATTAGTTTATGAAATGGAATAATAAAACAACAAAAATTTTAGCCTAATTGAAATCTAATCATATCAACTACTTTTGCTGACTCACCGGTTTTCTTTTCATAGTCTTTCAATAAATCACCGACGCATTTACTCGAATCCTGAATATATTCTTGTTCAAGTAAGCAATTCTCTTGATAAAATTTCTCAACTTTATTCAAAATTATCTTATCAATTATTTTTTCAGGTTTATTTTCATTCTTTGCCTGAATTAAATAAATCTCTTTTTCCTTTTCAACAACTTCAGGAGAAATATCCTCTCTTCTAATAGATATTGGATTCATAGCAACTACTTGCATTGACATTTTCTTTCCAATATCATACAGTTCTTCTGTGTATTTTCCTTTTATTCCAACCATACCACCTACTTTACTACCAAAGTGAATATAATACGCTACAAAACCATCGGGAACACAAATATACTTAGCTCTCTTAAATTCAATCTTCTCTCCAACTTTTCCCATCATACCGTCAATATTTTCTTGAATCGTAAGACCTTCATTATCTTTCGCATTTAGAAGTGCATTTAAATCATCTGTTTTATTTTCAAGTGTGATGTCTGCAATTTTTTGTGCAAAATTCTGAAAATCATCACCTTTAGCAACAAAATCTGTTTCACAATTGACTTCGATAATTACACCTGCTATATTATCTTTTGAAACACTTGCTTTTATAGCACCTTCTTTAGCAATTTTATCAGCTCTTTTTGTTGCCATTGCAGCTCCTTTTTTACGAAGATATTCTATTGCCTTTTTTATATCTCCATCTGATTCTTGAAGAGCTTTTTTGCAATCTGCCATACCGGCACCAGACTTTTCTCTTAACTCTTTTATTAAAGCTATTGTAATTTCCATAATATATTATAATTTTTTATTAACTAATTAATTTTATTCATTCTCCATTTTTTCTTTCATTTCTTCCGATTCATCTTCTTTACGTGTTTTTGCAATTGTAACACCTTCCAATACCGCATCTGAAATTGCTTTTGTAATAATCTCAATCGATTTGACAGCATCATCATTAGCAGGTATCGGGTAATCTATTAAATCGGGATCACAATTCGTATCAACAATAGCAAAAATCGGAATATTTAATTTTCTTGCTTCATCAATTGCTATATGTTCTTTTTTAATATCAACTATAAATAATGCACCGGGAAGTTTTGTCATATTTGCTATTCCATTTAATACTTTTTCAAGCTTTTCCTTTTCGCGAGTCATTTTAAGTCTTTCTTTTTTTATAAATTTCTCCATAGTCCCGTCGGTTTCCATCTTTTGCAAGTTCATCAATTTTTTAATACTTTTTCTAACTGTATTAAAATTTGTTAACATTCCTCCAAGCCATCGTTCGCAAACATAAAATGCATCACATTTTTCTGCTTGCTCTTTAATTATAGCTTTTGCTTGTTTTTTAGTCCCGACGAAAAGAATTTTTTTCCCTTCTGCGGTGATTTTACTTATTGCATTTGAAGCATCTATGAGAAGATTTAATGTTTTCTTTAAATCGATGATATGAATACCATTTCTTTCCATAAAAATGTATTTCTTCATCTTTGGATTCCACCTTCTTGTAAGATGACCAAAATGTGAACCTGCTAATAACAGGTCTTCAATCTGAACTGTTGCCATATTTTTCTCCTTAATTTATATAAAAAAGCCGGACGCCATTCGAACTTGACTAAAAAAGATGTGTTGGCTAATGCTGGCTTTTGTTTTTCTTCTATTTCCGTCATCTCTTATTCCACATTCCGAAAAGTTGTTTTGCATTTTCGAAACACAAGTGAAACAAAATCAGGAAATATGTATTTTAAAATAACGTTTATTAAAAAATTATCTCTTTGAAAATTGAAATCTTTTTCTTGCCTTCGGTCTTCCATATTTCTTACGTTCGACCATTCTCGGATCCCTTGTCATAAAACCATTTTGTCTCAATATGCTCTTGAATTCTTCATTTCTATTTACCAATGCTCTCGCAATACTAAGCTTAATTGCTCCAACCTGACCAGTAAAACCGCCACCCGCTACGTTAATCTTAACATCGAGATTTCCAAGTGTATCGGTAACTTTTAGGGGTTGTAATAAACTTTGGTATAAAGCGGGAGATTTTACATATTCTTCTGCTGATTTACCATTAATAGTGATTTTTCCTGTGCCATCAGTTAATATTGTTCTTGCAACTGCGGTTTTTCTTCTTCCTACTTTTATTGTTGATTTAACTGTCATATAATTTTAAAAATCGGATTTACTAAATATTTAAAGCAATTGGTTTTTGTGCACTATGTGGATGCTCACTGCCTCTATATACTTTTAACTTGTGTATTAATCGTTTTCCAAGAATAGTTTTCGGTAACATTCTTTTTACAGCAAGCTCAACAACTCTTTCTGGCTTTTCAACAATCATTTCACTAAACAACTTTATTTTCTGACCGCCTGGATACCGAGAGTGAGTCTTATAATCTTTTAAGATTGCTCTTTTACCTGTTACTTTCACTTTTTCTGCGTTTATAACTATAACAAAATCACCTAAATCTGCATTAGGTGTATATTGAGGATTATATTTACCCCTAATTCTTTTGGCAATTTCACTTGCCATACGTCCTAAAGTCTTGCCTTCGGCATCAACTAAATACCATTTTTCAGGATTATCCTTTTTGGTAGCAAATTTTGTTGTCCTAATAGATTTACTTATAGCTGCTCTCATAAAAATTTTCCATTAAACTTTAAAAATAGGAAATTTAGAGAAAAAAGTCAAAGTAAATAGAAATGACAAAATTTAAAATGTTTTATATAACTCTTTTGTGTATTGGTTAAAAAATTCTTCTAAAAGATTAATATACTATTTTATTCCAAAATTTTCGGAAAGATAAGACCAAACATCAAACCAATTTACGTTTCCATACATATCATTCAGAAAATACACTACCTGTTGGGCTATTAAATAATTATTCATATTATAATTTTTTAGAATGGTAATATAATTCGTTAATTCACTTTTTAGTGTATTATCATCTGCAAAAGAAAGACAAAAAGATCTTAATTTTATTTGTTTGTTTTTTTCATTATCAAAATAATATAGACTCACTGTATCAATTTTTTCAACATTAATAAATAAATCAGTGTTTGTAAAAATATCTTTATTTATTATTAATGTATCCTTGTTATTTTTTAATCTGCTTTTGTATTCTTTTCCATCAATAATGTATTTTACATAAAAATAATTATTTTCATTCATAGGGTAATCTTTACTATCAACATATATTTTACTTTCTCTGATAATAAAGTATTCTTTTCCAAATTCATTATCATAAAAATGTGTATTCACTAAATCGATTTCATCGAATTCAATATTCTTCGTACTTAATTTTTCTTTCCCTGAAAATAAAACAGAGCCAACAAATGCAGATAAAGCATCTTTTTTCTTTTTATCTCCCAATTTAATTACAAAAGTTCCTTGTTCGGAACTAAAAACTGATGCTTTTGAATTCTGCGTGCTAAACTTAAGTTTATCTGTTGCACAGATTTCATCCATCTCCTTAATTGGCTTGCCGGTCTTTTCTGAGATTATTTCTCCCTTGACGGCAAGTACTGTATAACATTGGCTATTTAAAAAACCCGGAATGAGAAGTATAAAAATATATAGTAAAATCTTTATTTTCATTTCTTTTCATTTATAGTTATAAATAATATCAATTAATTTGAAATATCAAGTCAAATATTTACGAAAATCTAAAACTTTAAATTCTTAAATTAAACTAATATTAGTTTTTGTATTAATTTAGAGATAAAATAATTAAACTAATAAAAAATCTATCTTTCTTAATTCGGTATCTGTGGCGAGTACTTTTACGACAACTTTTTGTCCGATACGGTAGGTTTTTCCTCTCCTTGCTCCGATTGCAATATGACTTTTTTCAAAATATTCATAATAATCATCTTCCATATCCCTAAATCGAACAAGCCCTTCGACTGCAATGTCAATAATTTCGATGAACATCCCATAATGAACCATTCCCGAAATAATTCCAAGAAATTCTTCACCAAGATGTTCGCTTAAATATTCAATCTGTTTAAGTTTTATAATTTCTCTCTCTGCATATACGGCATTCTGCTCATTAACAGAAGACTGTTTACAAATTTCAGGAAGGAGTTTTTTGTAATGATTAATTTTCTTATGATTTATATTTTTATTCTCTTCAAATTTAAGATATTCTTTAAGAATTCTGTGAACGATTAAATCGGGATAGCGTCTTATAGGTGATGTGAAGTGAGTATAGTCATCGAAACCTAAACCATAATGCCCTATATTTTTATCATCATAAATTGCCTTAGCCATCGAACGAATGAGTAAATCATTAATCAGATACTCTTCTGGTTTTCCTTTTATAGATTCAAGAAGTTCTTTAATTGATTCTTTATCATCAATATGTAGTTTATATCCAAACTGCTCGACAAACTCGGAAAGATTATTCAGCTTTTCTAAATCAGGCTCTTCATGAACTCGATAAACGAATGGGAGTTCTTGTTTAAACTTTTTCGATAGTTTAGTTACATATTCAGTTACGCATTTATTCGCCAATAGCATAAACTCTTCAATCATTCTCATCGAATCGAGACGCTCTTTAACTTTTACCCCGGAGATTTTTCCATCTTCATCATAATCGAATTTTACTTCACGCGATTCGAAATCTATACTTCCTTCTTTCATTCGTCTTTTATAAAAATGTTTTGCAATTTTATCCATTAGTACAAGTTCGTTTTTAAAATCACCATTTTTATTTTCTATTATATTCTGAACTTCTTCATAAGTAAATCTTCTTTTACTATTTATAATTGATTTATAAATCTTATAACTTTTAACAGAATAATTTTTTGTAAGTTCTATATCAACAGAGAAAGTGTATCTGTCTTTATTAGGTTTGAGTGAACAAATATCATTTGAAAGCGGTTCAGGTAGCATTGGTATTACATTATTAAGAAGATAAACACTTGTCCCTCTTTTTAACGCTTCTATATCAAGAGGTGAATTTTCTTTCACAAAAAAAGAAACATCTGCAATATGTACACCGAGCAAATATCCCCCGTATTTAGTTTTTTCGATTGAGACCGCATCGTCATAATCCTTTGCATCTTCAGGGTCTATAGTAAAACAGATTTTATCTCGTATATCTTTTCTCAAATCGGCAATTAATGAAATTTCGTCGATTTCTATTTTACTGTTCCAACTCTTAGCAAGATTAATTGCTTCATTATTTACATCTTCCGGAAAATGTTTCTCCAAATTATATTTTCTTGCTATTGCAGTAATTTCTGTGCTGACTTCTCCTGCTTTTCCGATTATCTCTATAATTCTGCCTTCCGGTTCTTTGTTTTTTTCTTCCGGATCGTAATTTAATAATTCGCAAACAACTTTATCGCCTTCCTTTGCATTAAAATAATTCTTTTTTGATATATATATTTCATTTTTAATTAATTTAGAATCAGGAACAACATATCCGAAATATTTATTTTTCTCAAACCGGCCTGTAACGGTTAAAATATTTTTTCTTGATTTTTTTTCATCATCAACTTTTCTAACGTCAATATAATACCATTTACCAGATTTTATTACTTTTTTCTGCTTTACTAATTCATATAACTGATAACGTAATTCTCCCCTTCTTCTTCTATCAATGTCCATTCTTTTTAATATAGAATTAAACTTCAAAGATTTGCCGTTATTTTTTTTAAGAATTTTTAAGATTTGATTTTGCAAAATTAGGGAATTAAAATTTTATTCTATAATAAATTGAGCCACCTGTTCTTGCATTACCAGTCAAGTTTTTATTTTGTGAAAATGGATCAACAATTCTTTCGAATTGAATTACAAGATTATTAGATAATGTTTTTATTTTAAGAAGTTTATTTAATGGATACTCAATAGCAATATTTGTATTAGATAAATCTCTAAAAATCTGTCCTCCAAATCTTATAGTAGCATCACCAAATTCTGCTGTAATCCTGATATCTGTATTTTGTGCAAAGTTTCCATTTTGAGTGCTATTGTAATTTATGTCGGTATTAACAATGAATGGTAAATAGCTTTGCATTAAGTTTGTTAAATATTGAGAAACAATCGAAGTTCCAACATTAGCTCCTACACTCGAAATTAAATTCATTCGCTGGTCTGCATTTAATTCATCTGTAAATTTACCAAAAATTACAAAACTCACTGCTTCTTGGTCAGGGTCACCGCGTGGGCTTCCATCTACAAGAACCTCCCAGTGAAGAACAGGTTTTAAAGTCTGACCTGTTACTTTAAGTGTAATATTAACAGTTCTTGTATTTTTATTATCATTTGGGTCTGTTGTAATAGCATTATATTTACCAACAATATTTAATTCAGGATTTATGATATTTCCATTGAAAATTAAATTACCTGATGCTTCAAAATTTTTATAAAATTTATAATAACAATTATCTTCTAAATTCACTCTTCCGCGAACTCTAATAGAATCGTTTTCTTTATTATCGAATGTTAAGTTTGCACTAACATTTCCAAAAAATTCCTGCCCTGTATTCTCATCAATAACTAAATTTACATATAATTTTTTTTCCGTATTAATAGAAACATCGTAAAAGAATGGACTTTTTTTATTTAAAACTTTTTTCATCCCATTCACCATTGTAAGAAAATTATTATCGAATGGGTCTAATCTTTTTTTATCAGCAACCTTAAGACTATCTTTCAATCTTATTATAAACATATTAAGACTATCGTTTCTAAAATTAGCTGAATCGAATAAGACTTTATAATTAAAATTATCTGCATATAAACTGTATGCTTCTTTTTTAAAAGGTGGAATATATATTCTCCCTTTTGTAATAATTAAATTACCAGTCATATCAAGTCTTTCGGAATTTCCTCGTAATATAAGTTCTTGTTCTCCAGTCCGTGCGTATAATTCTCCATATACACCAAGAATGTTTTGAGAAATGTTATTATCTAATACTTTAATATGTCCACCTATTGAAAGTTCTAAATCATTCATCTCAAGATTTGTAAAATCTATATATCCTTTCGTAATGAAAGATAAATCTTCTTCAAAAGGAGCAAAGATTTTTATCTGAGGAAACAACAATTTTTGGTCTTTTGTAGCAATATCTGCTTTGAAATTATAATTCATACCCGTCATTAACAGCTTGAATTTGCCATTTTTTACATTCATATTACCCGATAATAATGGTCTTTTCACTTTACCTTTTACATCAATTACCCCATTTAAATTTCCGCGTAATCGTGTAACGATAGGAATAATTTGTTCAAGAATATTTATTTGAAAATTTTTCGATAAAATTTTTAAGTCTATCTCGTTTTCGAGTAAATTATCTCTTTGCTCTTTTTCACGAAATGTTTGCAATGGATTTTGCAATGGAATTTCACCTGTTATTTGTAGATTTCCTTCATTATTAACATTTGAGAATGAAATCTCTGGAAAAGCAGTATTATTATTATAACTAATCAGAGCATCCATTCTGCCTAATTTAATCTTTTGTAATCCTAATACTTCTGTATTTAATTCTGCATATAGTTCAGGGTCATCTAAATTCCCTGTATATCTTATTAAAAATCTTCTCAATTCACCATTAATAATTCTATCTTCGTCAATTTCGGGATTAAGCATCTTTTGTATTTCAGCTATTTTTATACGTTGCCCTCTAATATCAAGATTACTATTTCCTGTTATAGAATAATATCCACTCACCATCATTCTTTGTTTATCTGAAACAATTTTAAAATCTTCAAAATCGATAATGTGGTCATTATAAGTTGTAGAATCTAATTTCTTATAATTAATTTTCACAGGTAAACGATTTGAGAATGCATAATTTTTATACCCCAAATTTAATGTGTCGAAAAGTAATCTGACTGAGTTTGCTCCAAGTGCTAATTTACCAAAAGTCTGAAATTTAACTGTAGTATCAATATTACCTGTTAAGATAAATAAACCTTTATCAATTCCATAATTTACATTAAATTCTATTGTATCGAATTTTTTATTACTTGCAATTAAATCATTTGCTTTTAAATTAAAATTAGCAAAAACTAAGTTGTTATTTTTTGTAACAGTATAATCATTTTTTAAATCCAAATCCATAATTCCTTTTGAAAACATAAATGTAGAATCGAGATAACTAAAATTATCAACTTCTCCCTTGACCTTAATATTAAAAGAATTTTTGTTATTAGCTATTTCTCCAAAAACTTTTCCATTAAATTTTACACTACTATCTTTAATAATTAACTGAACCGGATAGAAATTTTTTACTGTAAGATTATATTTTAAATAAAAATCTGAAGATTCATTAAAAACAAACGGTCTCGTTAAACTCACATCAATCATTCTTGTATTACTAAATGAAAAATCGGATTCGAGTGAATCTTTCATAAATTCTTTTTTAAACTCCGTAATTATTCCTGCAAAGTTAGATGCAATAACTCCCGGAAGAGATGAATAGGAAAATTTACCAGTAGCATCAAAATCAAAAATATCTGAATTTATAGTAATATGTCTATCCTCACCAATTTTATTAACCTTTGCTACTAATTGCGATTGTGGTATTAAATAATGTTGGAATTTTGATGGTGTAAAGGTAATATTATAATTTCCATTTAAATCATCAGGTTTGAATCCTTCCCCCTGAATATCAAAAGAAAAATTTAAATTACTCTTATCATCAGCATTTTTTGTAAAAGTAAAAACATCAAGATTCTGTACTGTCCCTTTTAAATTATATTTCAACTTCGTAATATCCCTAATATTAACATTTCCTTGCACTTTGGTTGTAAGAGAATTAGACGAATAATTTAAATCGATAATATCTATATTGCCAGAATTTGCTTTTATTACTCCATTTGTCTTGGAAATTTTCTGCCCATAGAATTCAGAGTTGTTCACATCAAAATTTATATTTCCCACCAATGTTTTGTAATCAAAACCCTTCCCATCGGCTTTTATTTCTGCATTAATTTTACTATTAAATTTCTCGTTCTTAATAATTTTGCCAATATTCAAATTTTTAATCGTAAAATCACTATTGTAAATAAATTTCCTATCTTCTAAATCAAGATATGTTTTTCCTTTTACATCTCCCACACTTGATTTAATATCAAACACCGAATTAAAGTTTTGAGGTTCTCCCTTAAATGTGAATGACGCATTGACCTTACCGATATTGCTATAATCTGGTATTGGTAATCCTGGTAGATTATTTTTTGTATCATTTGGGTCAAGGTCTGCTTCTCTAACATCTACATCGAAATTTAACTTTTTTGGATTGTGAAGGTTTAGAACTTTTCCCGTCAAAGATAAATTTGAATTATTAGTTTTTACTACAAAATTTCTGATATTAATATCATCATATTTCCCATCTGCTTTTAAATTAACATAGACCTTACCTTTTAAAAAATCCAAATCAGGTAAGAAGAAAATAAGTTCATCAACATCGAATTTGTCTGCTATTAAATCTATATATGCATTTTTATCTTTAAAATTTTCATATATTACTTTTTCTTTTAGCGGGTTTAAATTTTCTATATATGCTTCATTAATAGTTACATCACTTTTTGAGGTAATAATATGAAAATTTTTTAAATCAGACTTGTTATCTTGCAAAATCGAAGCTTCAAATGTCAAACTCTTTAAATCAATATTAGAATTGGTTTTAAAGCTAATCTCTTTAAGATTTACAAATTTTTCATCAGGATGATAATAACCTGAAAGCTCAAGATTTAAATTTTTAATATCAAGATTAGATAAATCAAATTTTTCAGTGTTAGTTACTGGAATCTCGTTAAAAGATACATCCGAATTTTTCTCTTCTAAAAATCTAATAGAATTATTTCTTAATTCTAAATTTTTTACGGTTATTTTCCAATCGAATTCTTTTTTTACGGTATCTTCTTCTTCAATTTCTTTTTTTAAAAGATATTCGTAATTCCAAATTAAACTACCATCTTTATCTTTAACTTTCGTAAAATTTGCATTAAAATCATTTAATACAACATTTCTTAAATATACTTCTTTATTTAATAATCTATGTAAATCATAATCTGCTTCAAGTTCACTAAATTTTAACATCGTATCTTTTTTAACAATTAAATACACATTTTTCATCTTAAAACCTCTGACAATACTACCTTCGATTGTCCCTGCGCAAATTTTGCTTTCTTTATCAATTAATGATTTATTAATAATATTTACTACATAATCTAAAAGCCAATTTTTAAAAAAAGATGTTTGTATAAAAATTACAAGACAAATAAGAATTGTAAAAAATGCTCCTGAAGTTATAAAAATAAATTTAAAAAGTTTTTTTAAAAAACTTTTCTTCTTTTTATTATTTTCTACTTTATTGATAACCAAGTTTCTTTAATTTATCGAGAATACCTGTTGTAGAATAATCATCTACATATTTCAAACTAATAACTTTACCACCTGTTTTTTTAACTATATCAGCTCCAACAATTCTATCTTCTGCCCAATCTCCTCCTTTAACGAGAAAGTCAGGTAATATTTCTTTTATAATATTATAAGGTGTATCCTCTGTAAAAATTACGACACCATCAACATCCTTCAAACTGTCTAATACAATTGCTCTATCTATTTCCTTGTTTATCGGTCTTGAGTCGCCTTTAATTTTTTTTACCGATGAGTCAGAATTTAAACCGATTAATAAAAAATCTCCAAGTGATTTTGCTTGTTTTAGATATTCTATATGCCCTCTATGCAAAATATCGAAACACCCATTAGTAAAAACTAATTTTTTATTGTGTTCTTTTAATTCTTTTCTAACTTTTAGAAAATTTGCCAGATCATAAATCATCTTAGAAATTATTATCTTTAATATGTTTAATTAAAATATCTTTTTCGATTGGAACTATCCCAACTTCTTCCACAACAATTCCAGCAGCAATATTAGCAATTTCAACTGCCTCAATAATGCTTGCTCCTCCTGCAAGCGAAACAGCTAAAGTCGAAATAACTGTATCTCCTGCTCCCGATACATCTGAAACCTTTCTTGCCTTTGTTTTTATCGAATGAATATTCGACTTACCTTTCTTCTTATTGAATACTTTCATTCCATATTCGCCTAGCGTAAGTACAAGATTTTCACATTTTATTTTATTAATTAATTCATTGCAATATCTAACTAACTCGTCGTCAGATTTTGCTTTTTTTCCTAATGCATCTTCAAGTTCTTTTCTATTGGGTTTAAAAACATAGCAATTTTTATATTCAAAAAAGTTATCGAATTTTGGGTCAACAAGAATTCTGATATCATTATTTAATGCTAATTTCGTAATTCTTTTTATTAAAGATTTAGTTAATACACCTTTATTATAATCCTGCAATATAATTATATTAAATTCATTCTTGTTTTCATCGAGCAAATTCATAACTTTATTCTCGATATCCTTTGATATTTCTTTTTTCGACTCACTATCTATTCTTAATAAATGGTGAGAGGAGGCAATTACTCTTGTTTTGCAAGTCGTTGGTCTGTCGTTTGTTTCTATAATTCCATCGAGCATTTGATTCTCTTTTTTCAAAACTTGTTTTAAAATTTCTCCTTCTATATCATTTCCAATTACTCCAATAAGAAACGGTTCGGATTTTAGTGTCTTAACATTCAAGCTAACATTAGCTGCACCTCCAAGTTTCGGTTCTGTTTTTTTTATGTCAAATACCTGAACGGGTGCTTCTGGGGAAATCCTGTTTACATCACCAAGCATATATCTATCGAGCATTATATCTCCAATAATGCAAATTTTTTTCCCATAAGAATTTGACAGTATTTTATCTATTCTTTTCTTTATCATTTAACAAAATTAAGTTTATTTAATAGGTTATTCAATGATATTAATATATTAAAAATAATTGAATACAAAGTTTAGAAAATTATCGCCTTGATATCGTTGTGAGAAAAATACCTGTAATCCGTTTTGAGTTATAATACGGTAGAAATTTACATTGGTTTTACTAACTAATTTTTCAATGTTTGTATTTGGAAACATTGCAATTATATTTCCGAGATTATAAGAATATAAAATTGTGTCTTTTTTAATATTTGTCTCCTTAACTTTAACTTTTAAAGAATCTGATAATTTACTAAGTGTATCTCTTGGATTAATATTATCATAACGTAAATGCGAATTACCTTTGTATATAGCAAGGTCTTTTTTTAATTTCGCATCATATACCTTTAATGTTAAATTATAAACACCACTTTCAAAAGAATAATTACTCATTCTTTTTGAATAAAATATAACAGCAAAAGGTCTTAAAACAATTATGTTCTTAATATTATTATAATAAATTAAATCTTCGATATTTCTATCTGAAAAAATTCTTTTAGATTCGGAATAAACAACAGAATCACCATCGACCGAATTAATATTTATTATTGCATTATATCTATCAAAATCTAAATTTTCATAATCGATACTGTCAAGGATATTTTTATTTACTGCAATCCATTCCAACGTTATAGTTTGAGGATTAAACCCAAAATTCGAATTATCAATCTTTACATCTTTTAATGCAATTATTTTATTAAAATTTATTAATTCGGAATTATCCTCGAGTGTAGGAACATTATTTGTAAAAATAGAAATTGTGGAGTCGTTAAAATTTGATTCGAAATTTTTCATATAAAATATTTTATATTCACCAATTTCTTCATTTTTAAAATTCATTTTTCTCAGTTTATCTACATAACTATCACTTTTAACGACAGCTATTTTTATTTTATTTTTTTCGAAATAATTTTTTATATCAAGTATATTTAATTCTTCATCAGATAATTGTTTCTTTTTCTTCGATTTTTTCTCTTCGATTTTCAAAGATGGAAAATTTCCAAGAACAAACTTTGAAGGATTATTCGAAAGTGTTTGAATAGCAAATACATCGTAGTATCCTTCAATTTCTTCAAAATAAATTTTTTCTTCACTACTTAAATTTTTTTCAATCTGATTTTTTAACAGCATTCCTGATTCGATTGTATCGGCTCTGAAAGATTGAGGGAAATAATAACTCCAGATATAGTTAACTAATATTATCGTTATCAAAAAAACTACTGTTAAAGCTTTTCGATATTTAAAAACCTGATAGACAGCAAAAGGTAAAAATAATAGCGCATTTATAACTATATACCTCGATATCATATTCGTTCCACCTGTTCCAGCTAATCCTTGCAACATTAACAAAGTCAATTCCAACATATTAAACATCGCAAAATATATTGCAATTTTACTGAAGTTTCCATTTCGATTAAACACACTTTTTACAAAATCCAATACCACTTTTATTGACAATATTGTTGTAATAGGAGCAATATAAAATAGAAAAGTAGGATATTGTACTAATCGTTGTAAATAGTTTACAGTATTATAATCTTCATATATTTTGTTAGTTTCTTTAGCAAAGTACAAAAAGTCTTTGTAATCAATGTAATTTAAAACCAACCAAAAAATTATAGTAGAAATTGAAATTAAAGAATATAAAATATTTTTTATAAGTTTTTTATTTATTCTTTTTTCATTTTTTATATCGAATATAACAAAGAATACAAACACTAAACTAAATAACCAACCTTCATATCTGAATAAATTCGAAAAAGCAAAAAATATAGAGCTTAAAATCAGAAATAACAATTTATTTTCCGAAATTTTCCATTTAATAAAATAATAAATCCCTGCTATAACAAAGAAAAAGAAAATTGATTCAGGTAATCCTGAAATACTTAACCACACTTGGAAAGGAAATACACAAAAAATTACCGAAGAAAAGAACGCTACTTTTTTATCGAAACACAATTCAATAACATTATAAAAGTAAAACAAAGTCAAAGCTGAAAAAATAATATTTACAGCTGTTGCAGTTACAAACAAATTTTTAATAAATACCATTGCGATACCATTTAACCAAAAATGTCCTGCAAGCCAGACACCTGAATGGATTTCCGGTTTTTGTAACCACTCGTAAGATTTAACCGTTCTACAAAAATCATCTGCAGATAGCCACATATAACCACTTTTAAAAATTGAAACCTGTAGAAGTGTCTTTATAAGCAACAAGAAAATAAAAATCAAATATTTCCTTGCAAAAAAATAATCGAAAATAAATTTAGATTTTATCGCAATATTTTTATTTAAAACTAAAACGTTCACTTTTGTAATCTAATTCTAAAAGTTGTTCCCATATCCATTTCCGAATTCAATAAAAATAATTTGCCCTTGTGATAATCATCTATTATCCTTTTAGCAAGTGATAAGCCAAGACCCCACCCTCTTCTTTTTGTCGAATATCCAGGTCGGAAAATATCTTTTTTGTATTTCATATCTATTCCTTTTCCTGTATCCGTTATATCAACCATAACTTCTCTACCTCTATCTGTTAATTTGAAATCTATTCTTCCTGTATTTTTATCTATTGCATCTAAAGCATTCTTTAACAAATTCTCAATTACCCATTCAAACAAATCCCGATTTATCTTTACAAAAATATTTTGATTGGTTAAAATATTTACCGATACTTTTTTAGTTACTTTCCCATCTGAACCCGTAAGAGATGGAATTCTCTTTTCAAAATAACTGCATACACCCCGAATTACTTCCGTAATATTTTCCTCTACGAGTTTTGGTTGTGAACCGATTTTTGAAAATCTTCCTGTAATTTTTTTCAGTTTGTCAAGGTCTTTTTCGATTTCTGAAACAACGTTTTCAAGTTCACAAGATTTTTCTTTTGTCTCCTTTAACATTTCAATCCAACCAAGTAAAGAAGATAATGGTGTCCCAAGCTGGTGAGCGGTTTCTTTCGAAAGTCCTACCCATAAATTACTTTGCTCGTGCTTTTTAATATAAGAGAATCCAATATACCCGAGAAAAATAAAAATTCCAGCAACAATAAATTCAAAATATGGTAGATATTTTAGTTGTGTAATTATACTGGATTGACCATAATTGACATAACTTAATATTAATGAATCCATATAAGTTACTTTTACAGGAGGATTTACTTCTTTCATTTCTTTCGCTAATTCCAGTAATTTTTCATCCCTTTTTTTTGCACTTAAAGTTGTATCTATATCCACATTTTTGAAAAATTCAACTTTTTTATAATCCTTATCCGTTGCTATTACTGGAAAATCAATCTGCAATATAATTTCATCGAAAATAAAATTATATTCACCAGTTGCACTTGTATCGTTAGCTATATATTCGAGAGATTTTGCGTATAAATTTACAATTTGAGCTTCTCTTTTTTGTATTTTATTAATAAGTGTTTGTGTAAAATATAAAACCCCTAAAGCAATTATTACACCGCTTATTAATAAAGCAATCTTTATATTTAATGAACCAAATTTATTCATTACATATTACATCATAAGGATTTAAATTACATAAAATATTATAAAGAAATAATACTTTTGTCAAAAAAACTTTATATACTAATTATACTATTTTTTGCTTTAACTTTATCTATTATAATTTCAATATTATCGGGAAGCAGTTTTATTCCGCCTGATGTTTTGTTAAACATCAATTCACCTGCTAATGAAATCAGCAAAAAAATAATATTTGATATCAGACTACCTCGTATCTTAAATGCTATAGCTGTCGGTGCTTCTCTCTCCTGTGCAGGAATTATTTTACAATCACTGCTCAGAAATAACCTTGCTGAACCCGGATTACTCGGAATTTCTGCAGGTGCAGGATTCGGAGCTATTGTAATTTTTATACTTCCCTTTCCTTTCGTTTTTACACTCTTAACACCTATTTCTTTTATATTTGCTATAATCACTACAATTATAATATTCAACATAGCAAAAGGACTTAATAACAAATATACTAATTTTTTATCATCAAATAAAATCATCTTAGCAGGAATAGCCATAAATGCTTTACTATCATCACTCAACGGATTTTTTCTACTTGTTTCAGGAAAGAATCTTACTCAAATAATCTATTGGTTAAGTGGTGGATTATCAGGTAGAGGATGGAATGATTTTTATGCAACAATAATTTTTGTTTTGATTGGTTTAATTGTATCAATTTTATTATCAAAAGAGCTTAATGTATTAAACCTCGGAGATGAACTTTCTATTTCTCTCGGTTTAAATATAAAAACTGTTCAAAAAATTTCTATTGCAGTTTCATCTTTACTTGCAGCTTCTGCAGTTTCGATTGCAGGAATAATTTCTTTCGTGGGACTTGTTATTCCAAACATTTCAAAACTGTGGATTGGTAATGACAGCAGATACAATATACCTTGCACAATATTACTTGGTTCTATATTTTTATTACTTTCTGATACTATTGCAAGAACTATAATTTCGCCAGCAGAAATTCCAGTTGGAATTGTTACGTCCTTTATAGGTGCTCCAATATTTATTTGGTTAATTTTAAAAAAAGGTAATAATTATTAATATGAATTTATTCGATACCATAACTGCAATTTCGACTCCGATTGGTGAAGGCGGAATTTCCGTAATACGAATTTCGGGTACGAAGTCGTTTGATATAATCGAAAATATTTTTTATAAAAATTCTGATGGAAATAAAAAAATAAAAATATCAGAAATATCATCACACACAATTCATTTCGGGTATCTATTCGATAACGAAAATTTAATTGATGAGGTTTTAATATCAATTTTCAAAAAACCAAATTCATATACAGGAGAAGATGTAATCGAAATTTCCTCCCACGGTGGAATGCTCGTCACACAAAAAATTTTATCTGCAATTTTAAAAAGCGGTGCAAGGTACGCCGAGCCGGGAGAATTTACAAAACGTGCCTTTTTAAATAAAAGACTTGACCTCTCACAAGCAGAAGCAGTTGCTGATTTAATCAAAGCAAAAACAGATTCCGCCCACGAATCGTCTCTAAAGCAACTCAAAGGATCACTATCAAAATATATAAGCATAGTAAGACAGGAAATAATAGATGCAACATCTTTAATCGAGCTCGAACTTGATTTTTCGGAAGAGGATTTAGAATTTGTTAACAAAGATGAATTTAAGAAAAAAATCATTGCACTAATACATAAGCTTAATAATATTATTTCATCTTATATATCAGGAAAAATTATACGTGATGGAATTAACCTTGTTATTGCCGGAAGAACTAATAGCGGGAAATCTTCACTATTTAATCAACTTCTTAAAACCGATAGAGCTATTGTTAGTAATATAAAAGGAACAACACGCGATTATTTACAGGAAAATATTATTATTAATGGAATTCTTTTTAATTTAATCGATACTGCAGGGATAAGAGAATCCGAAGATGCAATCGAAACAGAAGGAATAAAAAGGAGTTTCCAAAAAATCGAAGAAGCCGATTTTGTGATTTACCTAATTGATTCATCAGAAACAGAAGAAATAATTGAAGATGAAATAAATTTCTATAAAAATAATTTTGATGCAAATAATTCTCTACTAATATTCTCTAAAAATGATTTGAAAAAATCTTCTGTGGAAGATAACATTTCGATTTCTATTTTCGATGATACTTTGTTGAACAACTTGAAACAAAAAATTACGGAAAAAATAAAAGAAAGCACAATCGAAAAATCGAGTAGTGAAATCATTTTGACTAATCTGCGACATAAAATATGCCTCGAAAATGTCGTAAATTCATTAAAACAGGTAATAGACAGTTTAGATAAAAAAATGAGCGGAGAGTTTATTTCGGTCGACCTGCGTAACGCTCTTAACTACCTCGGCGAAATCACAGGCGAAGTAACAAATGAGGAAATTTTAAATAATATTTTTTCAAAATTTTGTATTGGAAAATAATTTCAGTGTATAAAATAATTATTCTATCAATAGTATTTTTATTTATCTCCTGCAAAACTAAATCTTCTCAGATAGATAAACCAGAGGAATTTATTAAAGCTGAAAAAGCAAGCGATTCGATTAAATTCGACTATGAAAGCAGAATAAATGAACTGAAAAAAATCCTCTCGGATGATTTTATTTTTAAATCAGTTTCTTGTTTTGTAGTAGTGAGTAATTTAAACGAAACCGAAACAAAAAGAATTACGGATAATACTATAAAAAGTGCAGAGGAATGTTTATATAATGATTATTTCGTAAAAAAACCTGATGAACTTATAACTATTTTTCTATTTAAAGATGACAAGACATATAGATACTGGGCTAAAAAACTTTTTGGGGATACAGATTTGTCAAAATTCGGATATTATAAGCCCTCAAAAAAAACAATGTTAATGAATATAAGCACAGGTGGTGGAACACTTGTTCACGAACTTACTCACGCATTTGTGCGATACGATTTCCCCGATATTCCTTCGTGGTTTAACGAAGGACTCGGCTCGCTCTACGAAAGATGCTCGATGAATAATAAAGAAATTCTCGGACACACGAACTGGCGTTTGCCCGAACTAAAAGATGCGATTGCGAGCAATCTTTACAATTCTCTCGAATGGCTTGTTAATACAACCGATGAAGAATTTTATGATTACGAAAGTTCAAAAAATTATGCACAAGCAAGATACTTATGCCAGTATTTACAAGAAAAAAGGCTTTTGAAAAAGTTTTATAAATATTTTCGCGATAATTTCGAAAAAGACAAAACAGGAAAAACACAACTCGAAGAAATAACAAAAATGAAACTTGCGGATTTGGATTTTATATTTGTTGAATGGGTGAAAGCACTTAAAAACAATGAATAATGAGTAATGAATAATATATTAATTAAAAAAAATCTGCGAAAATCATGTTTTTTTCGCTCTTTCTGTGTGCAAATCTTTTAAAATCCTCCATAAATTTTTCAATTTCTTAAGAATTCTATTCCTTCTATATTTATATAAACCAAAAAAAATCAGGAGAAAGTTATGCCAGTTATTATCACAGGAAAAAATTTAAAAGTTGAAGACGTTTATAATGTCGCACTTAGAAATGAAAAAGTAGAATTACACCCGGATGCCGTTCAGCGAATAACCAAATGCCGCGGTTTCCTCGAAAAAAGAATAGTTGCAAAAGAAATTATGTATGGTGTAAATACAGGAATCGGTGAACTCGCTAATGTTGTTCTCACCGACGAACAAGTAAAAGATTTTCAGAAATATTTAATTTATAATCACGCAGCAGGTATTGGGGAGCCATTCCCTATGGAAGTTGTCAGAGCTGCTATGCTTTCGCGTATTAACGTTCACGCAAATGGTTATTCGGGATGCAGACCTGTGATTACTCAAACATATGTAGATATGTTGAATAAAGGTGTTACACCTGTTGTTTGTACAAAAGGTAGTGTTGGTGCTTGCGGAGACCTTTCACCAATGAGTCAGATTGCCCTATCATTAATGGGTGAAGGTGAATCTTTTTACAAAGGAGAAAGAATGCCAACAAAAGATGCACTTGCAAAAGCAGGAATTCCGATTCCCGGTTTACAAGCACGTGATGGACTTGCAGCTATAAACGGCTCGAATGTAATAACCGGTATGGCTTGCATACAGATTTACGAAATTGAAAGATTTTTAAAACAGGCAGAAATCGCTTGTGCTATGACACTTGAAGCCCTTATGGCAAATATGAAGCCCTATGATACTCGACTACACAATTTAAGAGGTTTTAGAGGAGCAGTAACTTCAGCTGAAAATATAAAAAGAATGATTGATGGTTCGGATTTGCTCGGAAAAGTAAAAGTAAAAGTTCAAGATGCATATTCAATGCGTTCCACCCCACAAGTAATTGGTGCAGCACGTGATCAGCTTAGATGGACACGTGAACAGGTGGAGATTGAACTTAATGGTGTTGCTGATAATCCAATCTTTTTACCAGATGACGAATTAGTTCTTACGGGTGCTAACTTTCAAGGCTCGCCAATTAGCGTTCCTCTTGATATGCTCGGTGCAGCTGTAACTATGGTTTGCGTTTTATCGGAAAGAAGATTGAACAGATTGTTGCATCCAGCATTAAGCGTAGGACTTCCGGCATTTTTAACAAAAGGTGCGGGAATGTTTTCGGGACATATGCTTAGCCAATACACTGCAGATATGATGATAGTCGAGCAAAAAATGCTCTCTGCCCCAGCTTCCATTCAGTCCATCCCTGCCGCTGCAGACCAGGAAGATTTTGTAAGTATGGGTATGAACACAGCACTTAAAACAAGACAAATTATCGAAAATGCTTACGGAATACTCGGAATCGAATTCATAGCCGCCGCACAGGCAATAGACTTCAGGGATTACAGCGTTGGAAAAGGGACTAAAGTCGCTCATTCGGAAGTCCGAAAAATAGTAGAGCATTTAGATGTAGATAGACCACTTTTCACAGACCATAATAATATGATGGCTTGTGTTAAACGACGCGATATATTGCATGCAGTAGAAAAAGAAATTGGTGAGCTGAAAACATATTAGAGCAGAAAATTTGAATTTAATAGATTAGAAAATATACTCGTTCCCAAACTATGTTTGGGAACGTTTTTTATTATTTCAAAAAAACATGAAAGATTATTACAAAGATAAACTTTCCTCGGATAAATTATTTCAAGTATATAAAATTGCAACACCACGTGTACGGCAATATTTAAGAGAAGAAATTAACTTTGTACTAAAAAAAATAAGAAAAAATGATTTAGTTCTCGATTTAGGATGCGGATACGGGAGAGTAATTCCATCTCTTGCAAAGAAAGCAGGATTTGTAATTGGAATAGACACATCACCTACAAGCATAGCACTTGGAAAAAAATTACTGAACAATATTTCAAATTGTCATTTAATCAAGATGAATGCAGTTAAAATGAGTTTCGAGGATGATACATTCGATGTGGTAGTATGTATTCAAAACGGAATATCAGCATTTCACGTTAATCAAAAAAAATTAATCAAGGAAAGCATACGTGTAACAAAGCCGGGGGGATTGGTATTATTTTCAAGTTATTCGGAAAATTTCTGGGAACACCGATTGAGATGGTTCAAACTTCAATCGGAAGCAGGGTTACTTGGTGAAATTGATTTCAAAAAAACCAAAAACGGGAAAATTTTTTGTAAAGACGGATTTAAAGCAACGACAATAAACAAAAAACAATTTTTAAGCCTGACAAGAGGATTAAATGTTAAAGTCAAAATCGTTGAAGTCGATAGTTCAAGTTTGTTTTGTGAAATAAAAAAATTAAAGAAAGTGTGTAAGTAAAATTTTTTTTTCGATTATCTTTAAAACGATTTCGGACTTGATATTCAAGATATTTAGTTCTAATTTTTATTAAGAATTATAGAAGGAGAAAAAGTCTTGTATAGTAAAGTATTTTCTCGGATTATAAAATCAATAGCACTTATTCTTGTATTCACTTGTAGTATATTATTCACCGATATTGCTATGACACAGTCAAAAGACAGCCAGAGTGGTTCACAAACGGAGCAAAAAGATGATTCAGAAAGTTCAAATACTTTAATTTATGTTGGAATTGCAGCAGTTATGGTTGCAGTTGCGATTTATCTTTTAGTTAAAAAACCTGAAGACAAAAAAACAGAAAGCGATAAAAATAAAAATCCAAAAGACTCAACTGCAATTAACAAAACCGATTCGACACAAATAAAGAAGTAAATATTAAATTATTTCTAAATTCTAATATCTTTCTTCTAAACATTATCTAAATTCAAAACTGAATGCAGTTATATATTTATGATTTTAAATTTTCTGCCTGTGGTAGGAAGGATTAGTATTTAGAAATTTGGATTTAGAACTCTAAAAAACATTACCTCTCTTAAATTTGTAAATACTAAATAAATTCACTACAGTCGAAATTCCAAATAGAATTACAAGGTAGTACCAGATATCCATAAAGCCTGCACCCCGCCATAACACTGCAAGAAAGCCTTCAACAGACCAGTAAACAATTGTAAGCTTACTAAAAAACTGGATTGACTCAGGCATTAGAGATACTGGAAACCATGCTCCTCCCACCGCACTCATCATAAGAATCAAAAACATTCCCCAACCATCTGCTTGTTTTGAAGTTTTGACTATTGAAGCAAGTAACATTCCAAATGCAGTGCATACAGTTGCTGAAGCTAATATAACTAAAATCAAATTAAATAAATTTGAGAAGATATCTATTTTAAATAAAATATAACCGAATAAAAACATTGCTGAAAGTTGAATTATACCCAGAGACATATTAAATAAATACTTGCTCCACAAAATATGTGTGCGTGTTACAGGTGCAGTCAAAATGCGCATCATTACCCCACTTTTCTTTTCATCGAGCAAAGAAGTTGCAGAAGCTGTGATTGTAAAAAGTAGAAACATAATTGCCCACCCTCCCACACTGCGAGTCGCCATTGGATTTGCTATATCTTTCCCAACAAGTTGCTGTTTTTCTATATCAATCATATTTTTAAAAAACTGTCCCGCTCCAACATTAGATGAATCCGATGCTTGATACAAATCCGGATTTAAAATTAAAGAAGTATCGATATTATAATATTTACTAATTGTTCGTGCAATATCCGAATTAAATGAATTTCCTCTTTCTTTACCGAGACTTGTTTCTGCTTGCCTAAACATACTTTTATTAAAAATCTCCGGCATCTGATTCATAATAATTTGCTGAAGCATTCCTTCCACAATCTGCATTTCAAATTCATTTTTCGGGTCGTAAAAAAATTTTAACTTTAAAGTTTTCGATGTATCCGTATATGCATCTTCGGGAATAATTAAAGCAGAAGAAAATATTCCAGACTTGATATGATTCTTTATTAAATTTGTATCATATTTTATCTGATTACCGTTATCATCTTTGTATGTTTTTACAAGTGCAAATGTTTTTGTTGTATCGAGCACCATTTCAAGTTTTTTAGCTATCGGAGCATTACTATTGTTTATAAATCCAAGTTTTAAATTCTCGATACCTTCTCCTGCATTACCAAATACCTGTCCAAAAATATAAATTAATACTACAGGTACAAGAAATGTCAAGCTCATTGCAACTTTATCCTTAAAAAAAAGCGTATAATCTTTCTTGAATAATTTTATTATCATTTTCAATCTCTCAACCTCCTTCCCGTAAGTTTTAAAAACAGTTCTTCAAGAGTTGGATTTTGAAATTCTACATCTTTTAAATCGATATTTTTTTCTTCAAGTAATTCAAATACGTTAGAAAGTTTTACATCAGAAATTATTTTTATTTCATATTTATCCTCTTTATCTGTAATTTCTCCAAACCTTTCAAAAGAATTCATTAAGGGAATAGTCTTTTCATTTTTTAAAATAAACACTTTTTGCTTATATGGAAGCATATTTAATAGTGACTCTTTATTACCCTGTGCAATAATTTTTCCCTTATCGATGATAGCAATTCTTTTGCAGAGCCGCTCTGCTTCTTCCATATAGTGAGTAGTATATATTATCGTCATACCTTCATCATTAATTTTTTGTAGATAATCGAATATTGCATTTCGGGATTGAGGATCTACACCTACCGTAGGCTCATCACAAAGCAATACTTCAGGGTCGTGAAGTAAAGCTGCAATTAGATTTAAGCGACGTTGCATTCCTCCTGAAAAAGTCTTAACTAAATCATTTCTCCTTTCAAATAATCCAACAGATTTTAATTTTTCTTCTATCTTAGTTTTAATTTCATTTTTATTCAATGAATATAAACTACCGAAAATCTTTAAATTAGCTTCTGCAGAAATATCTTCATAAAGTGCAAGTGATTGAGGAGTAAGTCCGATTTTTTTTCTTATATTAAGCGAATCTCGTGAAATTATATCACCATTATATGTAATACTCCCTTCGTCTAAATCAATATAACCAGCTATCATATTCATCATTGTTGATTTCCCTGCTCCATTCGGACCGAGAAGTCCAAAAAAATCACCATTTTTAATTTCAAGAGAAACATCATCAAGAGCTTTAATAGTCTTGTATTTTTTTTTAATATTTTTTATTACAATCATAAAAATTATGAGTAAATTTTTATATTATAAAAAAAGCCCATTGGAAAAAATCCGACGGGCTATAATATTAAACGCTAAGTTTATTTACTTATTTACAATCAGTTTTTTAACGTCGGAATATTTTTCGGTTTCCAGTTTATAAAAATACGCTCCTGTTGATAAATTTGTTGCATTTAATTCATAAGTATATTTACCTGCAGAAAGATTTTCATTTACTAAAACAGAAATTTCACGACCTACAATATCGAATAATCTTAATTTAACGAAAGAATTTACTGGAATATCAAAATTGATTTTTGTTATAGGATTAAACGGATTCGGATAGTTTTGGTATAATGAAAACGTTTTGGGAACTTCAGAACCATTAGATTTAATTGTCGTAGGATTATCACTATAATCAACAATTCTAAAGTCATCGAAGTAAAATCCGTCTCCCGGTGTCCCGCTATCTGTGTAATAATAAAATCTAATTTTGATGGTTTGTCCAATATATGCGTTAAGATTGATTTGCTCATAAACCCAATAATTTAATCCAACATAAGATTGGTATGAAGATATAAGTTTTGTATATCTTCCCGTCATAGTAGTCCACGTAGAACCACCATTGCTACTAACCTGTATTCTTGCATAATCGTATCCGGGTTCTGTAGCCCATTTAGCAGCATATTCTATTCTCGGATTTGATTTACCTGTAAGATTAATATTATTATTTAATGTAAAATAATTTGCTGTTGAATTTGATGAATTTCCACCTTTCGAGTCACAGAAACATCTCGAACCTTTCCAAAATGTCATATATGTTGTATCCCATTGTTTTCCAGTTCCACTAAATGTCCAGTTTCCTTTACCATTTTCTGCATTATCAGAAAAAAGAGTTTGTATATTTCCAATTGTTATATAAAACGTGTCTTTTGATGCAACAACATTTTCTTGTTTTATTGTGCAAACTATTTGCATATTGTCGCCAACATTTGCCGAATTGGAAATCCTAAATTTAAAATTACTTGTATTTTCTTTTATCTGATTAACTTGGATACTGTCATAATTTATGCTTGTAACAAGTGGTGTAGCATTCGTATAATTCGTTGATAACTCAACTACAACATTTTTAGAAGTTTGGGATATTCCTTTATTCCTAACAGCTATTTTTAATTGCAATGTATCACTTCTATAAGCAGCACCTTTACCAGCAACAGTAAAATTTTGCATTTTTGGGTAAGCCCCCGCTACCCAGCTTATATACCTCATCATCGGTAGATTCAATATATTCAATGGTATTATTTCAGTTGTTGCAGGCCAAAAACTCGAGCCAGATATTTCAACTGTCCAGCCGTAAGTCCCTATTGAATGCATATAATCACGGGTTGTTCCACTTGAATAGTAATCGAGCATCTCTATTACTGTCCCATAAGGATATTGATTGGTCTGACAGAATTCAGAACTATAATCCGAATATATATCATACCTTATTGCAGTATCACAATAGCTATATGGATTTAAAGCAGAACCCGCAACTGAATGCATAGATAAAGCAATCTTTGGATGTCTTAGTAGTAAAAAATCCCTTATTGCTTGAGATTCTGGCTCAGAAAAAGCAGAAGGCCCACGGTATGTATCGCTACAAGGGTCATTACTCGAACCGCTATTATAACCCCATCCGTAACTGTAATTTCTATTTAAATCCACACCATAACACGAACCGTTATTTCTTCTATTCTTTCTCCACGTTCCTCCTCCGTTAGGATTTGTTGTTTGGTTATATACATAACCATCGGGATTTACACATGGAACAAAAAACAATTCTCTATTATTAATTAAATAAGTAGCTTCGGGGTCTGTTCCATAGTTTTCACAAAGCCAAAACATATAATAAAGTTGTACTTCCGAAGACATAGGTTCGCGTGCGTGATGAAGTCCGTCGAAGTATGCCATTGGTTCGATTGCTGACTCATTAATATTTGGATTATCCGAAATCTTTATACCCCAAATGGTTCTCGATTCATGCGTGGTGCCAAGATTGATTTTTGTAGAAGCAATATTCGGATAAAGTAAAGTTAAGGTATCCAGAACTCTAATTATTTCTGTATAAGTGTGTGCTCCTTTCATACTACCAAGCGTGTAGCCGTCGATATTATCGGTCTTCATAATTTCATTGCTTTTCCTTAGCTCTTCTTCTGTTGGAGGAGGTATCTCGGAATAATATTTGTTCAAATCGTCTATTAGTATATCATATCTATAACCAGTTGATTTAAGTAATTGAATTTCATAAGGATTTAAATCTAAAATAATTCCATCTTTAATATTCCCAAAATATTCATCGGCAGAAATTCCTTTTGAGATAAGAGTTTGAATATCACTCGATGAATTTAAATAAATCTTAACTCTTGTGTATTTGTCGGTATAAATATTATGAGTATCGGATAAGTTAAAACTCATTGATACAATAAAAAAGCAAAAAGCTAATGAAGTGAAAAGTAGATTTTTCATATAATTTTAAATTTTTTACTTGTTTAAAAATAGTATAAAAATTTTAATATTTCGAGTTAAAAGAAAAAAATTCTAATCTAACTTCAGTTAAAATGTATTCGATTTGTATTATTTAATTTTAATAAATTATCCAGAATACTTATAAGAAATCTGAAAATTGAAAATGCCTCATTCTTTATGCCAAAAAAATTAAATAAGATAAATTTTATTGTATTATTATTCTAAATTTATTAGTAACTTATTTTTAGCTCGTTTATGGATTTTTTTTAAATTAGTTTTAAAAATTTAAAAAACAAAAATTATGAAAAACTTATTTAAACCTTTTTTAACATTAGCATTATTAAGTGTTATCTTTTTTACAAGTTGCACAAAAGATAACAACCCCGTAACACCACCTCCAGGAACTCCAGGAGGAACAAATACATTAGTGCTAACATCAGCTCAAGGAGGAATATTAACATTCGACGGATACTCGATGACAATTCTGCAAGGCACCGTTCCTAAAACTGCAACAGGTGGAGATGGAACTGTTACGTTTTCAATCGAAACAAAATCCACTCTTGATTCAGGTATAGCTAATTTACCTGCAGGATACTCACTTGTAGGTAAATTTGTAAAATTTGGTCCTGATGGTTTTATTTTTTCACATCCCATCAAAATGTCTTTTCCCGGAGGAAGCGAACCTTCTTCTGAAAATCTTGTAGTAATGAGATACTATCCCGACCAAAATCAGTGGTTCAGAGTCAACACTTCATATGTAGATACGGTTAATAAGTTAATCACCACTGAAGGTGATGGACCAAGACTTGGATATTTCGCTTTAGCAAAAGTTACAACATTAGATAGCAAAGCACCTGATTCTCAGGGAGGTATTGAATTTACAGGAACATCAGAATTTTGGTACACTCTTACAGTGAAAAGTTGTGTGTTAAAATATCCTGGTCAAGGTTCATGGTTTAGTGGTGGAAGTCCAGTCGGACACACATTTAGTTCAGGTAGTGACCCAACAGGCACATCCCCAATTATTCCTCTACATGCATATTTACCTCAAGGGACTTATGAAATTTGGTTAAGTAGAGTTAATCGTTCAACTCCTTTATAAACTTTCAGTGTTCCTTATACCTGCAACATTAATGGACCGCTGACATATTGGGGTTGGGGTAACGCCTATGGATGGGCACATATGACCGCACCCGGTAGCGGGAATTGGGTGAACGGTTCACCTTCAAATTGGCCACCTCCAACGGTTCCAATGGGAACTGGCAAATTTCAAGCTACATTGACGTGGGTAAATACTTCAAGTAGTGCTGTTGATTTGGATTTATATCTTACATTACCGAATAATGAAAAAGTTTATTTTGGACATAAGGTTGCAAACGATAGCAGCTTTGCACTCGACGTTGATTTTCGATATACTTTGGGAAACGCAACAGAAAATATTTATAGTTTAAAAAATAATTTACCTTCAGGCACTTATAAGGTTGAAGTAAACTACTGGGGTGGAACAGGAACAAAGCCATATAATGTTAGGATATTAATAAACGGTAGTGTAACAAATCATTCTGGTTCCTTATCGAGCGGAACGGCTCTTATCCGAACATTTACTCTGTAGCATATTAATTATTAAAAAATAAATAGCCTGTTAGAATTCAAATCTAACAGGCTTTTTTAAAATTCTTTATCCTAATTTCGAAATTCCAACAATTTTTATTATCTAAGACTCAAACATAAATATTGTATATTAAAATTTAAATTTTGTTTAGAAATTAGATATTAGTATTTATATTTTAAGTTTCATTAAATTTTCGATATCATTTATTTCTTTAACCAAACCCGAAGTAAGATTTTCACTTCCCTTTTTTATTACAAGTATATCATCTTCTATTCTCACTCCTATTCCGCGATATTTTTTAGGAGCATCACTGCCTTTTGCGATATAGATTCCGGGTTCGACTGTGATAATATTACCGGCTTTTAGCTTATCGAATTCATCATTTGTTTTCACCGCATCGTGAGTATCCAATCCAAGGTGATGCCCTACTCCATGCATATAGTATTTTGTGATTTCTTCTTTTTTCTTAATTATTTTTAATTTTAGCAAACCTTTTGCAAGTTCTTCAACAGTATATTTTTTCAATCTGGTTAATTTTATTCCCGGTTTTATTTTTTTGATTACATCTTTCTGAACTTTTAAAACAAGTTCATATATTTCTTTCTGCTCTTTTGAAAATTTTCCATTTACGGGGACAGTACGAGTAATATCGGAATTGTATCCATTGAACTCCGCTCCAGAATCTATGAGAACCAAATCGCCATCTTTTAAAGTATCACGGTTAGTTTCATAATGCAGTGTGCAGGCATTATTCCCCGATGCTACAATTGTATTGAATGCTACGTCTTGAGCTCCGTATGTTTTATAATTGTATTCGAGAATAGATTGCACCTGGTATTCCCTCATTCCCGCTTTGAGCGAAGTAATCGCATCTTCGAATGCATTAACACATATATCAGCCGAACGTTTCATTTCCAAAATTTCAAAATCGGTTTTTGTAAATCTCATTTTTCCGATTAAATAATTCACATCTATAATCTGAATATTCGGAGTCATTGTAAAAAGTTTATCATATAAATCTATTACTATTCTTTTTATTTCACCGGTAAGAGCATAAAATTCGGGAATGTTAATATAAAGCTTATTGATTTGCGGAGTAAGATTCGTAGTAAGGGAATTCATAAGTTCTGTATTCACCATTCCGTATTCTATTCCGAGTTCTTTATTTACATTTTCAAATCCGAGACGCTTGCCCGTCCATACTTCCCTTGCTTTATCTTTTTGCTGGACGTATAAAATTTCTTTTACGGTTTTAAATTTATTTTTCCCCGCGGAGACTTTTATACCGCCGGGAGCAAGAAGCAGTGCTGAATTCGGCTCTTCAAAGCCCGTAAGATAAAAGAAATTCCTGTTTTGCTTAAATGGAAAATCATAATCGTAAGATTTATGTTTAAATGTCGCTCCAAAGACGAGAGCTAAAGAAGTTTCATTGAGATACTTAAGCAATTCTTGCCTTCGTGATTTGTGGAAAGTGAGTTTGTGTTTGGTCATATTTTAAAAATTAAAATTATATTTTATTCCTCCGTTGATGATAAAATAATCATTATATCCTTTTTCTCCTTCTTCATAAAAGGATGGTATTTTGCCTTAAAAATAAAATCTGTTTTTTCATTAATATTATATATAGCTCCAATCCCAGTGCTTAATCCAAAACGGGTTGATACATTCGAAAAGTTGAACAAATATAAACCCGCACCTAAATCTAAAAAAAGATGCACTGATTTCATATCTATATAGTTAGTTAGTACCTTGTCCCCGCAGTAAACTCTAATGATTCATTAAAATTTCTTTGGTTTGGATAAAAACCTTTTTTATATGGAAATATATTTAAGTTCGATTCAATAAGAAAAGATAAAGGTTTATAGTAATTTTGAAAATCAAAACCAAGATTTACACCTATATTATAGACATTAGATAAATCGTTCCCAGGTATCCAAGGACCTGCACTGACCGCAAAAGAATAATCTTTATTTTGAGAAAAAATATTTTCAGAAATTAAAAAGATTAATAAAATTAAAATAATTTTTTTCATAACAATATATATTTTAAAATTCCTTTCGGGAGTTTCTTCCTGTTATTAAAATACCATTCGAAGTTCATAATTCCACATTTATAATTCAGAATTCTGAATTAATATCAATCCTCAAACTTCTCTTTATCCTTATTATTCACTACATCATCTATCGCAATCGGATATTTGCAACTGAAGCAAGCTGTACAGTAATCTGTTTTTTCTTCTGCATACGGAACAGCTTCGAGAAGTTGTTCAAGCGATAAATACCCAAGTGAATCGACCCCAAGTTCCTGTCTTATTCCTTCTATATCACCATTATGCTGATTTGCAATAAGCTCTTCTTTCGATGGGAAATCCATACCATAATAACATGGTGAAACTATTGGTGGTGAAGTTATTCGCAAGTGTATTTCCTTTGGATTTGCCTTTTTGATTAAATCAACAAGCATTTTCAAAGTATTTCCTCTTACTATCGAATCATCGACAATAACAACTTTTCGATTATTTAAAACACCTTTTACGATATTAAATTTTATTTTTATTTTCAGTTTCCTGTTATCCTGTCCGGGTTGAATGAATGTCCTGCCAACATAGTGACTTCGAATTAATCCAATCTCGTGTTTTAGATTTTTAGTGTTTTTAATTGCTTCGTTGAAGTATCCAAGCGTAGCTGTATTTGAAGAATCAGGAACATTTATAATTATTACTTTTTTCTCTTCATCATCTTCGGGATTATCCTTATCCGGTGGTGGTTGCTCGATTGCAAGATTTCGTCCAATATTTCTTCTAACTTTATCTACCTTTTCTTCGAATATCTGGCTATCAGGACGAGAAAAATAAATATATTCGAATATACAGTGTCTATACTTATCCGCAGTTTTAAAAATTATTGATTTAGGTTTTTTATCTTTCATTACATCTTTATCAATCACAATCATTTCACCCGGCTCTACATCTCTAATATAATCAGCATTTAAAATATCGAGTGCTGTAGTTTCTGAAGTAAATATAAAACTATCTTCCAAAGAACCCATTACAAAAGGTCTTACTCCATATTGGTCACGAACTGCAATTAACTTTTCGTCTGTTAAAATACAAACTGAATAAGCACCTTCAACCTGATTAAAGGCATCTAGTAGTTTATCTTCAATCGTTTTTTCTTTACTCTTTGCAATTAAATGTAAAATAATTTCACTATCAGTGGTAGTTTGAAATATCGTCCCTTCTTCTTGTAACTTATTTCTAAGATAATTTGTATTCGTGAGATTACCATTGTGTGATAGTGCAAGGTTTCCATCTTTATAATTTACTTTGAAAGGTTGTATATTATTTCTCTTTCCCGATGCACCAGTAGTAGAATAGCGGTTATGCCCTATTGCCGAAAATCCTTTCAAATCCTCTGTTAATATTAATTCATCTGCAAATACATCAAGAACAAGCCCTGTTCCTTTATGTACGTTGAAATGATATTTTCTCTTATCCTCGAGATATTCGCAGGAAACAATTCCTGCTGCTTCCTGCCCTCTATGCTGAAGTGCATGAAGCCCATAATATGTGAGAATTGCCGCTTCAGGATGATTATAAATCCCAAACACACCGCAATTTGAATGTATAGATTTTGTGTAACAATCAATGAAATGTTTTTTCCTTCTTAAAATTCTTTCTTTATCAATTTTCATAACAATAAATTATTACTAATTCTTTTTATAAGCAACTCTAATATGATTAGAATAAATCCAGGCCTTTTCTCCAATCCAGCATTCAACTCTGTAATTTCCTGTTTCATTAGTATCCCAAACACAACCAATTCCGGAATATTCATCGTAAACTTTTCCATCCTTAATTAATTTTATTTTTGCATCTTTAGGAACATAAGCATTAAAAACAATATTTTTACCCTTTTTCTTATCGAATAAAATTTTATCACCGAGGTTATATGTTGTACCATCGTATTCTGCGAAAAATCTAAATCCTCTACCATCTCCGTAATAGTGATTTACAATAAATGACCTTCCGTATCTTAAAGCTTCGATAATCTCTTTTTTATAAAAACTAAATTTTTCGTTGTTTCCTTTTTGAATCTCTTCATTGAGTAAAACGTGAGTCCTTATGGATTTGAAAAGAACTTTATATGGAAAAACTTCAAGTGTATAAAATCCCATAACGTTTTGTTTATGTGCATGAGCATCTACGCTACCAATAGCTGTAACTTTTCTTTCTTTATTCACCTCGTCCCATTTTTTTACAGCTTCTTTATCCGGAGCTTCGATAGATTTTAGAGGATGGAGAAATCTCTGAACTTTATTATTATCATTTAAACCTTCCACCCATTCGCTCATATGATTCCATATTTCGATTCCGTCGTAATCCTTACTTCTCCATGCAGTCCAGGGATACGCAGGATGTTCAGGATATTTATTTCTTTTTTCAAATGGATGAGCAATAAATCCTACACCACCCTTTTTCTTGATTTCTGTTACATATTCTTCCGCCGGTAAATTATTTCCAAGTTCTCCATTTGGTAAAACTCTAAAAGTTCCTACAAGTTCTTCCAATCCCATAACAAGATAATGATTTCTATTATTTTTATCATTAATTTCATATCCAACAATAACCATAGTATTATCGAACCATTTTTCCAAACCTTTATCTCTTGCAAGCAGAGTATTATGGTCGGTCAAAATTATAAAATCGAGATTAACTTCATTGGCATATTTTGCTATCTCTTCGACAGTTCCTGTACCATCGGAAAAAGTAGAGTGAATATGAATTGCTCCGTTGTATTCGTGCATATAGATTATCTTTTATTTTTTTTATTTATAATAGTAACACCTATAACAGCACCAATCATTCCAAATAAAGGATATATTATTAAATTTGATAACAATGATACAATAGAAATAGTTGGTGAAAAACCGTAATTATTAAATTCATCTGAAAATTTATTCATTTGTACGACAATTTCTGGAGGTAATGAAAAATCTTTTAAAAGATTAAGTGTTTCGTCAATCGGATTATGTTTCGACATCAACATAAAAATAAAATTAAAAGACGATACAAGTACACCAGATAAAATACCACATAAAATTCCAATCATAACTCCATCTTTAAAGGTTAGTTTCAATTGCGTTCCAGCTATCTGCTTATTGTAAATAAAAACACCAACTATCCCTCCTAGTATAATACCCGAACAAAAGAATAAATTTATAAAATTAATAAATGGAAAAATCGAAATTAGGGTCATAACAAAAGTCCCATAAATTATCGGAATCATTCTATTGGGTTGTCTTTCCATTAAAATTATTTTTTCCCTTTCAATATATTATTTTCTTTAAAATAAATAAAAAGTTCATTAAAAAAATTGTAAAATCCCGGAATTAAATAAAAAGGTAAAATCAGACCAACTATAGCACCGGTCAAAGAACGAGTTAAAAAAGAATTATTAAAAATACCGAATAAATCCAACCCCGCATCTAAAACTAAAAATATAGTTGGAATAAGCAAAAACCACAATGATGGTAATTTTGTATTATTAAAACCTTTAAAAAATGGATAAATTAATACCGAAAATAAAAAACCCCAATATACAGACAAACAACGGGAACAAACAGCAAACTTTTCTCCTAAAAAATGGTAGGAACGGTCATCTAATTGATGGCAGGTAACTGAATAGAAGGAATACGAAAAATCAGATAAATTTTTAAGAATTCCTTCGGAATTATGAAAAATTGGTGCAAAAAATATGAAAACGTTCCATAAAAGTGTAATTAATAAAAATATATAATATATTCTTTTACCTGTCATTTTTTTGCACTATTTTTGCATATAAAATATAATGACTAAAACTAAATAAAAAGGTTAAACTGAAGCAAACGATAAAAATATGTAAAAAAAACAGTTTTTAAATTTATTAGTTGAATTTAATTATATGTTTTTGCATATTCGCAAAAAAGTGTTCTTTTAAAATATATTCATTAATAATTTAATATATGTGATATGAAAATAAACATAACTGCAAGACATTTTAAAGCTAAAGTATCTCTGCAAAAATACGTAAAGGAAAAGATTGAAGAACTTGGCAAATACAGTGAAAATATTTTATTCGCAGATGTAATATTCTTTTATGATAAACCGCCAGCAGATACAAAATATTGCGAATTAATTTTTAAACTTAGAGACAAAATATTAACAGCCAAAGAATCAGCAGGTGATTTCGAAAAAGCAGTGGATAACGCTATAATGAAAATTGAGAAACAACTTTATAAATATAAAGATAAAAACAAAACTAAAAAAAATAAAAAAGATACTGGTAAATTCAAATCAATATAAATAATTATTGCCTGATAGATTTAAAGACATAAAACAATTTAAAAAGGATTTTATAGGTGTAGATTTTTTTTACAATGAATGTAAAGAAAGATTTAAACTAAGAAAAGCTACATCAAAAAAAATATCTAAAGAAAAAGTTATTAAAGAAAAAGACCTTCATAGACCCGGATTAGCATTAGCGGGATATGTAGATTTGTTTACTCATAGCAGAGTTCAGATTTTTGGAAATACAGAAATAAAATATCTTAATACGCTATCTAAAAGCAATCTTTTAGTAACTCTAAAAAGGTTTTTTTCTTTTAATATTCCTTGTGTAATAATAACTGATAACAATAAAGTTCCAAAAGAACTTATTAAAATTGCAGATGATAATAAAGTATCAGTTTTTATTACTGAATATCCGACAACAAGATTTATAAATTTTATAAGTGATTTTCTCGATGACCAATTTTCTGCTCAGGTTGCTATTCACGGCTCTTTTGTAGATGTATATGGAGTTGGTTTGCTTTTTTGTGGAAAATCGGGCATAGGAAAAAGTGAAATTGCTCTCGACCTTGTTGAAAGAGGGCACAGATTGGTGGCAGATGATATAGTAGTTGTTTCAAAAAAAGCAGAAAGTGTATTGATGGGTGCAGGGACTTCTCTTGTAAAACATTTTATGGAAATACGTGGATTAGGTATAATAGATATAAAACAAATTTTTGGAATAAGAGCAATCAGATATCAAAAAAGAGTAGAAGTAATTGTAGAACTTGAACATTGGGATAGTGCAAAAGATTACGACAGAACAGGATTAAGGTCGAAAATGATTAATTTAATGGATGTAGAAATAGAGGCAATTAATTTACCTATTTTCCCGGGAAAAAACATTACCGTGATTGCGGAAGTTATAGCTTTGAATTATCTTTGTAAACATTATGGATACAATGCTGCTAAGGTATTTGAAAAAAGACTCGATGCTAAAATAAAGAAAAATAAAAAAGACTCGATATCGGTAATTTCAAATAATGGATTTGAAAGAAATACCGAATATTTCGAACATGATTTTGAATAAAATAATTAATAATTTTAATATATACTGGAGGTTATAAAACTTATGGTCTGGACATTAGAATTAGCTTCGTTCCTCGATGATGCACCATGGCCTGCTAACAAAGCCGAATTAATCGATTATGCAACCAGAACAGGTGCACCTAAAGAGGTAATTGAAAATCTAATGGATCTTGAAGATACTGAAGAACCTTATGAGAGTATGGAAGAAATATGGTTGGATTATCCAACTGATGAGGATTTCTTTTACGATGAAGAAAATAAAGACTTTTAATTTCAAATTATTGAATATAAAAAACCCAATAATTTTTTATTGGGTTTTTTTGTAACATATCTTGAAAAAATTTTTCCAAATATTATTTTTTATATTTCTAATACCTATACTTGCTTTTTCACAAGACGATGAATTAGATTTTAAAAAATATAAACTCGATGAATTAATTATTGAATTCAAAAATAAAAATAATTTTGAAGAAAAGGATATTATTAATTTAATAAAAACAGGTAAAACGAAGTATTTTGATTATAATGACTTTAATTCCGATATATTAAGAATTGAAAAATTTTATTTCGATAATGGTTTTATTGATGCATCTGTTGACACTTCTATCATCATAAACTATGATAAAAAAGAAATTATTGCAAAATTTATTATTGATGAAAAATCTCCTTATGTAATCGAACATATTGAATACAAAGGTATTTCGGATATTGGACCGATATTATTAAGTAAACTCTTTGCTGAAGTTAGTCCACTCATAAAAGTTGGTGATATTTATAATAAAAGTAAATTAACTCTCGAAATCTCTCGTATAGTAAACGCATTAAATAACAATGGATATGCCAATGCTGTAAATACTCCCCCCGATATAATTAAAATAGAATCGAATAACCCGGAAAGAAAAAACAAATTAATAATTCGTTTAAATTTTCAACTTGGAAAATTATATCGTTTTGGTAAAACAAAAATCAATATAGAAAATAATAGATATAATATTAAATTTTCTGAAATATATAGAGAATTGGAATTTAGTGAAAATGATTTTTACAGTAAAGAAAAACTTATAGAAAGTGAAAACAGAATAAATAGAATTTCGATTTTAGAAAATGCCAGAATCTTATTCGATTATATAGATTCGATTAATAATATAATCCATTTAAAAATAAACGCTTCGGTAAGAAATAAATATGAAATACAACCAGAAATACTTGGTTATGATATAAATAATTTATTTTATGGAGGTGGGGGTATATCTTTTTCGGATAGATACTTTTTCGGGGGAGGAAGAAATTTAACAGTAAAGCTTCAGGGTCTTGTGCATTCCGAAGATATAAATGGTGCTGAATTTTCAATGAACGTATTTCAACCTTATATTTTTAATAATAATAAAATTACAGGCAATTGGAAAATCGGAACTACATTATTCAATCAAGATGACTATAGAATTCACGAAACTAAAAACCAATTTGATTTCAATTTCGAGCTACCAAAACATACATACGTTAACAATCTACAACTAAGCTGGAAAATAGGTAATCAAAGATACACTGCAAAAGATTCTGTATATCTTATTACAGCAAACAATGATATTGTATTTTTCCCTCCGGGTTCATTTATAATTAATACATTCTCTTCTGTTTTAGGTTTTATGATAATTCATAATAATACAAATAATTTTCAATTCCCTTCAAAGGGATATTTTCAATCATATCTCTTTGAAGAAAGTGGCTTATTGAGTTCTGCTTTGAAAAAAATATTCGATATATCTTCGTATAATTATTTTAAATTTACCACTGTCCATAAATTTTATTTTACGGTTTTAGACGAAAATAGCGCCTCTGTAATTGCGACTAAGACTCTATTGGGTGTCATTTTCGATTACGGTGATAACACACTGAAAGTTAGCGGAACTCCATATTATTTTACTGATGTTAATTTAATCCCTCTTGAAACAAGATTTATCGCGGGAGGAAATACAAGTGTAAGAGGATGGGGAGGAAAAAAATTAGGAACATTTAAAAATATGGAATTCGGTGGTAACTTTTTATTCGAAGGGAATATTGAGCATCGAACAAAACCTTTTAGAAATTACAAAAGTATTTTCAAAGACTTAGGTTTTGTCACATTTTTTGATTACGGTAACTTATGGGAAGAACCATCAAAATTCCAATTTAATCAAATTGCACTTGCAATAGGTGGTGGATTAAGGTATTATACGATAGTTGGTCCGATAAGGGTTGATATTGGTTTTAAGTTATACGATTATTTTGCAGAAGAAGGGACGAATAAATGGCTTTTCAATAATTCTTTAAGCACAATACTTAAAAGCAAAATTGCATTTCATTTTGGTATAGGAAATACATTCTAATATAACAAGAAATAATCTTATGTGGTCAAATATTATAGGACAAGAGAGAGTAATAAAAATATTAAAGAATATTTATACGAGCAATAAGATTTCTCATGCATACATATTTTATGGCAAGGAAGGTATAGGAAAAGATGCTGTTGCAATTGAATTTGCAAAACTGATTAATTGCGAAAATAAAATAAACAATATCGAAGCTTGTGATGAATGCCCAAGCTGCAGACAGATTAATTCTTTAAATTCTACAACCTTCAAATTTATAACAGCATTACCTGCGGGGAAAAAAGAAAACTCGGAAGAAGATAATCCAATAAATACTCTTAAACAAGAAGATTACGAAATATACTTAGATGAATTAAAGAAAAAATCAAATGATAATTATTATAAGATTAATATACCCAATGCAAATGATATACGAATAAGTAGTATAAGACAAATAAGAAAAGAGATTTATTTAACAGGTCAGAAAGATAAAAAGAAAATCTTTGTAATTTCAAATTGTGATTTAATGAATCAACAGAGTTCAAATGCATTTCTTAAAATCCTCGAAGAACCCCCAGGAGATTCATTATTAATTTTAACTACATCGAGATTGAATTCATTACTCTCAACAATCGTTGGAAGATGCCAGAAAATAAGATTTGACCCTATCAAAAAAGAAGACTTAAAGAAATACGTCCTTAAATTAAAACCTAATTTAGATGATGTTGTAGCAGATCTTTATGCCAATATATCGGATGGAAGTATATTGAAATGCAAAAATATTATTGATTCATATTTTATAGAATTGAGAGAACAAATGATTGATGTGCTATTAGCAATTGCAATGAATAAAAATATTACTTTGAGTAATATTATAAATCAAATTACTTCAGAAAAAGATAAAGAAAAAATTAGACAGTTCTTACTTTTGTTAATAATATGGTTCAGAGATGTAATACTTGTTGCAAACGGAGAAACCTCTAACATAATAAACAAAGATAAACTTGAAAGACTTTCAAAATTTTCTAAGTTATACAAGACCGATAATTATAAAATCATAAATTTAGTCGAAGATAGTTGTAAAGAATTAGAGCAAAATCTAAATACTGAATTACTTTTAACAAACTTAGCACTTAAAATAAAATCAGAATTTAAAACTTAATCGATACATTCTCGATTTTCCATCCACCTTTTAAATTTAATATTGGTTCAAAAATAAAAAACTTCTCCGATGGCTTAAAAGGAAAAGCATTCCCGAAATCATAAACTCTATTTTTTTGCTCATCTATAAAAGAAAATAAGAGGTATTGTCCTTCGGGTATTTGTTTAAAACTGAACAAAGAATCATTCTCGAAAATTTTCGAATAATAAATTAAGTTATCGCTTTGATTATTCAATTTAATATATACTACATTCTTTAAACTGTAAAAATTTATTATCGCACCTGATATACTCCCAGTTTTTCTTTCATCTGCAGTATTGAAAATTAACTCGTTATATAACTTATGATTTGGAATTTTTATATCGAAAATAAATTTAAATACTGTAGAAAATTTTAAAATTTCGGTTGGTATAATTTCAAGAATAGAGTCAGAATACCAATTAAAATGTAATCTATAATTTTTATTATTAATTGTGTCAATTAACTTGATACTTTCAGCTATATCAAATCTAGATAACTTATTATTTTTAAAATAAAATAAATATCTTGAATCAATTGGTACATCTACTGAATTATTTTTTAATGACGATAAAATTCGATTTGAAGAATCAGGAATAAGAGTATTTAAAAACTTTTCTGAATAGATAAAATTATCATCTGGAAAATAATTCGGAAATAAAAAATTTGCAGTATAATTTGAGATTGAATCTTCAACGACAATATCGCTATTCAACACAGCAATCTCATCTGCTCCAATATCAAATAATAGATTTCTATTATTATCTTTTAAAGCAAACAATCTAAATTTTCCAATCGGAAGATGATTGAAAAAATACTTACTATTTTCATCAACCTGTGTAAAAAAATCGGGAAATTGTTTAGTTGGATTCATTAATGAATCATCTAAATTTCGATTTAAATATGCAAGTATAAGGAGATTATCAGATTTCGGTGAAAATACTTTTCCGCCTATTTTTCCATTATCTATAGTATTTCCCGTAGAAAAAGCAAATTGGATTGGAGCAGTAATTGAATTGTTATAAATATCCTTTAATCCTTTCCCAATCATAAAAGAATAAGTTGTATTTTTCGATAATCCCCTTGGAAATTCAATTTCTACTTTTGTGCCACTCCATTTGTATTCTAATTCTCCTAAAGGTTTTGGAGATATAAACAATGATTCTTTAAAACTTCTTCTATCTATATATTCATTAAATTCAACTGTAATTTTTTTTCCAGAATAATTTAATGTATTTGGCAGTGGTATGATTTTCAATACTTTTGGTGGTGAAGTATCATCATCTCCACCTGTAGGTGGAAGTTGATTTGCACATCCATACAAAAAAATAATTAATGGTAAACAAACAAAAACTATATACAAAATATTTTTAATCATTAACTTGTTTTCACTGGAAACTTAACTATTACAGTTGTTCCTTCATTAATTTTACTTGTAAATCCAATCGAAGCTTTCATATCATCGAGTGTCTTTTTAGTAATTGCAAGACCAAGCCCCATCCCTTGTGATTTTGTAGAAAAATTTGGCTCGCATAATTTATTTAATATTTCAGGCTCTATACCACAACCATTGTCAGTAACTTTTACATACACAAACTCATTCGTAGAATATGATTCAACCTCAATCGTTCCCTTTTCGGATATTGATTGAACAGCATTTTTTATAATATTCTGAAAAGCTCTATTTAATTCCTGTTTATCGCCAAAAATATCGGGTAAATTTTTTGATAATAATTTTTTAAATTCAATCTTTGGTTCGAGTGAATATAAAGAAATCACATCCTCAAGAATAGAATTAATATTTAAAAATTCATAATTCCTTCTTGGTAATTTTGCAAAATTTGAAAATTCGGTTGCTATTCTGTTCAATTTATCTATTTCGTTTACTATCATAACTTTTGTTTTCTCAAGTACTTCTTTGAACTCCTCATCTGGCTTATCTTTATAAACCGCAAAAAGATGTTGTATAGACAACTTCATTGGAGTTAGGGGATTTTTAATTTCATGTGCAACTCGCCTTGCTATATCTCTCCAAGCTGCTTCCCTTTCAGCTTTCTTTAATTCACTTTTTGATTTTATAAGCTCTTTTGTCATTTTATTAAAAGATTCGACGAGACTTCCAAGTTCATCATTCGACTTTAACTTTATTTCTATATTTTCTTCACCTTTAGATAATTTATCGGTAGCATTTTTCAATTCAAGTATCGGTTTTGATATTCTTTGTGTTACAACACTCACAACTAATAATAAAATTATTATCACTACAAAATATGAACCAAAAATAAAAGTAAGTGTTTCGGTCAATTCTTCATCAATTTCTTTTTGTTTATAAACTGAAATAGAAGAAATAATTCCCGCAATATTATTTGTCTTATCCTTATATGGCTTAAATCCAACAAGAAAATCAAATCCACCAATGTTTTTACTTTTTATGTAAAAATCTTTTTTCAAATATATAATATTGTAAAATGCATCGTAATCCACCCTTGTATCGAGAAAATCCGATTTAAACAATTCATCATTCGTTGTTGCTACAAGTTTATTTTTTACAAAGAAATTAAAATTCTTTTCTGTTCTCGAAAAATTTTTATCCAGAATATCTTTTGCAACTTTTCTCAAACTATCGAATGATTTATACTTGCTAACTAAAATCTTTTCATCTTTAAGACTCTCATTTACAAGACTTAAATCAGATATAATTTGATTTTGTATAGATACATTGTTTTTATTTGTTATATAAGACCGTGTATATATACCAAGTAATATAATCGGAACTATTGAAACGAGTAAAAACGAAATAAATAATTTTTCGTTGAAATTAAATTCTATTTTACGAACCTTAAATAATAAATATAAACCTATTAAAAAGTAAAAAATTATATATATAGCTATCGTAAATAGTATAAACTTCAAATAAAAAAACATTGTTAAATATATATCCTCTCTTTTCAAACTTATAACATAAATTCTTTCCGATGGAGTATTATTTTCTTCAATCACAGGATTTGTAGAAAGTATAAAAAATGATTTATATGGCTCATTGTTTATATTTTCGTATCTCCAAAACTTTGGAGGATTTCCTGCTTTTACATATTCCCTGAAAGGTTCAAGAGATTTTACAAGAACACGAGATACTTCTGCATCTGTTGTGTTAACAATTTCACCGTTTAAGAATTCAGTAATAACGGGCTTTGAAATAAGTTTGTCTATTAAATTATCGGTTGCATAATTACTGAATATTTTTGCAGAAGTATTTGGTAATAAATTTTTTGATTCGGAATTTATTACCATTAATAAATATCCAAGAGTTTTTGCATACAAAGTGTTTTTTAACTGATTATCTTCAATCGGAACAATTCCAACAAAGTATTTTCTTTCTTTATTTTTTAAAATACTAATATTACCGAATATAAGTTGGATTTCATCACTGCTCTCATCATCTTCTCCTATATAAGAATCAAATTCACCTAAAGTATCCGAATCAGGGATATCGATTATAAGCTTATTATCAAAAAATTTTTTTTGTGTATAACTAACTACGCTGTCAGTATTTAAAATTGTAGAATTTATATTAAAATCACTAATTATCTTTCTGCTCGTATCTAAAATTATTATTGCAGAATTGTAATTTTCATAACTTAATTTGCTCTCTTTCCACAAATAAAAAGCAAGTTTCTCGAATTTATTTTTATCTCTGAAATTTTCACCTGTAAAATTATATGTAGAAAGATTTGTTAATTCATTAGATATTAAATATATAATTTTATCGTCTTCTTGTTCCGATAATTCAGTCCCAAGTAATTCCGCAAATTTCGTTTCTTGAGATTTTGTCTTTTCTAGTAATATTAATGGTGAAATAATAATACAAACTAATAATAATATAGAAAAATTCTTAATGGATAGTAATGAGTAATTTTTCTTCAGAATCAAAGGTCGATTTATATAATAACAAAATATAAAAAGTAAAATTATTATTAATATTCTCTGATAAAATATTATTTCAAGATTATTAAAAAATAAATCCATTACTTGATTAATAACTAAAAATAATAAGAATAACAATAAAACATAATACTTACGTACAAACTTTAGACTCTTAAATCTTCTTATTTGACTAAAAATTGATAAAATCAGAGAAGAACTTAATAATAAATATGAAAGAGTAATAATCAATATTACTAATTGAACAAAAAACAATCCAATATCAGGAATTATATCTGATTTATTTAAAAATTTTATATTAGAATCAAAAATTATAGTCTCAATGTAAATTGCATAAATATTCGAGATATAAAAAAACAATGCAATCAAAAAAAAGATTATTGGAATTAATATAATATAATTACTTTTAGTTTCTTCAACTTTTTTAATATTAATATAGATAACTCGCACAACATAAACGGTAAAAATCAAAATTAAAAGTGAGGTAATAACCAAATCTCCAAGTGATTTCATTATTCCAAATCCAAATGTCGAAGCAAAATATGATGGAGAGAAAATCTCACTTCCAAATAATACAGATGGGAAATTAAAAATTACAAATAGATACCTTATAACAATTATTAACAATGCAAAAACAAAAATCCTCACGAATATATTTCTATATTTCTTTAGAATAATTAATACTAAAAAAAACATTAGAATAGAAAAAATAAATACTAATATAGATATTATTCTATTTGTATATTGTTTGACACTTAATATATGAGCAGATTTATCATAAAGAGGTACTATTATTTTCCCAATAATTTTGCCGTCTTGATTTGTTAAATCAATTACCTGGCCTTCGTTCAATTTTGTTGAATCCACTTGAATAAATCCACTAACAGGATTTGCTGGTATTATTTCGTAAACATTCTTAAAGGTTTCGTCAAGAAATTCAGAAAAAACGGTCTTCTCTAAATACTCATCTTTATATTTAAATTTAACGTTTAAAAGCTTTGAAGTTAAAAGAACACCGCAAACATTTTTATCATCAGCTAAATCTTTTATCGGTGTGAAAACTATTAAGTATGTATGAAATCCAATATCTTTTATAACAGAGAAAGAATTACCTGAAAACGCTTTTTGTAATAGAAAATATTCCGGTTCGAGTTGATTTCCCTGAAAAGCAAGTAAGTTCAACCATTTATCATATATCTCAATCTGAAAATCGGAACCTAAATTATTTCTGTAAAATTCATCATAAATTTTTTTCACATCTCCCCTATCGGTTTGTTTCCTAATTTCATAGTTTGATGATAGAGATTTTGACAAATCGGAAATTTCACCCTGAATAGTATTAAATAACCGAAGAGTAATTTCTTTTCTATATTCTTCTTTCTCGTTTGATATATCCTGCCAATTATCATCAACATTTGAAATAACAAAAAAAGAAATGAGTTTTATTATTAAAATCCAGATAACAATAAAAATAAGTAGAGAAGTAAGAACTTTATTTCGTGAATTGAATAAATTTATTATCTTCAATTTTTACATTTTTCTGTTTAGTTAAGACTTATTTGGTCTATAATCCATACATTATCTTTATACTTTAAAGATACAGAAGCATTCAACTCCCTTTTTCCACTGCCCCTATTATATGTATATTTTCCAAGAGCAAATGCAAAGGAATTTTTTAAATAAGAATGTTTATATTTAAAATTTACTACCCTAAAATAATCCATAAAATCCGAAAGTATTAACTCTGCTTGATTTGGACTATAGTAACCTTTATCATTACTAATAATATTTAAATATACTTCCGAGCCAAAATAAATATTAATCTTATTAATATTTTGAGAATTAAAACCCGAAGCTATATCTTTAAAAGTTTTTTTACACAAAGTGTATTTTGCTTTTGTTTTTTCATCTTTGTACTTTTTATCTTTCCACCAGTCATCTTGTGCCACTGCATTTATACAAAGAATAAAAAATAAACAGTATATTAGTAAAGTCCGAAATTTCAAAATTGATTCTTTTTAGTTGATTATTCATAAATTAAATAAAAAAGACTGTTAAATCAATTAATATTAGAAGTAAAATTTTCAATTTAGGCAACAGATATAATAAAAAATTTTTAATATTTTTTTTATTGCTATTATAATCTTTTTGTATTATATTAAAGATATTAAATAAGCTATTATCTCAAATTTATAAAAAAATTAAATAATGGATAAAAATTCTTTTAGCGAGAGATTGATGGAGTTTTGCAAGGTGGTTTCTCCCACACAGGTCGATTTTGCTTCAAAGCTCGGAATGAAACCGCAGACGCTCCAGAAATACATCAAGGGTCAGAGATTACCTCTTCCCGATATTTTAAATAAAATAAACAAACTCGGATGCAATATAAACTGGCTCTTAAACGGAGAAGGTGAAATGTTAAAAAAAACCGAAAAGCCAAGTGCAAAAACTAAACTAATTCCTGTATTAGCAGAAGTGGAATGCGGAATCCCGGTTTATAATCAGATTAATAGCGAATCGATTAAAATGATGGAATTAACTGAAGTTAGCCATTTCACTAATCCATTCATAGCTATTGCACGTGGAGAATCTATGCGACCGTATATAAATCCGGGAGACTACCTTCTCTGCTCGGACGAACCGCATAAAATTAAAGACGGCAGAGCTGTGGTCGTTAATTTTAAAACCATTCCCGAAACATATTCGAGCAACGCAAAGCTGATTAAGTTTCTCGATGACGACAGGATTATGCTTTATTCGATTAATACTAAGTTCGCACCATCAGTTCACCGAAAAAGTGAGATTTTCAAAATTTATAAACTCGTAAGAATCATTAGAGATGTAAGGTAAGTCTGCAAATTTTAAAAGTTAACTTCTCTAAATATTACTAAAACTTTTTTACTTTTTAAAGTAATTGAAAAATGATTTTTAAATCGGTATTTTGTAACTCTTTAAAATTTGCCGGGATAGCTCAGTTGGTTAGAGCGTCGGAATCATAATCCGCAGGTCGTGGGTTCAAATCCCTCTCCCGGTACAAAAACCCTGAAATTATCTAATTTTCAGGGTTTTTCATTTTTTATACCTTGCCATTTCTATGTTAAATTTTCGTTAACGTATTAAAATAATATTTTTTTAATAATTATTTAACTATTTTAATATATGGCTAAGGCATTCGATATTGAGGGGTTTGATGTAAACAAAAGTTTAACTGAATGTTTACATCTATTATTTAGAGCAAAAACCGAAGAACTGTATTTCCATTATGAACAGCTTTTCGAAAATAATGATATCGAAATCCTTCATAATACAAGAGTGTCTTCTCGCAGACTTATTGCTTTATTCAAGGTTTTTCGTCCTATGTTCCCCGAAAAAAAATATCAGAAAATTTATCAACCGTTATATGACTTTAAAAATCTCCTTGGTCCTGTCAGAGAAAATGATGTACTCTTAAAAATGATTGGAGAATATATATCAGGATTCGTTCAACAAGACGTAAAAGCTGTATTACTTTTTTTTGCAAAACTTAAAAATGATAATATATCAGCAAGAACAAAACTTTATAAAAATACTGAACTCAAAAATTTCAAAAATCATAGAGAAAAACTTCTAAAATTTTTTGATAGATACTTAATAAACCCTAAAAAGAAAATTGAAATACTTGATATAAATCTAAATTTTAAACAAAACGCTCCTTTAATCTTTTCATTTCTATTCGAAAAAGTCAAAAGATATATAGATAAGGTATATTATCATCCAAGAAATAAAAACGAACTTCACAGGATGAGAATTAAAGCAAAACCCTTAAGATACACGATGGAATTATATTTATCGGCATTTGGAGAGGATTTTAGGAAATGTTACGATGAAGTAAAACTCTTTGTCGAAAAAACAGGTGATATACATGATATTGATGTAATAACCGACTATGTAACAAGTTATTTGAAAGAACTAAAAATATTCAATGATACGCAAAAAAGAAAAAAAGAAAAGATTTCCAATAAATCTCTAAGGGAATATTTAGTTTTTCTAAAAACAAAAAGAAATAAAATTTTTGATGAAGTATGCGAATTAATTGGTAAATGGGATTCAGAAAATTTCACAGAAAGACTTGAGAACTCTATCTCCGAATTTCCCAAAAATGCAGATGTGAAATTATATAATACTCACGATATATAAAAAAAGAGCTGTCTTTTAAGACAGCTCCTTAATTTTTATTCGATTACATCCCTACGCTATTTCACTAAAATCATTCTCTTAATATCAGAAAATTTATTTGTCGTCATCCTATAAAAATATAATCCACTCGAAAGAGATGAACCATTAAAATTAAATTCATAATATCCAGCACTTAATTTTTCATTTACCAAAGTCATCACTTCTCTACCCAAAACATCATAAATTCTTAAATTCACAAAATCATTTTCAGGAATTGCGAATTTAATATTTGTTGTTGGATTAAACGGATTCGGATAGTTTTGGGATAATTCATATTTATTTGGTAATAGTTCTGAAATTTGCTTAACACCAACTGAATTATATTTATTCCTTGCTATTACTGATTGATTTTTTAAATCGGCTAAATTATTTCCCTTTAATATTGCAAATCCTACTACCACACTTTGATTTGCAGGTATATTTAACGGACCAACACCAATGGTAAAAGCAACTCCGTCTGGACCTAACGAATCGGTAGATGTTCCACTACTTAATGTTTGCCACTTTTCTTCTGTTGTAAATCCATCGAATAAATCTCCCATAGCAATTGGTTTGTAATTCATATTCTGGTTAGTCATTACTGCAATTCCAAGATATGGATAAGTCGATAAGGTGTTATAAGTATATCCCAATTTATTCGTAGCATCATATCTTGTAATATTATCACTCGCAAAATTCCCACCCGGAGCAAAGAAACTGAAAATTCCCGCATACAAATTGCTCAATGCAGTAGAATTTGTATTTTTAATATTATATCTGAATAAAATATAATTAGAATCATTAGCAGTATTAAATGCAAAACTTTCCGCCGTTACTTCAACGCCAATCTTATTCGTTCCCGCTCCATTATCGTTAAATTTTCCATCTCCATCTTGAGCTGAAATAACACCAGGCTTGCTTAAAGTATAGGATTTTAATGCGACAAAATCCGTATCCGATGTATTTGCAGGTATTGAAGCTCTTCTACTCACATCAGAAACCTTTGTACTACTAATTCCAATCATCAAACCACTTTCATAAATTTGATTTACTAAATCATTATATAATGTTAAACCTGTTCCGTATGCTTGTGCTTTTTTACCTATCGCTCCATCGTTTGTTAGTGCTAATTTCAAGTTATTAACATTATGCGTTGCAAAACCTTGTCTGAATTTTACTGTAAAAGTATTTGAACCGTTTTCAGTATAACAAGTAGCTGAATTCGATACTGTAAATGTAACATTTTTATCGAAGGCACACGTCTGCTTCGCTTTCACTCTAAAGGTATTTGTTAATGATGTGCTGAAATTATTGTATGCATTTACATTTCCAATATAAACCGAATCCTGAACGATTTCTACATCTGGGTCATTTGTTGTTAATCTTATTGAAACGTTACTTCCTGCAATATGAACATTTTTTAAAGTAACTGCAATAGGTATCATTTCATTTACATCATAAACCTTGTCATTATTCCCATAAATAGAATCATTATGAACTGTTGAAACTATTCTTGCTATTGGATAATCGGATAAACACTTAAAAGCATTTACCCTTCCTGTTCCAAGCAATCCAACATAAGATGGATTTAAATTATATATACTATCAACACCAATTAATAATCTATTAACAACTTGTTGAGGTGTCCAGCTTGGATATTTAGAACGGATTAAAGCAACTGTTCCGGCAGTAATAGGTGAAGACATAGAAGTCCCATCCCATGCTTCATAAGTATTATTATATACAGTGCTTAATATATTTTGTCCCGGAGCACATACATCGACTGTAGAATGAAAATTAGAAAAAGTTGTTTTTACATCATTCGAATTCGTTGCTGCAACCGATACAACATTATCATAAGAAGCAGGATATCTTGGCCAATTCTGTCCAATTCCATTTGCATCTCCGTTTCCTGCAGATGCGCATATTACAGTTCCATTCGCCCATGCATTGTTAACAACAGATTGTGTATATGAACTGTAATATGAACTACCATAACTGCAATTTATTACTTTCGCTCCGTTTTGATACTGATATATAATACCATTATCTGTATTATATAGTAATGATTGCGGATTCGTATCATCAGTATGTTTTGTAACTAAAAATTTTACTTTATATCCAATTCCACCACCATGAATAGCATTATTAGTTACCTGTGTTGCACAACCACAAACGTGCGAGCCGTGTGTATTTCCATTCGGCATAATGCTTGGGTCATTATCACCTCCCCAAAAGTCCCATCCTCTCCAATCGTCAATATATCCATTATTATCATCATCTATATTGTTCGTAGGATTTTCTCCCCAATTAATTTTGGCATTCGCTTGAAGGTCAGGATGGTCAAAATCTGTCCCTGAATCGACTATTCCTACAACAATACTCGTATCACCTCTGTTTAAATCCCAAGCTTGATATGAATTAATTTTACTTATATGCCATTGTGCACTGATTAGCGGGTCATTTGGAATATGGTCTGCTTTATATACAAAACTTGGTTCAGCCCATTCTATTAATCCATTAAAATTGCTCAATAATAATAAAGATAAATCGAATGGGTCAATTGCTTTTTCGTATTTTATCGAAAATATTTTCGCAAGCTCTTCATCACCAATTTTCCTCTTGGATAAATCACTTTTTAACGGATGATTCTGAATAACTTGCTTTACACTATAATTCGACAAGAAATTATCGAGGTATTGTATACCTGTTTTGTTAAAACTTGAATTTAATACTTCGTTTTTAAATTTTACATTTACAATACCAACCTGATAATATTTCCCCTGCCCTCTGTAAATTGTATTTCCGTTTAAAATCTTATATTCTCCTCCATCTCTAAAGCTTAAAAACGGAAAACTTAAAATAATAGCCAATAAAATAAAAAGGCTATTTTTCATTTTTAATTTTGAATAACTTTTCATATAATTTAAATTTAAATTGAATAAGTTTTTTTTAATCATATTAATATACAAAAATATTTAAAATTTTAAAATAAATATAATGAATAACGAAATATCGTTTGAATATCAAAAATATATAAAATTTATAAACTACATTTTGAAACTCTAAACCCAATATTTACGTAAAAACAATTAACAATTTCTTAATATAAAATATAAATTTTTATATTGATAATAAATTTATCTTTTTTTATTTTGGAAACTAAATAAACGAATTTAGTTTCCATATTTTTTATTTAATGAAAGACAAAGATAAAATACTAAAATTTGCAAGTGATAAATTCTTTAGAGAAGGTTTTAATAAAACTTCAATGGATGAAATTGCTCTACAACTGCATATTAGTAAAAAAACTATTTATAAACATTTTCCTTCAAAAGATAAACTTATCGAAGCTATACTCGAAAAAAACTGTGAATATCACACAGAAAATGAATTAAGGATTTTAAATCAGAATTCCAATGTAATTAAGAAAATAGCTCAAATGATACAATTTTATCTTAATGATTTCACGAAATACAGTGACAAATGGCTAAGTGATTTACAAATTCATAAACCAGAACTTTGGAATAAGTACATGAGATTTAAAAATGAAAAGCACTACAATCATTTTAAGAAAATTTTTTTACAGGGAAAAAAAGAAAAACTTTTAAAGGATATGCCTTTAGATTTAATATTAAATAGTATCGAAACAATAGTAAAAGGTGTGTTACATACGGATTTCCTCATCAATAGTAAATTATCGTTTAAACAAGCTTTAAATTATTCTATTGATATTTTAATTAGCGGAATTTTAACGACAAAGGGTTTAAAAATTTATAACAAAGAAAAAAAATTATTAAAACTATATAAATAATGAATCTGAAAATGATAACTATTTTGAAAAAAACTTTTTTAGTTTGTATTATCCTAATAATATGCAAAAATGTAGATGCACAATATAAAAAAGCATATACATTAGGAGATGCAATTTCGGAAGCTATGAAAAATAACACCGAGTTAATAAATGCAAGATACGATAGAATGAAGGCAACAGAAAAAGTTTCCGAAACATATAACGAAAACTTAATTCCTACACTTACTCTCAATTCACAGTATTATCACTCCTATAAAAAACCTATTATCAATATCTTCGGACAAAACTTCGAAATTGGAACTGATAATACTATGACACATACATTCCAAGCTTCAGAACCAATACCTGTTCTTGGAACACCTGTCTTTTCAGGGATAAGAATTGCTGAATATTATGCAAACCTGCAAAAAGAGCATGTCGCTGCTGTTGAAAGTAAAATAAAATCAGAAGTAAAAAAGGCGTTTTATAATGTTTTGTTTTTAAAAGAAGTTCTCGAAGTAAACAAAAAAAGTTTACAAAATTCAATTGACAATTTAACGGTTGTCGAAGCAAGATATAGAAATGGAGTAAATACAGAATTTGATTATTTGCGAGCTAAAGTAAAAGTTGAATCTACAAAACCAAATGTTTCACAATCCGAAAGTAACTTAACAATAAGTAAAAAACTTTTCAAAAACGCTTTAGGTCTTAAAGGAAACGAAGAAGTAGACGTTATAGGATTTTTAACATACGATAGTACGGAAATTATGGGTACAACAGATAATATTTTGAAAAAAATTGCCGAAAATAATGTTTCGGTTAGACAACTAAATATTAATCAACTTATCAATAAAGAACTTGTAACTATTGATAAAGCAGGTTTTTTACCCAAATTTTACTTGTTCGCACAGTATCAGTTCGCAGCATCAGAAAATAATGAAAAACCTTTTTTCAACTGGAGATATTATAACATATTCAATGCAGGTATAGGGATGTCTTGGGATTTAAACTTTTTTAGAAATTCATATAAAAAAGCTCAATCTGAACTTGAAGTAAAAAAAACGGAAGAAACCATAATAGACGTAAAACAAAAGTTAAAAATTTCAGGACAAAATATAATACTGAAAATGGAAGATGCTAAACAAAGAATAGCTGCAAATCTTGAAACGGTGAGATTAGCAGAAAGAGGTCTCGAACTTGCTAACATTAGTTTTAAAAACGGAGTTATAAATCAAATAGATGTATTAGACGCAGAACTTATGGTTAACCAGAGCAGACTTGCTTATTTACAAGCAATTTATGATTACCTTATTGCAAAAGCAGAATTAGAAGAATTACTCGAAAAATAAATAATAAATAGAAAAAATTAAAAAGAATAAAAAACGGAAATGAAAAGAATTATTTATTTAACATTGATTATCGTATTTGCTATCTTTATATCAGCATGCGGTAAAAAAAATAATAAAAAAGAAATTGAGAAGAAACTCTCACTTGTAAAAATTAGAGAAGTAAAAGGTGAAGAATATTCTGAAATTTATAAGGTTGTTGGTATTGTTAAACCTTACGCAAGTGCTAAATTATCATCGGAAGAAGGTGGCATTATTACTTATCTCTCAAAAGATAAAGGTTATAACGTTAGAAAAGGAGAAACCATAGTTGTATTAAATAAGGATTTCGATAAAGCCGCCTACGAACAGGCACTATCGCAATATGAACTCGCTCGAGACAACTATGAAAGAGCAGAAAAGTTATATTTGGAAAATGCAACAACCGAGCAGGTTTATTCAAATGCAAAATTACAGTTCTCTATCGCTGAAAAAACTGTTAATATGTATAGAACAAGACTTCGCAAGGGTTATATAACATCTCCTATTAACGGAGTTGTTGATGCAAAGTATATGAATCTTGGCGAAATGACAGGTCCCGGTAGCCCGATTTTAAGTATCGTCGATATCTCAAAAGTAAAAATAGAAGCAGGAATTCCAGAAAAATATGTTATTCATTTAACAAAAGGAAAAAAAGTCGATATTACATTTGACGTATTACCAGATGAAAAATATAGCGGGAAAATTACTTACATATCCCCTACTCTTAATCCTCAAAGTAGAACGTTCGATATTGAAGTCATAATTGATAACAAAGATAGAAAATTAAAACCTGAAATGTCAGCAAATATTTACATTTCAAATATGAACCTCGATGACGCAGTAGTCCTCGAAAGAGATTCTTTTGTTGATAATGGAGATGAACAATTTGTTTTCGTTCTCGAAAATAATATTGCTAAGAAAAAAATTATTAAACTTGGTGGTTCATCGGATAATAAAGTGTTGGTTTCGGAAGGATTGAATATTGGTGATAAACTGATTTATTACGGTTTTAGAGCTTTAGTTGATGGCGATACAGTAAAAGTAGTAAGTGATTAATTTAATTAAATTGTACAAACAAAAAGTATTATGAAATTTTTTAAATTATTAGTAAATAACAAAGTTACAGTTTACATTCTCGTTCTTATAATAGTGATTATGGGTTCGTTTTCTTACATATCTTTACCGAGAGAATCGAGCCCCGATGTGAAAATACCTTATGTTTTCATTGCAACAGTTTATCCGGGTGTATCTCCTCAAGACATCGAAAATCTTGTTACTCAAGAAATTGAAAAAGAAGTAAAAGGAATAAGCGGTGTAAAAGAAGTAACCTCTGTTTCGAGAGAAAGTCTTTCTTCTATATCGGTCGAATTTAATACAAATGTTGAAATAGATGATGCATTACAAAAAGTAAGAGATAAAGTGTCCACTGCAAAAACGAATATGCCCCAAGATATAAAAGAACCTATTATCACTGAAATAAATTTTTCCGAACTTCCAATTTTATATGTCAATCTAACAGGTAATATAGGTGCTGCGGAGTTGAAATTAGTCGGTGATAGAATTAAAGATAAATTTGAGGAAATACCTGGAGTCCTTTCTTCAGATGTAGTTGGAGGAATTGAAAGAGAAGTAAAAATTGATGTAGATGCTGATAGATTAAAATATTATAATTTAAGTTTCAGTGATATTACCAATACAGTTTCTGCAGAAAACCTGAATATACCCGGTGGTAATGTCAATGTGGGTAAAACAAGTTTTCTTGTAAGAACTCCGGGAGAATATAAAGAACCTGAAAAAGTCAGAGACCTTGTAATAAAATCTAATAATGAAAAACCAGTATATATTAGAGATGTAGCTGAAGTTACTTACGGTTATAAAGATAGACAGACTTATGCAAGAACCAATGGACAGGAAAGTGTTACTCTCGTTCTTAAAAAAAGAGTAGGTGCAAATATTATCGATATTATTGATAAAGCAAAGGAAATCTTGGAAAAAGACAAATCATTAATTCCTCCAGGTGTCAGCTACACTATGACAGGTGACAACTCGAAATTTATTAAAAACACTTTACACGAACTCGAAAATGGAATAATTACGGGGGTCATACTTGTATGTCTGATTTTATTTTTCTTTATGGGATTAAAAAATGCAATTTTAGTCGCTACGAGTATCCCCCTATCTTTTCTTATTTCATTTACTGTCTTAAGCTTGATGGGTATTACTTTAAATATGATTGTTTTATTTACTCTAATTCTTGTTCTTGGAATTATTGTCGATGACGCTATTGTAGTAATTGAAAATATATATAGATTGCAGGAAAAAGAAAATTATAGCCCACACGATGCATCGATTGAAGGACCAAGAGAAGTTTTATTTCCTGTTACAATTGCAACATTAACAATTATTGCGTCATTTTTTCCATTGTTGTTTTTTCCGGGTATAGTAGGAAGCTTTATGAAATATATGCCTATTACACTTATTGTATGTCTTTTCTCATCTCTCTTTGTTGCTATGATTATTAGCCCAATTCAAGCCGCTGTATTTATTAATTATAAAAAAGAAAAAATAAAATCACAGAAAAAGAAATTCAGACCAATCGCTAGATTTCTCGAACACTTCGATGAAAAGTTTTTTGGCACATCGTTAAAAATTTATGAAAAAGCTGTAAGAAAATCTTTAAAATATAGGAAAACAAGTTTAGCATTGGTATTTGGAATATTAATTGGTGTTTTTATTCTTTATGGAGTATTTAACAATGGAGTAGAATTCTTCCCCGATGTAGAACCAAATTCAGTAAATATTAATGTCACAACACCAGTTGGAACAAACATCGAAGAAACCAATAATCTTGCAAAAAACATAGAGAAAAAAATTCCTAAAGACGATAACATAGAAACGGTAGTTGTAAATGTTGGCTCATCTAATAATCCTCTCGACTTTAGTGGTGAAGGAATTCCTAATAAAAGTGTGATTACAATAAACTTCATTGATAAACTCGATAGAAATGTTAGTTCATTCGAAACTTTGGAAAAAATTAGACAAGCAACTTCCGAAATCCCAGGCGGAACAATAGAAGTCGAAAAGAAAGAAATGGGTCCTCCTGTTGGAAAACCTGTAAATATAGAAATTTCTGGAGATGATTTTGTTAAACTTGGTGAAATTTCTGAACAAATCAAAAGGGAAATACAAAATATCCCAGGTCTTACGGATTTAAAAGATAATTATGATAAAACAAAACCAGAAATTCAGGTTCTTGTAGATAGAGAAAAAGCTGCTCTTTATGGTCTTAATACTGCAATGGTAGGTTCTACTGTTAGAACTGCAATTAATGGAACTGAAGCAAGTAAATTCAGGGTTGGAGAAGATGAATATAGTATCACCGTTAGATTAGGAAAACAACAAAGAAATGAAATTCAAACACTCGAAAATCTTTACATTACAAATCGTGAAGGGAAAAAAATCCCCCTCTCTTCAGTTGCTAAAGTTAAATTTTCGGGCAGTGTAGGTGCCATAAATAGAAAAGATTTAAAAAGAGTGGTAACAGTATCTGCTAATGCTGAAGGAAGACTTGGTAATGATGTATTAAAAGATGTTATGGCTAAACTCGAAAATTTTAAATTACCTGAAGGATATAGTATTAGTTATACTGGAGAACAGGAGATGCAACAAGAATCCAGTAGTTTTCTTGCAAAAGCCCTTATTATTTCACTACTATTAATCTTCTTTTTAATGGTTATTGAATTTAATTCCGTTAGAGTTCCTGTTTTAATTATGATTTCTATTATATTATCATTAATCGGAGTTCTACTTGGATTAATGTTTACACAAACTCCTTTCGGTATTATTATGACCGGAATAGGTGTTATTGCACTTGGAGGTATAGTTGTTAGAAATGCAATCGTTATGCTTGACTTCGCTTATGAATTAAGAAAAAGAGGTCTTGATAGAGATGAATCGTTAGTCCAAGCTGGACTTATTAGAATGCGTCCCATATTTCTAACTGCTGCCGCTACTATTCTCGGTATTACCCCCCTTGCATCGGGTATAGATTTTGACTGGAGAACTTTCAGTTGGGTAATCGGTGGCGAAAATACTGCTTTCTGGAGACCGATGGGTGTTGCAATTATTTTCGGTCTTATGGCTTCTACATTTTTAACTCTCGTTATCACTCCAACTCTTTATGTCGTTTCTGATGACTTGTTCCAAAAATTCCAATTCTGGAAAAAGAAACACAAAAAATATGAAGTCGAAACTGTAACAGAAAGTGAATAAATTTTTAAATTAAAAATGATTAGCTTTACTAAAAACAATATCACTCGTTCCTAACGCACACGTTGGGAACGAGTATAATTTGTGAAGTTGATTTATGCTGGTAAATGATAAACACTACATCACAATCTGGATTGATAAAAAAAATCCTAAAATTTTAAAAACAATCGACCAGAACCTACTTCCACATTATTTTAAGATAGTGTCTATTAAATCTTCCGATGAAATTATTAAAGCAATCAAAAATATGGTAGTCCGTGGAGCACCGCTGATAGGAGTTGCAGCCGCTTTTGGTTTATATCTTGCTACTCTCGAAGCAAAGAAAAAATTCAAAACCGAAAATAAAATTAATAGATATTTAATAAATAAATCTAAACAGATTCTTAAAACCCGACCAACAGCGATTAATATCGCTTATGCAATAGAAAATTCAGTTTCATTAATACTTAAACAAAAATCAATCGAAGATAAAATTGCAACAGCACTTAATTATGCAAGTTATCTCTCGGTAGAAGAAATTAAGCGATGTAAAAAAATCGGAGAGTACGGATTAAAAATAATCGAAAAAATCAGTAAAGCTAAAAAAGGTAAAACCATAAATATTCTTACCCATTGCAACGCTGGCTGGCTCGCTTGCATAGACTATGGAACGGCATCTGCACCGATATATCTTGCTGATGAAAAAGGTATTAAGCTTCACGTTTACGTGGAAGAAACACGACCCAGAAATCAGGGGGCGAGTTTGACCGCGTGGGAGTTTTTTCAAAATAAAATTCCACACACAATCATTACGGATAATGCAGGAGGATATGTGATGCAAAAAGGTATGGTGGATTTAGTTTTAGTGGGTTCTGACAGAACAACTTTAAACGGAGACGTATGTAATAAAATTGGAACATACAAAACCGCACTCGCAGCGAAAGATAATAACATTCCGTTTTATGTAGCTCTCCCCTCATCTTCAATCGATAAAAAAATAAAAAACGGATTAAAAGAAATTCCAATCGAAGAAAGAAATCCCGATGAAGTAAAATATATTATCGGAAAATCTAAAAGAGGAATACAAAAAGTTTTACTTACCCCACTAAAAAGTCCTGCAAAGAACTACGGATTCGATATCACACCGTCACATCTTATTACTGCTTTAATTACTGAAAAAGGAATAATTGAACCCTTAAATTTAAAAACATCAAATATTTAAAAAATCATATATTTAATCTCCAATCTTATGTATCTTAATTAATCTTTTATTAGCGTTCAAAAAAGTGTGTAAATAGAATAGCCTATAAAAAAAGAGTCT
>CAYNTK010000013.1:0-42239 GCA_964400285.1 uncultured Ignavibacteriaceae bacterium
ATGTGAAACCGGCATTTGGAGCTGCAGCAGGAAGATACTTCTTACAACAATCAAGTTGGCCATATAATACAAGTGATAAGCTTGTAACATATAGATTATATCATATGTTTGGTGATGCATTCTTGAATCTTTTTGCAACAGTTCCTCAAACTTTAACAGTAAATCACTCATCTGCTATTATTGCTGGTGCAACCCAGTTCGCAGTCACAGCAAATACTGGTTCATTTATTGCTTTATCAATTAATGGAAATATACTTGGTACAGCTACAGGGACTGGTTCACCAGTCAACATTACAATTCCCGGTACACAACTTCCTGGACAAGTTATGAAAGTTGTAATTACAAAGCAAAATTATTATAGGTATGAAGGCAATGTTAATGTAATTCCAGCTTCAGGACCATATGTTGTCCAAGATTCAGTTGCTATTAACGACCCATTACCAAATGGTAATAATAATCATTTGATGGATTATGGTGAAACAAATCAACTGACTTTGAGAGCTAAAAATGTTGGCTCCGCAGTTGCAAACAATGTCAATATTAAAGTAACAACTACAAATCCATACATTACAATGACGGATAGCACTGAAAACTTCGGTAATATTAATGCAGGTGCTACAGTAACAGTTAATAATGCTTTCGCGTATAATGTATCTAATTTCATCCCTGACAATACAACAGTTTCCTTCACAGTAACAGCAACGAGTGGAACTGATATATGGACGAGTGGATTCACACTTATTGGACATGCACCAATTGTTAAAATGGGAACAAATATTATTACCGATTCAACTGGTAATAATAATGGAAGATTAGACCCAGGTGAGACAGCAAAATTCAAAGTTGCTTTAAGAAATCAGGGCTCATCTCAAGCAAAGAATGTCAGTGCAAAACTAACAACAACATCTACTTATATCACAATGATAACCGATACATTAGTCTATGGTAATATTAATGCTGGTGATTCTGTTAGAAATGCATTCCAAGTTTCAGCAGCTTCTAATACACCAGCAGGAACAGTTGCAAAGTTTAAAGTAAAAATGTATACTCTCGGAGGTTTAATTTCATCAATCGATTCATTCCAAGTAACTATAGGACAGAATTGGGCTATAATCGGAACTGGAACAGCTACATCGAACTATCCTTTTACAACCTACTGGATGGATGGTAGAACGCAAATATTATATCTCGCAAGTGAAATTAATGCTGGAAGATATAATGGATTTGTTTCCAGAATTGGATTTAATGTGAGTAGTGCTTCATCTCAACCGATGAATGGATTTACTGTAAGAATGCAAAATACTTCTGCTACATCAATAACAGGTTGGGTCACAACTGGATGGACTACATGCTATAGTGGTACATATACTGTTGGCGGAACTGGATGGCAATATATCGATATGCAAACACCATTAATTTATAATGGAACAAGTAATTTATTGATTGAGATTTGTTATGATAATTCTTCATATACATCTTATTCACCTGTCTTTGCAACAGCAAATTCTGGTAAGACTTGGGGATATTATACAGATAATCAAAGTGGATGCACAATGACAAGTGGCTCTGCTCAGGCAAATCGTCCTAATATTACTTTATTCTTTACTCCTTCAACAGGAATAAATAATCAATTGACAGGTATTCCGACTAAGTATGACCTTAAACAAAATTATCCAAATCCATTCAACCCAGTAACAAAGATTAATTATGAATTACCAAAAGATGGTTTTGTTGTGTTAAAAATTTATGATGTGCTTGGTAGAGAAGTGAAAACTCTCGTAAATGAAGTTAAAACTGCTGGTTATTATTCGGTTGATTTTGATGCATCAACTTTATCAAGCGGTGTTTATTTCTACAAAATGGAAGCAGGTTCATTTAGCGACATTAAGAGAATGGTATTAATTAAATAAGAATAGTGATTAAATAATAATAAAAAATCGCTGTGGATTTAAATTCACAGCGATTTTTTTATATTAAATATACATTATTTATTTGTTTTTTAAGTTTTTTTGCTATTTTTATAGAAACATTTTACGTTTTTTTTATTTGCATTTTTTTTTATCTTAATATATGAGTTATTATTTCGGGGGATATTTGTTATGACTCAAAAAAATATTTATTAATTAATAAATTAAAGTTATGAAAAAAAACCTAATTTTCTTTTTCTTCTTTTTATTCGTTACATTTGTTTTTGCCCAAGATGTTATTGAATTTAATAATAATTGGGGAAACAAAGGATTTAGTCTAAATAGACAAAATTCATCTGGAGTAGAAGTAAATTTCTCTGTAAACAAGCTTTATCTCGAAGATGTTAATATTGAAGGGATATATTATAAAGCAGCAAAAATCGAAGGCGTTTTTCTTCCAAATGAATCTGGAATGCCTGATTTAGCAGGTACAGGTAGATTTATTGCTATTCCACAAGGTGCAAGCGTATCATATAAAATTATTTCTTACAGAACCCATATCATAAAAAATATTGATATCGCTCCAGCTCCGGTATTACCGCTCGATAGCGACCCGACTCCTTTGAAATATCAAAGGAATATGAATGTCTATTCAAAAAATGCAAATTATCCCGAAAGTCCAGTAATGGTATCTCAACCAACACAAATTAGAGGTGTTGATGCAGTAATTCTTGGTATTACACCATTTCAATATAATCCGGTTACCAAAGAATTAACCGTATATACTGATTTGAAGGTTGAAGTTAATTTTATCGGTGGTAATGGGAAGTTTGGTGATGAAGCATATAGAAGCAGGTGGTGGGAGCCAATTTTACAGGATGCTTTATTAAATTATTCTTCATTACCAGTAATTGATTTCGATAATCGTTACAAAGACATCATGCTCGAAAATGGTTATGAATATGTTATTATTAGACCGAATAATGCAGAATTTGCACCATGGGCTGATTCATTGAAAAACTTCAGAACATTACAGGGTATTAAAACTGGCATTTATACAGTAACTGACGTAGGTGGTAATACAGTAGCTGCTATTAAAAACTGGGTAACTAATGCATATAACACATGGACAATTAAACCTGCAGCTATTTGTTTAATGGGTGATTATAACACAGATGCATCAGGAAATACTGGTATTATTTCAATACTTAGAACACATCCAGCAAGTTATCCAGCTTTTGCATCAGATAATTATTATGCAGATGTGAACGGCGACGAAATGCCAGAGATTGTTTTTTCAAGAATAATTGGAAATAATGCGACACAATTACAAACTTTAATAACAAAAAATTTAGATTACGAAAGAAATCCACCAACCGATGCAAATTTTTATTACAAACCTATTACTGCCCTTGGTTGGCAAACTGAAAGATGGTTTCAACTTTGCTCTGAAATAGTTGGTGGTTATTTTAAGAAAATTCATAATAAGTTACCAACAAGAATAAATAAAATTTATTCTGGAACACCAGGAACACAGTGGTCAACCGCAACAAATACTCAAACTGTTGTCAATTATTTTGGAACTGTCGGAAATTTAAAATATATTCCAATGACTCCTGATTCACTTGGTGGTTGGGACGGTGGAACTCCAACTATGGTAGTTAATGCTATAAATTCAGGTGCTTTCTTATTACAGCATAGAGACCATGGAATGTATACCGGATGGGGTGAGCCAGCATTTACTACTTCATATATTTCCCAGTTGACAAATGTGAATAATTTGTTACCTTTCGTATATTCTATTAATTGTCAAACAGGCGCTTACCATAATCCTTCTGGATGTCCAGCTGAAGGAAGTTTTGTTGAAGTGTTTGTAAGATACAAATATAACAATCAGAATTCAGGTGCTCTTGGTATGGTATGTCCATCAGAAGTATCCTATTCATTTGTGAATGATACTTATTTGTGGGGAAACTATGATAATATGTGGCCTGACTTTATGCCCGAATATGGAACTACACCACCTTCAAGAGATGTGAAACCGGCATTTGGAGCTGCAGCAGGAAGATACTTCTTACAACAATCAAGCTGGCCATATAATACAAGTAATAAAGAAGTTACATACAGATTGTATCATATGTTTGGTGATGCATTCTTAAATCTATATTATAATGTTCCGCAAAACTTAACGGTTACTCACGCTTCGACCATTAATGCAAACGCTACAAGCTTCACAGTTACTGCTAACACAGGTTCTTTTATTGCTCTTTCTGTTAATGGTAACATTTTAGGGACAGCTACTGCAACAGGAAGTCCACAATCTATTACAATTTCAGGGACTATGACTACCGGTCAGATTATGAAAGTAGTAGTTACCAAACAGAATTATTTTAGATATGAAGGTAATGTAAATGTTGGTGCAACAGGCATAGTGAATAATACAAACATTCCAAAAGAATATTCATTATCACAAAATTACCCAAATCCATTTAATCCAATAACAAAAATTAATTATGCATTACCAAAAGATGGATTTGTTACTATAAAAGTATTTGACGTTTTAGGTAGAGAAATTAACACACTTGTTAATGAGTTGAAATCAGCAGGTTATTATTCAATCGATTTTGATGCTACCTCGTTAAATAGTGGGGTTTATTTCTATAAAATAGATGCGGGAACATTCAGTGATATTAAGAGAATGATACTAGTAAAATAATAATTTTTAAAAATTAATTTAAAAGCCCGATTATTTAGAATCATCGGGCTTTTTTTTATTGGTAAAATAATTTCATTTTAAGATTAATATTTTTGGTATATTTTTGTATGTAAAATATTTTTGATGTGCAATCAGAAGGAGAACTAAAATGAACATTATGGGAAAGATATGGGAGAATGCAAAGAAACTGAAAAAGGTAATTGCTCTTCCCGAAGGCAGTGAACCCAGAACACTAAAAGCTGCAGAAAAAATCAAATCAGAAAAACTCGCTGATTTAATCTTAATCGGTAATCCTGAAACTATTTTTAAGTCCGCAAGAGAAATTGGTGCAAATATTCAGGATATAAAAATTATAGAACCAAAATCTTCCGAGAAATATTTTGAATATGTAAATGATTTTTTTGAGTTAAGAAAAAATAAAGGGATAACTTATGAACAGGCGAAAGAAATTCTGAAAGATGAGATTTATTTTGCTACAATGATGGTAAAAAAAGGTGATGCTTACGGAATGGTTTCAGGTGCTATTCATTCTACAGGAGATTTACTCAGACCTGCATTGCAAATAATTAAAACCGCTCCAGGGATTACAATAGTTTCGAGTTCTTTTATAATGGAAACTCCAGCGAAAGAATTCGGAGAAGATGGCGTATTCGTTTTTGCTGATTGTGCAATTAATCCGAATCCAAACGCTGAAGAACTCGCTTCGATTGCTTTAGCAACGGCTTCTACAACAAGGAGTTTGTGCGGATTTGGACCGAGAATAGCGATGCTATCATTTTCAACAAAAGGTAGTGGGAAAGGTGAGCAGGTAGAAAAAGTAATAGAAGCAACAAAAATTGCAAAAGAAAAGGCACCAGAATTAGTAATAGATGGAGAACTCCAACTGGATGCAGCAATTGTTCCAAAAGTTGCTGAATTAAAAGCACCCGATAGCTTGGTAGCAGGTAAAGCAAATGTATTAATATTCCCAGATTTGCAATCAGGAAATATTGGATACAAACTTGTTCAAAGGATTGCAAAAGCAAATGCAATTGGACCAATTAGTCAAGGTTTTGCAAAACCAGTCAATGATTTATCACGAGGTTGCAGTGTAGATGATATTATAAATGTCGTTGCAATTACAGCTGTTCAATAAATTATACATAATAAATAAATAATTTCTAAATAAATCTACTAATAAAATTGTTATGAAAATTTTAGTTGTTAATGCTGGAAGTTCATCTTTAAAATATCAGCTTCTTGATATGAAAAAAGAAAAATTACTTACAAAAGGGCTTGTCGAAAGAATAGGTTCAGAAGGTTCATCGGTAATATTTTGTATTGGAAATGAAAAATTAAAAATCGAAAAAAATATTTTAAACCATACCGAAGCAATAAAAGTTGTCTTCGAACTCTTAACAGATAAAGAAAATGGAGTTATCGAAAGCATTAACGAAATAGATGCAGTTGGTCATAGAGTTGTACACGCAGGGGAAAGATATTCGGGTTCGGTATTAATTAACGATGATGTAATCAAAGCTCTCGAAGAATGCTCTTTTTTTGCACCATTACATAATCCAGCAAATTTAAAAGGTATAAGAGCCTGTAAAGAAGTGTTGCCGAATGTCCCAATGGTTGGGGTATTCGATACTGCTTTTCATCAGACAATGCCTGATTATGCATATATGTATGCACTACCCTATGAACTATATGTGAAATATAAAATCCGCAGATATGGTTTTCACGGAACATCACACCGATATGTATCACAGGTTGCAATAGAGTTACTTGGTAAAAAGAATTCCAAAATTATTTCCTGTCATCTTGGTAATGGTGCAAGCGTTTGTGCAATAAAAAATGGTATAAGTATCGATACAAGTATGGGGCATACTCCAACCGGTGGACTGATAATGGGAACAAGATGCGGAGATATTGACCCAGCTCTGATACCTATAATCGAAAACGTAGAGCATTTATCTGCAAAACAAATAGACGAGATAATGAACAAGAAATCTGGAATGCTGGGTGTATCAGGAATAAGCAATGACTTCAGAGATTTGGAAGAAGCTCTTCATAAAGGAAATCGAAGAGCAAAGCTTGCATTAGAAATGTTTGATTATAGATTAAAGAAATTTATCGGTGCATATACAATCGTAATGGGGGGTTTAGATGCACTTGTATTTACAGCAGGGATAGGAGAAAATGACCCTGAAACCCGTTATGAAGCATGCAAAGGTTTAGAATTTATGGGGTTATATCTCGATGAAGAAAAGAATAATAATACAAAAGGTGTACTTGCAGAGATATCGCTACCTGAATCGAAAGTTAAAGTATATGTAATCCCGACAAACGAAGAGCTTATGATTGCACGCGATACAAAATCAATTTTGGAAAACCTTGGTAAGGACAAACCAAAATTAGAAATAGTAAATAAAAATTAGTAATTTGTAAAAATATTTAATACAATTTACTCTTACAATTAGTAATTTGTTATTTTCTATTTTTTGTTCGATATTATTCTTTCCCGAAGAATATTTTCCATTTAATTGCACCTAAAACTCCGCCGACAATAGGAGCAAGAATAAAGAGCCATAGCTGTGCAATTGCATCACCTCCGACAAATATTGCAGGACCAATACTTCTTGCAGGATTTACAGATGTTCCGGTAACAGGAATTACAACGATATGAATTAGAAATAATGCAAGACCGATTGCGATGCCTGCAAAACCTGCGGGTGCATTTTTATGAGTCGAGCCTAAAATCACAAAAAGGAACAATGCTGTAAATAATACCTCGGCAACTGCACCCGAAAGCAAAGAATATTTTCCCGGAGAGTGAATTCCATATCCATTTTGACCAAGCCCATCGGTGGTTACTGAATACCCTTCCAGTCCACTTGCAATTAAGTATAAAAAGCCCGCACCTATGATAGCACCTAAAATCTGAAATAGTATATAAAAAACTGCATCTTTTGCATTTATCTTTTTTATTACAAGCATAGCGACTGTTATTGCAGGATTAATATGACATCCTGAAATTGGTCCGATTGTATAAACCATAACAAGTACTGCAATTCCGAATGCAAATGATATTCCGAGAAAACCTATATTACCGCCTGCAATCACAGCACTCCCACAACCGAAAAGCACCAATACCATAGTGCCGAATAATTCGGCAAGGTATTTTGAAATTGGTTTTGTTTCCATAATTATTTTGTTTTAAATTTAAAAATTCCTTTTATATTTATCTTCCTGTTTGTAAAGGGTAATATTGCTAACTTAAATTATAAAATTATTTAGAATATATCTTTTATCTAAATATTTTAAAACTATTAAAACGGTTTACAATTTTTATCATTAAATCCTCACGTAAAAATACGTGTGCTGAACTTAAAAACCTTTGTTATAAATACTTCTTTTATTATTTTTCATTATTCATTAATCTCCCTCTTTTTGCTTCTATGAAAGATAATATAAATCGTTACACCAATGGCAACTACGAACATAACTACCCTGCCCCAGAATACCTCCATAAAATAAACAGCAGATATAGTAATCGAAATCCAAAGAGATGAAATAATAATGATTTTTGTTTTAATCGGAATGAATTTTTCCTCGAGATAATTTTGAAGATGAGGACCGACCCATTTATTGTGAATCAGCATTTTATAAAACTTTTCGGAGCTTTTTGCAAAAGCAAAAGCCGCTAAAAGAAAAAATACCGTACCAGGAATTAATGGTAAAATTGCTCCCAAAATACCCATTCCAACCATAAGAAGCCCAAATGCAACCCAGGCAAATCTTACAAGACGATTTTCTTTTATATCTAACTCAATTTTGGATTTTATAGCCATCGTTTGCAATTTAATATTAAAAATAAAAAACTACAATGTTTTAAATTATAATATTTAACTTTAAACAAATAAACAACCTACAATGTTATTTTATTTAATTACTTAACAACTTAAAACAAAAAAACTATGGTGTAGTATACAAGGGAAGTTTTTTATCCATCCAAACAGGTATTAAGGAAAGCAAGAGTGAAAGACTGGGAAAAGCTGAATCGGTTTGCAAGCGAAAACCTGGAAGCATTCTGGGAAAAGGAAGCAAAAGAGCTGAAGTGGTTTAAGAAATGGGATAAGGTATTAGACGATTCGAATAAGCCGTTTTACAAATGGTTCACAAATGCAAGAGTAAATATTGCATATAACTGCTTAGATGTGCATTTAAATAATCACAGGAAAAATAAAGTTGCTTTGATATGGGAAGGTGAAAAAGGAGACTACAGGGTATTTTCTTATTTTGCACTTCATCGTGAGGTATCGAGATTTGCAAATGCATTGAAGAGTCTCGGCGTGCAGAAAGGTGACAGAGTAACGCTATATATGGGGAGGATTCCCGAGCTTGCAATTGGAATGCTGGCGTGTGCAAGAATCGGAGCGGTTCATTCGGTTGTGTATGGAGGTTTTTCGGTGGAATCGCTTCATGAGAGACTCGAGGACAGTCATTCTAAAGTATTGGTTGAAGCATACGGAGCGTATCAAAGAGGAAAAATCGTTCCGTTAAAAGCTATAGCCGATGAAGCATTACATAGAGCGGCATCTGTGGAAAGCGTGCTGGTAGTGAAGAGAACTGGCGAGCTGGTGAATATGGAATATGGTAGAGATATTTGGTATCACGAGCTTATTAACCTGCCGATGATAAATGCAAGGTACGATGTAGAAGAAGTTGATTCAGAGCATCCTTTATATTTACTTTACACATCCAGAACGACTGGAAAGCCGAAAGCAATTTTGCATACACACGGTGGATATATGGTTGGAACTTATACTACATTTAAATATGTATTCGATATCCGAGATGAAGACAGGTATTGGTGTGCGGCAGACCCGGGCTGGGTAACAGGGTATAGCTACATAGTTTATGCACCCCTATTAAACGGAGCAACGCAATTGATGTATGAAGGTGCACCGAATTTTCCATTTCCGAACAGGTGGTGGCAGTTAATCGAGAAATACGGAATTACGATTTTATATACAGCACCGACTGCAATCAGAGGATTGATGCGATTCGGAGAAGCTTGGCCAAACAGGCATGATTTAAGTTCACTGCGTTTGCTTGGTTCCGTAGGAGAGCCAATCAATCCCGAAGCATGGAAATAGTATCACAGAGTAATTGGAAAAGAGAAATGTCCGATTATGGATACTTGGTGGCAGACAGAAACAGGAGCATTTATGATTACTCCAACACTTGCAGTTCCGTTGAAACCCGGTTCGGGAACAAAACCATTTTTCGGATTGAAGATGGATATTTAGATGAAGATGGAAATCCCGTAAAAGCAAATGAAGAAGGATATCTTGTGATAAAAACTCCGTGGCCTTCGATGCTTAGAACAATTTACAACGACCCGGATAAATATATAGAAAAATACTGGAGTAAATATGTGGGAATGTATCTGACGGGTGATTCTGCTAAGAGAGATGAAGACGGGTATTACTGGATAATAGGCAGAACAGATGATGTAATAAAAGTTTCGGGTTATAGACTCGGGACAGCAGAAATCGAGAGTGCATTGGTAAGCCATCCTTCGGTGGCAGAAGCGGCGGCAATAGGGCTTCAGCACGAGATAAAAGGGAATGCAATTTATACTTATGTAATTTTAAAAGTAGGTGTAGAAAAATCAGAACAATTAAGAGAAGAATTAATCGCACATGTAGGACACGAAGTTGGTCCGATAGCAAAACCAGAAAACGTAGAATTTGTAGATGTTTTACCGAAAACAAGAAGCGGAAAAATTATGAGGCGTGTATTGAAGGCACGAGCATTGGGACAGGATCCGGGTAATATAGCTACTTTAGAAGAATAAATTTTAAATAAAAAAATGTTCCCAAACTTGTCTATAAGTTTGGGAACAATATTTTTTAGTAAGATGCCCTAAACCTGCGAGGTTTATTTCCTCTGTTATCAGTTTTTGGTTTTGCTACGTTAACGGTTAAAGGTCTACCATTAAACATCTGCCCATCGAGACTTTTAATAGCTTTTTCAGCATCTTCGGTTTCCGACATTTCAATAAAACCAAACCCTTTCAGCATTTTTGTATAATTATCTCTTATCAAATTAATAGAATCGACTGTTCCATATTCTTCAAATAATGCACGGACTTCATTTTCTGTAGATTCTCTGGAAATATTTCCAATGTAAATGTTCATTTTTTTTCTCCTGTCCTTAACGGACTAAATTTGTAATACAAAAGCCAAATTGGCTTTGCATAGATTATAAAAATTTTGATAATAAAAATAAAAAATGCTTGATTGTTAATAATAATAAAAAGGATTCATTTACGAAGAATAAAATTGAGGAATAAACTTAATATGTATTCGAAGAAATGACGCTTTTAATAATAAAAAACTGTAAGCATTTATATTTTTGCTTAAATCAAGTTATAATATATATAATTAATCAATTAATTACAATATATTACATTATTTAAATATTGAAAAAATGTTTTTAAACGTTTTTTAAACTTTTGGGAGAGATATTGTGAAAATACTACCTTTATTTAGCTCGCTTTCAACTTTTAGACTACCATTCATTTTGGACAACATTTCTTTACATATGATAAGGCCTAAACCTGTTCCTTGTTCTTCCGAAGAATTTTTTTTAGACTTTTGTTTACCTAACTGTAACAGATTATCCATTTCATCTTTACTCATACCAATTCCACTATCGCAAACTGAAATTTCTACAAAATCATCTGTTATGGTTGATGAGATTTTAACTATACCTGAAGCTTTTGTAAATTTTATTGCGTTAGAAATCAAATTTTGTAAAACAGAATCAACCATATTACTATCACCAAATGCATAAATATTTTTTTCAACCGAATTAATTAATTTTATTCGCTTATTTTTAGCGAATACATTTAAAAGTCCTATTGCATCTTGAACTTTACTATACATATCGAGTTTAATAGGTTGGACTAAAGCTCCTCCTGTCTGCATTCGAGACCAGGTCAAAAGATTTTCGATGAGATCGTATATACTTTTGGTTCCTGTATAAATGTAATTAATATATTCCTTAATTTCTTCTTTAGAAAGAGTATCAAACTCTTCTGATAAAACACTTGAAAAACCATAAATACTTGTGAAAGGATTCCTTAAATCATGTGCAATGACGGAAAAGAGTTTATCTTTATTCTTATTTATTTCTTCAAGTTCTTCTGAATATTTTTTTAATTTTAATTCAGCTTCACGCAAATCTGTGATATCGTGAATAGTCCCAACAATATATTTTCTTCCTGTAATTTTATCGGAATAGAGAACTTTATTTGTAATAATAGTTCGTATTTCGCCTTTACTATTTGTTATTTCTTCAACATTTGTATTTGAACCATTTTTAAAAACATAGTCATCTTTTTCCCAGAATACATCGGCTTGCTCTTTAGGAAAAACGTCATAATCGGATTTTCCTATCAACTCTTCTCGCGGCTGACCTATTAACTCAACGCAAGAATCATTTAAAATTACCCATTTATGATTTTCATCTTTCACAAAAAAGGGTTCTTGCATAGCATTAATAGTTGTGTTTAAGAAATCGTTTGCGTCTTTAAGTTTATTTTCAATTTGCTTTTGTTCAGTTAAATCGATAACAATTCCTCTTGTACCAATAAACTCACCATTTTTTATAACAGGGAAAGCATTTACGGAAACAGGGAATTTCGTTCCATCTTTTTTAACTGCATGATATTCAAATTTTATTGATTTTTTATTTTCAAATAATTTTTTAACGTGTTCTAAAACAAATTCCTTTTCTTCAGAAGAAACAATATCGAATACATACAAACCTTTTTCAAAATCTTCTTTTGTATATCCTAAAATGTTTAAACCGGCTTTATTTACTAATGTTAATTTCCCATTTAAATCCAGTTCATATATAATTTCTGGTAATAAATCAATAAACTCCTGAAAATCAGTATAATTATTTAATGGATTGGATTTATATTCCGAATTATTGTCTGAATTTCCCATAATTTGAATTTAAAATTTAACTTAAGAAAGAAAAAGTAAAGCTAAATTTAATTCAGTTCTCCTCTGCGATTAATATAATCAATAATAAATAAAAAAACAATTTGCTATCTTTATAAAGTTACTTGCTTAAATAAATAAAATTTAATATATTAGGGTTCAAACTCATAAAAAAATAAGAATAGCATTTCCCATAAAACACAATTACTAAATTTAAATTAATTTGTTTGTAAATATTTTTGAAGTGTAATAATTTATTGCGGAAGAATTATATTCTTGTAATGTACGATATTATTATAACAATGATTACAATAAAAATTTCCTTTTATATCAACTTCCTCAATACTATTAGAAGAATGCATAACGCAATCCCAATCCAAGCAATGAAGTAAACCAAAATTATGTCCGAGTTCGTGCAAAACTTCTTTTTTCAATCTTTGATAAAAAAGATCATCATTCGTTTTACCTGTATAAAATTCTTCATGTAATCTGCAAGCAGAAACTATAGAATGTTTTCCTTTGTATTGTGCCTCCCCAAAGATAAAAGTTAAAACAGGAATATATAAATCAATTTCTGTAATTATTACTATAAAACCTTTAAGATCACTAGTTTGAGATATAGCAGATTCAATAATTTTAGTAGAATAGTATTGTTTCCTTTCAGGAGAATATGAATGCGATAAATCTATATCTATTAAAATATTATCAACACTTATTAAAAACAATTCCGAGAGTTCCTCACTTAATCTTTTTAATAAAGTTTGATTATTAAATTTTATAGGGGCAAAAAAAATAGACATTAACCTTTTTTCAAACCGTATTTATTAATTTTATTATATAGAGTAACTCTATCGATTTCTAATATTTCTGCACTTCGAGATATATTCCAATTATTTTCTTTTAATATTTTTAGTATATATTTTCTCTCATTTGCACTAAGACTTTTATCATCATCACCTATTAAGTTTCCATTAATATTACAAAAAGGTAAATCTTCAAGAGTGATTACTTCCTTTTTACCAATTACGATAGCTCGCTCGATAGCGTTTTCAAGTTCTCGCACATTTCCTCTCCACTCGTGTTTAGTTAAAAATTTCATTGCATCAGATGAAATACTCTTTATATTTTTATTCATAATTTTCGCATATTTCTGTCTGAAGAAATTCGCAAGGATAGGAATGTCCTCTTTTCTTTCCCTTAATGGAGGAACGAACAAAGAAAAAACATTTAATCTATAGTACAGGTCTTCCCTGAATTTTCCTTCTTTAACAAGATTTTCCAGTTGTTCGTTTGTAGCGGCAATTACTCTGAAATCACTATTTATTATTTCATTTCCACCAATGCGATTAAATTTTTTTGTTTCGATAACTCGTAGCAAATCGACTTGCATTTTAGATGAAATTGTTCCGATTTCATCTAAAAAAATTGTACCACCATCAGCCATTTCAAATTTCCCTTTTCTTCTGTATTGGGCTCCTGTAAAAGCGCCTTTTTCATGACCAAAAAGTTCCGTTTCAAGAAGTGTATCGGGCATAGCTCCGCAATTTACAGTAATTATGGGGAAATATTTTCTTTTGCTATTAAGATGAATTGCTTTAGCAACCAGTTCTTTTCCTGTTCCTGATTCTCCTCTGATTAAAACAGTTGTATCTGTTTGGGCAACAGTATTAATCAACTCGAATATTTTTTTCATTTGAATACTTTCACCAACAAGATTATCAGGCATTATAAGTTCATCAATCTTACTTTTTAATTGTTCGTTTTCTGTTTTTAATTTTTTCTGTTGCAAAGCATTTTTTACTATATGGTTTAATTCATCAGGATCAACTGGTTTTGTAATATAATCGAAAGCACCTTCTTTTAAAGCTTGAATAGCTGAGGGAACCGAAGCGTAAGCTGTAATTAAAATAACAAAACAATCTTTATCGATTTGTTTTAATTTGGGTAGTAAATCAAGACCACTCATACCGGGCATTTTCATATCGAGTAAAATCAAATCATATTTATCTTTATCGAATTTTTTAAGTGCGATTTCAGCATTTTCAGAAGTATCAACAACGTAACCTTCATCAGTAAACCAATGATATAAAGATTCTCTAACAACTTTTTCGTCATCGACAATCATTATTCTATCTTTTGTATTCATCTTATTTTTTTAATTATTTTGGTTAATAGGTAAAGTAATTTTGAATGTAGTTCCTTTTTCCGATGTCTCTTCCACTTCGATTTTACCATTATGAACTTTTATAATTCCATAAACAACAGATAAACCCAAACCTGTTCCTTTTAATTCTTCTTTAGTAGTAAAAAATGGTTCGAAAATATAAGGTAAATCTTTTGGTGAAATTCCGTCACCTAAGTCTTTAATTCTAATTATTGCATTTTCATTTTCAATAGATAAATCAATTAATATCTCACCACCTTTATTATGCATAGACTCAATAGCATTTATTAGCAAAGAGATCATAGCTTGCTGAATTTTTTGTGGATTGCAAAATACTTCGAGGTTTTCGCAAGGGAATTTTTTAATTAATTTAATATTGTTTATTTCGAGATGGTGATTAATTAACATTACACTTTTGTCAATCACTTGTATCAAATCATATTTTCTAAATTGCTCCATATCTCTATGCGAAAATAAAAGTAAATCTTTAACGATTTTACCGCATCTTGAAGCTTCGTCTGCAATAAGATTTAAAAATTCTATTATTTTAGGATTGATTTCATTTTCATTTTTTTCTTTAAGCTTTTTAATAATCAATTTGCTATAAGTTAAAATCCCTTCGAGAGGATTATTTAATTCATGCGCAACTGTAGCGGACAATTTTCCAAGCGAAGCAAGTTTTTCTATCTGCAAAACCTGTTCATAAATATTTTTAAGTTCTGCTGATTTTTGTTCGACTTTATCGTTTAGAGTTTCCGACCAATCTTTAATTTCTCTGTATGCGGATGATAAAAGTCTCGCCATATCATTGAACTCCATAGCAATAACTCCAAGCTCAGAGCGGGATTTCATATTTATTCTGTAATTCCAGTCCCCTTTTCCAAGTGCACTTATACCTTCCTGAATAATTTTGAGAGGTCTATTTACAAGAAATAGAATAAAAACAAGGCTCAATCCAGAAATTAAAAAAGTAATAATTACAGAATTTAAAATTATATCTCTTTTGTTAGATTGAATAAACTTATCGGCTTTGTTCATTGAAATCACAACATCGAGAATACCAAGCAATTCGGTAGAAGATTTGTGTGCATGACAATCCGAGGTATAACAATCCTGTTCATTTCTTATTGGATTAATCAAACCAAGATATCTTTCATCTCTAATGCTAAAAATTCTTAAACTATCTTTTCGTGCAATATTTCTCGAGATAGTGTTATTTTCGTGACAGATGATACAAGCTTCTGCATTCATATCAACGGTTTTATTTCTTTCAAGTGTATCCGAAGAATAGGAAATTACACCTTGTTTATTATAGATTCTTATAGTTTTAACTCCAGGTTCGTTCCCGATAGTTTTTATAATCTGATAAACATCATCTCTTTGATTTAAAAGCATACTATGTCGAGTGGAACGTTTAATAATATCACTTATATTATAAGCGGTCTGTTTGTAACTTGCAGTGAAATCTTCTTCGAGCTTTCTAACCGTAAAATAAGTATAAATCGAAAAAACAATAATAAGCACTAAGGATGTAACTAAAAAAAGTTTAACGCTTAATTTATTAAACAGCTTGACTTTCATAAAGTTAACAAAGTTTTTGGAAATTATGGAAGGTAAATATTAATAACAATTGCAAATTTTAGGATAGAAATCTAAGATAGTGCACCTATCCGTGTATATATTTCATAATCATATTTATAGGGTAAAAGCTTATCTTATATTATTGAACCATTTAAAATAAGCTTTCTATTTTTTAAAAAAAATTTTTTAAAAATATATTTAGAAACTTTTTTCTATCCTTTTTTCTCACCTTTTGAAACTCTATTTAAATAATATAATAAAAAATCCCCTTTCATAAAGGGGCTATTTATAAAATTTTTAATACTTATAATTTATAATAAAATTTGTTTTAGAATATTAATATAGTTTTCTTTTCCAACTATTTGATAAATATATTTTACTCTTTCACCACCATTATACATTGTTATTCCAATCGTAACATATTTTTTAATATATTTTTTCAAACTATTACGTGTAAAATCTATCATTTTAAAAAATTCATCTTTACCATTTTTTAGACTATTTAAATCACCATTTTCCGATTTAATTAATCCGAACCATTTTCCGCTTTCCGAATTAAAAGAAATCGGGATTGTTTCAAATTCAAAATTAAAATTAAATGGTGCAGCAATTTCAACGCTACCCCAATCACCTTTAAACAAAATGAACCTATCACCTTTTTTATATATCTGTGATGTGCCTAAAATACTTAATTCGAAAATATTGTCAAGTAAAATATAAATAATAGGGTTAAATCCAATAAAATAAACTTCTCCGAGAAATTTTTTCAGAACAAAGCAATTGTAAAAAATATATTGCTGAGGATATACGAAATTTTTCAGAATGCTTAATTTATGAATAATATTTTCAAGAATATTATGTTCGGGGAAAAAATAAACACTTTCACATAGTTCTTTCTGATGTCTTTTATCTCTCATCTCCTTGTCAAAATCACAACCCTCGCATTCGTAATTATGATTGCATAACTTATCTCCAATTAAATTTGTTGACGTCCAAACACATTTCAGCTCATCTAAAAAGTATTTGCCATTATAATCCATTTTTATATAAATATCTTTAATTGAGTAATAAAAATATTTACAAGGAAAGAAACATAGCTTCAAAATCTTTCATCCCATTTTCATCAAGGTTTGCGATAGCTCCTTCGACAACATTCCCACCATCATACATAGTAACCCCAACAAGCTCTGGCTTGTTTGAATTCATAACAAGAAAATCTTTTAATTTCTTGAATTCATCTTTCATCCAATTAACTGCACTATTTCCTGATAGAAATGTTTTGAGAGCATTATCTGTATTAGTAGGTTTTATTACAACTCCCCAATCATTATTATAGGGATCGTTAATTAATTTCCCGACTAAGTTTTTATTTACAGAATCAACAACTCCATCTATAGGAGAAAGGAAATTTACGGTTTTCGAATCGAATTTACCTTTTATTAAAACATCTCCTTTTTTTACATTTGCACCTACTGGGGTAATATCTGAAATTAAAATTTTTCCGAGTGCGTGAATTATGAAATCATCAATACCTGTTTTTATTTTATCACTACCTATTAATTTTGCCCATATGTGACCTTTTGAGAAATAATAACCTTCAGGAGCAATTAAGCTTCTTTTATTAAATACAGACGGGCTTGTATAAGCAAGTTTTTCTCTCCTTGCACTGATGAGATAAATATCTACTAAAATCATAGTAGCGATTGCGATTAAAACTAATATTAATACCATATTTTACCTCCGTTTATAAAAAAAATGTTTTATATTTGTATTACAATTATCATTCCAAATGTTTGCAAAATGAAGCATTTTATATTAATGATTTTACAGTATATTATTTTATAAAATATATTTGAAATTTCAAATCTGTTTATTTTTTAAACGGTCATTTTGAAAAAACTATTAAATTATGGATTTTAAATGCTTAAAATGAACAAAAATAGTGCTGAATATGATTACACCATATCGTTGATTTTTTAAACAGTTTTACTAACATTCCAATAAAAATTAAAAATTAAATGAAATAGAAGTATGGAATTTAAATAACTTTATAATTCACGAGGATATTTGAGCTAAAGCCCTATAATGTAGTTTTTAAAATCACCATCTTACGTGGCAGGGTAATTAATTAATTTTCAACCGAATTATTAATTATTTCTTTAAATATTTAAATTTTTAATTACACTCATTTTTAATACTTTATAAAAAAGCAGAAAATACTTTAAAGGTTCAAAGAGCTCAACATACTCTATACACTATACTCTACCGATTTTTTGAATTTAATCTTTATTTAAAATTTAAGATATTTAAATGATTTAAATAAATTCTTTATGACCACACTACCTGAAAAGTTCAAAATATTAGATGATTTCCCTGAAATAAGTTTTGATGACTGGAAAAAAACAGTTGAAAGAGAAATGGAAGGAATTCCTTTTGAACAAAGATTAAAAACAAAAACATATTCAGGAATTTATCTACAGTTTATATATACAAAAAAAGATATAGAAAACTTACCCTATATTAATAACAAGCCCGGTTTTAAAAATTTTATAAGAGGGACGAAAGCAGAAGGGTATCTCGAAAATCCATGGATAATAGCACAAGAAATTCCATATCCAATAGCGGAAGAGTTTAACGAGGCACTACGTTACGATTTAGAAAGAGGACAAGATTCAATAAATATAATTCTCGACAAATCGACAAGGTCATTGGATAAAAATTTTACGATTACAAAACTTGGCATAGATGGATTAGTGATACAAAATTTAAGTGATTTAGAAAAAGCATTAGCGAATATCGACTTATTAAAATATCCTATTTTCGTAAAAACAGGATATAGCAATTTACCTTTTCTAATGCTATTTAATAGTTACTTAGAAAAGATGGGATATGAGACAAAAAAAATAAAAGGTTCAATAGAATCAGATCCGCTCGATTTTGCTGCATCAGAAGGCTGCTTACCGGTTAATATGAAATTAATCTACGATGAAATTTTCATTGCGACAAAATGGGCGATAAAAAATATGCCTTACGTTAAAACTATAGGTGTAAGCACTTTGCAATATCATAATGCAGGTTCTAATATAGTTCAAGAGATTGCGGTTGCTTTATCAACGGCGGTAGAATACATTAAACAGATGCTTCATAGAGGTTTAGAAATAAACGAAATAGCAAGAAATATAAGATTCACGTTTGGAATAAACTCATTATACTTTCTTGAAATTGCAAAATTAAGAGCAGTAAAAATGTTATGGGCAAAAATAATAGAAGCATTTGGTGGAAACGAAGAATCACAAAAAATTGACATACATGCAAGAACATCTTTTAATAATCAGACAAAATATGACCCTTACGTTAATATGTTAAGAACTACAACAGAAGCATTTTCAGCGGTTGTAGGTGGAGTTAATAGTTTACATACAAATTGCTTCGATGAAACTTTAAGATTACCAGATGAATTTGCAAGAAGGATTGCACGAAACACACAGATTATTTTGAAAGAGGAAGCTCATTTAAATCAGCTAATTGACCCTGCAGGGGGTTCATATTTTGTAGAGAATTTAACTTATGAAATGGCAAAAAAATCTTGGTCTGTATTTCACGATTTAGAATCGAAAGGTGGAATATTGAAAGCTTTAGAATCTGGTTTTATTCAGGAGGAAATTGATAAAATTGCAAATGAGAAAAAAAATAATTATGCAAAAAGAAAAACAACACAGGTTGGAATTAATGCATTCGCAAATGTTAAAGAAGAAAAATTACAATATGAGAAAACAGACTCATATAATATATTGAAAAACAGATTTGAAGAATATGAAAAAAATAAAAACACAAAACTCGTAAATGAATTAATTAATGAAATTAATTTATTTGAAGACGAAACGTTAATTTTTCAAAATGCTTCTCGAGCATTAACTGTAGGTGCTACAACATTCGATATTGCAAATGCTTTGAGAAAAAATCAAGAATCAGATTTCAAAATTAATCCTATTGTTATACATAGAACTGCTGAAATATTTGAAGAACTTAGAGATGCATCTCTGGATTATAAGAAGAAAAACGGTTACCTGCCCAAAGTGTTTTTATTGCCAATGGGAGCTTTGAAGCAAAACAAAGCGAGAGCGGATTTTTCGAAAGCATTTTTTGAAATTGGAGGATTCGATGTGATTTCACAACAAAGATTTCATACTGTTGAATCTGCAATCGATTCGGCTATAAAATCTGATTCCAAAATTGCTGTAATATGCTCTACCGATGAAACATATCCTGAACTTGTTCCTCAATTAACTTATGGAATAAAAGCCGAAAGAAAAGATATGATTATTGTTTTGGCGGGATATCCAAAAGATTATGTAGATAAATTCAAAAAATATGGAGTCGATGAATTCATTTATCTGGGTTGTGATGCACACCAAATTTTAAAATCATTGATGATAAAGATAGGAGTGATAAAATAATGATAACACCTGATTTTTCAAAAATAGAACTCGACCTTAAAGAAAAAGAAATTTCTAAAAAGGAATGGGAAGATAAATTTAAAAAAGTTACTGGTAAATCCATAGAGGAATTTGTTTGGCAAACAATGGAACAGATTCCTGTAAGTCCATTATATACGGAAGAAGACATTAAAGAATTCGAACATTTAAGCTATATGCCCGGTGTTCCTCCATTTTTGAGAGGTCCATATTCAACAATGTATGTCCAGCGACCGTGGACAATCAGGCAATACGCAGGATTTTCGACTGCAGAAGAAAGTAATGCATTCTATGCAAGAAATCTCGCAGCGGGACAGAAAGGCCTTTCGGTAGCTTTTGACCTTGCAACACATAGAGGATACGATTCAGACCACGAGAGAGTTGTAGGTGACGTTGGTAAAGCTGGCGTTGCAATAGACTCTGTCGAAGATATGAAGATTTTATTTAAAGGTATTCCTCTCGATAGGATGTCAGTATCAATGACAATGAATGGTGCCGTGCTTCCTGTTCTTGCGTTTTACATAGTTGCTGCAGAAGAGCAGGGTGTAAAATGGGAACAGCTTACTGGCACGATTCAGAACGATATTCTGAAAGAATATATGGTAAGAAATACTTATATATATCCGCCTGACCCTTCAATAAAAATCATTGCGGATATATTTAAGTTTACATCACAGAATATGCCAAAGTTCAACAGCATCAGTATCTCTGGATACCATATGCAGGAAGCTGGAGCAACTGCTGATTTGGAAATGGCTTATACACTTGCGGACGGACTGGAATATGCGAGAACTGGAATAAAAGCGGGAATGGATATCGATACATTTGCTCCGAGACTTTCATTTTTCTGGGCAGAAGGTATGAATTATTTTATGGAGGTTGCAAAGCTTCGTGCAGCACGCGTGATTTGGGCAAAGCTTATAAAAATGTTCAATCCAAAGAATCCGAAATCGATGGCTCTGAGAACTCACTCGCAAACATCGGGATGGAGCTTAACGGAGCAAGACCCGTTTAATAATGTTATCAGAACCTGTATGGAAGCTATGGCGGCGGCTATGGGGCATACACAATCACTGCATACAAATTCTTTGGATGAAGCGATTGCATTACCAACAGATTTCTCTGCACGAATCGCCCGAAACACTCAACTTTATTTACAGGAAGAAACAGGTATCACTAAAGTGATTGACCCTTGGGGCGGTTCGTATTATGTAGAATACCTTACCGATGCATTGCTTAAAAAAGGTTGGGAACATATATTAGAAATAGAATCTTACGGCGGAATGACAAAAGCAATCGAAGCAGGAATACCAAAGATGAGGATTGAAGAAGCATCTGCAAGAAGACAGGCAAGGATAGATTCAGGGAAAGAAACTATAGTTGGAGTAAATAAATATCGCCTTGAAAAAGAAGCACCGATGGAAATTCTTGAAGTGGACAATACTGCAGTAAGACTTTCACAAATAAAAAGATTAAATGAAGTCAAAGCAAAAAGAAATCAGAAAGATGTCGATGCTTGTCTCGAAGCACTTACAAAGTGTGCCGAAAGTGGAGAGGGTAATTTGCTCGATTTATCTATTCAGGCAGCACGAGCAAGAGCTACACTCGGAGAGATTTCTTTTGCACTCGAAAAAATATGGGGGAGATTCCAGGCGATGACAAGAACTATTTCGGGAATATATAACACTGAATATGGAAGTGACAAAGACGATAAAGTAATTCTTGCACGAAAGATGACAGATGACTTTGCAAAAAAAGAAGGACGCAGACCGCGAATAATGATAGCAAAAATGGGACAGGACGGACACGATAGAGGTGCAAAGGTTGTAGCAACCGCTTATGCGGATATGGGATTCGATGTGGATATGGGACCGCTATTCCAGACTCCTGAAGAGACTGCAAAACAAGCAGTTGAAAACGATGTCCACGTGATAGGAATGAGTTCACTTGCAGGCGGGCATAAAACACTTCTGCCTCAACTTATAGCAGAACTTAAGAAACTCGGTCGTGAAGATATAATTGTAATTTGCGGTGGTGTAATTCCTGCGCAGGATTATGACTACCTTTACGAGCACGGTGCAGCAGCGATATTCGGACCGGGAACAAAAATCCCCGAAGCGGCGATACGAATTATGGAAGAAATCGGGAAGAGATTTGTGTAATAGTTCATAAAGTTTATAAAGTTTGTAAATTTTGTAAAGTAAAACAAAAGAAAACTTAGTGACCTTTGTGGTCTTAGTGGTGAAAAAAATAAAACACAGTGGTAAAGAAAAAACCAAATGAATATTTACCCGATTGGGTTCCTGAAAATCCTTCGGATGCATTTGCTACAAAGGTTGTTCGGGGTGTTACCCTTGATTTGAAAAAGTCCGATAAGAACCAGCAACAAAAAAGAACACATTTAAAAATCGATGATTATGTGGAAGGTGTTTTAAGAAACGACCTCACGATACTTGCAAGAACAATCACTTTAATCGAAAGTAACTCCCCTGCCCATTATGAAAAATCACAGGAAGTATTGAAAAAACTTTTACCTTATTCGGGAAATTCGATTCGTATCGGTATTACAGGTTTTCCCGGAGCAGGTAAAAGCACACTCATCGAAACTCTCGGATTGTATTTAATTAAGCAGGGACATAAAGTCGCAGTGCTTGCAATCGACCCGAGCAGTACGATTACAAAAGGAAGCATACTCGGCGATAAAACGCGGATGGAAAAGCTATCGCGTGAAAAAAATTGTTTCATCCGTCCTTCTCCTTCGGAAGGGACGCTTGGCGGAGTAGCACGTAAAAGCCGCGAGACAATGCTTGTATGCGAAGCTTACGGGTTCGATGTAATACTGGTGGAAACGGTTGGCGTGGGACAGAGCGAAGTTACGGTTCGCTCGATGGTTGATTTCTTTTTACTTATTATGATAGCGGGAGCGGGTGATGAACTTCAGGGAATTAAAAAAGGTGTAATCGAACTTGCAGATGCACTCGCAATAAATAAAGCAGACGGAGAAAATAAACCGCGAGCTTTAAGCACACAAGCAGAATTTTCTATGGCTTTGAAATACATTGCCCCTGCTACAAAAAACTGGCAGACGAATGCATTTACCTGTTCAGCTTTAACGGGAGAAGGTATTGAAAACATATGGAAAGTAATTACGAAATTTAAATCACATACAAAATCAACGGGTGTGTTTGAAGAAAGAAGAAAATCGCAGGCACTTGAATGGGTTTATAATTTAGTTGAAGAGCAAATCAAAAAAAGCTTTTATGAAAATCCCGAAATACAAAAATCCTTACCAAAAATAGAAAAAGATATTTTATCCGGGAAAATCTTACCAACCACAGCAGCGGAGATGCTATTAAATATTTATAAAAAATAATTATCCACACAATACAAAGAAAAATAGCAGTGACAAAATTACAAAGATACTAACAAATCAAATTATATAAATCATTTTATTCATTCTTCTTTTTCAATCTCTTTTATTATTTCATCATTTATAACAATTGGTATAATGATACGACCAATTCCTTTCATAATACGGGAAGTCACTTCTTCTTTTTCTTCAATAGATTCGTCATCTGATATTTGGAAGTAAATCATAAGTGATATAAGAAAAACTGCAACTTTATATAATCTCTTTAAATGTTCAACGTTTTTATCTGTTAATTTTTTTTGACGCATATAATCGTGTATTGGGTCTGAATCCATATTTATTGCAACAGCATCAACTAAATGATCAGTATCCCCTGAGGGGAAAATTTTACTTATATCAATCCCAGTCCAATTGTAATCAGCATCGTTCCAAACTGGACATTGTGATTCATTTTTATTTTCCCTGTATACTTCAATAATTTTAGGTAGTGAATATGAATCTTTTGTGTTTATTTCCTTTTTTTTAGTAGGTTCATTAGGATTATTAACTTTTACATTAGCATTTACTATTTTATCACCTGCCGGAGATGTTAAAGTAATATCAATCGGAACAGTTAATCCAATTGGCAATTCTTGTTTTGTTTTTATTCTCAATTGAATTTCACCTTGATTAGGACCAACTGCAGTAACATCAAAAATTTCTTCATCAGGATTACCTTTATATTGTATTTTAGAATTTCCTTGTCGTATACTTGAAGTTTGGAATTTTATTTTAAGTTCTCCTGAATCATTTGGACGAATTAAGTACTCATCCTCAACGTCAGTTTCCATCATAATTTTACATTCTCCATTTTGAGAAATCATTTTTATGTTACCATCTGCAATATTTTTCAATCTTAAAAATGTTGGAAAGCGTTTACCCGTAAAAGATTCAACACCTTTTTTCCTATCGTATTTCTGTATTTTTTTTATTTTATCCCTAATATTACCCTTTAATCCAAGGATTTTTGCAATATCATTATTTTTACTTAATAATTTTCCCATTATTCTTTTCATAAAATCATCATCTTTAGGATTTTGAAAGATTTTTTCATCTCTACGTTTCTCATTTAATTGTCTTAAATAATCATTATCTCTAATTTCTTTAGCTATAATTTCTTTTAGACTGCTTGTAAAGGTGTTATCACGCATTCGATCTCTCGAAGGCATAAATATTTCTTCTCTAATATTAGTAGGAATTTTTGAACAATCAATATTAACAAGTAAAGAACCACTTAAGTAGGGTAGTTTAACTGTATGGGTAATAAAAGAATTAGAAAGGTGGTCGTGAACTTGCCCGTTAATAGAAAAAATTACTGCCATTTTACCAACAAATTCATTTTTATCAACATTTTCTTTAAATACTGTTATTTCTCCAGGAATATGAATTCCGTCAGTTGTAATATTAATAGAAAAAGTTTTTTCTTTCAATTTTCTATCATCAATCATTAACCTAAGTCTATTTCCAAGCATTAATTTATCAGGGCTTTTACCTTTAAAGTTTCTTTTTTCATATAATAAAATAGGTAAATAAGGTGCATATAAATATCTGTTTAAATCACGCCAAAGATCAAGTGTAATATCTGATGGTCTTGGTAAATCATAATTATATAATTTTATAAATGTACCCGAAATAAATTTTCGTTTAAATAATCCAACCTCTAATTCATCTTTTTGAAAAGAAAATATTTTTCCTGATGAATCAACACAATATTCATACCATGAATTTTTATATTCATTAGTTGTAGTAACTTCATGTAATCTTGTTAATGCAAAGCCATATAAATCAGGCTTTCCATTCAGCAATTTAGGGTGTTTACGTGAGATAATTAATTGATATTTATGCTTTCCACAGTTAGGTATTACTCCAGTTCCTCCCATATTATACTTTCCTTGAACAAAATGTATCTTTAATTTATTATCTTTATTCAATGATAAAAATGTATTTTCGAAATCTGTTGGATGTTGCCCTTCTCCATCATCGTAAATGCAAATATTAGGACATTGACGACTACCAGTAGCTAATATTTGGATAGACTCTGCGATTTCTCTTCTTCGTTTATCACTTAATTCTGAAAAATCAGCATTTTTAATACCAAAAAATAATTCAATTGCTTCATTTATTGATTTTGGTGCTTCAGAACTTTCTGGATTTATTCCTTTTAAAAGACATTCTTTAATTAAGATAGCATCAATGGAATTTATAGGTTTTTCAACTAATGCAGGGATTGGATTTCCTTATTGGTTATGAATTTGATTGAAATTTCCACGAAATCCACCTATTGGTTTCCAGTTATTATCATTTGATAAAACATCACTACTTCTAATTATTTGGTCTAATTCTATCTCATTTTCAACATTTAAGATTTTTTGTAATAATTCGTATGACATTTTTATACCGATTAAGATTTTATAAAATTATTTTAAATATATTACAACTATATTTACTATTAAAATTAATTTACTTAATTGATATATCTTAAATCCACAAAATTTTTATTTTATTTTCTAAATCTTTGAATTCTTTATCACCTGTAATTAATACTGCTTTTTTTAATTCCGCGAGTCCGGCGGCAAAGGCATCGGCAAAGGAGATTTTATAATGTGCTTTGTATTTTGCGGCGGCGAGAGTGAGCTCTTTATTTGCCTCTACTATGGTTATTGGATATTTTGAGATTGTCGAGCGATAAAGTTCTGCTCTTTCTTCTCCGCCTTCCCGTAAAGCGATATAATATATTTCTCCCCAATTAATAATGCTCAAGAATATTTCCGCTTTTCCTTCGAGTGCATCTTCAAGGATTGGAATTACTGACTTACCCGATTCTTCCCCTTCCAGATAAGCAATTAAGACATAACTATCCATAACGTATTTTTTCATAATTCCCTCTCTTTTTTCTTTTCTTCTTTCAGGGATTTCAGGAGTTTTCCTTTTGTTCCGAGAATACCGAAATTGGATTTGATGAGTTCTTTAGTTATCGGTACAATTTTAATTTCATTATTTTCTTCAATGAAGTGTATTCTTGTCCCGCTTTTTATACCGAATTTTCTACGGATTCTTGAAGGAATTACGATTTGACCTTTTATTGTTACTACTGATGTTTCCATATTACTTTTTATATAAATATAACATTAATATAAAAGTAAGTCAAGAGTAAAATGTAATACAATAATAAAATAGTGTTACACAGAGAGACACAGAGAAAAACAAATAGCAACTAATAAATTATAAATAAAATAAAAGTTAAAGTATCAAGTATTCAGTATAAAATATATGGTAGAAAGTATTAAACATCCAAAATTAACAATTCAAAATTCTTCTACAAACTCTACAGACTCTATACACTCTAATACTCTTCCTGTCCGTTATCTTCCTGAACTTCGCGTTTGCGTCTGCGTTCTTGTTGTTGCTGTTCAGTTCCGAAACGGTAAGTAAGAGTGAGAAATACATTTCTCGAATCACGTCTTCTTACAAATTGTAAATTAACGTTTTCAGATACAGACTGTATTGCAAACTTCTGAGTATTCAGAGCATCGGAAACTCTTATTGTAAAACTAACTCTTTTATTAAAGAAATCTTTTTTTACTGCAATATCGAGAGTTTGCATAGGTTCCATACTCCCAGTTGCAGTAATCATTTTCCCGCTGTAATTATATCCGAATTGAATATCCAATAAATCTTTAAAAGTAAAATTCGACATCAACTTCCCTGCCCAGACATTGCTGGAATTATCGAGAGCTGTTCCTATACTGCTCGTTCCTGAAACTTTTGTATTAAAATAGCTGATGCTACCATTCAGTGACCACCATTTTGCTAAATATCCCGATGTAACTAATTCAAAACCATAGGATTGCGAGTTTGCCATATTTTCAAATGTTACTATAGTAGTTGTTGAGTCAATCAGGTTTACGATTCTGTTTATAACATCATCGACACGTCTATAAAAAAGTGAACCTGTTACAGTAAGAGCAGTAAAATATTTCATATATCCAAGCTCAAATGAATTTATGTATTCTGGTTTTAAATATGGATTTCCTTTTCTTAAATTTTGGGGGTCGGTATAATCAATAAAAGGATTTAATACACGTGTATTAGGTCTATTTATTCTTCTTGTATAACTTATTTGAATTTCATCAGTTTTAGTCAGTGCCTGAGTTAAATAGATACTTGGGAAAAAACTAAAATAATTATTTTCAAAATCTTCGTGTGTGGTTAATTGCTGAGATTTTGTAAAAGTTTGCTCGAGTCTTAATCCGATTTGATAACCAAAATTTTTATAAGTATTTCCGTAGTTAGTATAAAGAGAATATACATGGTCTTTATAAGTAAAATCATTACTTGTCAAAGAATTATGCACCCAAGATTGAAAAACAAAATCAAAATAATTCGAGTTGTAATTAGAATTTATTGACCTATAAACTCCCTTAATGCCTGCTTCAAATTTAGATTTATTATCTTCACCCAGAGGTTTGTAATAATCGGATTGTCCTGAAAAAATATCCATACTATAAGTTGTATTATCATTCTGTTGTGAAAATGCATTTCCGGTAAAATAATCTGCCTGTTTAAAGCCACTCAATTCGTCTTCGCTCGAGCGTGAATATTGAAATACTGTGTTTAGTTCTTCTTTTTTTCTATCGAATTTTAATTTATGATTAAGGTTCAAATCAAATCCTTTTCCAGTTTCATCTTCATTACTAAAATTCGTATACATATTTGTAGTAATATTTTGTCCATTAAAGCTATAATAAAAAGAGTTTTCATCTCGGTATCTATCCCTGTAATTATAATTCGCAGCAAAACTTAAAATATTTTTTTTATCCGCATTATAATCTACACCAAATGAGCCGAAATGCCCGTTCATTTTCATATGTGCGTTTGAGTTTGAATTCAAGTTATAAATAGAATCATTGAATAATGTTTGTTTATTCGTTGCTCCGTTCCCATACATATTAAACAATCGATAATTATAACTTAAAGAAAAATTAAATTTATTTTTTCTAAAGTTTAAATTCACAGAAGTATTATATTTATCTTTTGTACCAACGTTTGTACTAATATTTCCGTTATATCCATCATCCTGTTGTTTTTTCAAAATAATATTAATAATACCTGCTGTGCCTTCAGGGTCATATTTCGATGAAGGATTTGTCATAACCTCTATTGATTCTATCATTTTAGACGGGATCTGTTCGAGAACAGCGGTTGGGTCATTTCCCAATATTCCAGAGGGTCTTCCGTTAATCAATATTTTCACATTACTACTTCCTCTTAAACTTACATTACCATCTGCATCGACAGTTACAGAGGGAACATTTTTTAAAACATCAACTGCTGAGCCGCTTTCGCTTACGATATTCTTTTCTACATTGAAGACTTTTTTATCGAGCTGAGTTTCTAACATTGGTGCTTCTGCTTCAACTTGAATCTCTTTAGTTACCATCTCATCACCAGCAACAAGCTTAATTGTTCCGAGATTTACTTCTGGTATTTCTGGATTTAAACGAATATTATTTATAATAGTATTATTATATCCGATAAAACTTACTTTTAAATAAAATCTTCCAAAACGAGGTTCAAGTAAAAACTCTCCTTTTTTATTTGTTGAGACACCAGTAACAAGCGAAGAGTCTTTTTGACTAAATAACTGTACAGTTGCAGATTCAATTGGAGTATTTGTTTCATTATCAAAAACAATCCCCGATATTTTTCCTTTTTTATCAGAACCATCAAAATCTCGTTTTTTTGGTTTATCCTGCGAAATTAAAAAAGAGGAAAATATTAAAATATAAACAACAGTAATAAAAATTCTATTTTTCATTAAATAAATATTAATATATATAATTTAACAATTTACAAGTAATAAAGTTTGCTTTTAATTGTAACAAATTGTAACAATAAATAATTTATTTTATTTATATTTAGACACTTTTGCAAAATATATGGTTTAACTTAATAGTATATTTGCAGTAAAAAAACTAAGTAAAGAATTTATTATTTTCTATATTTAGAAATGAACTCTTCGACTTCAGGGACACCACCTTGAAAAATTAAATATCCATTACTCGGCTCTCTTTCCGTAATTTCACCAGCAATTGGAGTTAGCATAATTTTTTTCACTTCATCAAGGTTATCAGTTTGTCCGAGTGCCCAACCGAGTTTGACATAAGCAACCTCTGGAAGCATATTTGCTGTTGGAACAACGCCAAGTTCCATCATATCCCTACCTGTATCATAAACATACATTTGAACATACCCCCAAAGCGTTTGAACAGTCATATAAACAGCAATATTTTTTTCCTTTGCTCTTTTAAGTGCAGGATATACTGGTTTATTAACGTGACCAAGACCTGTTCCCGCAATAACAATCCCCCGATAATTATTATCAATTAAAGAGTCAATAATATCGGGTTTCATATTGGGATAATAATAAACGATGCTTACTTTCTCTTCGAATGCTGTATTAATAATTACATCTTTATCATTTCTTCTTTTTTTATAATCCTGTCTTAAAGGTGTAATTTTTTCTCTACTGACCATAGCCATCGGAATATCTCCAAGAGTTCTAAAAGTTGAGCGATAACTCGAATGCATTTTTCTAACTCTTGTTCCCCTATGAAGCAAACCATATTCATCAGAAGTTGGACCAAACATACAGACCATAACTTCTGCAATATCGCTTTCGGCTGCCGTTTTTACACTATGCATTAAGTTTAAGGCAGCGTCCGAAGAAGGTCTATCACTCGAGCGTTGAGAACCAACCATAACAATAGGAATTGGAGAATTTTGAACCATAAAAGATAATGCAGCAGCAGTATGATGCATAGTATCTGTTCCGTGACCTACAACTATTCCTTGAACACCTTTTTCAATTTCCTTTCCGATAGCTTTTGCAGTTCCAATCCATTGTTCAGGACCCATATTTTCGCTAAAGACTCCATACAACTTTTCCGTTTCGAGATTACAAATATCCGCAAGTTCAGGAACAGAACCGTATAACTCTCCAGGAGTAAAAGCAGGAATAACCGCACCCGTCCTATAATCGAGACGACTTGCGATAGTTCCGCCAGTTCCAAGTAATTTTACATTTGGTCTTTTAGGGTCATAAGGAAATTCTTTTTCGGGAATTTTATAATGAGCTTCTTTTCTGCCAATTACTTTAATATCCTTGACACATTCTGCAGCAAGTCCGACATTATAACCTGATGCTAATTTTATAACTATATGATATTGGTCTGCGGTTTCAGAACGCGGAAGAATTTTCCCTTTGTATAACCCTTTGTCAGTAGTAATTTCTGCATCGCTCCATACAAGAGCATTAAACTGTTTTAATTTATCAAGTGCTACTCCGCGATAACCTTTATATTCTTCACTTTGTGACATCTTTAAAAATTTTTATTTTACATTTTCTGCATAATCAATAATCAATTTCGAATCAACTTTACCTCTTAACTTATTCATCAATAAACCAATAAGTACTAATTTCTTATTTTCAGATTTATTCAATTCTATTTTTTTCAAATCTGAAAGTGATTTTTTGAAATAATTTTGAATATCTTTTTGAGAAAGCTCTGGAATAAAATAATTTATGAAATCGTCATTATTCCTAATTGCAAGTTCCATTGCAATCAATATACCCTCTCTAAAAATAATTCCTTTCCTATATGCATCGAATATTTTTTCAAAAATATCAATCGATAATAATTCAACCTTTAAATTCTTTTTTCGCAACCTTTTAGGGTATTGAATTAATACTACAGAAGCCAGCACAGGATTGATTTCCCATTCATTAACAAGTTTTTTAAATAAATTAGCGTATTTAGATATAGCAAGCTCAGAGATAACATCGGAAGGAATATTTAATTCCTTATACCATTTTTCCCTATCCCAAAAAAATTCAGGGACTTGTGTTTTTATTCTATCAAGTCTTTCTTTCGTTATTTTCTTTGGAGGTAAATCCGTATCGGGATACATTCTATCTGCACCAGGTAAAATCCTTTCAAAACCATTTGTTCCGTCTTTAAAAGCTTGTCTGGTTTCGGAAGGGACTCCAATTGTCGCTTCTTTGGCTCTAATAATAATTTCATTTGCAGCCATTTCGGTATCTACCTTGTTACCCCAAACAATAACTATTGTATCCTCCTCATTTGCACCTACTGCTTTTTTAATATTTTTCCATTCAGAAGTAGCAAGAGTTTCACTTGTGCTATCGGAGTGAATAATATTGGGTAAAGTAGTTAAACAAGCAATAACGCGTACTCTATCGGAAATTTCACGTGAAAAATATGTATCAGTTTGTGTTTGCCATCTTAATAAATCTTTATAACCTCGAAGAGTAATGCAGTTTACTACCATTCCATTGCTCAATGCATTCGCAATTGGTTGAAATTTTGTTTTACGTAATAATTTAGTAATATCATCGGTCTTTGATTCAAAAGTATTAGATGTAATACCTCTTTTTTTAAGCTCTTCCCTTAATCTTAAGAGATTCCATTGACGCATAGCTTCATTGTAAGTAAGCAAAGGAATTCTCTTTAGACTTGGAACCCCTTTTATTTCAATCCTCGTTCCACCAGTAACACTGACGTTTACATCTTCACGAGCAGCACCTGCACCTGTTCTAACTTTTCCAGTGGTTCGGACAAGCTTTCTTAAAATATTCCCGACTTCAGCAACTTCAAAGGGAGTTTTCATATCGGGTCCTGTTACGGTTTCTATTAAGGGCATTCCTAATCTATCAGTCAAATATACTCTGGTATGTCCTATATCACTTACTTCCCTGCAAGAATCCTCTTCGAGCGAAAGTTGAATAATTTCTATTTCCCTATTTTTGTATGGAATTTTTCCATTCACACTCACTATTGTAGTTCGTTGAAAACCTGTAGGGATACTTCCATCAAGATATTGTTTCCTTGCTATATGTATTTCATCAATCATATTACATCTATATAGCATAGCGATTTCAAGAGCAATATCCAGAGCAGTTTCATCAATTTCAAAGGGAGGGGTATCATCCATTTCATAAGTACATACAGTATCACGATTAATATGGTAAATAATATCTTTCTTAGTTTTAAATTCCATAAGTGCGGTACCATCATATTCGCCCATTTCAGAAAGTGTTGGTCTCATATGCCTTAAAATTTCAGCATCATATTTTTTGCTATAATGACCTGCGGGGCACCTGCAAAAAAGTTTTTTTTCAGTTAAGAGCTGTTGATGAATTTCCAATCCAGATTTAAACCCTACGTTCGCATAATCCTCATCGGTCATTTCGCTGAAGGGTTTGAAAATAAAATCATACATATTTTTTCGAATAAAACATATAAACTTTAAATTACAATAAATGGATTTTATAAAAAAGTGATTAAAAAATTACACTGTATATTTTTTTACGCACTAAATTATGTATTATTTTTTTATTTTAAGTATTATAATTTATATGTAATAACAATTTTAAAATAAACCTCTTAACAGAAAGGAAGGAAGTTATGATTCGCAAACAGGATGCTCTCGACTATCATTCGACAGGGCGACCGGGTAAGATCGAAGTAATTTCTACAAAACCCTGCACAACACAAAGAGAATTATCATTGGCATATACTCCGGGTGTAGCAGACCCTTGCCTCGAAATCGAAAAAAATCCCGATGATGCTTACAGATACACAGCAAAAGGAAACCTCGTAGCAGTAGTATCAAATGGGACTGCAGTTTTGGGTCTGGGTGATATTGGTGCACTTGCAGGAAAACCAGTTATGGAAGGAAAAGGAGTGTTATTTAAAAGATTTGCAGATGTTGATGTTTTCGATATCGAACTCGAAACACACGATTCAGATGAAATAATAAAAGCCGTAAAATTACTCGAGCCAACATTTGGTGGAATAAATCTCGAAGATATTAAAGCACCAGAATGTTTTTATATCGAAGAAGAGTTAAAGAAAATAATGCAAATACCTGTATTTCACGATGACCAGCATGGAACTGCTATTATTAGTGGTGCTGCATTATTAAATGGTCTCGAGATTGTTAATAAAAAAATCGATAAGGTTAAAGTTGTTTTCAGTGGTGCAGGTGCTGCAGGTATTGCATGTGCAAAACTTTATGAAACACTTGGTGTTAAACGAGAAAATATGTTTCTTGTTGATACAAAGGGTGTAGTGTATAAAGGACGTAAAGAAGGTATGAATCCATACAAGGAATACTTTGCACAGGATACAGATTTAAGAACACTTGCTGATGTTATGAAAGGTGCGGATGTATTTTGCGGGGTATCAGCAAAAGGAATTGTCTCAAAAGATATGGTAAAATCTATGGCTGATAAACCTGTGATATTTGCTATGGCAAATCCAAATCCCGAAATTACTTATGATGATGCAAAAGATGCAAGAGATGATGTAATTATGGCAACGGGACGTTCTGACTATCCAAACCAAGTAAATAATGTTCTTGGATTCCCGTTTATCTTTAGAGGAGCTCTGGATGTAAGGGCAACAACTATAAATGAGGAAATGAAAATAGCAGCGTCATACGCCCTTGCAAATTTAGCTAAAGAAGACGTTCCTGATGCAGTTATAAGAGCATATGGAGGAAAAAGAATTGAATTCGGACCCGAATACATAATCCCAAAACCATTCGACCCTCGTGTATTACTTTGGGAAGCACCGGCTGTTGCAAAAGCTGCAATGGATAGCGGAGTTGCAAAAAAACCGATTGCCGATTTTGACCAATACAGAGATTGCCTTGAAGGAAGACTTGGTAAATCAAGAGAAGTAATGAGATTCTTTATTCACAAGGCACAAGATTTACATAAGAAAATCGTGTTTCCATCTGGTGAAGAAGTGAAAATATTAAGAGCTGCACAGATATTAGTTGATGAAAAAATTGCTAAACCAATATTGATTGGAAATACCGAAAGAATAAAGAGTAAAGTTGCTGAACTTGGACTTGATTTCGATTTCAAAAAAGTTGAAATTATTGACCCTGAAGACACACTAAAATATGACACTTATCTCGAAGAATTTTACAATCTTAGAAAAAGAAAAGGGGTTACTTACATAGATGCAAAGCGACTTATTAAAACCCCAAATATATTTGGTATGATGATGGTAAGAATGGGTGATGCTGATGGATTAATTTCTGGGCTTACACAACAATATCCCGAAACTGTAAGACCTGCATTACAAATTATTGGTAAAGAAGATGGAGTTGATAAAATTGCAGGACTTTATATGATGGTATTTAAAAACCAGACATTATTTATTGCAGATGCAACTGTAAATATAGAGCCAACTGCCGAAGACCTTGCTGGTATTGCATTATTAACTGCCGATAGTGTAAAAAGATTTGGTTTCACTCCAAAGATTGCTATGTTATCTTTTAGTAATTTCGGTAGCACAAGGCATCCATATTCAATAAAAGTAGCAAAAGCAACTAATATCGTAAAACAAAAAAGACCAGACTTGATAATTGATGGTGAAATGACTGCAGAAACAGCAATGAATCCTGAAATAATAGCTAATTATTATCCATTCTGTGACCTAAAAGAAAGAGCAAACGTTTTAATTTTTCCTGACTTAACTTCAGCGAACATCGCTTATAAATTACTTGGTTCGATTGGTGGAGCGGTTGCAATCGGTCCAATATTACTTGGAATTAAAAAGCCAGTATATTTATTAGGACCTGAAAGTTATGTAGATGATATTGTTAATCTGACAGCAATGGCTGTATTTGAAGCAGAAACGAAGAGTTAATTTTTGATACTTTTAAAATATCTTTACTCGTTCCTACACTTAAAAGTAGGAACGAGTTTTTTATTTTTAATTCAAACCACACATTCCACTTGCACAACCACCACCATAAGAAGGTATACAACAAGAGCCATCTGCACATCCACCTCCATCCGAACCACCTGAAATATTCGAACTAAAAGTAGAAATCAATTTTATGTGTTTTGTCGAATGGCAATTCGGACAAAAAATATCTTCCTGCTTTTCACTTGATTTATGCAGTATCTCGTATTTTGAATCACACTCTTTACATTTATATTCAAAAACTGGCATATAATTTTTTCCTTTTTATTTTACATTAAAATAGTTTTCCGATATCGAAATCGAAAACATTTTTTATTTAGTTGTTATTAGCAAGTATATTAAGATTCTTTTAAAAAATCAAGTCTAAATAATTGAATAAAATCTTTTAATAATTATAATTAAATTAATAAAAAAATCAAAGATTTGAATAACGATCAAAAGCGTGTTTTAATCACAGGTGCTGCAGGATTTCTAGGCTCTCACCTATGCGATAGATTTATTAAAGAGGGCTTCAAAGTTGTTGGAATGGACAATTTAAGCACAGGAAAAATTTCAAATATAGAGCATCTATTCAAAGACAAAAATTTTGAATTTTATTTTTATGATGTAACAAAATTTGTATTTGTTCCGGGAAAACTCGATTATATATTACACTTTGCCTCTCCTGCAAGCCCAATAGATTATTTGAAAGTTCCAATTAAAACTTTAAAAGTTGGTTCTGTAGGAACACTTAATCTTCTTGGCTTGGCAAAAGAAAAAAAATCGAGATTTTTGATTGCATCTACATCGGAAATTTACGGTGACCCAATAGTTCATCCACAAAATGAAGAGTATTGGGGGAATGTAAATCCAATTGGACCACGAGGAGTTTATGATGAAGCAAAAAGATTTATGGAAGCGATTACTATGGCGTATCATACTTATCACGGACTCGATACACGCATAGCAAGAATTTTTAATACATACGGTTCAAGAATGAGACTTGATGATGGAAGAGCTCTTCCAGCTTTTATCGGACAGGCGTTAAGAGGAGAAGACTTGACTGTGTTTGGTGACGGCAGCCAGATACGTTCGTTTTGTTATGTAGATGACCAAATTGAAGGTATTTTCAGATTATTAATGAGCGATTATGTTTATCCAATAAACATAGGAAACCCTGATGAAATAACTATTCTCGAATTTGCCCAAGAGATTATAAAATTAACAGGTGCAAAACAAAAAATTGTTTTTAAACCTTTACCCGAAGACGACCCGAAACAAAGACAACCGGATATTACTAAAGCAAAAGAAATTCTTGGATGGGAACCAAAGGTATCTCGACAAGAAGGTTTAAAAATAACTTACGAATACTTCAAAAAAGTAATTTTATAAAAGTAAGCTACAATGAATAATTCCTGCCTGACGCAGGCAAGAAACTCGTGGCTATTGTGCATTTTGTTTTTTTTGCTATAAAACTGTTTTGCAGAGTGATAAAAAAATTTCTATTCTTTAGACGACATCAATAACAAAATATTAAAGTGAAATATCATTGGATAAAAAGAAATTTTGTATTTTATTCTCAATGATTTCCCAATTTGTATTAGTAAACTTGTTTTTAACTAAATTTATAATCTTTAATTCAATTTTTACCTTATCATATCTTTTCTAAAGTTCATTAAAATTTTCTTTATATTTATTATATTCATTATTTTTATATATAAATAAAAAAATAAAAATAATAATGTATTAGTAATAATTTTTTATTATATTTGTAATATTTATTTTCTTTTTATTTTAAAACAACATAACCTTCAACGATATTTGTACCTTCTCTCTGTTTATTCATAAAACCAATTATTTTATAGCCCTTCTTAATATAAGAAAGCATTTCATCAACATTTTTATTATAAGTATATGTTTTATAATAATCCTCAATTATCACATTTAGGTCATAATTAAATAGTTTTATTCTTTTCTCTTCCATAATATATTAAATATATAATTTATTTATTAATTACTTTACCATTTTTCTTCCTATACTATAATACGTATATCCCAACTCTTTCATTTTATCTGTTGCGAAGATGTTTCTTCCGTCGAAGATGAGTTTATTTTTTAGTGTAGAAGAAATTTTGTCGAAATCGGGATTTCGAAATTCATTCCATTCGGTAAAAATCAGAAGTGCATCTGCATTTTTCAGAGCATCATATTCATCGCTTGCATAAGTAATTGTATCTTTAAGATAAAACTTTGAAGTCTCTATTGCAGCGGGGTCGTAAGCGGAAACAGTTGAACCTGCCTTTAGCAATTCGTTTATAATCACGACAGACGGAGCTTCTCTCATATCGTCGGTGTTTGGTTTAAATGAAAGTCCCCAAACTGCAAAATGTTTCCCTTTAATATTATTATCGAAGTGCTTCAAAAGCTTATTAAACAAAACTTTCTTTTGTGCTTTATTTACTTTGTCTACTACCGTAAGTAAACTAATAGGAGAGCCCTTATCATTAGAAGTGCGTATAAATGCATTAACATCTTTTGGAAAGCAAGAGCCACCATAACCTATACCAGCAAAAAGAAATCTTTTTCCAATTCGAGTATCGCTACCCATTCCCTTTCTTACCAAATCGATATCTGCTCCTACGACTTCACAAAAATTTGCAAGTTCATTCATATATGTGATTCTCATTGCAAGGTATGAGTTTGCAGCATATTTAGTAACTTCAGAACTTGCTGTATTCATTTCGATAATAGGATTTCCCTGCCTTACGAAAGGTTCGTATAACTCTCTCATTTTGCTAAGTGCAGTTTTACTTTCGGAGCCAATAATAATTCTATCGGGTTTCATAAAATCTTCGACTGCAAATCCCTCTCTAATAAATTCGGGATTGGAAACAACATCAAAATTTTTAATACCATATTTTCTAATCTCATTTTCCACGAGCTGTGCAGTACCGACAGGGACTGTGCTTTTGTTTACAATAATTTTATATTCATCGCATTTTTCATCTTTAAGAATCTTACCAATATCGCTTGCAATTTTTAAAACATACTGCAAATCTGCAGAACCATCTTCTCCCTGAGGAGTTGGCAAACAAAGAAAAATCATTTCCGAATTTAATACAGCGTATTTTAAATCATCGGTAAAACTTAATCTCTTCTTTTCTATATTTCTTGTAAAAATGATATCAAGTCCGGGTTCATAAATTGTAACTTCAGCATTTTGAAGTTTTTTTAATTTTTCGGGACTATTATCTACGCAGATAACATTATTTCCCATTTCGGCAAAACAAGTTCCAGAAACAAGTCCGACATATCCGGTACCAATCATAGATAAATCCATTATTTCTCCTTATAAAATTTTTATTTTTTTTCGTTATTTCAACTTACAAATATAGCTAAAATGACAAAAGCTTTTTTATTAATAATAAAAATCTTTTTCAATATTTTTGAATAATATTGCCTGTAAATCTTTTTCAGAAACAATTGGGGTTTCAACTTTCCAATCAATTCCCAAATCGGGGTCATTAAATAATATCGCTCTTTCATCTTTTTTACTATAATAATTTGTGCATTTATACATAAAAATTGCTTCCTCAGAAAGAACAGAAAAACCATGTGCAAAACCTGGTGGTAGCCAATATTGTTTATGATTATCCTGCGATAATTCAATACCTTTAAATTTTCCAAATGTAGGAGAGCCAAACCTAATATCCACTGCAACATCATATACTTTACCATAAATCACCTGACATAATTTTCCTTGAGCAAATTTTCCGACCTGATAATGCAAACCACGAATTGTTCCTTTCGTAGATTTGGAAATATTATCCTGTACAAATTTAAAATCAAATCCTAATTCCGAATATTTCCTTTCACTATAAGACTCGAAAAAGAAACCACGTTCATCGGTGAAAACGTCTGGTTCAATTATTAATAATCCATCTATTTCAGTTTTAATTATCTTCATATCAATCGTTTTTTAAAACTTTTTCTAAATAATCTCTATACAGTGATTTAGGAATTTCTGAAATAACTTTTTCAAACTTTTGTTTTGAGATAAAATTCATATTATATGCAATTTCCTCAATACAAGCAACTTTCAACCCTTGTCTGTCTTCTATAACGCCAAAGAAATTAGATGCCTGAAGAAGAGATTCAGGAGTTCCAGTATCCAACCACGCAACTCCCCTTCCAATTTTTTCTACTTTCAGTTTCCCTCTTTTCAAATATTCTATATTAACATCTGTAATTTCAAGCTCACCTCGTGCAGATGGTTTTAGGTTTTTGGAAATATTCACTACTTCATTATCATAAACATAAAATCCGGGAACAGCATAATTCGATTTTGGGTTTTTTGGTTTTTCTTCGAGTGAAATTGCTTTACCGTTTTCGTCAAATTCTACAATACCATATCTTTGCGGGTCGGTTACCTGATATCCGAAAACCGTAGCACCTTCATTATTCTTTATTGCATTATAAATAAAATCGAGCTTGCCGTAAAAAATATTATCACCAAGAATTAAAGATACACTATCTTTACCAATGAATTTATCACCAATTATAAAAGATTCGGCAATTCCATTTGGTGCTTTCTGTATAGCGTATTCGATTTTTAATCCAATATATGAGCCATTACCAAATAATTTTTGGTATAAAGGAATAGTTTCATCATTTGATATAATTAAAATCTCTTTAATTCCGCTCAACATCAAGATTGAAAGTGGATAATATATTAACGGTTTATCATAAATTAACGTTAATTGCTTGCTATATATTTTGGATATTGGATAAAGTCTTGTTCCAGCTCCACCAGCTAATATAATACCTTTCATTTTATTCTTTTTATTTTTTAATATTTTTGATTTTTATGCCAATTCCAGGCAGTTTCCAAAATACGTTTTAAATCATACTCAGGATTCCAACCAAGAACTTCTTTTGCTTTTTTATTATCGGCAATTAAAATTGCAGGGTCACCAGGACGCCTGCTAACAATTTCTGATTTTATTTCTTTACCGGTTATTCTTCTTGCTTCTTCTACTATTTCTTTAACTGAATATCCGTTACCCGTTCCAAGATTAATTACAGTCGATTCACCTTTCTCGAGATATTCCAATGCCCTTATATGCGCATCGGCTAAATCGTTCACGTGAATATAATCGCGTATGCAAGTGCCATCTTTTGTCGGATAATCATCACCATATATCTTAATACAATCTTTTTTTCCAAGAGCAGTATATAAAACCAGTGGTATTAAATGTGGTTCAGGGTCATGACTTTCGCCTATCAAACCATCATCCGATGCACCCGCTGCATTAAAATATCTTAATGCAACAAATTTCAGTCCATAAGAAATACCAAAATCACTTAAAATATTTTCAATCATATATTTTGTTCGTGCATAAGGATTAATTGGATTTGCAGACTCTTTTTCAGAAATCGGAATACTTTTAGGATTTCCATAAACCGAGCAAGTAGAAGAAAACACAAATTTTTTAATTCCAGCTTCAGCTATTGTTTTAATTAGATTAAAACTACCTATTACATTATTTTCATAATACAATCCAGGATTTTCTACCGATTCACCTACATACGCAAATGCCGCAAAATGTATTACCGAATCAATTTTGTATTTTTTGACTGCATTCTTTAAATTAACCGTATCCTGCAAATCAACATGTTCAAATTGTACATCCGTAGGAACAGATTCAAAATGCCCGCGTGAAAGATTATCAAAAATTATAACATCAAAACCTTTCGTCATTAATTTATTAACTGTATGAGAGCCAATATATCCCGCACCACCTGTTAAAAGAACGGTCATAATTCTATTACGTTTTTATTAAAATAGTTAAGTTAACTAAAATTTTTAAAATTTTAAGTGTAAAATATCAACATCTAAAAATTAGTATTTTTGCTTATTTTTTTTAACAATGATGAAATATAAGTGAGCTTATAGATAATAAGAAGTAAATTTTAATACAATCTAACAAAAAATCATAAATTGATATTATTTAAGATTCAAAGGGTGGGGGAGTATCTACATATATTTTTTTACATCAAAAGTTTTACGTATCTTAAAAAATAAGCATACTAATCCTATGCAGAGAGTGAGGGATTCGAACCCTCGTAACGGTTTCCCGTTAACACGCTCTCCAGGCGTGCCTCTTAAACCACTCGAGCAACTCTCTGTGTTTCATT
>CAYNTK010000014.1:0-37532 GCA_964400285.1 uncultured Ignavibacteriaceae bacterium
GAGACTCTTTTTTTATAGGCTATTCTATTTACACACTTTTTTGAACGCTAATAATCTTTAAATCGATAATAAATTGATTGATTTATTATACCTTTATATCACAGTAATGTATCTCGTTTTTTAATAATCTTACTTTGTATTGTTTAATAGGATATTAATCTTTTAAATAATAATTTATTTAAAATTTTAAATTATGTTTTGAAATTTTATGTTCTATCTTCCTAATCCAGAATATTTGGTAAGAATGAAATATATTATTAAAGAATTTCCTCCCGAGCAATAAAGAAAAAAGTAACACTTATATTATTCATTACTCATTTTCACTTCCCCTTCGGATGTGCCTGCTCATATACTTTTTTCAGTTTTTCCGGTGTTATGTGTGTATAAATTTGTGTCGTTGATAAACTCTCGTGCCCCAGCATATCCTTTACTGCTCTTATATCCGCACCTTTATCAAGTAAATGTGTAGCAAATGTATGTCGCAAAACGTGTGGTGATTTTTTCTTAAGTTCTGTCACTGTTGATAGACTTTTTTTAATTAACCTCTGCACCTGCATCGGGTAAAGTTTATTACCTTTATTACTTATGAAAAAATTATCGTAATTCTTCATATTACAAATGTTTCTTATTTCTATATAATTTCTCATTGCCAAATATGCCTTTTCACCAAACGGAATTATTCTTTCCTTAGAACCCTTTCCTAATACTTTAATAGTTTTATTCTGAAAATTTATATCCTGAATCTTTAAATTAATCAACTCTGACAAACGTATCCCTGTGCTATAAAAAAGTTCTATAATAGCTTTATCTAATATGCTCAAATCTATTGATTTCGCTCCTTCAAGCAGTCTTTCCATCTCCGTTTCTGTCACAAAATATGGAAGATTTTTTGCTCTCTTCGGAAAAATCAATACAGACGCTGGATTGCTTTCTATATATTTTCTTTTTTTGAGAAATTTAAAAAATGATTTTAAAGTTGATATTTTTCTCGATATAGATTTTGTATTGTATTTCTTTACTTTTTTAATATCAATTTTTTCCTGTGATATTAAATCCGATAAAAAAGATTTTATATCACGTTTATTTATTTCCTTTACTTCAAAAATGAATTTTTCTGGTAAAAGACAGCTTTCCTCTCTATATAAATTGAATAGAAAATTTAAAAATTGATTTAAATCATTCCGATATGATATTATTGTATTTGCAGAAAAATTCTTTGATATACGAATAAATTCAAGATATTCCTCGATGTATTCGATAAAATATTTCGATTTATTGTTTTTCAACTTTTTCTAAAACCACTTTATTCTTACACTTTGGACATTGTAAAAATTTCCCGTCTTTTTTAGTTTCCTTTGTAATCAAATAATTATTTCCACAATTTTCACATTTTTCCAAAACTGGCAATGAGTTTTCTAAAAAATCACATTCTGGATATCGGGAACATCCATAAAATTGCCTCTTCGTTTTGCCTCCACGCCTTTGTATAATCTCTCCTTCTCCGCACTTCGGACATTTAATTCCAAGTGTCATCGGTTTTACTCCCTTACATTTCGGGTAGTTACTACATCCATAAAATTTACCATATCGTCCAACCTTCTCGAGCATATCGGCACCACATAAATCACACTTAATATTTTGTGCTACTTTTACTTCACTCACCTGCTCTTCTACTGATTGTGTAGCTTTACATTTAGGATATCTTTCACAAGTTAAAAATTGTCCATTTCTTCCCCATTTCTTTAACATCACCGCACCTGTTTCCTTACCACATTCTGGACATATTATTTCAGTCTTTTCTATTAATTGCTTTTTAATTTCAGGAACTGACGATTCTGCTTCCTGTAAATCTTTATTAAATGGAATGTAAAAATCATCTAATACTTTTTTATATGTCGATTCACCTCTTGCTATTGTATCGAGTTCCTCTTCCATCTCTGCTGTGAATTTTGTATTTATCACATCATAAAAATGTTCACCAAGTATTTTATTAACTGTCATTCCCAAATTTGTTGCATATAGTCTTCTTTCATTCAAATCTACATACTTTCTATCTATTACCGTTGAAACTATTGATGCAAAAGTAGATGGTCTCCCTATGCCAAGAGTATCTAATTGTTTTATCAAGCTGCTTTCTGTGTATCTCGGTGGCGGATTTGTAAAATGCTGGTCTTTCATTAAACTAAGTGCTTTTAATAAATCCCCTAAACTCAAATCCGTAGGAACAGTCGATAAATCTTCATCATCACCATTTGTTGTTTCCTCTTTTGTTTCTTCATATACTTTCAAAAATCCACTGAATTTTACTTCACGTCCCGTCGCCTTAAAATAGTACTCATTGTTGCTAATTCCTGGATTTATTGCTTTTATAAATACTGTCCTTTGTTCGAATAGTGCTGTTGACATTTGTGACGCAACAAATCTCTTCCATATCAAATCATATAATGCCAATAAATTCTTATCGAGTTTTTTTAAATCTTCAGGTCTTCTTGTAATATCCGTTGGTCTTATTGCTTCATGAGCATCCTGTGTATTCTTCGATTTTCCGTTTGTAGTCTTATTATTTGTATTTATATATTCTTTACCGAAATTTTTTTCTATAAAATCTATCGCTGCATTTTTGGCTTCATTACTAACCCTTGTAGAATCCGTTCTCATATATGTTATTAATCCGACATTTCCTTCACCTTTTATCTCTACACCTTCATATAACTTTTGTGCTAACATCATTGTCCTTTTTGGTGAAAATCCCAATCTCGTAGATGCCGTTTGCTGTAAAACGCTCGTTGTAAAAGGTAAAGGAGGATTTTTCTTTACGTCTTTTAACTGTATATCCTCTACCTTATATTTGTTATTTTTTAACTCCTCTAAAATTTTGTGAGCTCTTTCTATATTTTCTATACAAGGTGAATCTCCATTAAATTTTAATATTTCGTCATTTATTTTATAAAGCTTTGCATTAAATGACTTTGCATTTCCCGATAATTTCGAAAATATTCCATCTATTGACCAATATTCTTTTGGCTTGAAGTTCCTTATTTCCTCTTCTCGCTCACAAATCAATTTCAATGCAACTGATTGAACTCTACCCGCCGATAAACCGTAATAAAATGCCTTCCATAAAAACGGACTTACCTTATATCCAAGTATCCTATCCATAACTCTCCGAGCCATCTGCGATGAAACTAAATTTTCATCGATATCTCTCGGTGATTTCATCGCTGTATTTATTCCTGTTTTCGTTATTTCATTAAATAATACTCTCTTTATATTTTTATTAACTCCAGAAATTTCCTCCGCAATATCTGATGCTATTGCTTCTCCTTCACGGTCTGGGTCTGTTGCTATATATATTTTTTCCGCTTCTTTTGCAAGCTCTTTTATTGATTTTATTACTTTCGCCTTTCCTTCTATCACCTCATAAGTAGGTATATATCCATTTTCAAGGTCAATGCTAATCTTATTCTTTGGTAAATTTTTAAGATGTCCAACTGTAGCTTCAACTATATAATCACTCCCAAGATATTTTTTAATAGTTTTTGCTTTCGATGGTGACTCAACTATAACTAAATTCTTACTCATTTGTTTTTATAAATTTCTTTTTTAATTTATTGTATCATTATTCTGCAGTATCATTCTGCTTAAAATATCCGATTTACTTTCAGCATTTAATATATATGAAGATATAAACTTTTTTAAATCACTTATTTCTATTTTTTGATAACCTGACAAATAAACCCTTTCAACAATAAAATCTATATCAAAATCACTTATTAAGCCAAGTTCTCTTAATAGTAATAAATATCCTTTTGCATCTACACTAAAAATTTTATGCTCTACTAAATTAAAAACTCTATGAGACTTTGAGTTTTCGCTTCCATCTTTAAATATCAGCTCTCCTTCATCTAATTTCGAAAAAATCCACGCGAAAGCTGTATTTATCTCTGCCTCGGAATATCCCTTATCTGCCAATATATTTACATCTATTTCGTTTAATTGATTAATTTCCCTAATCTCACTAAGTATATAAACAATTATTTCTATTATTTTATCCTGCATTGTAAACAAATTTTTTTAAATAATAATTTTCTTTTTCTCGCATTTTAACTTTTTGTATTATTGTGTCATCTTTATAACCGCAAATATGCAAAATTCCGTGTATTATTACTCTCATTAGCTCATTTTCTAATCCCGACCTATACTTTCTTGAGTTTCTTTTTACCGTATCTATTGAAATCATTATATCACTGTCTAAACTCTTATCCTCATTTTCATACGAAAATGTTAATATATCCGTCTCATAATCATGAGATAAGTATGTTTTATTATAAATTCTAATCTCCTTATCATCACAAAACTTCAAATTAATTGTTTCGCATACACATTCCTCATCTTTTGTGATTTCTCTTACGACCTTTCTTGCAAGCTTTTTAAAATTGTTTTTTTCTACTTGAGGAATTTCTCTGTCAAAAAGAAAATTGACTACCAAAATATTTTATGGTTTGTTTTATTCTTTTGCGGATTCTACTACCGAAAGTGCCACAGCAGCAAGAAGCTTTTCGGAACTAAGCTCCATAAAATCCTTATTTAATAATTCTTTTTTTACATTTGAATACAACGAACAATCTCCTTGTTTTGATATTATTAAACCCGAAATATTTTCATCAGTTTCAGAAATAAATATTACCTCTTCAAGCATATTGCTCAATATAAATCCATTACAGGTTTGCAATTGCAAATGAGCATTATCTGTGTAAACCGAAATTAAACCTTTATTTTCTTCTTCTAAAAAAATATCAAGTGATATAAAATTCTTATTTTTAACGTTTTTTATCTTCAATGATAAGCATTCACCCTGCTCCTCAAAAGCTTTGTCAAATAGAACCTCGATTTTTTTCACAGACTCTAAATTCAGTATATTAAAATTCTCACCCGTATTCAAATTTATAATTCTTAATATTTTATTTTAATATTATTAAAATATATTAATTTAATAAATTATTAAAGTCATTTTAAATAATAACTTTTTATTTGTAACATTTAAATTAATATACCACACTTTTTGTCATTCCCGAATACTCCTATCGGGAATCATCCTCAATAAGCGTTTTTTCATAGTTTCACACTTTATCCCTTAAATATTATTACAATTTATTCCTGTTTAAAAAGTATTGTGTACTAATAACATTTAAATAAAATAATCCAGAGTAATTATTTTGGAAAATAGCAAGCAATTACTAAGTGTTAGAATATTAATTACCCCTGACGAAGTCGGGATAAATTTTTACTTCTTATTCAAGTTTTTAATATATAACTGAATCCTTTTCCCTGTTAAATGATGCAAATTTTTTTAATAAAATAAAAAAGGCGGTAACATCACACCGCCTCTTAGAAAGAACAACAACAACAACAAACAACAATTTTTTATTTTATTACCGATAATTTCTTTGTTAATACTATATTATTACCATTGGAGTTTGCAATCATCCTATAGAAATATACTCCACTCGATAAATCGCTTGCATTTAATTGTATTGTATAATATCCTGTATTATAATCAGTATTTACTAATGTTTTGACTTCTTTTCCTGACATATCATATAGTATTATATTCACTTTACTATTATTCGGAATTTCAAAATCTATCTTTGTAACTGGATTGAAAGGATTTGGATGGTTTTGAGATAAATTATACTTTGAAGGTAATCCAATTTCCATTGTTGATTTTAAAGAAAAATACTCATAATTCCCATTATAATCTATTTGTCTTAACCTATATTGATATTTTCCACTATTTAATTTACTATCGGTAAAACTATAATTACATTTCGAATTTGTATTCCCATTACCCTTTACAAATCCTACTTTTGTCCACGAAGCATTATTTAGTTCAGATGATATCCTTTCTATATCAAAGCCGTAATTATTCTCTTCATAAGATGTTGACCAATTCAAAATCACATTTCTTCCGTTAATACTTGAAGAAAAAGATTCAAGCTTAACAGGCATCGGGGATTCGTTTATTTTCGATATATTACCTGTGTTTGAAGAAGTTACAGCATTTGCATTTCCACCTGCTAATGCTAAATCCATATGCCAACTATGATATGCAGTCGAAGGAAAAGTATATACATCCCAATTTTCACCGTTATCTACACTTTTAAATGCCTGTGTTTCTGTATTATTGGATACAATCAAGTAAACAGTATTAGTACCAGGAACATATTTTAAATTTGCATAACCCTCGATTGTGCAAGGTATTGACTGCGAAAACCAGTTCATTCCTCCATCTGTCGTTCTTGAAAGTGTGTTTGTAGTTCCATATGTTCCAGCAATTCCATTAATCTTATTATCATTAAAAGCTATACTCGATACAAAACCTGAAGTTCCACCAGCACCTGTTAACGTCTTTAAATTCCAGTCAGTTCCACCATTTGTGGTAAAGTAAACTCTATATGGTGATGTATTTATTCCAAATCCATAAAAATTTTGGTCAATACAAAATACAGAATTCTGTGAAGAAGCTGTCCCTGTCAACGGTGGATTGGTAACTGTCCAATTTGCTCCACCATTTGTGGTCTTAGCAAGATAATATACTCCACCTGGTGTTGGTGGGTCACTTTGTGCAATTCCAAAATTTGGATTAATTCTCGAAAAAACTACACCATTAAAAAAACCGCCCGTTCCACCCGTAGATAATATTACATTCCAGCTTGTTCCACCATTAGTAGTCCTATATAAATATGCATTACCACCTGTTCCACCAGCTACTCCTCCATCTCCAGCATATATTGTTGTTGAGCTTACTGCCCATACACAATAAAGTTCTCGTGATATTCCGGTAGTTGATAATGAAGTAAAATTCAATCCTCCATTCGTAGTTCTATAAACCCTTGGCGCTCCTGACCTTCCTCCTGCAATTACATAAGTATTTGCATTCACAACCGATACACTCGGATATGTTCCCAAATTGGAAAGTGTATTTATTTGTGTCCATTGAGAACTCGCATATTCAATAGGAATTAGCAATAATATAAACAATATTACTGCCATTATTTTCATTTTATTTGTATTCATTTTTTTATTCCCCTAAATTTAAATGCTTTTTTATTTGTATATACATCAAATTTAATGCCAAATTCTTCATTTAATCATTTATTCAAGATTTCCTAAAAAATCTTAAAAAAAATGCACTTTTTCTAAATTTTTTTCACTATGTCTATTCGTATTTTTATTAAAATTCTTACTAAATAACGTTTAATAAAAGTATCAAAATTTAAATAATAGTTTTATAACTACTCTTTTTCTTTTAGATTTTAATGCTAAAAATTGTAAATTTTAACGTTACTAATAATTTACTTTTATATTCAAAAAAGTTTTATTATAATTAAAAACTGTTACAATTACTCAAGCAATAAAAATTTTTTATTAACTTAAACAAATATTTTTATGAAGCTTGTAATTTCTACAATTGTATCTGCAATTGTCTTATTCCTTCTTGCATTTCTTTTTTATTGGGGCATGTTTTCCGCAGGTTATATGAGCAGTTTTTTACATATTATGAAAAGTTCTGGTAATACTATGTGGGCAAACATTGTTGGCTCTTTATTCCAAGGATTTTTCCTAAGTCTTATCTACAAATACTATTACAAAGGTGAATCCCCGTTTAAAGAAGGTTTGATTTTTGGTTTATTAATCGGTTTATTAACTTCCATTCCGTATTTTTTCTTTATGTGGGCAAATTACCTCGTAAAATGGAAAGGTGTACTCGCAGATGGTATCGGTATGGGATTTCGATTATTAATTGCCGGTATTGTAATTGGACTAATATTCGGAAAAAAACCAGAAAAGTAATAAATTAAATTCAACATATTATAATTAAGTTTTCTGTTGGTGGATTTTATCTCTACAATCTAAAAAGATATTGCATCTTCAGAAAAAATTGCCTGTCAGTCAATACATATTTTGGCTGACCGTTTGGTGTATCCGTGTCATTGAACATATCGGTAAAACCTAAATAAAAAATAGTAAATGGATTTGGTTTATAACTTCCCAATGGATTAAAATAAAAACTTCCCGAAAATGTATTGTATTCACTTATCAATCTAAAAGAAATATTTTTTGTTAAATTATATGTCGAGACATTCCTAAATATATATCCCGCATATATTTTCTCACCCTGATATCCTTTTGAAAGTTCGAAATACTCGTAATCATTTTGTATAGTTAAATTACTTAGTGGTTTTAAAGTTGACCAAAAACCAATTGATATCCCATACCCCACCGATGGATTATCTGAACGTATAATATATTTTCCCATACTAATATTACCACCGAAAGTAATTTTTTTAAAAGAATTTACATCAAAATTCAAATATCCCCTCCTTACACCTTCGTGAAACACACCTCTAAACTTTTCATTATTAACAAACATAAATCCAGTCGAAAGGCTTATTTGATTTCTGAACTGTATCCATACATTTGGCTGTAAAAATTGTTCTCTTGGTTTCCCGTCATAATAATTCTTTACAAATCCATAAAATTGTGGTTGTATTCTTAAAATAGTTTTCGATTCTGGATAAAACATATATCCTTGCCACATCTCAATTTGCCTGTAATCGTTTATTCCTAAATATCCGTTATCTCTTCTCGCTGTCGGTGATATATCTCGATAAGCAATATTATAATTCCAATGTCTGCCACTTCTCGTAAATATTCCATAGGTTTGATACCCTGTATAATACTCCCCATCTAACTTCTTTGTATAATCTCCACCATTAATTTTCCCCGAAGCATCATAATCAGGATAATTAATTTCTTTCGTTACATATTTCATCAACTGAAAATCAAATATATAGCTTTCACTAAATTTAATTTTGCCATCGAATCCTATCGCCCTATTATATCCATCAACATTCAATAATTGTGCTTTATTATTATTATAACTATCGAAATTAAGAAGTTTCATAGTAAATGGTCCTTCTTTATTCACTTCCCTATCAGTCATTATAAACCCTATATATGCTTCATCTTTTATCGTATGTTTAATTCTTATAATATTCGATAGTGAAGTTCTATCAGTTAATATAAAATCGCTATTCTCGGCAAATGGAATTATAAATGATGTCTTTTTATCATAAGCAGACAAATAACCAAATTCTGTTTTACCAACTTTCCCTGTCGTCTTAAGTGCAATGAAAGGACTATTAATTGCTCTTGTGTAAACTACATATATTGGTGTCTGAAAAATATTTGCCCCTTCCAGAAAAAAAGGCCTTTTTTCTGAAAACGAAAATGCAATAGGATTATTTACACTTATTATTCCTGCATCTGATTCGATTTGCGAATAGTCTGGATTTAATGTAAAATCCGCTGTAATATTTGATGTAATTCCATATTTTATATTAAAACCAATATCCCCTTCTGGCTTTTCATTTTTAAATTCGGAATTTGAATTTTTGTAATCTGTAATAGCTCCTGTTTGAGAACCAATTACGTATGGAAGTAATTCAAAATTTTTCCCTCCCTTAATACTTTCCACTCCATTAATTTTACAAGCCCTTGTAAAAAGTGTCGGGTCATCTCTTGTTATTGGCATAAGTGAATATTGAAACCTGTTTTCTCTTGGTCTTATACGTAATAATTGAATTTGCCAATCCTGAACTTTTTTATTGGGAAATCTAATACTTTTAAATGGTATTGCAATTTCTATTGTCCATTTATTATGATATATTTTTGCATCGGAATACCATATCATATCGAATGTTGCATCTTCATTTCCCGGAGTTGTCCACATTAAATCACCTTGTATCCCATAAGGATTCACGAATAATTCATACGCTTGACGTCCTTCATTATATGTATCCAAAAAAAATCCGCAAAAATCATCTGAAAACATTTTGTCTCTTTCACATAAGGTCTTTCGCATTTTAATCATATCATTTTCATAGCATATAAATCCAAAATATAAATTATCTTCATCATAATATATTATCACTTCTGTTTCGACTTCTGGTTTTGTGTTTTCTCCAGGATTTACTTCACAAAAATTCCCATACCTCGATGCTTTCGACCATACAGGTTCATCGAGGATTCCATCAATTCTTATATTTGTATTGTCAAATCGTTTTATCGATATCGATTGATAATTATTTGGTTTGAAAGTTATATTTCTATCCGTTGAATTTGAATCGTTGGCGTTTATATATTCTATAGATTCTGAAGTGTTTATTATTTTATTATCAAGACCTATAATCCTGTTCTCATCATTATTTCTTAATGCTTCTTCATCACTTAATTCTTGAGTGTAAACATTAAGTATGTTTATGAAAAAAAATAAAAAGACTGTTATATAAATTTTTTTATACAGTAATTTATATCCCTCCATTTAATATCCTTATAAAATAATATTTTCCTTTTAATAACGTATAAAACACAAAAAAGTTACAGAGGTTATATAAATTAAAATTTTTAAATAAATAATATTCTTTGTTTTATTCCATCATATAATATTTCTTCTTGTTCTTCCAACCTGCCCTACTTTCGTAATCTACAAAATATATTTTCAAATCCGCCTGACTTTCATAATCAACAAAATATATCTTTTTGTCTGCTTGACTTTGGTAATCGACAAAATACCACCTCCCATTATTCCTTCCTGCCTGACTTTGATATTTAACTTTATAAACGCATAAATCCGCCTGGCTTTCATAATTAACAACATATACTTTCACATCTGCTTGACTTTGATAATCAACCGAATAAACTTTCTGGGCTTTTGCAGTTCCGTAAAAAAGTAAAACAAAAATTATAAAAATTATTAAATGTAATTTTTCCATAATATATTATTTTTAAATTATTCTTTATTTTATTACTTCAATATACATAAATTCGTTCCTGAAAAACTTTTATTAAGATAAAATTCTGACATTTAAAATAAAATCCCTATTAATAACCAAAAATTTGAAAATTATGCTCTAATAAATCCATTTTTAAAATCATTTCAAAAAACTAATTTAGAAATATCGAATAAACAAAATCCTTAACTTTATGAAAAAAATAATATTTTTAATATCTTTTATTATGTCAATTCAGGTAAATTTATTTTCACAAGATAACCCATTACTAAAAGAATATAATACACCTTATAATGTTCCACCTTTTGAATTGATAAAAAATGAACATTTTCTCCCAGCTTTCAGAGAAGGAATTAAACAACAAGCGGAATTAATAGAAGCTATAGTAAATAATCCCGAATCCCCTACTTTCAAAAACACAATTGAAGCACTCGAATACAGCGACGACTTACTCATGGAAATAAGTGGAGTATTCTACAACCTTACTGCTGCTAACACAAATAAAGAACTACAAAAAATTGCTTCTGATATCGCACCTGAATTATCTGCTCATAATGATAACATTCTCTTAAATGAAAAACTATTTAAACGCATAAAAGAGGTTTACAATAAAAAAGGTTTGCTCTCGAATCAGGAACAAATTAAATTACTCGAAGAAACTTATAATAAATTTGTTAGAGGTGGTGCTAACTTAGATGAAACAAAAAAAGCAAGATTAAGAGAAATTAATAAAGAACTTTCTTTATTAAGACTTAAATTCGGAGAAAACCTTCTCGCAGAAACTAACGGTTTTAAACTTGTAATCGAAGATAAAAAAGACTTATCAGGACTTCCCGAATCCATTGTAAATGCTGCGTTTGAGACAGGTCAAAAAAACGGTTTGGAAGGAAAATGGATTTTCACTTTGCATAATCCAAGCTTAATGCCCTTCTTACAATATGCTGATAATAGAGATTTAAGAGAAAAAATCTGGAGAGCTTATAGCAATAGAGGAAATAATGATAACGAATATGATAATAAAGAAATAATTATTAATATTATTAACCTGAAATTAGAAAGAGCAAAACTTCTTGGTTTTAATACTACTGCCGATTTCATTCTCGATGAAACTATGGCAAAAACTCCTGCAAATGTATTTGAATTTTTAAACAAATTATGGAAACCTTCACTGGAAGCTGCAAAAAAAGAAGCTGAAGAATTACAAAAATTGATTGATAAAGAAGGTGGTAACTTTAAACTTCAACCATGGGATTGGAGATATTATGCCGAAAAATTAAAAAAAGAAAAATACAACCTCGATGAAGAAATGCTTAAGCCTTATTTTGAACTCGAAAAGGTTAAAAATGGTATATTTTTTCTCGCAAATAAACTCTACGGTTTAAATTTCAAAAAACTCGATAATATGCCTAAATATGATGATGATGTTCAGGTCTATGAAATAAACGATGAAGATGGAAGTCACATAGGTATCTATTATGTCGATTTACACCCCAGAGCAGGAAAACGTGGTGGCGCTTGGATGAATAGCTACAGAAAAAGACATATTTCTAAAGATGGGAAATTAATTTCACCAATCATTACTAATGTTTGCAATTTTTCAAGACCTACTGGTGATTTACCTGCATTGCTAACCTTCGATGAAGTTGAAACTTTCTTTCACGAATTCGGTCACGCTTTGCACGGATTCCTTTCCAAATGCACTTATCGGACTATCGGTGGAACAAGCGTTCCAAGAGATTTTGTCGAACTTCCTTCGCAAATTATGGAAAACTGGCTCGATGAACCAGAGATGCTCGAAGTCTATGCAAGACATTACAAAACAGGCGAAATTATCCCTAAAGATTTAATTGAGAAACTCGATAACAGTTCTAAATTTGGACAAGGTTTTGCAACAACCGAATATCTCGCTGCTTCGCTTCTCGATATGGAATATCATACTTTAACCGAAGACCTTAAAATTTCTCCACTTGAATTTGAGAAAAAAATACTCGATGAAAAATATGGTTTGATTCCTGAAATTATATCAAGATATAAAAGCACCTATTTCAATCATATATTCAATTCTGGTTACACTGCTGGCTATTATAGCTACATCTGGGCTGAAGTGCTCGACGCTGATGCTTATGAATTATTTAAACAAAATGGAATATTCGATAAAGCAACTGCAGAATCTTTCAGAAAAAATATTCTCGAAAAAGGTGGAACCGAAGACCCAATGGTGCTCTATAAACGATTCCGTGGCTCTGAACCATCGATAGAACCACTACTGTCAAAAAGAGGATTAAAATAAAATTTTATATAAATAACTGAAGTTACGCAAAATGCTAAAAGTTCTTAAGTTCAGCCCACGAATTTATTCGTGGGAATTTAATAAACGTTAAATTGAAACCGTTTTAACGGTTTTTTATAAAACAAAATTCAAATAAAATATAACATATAATGTAAAATCTGTATTTTGCGTTACTTCAGTAAATAATATACATATAAAAATAAAAAAAACTCTGTAAGAATACAGAGTCTTTTTCTTGAACTATCGACAAAACTTAAACTCGTGACCTTCACGATATTCATCGGGATGCTCTTCCGTTCATTTTTAAAAAATAGCCCGATATACTAACCACACCCTTTTTGAGCTAGCGACGAGACTTGAACTCGTGACCTGTTGATTACGAATCAACTGCTCTACCAACTGAGCTACGCTAGCATTTTCAATATTAAATTACAAATGTTATATGTTAAATTAAATAATAAAATTATTATACTAAATACTAATCTTATTATTCGAAAATAAAATTATTTCATTTAAAATTACTTATTTTTTCAAATTCTTGCTTGTCCAGAAAATAATTTTATCTGTTATCTTTATCAATTCCTCATAATCATTTAATAATGACTCCGAAGATTTATTATCAATATAATCAGAATCCCTTAATAAATTAATCCAATAAGAAGTTTCTCTTGATTCTTTATGAGCAATATACATTTTATTCATAAAGTCTTTTTACTTATTGCTCCGATAGCCTCTTCAACATTTGCACCTATATATTTTCCGCATCTCAAGATTTGTTTCGAAAGTACATATTCCTTTTTCTTGGAATTAAGATATTTATACAATTTAATAATTCTTAAAGCAAAATCATAGACTTTACCTTAATTAAATTATCTTTATCGTACATTTTTTTCAAATGTTAAATTAATAATATATATAATTACATATAACATTTAACATCTAACATTAAGTACCAGCACTGAAGTCTTCGCTATACTTAATCTGCTCTTTTGTCAGCTTATCGATTTTCATTCCCATTGTAGCAAGTTTTAATCCTGCAATTTCTTGGTCCATTTCTTCTGGTAAAGTGTGAACATCTACTGGATATTTTTTACCAGCTTTATAAGCATTTACTAATGCTAATTGTGCATTAAACTGATTTGCAAAACTCATATCCATCACTTCAGATGGATGTCCTTCTGCTGCAGATAAATTAACTAATCTACCTTTTGCAAGTATATAAATCTTCTTACCGTTTTTCAAAATATATTCTTCACAGTTCGGTCTTATTGTTCTTTTAAACTTTGTAATTTCTTCGAGCTCGACAAGGTTAATTTCGCAATCATAATGTCCTGTATTACATACTATCGCACCGTCTTTCATCGATAAGAAATGCCTTTTTACAATTACATCCTTCACACCAGTTGCAGTTATAAATATATCTCCTATCTTTGCTGCTTCGTCCATCTTCATCACCTCGTGACCTTCGAGCGTTCCTTTCAATGCCGCAGTTGGTTTAACCTCTGTTATAATTGTATTTGCTCCAAGCCCTTTTGCTTTATTTGCAACTCCGCTTCCGCAATGCCCGTAACCCGCTACTACGAAATTCTTTCCTGCAATTAAAACTGATGTCGCTCTTAAAATTCCATCGATAGAAGATTGTCCTGTTCCATATACATTATCGAAATCCCACTTAGTTATCATATCGTTAACAGCAAATACAGGATATTTCAATGCTCCCTTTTCAGCCATTTTTCTTAAACGATGAACACCGGTTGTAGTTTCTTCTGTTCCACCGATTATATTTGGTATCAAATTGTGATATTTATTATGAACCGTAAAAATTAAATCCGCACCATCATCTAAAGTCAAATGTGGCTTAAAATCGAGCGTCCTGTCTATACACCAATAAAATTCTTTCGTATTCATTCCATGCCAAGCAAAAATTGAAATTCCTTCCTTTGCTAAAGCTGCTGCTACATCATCTTGTGTTGAAAGTGGATTGCATCCGCTCCAGGATACTTCCGCTCCTGCATCTTTAAATGTTTTTATTAAAACTGCCGTCTCTTTTGTTACGTGAAGACATCCTGCAATTTTAAATCCTTTAAAAGGTTTTGTCTTTTTATACTTTGCTCTTAATGCTGCAAGCACAGGCATTCTCGATTCTGCCCACTGGATTTTCATTTCTCCCTGCTTTGCAAGTTTTAAATCTTTTACTTTGAATTTAGCCAATTAATTTATCTCCTTAATTTATTTATTAATATTTTATTGTTTTTCATTTTTGATTTTCAAACCCAGTTCGTTAAGTTGCTCTTCCGTAACTTTCGATGGACATTCATCCATCAACGAAGAAGCACTCACTGTCTTTGGAAACGCTATTACTTCCCTTATTGATTTTATCCCTCGAAGTATTGCTACAGTCCTGTCATATCCAAAAGCAGCTCCTCCGTGTGGTGGTGCTCCGTATTTAAATGCTTTCAAAAGATAACCGAATTTTTCTTCCGCTTCCTCATCTGTTAATCCAATTATGTTGAAAACTTTTTTCTGTACCTCACTTACATTTATTCTTATACTACCACTTCCAAGCTCAATTCCATTTAAAACAAGGTCATAACAGTTTGCTCTTATACTCTCGATATCTTCCCTTTTCTTACTATCCAGCAAATGTAAATATTCTGGTTTTGGACTTGTAAATACGTGATGCTCACCTACGAATTTATTCTCTTCATCATCCCAATGAAATAAAGGAAAATCAGTTATCCATACAAATTCAAATCTCGAATCATCGAGCAAGTTGTTATCTTCCGCAATTTTTAATCTAAGTTGGCCAAGTGCGGTTAATACTCTTGATTTATCTCCCGTTGTAAGAAATATTGTATCTCCCGGCTCAACTTCAAAAATATTTTTTATATTTCCAAAATCATCTTCGCTTAAAAATTTTGACAATGGTGATTGAATTTGTCCATCAGCATTAAATTTAATATACCCAAGTCCACCTAATCCAAATTTTTTAACTAATTCGGTATAATTATCTATAATTTTTCTTGTTATATCATTTTTTAATTTACACTTTTCTTTACTTAAATTTATCCCTGCTACAATTCCTCCTTCATAAATTGCATCTCGATATATCTTTAACTCAGTATTTCTAAATGTTTCTGTAACATCTTTTATTTTCATTATATCCTTTATTCTGAAATCTGGTTTATCTATTCCATAAGTACTCGTAGCTTCATCATAAGTCATTCTTGGAAATTCTTCTGGTAAATCATAATCTAAAATACTTTTCCAGATTTCTCTATATAATCCTTCTGAAATTCTAAACACATCATTCTGGTCTACAAAACTCATTTCCATATCTATCTGAGTAAACTCCGGCTGTCTGTCTGCTCGTAAATCCTCATCTCTAAAACATTTACAAATTTGAACATATCTATCCATTCCCGAAACCATTAAAATCTGTTTGTACGTTTGAGGTGATTGAGGTAAAGCATAAAACTTTCCCTTATGAACTCTCGATGGAACAAGGTAATCCCTTGCACCTTCAGGTGTGGATTTCATTAATATCGGTGTTTCTACTTCTACGAAATTATGTCTGTAAAAATATTTATGAACAATTTGATAGACCTCATTTCTTAAAACAAGATTATCCGACATTTGTTTTCGTCGCAAATCGAGATACCTGTATTGAAGTCTTAACTCTTCCGTAGCTTTAACATCTTCTTCTACAACAAATGGAGTTATTTCCGATTTATTTAATATCTGCAACTCATCTACATCGATTTCAATATCACCGGTCAGAATATTTTTATTCTTACTTTCTCGATCTATCACTTTCCCTTTTGCAGAAATTACATATTCATTCCCAAGTTCTAAAGCAATATTATATATTTCTTTTTTTTCTGGATTAATTTTTAATTGCGTAATACCATATCTATCCCGTAAATCAATAAATAATAATCCTCCTAAATCTCTTCTCTTTGCTACCCATCCATTTAATATCACTATATTTCCAACATTGGCAATAGTCAACTCTCCACAAGTATGCGTTCTTTTATTAAATTTCATATAATTATTAATTTCTGTATCTTATAAAAATACGAAAAATATTTTCCAATTAGTAGATAAAAGAAAATCGAAATATTATAATAAAAAAAAGAGTAAATATATCTTAATATATTTACTCTTTAAATTTATACTTTATTTTTTTTATCACAACTGCTTTATTTCATCCATAGTAAGATTATAGATGTTTTCCAATCTCTCTACAAGTTTCGTAACCTCTTCGTAATCTGGATTTCTACCAAGTGCTTCTACTTTAACGCATACCTCGGCAAGTCTATTAGCACCGAGATTTAAACTTGCTCTCTTCAGATTAAATGCAGCCCTCATTAATTTTTCATAATCTTTTGAATTATATGAACTTTTTATTTCCTTAATTAATACTGGTGCTACTTCAAGATATAAATTTACAACTTCTTTAAAATGATTGCTATCATCCAGCTCTTTTAATCCATATATTATATCCGAATCGAGCATTAAACTTGTTTTTATCTTTCTTCGAGAACTTGTTTTTCTCAATTTTGCAAATTCTGCCCACTTGATAATTATCTTTTGTACCTCTTCTATTAAAACTGGTTTACTTATATAATCATCCATTCCTGCATTAATACATTTTTCTTTATCTCCATGCATAACATTAGCTGTCATAGCTACTATAGTTGGTCTGTCTTCATTATGCCACGTTTGATTTATATATTTCGTTGCTTCTAATCCATCCATCTCTGGCATTTGTATATCCATAAATATCATATCATACCTTTGCCTTTTAAGTGTCTCTATAACTTCATAACCATTCCCAACCACATCTGCTTTGTATCCAAGCTGAGCAAGTATCTTCAATATTAATTTCTGATTTATAATATTATCTTCGGCTACTAATAACCTCATCGGTATCTTCTCCGACATACTCCTGTCTACAAAACTCTTTTTCTCTTCTTCTATTCTTAACTCTGATTCTTTAAGTGTTACATTTATTATAATATTATATAATTGCGATTGCTTAATTGGTTTTGATACAAAAGCAGAAAATAATTTATCGGTTAATTCCTTATCCACATCATATTTCCCTGCTGAAGTTAGCATAATAATCGGTAATTCTTCTTTTGTTCTCAATTTTCTAATTTCTTTCGATAGTGTAATGCCATCCATCTCCGGCATCAACATATCTAATATTGCAATATCAAACGGGTCATTATTTTTTATCCACTCGATTGCTTCCTTTCCTTTTGGTGTTGTTCTCGGTATCATTCCCCAGTTTCTACACTGCAATTTAATTATCTGCAAATTCGTTTCATTATCATCTACTATTAAAACTCTCTTATTTTTTAATGCTGGTAGTGATGATTTAAGAAATATTTTTGGTGGATTTACATTTGATACCCTAGTCTTTATCGTAAAATGAAATGTCGAACCAACTCCCTCTTGGCTTTCTAACCATATCTTCCCACCCATTAATTCTACTAACCTTTTACATATTGCAAGTCCAAGACCTGTCCCACCAAATTTTCGTGTCGTCGAAGAATCTACTTGTGAAAATGATTTGAAAATCTTATCGAATTTATCCTTTGGTATTCCTATTCCAGTATCCTTTACCGAAAATTGAAGTTCGATTACATTATTTTCCTGCTTAAGTTTCTTTACATTTACGAACACTTCCCCTTTTTCGGTAAATTTAATCGAATTATTTACTAAATTTACTAATACCTGTCTAAGTCTTGTTACATCTCCTATTATAAAATCAGGAACATCTGTTTCTATTAAATGTAGTAAATCAAGCCTTTTCTTTACCGCTTCTGCCGTCAGCAACTCAAATGCATCTTCAATACACTCTTTTATTTCAAATGGATTTTCTTCAAGTTCCATCTTTCCAGATTCTATCTTGGAAAAATCAAGTATATCATTTATTAGTGTTAGCAATGTATCTCCGCTAACTCTTATCGTTTCTACATATTCTCTTTGCTCGGGTGTTAAACTCGTTTCAAGTAATAAACCCGTCATCCCTAAAACTCCATTCATTGGTGTCCTTATTTCATGGCTCATTACCGCAAGAAATTCTGATTTCGCTTTCGTTGCATCTTCTGCTTGCTCTTTCATCTTGATTAACTCTTCTTCGGCTTTTCTTCTTTCCGATATATCAGATATCATTCCATATAATCCAAGTATTTTATTATTTTCTCCATACATCAATCTGGTAAACATTTCAACCCATACCTGCTCGCCATTTTTCATCTTTAATCTTATTTGATATTTACAAAATTCAGCTTCGTGTTTTATTAACTTGTTAAAATGCTCATCATTAATTTCTAAATCATCTTTATAAATGAAACTTTTATAATATTTATTTAATGATTCATCGATAGTATATCCTGTAATTTCTGTCCACATCGGATTTAGATATGTCCATCTTCCCTTCTCATCGGTTTGGAATATAATTTCTTTTAAATTCTCTGCAAATGTTTTAAATTTATTTTCACTTATATATATAGATTCTTTTATCTTATTGCTTTCTTCAGACACTAATAGTATATAATCTAATAGCTGCTCTATATTTAGATTATCTATATCTTCATTTTTCCTTGATGAAATTTTTTCGAGTTGCTTTGCTATTTCTTTTAGTGTATAAAATAAATATTTCTGCTTTTTCGATTCGTTTATTAATAAATCATTCGTTTTCTTAAGGTCTTCTGCTAATGTATGGATTTGTTTATATTTTTGACTAATTTCATCTTCGAATTTTTCGTATGAATTATCTACTACAAATAAAAACTTTTCTATATTGGAGATTAAATTTTGGGCATAATAAGGAACTTTCATTATATCATTTAACTCTTTCAACCATACAAGAGCTCTTATTAGCTTTTCCTCATTCTCTATTTCAAGAATTTCTAATATTTGTTCCCTTAATAAGTTGTTTTTCATAATAAGTTTTTTACATTAATATAGTATTAAGACTATATTTTTTGAGCAATAATAATAATCTTTTAAAATACATTAATCATAATAGTTAATTTTTGCAAAAATTCAATCATTTTATTTCAAAAAAGATAGAAAAAGAACATACTACTATTACAAATTTGCAAAAATTATGCCAATGGAAAGATTTTTCTTATTGATTTGAATTAAATAAATTTATTCAATTCGTTTATAGTTAAAGGATAAGCTATTTCCAATGTTTTTATTAATTCGGGAATTCCTGACATATCGTTTGCCTTTCCTTTTAATTCTATTTGCTTACACAATGAGGATATTTCCTTCGCTCCAATATTTAAACTTGCTCCCTTAAGTGCATGAGCTGATTGATACATTTCAACTATTTCGTTGTTTAAAGCACAACTTTTTATTTTATTAAATAATTCAGGATACTGCTCTATATATAATCCTATAATCTCCTTTAAAAATCCTTTCCCGTCTTCTCCACCTAACTCAATAAGATTCTGAACCATCGAAAAATCAATTAAATCATCTTTGGTATATTCCATATTTATAATGTAGTTAAATACAATTTATTAAAGTATATTCAAATATGTTTTTCTTTAATACTTATACTCCCTTGGGTCAATACCAAGTTTTGCAATTTTTTGTCTTAAACTAACAGGATGAAAATTTATAGCTTTTGCTGTAGCTGCCACATTACCTTTGTGTATTTTCAGATGTTTTGTTAAAAAACTCAACTCAAATTCATGTATCACTGCTTCCTTATTCTCATTATAATCTTCTGTATATTTTTTCGATTGATTTACTCCAATTATATTCAAAGGTAATAAATCTGGTGTAATTTTATTATTCTCGCATAATATCGATACTCTCTCGGCAACATTTTTCAATTCTCTAATATTACCAGGCCAATTGTAATTTAAAAGATAATCCCTAACTGCTTTATCTATTGTTGGAACTTTCTTCTTATTTGCAATACTAAATTCCTTTAAAAACCTCTCAAAATAATATTCTATATCTTCAGTTCTTTCTTTTAAACTTAATAAATGAAATTCAAATACATTCAATCTGTAATATAAATCTTCTCTAAACTTTCCTTCCGCTATCATCTTTTTCAAATCCTGATTCGTCGCTGCAATTATTCTTACATTTGTAGTTTGTGTCCTTGTATCACCTACTTTTGAAAATTCTCTTTCCTGTAATACTCTCAATAGTTTTACTTGTAGCATTATATCTATCTCGGCTATCTCATCGAGAAATATTGTTCCGTTATCTGCAATTTCAAAATATCCTTTATGGTCTTTTATTGCACCCGTAAATGAACCTTTAACGTGACCAAATAATTCCGACTCGAGTAGTTGTGTCGGTATAGCTGCACAGTTCAAAACTACAAATTGCTGGTCTTTTCTTAAACTATTTTTATGTATCAATTTCGCTAAAACTTCTTTTCCTGTTCCGTTTGCCCCCGTTATTAATACTGTCGAATCTGTCTTTGCAACTTTTTTCGCCTCATTTAGCATTACCTTTATATCTTTATTCGCCGTTGCATAATCATCATCGAACTCTCCACCCGGTTCTACCTTTTCTAATTTATGCTTTAATAATAAGTTTTCATGGACAAGTGATATTCTTTCCATTCCTCTTTCAATAGAAAGCAATAACTCCTCTTTATTTATTGGCTTCGTTAAGTAGTCAAAAGCTCCGTATCTTATTGCATCTACTGCAGAACGAATTGTTGCAAATGCTGTAATCAATATTACAATCATATCGGGCTCTATTTTTACGGCTTGCTCCGTAAGTTCCACTCCATTCATCCCCGGCATATTTAAATCCGTTAGCATTATATCATACTTAAACTCCTTTATTTTTTCCATTGCCATATTTCCATTAGATACTGTTGTAACTCGATGTCCTGCGTCCTCGAGAACCTTTCGCAGTATCGTAATAGAGGTCAATTCATCATCTACTACCAATATCTTTGCCATAGATTAATAATTTAAGTTTTTATCTTTATGATAAATATGTAATATATATAAAATTAATAATTTTTTTTTATAAATACTAAACGATAATTTAAATACTATTTTATTTTACTAATACCATCTTTTTAATATCTGAAAAACTCCCTGCTTGTATCCGATAAAAATATACACCGCTTGATAATTGTTTCTCAGTTAATTGATTAAGTGAAAATTGTACCTCATAATTTCCAGCACCGAGCTTTTTATTCACAAGTGTAGCAATTTCCCTTCCTAAAACATCGAATATTTTTAATGATACAAATTCTGATTGTTTTATTCTAAACTTTATAGTCGTAGATGGATTAAACGGATTTGGATAATTCTGCTCTAATAAATAACTCTCGGGTATTTCCGAACTGATTTTCTTTACATCTATACTCCCACCTGCATCGGTTAATCTCTTCACAAATTCCTGATAATATTGATTTGCTATTAAAGAATCATATATCAAAAGTATATTCTCATCATTATCGAATTGTCCGTTATTAGTATAATTAAATGAACCAGTTTGCACTACAGGATTGCTCGATGGGGTCTCTGCATCTATTATCATATATTTATGGTGAAACTGATATGAAATTGGATAGTTATCCAAATATACTTTTGCTGTAGGATTCCACACTGTCCCTCCTAATCCCGCCATTTCATAATACACAGGTCCATTTGTTGGATTACTGTTTGTGCTTCTATCGAATACTCCCCTGACCATACATAATGGCGGATTATATTTCGCTCTCATCCTATTAGAAATATTATATCTTGTAAAAGAAAAAATACAGAAATTAATTGAATAATTCGTCTGGTTCTGTATCATATTTTCTATTTTTCCAGAAACATCATCTGAAGGTGAAAAATAACACTCATATCTTTTTCCATTTATATTAAAAATATGTGGTGTATTATCGAGTTTCTGACTTCCGAATTTCGCATTTGAAGAATTATTTATATCATTATGCGAACCCCACATTTCCTCGAACTCTCGTGTATATGCATTGCATAATGATTCATCTTGAATAAGTATTACATTCTGAACATCCTGATTGAACTGTGCCTGCGTAATATTAGCCGAACCACCCCATAACCATTTTCTTGAAGATGAACTTGGTGATGCATCTCTTCCATCAAAAATAAAAAACTTATTATGCATTAATCCTGAAGTATTTGTTCTCTGCTGAACTCGAACTCCTGCATTTATTAATTCCTGCATCAATGGTTGCGGAGTCCTACTATCATACACTATTCTCAGTTTTACACCTCTCAGTAGTGCATTTATCAAAGCTTGTCTTATCAATACAAGGTCATCGAAAGAATATATTGCTAAGTCAATCGAATATTGAGCCGAATCTATTCGTTGTATTAATCGAGTTTGAAAATTTGTATTCCCATTTGCTTTATTATTTGGCAATGCATAATTTGTATCTACTGGATAATTAAAATATACCTCCCATTTACCTGTCGAACCTGTGCTCGATTGTGTAGAAAAGTATTTCGGAGTATATATACTTGTTCCACTTGTATTAGTAGATGTTACGGTTGCATAATATATCTTTCCAGGTAATAAATTATTCAATGTTATTACGTGATTTGTAACTAAAGATGCATTATATACTGAATCGGTATAAACTACAGGTTGTCCAATTGAATCCGATACAAAATATTTAACTTTTGTATCTCCCGCAGATAGTGTTGTAAATGTAAGCGTTACACTTGTTTGTGTTATATTAGATTCCATCGGTGTAGTAGCTATAACAGGACCAACGGCTTGTGTCGTAAAATCTGCTAAATCTCTCGGAATTATCTGATAACCCGTATTATATGGTGACGAAGTGCAATATTGACTCATTAATGCTACTACATTAAATGGATACGGTGGAATCATCGTCCCTGCAATATTTGTCGATGTATAAATTCTTATCTGGCAGGAATCTGAACCTACAAATATCCAATAATTTGTTCCTGAAGATGACGTATTCCAATGCGTCGCTGTCACTCCTCCTGTCGTTTTCACTTGTGTTATACCATTAATCTTTATCAATCTTCCCTCCCATTGTTCTCCATTTCTTGCTTGCGTTGGTGTAATTGTAATCGGTGTTGGAGTTGTAACTCCGGTTGCTAATAACGTATAAGATGTTACAGGTTGCAATTCGGTAAGTCCGTTATAATGAACTACCTTTCCCGTTACCTGAACACTATCACCACGATTTACATAATTTCCAATCAATGTATCATAAGCAACAAGCCCAGCTGTCGGAACTTGAAAATATACCAATGGATTTCCAAGCTCTCGCTGTGTAGTAACAACTCCTCTCACAGTCACATATTGATTCAGCAAAAGCGGAACTCCATTTGCGTCTTGCTTTCTTACCGAATCAATCGGTATCACCTGTGATATTAATTGAGATACTGCTACTGTAATAAATAAAATTGTTAAAAAAGATTTTTTCATAATATTTATTTTAAATTAATATATTTTATTCATAATTTATTTAAAGACTTACTTTATTTTACTTCATTTCAAAATTATTCCAAAAAATTAATATAATTTATTCCCTACAATCCTTAATGCTGTATTTATAATAATTCCATTCGGCTCTTCCGCTTGCTTTCTATTTATTTCCTTTTTCAAAGTTTCTTTATCTTCAATTATTGCTTTTTCCAAAACATTCTTTTGATACACAACGGTATAAGGATTTAAATATTTATATTCATATCTATTAATTAACTCCGAAAACTTCGGCATATTTTTAACCCACAAAAATGATTTGTCATCCCAAAAAATTAATTTCCAATCTTTACTCTTACAAAAATAAGATATCACTGTCTGCTCCATTTCTTGTGGTGCCCTTACCAAATCTGGTGCAAGATAAATTGCATAATCTATCCCGTATTCTTCAAGCTTTTGTTCATATCCCGGTTTTTTAACGATTATCTGATTATATTTATAAAATATATCATCATTTAAATTTCTACTGTCTATAAAATTTTTTCTATTAGGAAAATTCCAAACGAAAAATCCTCCCGTCCCAAAATGATTAAAAATCCTCTCTCCAATCTCCGTTACTTTTGTCTCTTTCATAAAATCGAACATTTGCGTCGGTATAAAATCGGAATTAATCCCAAATCCCGTAACTCTATAATATTTTAAAAACTTTAGATATAAATCATTACTGCTTACTGTTGTTGTTAGAAAAATAAAAAATAAACTTAATGCAATTTTTATATGTGGCTTTTTAAATATAAAATCTTTTATTTTTTCGTCCTTTATTTTCTCGATGATATAATTTATTGCTACTACAATAAAAACAAATAAAATCAATACATAATCTACTGTAAACCTCATTGCCCTTACCGAATATATCGCAAATCCTATAAACAATAACGCTGGAAATATATCTTTCTTTTTAAATGAATAATATAAAACAAATACTCCCGAAAATAACATTATCTTATAAAGTATCGAAACAAAACTATCATTATATTTATTGCTAAATGGTGATATCCATTCATTTACTGTTTCAAGCATCTTCATTTTTGTATGACTGTATGCATACAAATATGTCTGATAAAAATTCGGATTAACAAACATTACCAATACAGAAGCAAGAAATATCATTAGCAAACGTATTAATTCCGGTTTCGATAGTGGTATAATCTCATAAACTCTATTCCCCTTTTTATAATACATTAATACTTCCGAAAAAACATATATCACAAATAAAAACATCCCTGCTATTATTCCCATATGCATATTTGCCCAGATAAAAAATATTAACGGAATAAAAAATAAGATTTTATAATTATTTCTATTTACATATCTGTATTGAACGATAATTAATAGCAATAATGAAAAAGCTAAATACGACATTAAATGAGGTCTCGGAGATAATCTATCTATTATAGCAAATGCAAGAAAAAATAAAGTTATTATACTGAATATATAACTGATTTTAAACTTCCTTAGAATTAATAAATATAAATAAAAAATCAAAAGCAATAATACAGTTCTTAATATCGAAATACCATTATAACCGCCAATAGTATACACAATGTATGTAATTACATCCCATCCCCACTCGAATGGCATCCATTCCTGACCTTCCGTCATATATCCAAAAATATCCGTCGAAGGTACCTGATGAGTTTGTAGTATATATTTTCCAGTCGCAAGATGCCAAAATACGTCATCATCTCCAGTAATTTTAAAAGTAGTAAAGTAACATAAAAATAGTGCAAAAGTTATTAAGAGTATATAATTGAAAAGTGGATTTTCAATATAAATAGTTTTTATAGGTTCTTTTTTTTTGACTTTTGACAATTTAAACTATTATTTTATTATAAAATTCTAATTATCGGTGGATAATTTATATCTTAATATTCTATCATTTCCTGTATCGGCTATATAAACTACCCTATTGAAATATGAAACTCCTTTTGGATTTTTAAATATCGTTGTATCCCCGAAAGATTCCTTTAGTAGTTTTCCGCCATTATTAAATTTGTATAAATAATTTCTGTAGGAATCTATTACATAAATACTATAATTGTAATCCATCACTATTGCATCGGGTGAACCGAATTTTATATTTACTATATCTTGAGTAGTCGATGTGTATTTTGGGTCGTATGTTCCGTTAGCCGAATTATACATAAAATATATTACCTTATTCAATTTACTCGTATCTTGTGTGCTTCTCGAAATAATAAAATCTGTTGTGCTATTTCTTATTGTCAAAATTGATGAAACATTTTCTATAGAGTAAAAACTATTACCCGAAGTTTGAAAACCATTTAATACTGTTAATTCAATTACCGAATCTCTTCCCTTCACTTTTAACAAAGCATTTCCAGGGTCTATGTTCAATGGGTCTTCTGGTCCTATTCGAGCAATTAAAAAACTATTATCTGAAAATGTAGTAATACCTGTGAACTTTCTGTATTTATTAGAACTCGGTGTCGGTCGCATACTCGTAAGTAATCTCACTACAGGAGTATTCTGATTTAATACTCCTCCACCTGCAACAACTTTTAATCTAAACACAATGCTTGTCGTATCCAAAGTTGCTATTGAATCACAAATAATCAGTAAATCGAAATTTCCATCTTGTGCTATCTTTTTCGGAAATACATTGTTGTTAAAATAAAAAGTCCCATATCTTCCACCTGCAACATCCATCTGTACTATACTATTATTTTTCGTATCGGCTATATATATTATCTGGTCTCCTCCGGCAAATACTGCTTCAGGTTTATTAAATCCTGCCCATATCGGATTTTGTAAAACATAAACAGTGTCACTTATATTTATATTTCCGGTATTTGTTATTGGAAATGTTGATAAATCGAGTTTATCACCACATCCTGAAAACCAAAGAACAATTAATAATAAAAACAAAATATTGAATTTCATTATTCTTTTTTTTATATATCTTATGAATTCATTCATCACAATAAAATATTTTATTTCGGAAATAAAATTGTTAATGAAAATCTCTGTGCAAATCCAAGTTCTTTAAATTGAGATATCGAATAGTCCAAATTTGCTTTTGCAAAAGATATCGGAAATATCACACCCGCACCCGCTGAAAAAGATTCTGCATCTACATTGAATTTATAACCACCCCTCAAAAATAAAAAATCTTTATATGCATATTCACCACCTATACTAAAATTTTCTGCATTATCATTCGGACTATTTAACTGTATACTCGTTGTTACTCTGTTATTTTTATTCATATATGGCTCGAACGCAAACCCTATCTTGAATAATGTTGGCGGTGGAAATTTTTGAAAATTATTTGCTACCCTTCCACCAATTAAATTTACACTTCCAGTTGGTGCTACCTGACCACCAAAATTCGAAATCATAACTGCAAACCGAGATGTACCAAGTCCTGTCTTATAATATGTTGCTAAATCTCCAAGTACAGTTTTCATTTTAAGCTCACCAAGATTTTCTTCTACATATTTTATTGTTGCTCCAAATGAAAATTGGTCTGTCATTTGTCTCGCAAAACTTAATCCTACAGCCAAATCCGAATACCTGAAATAATCTCCTGTACCCTCCGGTTGGAATTCGGTTGTTACCTTCATATCTTCTGTCCTAAGCGAAGTTACGCTTAATCCCAATGCATTACTTCCAAAATGATAAACTCCTCCAAAATGCTCCAACCTCGTATCCACAAACCATTGCGTATGTGTAAAAGTAAGTCCATTATCTTTAAATAATACAAGTCCCGCAGGATTGTAATGCAAAGATGATAAATCGTTCGCTACTGCTACGTATGTCTCCCCCATTCCTGTCCCTCTTGCACTATTTCCTATCTTGAGAAATTGCAATGATGATGTGCCAACTCTTTGACCACCAAGATTTGGAAATAGTTGAGCAAATAAATTATTTGTAATAAGCAATAAGCATATAACAAATATCGAACCGATTTTAAATCTTTTATTTTCCAATTTGTGCATTTTATTAAACTTCTTATCTTTCATTTATCAACTAATATTTAAATTACAATTTAACTGTAAAACCAAATTTTATTTGTCTTGGTGTCAAATATCTCGCCGGATTATATGGAAATGGGTCGAGTGGTGCCTGTAAATCCGGGTATAATGGGTCATTCCAGCTATTTGGTGTTGGGTCTCCGTATTCATACGCTCTGCCTGTAACTGGATTTAATATTGTCGAATTCTTATTATTCAATAAATTCTTTACCGAAAAATTTAATACAAAATCTAATCCATATATATTAATATATTTATCGAAATCCAAATCTATATAAAACCAATAATCACCAACATTTCCGTTTAGATTATCATAATCGGGTGTATATTCTGGTCTTCCATTCTCGAGATATCCTGTTAATAGTTGTGGTGTATATCTCTTTCCCGATTGAAAGAATATTCTGGTTTTAAAATTAATATCGTCGAGTATATTTTTACCAAATCCAAAAATCCCTTTTCCCTTCTGAAGCGAAAAGAAAAGATTTGAACTTATTGTTATTGGTCTATCCCAGCTTAAAAAATTTTCCTGTATAGTTTCTTGTGCACCCCTTGTTGCAATCAGATAACCTTGTTCGGCTGTCGAGCTTTTCCCCGTTGCTACCGAATATGTAAAATTAAATTTCCCGCTAAACCATCTCCCTATCCTTTTCTTATACTCTAATTCAATTCCGCGTGTCCTCGCATAATCTTGATTAAAATAACTTATAAAAGATTTCCCTATATATCTGCCACTATTAATTATAATACTTCTTGTTGAAATATAATCGTAAATATTTTTATAATATGCAGTTATCGTTAGCACATCATCGTTTGTAAACTGATTTCTTATCCCAAGTTCATAAGATACCGTTGTCTCTGGATTGAGATTTGGATTTCCAAATTTTTGAAATGTCGATTGTGCTGATTGTGGATTTAACTTCGCATATACAAATTGTGGCTTTGGTCTCTTTGAAAATTGTCCGTATGAAAAAAACAAAGTCTGATTATTTGTAATCGGGTGCGAAATCCCAAGTCTCGGTGATAATCTCGCTTTCCAATGTCTTCCAAATAGCGTATATGTATCTTCTTCGTATTTTCTTCTTAACTCGTCTGGAATTGTTACTACTGCTGGATTTTTTACTGCATCATCTACGAATTTCCCCGGAAACCAATAATCGAATCTTAAACCATAATTTAATATCATCCCCTTAAACTGTAATGAATGCTGTGCGTATGCTGAACCGAATGCAGGATATACTTTATATACATCATTATTCAATCCCATTGGTTTTACCCACGGCTGGTATATATCTATCAATTGCATCTCCTGAAAACTTGTTTCTATTCCCGCTTTCAATTTACTTTTCGGTGTAAAATTATTTGTAAAATCTGCTTTCGCTGAATACTCTATTACATAATGGTCATGCCAAGTATACGAATTTCCTATATCATAAAATCCATCTCCTGGTATTATTCCCGTTCTTAATGAATCTATATAATAATATACAAATGGTGGTTTCACTATATCGAACGGCTCTAAATACTCATCCCAATTTTTTCCATTCGCATCTGCTCTTAGATTTGTATAAAATCTGCTTAACTTTAATTCATAAAATGATTTTGGACTTGTTGTATGTGTCCATATTAATGTATGAAAAATCGAATTAGATGTATAAGTATTTGCATTTCCTAATATATCCTGATATACAAATTGATATCCGGGTGATGGCTCTACATACTCCAGATTATTTTGTAATGAAGTAGAACTTTGATTTATCGAAACTGACTGATTATAAGAGTAAGAAAGCTTCATTTGTGGTGTGAATCTCCAAGTTAACTTTCCAAGCCAATACCAGTTATTATCCTGTCTCGGTGCAAATCGCGTCCCAAAAAATGTCGATGAATATAATTGAGATGCTTTCCCTTGAATCCCTGTATAATCTCCTTGTGTCTTTAATCTGTTAACATAAAAACCATCTGAAAGCCCCATAAAAAAATTTCCGAAAAATGTAATCTCTCCGGATGGTTTTATCTTAAACGCATCGAATAAATATTTCGTTATTGGCTCAGGTCCACCTATGTTAAACTCTACTATATCCGTATTAAAACTTGAACCATCGTTTTTCTTTAATCCAATATTATCTCGCGAATACGATAAAAATATATTATACTGACTCCACTTTCCCTCTTTCGTCCTTGCACTTATTACTCCACTTGTCGCTTGCCCAAATTCTGCATTATATCCTCCCGTTATCACTTCGACCTCTTCGAGTGAATTCGCCGATAACTGCAATCCTATCCCAGTTCCCGAAAGCGGGTCTTGAACATTAATTCCATCGAGCAAAAATGAATTCTCATAGTTTCTCCCACCTCTTATATATAGTTCATTATTATCCTTCACAACTCCTGCTTGTTGAGTTACTACATCTTTTATATCAGTTACAATGGATTTTTCCAATTCTTCACTCGTTACTATATGCGAACTCGATGTCATCTCGATATCCAGCAATGGTCTATCTCCTATAACCACTATCTCTTGGTCAACTGTGTAAGATGTAATCTTTAATTCGATATTTAATTCTTTCTCTTCTCCTCTTGAAACTTTCACATTCGTATATTCCACCGTTTTAAAACCTATATACGATACCTGCAATGTATATGCTCCCTCTGGAACATTCTCTATCCTGTATTTACCATCTATATCTGAAACCGCTCCAAGATATGAACCTTTTATTTTCATTGTAACACCCTCAAGTGGTGATTTCGACGAATCCGTTACCACTCCGTATATAATTCCATTATTTGCTTGACCAAATACACTTGCGGTGAAAATTCCAAAAAATAAAACAAGTAAAAGATTTCTCATAAATATTTTTAAAATATATAATTTCATTTTACAGTCCAAATTCATTAAATAGTATATGTTTTATTAACTGCTTCGAAACAAGTAAATCACTATTCAAATAATATATGGGCATCGTAAAAAATATTACGTTCGGATTATTTATTGGGCTCTTAATTGCTACATCAAAAAACATTGTGCATGTAGGTGGAACTGGTCTATACGGCGGTAATTTATATAATACTTTACTATTTCCCGATGTATATATACCTCTCGTCGTTGCAATAGTGTAACTTATTTTAAGCTGTGGATATGAAGGGTCCATTGATATCAATGTATCTATTGGTAGATTAATACTTTGATAACATTGCGTAATACTATCTATTGGCGCAAAATTAATCGAAAAACTTTGTATGTTATCTGGAAATCCCGCCGACCATAAAATTTTCCCACCACTAACTGCATAATACGGAAGCGAACTCCTCGCAAGCGAATAATTTGCATCATTTGATGTATTTGTTCCGCCCTTATTTCCACTCCATATTACTATCTTATATAATTTTAACGTTTCGATAAACATCGGATTTATTATCTTTGGTATCAGTTTCCCATTGTTTGATTTTATATCGAGTACATCATACTTCACCGTATCCATCGCATTTAAAAAATAATTATCCAGATTGGTTGGCTCTCCTGTTACCAAAGGCATATCTTTAATTAACAACACTCTTCCTGTAACATTTCTTACATAAAAATATTTTGTGCTATCTACTGGCATCCTTACTATATTGCTAAATGAACCCGCATTATCCTGTGCTTTCATATAAACGCAATGATTTCCCATTGTAAGTCCGCTGTCTTTCGTCAATGTCATTATATTCAATGTCCCCGATATTCGTCTGAAATTATTTGTATCGTCTAAAGAATACCAATAATATTTTATCGTTCCATTTCCATCAGGGTCTGTTCCTGTCCACATTACAGAAGCAATCGGAAATATTGTATCAGGTAATTCTGTCCCAGGATTGAATACCATTGAAGGCGGTGTATTTATTACTGGATATAATGTCGATGCTGGTGTCGGGTCAATAAATCCTTTATCATCTACCGCCGATACCCAGAATTTCAATATCGTATCCTGAGAGTTTATCTGTATTATAAACGTGCTATCGTTTTTCGTTGTATATGACCAACTTAGCGAATCAAACGAAATTCTAAAACCAACAACAAATCCATTCGGACTATCTCCCCACCACGATACATATTTTATCGTTGATCCCGGTGCAATCGTATCTCCCGGCATCGAAAATACTGTCAAATATGTTTCGGGTGGTTGATGATTATTTGGTCCCGTCGCTGGGTCTGAACAGGAATTAAATAATCCAAATCCAAAAATTATTATAATTAATGCTAAAAAATTTTTAATCATATAAAATGATTTTATTATTATTTTATTTCAAATGCGCTCTTTACATTCGAATCCTTTACTCTACTAATTCTATATACTATTTTACTAAAAGCATCTTCTTCGTATCCGCAAACCTCGTCCCATCTTTACCTTCGGCTACCATTCTTACAAAATATACTCCGCTCGCAAGCTCTGAACCATTGAAATCGATTAAGAAGCTTCCTGCATTCATATCTTCATTTGCAAGTGTTCTTATCTGCCTGCCCAAGATATCGAATACCTTAATCGTAACTTTTGAATATACTGGTAATGCAAAACTTATTCTCGTTACAGGATTAAATGGATTTGGATAATTCTGATTTAACTTATATGCATTTACAGTTCCTGCATTATTTTTTATTCCAACAGGTATTAAATTACCAAAATCCGCATTTGTTCTCGGACATATCTTATAATTTGTATATGCATAATACAATATTCCCTGTATAAATGTAATCGAATCATTCTTCGTTAAAAGTGTTTTCCCTGTCAATACACCATCCCAATTATTTGTATATGTTGTTTTACAACCCGGTAACATAATTCTTGTCTCAATTCCTGTATTATCGTACGCAAGAAACTCTCCAAAATTTCTTCTGAAAACCGTATCCTGCAAAGGTTCTTGTGTTGTGCAGGCTGTTCCCCTTGCCGCATTAATGCAGGAAATAACTATCGGAGTATTTATCTTTACCAAAACACTTTCCCATTTTTTAATCGTCGTATCCCCGCCTAATTTATTATTCGCAAGTATCGAAGCATTTAGTATTTGAGGATTTGGAAGCGGATTTCCGGAAGATATTATATTCACATCGCTTATATTAGCCACTGCTATTGTATTCACACCATAAGAATATGTTACTATCCCTTTTACTCTAACACGTTGTCCTTTTACTATACCATCTGTTGGTGTTCCTGTTATCCATATTCCACTAAATGGTCCCGTTCCATTCTGTATTATCACTCTCCTTGGTGATGTAACTGCTCCTCCCGGACAAGATGTGCAGCTATACTCATAAAAATCCGTTGTATCAGCTGTTACAATTCCTTCTATTCCTCTTACAAACGCATTCTCATATCCCGAACGCCCACCGTTATTCGGACAGTATTGAACTTCCTGAATTGATAGCGAATCGCTCGCTTTTACTACGTAAAATAATTTCGACCTTAATGTATCTGATGGTAATAATGTCGTCATTCCAACATTATTACTTGCTTTCATAAAATATTCTACTAAAGTATTTAGTGGATATGGTGGTATCTTCGCTGAATATAGATTTCCTGTAACTAAATTCATATTCTTCGTGTTAAATGCACCTCCATTCACTCTCCACAATACACTTACTCCAGTTATCGGTGATGGACTTGTAACGCTCACTGATACCGTAACACTATCGGAAGGTGTTGGAACCCCTGGCGTTTTTCCCGGTCCTGACATCGAAGGGGGAATCTGTCCAAGACTTAAATCATTCGGATATATTGGTACTATTGCATAAGGTAATGCTGTCCCAAATGCTCCTTCATTATTTGCATTTATTATTACTCCCCTTATATAGTTAATAAATGTCCCTGTAGCTGGATGTGTCCACTGTCTAAGTGTATCTGTCGGTGATGTTGAAAAGAAATTCGAGAAATCTCTCATATATAGCTTATTTCCATTTGAATCTACTACACTCCAAGGTTGTCTGTTACCTATTCCTGTCCCTACAAAAACGTTTCTTATTTCTACATACATACCTTCATATTTTTCACCTGTAACATAATTTATCGTTCCACCATTTGGATAATCACCCGTTCCAAATTCTGTCACATAAACTAACTTCGGCGTCGGTCTGCTTCCGCTTGTTGATATAAAATTTACAGGTCCCGAATTTGTATCTATCTGTATTTGTGTCAACCATCCCGAACCATTTGCAGGAAAATTAGTCCCACCAAATTCTTGCACCTGTCCATTCAATCCTATCACCCATCCAGAATCCGCATTCTGTATAAATATATCTGTATATCGAGTTGCTTGCCTAACTACCATTCCTCCCCATAGTGCATTTGATGTATCCTGCATATAACAAGTCCAGCTACTTGTTCCTCTCAATAGTGACCTCGGAACGCTATTTATCGTAACTCTCGGTGGTGCTATTATCCTCCCCAATACCGTTACGGAATCATTTAAATAATCTGATTTATCCTTACCTACTAATAGTGAATCTGCCGATTTAAACTGAATTTGCATAAATGACCTCACATGCCATGTTAATACATCTGCAACCACAACATAAGTAATAAATCCAACCATTATTAAAAGCGGTAAATATTTTAATTTTTTCATAATAAGATATTTTATTTATTAATTATTTTTATTATTAAATTTTTTTTAAAAAATATTATTTCCATTTTCCCAATTTCTATTATTAAAAATCGGCATCACTTAACAATTAAAAATTTCCCTTTCTTTATCTCACCCGTATTCTCATCTTTCACTGTAAATAAATAAAGTCCTGTTGCTACTGCCTGATTCTCTTTCGATATTAAATCCCAAGCATGCTCACCTCCTGAAAATTTCTGTGTCCCATCTGTAAATGTCTTAAACCATTCTATATCCATTCCTGTATAATTTGATGCATCATGACTTAATACCTTTACAAGGTCTCCTGCTATTGTCCAGATTGAAATCTGACACTTTGATGGTAAATTGTAAAAATATATTTTTCTCAAAACTTCTTTCTTCGTACCCGAACCGTCCCAAATCGCACTTCCGTAATATGGATTTGGATACACACCTATTTCCTTATCTGGATTGTTATCTACTGGTAAAGTCCCAACAATAAGTCTTTTTATATTAAACAAAATACTACTTTCCAAAGCATCAACTCCCTGTGATGGGTCTCCTTTATCGTAAGATGTTACGGAATATACATATTGAAATCCATTTAATTGATTTGGAAATTCAAATCTATACCAATATTTATTCGTATCTCCCGGAAACATTTTCGGATTAGTATCGCTATACTTTATAAACTTAAAACCTGTATTATTTGAATAGTTGTTGCAACACGAATCAAAATCTCCGATTAACTTTAATTGTGCTGTTAAATCCGTATTCTGCGACTGCTCAAATCCCGGATTTGTTCTATATATCTTATATCCTTCGAAATCTTTCTTTCCTGATACTGGGTCTATCGAATATTCTGCATTATTTGACCACCAAATCGTTACTTTTTTACTTTCAATCTCTGCCCTCGTAATAGGTATATCCGGTGGTGATGGAAGTTTATAATTATTATCGTATGCCCTCTGTGCCCATGCTGCATTGTTATATAATATTTGTTTCTGAAATTCCGTATCATACTTTGCTGGGTCTGTCCCGTTTTTCTTTGCACATACTACCGCAAATACTATATTTAATGTATCGAGCTGATACCTTAATGAAAATGGTGTCCCATCGGTTTTCTTAAAAGGTCCATACGATAATAATGTAACTCTGTTTCCTGGATTTAATCTTAACTGATTTATCCTTGCAGTATCTATAACTACACCTGTCGTTAAAAATCCTTTCAATTTAGAATATCTTTCTTGGTCAGTTGTTGGCGAAAAATAAGCTGGGTCTCCCGATGCACTCTTAAATCCCCATATTGTCCACTTTGATTTTAATGTATCCTGTAAATATCTCGGATATGCTCCAAGCAATTTTACTGATACATAATTATCCGTAAAACCTACATCTCCGCTGTGGTCATAAGCATACTCAAGTCTTAATGAATCTATATAACCATTTGCACCCTTATTAAAAAATGAAGTCCCAGGATTACACCCCGGTGTTATATTTATATTTCTCACTACCATATCTTTCCACATTCCTACATATATGCTATCTATCGGAGAGTAATCACCATTATATCCTATATTTAATATTTTATAATTAAATATTACAAAATAGTTCGCAAAGTTAAGATTATATGCATAAGTCTGCAATAATACTTTTACTCCCATTGGTGTATGATTTTGCATTCCCGTTGTTATGGTATCGAAAAATTCACACACAAAATCCTGATGTGAAATAGCATTCGGATTATAAAAAGGTGAATTTAAAAGTGATGAGTATTCAGTAATTATTGAACCGGGTGCATTTGTATATTCAAAACCTTCCTGCTTATTTGCATTCGATACATCTATCGCTCCTGTTGTAACTCTTATCTGTCCGTTTTTTATTCCACCAATCCACAATCCACCAAGCCAAAAATTCTCTATCCCTGAATTGATTGGAAACATTCCCGATGGCTGTGCCCCGCAATATCCTTTTCCTATCGTTCCATAGTTCGTAATTGTAAGTGCAAAATTCCCTACATTTGTATACTTTGTATTAATATCATCTTGTATTTCGAATGGCTTTGTATAAACATTTGTCTTATAAAAACTCAAAACAAAAAAAATCATTATAAAAAATATCGAAAAGAACCCCATCGTCCTTTTCATCAAAGGATTTAAATTTTTTAACATATTAGCTATTCTCATTTTTATGGATAAGTAATTTAAACTTATTTTTTCTAAATTTCTACGCCTTATTTAATCTAATTATATTAGCGTTCAAAAAAGTGTGTAAATAGAATAGCCTATAAAAAAAGAGTCT
>CAYNTK010000015.1:0-36118 GCA_964400285.1 uncultured Ignavibacteriaceae bacterium
AGTCACAGCCTTCCAAGCTGTTGGTCGCGAGTTCGAGTCTCGTCTCCCGCTCAAGTGTTGAGAGTGAAAAAGGTATGCTGATGTAGCTCAGTTGGTAGAGCACTTCCTTGGTAAGGAAGAGGTCACCGGTTCAATCCCGGTCATCAGCTCAGAATGTTGAAAACAAACTTTTTTGGATTTTTTAAACAATATTTTCTGTTCGGAAATATTTTGTATCCTTCATTTTTGTTTCAATAAATGAACTTTAATAAGTTCTTTTTTTTTATTTTTTACGGGTGTAGCTCAATTGGTAGAGTAGCGGTCTCCAAAACCGTCGGTTGGGGGTTCGATTCCTCCCACCCGTGCTGACTTAAAAACTGATAACCATTTATGAAAGAAAAAATTATAAATTTTTTCCTGGATATTTACAAGGAAATGAAAAAAGTAACGTGGCCCAAAAAAAATGAACTGAAAGATTCTACGGTTATTGTAATTGTTACTATGATAATTTTTGCAATTTTTGTTTATTTAGTTGATAAAGGAATTAGTGAGTTTTTAAAAGTTATTTTCTAAAATTTTATGTCAGAGCAAGATAAAAATATTGACGAAAATATTATAGTGCCAGATAATTTGGAATCCGGTGACGATACTGAACAATCCGGGAAATATAAATGGTATGCTGTCAGAATTATATCGGGACACGAGAATAAAGTTAAAACTTATCTTGATAGCCAGATTAAACAAGAAGGTCTTGAAGATAAAATTAAAAATGTTTTAATTCCACTTGAAAAAGTTTTTGAAGTTAAAAGTGGAAAAAAGAAAGTTAAATATAAAAACTTTTTACCCGGTTATATTCTTGTTGAAGCGGATCTTGATGATAAAATTAGAAACTTCATCTCCAGAGCTCCTTCCATTTTAAATATGGTCGGTGCTAAAAGTGTCTCGGGAAAAAGGTTAGAACCAATTCCTTTGAGTGGTTCGGAAGTTAAAAGAATTAAAGCTATTTTAAACGAAGAAAATCAAAGCGAAAAAATTGATTTCAAATTATCGGTAGGGGATCCCGTTAAAGTTATTAGTGGACCTTTTAATAATTTTAATGGTAATGTGCTTGAAATTAACACTGAAAAAATGAAGGTTAAAGTAATGGTTAGTATTTTTGGTAGAAAAACCCCAATAGAACTTGAATTTACGCAAATTGAAAAAGAAAAATAAATAAAATATTTATGGCAAAAAAAATCGTAGGTTTCATCAAACTACAGATTCCGGGAGGGCAAGCCACTATGGCTCCGCCTGTTGGACCGGCTCTTGGACAAAGAGGTGTCAATGGTATGGAATTCTGTAAACAATTTAATGCAAGAACTCAGGATAAAAAAGGATTGATTGTTCCAGTTGTTATTACGGTTTATTCTGATAAATCATTTAGTTTTATTACTAAAACACCACCCGCTGCTGTGTTATTATTAAAAGCTGCTGGACTTGAAAAAGGCTCTGGTGTCCCTAATAAAACTAAAGTTGGTAAAGTTACTAAAAAACAAATAAAAGAGATTGCTGAATCAAAAATGGTAGATTTAAATGCAAGAGATTTAGAGCACGCTATGAGTATGATTGCTGGAACTGCAAGAAGTATGGGTATTACTGTTGAATAATTATTAAAAATTTCAATTTTTTATTTATGAAATTGACCAAAAAGCAAAAAGATATCAAGAAAAACTTAGAACTTAATAAAGATTATAAAATAGCTGAAGCTATAGCATTAGTAAAAAAATTTGCAAAAGCAAAATTCGATGAATCTGTTGATATTGCTGTAAATTTGGGTGTCGACCCAAAACATGCTGATCAGGTTGTTAGAGGAACCGTTTCACTTCCGCACGGAACAGGTAAAACTGTTAAGGTTTTAGTTATTGCAAAACCTGAAAAGCAACAAGAAGCAATTGACGCTGGTGCAGACTATGTTGGTTTTGAGGATTATTTAAAAAAGATTCAGGAAGGTTGGACTGATATTGATGTTATTATTGCAGCTCCTGATACTATGAGCGAACTTGGTAAACTTGGTAAAGTTTTAGGGCCAAGAGGTTTAATGCCAAACCCGAAAAGTGGAACCGTTACTCCGAATCTCGGTCAGGCAGTTAAAGAAGTTAAAGCTGGAAAAATTGATTTCAGGGTTGATAAAAATGGAACGGTTCATTCTGCAATAGGGAAGGCTTCATTTTCAGAACAGCAACTTGTGGAAAATGCTTCTGCTTTTATTAATATGATAATTAAACTAAAACCTGCAGCCGCTAAAGGGACTTATATTAAAAGTTTAACAGTTTCGAGTACTATGGGACCGGGTATTAAAATTGATAAAACTTTGGCAGATTTAAAAACTGCAGCATAATTTTGATTTTACGCACTCAATATTATATAAAAATTGGTATTGTGAAGACCAATTTAATTTGCTTCTAATGTTAAATTAACTAAACAGAGAAAAATGGATAAAGCTAAAAAGAATGAGATTATTGATGAAATTAAAGAATTGATGGATAGTTCTTCGGCTTTGTATTTAACTGATTTTACGGGTATGACCGTAGAAGAAGTTAATGATTTAAGGTCAGAGTTTTACAAATCTAAAATTAAATATAAGGTTGTAAAAAATACTTTGGCTTTAAGAGCTTTAAAAGGCTCTGATAAATTTGCCTCATTTGAAAAAGACCTGAAAGGGTTTTTGGTGGGTCCAACCGGTATTATTTTTGCCGATGAAGACCCGGTAGCACCGGCAAAGATATTGAAAAAATCAATAACTAAAATTGAAAAGCCGAAATATAAAGTGGCTATCGTTGATAATCAATTCTATGGCTCGGATAAATTAAACGAGCTTGCATCTTTACTCTCAAAAGAAGAATTGATTGCAGGTATTTTATCGAGTCTAAATTCTCCAATTTCTGGAATTGTAGGTGCGATAAATGCTGTTATCAGAGATTTATCAAGTGTAATTGAAGAGGTCGCTAAGAAAAAAGCTGCCTAATTTTTTAAATTTTAAAATTAAACATAAGGAATAATAAAATGTCAGTAGTAGAAGAATTATTAGACAAAATTTCAAACTTAACATTGCTTGAAGCTTCAGAATTAAAAAAAGCTCTCGAAGAAAAATTTGGTGTTACAGCTGCAGCACCAGTCGTTATGGCAGGTGGAGCCGCAGCTCCTGCAGCAGCACAAGAAGAAGAAAAAACTGAATTTACTGTTGTGCTTTCGGATATTGGCCCTGAAAAAATTAAAGTTATTAAAGTAGTTAAAACTGCTACAGGATTAGGCTTAACCGAAGCAAAAGCTCTTGTTGAAGGAGCACCAAAACCTGTTAAAGAAAATATTCCTAAAGCTGAAGCTGATAAATTAAAAGCTGAACTCGAAGCTGCTGGTGCTAAAGTTGAAATTAAATAATTTTTTTAATTGTTAAATTGTTTGGATTAAAGGTTTAAGGCTGATAATTAACATCATATTTTTCACCTCTTAAACCTTTAATCTACATTTTTAATATACGTTTTTTTAAAACCCTTCTTTGATTACAAACATTAAATTTAATTAAATGGATTTAAAAGGAGAAATTTTAGGGTTAAAGGTTGTCCACACAAAAAATAACAGATTAACATTCTCGAAATCTGATATTCAAGTCGAACAACCTGACCTACTAAATGTTCAATTACAATCTTATAAAGATTTCCTTCAGGAAGATGTTCCTATTAGCAAAAGAAAATCTTTGGGATTGCAAAAGGTATTTGAAGATAATTTCCCTATTACAGACTCTCGTGAAACTGCTGTTCTGGAATTTATAGAGTATTATATCGAAAAACCACCTTATTCTATAATTGAGTGTCAGGAACAGGGATTAACATATTCTGTTCCAGTGAAGGTTAAATTGAGATTATCTACTAAACCCAATGCCGCTGCTAAAGAATATAATTATAGCATTGACCAGGATGTATATTTAGGACACTTACCTTATATGACTCCAAGAGGTAGTTTCATAATTAACGGTGCCGAAAGAGTTATTGTAAGTCAATTACACCGCTCCCCAGGTGTTGTTTTTAATGAATCTATTCACGCTAACGGTACAGAATTATATTCTGCAAGAGTTATTCCCTACAAAGGTTCATGGGTTGAATTTACTACGGATATTAATGAATTGCTTTATGCTTATATTGATAGAAAAAAGAAATTTTATTTCTCTACCTTATTAAGAGCTTTAAATTTTAACGAAAAAGTTAAAATGCTTGAACTTTTTGACCTCGTTGAAGAAGTTGAGATTAATAATAAAAATTATTTGGATTACGTTGGTAGAGTTGTAGCTGAAAGTATTATTGATAAGGAAACAGGGGACGACCTCGGAATCACTGAAGGTATTCATCTTACTGATGAATTACTTGTTTCTATATTAAACTCGAGAATTAAGAAAATTTCCTTATTAAAAAAGGATCCAACTGACGGTGAAAAAATAATTTTTAACACTATCATTAGTGATGACGAAGATGCTGAAATGTTACTGGAAAAACCTCAAGTTGAATTGTCCGCAAAAGAAAAGAAAGCTAATATGTTATTCTCCGATAGTGAAGGTGAAAGTGCAAAAAGTTATATTGAAAAATTATTCTTTAATCCTAAGAAATATGATTTGGGAAGTGTTGGTAGATACAAAATTAACAGAAAACTTGGTTTAAAAATTGATGAGCATAAAACAATTTTAACTTTAGAAGATATTCAAGCAATTATAAATTATATTAAAGACCTTGTTGATGGCAAAAGAGAAGTTGATGATATTGACCACCTCGGTAATAGAAGGGTTAGAACCGTTAATGAACAGCTTTCACAACAGTTCGCTCTCGGTTTATCTCGTATGACAAGAACCATAAGAGAAAAAATGAGCATTCACGACGAAGAAAATTTAACCCCTACAAGACTCGTTAGTTCAAGACCTATTACAAGTGCTTTAGCTTCATTCTTTGGAACAAGTCAGTTATCACAGTTTATGGACCAAACAAATCCATTAGCTGAAATGACTCACAAAAGAAGAATTAGTGCATTAGGTCCTGGTGGTCTTTCCCGTGAAAGAGCAGGTTTTGAAGTTCGTGATGTTCACTATACACATTACGGAAGATTATGTCCGATTGAAACTCCTGAAGGTCCTAATATTGGTTTGATTTCTTCGTTGTGTATTCATTCAAGAGTAAATGATTTAGGTTTTATTGAAACTCCCTACAGAAAAGTTAAAAATGGCAGAGTTTTAGATGAAATTGATTACTTATCTGCAGATAAAGAGGACGCTTACATCATTGCTCAGGCAAATGAACCTATTGATAGTAAAGGTTACTTTGTAAATCCAAAAGTTAAAGCAAGATTTAAAGGTGATTTTCCAATTGTAGCAAGTGAAGAAGTCGATTATATGGATGTTGCAACAAACCAAATTGTAAGTTCTGCTGCATCTCTAATCCCATTCCTTGAGCATGACGATGCTAATAGAGCTCTTATGGGTAGCAATATGCAAAGACAAGCCGTCCCATTGCTAAGACCTGAAGCTCCAATTGTTGGAACAGGATTTGAAGAAATTGTCGCTCGTGATTCCAGAACTATGATTACCGCTGAAGCAGATGGAGTTGTCGAATACGTTTCTGCCGATAAAATTATAGTTAAATATAACATCAAAGAAGATTCAGAAGAAAGCTTATTAAGTTTTGAAGATAAAAGAACTGTTGAATATAAATTAGTTAAGTTCTTAAGAACAAATCAGGATACTTCGATAAATCAAAGGCCTATTGTTAGAGAAGGACAAAAAATTAAAAAAGGTGACATCCTCGCTGATGGCTCTTCAACTCAAAACGGAGAGCTCGCACTCGGTAGAAATATCCTTGTTGCATTTATGCCTTGGAGAGGATTTAATTATGAAGATGCTATTGTTATTAGTGAAAGAGTTGTTGCTAAAGATATATTTACTTCTGTTCATATTGAGGAATTTAGTCTTGAAGTTAGAGATACAAAAAGAGGCGAAGAAGAATTAACTAAAGAAATTCCTAATGTCAGTGAAGAAGCTACTAAAGATTTAGATGAAAATGGTATTGTTAGAATTGGTGCAGAAGTTAAAGAAGGCGATATTTTAATCGGTAAAGTAACCCCAAAAGGTGAAACTGAACCAACACCAGAAGAAAAGCTATTAAGAGCAATTTTCGGTGATAAAGCTGGAGATGTTAAAGACGCTTCTTTAAAAGCTCCTCCAGGATTAAAAGGTATCGTCGTTAATAAAAAATTATTCTCGAGAAAAACAAGAGATACCGAAAGTAAAAAAGAAGAAAAACGAAAAATTGATAAATTAGAAGCCGAAAGAAAAAAAGAAATTAAAGAGTTAAACAATAAATTTGCGGAAAAACTCGGAATACTCCTCGAAGGTAAAGAATCTATCGGTGTAAGAGATAAAAAAGGAAGCTTAATCATTCGAAGTGGAGTTGTCTTCAAACGCGAAACGTTTTTCAACCTTATCGAAAATAGCGGTTATGATTTCAAAGACTTTAATTATGAAATTGAATGGTCAAGCAGTAAAAAAGCAAATTCTTTAATCCTCGATATTTATAAAAATTACTCTTATAAATACAACGAAATTGAAGAGAAATACAAAAGGTTGAAAGTTAAAGTAACTTTAGGTGATGAATTACCTACTGGAGTTGTAAAACTTGCAAAAGTTTATGTAGCTAAAAAAAGAAAATTATCGGTTGGTGATAAAATGGCTGGAAGACACGGCAATAAAGGCGTTGTTGCGAAAATTGTTCCACCTGAAGAAATGCCCTTTATGCCTGATGGCACTCCTGTTGATATTGTGTTAAATCCTCTCGGTGTTCCCTCAAGAATGAACTTAGGCCAATTATATGAAACAGCTCTCGGTTGGGTTGGAAAAACTCTCGGTGTTAAATTTGCTACTCCTATTTTTGATGGTGCTTCTGTTGATGAAATCCAAAAATCTCTTGAAAAAGCTGGTTTACCAAGCAATTCGAGAACTGATTTATATGACGGTAGAACTGGTGAAAAATTCGACCAGCAAGTTACTGTCGGTTATATTTATATGCTAAAATTATCTCACCTTGTTGATGATAAAATTCACGCAAGGTCTATCGGTCCATATTCTTTGATTACTCAACAACCTCTCGGAGGTAAAGCACAATTCGGTGGTCAAAGATTTGGAGAAATGGAATGCTGGGCTTTACAAGGTTATGGTGCTAGCCACGTATTACAAGAAATGTTGACGGTAAAAAGTGATGATGTTATTGGTAGAAGCAAGGTTTATGAAGCTATTATTAAAGGTGATAATTTGCCCGAACCCAATGTTCCTGAAGCTTTTAATGTTATATTAAAAGAATTACAAGGATTATGTCTCGATATAAATATGGAATAATAATTTATATAAAAAATTAATTAAAAATTAATCTTTAACTTTAAAAATATATTATGCCAGTTAAAGTAGAACTAAAAAGAAAACGAGTATCTAAGATTACGATTAATTTAGCATCTACGGATTCGATTATTGCTAATTCCTTTGGTGAGGTGACTAAACCCGAAACTATTAACTACAGGACATTTAAACCTGATAAAGACGGTCTTTTCTGCGAAAAGATATTCGGTCCTGTTAAAGATTGGGAATGCCATTGTGGTAAATATAAAGGTATTAGATATAAAGGTATAGTTTGCGATAGATGTGGTGTCGAAATAAATATGAAAAATGTTAGAAGAGATAGGATGGGGCATATCGCCCTGTGCGTTCCGGTTGTTCATATTTGGTATTTTAGGTCATTACCTTCTAAAGTTGGATATGTTCTTGGTATATCATCGAAAGATTTAGAAAAGATTATCTATTATGAATCTTATGTTGTAATAAATCCAGGAAAAACCAAGTTTAGCAAATTACAACTGATTTCTGAAGATGAATATATTGAAGCACTAAATACGTTAAGTGAAGAAGATAAAAATCTGGACGATGAAGACCCGAAAAAATTTCTCGTAGGTCAAGGTGGAAAAGCAATTAAAGAACTTTTAAAGAGAGTTAATATCACTGAAGAAATTTTTAGGTTAAGAGCTGAATTGCTTGATGAACCCTCTGCTGTTAAAAAAACTGAAAATATTAAAAGGTTAAGAGTCCTCGAATCTTTCAAACTAAAAGAAGGCGGAAAACCAAATAAACCTGAATGGATGGTTTTAGATGTTATACCTGTAATTCCACCTGAATTAAGACCTCTTGTTCCGTTAGAAGGAGGAAGATTTGCAACGAGTGATTTAAATGATTTATATAGAAGAGTTATTATAAGAAATAACAGGTTGAAAAGATTAATGGATATAAAAGCTCCTGAAGTTATCCTAAGAAACGAAAAAAGAATGCTTCAGGAAGCTGTTGATGCTTTACTCGATAATTCAAGAAGAGTAACTGCTGTTAAATCTGAAAACCGTGCCTTAAAATCACTTTCGGATATTTTAAAAGGTAAACAAGGTAGATTTAGACAAAATCTGCTCGGAAAAAGAGTTGATTATTCTGGAAGGTCTGTAATAGTTGTAGGTCCTGAATTAAAGCTTCACGAATGCGGTATTCCCAAAGATATGGCTCTCGAGCTTTTTAAACCTTTTGTTATCCGAAGACTTATTGACCGGGATTATGTTAAAACTGTAAAAAGTGCTAAAAAACTAATTGATAAAAGAACTCCTGAAGTTTGGGATATTTTGGAATCGGTTATTGATGGCCATCCCGTATTGCTAAATCGTGCTCCTACTCTGCATAGACTTAGTATTCAGGCATTTCAACCTGTATTAATTGAAGGAAAAGCTATTACCCTTCATCCTTTTGTATGTATCGCTTTTAATGCTGACTTCGATGGTGACCAGATGGCTGTTCACGTCCCGCTTTCGGCAGACGCTCAACTCGAAGCCTCGATTTTAATGCTTTCTACTCATAATATTTTGTCTCCTCAAAATGGTAATCCCATTATTGTTCCAAATCAGGAACTCATTCTCGGATGTTACTATCTTACAAAAGAATTAAAGGGAGACCTTGGTGAAGGTAAAATGTTCTCTTCACCAGAAGAAGTTTTGATAGCTCATGCCAATAAAAGAGTTGGTATGCACGCAAGGATAAAGGTGAGAATGAATGGTGAAATCGTTCAAACCACAACTGGTAGGGTAATCTTTAATCAAATTATTCCTGAAGGAATTGAATTTATCAATGAACTTCTCAATAAGAAAAAAATAATAGGAATTATTGGAAATATTTATAAGAAAGTCGGAAATCAAAAAACTGCTCTTTTCCTTGATAAGCTAAAAGAAATTGGTTATAAATATGCTACTGAAGGTGGACTTTCGGTAAATATTGATGATATTGAAGTCCCCATTACAAAAAAGAAAATAATCGAAGATGCTTATAAGCGTGTTGAAGTTATTGAAAGGTCAAAATCGAGAGGAATTATTTCCGAAAACGAAAGATACAATAAAGTTATTGATATTTGGACTCACGTTCGTGATGCTGTGAAAAATGACCTGATGGAAAACTTGAAAAATTCTAAAAACGGATTTAATTCTTTACATATGATGATTGATTCCGGTGCAAGAGGTTCTGCTGAGCAGGTCTCTCAGCTCGCAGGTATGAGAGGTCTTATGCAAAAACCTCAAAAATCTTTGACCGGCCAGGCAGGTGAAATTATCGAAAATCCAATTATTGCTAACTTTAAAGAGGGATTATCGATTCTTGAATATTTTATCTCTACTCACGGTGCCCGTAAAGGTCTTGCAGATACAGCTCTCAAAACTGCAGACGCAGGTTACTTAACCAGAAGACTTGTTGATGTTGCTAATGATGTCATTATTTCTGAAACCGATTGCGGTACTATTCGTGGCGTATTAACCGAAGCTTTAAAAGAAGGTGAAGATATTAAAGAATCTTTATCAGAAAGAATTCTTGGAAGAGTTGCTGTCCATGATGTAGTTGACCCTCTCACAAAGAAAATCTTTGTTAAATCAGGCGAAGAAATAACTGAAGAAAAAGCTCAATTAATTTCCGATAGCCCGATTACCTCAGTTGAAATTCGTTCTGTATTAACCTGTGAAAGTAAACGTGGTGTTTGTGCTAAATGTTATGGAAGAAATCTTGCTACAGGTAAACTCGTGGAAGTTGGCGAAGCTGTTGGTATTATCGCTGCTCAATCGATTGGTGAACCTGGAACTCAGCTCACTCTAAGAACTTTCCATATCGGTGGTACTGCAAGTAAAATTATTACTCAATCCCAAATCCCAACCAAATTCGATGGTAAGGTTAAATTTGAAAATATAAGATTGATTGAATACAAAGGTGCTGTTGGTAGCTCATCTAAATCTTTAAGCCGAAACGGTATAATTAATATTGTTGATGAACATAATGTTCAAATTGCAAAATATCAGGTACCTTATGGTTCTGATTTGAAGGTGAAAAATAATGAAAAAGTGAAAAAGAACCAGGTCCTTTATGAATGGGACCCATACAATTCCGTTATTATTGCTGAACACGATGGTATTATTCATTATTCCGAAATGGAAGAAGGTAAACAATATGAACTCGTTAAAGATGAACAGACAGGACATTTCCAAAAAACAGTAATTGAAAGTAAAGATAAAACAAAAAGTCCTGCAATTCAAATTTTAAACCCAAAGCGAAACAATAAAATCTTAAGTTCATATTTAATTCCTGCAAAAGCTAATTTACTCGTTGATGATGGAACGGAAGTAAAAGCAGGTACTACTATGGTTAAAATTCCTCGTGAATCGGGTAAAACTCGAGATATCACTGGTGGATTACCAAGAGTTACTGAATTGTTTGAAGCTCGTTCACCAAACGACCCAGCAAAAATTGCTGAAATTGATGGTAAAGTTAAAATTGGTGACCTCAAAAGAGGAAGCCGTGAATTAACTCTTACCTCTCTCGATGGTTCTAAAGTCATTGATTACAAAATTCCTATCGGTAAACATATCCTTGTTCGTGACGGAGATATTGTAAAAGCAGGTGAACCCCTTACTGGCGGTGCATTTGACCCGGTCGATATTTTGAAAATTAAAGGTGTACCCGAAGTTCAGGAATATCTCGTGAACGAAATTCAGGAAGTCTATAGAATTCAGGGTGTAAAAATTAACGATAAACATATAGAAGTTATCGTTAGACAAATGCTTCAAAAAGTTAAAGTTACAAGCCCGGGCGATACTAATTTCCTCGAAGGTGATGTTGTTCATAAAAACTTCTTCGCTGAAGAAAACGAAAAATTAAAAGGTATGGTCGTTGTTACCGATAAAGGTGGTAGCGATGCCGTAATCGTTGGTGAAAAATTACCAAAGAAAACTGTAAAGGAAATTAATGCTACGATGAAAAAGAAAGGTAAAGATTTAATTAAGTCCCGTGAAGCTGTCCCAGCAACTGCTGACGCAGTTATGCTTGGAATTACTCAAACTTCTTTAACAACCGATAGCTTCTTATCTGCTGCATCGTTTCAGGAAACAACAAGAGTCCTTACTGATGCTGCTATAAAAGGTAAAGTCGATATGTTAAACGGTTTAAAAGAAAATGTTATTATTGGTCAATTGATTCCTGCTGGAACTGGTTTAAAGAAATATCGTGATTTACTCGTTTCTCACAAAGATAAACATTTGATGGATGAAGAAGAACCAGTGGAAGAAAAAGTTGAACTTGAAAAAGAAATTGTTGAAGAAGAAAAAACTAAAGAAAAAAAGAAAAGAAAAACTAAAACTAAAAAAACATCTGAAAAATAATTTTTATAATTTTTTTCGTTTCGTGGAACCTTAATTAGGGGGAATTCTCTAAACGAAATAAAAACAATAAGAGGCTGACTCATATAGTCAACCTCTTTTTTTTTATAATTTACTATTTATGGATTGTAAATTCTAATATCCTCATCAGTTATCTTAAAAAAAAATTAAAAAACTAAAAAAAAACATTTGACATTAATAAAAAAATGATTATTTTTGTATAAAGTGGGAGAAAGTGGGGGAAAGTGGCAATACCTCCCAATTTTTGTGCAAAAATAAAGTAAATTTTTAACATATGTTCCAAGGGCATTCAATTTGTAGTCTCGACGCTAAATCACGACTCGTGTTACCCCAAAAGTTTCGCAAATATATTAAATCTGAAGCGAACAATAAACTCATTTTAACAAGGGGTATGGATGAATGTATTCTTGTCTATCCTCTCGACGAATGGGATATTTTTAAATCTGATTTGTCGAACTACAATGTTTTTAATGCCGAGCAAAGATACTTTATGCGTGAGTTCCTGTTCTTTGTTAATGAATGTGAAATAGATTCACATAACAGAATTCTCTTACCTGCACAATTAATTGAATTTGCACACATAAAAAAAGAAGTAATCGTTCTTGGAATGCTCGATAAAATTGAAATCTGGGATCCGGAAACGAAAAAATCCTATGACGAAAAGCGTCTCGGCACTTATGAGGATATTGCTCAGAAGGTTTCCGAAACTATTCTTAAAAAGAAATTTGATATTCAAAATTAAAATTTTTGGATACTGATTTTCATATCCCAGTTCTTTTAAATAAAGCGATTGAACTTTTAATAAATCCTGAAATTAAACAGCATTTTTTAATCGATGGAACAACCGGTGGCGGCGGTTACTCTAAAAAAATTTGTGATACCTGTGATTCATTAAAATTATTAATCTGCTTCGACAAAGATTTAAATGCACTTGAATATAGCAAAAAAAATCTTTCGGCAGTTTCGAATAAGATTAAATTTGTAAATGAAAATTTTGCTGATATTAAAAAAGTTCTTTATGAAATGGGTATTACCAAAATTTCGGGATTGGTTTTAGATCTTGGTCTTTCGAATTACCAATTAACTGATGAAGATGGTTTCAGTTATTTAAGAAATACTTTACTCGATATGAGAGCTGATAAAAGAAACAGTAAAACAGCGAAAGACATAATAAACTATTATAGTAAAGAAAAATTAATCGGAATTTTTCGTGATTTCGGAGAAATTGGTAACGAAGAAAGACTTGTTGATGCAATCCTAAAATCGAGAAAAGTAAAAAAGATAACGAGTACATTTGAATTAAATGAAATAATCGAAACCGAATATAAAATAAAATCAATCGCTTTAAATAAGTTTCTTTCTAAAATATATCAAGCAATAAGAATTGAAGTGAATGGTGAACTTGATGATTTAAAAAAAGTATTAAGTGATTCTTTCGAATTACTCGAAAATGGTGGAAGATTAGTAGTCGTTTCGTACCATTCGCTTGAAGATAGAATTGTAAAGAATTTTTTTAGAGATTTAGCTTTTACTCCATCAGTTTCAAAATATACTTTAGAGGGGAAAAGCAAAACAAAAAAATTAAAAATTTTAACTAAAAAAGCTCTGGTTCCGGATAGATTTGAATTAAAATCCAATCCGAAATCCAGAAGTGCAAAACTAAGAGCGGCAGAAGTAAATGACTAATTCACAATTAAAAAATAGAAAAGCAAAAAGAAAAATTTCGATTTTTCAATTGCTTGTTTTTTTGTTTATTCTCTCCGCTGTTATTGTGTTTTATATAAATAATATTATTGCTGTAAATCAATTGATAAGTAAAAATAATGAATTGAAAGAAGCAATTAATAAAACTACTCAACTTAACTATACATACCAAATTGAAATAGAAAGGTTGAGCAGTCTCGATAGAATTAAAGTATTAGCTTTCGAAAAATTTGGATTGAAATTGTCTGATACATTAACAAAAAACAATGAAAGTTTAATAATTAATAAATCTGAATTAAAATAAATGTATTATTTTCATAATAAACCACAGAAGGAAATTAACAAAAAAAGAAGAATTAATATTTTTCTCTTAATTTTTATTCTTGGTTTTTTAACCATTGCTGGAAGATTAATACAAATTCAGATTATAGATTCCGAAAAGTATATATATGTTGCTAAAAAACAGTCTCAAACAAGAGAAATAATAGTTCCTCCAAGAGGTCTGATTTTTGACAGAAATATGAATTTGCTCGTTACCAACCAATATAAAATTACTGTTTCAGCTGACCCCTTCCGTATTAAATTCCCCGATAGTGTCGCCTCCATTTTATCTGCAATTTTTGGAAAGGATAAAAATACTTATTTGGAGTTGTTAGAGAACAAAAATAATCCGAATGTATATTTGGAAAGAAAATCAGACCTCCAGGAATTAAAAGGACTTGACACTTTAAAAATTGATGGATTGAACATAATTAAAGAACCAGCGAGACTTTACAACTTTGGTTCTCTTGCTTCGCAAATTATTGGTTTTACCAATTTGGAAAATAAAGGAGTTAATGGTATAGAGCTTGCATTCAATACTGAACTTACAGGAAAAGAAGGTTATATGATTATGCAAAAAGATGGAAAAGGTAATAAAAGACCTGATTTAAGTTATACTCAAAAAGAGCCAATTCAAGGTGATAATATAATTTTAACTATAGATAAAAATATTCAGCAATTTGTCGAAGAAGAACTTGAAAGTGGTGTAAAATATTTTAATGCAGATAAAGGAAAAGCAGTTGTTATTTCCGTGAAAACAGGTGAAATCTTAGCAATGTCTTCTTATCCTACTTTCAATCCTAATTCCATCAAAACAGAAGATACAATTGGAATGAAAAATTCTGTTATATCCGATATATATGAACCCGGCTCCACTTTTAAAATAATTACTGCCGCAGGTATTCTCGAAGAAAATTTATTAAACGAAAATTCGGTATTAGCTACCGATAACGGCTCATATACAGTTTATGGAATGAAAATTACCGATTCGCACGGCTCTTCTTCTATGTCATTTCAACAGATAATTGAAAACTCGAGTAATGTTGGCGTTTCCAAATTATCCGAAAAACTCGGAACAGAAAAATTTTATAAATACGCAAGAGATTTTGGAATTGGAATTTATACGGGTATCGAATTAAGAGGTGAAAATAAAGGATATCTTAAAAGACCGGTCGATTTTACACCGGGCTCACTTCAGTTTATGTCCATTGGTTATCAGGTCGCTGTAAATTTACTCCAGCTTTCTATGGCTTATGGTTGTATTGCTAACAATGGTATGTTAATGAAACCTATGATTGTGAAAAAAGAATTATCACCAAGTGGAAATATTGTCCTCGAAAATTTTCCAACCGCAGTAAGGCAAGTCGTTAGTGAACAGACAGCAAGAAGATTAACACAAATTTTCGCTGGTGTCGTTACAAGAGGAACTGGAACCGATGCTCGAGTTAACGGTGTAAATGTGGCTGGAAAAACTGGAACATCACAAAGACTAATAGGCGGTGAGTATTCAAACAAATCACATAATTCTTCCTTTATAGGATATTTCCCTGTTGAAAATCCTGTGATTCTTATTGCAGTTGTTATTGATGACCCAAAATCTGGAGAATATTATGGTGGAAAAGTCGCTGCTCCTGTCTTCCAAAAAATCGCAACTAAAATCCTTAATTATGCTGGTAATAATATTCATACAACCGATTTTCTAAATGTTTCTTTTCAAAAAGACTTACAACAACCTAATATCCAAACTTTAAATAATGAAGTTAAATTCGTTCCTGAATTAATTGAAATGGAAATCCAAAGTGCTATTGATATTTTAAAAGAAAGAAAAATAAAATTTGAAGTAGAAAATTATATTAAAAAAGACAAAAACAGTTCATTCAGATATATTGTAAGTGAACAGTTCCCAAAACCAAATGAAATAATTTCCAATTCGGAAAACTTAATTGTCAAATTAAAAGTAAAAGAAATCTATTTCAGTGATTCAAAATCACTTAAAGTCCCCGATGTTAAAAATATGAGCTTAAGAAAAGCTATAAATAAAATGGTAGCTGAAGGTTTTACCGTCGAAATAGTTGGTAGTGGAGAAGTCGTTGACCAATTGCCTAAACCGGGAAATGAAGCCCAACATAAAAGTAGAGTAATTTTATTCTGTAAAAATGAATTATAATTATGAAATTTTCGGAATTATTAAATAATATTGGTGTTGTATCGAAATCTGTAAAAGATTTTACTGTTAATGGTCTCTCCTATGATTCTCGTAAGGTAAAAGATGATTTTGTTTTCTTTGCGATAAAAGGTTATAAAGATGATGGTAATAAATATGCAGTAAAATCGGTTGAATCGGGAGCAAAAGCAATTATCACAGATACCAATTCTGTTGAAGAATTATCGAAAAAATTCTCCGAAAATATTAATATCATTGGCGTTGAAGACGTAAGAAAAGCTATGGCTCTGATGGCTTTCGCCTTTTATGGAAAACCAACCGAAAAATTAATATTAATTGGTATTACTGGAACAAACGGAAAAACTACTATCACATATTTACTTAAACATATTTTTGAAACTGCTGGCTATAAATGTGGATTAATAGGAACTATAGATTATATAACTGGAGCAGCAAAAAAAGAATCGAGTTTAACTACTCCCGATTCTATTGAAATTAATATGATGCTTAAAGAAATGGTCGATTCGGGAATTGAATATTGTTTTATGGAGGTTTCCTCGATTGCTCTTGTATTGCATAGGGTTTATGCACAAAAATTTTCCGCAGGAATATTCACGAATCTTACAAGTGAACATCTGGATTTGCATAAAAATATGCAAAACTATTTCGAAGCAAAAAAAATATTATTCGATGTTTTAGGTGAATCCGATTTTGCTGTTTCGAATCTCGATGACGTTTATGGTGTGGGGATTGTAAAAAATACAAAAGGTAAAAAAATATTTTATGCAATGAATTCGGATGCTGACTTTAAAGCCATTAATGAAAAAATCTCGATGCAAGGCGTTTCCTTCGAATTGTTATGTAAGGAAGGGAAATTTAAAATAGAATCACAATTAACAGGAAGATTTAATATTTATAATATCCTCGCTGCAGTTTCTCTTTCTCGTGCTTTGAAAATTAAATTTGATGTAATTCAAAAAGCAATTTTGAATTTTAATGCTGTCAACGGAAGATTTAACAAAATTGAATTACCAAATAAAGCTTATGCTGTTATTGATTATTCACATACATCGGATTCATTGAAGAATGCTGTTGAGTCCGCAATCGAAATAAGAAATGAAAGTTCTGGTAAAGGAAGAGTAATAACAATCTTTGGCTGTGGTGGAAATAAAGACAGAACTAAACGGCCGGTAATGGGTGAGATTGCTACATCTCTTTCCGATTACTCTATTATTACCTCGGATAATCCGAGATTTGAAGAGCCAATGGATATAATTGAAGAAATTTTAAAAGGTGTTAAAACAAAGGGCAATTTTGAAGTTGAATCGAATCGGGAAATTGCGATAAAAAGAGGGATAGAAATATCTAAACAAGGTGATATTATTTTGATTTGTGGAAAAGGACACGAAACTTATCAGGAAATAAAAGGTGTTAAATCGCACTTTGATGATAAAGAAATTGTCCAAAAATATTCTTATTTAGCTAAGTAATATATGATTAGTTTAGACAATATATTAAAACTTAAATGTAATGTAGTAAATATACAAAATCTACGTTTAAAAAATTTTCTTAATACATCTATTGATTCCAGAAAAATCGGCAGAAGTAATCTGTTTATTGCAATAAGAGGAGAAAATACAGATGGGCACAATTTCTTAGAAGAAGTCTTCAAAAAAGGTGCTGCTGCAGCTATTGTCAATGAAAGTTGGTATAATAAAAATAAAAATAAATTTAAAGAAAATGTATTTATCGTAGTAAAAGATACCATAAAATCACTCGGAGAGCTTGCAAAAATACAAATAAACAAATTTAAACATCCAATTTTATTCGTTGGTGGTAGTAACGGAAAAACAACTACAAAAGATTTAATTGCATCGGTGCTCGCAAAACAATATAACGTCCTTAAAAATGAAGGTAATTTAAACAATCATATTGGATTACCATTGTCTGTACTGAATCTTGATAGTTCTCATAATTTATGTGTGCTTGAGGCAGGAAGCAATCACTTTGGAGAAATAAAATATTTATGCGAAATTGGAAACCCGAATTATGGTCTGGTTACAAATATCGGAAGAGAACATCTGGAATTTTTTAAAAATCTTGATGGTGTTGCAAAAGAAGAATTTTCGCTTTTTGATTTCTTATTAAATAAGAATGATAAAGGATTTTGCTTTATTAATTTCGATGACCTCTATTCGAAAAAATATTATGAAAAGGTTAAACCAAAAAATTGTTTTACTTATTCTTTTAATCATAATACTGATGTTCGAGCAAAATTTTTAGAATTTACAAATGATTTCTGCCCTGTTATTGAATTGAAGTATAAAAAAGATATGATAAAAACTAAAATAAATACATTTGGAAAACATTCTATTTATAGTGCAATAGCCGCAGCCGCAGTTGGAATTTATTTTGGAATAAGTTTAGCAAAAATAAAAGAAACTTTTGAAAATTATGTTCAGGTAAGCTCCAAACGTATGGAGGTAATAAAAAGAAAGTATTTATTAATTATAAACGATGCGTATAATAGCAATCCCGATTCTGTTAAACTCGGACTCGAAACTTTAAAAGAATACAAAACAAAAAATAATATTCATCTTGTCCTTGCAGATATGCTTGAACTTGGTAAAAGTAGTAAAAAAGAACATTACGAAATTGGAAAACTGATAAAGAAAATGAATTTTGAATATCTATATACATACGGTAACGAATCGAAAAATATTTTCAATGGTGCGAAGGGATTAAAAAACAATCATCATTTTTTAAATAAAAAAGATTTATCCAACTTTTTAAAAAAACAAATAAAAAGAGACGATGTAGTTTATTTAAAAGGTTCGAGGGGTATGAAACTTGAAGATATTTTGGATGATATTTTAAATTTTTATATAAATTAAAAAACTTAATTATAAATTTTATTTACTAATTTATTGTGTTATACTACTTAGCTGAATATATTAATTACCTCTGGAATCCACCAGGGTTCGATGTTTTCAGGTTTTTAACTTTTCGTTCTGCTATCTCCGCTATTATGGCTTTAATTTTTAGTTTTTTCATCGGTCCAATAATTATTAAAATTTTAAAGAAAAAGCAGATTGGAGAAGCAAAAAAGGAAGACGGTCCTGAATTCCATTGGTCAAAAGTTGGAACTCCAACTATGGGAGGTCTTATTATTTTATTCTCTGTTTTAATTCCTGTCTTTCTTTGGGGTGATTTAAAAAATATTTATATCATTTTAATCCTTTTTGTTACTATTGCTCTTGGTTTTGTTGGATTTCTTGATGATTATCTTAAAGTTGTCAAAAAGTTAAAAAAAGGTCTACTCGCTAAATATAAATTACTTGGTCAGGTAACAGTAGGAATAATTGTTGGGCTGGTAATCTATTTCCATCCTCACTTCGAAGGTATTAATACAATTACTACAATTCCATTTTTGAAAAATTATGAATTCGATTTCGCATTATTTTATATTCCTATAATTATATTTATCATAACAGCTACTTCAAATGCAGTTAACTTAACCGATGGGCTTGATGGTCTTGCAACAGGTACTGTTGGTATTGTTGTATTTGCTATCGGAATTATTGCTTATGTCTCTGGAAATATTGAAACTGCAAAGTATCTAAATATTATTTATTTGAGAGGTAATGGTGAACTGATTGTGTATTGTGCAGCTTTAGCTGGTGCAGCTCTCGGTTTCCTCTGGTATAATTCTTATCCTGCACAGGTGTTTATGGGTGATACGGGCTCTCTTGCTCTCGGGGGTGCTGTCGGAACTCTTTGTATCCTCGTAAAAAAAGAATTCTTACTTCCACTGCTCGGGGGAATATTTTTTGCTGAAACTCTCTCTGTTATTTTACAGAGATATTATTTTAAATATACTAAAAAGAAATACGGCGAAGGTAGAAGAATTTTCAAAATGGCTCCGCTTCACCATCATTTTGAAATGAAAGGTATTCCTGAACCTAAAATTGTTGTTAGATTTTATATCATCGCTGTATTACTTGCTATTATGACTTTAGCAACATTTAAAATTAGATAAAGTAATTGAAAAAAACAGATTTAAATAAATTTTCTTATGTAATTCTTGGTGCCGGAAGAAGTGGCATTGGCGTAGCAAAACTGTTGAAGAAAAATGGTGCCGAAGTATTTTTGTCCGATAGCTCTGCTATTGATAAGCTAATGTATTTCGATGAAAAAACTTTAATAGAATTAGATATTCCGTTTGAAATCGGTAATCATTCCGATAAAATTTACGATTACGACATTTTTGTTAAAAGCCCTGGAATTCCAATGAATAGCGATGTAATTGTTAAAGCTTTGAAAATGAACAAGAAAGTTTTAAGCGAAATTGAAATCGCTTATTGGTTTTGTAATTGTCCAATTATTGCTATTACTGGAACTAATGGGAAAACTACAACAACAGTTTTAACTGGTGAGATTTTTAAAAATTCAGGTATAGACACAAAAGTATGCGGAAATGTTGGTCTGGCTTTTTCGGAAGTTGTTGAAGATGTAAAAAAAGATTCAGTAGTTGTTCTTGAAGTCAGTAGCTTTCAACTCGAAAGTATTGAAAGTTTCAAACCTGCTATTTCTATGTTCCTTAATTTCACTCCCGATCATATTGACTGGCACGGCTCGATGGAAAATTATATGAAAGCGAAATTGAAAATAAATTTGAATCAAACTGGAAGTGATGTAATTATTTATAATTATGATGATGCTGAAATCAACGAACAAAAAAATAATTTCAAAGGTAATGCGTTTGCTTTTAGTATTAATAAAAATCTTGAAAATGAAGAATTGAATTCCGGTTGTTTTGTTGATAATAACCAGATTATTTATTTCGATAAGGTAAAAGAAAAACGCGATGTAATTATGAATCCCGAAGACATTACTATTAGGGGTAAACATAATCTCTGCAATTCACTTGCAGCAATTTCGGCTGCAAAAAGATTTTCTATCTCAAACGAAATTATTAAGAAAACCTTAATTGATTTTATAGGTGTCGAACATAGAATTGAACCTGTTAGAGAACTCGATGGTGTAAGATTTTTTAATGATTCTAAAGCAACCAATTTTGATTCACTTTATGTTGCACTCGAAAGTTTTGATAAAAATATTATTCTCATTATGGGAGGCAAAAAAGGTGATAATAAATTTGATATTGTTAAAGAATTTATTAGAAGTAGAGTAAAAAAAATTATTGCAATAGGGCAAAGCAGTAAAGCAATTTATGATTATTTCTCTAAATTTGTAAATGTCGAATTATCAAAAACTTTGGAAGAAGCGGTTCTTTCGGCATTTAAAGCTTCGAGTAAAGGTGATGTTGTTTTATTTTCTCCAGCTTATAAAAGCTTTGATATGTTTGATAATTTCGAACACAGAGGTAATGAATTTAAAAAATTTGTAAATAAATTAAATCCAAAAAAATGAAAATAGGTGGATATAGAATAGATATTTGGATTTTAATACCTGTATTGCTATTACTGATGTTCAGTATCGGTATCGTATATAGTGCAAGTTCGGATTATTCGATTTACAAATTCAAAGATGCAAATTATATGTTTAAGCTTCACCTTGTGAAAGTTCTAATTGCACTTGTTCTAATTTTCATCTTTGCCAAAATTGATTATAAGTATTATCAAAGATACAGCAAATGGTTGATATTAATTTCGATAATTTTCCTGATATTAGTATTTGTAATCGGTGTTTCGATAAAAAATGTAAACAGATGGTTAAATATTGGTCCGTTAAGCTTTCAACCATCGGATTTAGCAAAATATACATTAATTCTCTTTATATCGAATTTATTAGTAAAGAAAAAAAATAATCTGACAAATTTATATAGTGGATATTTACCTTTAATTATAACGATTTTATTAGTAAGTGTTTTAGTCGCAGCACAACCCAATTTTTCGACTTCACTCATTATATTTGGTTCGTCGATTCTTTTACTCCTAATTTCACAAGTAAGGTTTAAACATATCTTAATAACTGGTTTATCTTTATTACCTGCTGCTATATTTTTTATACTTACAAAATCTTATATAAGAAGTAGAATTGAAAGCTATGCAGATTTTACGTCAAGTGGCACTGCACAGCACCAATTAGGTCAGGCAATAATTGGACTTGGTAATGGTGGTATTTTCGGTGTTGGTGGGGGAAACTCTTTACAAAAAGAATTTTTCCTCCCAGAAGCTCATGGTGATTTTATTTTTTCTGTAATTGGCGAAGAGTATGGTTTTATTGGAACTATTGCAGTGGTATTTTTATTTTCACTCCTTCTAATCCGTGGTTATAAAGTTGCAAAAATAATACCTGATGAATATGGAAAATACGTTGCTTTTGGAATAACCACTATTATAACTGCTTATGCTGTCGTTAATATGTCTGTCGCGTGCGGAATTATTCCAACAACGGGGGTTCCAATTCCATTTATAAGTTATGGAGGAACGGCTCTGATTTTTAATTCTATTGCCATTGGGATATTATTAAATATTTCTTCGTATAGAAATGAAAATGTTAATGTTCTTGACGAACATGATGAATCTAAAAATATTTTATATGAATCAAATTATAACAAGGAATGAAGATAATATTTACAGGTGGTGGTACAGGTGGGCATATATTTCCGGCAATTGCTGTTGCTGATGAACTTAAAAAAAATTTTGAAAACGTAAATATTTTATTTGTCGGTGCAAAAGGTAGAATTGAAGAAAAAATTGTTCCCGCAAATAATTATAAATTAGAAACTATTGATATTATCGGTTTTAATATTAGAAATTTTTCCGGTGTAATTAAATTACCACTAAAATTTTACAAAGCTTTGAATAATTGCAAAAAAATATTAAATAATTTTAAGCCGAATGCAGTTGTCGGAACGGGTGGCTTTGCAAGTGCTCCAATGGTTTATGCTGCTATTAAAAAAAATATTCCAACCGTTATTCAAGAAGGAAATTCTTTTCCCGGTAAGGTTACGAGATTTTTTGCAAACAAAGCTACAAAAGTTATCGTAAGTTTCGATGAAACTAAAAATTTTCTTAAAAGAAAAGATAATATTATCAAAATATCTTATCCAATAAGATATTCGTTAACGAAAATTAATAAAGATGTAGCTTTGGATTATTTTGGATTAAATAACGGTAATAAAACTTTATTTGCATTTGGTGGGAGTCAGGGAGCAAAAGGCATTAATGATGCTATAAAAAATAATCTGGATATAATTTATAAGGAAAATATTAATCTGATTTGGCAAACTGGAAAATCAAGTTTTCTTGAGCTTAAAAAAATTTCTGAACCATTCGAAGATAAAATAAAAGTTTTTGAATTTATTGATAATATGAAATATGCTTATTCTGCTTCTGATTTGGTTATCTGTCGTTCTGGGATAAGTAGTATTATGGAGTTAGCTTTCTTAAGTATGCCTGCTATACTCGTTCCTTTCCCTTCTTCTACGGATAATCATCAAGAAAAAAATGCAAAGACACTTGAAAGTAATCAAGCTTGCATTATGATTAAACAAAACGAATTAGAATCTAATTTAATTGACGTTATAAAAAATACTATTAATAATAATGAAACTTTGAAAATACTTGGTGATAATATTTCGAAATTTTCTGACCCTGATTCCGCAAGCAAAATTGCTAAATTAATTTATCAATTAACTTTAAATTAAAAAATTATGGAAGGGAAAGTCTTTAAATACAAGCTCGATTTCTACTACAAGTCTGCAATAATTTATCTTCTCTTTCTTATTTTTTACATTGTTATTAACGGTACATTTTTCGCAAGACAGTTTTCGGATTTATATCGTGACCCAATTATCTATATTAGCTTAATTTTTATTCTTTATACATTCTTTGTGCTGATTAAAAATGCCATCAGAGCAAAAGAAATAATTTTCGAAGATGATAAATTTATTATAAAAAATAGGTTTGGACAAAGAGAAATACTATTTTCGGATATTCTTTTTATTAAATTTTCGAGAGAGAAGAAACACGGAAGTAATCGAAAAAGTAATGTAAGAAGAGTTCGCTTAAAATTAGCTGGAAGAAAAAGATTTTTAAGAATTCGACTTAGCGAATTCTGGGATGAAAAAAAGTTAATTCAAGAATTCAAAAATGTATCTAAAATGATTTCGAGTAGAGTTAATGACTAAAGAGTATATTAAAATATTAAAAGATATTAAAAAAATTCATTTCATTGGAATTGGTGGCATCGGTATGAGCGGAATTGCCGAATATCTGTTTAAAGAAGGATTTGAAATTTCCGGTAGTGATATTTCTATAAGTGATATAACTATGCAGCTAAAGCTGAAAGGATTGAAAATATTTGAAGGTCACAAAGAAAGCAATTTATCTGTAAATACCGACCTTGTCGTGTACTCATCGGCTATTAAAGATGATAATCCTGAATTGGATTACGCAAGAAGTCTTGGAATAAAAACTATAAAAAGAGCAGAAATGCTCGGTGAAATTGTAAATGATAAATTTTTAATCGCAGTCAGCGGAACTCACGGCAAAACAAGCACTACCGCTATGATTGCAAAAGTCTTAATTGATTGTGGCTTTGACCCGACAGTTTTTGTTGGGGGAAACGTCAATTTCCTTGAAGATGGAAATTCGAGAATTGGAAGAGGAAAATATGCTGTCGTTGAAGCCGATGAATATGATAGAAGCTTTTTAACCTTGAAACCAGATATTGCAGTCGTAACGAATATAGACTTAGACCATACGGATATTTATAAAAATATTGATGACTTGAAAGATACTTTCATAAAATTTCTCACGGGTGGAAAAGAAAATCTTAAAATTGTTGGATTTGGAGATGATAAAAATATTCTAAACGTAATAAATTCATTAAAAAATAAAAACTGCTATACTTATGGATTTGGTAAGAAAAATAATTATACAATTATTGAAAATAAGGGTAAAGATTTAGACATCAAATTCGAAATAAATAATAACATTATTGAATTAAGTGTTCCCGGAAAACACAATGTTTTAAATGCTTCGGCTACTTTTATTGTAGGTGAATTACTCGGAATTGAAAAAGATTGTATTATAAATAAATTGAAAAGTTTTTACGGTGTGAATAGACGTCTGGAATTAAAATATAATAAAGAAATTTCTGTGTATGATGACTATGCTCACCATCCTACTGAAATAGAATATTCTTTCGATGCTATTAAAAAAATTGCTAAATCGAGAATAATTACTGTTTTTCAACCTCACACTTATACAAGAACAAGAGATTTTTATAAAGATTTTGCAAACGCTCTTAAAAATAATGATATAATAATTTTAACCGATTTATATCCCGCTCGTGAAGATAAAATAGAAGGTGTGAGTTCAAAATTGATTTATGATGAGCTAAATCAAAAATTTGGGGAAAAAGTTTTTTATATAATCAACTTTGAAGATGTTCTAAAAAAACTTAATGATATTGTAAAGGAAAATGATACAATAATATTTCAAGGCGCTGGTGATATTACAAATTTATGCAATCAATATATAATTAAATTAAGTAATCAAAATAATTGAGTAAAAGAAAAATAATATTATTCCTTTTTATTATTATCGTCTTAATAGCTGTGGTAATTATTTATGCTAATAGATGGAGAACTAATATTTACTTCGATAAAATCATAGTGCAAGGAAATTTTACTCTTACTAAAGAAGAAATCTTAAATGCAGCAAATATTAAGCAGGATAGTATTATTAATATTGATGAATTAAATCTTGTATTTATTCAAGATAGGATTTCTAAACATCCCGAAATTAAAAAAGTTTCTGTAAGCAAAAATCCACCAAATGAGCTTGTGATTGATGTAATTGAAAAAAGACCACTTGCTATAGTTAATCTTGGAAACCAATTGAATTTGATTGATGAAGAGTGTGAAATGTTTCCTTTTAAAAATTATGAGAAATTATACGACTTACCTGTGATTACAGGGATTAAGCAGATATCGTCTCAACAGATTGAAGATAAATATTACTTAAATGACTTAAAAACTGCTGTCTTTATTGCAATGAATGCTCTTATAAAAAGTAAATTTTTATTTAACCAAATTTCGGAAATAAATATTGCTGATTCAGGAAAAATTATTCTTTTTACAAACGATAATTCGATTCCAGTATATTTTCCACGTAATGATTCTAAAAATATTTCGGAAACGTCTTATCAAAAAGTTTTAATAAATAAACTTATTGTCTTAAAAAATTTTTTAGAAAAACCATTTATTATGCTGAAAGAAAAAAAGCTTAATTATGTTGATATGAGATTCGATAACCAAGTAATAATAAAAATAAATTAATTCAGAATAAACAAAAAGTTTAAACTATGGCAAAATCAAAAAAAGTTAAAAGCAGTGAATCCGATGTAATTGTCGGTCTTGACGTTGGCACAACTAAAATTTGTGTTATTGTTGCTCGTCCAAAAGATAATAATAATATTGATATTATCGGTATCGGAAAAGCCCCTTCCGAAGGGCTTCATAGAGGAATTGTCGTTAATCCAAGTAAAACTATTGATTCCATTAAAGCCGCTTTGGCCGATGCTGAATTAAATTCAGGTGTAAAAATTAAATCCGCTTCGGTTGGTATTGCTGGTCATCATATAAGATGTATTCAGTCATCGAGCATTATTGGTATTAATAATCCCGATAGGGTAATCACGGAAGAAGATATGCAACGCCTTCTCGACCAAGCAAAACAAATTAGAATGTCAAGTGATTCGAGAATTATTGATGTTATTCCTCAAGAATATATTATTGATGGTAAAGATGGAATATATGAAAATCCTGTGGGTATGTTTGGAGTCAGACTTGAAGCAAAAGTGAATATTATCACTGGGCTTGTTTCTTCGATTGATGATTTAACTAAATGTGTAATGAGTTGCGATATCGACCTCGATGATATTGTACTTGAACCCATTGCATCTTCTTATTCCGTTCTCGATGAAACAGAAAAAAAAGTCGGAGTTGCTATGCTCGATATAGGAGGTGGAACAACTGATATTGCCGTCTTTAAAAAAGGTGTCTTAAAATATACTGCAGGTATCGGTATTGCTGGTAGTTTGGTTACAAATGATATCGTAGAAGCTCTTGGTATTTCTGATAAAGAAGCGGAAAGAATTAAAAGGGAATATGGGTATGCTACATTATCCGAAATCTTAAGTGATGATGAAATTTTAGTCGAATCTATTAAAGGAAAAGTTCCTAAGAAAACAAGAAAAAGTATTCTTGCAAGAATAATTCAAGCAAGAATGCAAGATATTTTCGAATTATCTGCTATCGAAATCAAAAATTCTCAAATTCATAATGAACTTCACGCTGGTGTTGTTATTACTGGTGGTGGCTCGTTAATTAAAGGAACTAAAGAACTTGCAGAAGAAATCCTTGGAACTGAAGTTAACTTGGGCATCCCCACAGGTTTGTCCGGTGGTCTGATTAAAGAAGTCGAAAGCCCAATCTTTGCAACTGGTGTTGGTTTGATATTACATAGAGTAAAAACTATGGATGCTATTAATCATATGAATACTTATGATAAAGCTAAATCAAAGAAAAAACTTACTCCAAAAGATTTTATTTTAAAAATTAAAAAATGGTTCGACGAATTATAAAAAAAAGAATTTAAAAAAATTTTATTAAATAAATAACTAATTAAATAGAAAGGGTCAAACAATGCCAATTCAATTAATTCCTGATAGTCTCGACGGTGCGAAAATAAGAGTAGTAGGCGTCGGAGGTGGCGGTGGTAATATCGTAAACTCTATGGTTAATAAAGGTATTGAGGGTGTCGAATTTATTGCTGTCAATACTGATGCACAAGCACTCGAAATCAGTAAAGCCAATGTTAAAATCCAAATTGGCAAAAATATTACTAAAGGACTTGGTACAGGTATGAAAGATGAAATCGGTATGAAAGCAGTGGAAGAATCTCGAGATGCTATTGAAAAAGCTCTCGCTGGTAGTGATATGGTCTTTGTCACTGCAGGTATGGGTGGTGGAACGGGAACGGGTGGTGCACCGGAAATTGCTCATATTGCAAAAAGTCAAAATGCACTCGTTGTTGCTATCGTTACAAAACCGTTTGAATTCGAAGGAAAACCAAGAATGGAATTAGCTAATCAAGGTCTTGAAAGACTTAAAGAAGAAGTCGATAGCTTGATTGTTATTCCTAACCAAAGAATTTTTGAACTGATTAATGCAGAAACTGATAAACGACAAGCATTTGAACTTGCAAATAAAGTACTATATAATGCCACAAGAGGTATTTCTCAGATTATTACAAAAACAGGGGAAATCAATGTTGACTTCGCAGATGTCCGAACTATTATGAAAGATATGGGCGATGCTATGATTGGAACTGGTATAGCCGAAGGTGAAAATAGAGCTGAAAAAGCCGCACTCGATGCTCTCTCAAATCCATTGCTTGACGATATCGACATCACGGGCTCTAAATGTGTTCTGGTTAATATCTCCAGCAACGGCTCTATTAAAATGTCCGAAATCGGAAGAATTAATCAGATTATTCAAGGAAAATCAGGTGAAGATGCTAAGTATATTCTTGGAATAGTCGATGACAAAGATATGAAAGATGAAATTATGGTAACCGTAATTGCAACTGGTTTTCAAAAAGCCACAGAAGCTGTAAAAAAAGATGAAACCGAAGCTTTTACTAAAAAATATAAAACTGTTATTACCGAATTACCATATGACCAAAACGGATACAGAAAACTCGATGCCCCTGCATATAAAAGAAGAGAAGCTGAAATAAATATTAACGAAGATTTAAGCGAGGAAACTCCTAAGAAGAAAGAAAAAACTCTGGACGATTTAGACTTCGATATTGATATCGATATCGAAAAAAAATTCATAAATACACCAGGTTTTTTGAGAAGACAAATGGATTAACTCTTTGCTATATATTATTTATTTATTCTTTTATGGGAATACGTTATTTGTTAAATAATGAGTTTTTTTTATAAATTTTAATTATTCTGATTTAAAAATATCAAAAGTGTATAAACTATATGAAACCTTGGAGAGGAATTGTAAGTTTAAAAATAGAATACAGAATTAACAATTTTTAATTCATAATTAAAAAAATACTCTTTTATTTTAACATTTTGCATTTTAACATTTAGATTTTATCGGAATAACATTTATAATTGTCACTTAATGCATTGCATTTCGACCTTTCATCTGCCGAGAGAGGTTGAAACCTGCAATCTCCCACAAACGGGGTCCCCCACGACCCCGTTTCCTTTTTTCTTATTCTTTGTGAACTAATAATTTATAGATTTGTGATGGTTTCTTTTACCATTTTTATTGTTGGATGGTTATTCTCTAATATTTCTTCATATATCTTCAGTGCTTTTCCGTATAAATCCATTGCCTTATCTTTTTCTCCTTTTTCTTTACAGAGTTCTGCATAGTTTAATGTTGAATCTGCCAAACTCAAATGTAAATCTCCAAATGCATCTTGATATACTTCAATTATTTTCTTATATATTTCCTCCGCTTCTTTATATTTCCCTTCCCTTGCGTAAATCAAAGCAATATTATTATAAGATGATGCCACATCGGGATGCTTTTCACCAAAAAATTTTAATCTGATTTTCAATGATTCTTTGTGTAACTCCTCCGATTTGATAAAATCATTTTTATAATAATTTACTATTGCTATGTTGCATAATACATTCGCATAATCAGGATGGTTTTCTCCCAGTTTTTCTTTGTATATTTCTAATGCTCGATATAATAGCTTTAGCGATTCCTCATTTTTATTCTCTTTCCCGTATAATACACCAAGATTATTCAATACTTTTGCTGCATCAGGATGTTCTAATGTAACAATTTTATTATATATCTCAAGTGATTCCTTAAAGTGTTTTTCCGCTTCCTCGAATCTTTCCATTATACTATATAATTGTCCAAGATTATTCATTGTATCGGCAACATCTATATGATTTTTCCCTGAAATTTTTTCATAAATTTCTAACGATTTCTTATATAGTTGCTCTGCTTGGTTAAATTTCCCAATATCTCTGTAATTATTTGATAATTCCTTTAATAGTCTTGCTATCTCTGGATGTTCATTCCCTAAAATTTGCTTTTTTATTTTTAACGCATTTTCGAAAAGTGGTAAAGATTCTTTATACCTTTTCAGTTGATAATATAAAATTGCAAGATTGTTTTCCGCATCTGCGTAATCATTATTCTCTTTCCCAAATACTTTCTCATATATTTTCATAATTTTTCTGCATATTGGCTCTGCTTGAAAATATTTCCCCTGTTTTAAATATAAATTTGATATATTATAATATACTGAAGCAGTCATTGGATGCTCTTCACCAAAATTTTTTTGAAAATTTTCTAATGCTTTAACAAAAAATGTCTCGGCAAGTGCATAATTCCCTTCTGTTAAATATAAAGTTGCTAAATTACTTAATGCGCTTCCGACATCTATATGCTCTTTCCCTAAATTATTTTCCCTAATTTCAAGTGCTCTTTTATATAGCTGTTCCGCATCTTCATATTTCCCTGAATACAAATACAATATTGCAAGATTTGTCATCGTATTTGCAAGGTCTATATGGTTGTCTCCAAGTATTAATGTGTTCATTTCGAGTGCTTGCTTTAAAAGTGGTTCTGCTTCATTGTACTTCCCTTGCTTGCCGTATAATACCGCGAAATTATTTAATACCCTTGCTACATCTTGATGTTTTTCACCAAATATCTCTTTTCTAATTTTGAGTGCATTATTTAATAATTCCTTCCCTTCGGAAAATTTGTCGAAAAATTCATATAATCTGGCAAGACTTATTTGTAAATTTGCAAGCTCTATTCGCATTTCACCATTTGTTTTTTCGATATGATTTATTAAATCTTCATAAAGTGGCATAATTGTTTTCCATTCCGCAGCTTTATCAAATATCTTACTAATTTCATTGAACCACTCGATTAATTCTTTTGCATTTAAGCAAATCTTTCCATGGTAATATGCTTCTAAAAGTGATAACTTATCGGTTTGTGATATGTTTTTAAAATCTATACCCTTTAACTTATTATTATAGTAATCAAATAATCTTTTATGTACTTTTATTAAAATATCTTCTGATTGTTTCGATTGCAAGCTTTCCCTCATCAAATCATGCATTATCCATGTGTCGGGATTTATTCCTTCTGATATAAATGAAAATCTGAATAATTCATTCATATTCATAATTGGATAACCCGTCTTAAAATCTTCTACAAGTGTTTCAAATATTTCCGAATCCCAAAATCTCGCAGCTGATAATACTTTCAGTGTTAAAATTTCTGTTTTATCTAAATATCTTAAAAATCTCTCCAATACATCTTGTTGGGTTTTTGCAAAATCTTTTGTCTCTGGCTCTCTATTGTATTTATTGTTAATTTCGTAATAAGTATCTACTGCCAAATCTAAAAAATGTGGAACTCCCTTACTTGCTTTTACTATTACTTCCTGAACATCTTCTTTCTCGACTCCACATGTCTTAAGAAAATATTTTGAATCGATATCTGATAATCTGCCTAATAAATGCTGCTCGATAAAATCTCTCCAGTCCTTGTCCTGCTCTTCCCACCTTAATTTCTCTCTCCCACATATCACCCATAATACTTCGGGAAGGTGACTTACAAGCTCTCTTATCCATTCATCACGCATAAAAAATCCCCCAGATGCTGATACATTTTCCCACAGTGCTTCATAGGTATCTAAAAATAATACCGCCTTTTTATTTTTTTGCTCTAAATAATCTTTTAAGTCACTTGCCCAAAACATTGGCATCCTTTCCGATATTTCTTTTGGTTCAAAATTTGGTAAGCTTGCAAGCTCCTTCTCACCTCGCTTCTTCCACCATTCCCTAAATACATTTTGTCCTGTCATAAATGCCTTCGTCAATTTTGGAACAAACCCTATATATGGCATCTCACCAACTACCCTTAAAATTCCCGCAACTACATTTACTCCTGTTAGCAATGGAAAATTTTCCTTTGTTAGTGGCGTTTGTGGATGTGTTTTTTGCCAATATACTGTATATGCAATATCGAAGGAAGGAAAATTTATCTTATACTTTTCATTTAATAAATTTCTTAAAACAAATAATGCTGTCTCCTGTTCCCTGTATGTTGGAGTATCTAAATCTATTGCTGTCCATACCGAATTTAATTTCTCTTCTTCGATTCTTCTGGAAAGTTCTTTCCTTAATGATGTTTTTCCTATCCCCCCAATTCCATAATAAACTAATATCTTATGTTCTTCCTTAACCTTTGATTCGTAAGCTTTATAAAATGCTTCAAGAAATTCTTCTCTATCGGTAAATTGCTTCCCTTCTTTTAAAGTCGGCTCATTTCCTCTTAACGTAAATTTTGGCTTAATTGGTGACAAGTATTTTTATCAATAATTTTCTTTAACCTCAAAATCGTAAAAAACTATTTATTTTTAAATACAATAATAAATAAAAATAGGCTCCTTGTAGAGCCCATTTTAAAAGATATTTTTTATTAAACTCTATTTTATAAGCATCATTTTTCTCACCTCTACAAACTCTCCCGCAATTATCTTATAAAAATATACTCCACTCCCTAAATTCGTTCCATCGAAATCTACACTATACACACCCACACTTTGCTTTTCATTTACTAAAGTCTCCACTAATCTACCAAGTATATCATATATTTTCAAAGTAACAAAACTGCTATTTGCTATTTGATATTTTATGTTTGTTGTAGGATTAAACGGATTTGGATAATTCTGATTTAACTCAAATCCATCAGGAATTTTTTCAGCTATTTTCTGAACTCCAATTGATTGTCCGCCATCACTCTGGTTTCCTGTTCTTCTAATATTATTTTGAAACGTTCCCCAAAAAGGTTTCACAGGTCCTCTTGTCCCTCCTGTTGAATCATAAATTGCAATTATTCTCCCAGCTTCATTTCCGAAATATAATGTCCCATTATGATGTAGCATTGCACAACTGACTTTTGCACTATCTATATAATAAAACCTTACATTCTTATTTGTATCTAATCCATATATTTCACCTGCGTCATTTCCAAAATAAATTCTCTGATATGTTGTAATTGCTGCTGTAGATTTTATCTGTGCTGGTGTCTGGAAATACCACCTTATTACGCCATTTTTATTCAATGAATAAAATTTCCCGTCCGATGTTCCTATATAAACATTTCCATTTGCATCTATTGTAGGGGATGAGGTTATAGCTGATGAAAGGGGAGTCTGCCATACTATCCCGATATTTGTAGTCCCTGTAAGAGAAATTTTGTAAACCTTTCCACTCCGAGAACCAAAATAGAAGTATCCTGATGTATCTATTGCAGGAGACACAAGTATTGAATCGTTTAAATTTAATACCCACGAAGGTGGATTAGGTGTTGGATTGTTTAAATTAAATCCATATACTGTTCCGATTGCTGATGCTACTACAAGTTTTCTATTTGAACTTACTACTGCAGAATTTTTTATTGGTGCATTTAAAAACTGACTCCATGCATAATTTCCTGCAACTTTATTAAACGCCTGAAAATTATTATTCGATACCCCAATATACAATCTATTAGATGTTGAATCCACTACTGGTGTAGCCATTGCCGAACCTCCAAGAGGTATAGCCGACCACAATGGTCCCCCGTATTTATTATATCCATATAAATTGTTATCTGTTGTTGCAAAAAATACCGTCGTATCATATCCGATCGAACATGACGATGTAACATTTGCACCTTGTGTTAAAGTATAATATGTACTTAAATCATAATTTAATCTGTATAAAGCATCTCCTGTTGATACCGCATATATAATGCTATCACCAATTAAACTCAAACCTGCAAGTATCTGACCGTTTGTATATCGTTTATATGCAATCCTCGATACAGTCGCTGTTGTTGAATCTGAAGCACCATAATTATTCTTAATTTTTAACTTTACTAATGTTATTCCTTGTTTGTAGGGGTAGGTCATTAGATGCCCTCGCCCAACAAGAGAATCGTTTATATACCAGAAAACCGAATCAATTTGCCCTGTGCATAAACTATCACTTAATGTAATATTGTATGTTTGTGTCCTACCGTCATTTTCTCTGTAAACATTATTTAAATTTGCTTTAAATAATACTGAATTCCCTTTGTAATATATCTCGTTGTTACCATCTCGATTATCATACCAAATTACATGTAATATAGTCCCAAACATATAAATAGATGGATTTCTCGAATTTAATGGATTGTTTGTAAGTCTTATATCGGTTCCCCAATTCGCACCACCATCTGATGAATTTTTATAATAAATTTCATCATTACCATCTCGATTATCTTGCCAAACAACATTAACTGATGTTGATGTCGATGATACTGAGGGACATTGAGAATAACCTGAATTATTCGTTAATCTTACGTCAGTTCCCCAATTACTTCCATTGTTTGTTGAGCGTTTGTAATATATTTCATCATTACCGTCTCGATTATCATACCATACCACATTTATAAGTGTATTGGATGCTGATATTGAAGGGCAGTGTGAAGCAGCTACATCATTTGTTAAACGTGTATCTGCTCCCCAGCTCGTTCCTCCGTCTGTTGAACGTTTATAATATATTTCCCAGTTCCCATCTCTGTCTTCTCGCCACGCAATATGTACGTTTGAACCAAATGATGAAATAGATGCCCACTCCGAACTGTATGTATTATTTGTTAATCTTGTATCCGCTCCCCAACTTATTCCTCCATCTGTCGAATGCTTGTAATATACTTCGTAATTTCCATCGCGGTTTTCCTTCCATACAATATGCAATGTCGTCTCTGATACTGATATTGAAGGCTCTCCTGAATCTAATGAATTATTAGTCAGTCTTGTATCGGAAGACCACGTTGTTCCTCCATCCGTCGAGTATTTAAAATATACTTCATTATTGCCATCTCTATTATCCTGCCATACTATATATACACAACTGCTTGAGGTAGCTACTGATGGTGACATTGATACTGCCGAATTATTAGTTAATCGCACATCGCTACCCCAGTTGAAACCATTATTTAGTGAACGCTTATAATAAATTTCAAGATTTCCATCACGATAATCGTTCCATACTGCATGAACAGTAACACCGTATGATGCAATACACCACGCATTATTATAAGTGGTAAAAGAACTTGCGGTATCATACGTCAATCTTAAATCAGGTTGCCATTGTCCTTTAAGTATGTTTGTATATGTGGTTATTAATAATGCAGTAAATAAAATTATACACTTTCTCATATTCCCTCCAAACTTTATTTTTTTACTTTAAAATACAATTTTTTTACTTAATCTATTTTTAATCCTTTATCAATTGTATAAATTAAAATATTTCCAATAATAAGTATTTTATTCAAAAGACATTTTCTTATTTTAACTTTATCTAATTAACCACCGAATATATAAATCTTTTTTCTTATTGTTTTGTTAATTTCTGTAATTATTTTATAAACTTTTTCTGCTACTTCATCAGGGAATTTATCGATTTATTTCTTCATTTTCTGTTTTGTTGTCATAAATTTTTATTACATTTGTAATATTTTTGATTTTTGTTAAATCAAAAAAAATCAATTAAGTATTTATAATTATCAATGTTATAAATTTATTCTATTTCTTATTTTACTCCTTTTTCACTTCCTCCATCTCTCCTTTCCCTTTCTTCTCACCCCTATTTATCCGATTTTCATTATCTAAAATCGGCACCACCTTCGTCAATCCAAAATTCTGCACTATTATCAACACATCCATTCCATCTACCGAACCGTCCCCATTAAAATCACAACTCAAATATCCCGTCTGCCCGAATTTCAATATTAATTATTAATGCAATTTGTAAGTAAATAAATTTAAACCTTTGTCCTTTTAAGTTTATATTATCTTCGAAATTCTAAAAAATAAAATATGCTTGTTTTTATTTTTGAATATACTAAAAGTGGTGGCATAAACTTCTTCAGAGGGTATTTTAGTATAATCTTTCCCGTATTATAATATACTTGTTTATTTTTGTCAATTCTAAAATTTTCACAATAATACTTCGATAGCGTTCCATTTAGTGTGTAAATTTCAAATTGCTATTTGTTGGAACAGAGCC
>CAYNTK010000016.1:0-23496 GCA_964400285.1 uncultured Ignavibacteriaceae bacterium
CTGTTCCAACAAATAGCAATTTGAAATTTACACACTAAATGGAACGCTATCTTTATTAAGGTATTTAAATTTTTATATTGTAATATTCAATAGATTTTATTTTTTTTAAGGTTTAGAAACAAGAAAAATATGTCAGAAAAGCTGTTTTTAATAGATGCAATGGCGACTATATACCGCGCCTACTTTGCAATGATTTCACGCCCACTTACGAATAAGGAGGGGAAAAATACGTCTGCAGTTTACGGGTTTCTGAATTCACTTATGAAAATCCTCGATGATGAAAAGCCCGACCATATTGCTGTTTGTTTCGATACCGAAGCCCCTACTTTCAGGCACAAAGAATTTCCGCAATATAAAGCCCAAAGACAGGAAATTCCTACCGATATGCCCTGGCAAATCGGTAAAGTGAAAGAAGTTGTAAAAGCAATGAATATACCTCTTATAGAACTTGATGGTTATGAAGCTGATGATGTTATTGGAACTTTAGTTAAACAGGCCGAAAAAGAAAATGTAACAAGTTATATGGTAACACCTGACAAAGATTTTATGCAGCTTGTTTCGGATAAAACATTTTTATATAAACCATCGAGAAATATTTCGGCAGGAAAATATTCCGAATTTGAAATTGTAGGATTTGAAGGTGTTAAAAATAAATTCGGTGTAACTCCCGATAAAGTGATAGATGTACTCGGTTTAATGGGTGATGCGTCGGATAACATTCCCGGGGTAAAGGGAGTGGGGGAGAAGACTGCAACTGCTTTAATTCAGGAATTCGGTTCAATAGAGAATATTTATCAGAATATCGAAAAAGTATCTAAACCGAAATTAAAGGAAAATCTTTTAACTTATAAAAAAGATGCTTTTCTTTCAAAACATCTTGTAACGATTAAAACCGACGTTCCTTTAAAAATCAATTTTCATCAGTTAAACAGGAAAGAAATCAAATTACAGGAATTAATTGGACTTCTTGAAGAGTTAGATTTTAAATCATTTATAAGAAAATTTTCTTCTGTAAAAAGTGAACCAATTCCCGAAGTGATTACAAGGGAAGAAGAAACTTTAATTCCTGAAGAGTTAGAACAGGAGGAAACATCAGACGATATTAAAATAACTATAAAAGGAGCAAAAATTGAAGGCGTTAAAGTCAATATTCCTGAAGAAAAAATTAAATTGTTGACCATAAAAGATGTTAAACATAAGTATTATACTATCAAAAATAATAACGAGTATCTTAGATTAATTAAAAAATTATCTGAACAAGAATTAATTTCATTCGATACTGAAACTACTGGGCTAAATGTATTTTCAGATAAATTAGTTGGTATGTCTTTTTCGTATCAGGAAAAAGAAGCATTTTATGTTCCTTTATACGGGGAATACAAGCCTAAGAAAAATGATACCGGTGATTTATTCAGTGATGATAAAAAAGTTAAAGAAGATAAAATTGGTGTAGAAATAGAATTTGCTATAGAGCAACTAAAACGGATTTTAGAAAATAAAAAAATCAGGAAAGTTGGACATAATTTAAAATATGATTATTTGGTAATGAAAAATTATGGAATAGAAATGCAAAATATATTTTTCGACTCTATGGTTGCTTCTTATGTCCTATCTCCTGGAGCCGGCGATTTACACAATATGAATTCAACATCGGAGCGATACTTAAATTATACTCCAATTCATATCGAGACATTAATTGGAAAAGGAAAAGACCAAATTTCTATGGCAGAAGTTGAAATTCCTTTGATAAGTGAATATGCTTCAGAGGATGCAGATATTTCTTTACAACTTTTTCATAGATTAAAATATGAATTACAAAAGATAAATCTATATAAACTATGTACTGATATTGAATTTCCACTTATTAAAGTACTTGCCGAAATGGAATTCGAAGGTGTAAAAATTGATGGAAAGATTTTAAAAATACTAAATCAAGAAATAATTGAAATAATTAAACAATGTGAAGATAAAATTTATAAAATTGCAGGTGAAGAGTTTAATATTAATTCTACTCAGCAACTTTCGAGAATATTATTTAAGAAGTTAAAGCTTGTTCCAACAAAAAAAACGAAAACTGGTTTTTCCACTGATGTAAGTGTTTTAGAAGAATTGAGGTCCCAATCGGAAATAGCTCAAATATTGCTTGATTTCAGAATGTTAACTAAGTTAAAATCAACCTACATCGACGGACTTTTAAATTCAATTAATCAGCGAACTGGTAGAGTACACACTTCTTTTAATCAAATTTTAACATCAACAGGTAGATTATCGAGTAATAATCCGAATCTTCAAAATATTCCAATTCGTTCTGATGTAGGTAGAAGTATTAGGAAAGCATTTGTTCCACGTGATAATACATTTTTGATTATGTCTGCAGATTATTCTCAAGTAGAGTTAAGAATTATGGCACACTTTTCTGAAGACGAAAATTTTATAAATGCATTTAAAAAGGGAAGAGATATACACACCGAAACAGCAATGAGAGTTTTTGGTATCGAAAATAAAAAGGATGTAACTCTCGGAATGCGAAGAAAAGCAAAAGAAGTGAATTTTGGAATTATTTATGGGATAGGAGCTTTTGGTTTAGCGAACAGACTTGAAATACGAAATTCGGAAGCAAAAGAAATTATAGATAGATATTTTAGAGAATATCCTAAAGTTAAGGAATATATGGAAAGAACGAAAAAGTTTGCAAGACAAAATGGATATGTAGAGACTATTATGGGAAGAAGAAGATATTTATCACAAATTAATAATCAAAATCCGACCGTAAGAGCTGAAGATGAAAGAGCAGCGATTAATATGCCTATTCAAGGAACTGCAGCAGATATGATAAAAATTGCTATGATAAATATTTTCGATGATTTTATTAAAAACCAGTATGAATCGAAAATGCTATTACAGGTTCACGATGAGCTTGTTTTTGAAGTTAAAAAAAGTGAACTTGAAGAAGTAAAAAAATGTGTAATTAGAAATATGAAAAATGCAATTAAATTAAATGTTCCAATTGAAGTTGAAATAGGAGAGGGAAGAAGTTGGTTTGAAGCGCATTAAAGAATAACAAATTTTAATTTTATATTTTTTGCCAGAGATATTATCAAAATACATAGAGTGTTATGTTTATAGAAATTCCGATTTTGGAATAAAATATTTACTTTTAAAAAGAAGCGAAACCAAAGAGCCATATCCGGGAATTTGGCAAATTATTACAGGTAGATTTGAAGAAAATGAAAAAGCTTATGAAACTGCTTTGCGAGAGGTCAAAGAAGAAACGGGTTTGATACCAATAAAATGTTATGTTGCACCTAAAATGAATCAATTCTATACTCCTCATAACGATAAAATCTATTTGATACCAGTTTTTGCAGTTTTTGTGGAAGATGAAAATGTTATTTTGTCGAATGAGCATACTGAATTCGAATGGGCTTCATTTGAGATAGCATATAAAAAAATTCATTGGTATTCGCAAAAGGAAAATTTGAAAATTATTAATGACATCTTGACTGGAAAAATTGATAATACTATGATACAAATAACAGATAATAAAAAATAATTATTTATTTATACAAAAATTCTTTTTATTAATTTTTTAATTTAACATTTATTATTTATGATTGTTGTAACTGGTGGTTCTGGGTTTATCGGAAGTGCCTTAATCTGGAGATTAAATCAACTCGGAAGGAGCGATATTATAGTTGTTGACCACTTCGGAGAGAATGAAAAATTCAAAAATTTAATCCCACTTAGATTTATTGATGTATTCGACAGAGAATACTTCGGCTCGATGGTTCAAGATGGTTTCTTAAAAAATAATAAAGTTGATGTTATATATCATCTTGGTGCTTGCAGTTCGACTACAATGCTTGACTTTAATTATTTACTTCATAATAACTACGAGTTCAGTAAATTCTTGTGTGGAAATGCTTTAGAAAATAATATTAGATTTGTTTATGCTTCTTCTGCAGCAACCTATGGAGATGGAAGTAATGGTTACTCAGATGATGAAGAAAATCTTGAACTGTTAAGACCTTTAAATGGATATGGCTATTCAAAACATTTATTCGACTTATGGATTAAAAATAATGGTTATCTGGATAAAGTTGCGGGATTAAAATATTTTAATGTTTACGGTCCGAATGAATACCACAAGAAGGAAATGAGAAGTGTTGTAAATAAATGCTTTGAGCAGATAAAAAATACTGGAAAATCACGTTTGTTTAAATCAACAGATGTAAGCATTCCCGACGGCGAACAAAAAAGAGATTTTATTTATGTAAAAGACGCCGTTGAGATGACAATCTTTTTTGGTGAAAATAAAATTGTAAATGGTATTTATAATATTGGGACAGGAAAAGCAAATTCATTTAATTCATTTGTTAAACCAATTTTTAAAGCTCTCGGTTTAAAAGAGAACATCGAATATTTCGATATGCCTGAAATTCTTGTAGATAAATACCAAAATTTTACTCAAGCTGATATATCTAAATTACGAAATGCAGGATATACAAAAAATATTACAGAAATAGATGATGCAGTAACTGATTACGTTTCTAATTATTTAAATAAAAAAAATCAATTTTTAAATCTATAAAAACTTTATGAAAAAATTAGTTTTATTATTTTTCTTTTTATTTTCTTTTTATAAGGTTTCTTTTGACCAAGTGCTGCCAAAAGGTTTAACACCTGAAGAGGAAAAGCTATTTTATAATTTTATTTATCAACAATATTTTACAGATGAAGTTACTCCTCCTCCTACACCCGTAAGAACTATTGCCGAATGGGAAGAGCTTCAAGCGATGATGATTACCTGGACTTCTTATCCGCAAATACTTGCACAAATGGTTGATTATGCCCAAGATGAATGTTTGGTATTTATTGTTTGTTCTGACTCAAATAGCGTAAAAACACAATTGACGAATTATGGTGTTCCTTTAATTAATTTAAGATTTATTATTGCCCCTTATAATTCTATATGGAGCCGTGATTATGGTCCGTGGACTGCATATACAAGCAATATCGATAGCTTAAAAATTATCGATTGGAAATACAATCGTCCCGCAAGACCGCAGGATGACCAGGTTCCTACTTATATTGCAACATTCTTAGGTGTTCCTATTTATCAGGCAATTACAAGTCCTAATGATTTTATTGCAACAGGTGGGAATTTTATGACTGATGGTCATGGAACAGGTTTTTCCTCTAAACTTATTTTAAATGAAAATCCTACAAAAACTGAAGCTCAAATTGACACAATAATTAAAAAATATAATGGTATTAGGCGATATATAAAAATGGAAACCCTTCCTTATGACGGAATTCATCATATCGATATGCATATGAAACTACTCGATGAAGAAACTTTGCTTGTAGGTCAATATCCGACAGGTGTTTCAGATGGTCCCCAAATAGAAGCAAATTTGCAATATATTTTGAATAATTTCCAAACTTGTTTTGGAAAACCATACAAAGTTGTTAGAATTCCAATGCCACCAGATGAAAATAATCAATATCCACCTAATTCCGATTACTTAACATATACAAATTCGACTTTCGTTAATAAAACTATAATGGTTCCGATTTATGGCTTTGCTTTGGATACTACTGCATTAAGGATTTACAGACAAGCTTGTCCAGGTTACAGGGTTGTTGGAATAAATTGCCGTTCCATTATTTCCCTTAGCGGTGCGATTCATTGTATTAACAAAGAGATTGGGGCTATAAATCCGATTTTGATTTCACATTCCGCTATCAGAACAGCTACTACACTAATGCCATCTTACGAAGTTAAAGCATATATAAAAAATAAAAGCGGGATTGCTAATGCAAAAGTTTATTGGACGACCGATACCACATCAGGTTTTTCACAATTGACTATGACTGCCACTGCTGATACATTCAGAGCTTATATTCCACAACAACCTCTTGGTGCAAAAATATATTACTATATTTCTGCTACATCCAATAACAGTAAAACGATTACAAAACCTTTGCCAGCACCTTCTGGAAATTTTAGATTTACAGTTACGTTACCAACTGTTGTATCGAACGGAAATGAAACCGTAAAAGAATTTAAATTATATCAAAATTATCCTAATCCTTTTAATCCCTCGACGAATATCAAATATCAAATAGCAAATAATAGTTTTGTTACTTTAAAAGTTTATGATGTGCTTGGAAAAGAAGTTGCAGTGCTCATTAATCAATATCAAAAAGCTGGAAATTATGAAATACAATTTTCTAAAAATAATATTCCGAGCGGAATTTATTTTTATAGGATAACAGCTGGAGATTATTCTGATGTTAAGAAAATGATAGTAACAAAATAAGAATTTTAACTGTAAATAATAAATGCTTACTCTTACATTAAAGAGTAAGCATTTTTATTTTAACATAATTTTAATTTTCATAAATCAATATATGACTTGAAAATTATAATTAATAAAACAATATTTATATAATTGTATCCCCAATATGGGGGTATAATTATAATATATAAAGAATTTATGACATCGGATATTAAAAAGCAGTATCAGAAATTTATAGACTTTGGATTGACTGAACGTGAAACAAAAGTCTATATGATTTTATTGACAAAGAAATGCTTTACAACTTCGGAACTTCAGAATTTAGTTGATATTACTCGGACGAAAATATATGAAGTTCTACAGAAAATGGTAGTAAGAGGAATTTGTACTGTTAGGTCTGTAGGCAAAATAAAATATTACGAAGCAGTAGAGCCCAAACTTGCTTTTCAAAGAGTTTTTGATAAATATAGAGAAGAGTGTCAGGGTGAATATGATAAAAGAAAAAAGCTAAAAGACGAGTTAATTAAAGTTTTAAATCCGATTTTCGAAAAGAGTAAAGATGTGGTCAGTCCTTTGGATTTCATTGAAATTATGAAAGATAAAGAGCAGATTCAGAAAAAGTATTTGATGTGTGTAAGAGAAACAAAAAAAGAAATGCTGACTTTCAATAAAGGTCCTTATGTATGCGATACAACAAAAAGACTTAATGAACAAATAAAGGAAGAGGTGAAGCTTTTAAAAAAAGGGTCGATTAGTAGAAATATTTACGAAGAAGATGAACTCAAAAGCCAATCGTGGTTAATGAATTGTTTGAAAGCTTTATCGAAATCAGGAAATCAGGTAAGAGTGGTTAAAACTTTACCAATAAAAATGATGGTTTTTGATGAAAGAAGAGTAATTTTACCTTTACAACAGAGTTCACCCGAAGGTAATGGAATAACACTGCTTTTTATCGAACATCATGGATTAGCTTTAGCTTGTAAATCTTTATTTAATAGTATTTGGGAAAAAGCAGATTTTTTAAATTTTTGATTTTATAATTATTTAAAATAAAGTAATAATAATTTTTATAATGGAGAACAAAAAGAAAAAAACAAAATATTTAAAAACAACTTTATTAAAATTAAACTATAAGCTATGAAAAAAATCTTTCTTTTTTCGCTCTTACTTCCGCTTTGCGTTTTGATATATTCATTTATGCCCTCGCAAGGCCCTTCACCGCAAGTTATTAATAATATTGCGGTTCAATTTATTCTGACTAACGGATATGGTAATAATGTTTACGTGGATAACTTTATTCTCGGCACACAATATAATAATGATGTTGCAATTGCCTCGATAAATATTCCAAGAGATTCGAATTATTCGACAAATGGAACATCGAATTTTAAAATATTACCTATTGTGTCGGTAATAAACGTAGGGACAACAACTGCAAGTGGATTTAATGTAGTTTTAAATGTTGGCTCTTACACAAGTACTAAACCAGTTTCCTCGATTGCAAGTGGCTCGAGTGTTAATGTAAATATGGATTCTCTTACCGTAACACCGAATACCCCGATGAATATTGTGACTTATTCAACTTGGGCATCAGACCAAAATAAATCGAATGATACATTAAGACAATATACTCTATATATGCCTGGTGCAAGAAGAAATGTAGTTTTTGAAGCTTTTACCTCTTCAACCTGTTCTCCTTGTGCTTCGCAAAATCCTTCTTTAGATGCTTTTATTTCTGCAAGATTCGATACCATTGTTCCAATAAAATATCACGTTTGGTGGCCATCACCGGGTAATGACCCAATGTATCTGGCAAATACATCTCAAATACAAACAAGAACATCTACTTATTATGCGGTGAGTGCTGTTCCGACTTTGATTGTCGATGGTGTTCACGTGCAGGTTAGTGGATACACAACATTATCTAACTTATTGAACCCTTATAATGCGAGGTTATCAAAAGGTTCACCTCTTTCTCTTAATGTTGTCGATACAAAAATAGCTGGAGATTCGATTAAGTCTAATATAACGCTTACAATTATTTCACCATTACCAACTGGTAGTTATAAATTGAGAGTTGAGTCTATTTCAAGAAGAATAACTTATTCTTCTCCTCCCGGCTCTAACGGAGAGACTGATTTTAAAGATGTATTCAGATTTGCATATCCTTCTATAGATGGGACAACTATCCCAACTACACCTGGAACTTATAATTATGAATTCAGATATAAACTAACACCAATGGCAAGTGCAACCGATACGATATATTATACAGCTGCATTTGTTCAAAACGATGCAACAAAGGAAATTTTGAATGCTGCAAAAGGAAGAAATTATCAATTGCTTACTGATAGAACAAATCCTGTAAATAGTAATATCAGCAGTAAACCGGAACCTCTTCCATCATTCGTAACCACAAAAGGTGAAACAATTTCTGGAAGTCCAGCTTTTGGAATAAATGCAGGATTTAATTACGAAATATTCGAGGGTGGTTTCCCACCTGCTGGATGGACTGTTGTTAATCCAAATGCCGGCTCTCTTACGTGGGAACAATATAGCGGTGTAAGTGGTCCTTTGTTTAGTGGTTCTAAATGCACAAGAGTAAATTGCTATAGTTATTCGAACGTTGGACATCTGGATTATTTAAAATCCAAAGTCTATAATAATATTGATTTAACAGATTCATTACTATTCAACTGGGCTCATGCAGTATACTCAGGATATACAGAAAGATTGCAAGTTCAGGTTTCAACAAACGGAGGTTCGACATATCCATATACAATATTTGACAGGTCTGGTTCAGCTTTAGCCACTGCACCTGCTACTACAAGCGATTTCGTACCTTCAGGTGCAAGCCAATGGGGTAGATTTTCAATTGCTATGAGTTCGGTAATTACTGCTATTAATCAGTTTGGTAGTGAAATTCCAACATCGTTTGCATTAAATCAAAACTACCCAAATCCGTTTAATCCTTTAACAACTATTACATATTCTGTTCCAAAAACATCTAATATTTCTCTAAAGATTTATAATATTAATGGTCAATTAATAGAAACTTTATTCGATGGAACACAGAATGCAGGAAACTATATTTACACTTTTGATGGCTCAAAACTTGCAAGCGGTGTGTATTTTTATCGCTTAGTTTCTGATGAATTTAGCTCTACAAAAAAGATGTTGTTAACTAAATAGTTGTTTATATTATTTTTGTTCAAAGCCTATTATTAATTAAAATAATAGGCTTTTTGATTGTAATAGTTTTCTTATTTTGTTTTGCGAAAAACATTTTTATATTTAAGTATTTACAATTAAAATAAAATTATATAACTTTTAAAAATTTATTAATTTTAAAAAAACGATATGAAAAAAATATTTATTATCTTTTTATTTTTATTGAGTTTTAGTTTAAACAATGCTCAAACAAATAATGTTTTAATGGAATACTGGACGGGAACATGGTGTCAATGGTGTCCTTGTGGCCATACTATAATTAATACAATATTATTTAATAAACCAAACACATTAGTTCTTGGTTATCATGGAGGTGGTTCTGACCCGTGGATTAACTTCAACGGAAATTCAATAATCTCAATACTAAATTATTCATCTGTTTCATATCCAGGAGGAGTTGTTGGAAGAAGAACGGGACCCATACAAAGAACTTCCTGGTCAGGACAAGTGAATGCACAAAGTGTGAATTTCCCACCTCCCATAACACTATCTTTTACAAAAAGCTGGAATCCTTCAACGAGACAATTGACAATAGATGCTACAGCAACTTCATTGCGTCAGATTGATACTTCTACAAAAATTAGTTTTGTTTTGACTGAAAGTAATTTGGTTTATCCTCAAACTGGAAATAGTGACTGTCCTGGTGGGACGAATTATATTCACAAATATGTTGTGAGAACAATGATAAACGGTGCTACAGGGGAAACTTTTTCAACTGGTACATGGGCGAATAATACAGTTAAAACAAAATCGATTACGACAACTGTAGATGCAAGTTGGAACGAAGCAAATTTAGAAATTGGAGTATTTGTATATTTTAATAATACAACTGTATCGGGTGATTTTGGATTGTATAATTTTGTGCTTCAAACTGCAAAAAGTGGGATTTTAACCAATGTTTCTAATAATAATGAAATTGTGAAGCATTTTAGCTTATCACAAAATTATCCGAATCCATTTAATCCAATTACGAATATAAAATTCTCTATTCCGAAAGAATGTAATGTTGCATTAAAATTTTATGATGCAGTTGGTAAAGAAATCGATTCATACATAAATGGAGTTGTAAAAGCAGGGGAATATAACGCAGCATTTGATGGAACAAAATATCCAAGCGGAATTTATTTTTATAAATTGATTGCAGGAGATTTTAGCGATACTAAAAAAATGGTTTTAATTAAGTAAACTTCTATTACCAATAATTTATTTTCTAAATGCTTGTTTCTTAAAAAAGATACAAGCATTTTTTATGTCCAAATATTTTAGGTTAAAAAAGAATATTTTCTATGGACTCTTAATTATTGTAGCTTTTCCTGCAAGTGATAGATTTTTTATTATTTCATTTTCTACCTGAAAATCAACAGTAAGATATTCACCTGATTTTGTTAAAATTTTTATTGGTGGAATAATATCGAAAACCGAATAAGCTATTAATCCCGTAGATAATGCACCTGTACCACAAGCGAGGGTCTCACCCTCCACACCACGCTCATAACTTCTAATTGCAAGCTCACTCCTTTCGTATGATAATAATTCGACAAAATTTACATTCGCTCCTTCAGGCATTAAATCTTTATGCATTCTTATATTTCTTCCCCAGTCAATCACATTAACTTCATCAAGATGTTTTACGATTGGTTCTTTGATATCTTTTATAAATACTATAATGTGCGGTGAACCAACTTCAGCATAATGCACTCTTAATTGTTGCCACCATTCAGAAAAATGAACTTTGAGATTGAAATTTAGTCTGAGCAAGTTTGGGGGTGGAAAGAAAACAGAAATTTGTTCATCTTCCAAAAACTCACATTTATAAATTCTTGAAACTGCCTCAAGTGTTAGTACTTCCTTTTTAGAAAATTCACTGTCAATAATATAACGTGCGGTGCATCTCAATCCATTTCCGCAAAGAGCATTTCCTGTTCCATCTTTATTAAAATAATTCATACGAAAATCTGCTATTTCGGAGTTTTCTATGAAAATTACTCCGTCAAATTTTTCATTTCCTTTTTCTCCAATAAGTTTGATAACAACATCTTTATGATTTTTTATCGAATCATCGAGATTATTTACCATTAAAAAAGTATTACCCGCACCTGAATATTTTTTATATTCCATATAAATAAATTAATTAATTTACATTATTAAGCTCACAGCAGCAGTGAGGATTTAAATAATAAATTACAAATAACAAGTAGATGATTAAATAATTCACTAATCACTAATTACTAATCACATTTGTTTTTTTATTTAATATTTAAAATCTAAAATTAGAATGTTTGATAAACTCCTCTTGTATTAGTCTGTTTTTCTATTCTGATATCCTTAAGAGAAGGAGCTTTAATTCTCAGTTCAAAGAAAAATCCTCTATATACTCCAATGGGATACCAATTAAAATTTATTTCCCAAGATTTCAAATCTCTGTATATTGTTATATACGGGGCAGAAATTTGTTTCGTAAAAATGTCATAACTCGTAGCAAATGTAAATTTCCATTTATCTGAAAGACTGAATGCAAGGTTTCCGCTTATGTTAGATGTTTTATAAACGTTATTTGGATTATGTTTATCTAATGAATAATTGTAATTCAAGCTTCCTGAAATTGGTATATTGTATTTTACATCATAAACTTCTTTTTTTTCATTTTCTCTTTTTTCTTTTTCTAATTTTAACCTTGTAAGAGAATCAATGGGTTCTTTCGTTTCACTTCTTAGAGTTTCTTTACTATTGGTTAAATTGAAACCAAAAGAAGTAGAGAGATTTATATTAAAACTTGTTATATCTGCAAATTTTCCTTGAGTGCTAAGCAGGTATCGATTTATACGTGTGTTTTTATTATTATCGAATTCATAAAAATTAAATGTTGCTCCTCCGCCAATATTTAAGATGTTTCCTATCTGCGTTCTGAAATCGGAACGTAATTCTGACCATTTAAGTGAATCTGCTGCAAAGTTATATAATGTAGATAGATTGAAATTGAACAACTGGAATTTATTTTCTGTTGTATCATTTTCTTTGGTTTTCATTTCGAATATATTTCCAACTGAAAAAACAAGGGATTGACTTTCTCCCATAGGTGCCCCACCGAAAATTTCTTTTGCGAAATATGAATATTTATATGTATTTCCACTTGTATCCCTATAAGTTCCATAATATCCCCATTTATCACTCGAAAAATCCGGCATATATTGGTATGTAATAGAAGGGGTTATTATATGTCTTATTCCTGTGATTTTAAATATTTTAGGGTTTACAATACCAATAAATTTTGTGTTAAAAGATATTCCTGTTTGAAAATATCTTATAGCTTTAAAACCTTTATTGTCGTGTGTAACAACCGTATTTGAAGCTGGGTTAAATTCCTGTGTAATGTATTTATTATACCAAATTTCTGTATAATTAAAATACGGTCTTATATTAAAGAATTCAAATTGAGGTGAAAAATTCAAATTAATATTATGCAAAGCACCAAGTCTAGAATCGCTATAAGTGCTATCTAATCCAGCTATGTTTTTTAAGGTCCTTTTTGTTCTTAAGTTTTGAAAATTTCCTGAATATGAGTAAGAAAAATATTCATAAAATTTAAGTTTTTCCGAAGTATTATTATCAGACCTGAATGGAAAAGATTCACTTCTTGAAAAGCTAAAAGAAGGAAGTCTTTCGAGAATATCTCCATTTTGTAAATTTTGGTCTCTGTAATAATTAATAGAAAATGAATAAGGTGTTTCTTCCCAATATTTAGAAAGAGTTAAATTAGAAATTGCATTTTGTCTTAATAAATCGGATAATTGATTTGTGGAATTATCATAGTAGCTTTTTCCACTTACAAAAGATAAATTTCCATCAAGTGTAGTTGTAGGATTTATTTTATGATTATGAATCAAATTTATTACCCATTGGTCAGAGGAGAATTTATCTATATCCTTTTTTTCACCTGTTCTTATTCTTGAGTATCCTGCTTCGAAGCTACCTGTGTATTTATATTTAAGTGCATATCTGAATCTTGTGGAAATATCAAATCTTCCCTTTGTAAAAGCACTACCTTTAAATGTGAAGTCCATATAATCATTAGTTGCCCAAAAATAACCAAAGTTTGCAAAATATGCTCCATAAGTTCCATCATTTCCATAAGTTGGTACAATTAGACCTGAAGACCTTCCGTGTTTATTTGGAAGAATAACGAAAGGAATCCAAAAAACAGGGACACCTTCTACATACAAAAAAACAGATTGTGCAAGAACTTTATCTTTAGGTATTACTTTCATTTTTGGAGAAAAGAAATGATATTCGGGGTCAATTCTTTCTGTTGAAGTTGTGTACAATCCATTTTTAATAAAAAAAACTTCAGATGTTACTTTTTTAATCCTCTCTCCGAAATAATATCCAACATCCGCATCCGAATAACCCATCGAAATGCTTCCTTGTTGTGTTTGGAAATTATACGAAAGCATCGTTCCTTCATATTTTTCGTTTCCTTGATACATTAGAGGAAGTTGAATATAACCTGTGGCATTTGTAGAATCAGGAAGTCCCATTGCATCGAGCGTTTGTGATTCCTGTTCGAAAACAATTATTCCGGAATTCAATTTAAGGTCTTTATAAGTAAGTTCTGAATTGTTATAAAGATACATTTTCTTTTCTTTTATATCGAATACCACTGAATCTTCTGAATGATAATTTATAACTTCATCGATATCAGATTGCACTTGTTTGCTTGTATCTATAATAACTTTAAGTGTGTCGGAAACTTTTGTTGAATCAATTTGAAAATCTTGTGTAAAGGCAAATGTTGGTAGAAGGGAAATTAATAATATTTTTAAGAAAACTTTATTCAATTAAAATTATACGAATTAAGTTTTATCCTGTTACTATTTCGTCAGGAAGTTCGTTTTTATCGTCTTTTTTAATAGGAAATTCTTTTATTAATACTTTTCCGATTTCATTAAGACATTTTAGAAGTCCTTGTTTAAAATTTCCATTAGAAAATTCCGTTTTCATTTGAAATGTAATCAAATCCCATTTGTCCTGATTGATTTTTGAATTTATACCTTCATCTGCAATAATCTCAAAAATTTTATCTTTAAAAAGGACGAAAACAAGAACTCCCGTTTTATCAACAGTTTTATTTATTTCCAATTTATAAAATTCACTCAATGCGATTTCTTTATGGGATAAATTTCTTTCACTAAACTGTTTTTTCAGTTTAAGGCACAATCTAATTTCTCCCGAAGTTTGGGATTCAATTTTAGATATTTCATTTTTTAATTCATTCAGATCTTCATTTGACAGGAATTTTTTTACGTAATTAATTGCCATAAAAATTGAAATTAAAAATTAAAAATAAAAATTTTTTACCAACTTCCGCTTGCACCACCACCACCAAAAGAGCCACCACCACCGGAAAAACCGCCGCCGCCAAAAGATGAACCCCCACCACCGAAAAATCCACCTCCCCCCCAGTTTGACCAACCGCTTTTACTTCCTCCTGAATAAACTTTTCTTCCCAATCCAAATATATTTCTTATAATAGAGATAAAAATAGAGAAAAATATAATACCGAAAATCATAAGAACAAAAATAGGTATTCCAAGGCAAGATATGGCGGTAAAATCATCTGAATTCTTGTCTGCGGTATATTCACCTTTTGTAACCGATATTATTGCATCGATTCCTTTATTAATTCCTTCATAAAAATTATTTTTTTTAAATGATGGAGCAATTTCATTCCTAATTATTTGTGAAGAAATTGCATCCGTTAAAACTCCTTCCAATCCATAACCTACTTCAATTCTCATCTTCCTGTCATTTTTTGCTATGAAGAGTAATACACCATTATCCTTTCCTTTCCTTCCTATTTTATTTTTTTCTGCAATAGTATGTGAAACATCTTCAAGTGATTCTCCACCAAGACTTGAAATCATATAAACAACAATTTGAGTAGATGTCTGTTTGTCAAATTCACGTAGTTTTTGAGATAAAGAATTAATTTCTGAGGACGTTAAAGTCCCTGTTTCGTCAGTAACATATTCGACTATTTTAGTGGGTTTTTCGGTTAAGGATTTTGATTTATCGTCTTGTGGAAAAATCAGATTAGTAAATAGTAAAAATAACGAAATAAAAAAATATATATATGATTTAACAATCATCAAAAAATAGTTAGTTTATAATACAATTTGTAAAAATTATTTAAAACAAAAAATATAAAACAAATATAAAAAATTACAAAAAAAAAGCGATTCGATTGAAAAATCAAATCGCTTAAATGTAATAAAAACTTATATTATCCGCCTAACGCATTAATTTTTTCAACATCTGCGGGCTCCATTTTCAAGAATGCATAACGTTTCTCGATTTTTGCCCGGGAAATTTCATCGAAAATGTCTGCCAAAACATTATATTTCATTTTACGGTCAAACTTTAACAGAAGTAATAAATTATTATTCTGAGCGAAAAGAGCTTCGAGTTTTACTGCGACATTTTTCGTTTCGATTTTTTCCATAGGTGTTTCACTTCCATCTGACCTACCCATTGCAAAAAACACATTACCTTTTTCGGAAACCCTTACGAATAAAACGTTACCCATATCAACTTTGACCTTATCTTTAACATCGCCTTTTGGAAGAGAAATTTTCATTAATTGCGGAGCAGATAATGTTGTGGTCAACATAAAAAATGTTAAAAGCAACATAATTACGTCCACCATAGGTGTCATGTCAATATGTACGCCTCTAGCTTTAGTTTTCTTTTTGTCTCTTTTTCCCCCGGTATCGGGAGCTTCTAAACTGCTACCACCAGCCATAAAATTACTCCGGTTTTAAAATTATTTAAATATTATTCTTTTTTATCAGCTTTTATAATTGTAACAAGTGAAAATACCTTATTTTGAGTTTCGTGTAATGAATCCATCAAATCTTCTACAACACCATAATCAGTTTCTTTATCACCTTTCACTACAACCTGAAATTCCGCTTTGGGATTTCCTGATACGCTTCTTAGGGTTGTTTTTAAATCGACGAGAACTTTTTCGAACTGTGCCTTATTTAAAACAACAACCTTTCTTTTGACTTCTTTATCTCCGACTGTTCCTTTCATTTCAATTTCGCTTCTGGTTGTTGAATCTGGATGAAAAACACCAATACCAAATTCATCTCCAAAAACTTTTGCCCTAATTTTATAATTATCAACATCGACAAATACATCACCTTTGTTAGTTAAAGTTAATGTTAAAACGTCTGTTTCTCTCATTTTATTATCAGGGTCGGAATATATAGATTGAGGTAAAGAAACCTCAACAGCCTCGGATTCTGCAGCTTTGAATGTTGCGGTCAACATAAAAAATGTTAACAAAAGCATAATAACGTCAACAAGAGGAGTCATATCAATATGAATAGAAGCCTTCTTAATATCTCTAACTTTTTTTGCCATAATTAAAATCCTTTAATCTTAATTTTAATGCTTTTAAAAAAATAAGCCATCATTATTTTGATTTCAAAGCAATAATAGCAAGAATATTATAGGTTGCCTCGTCAATCATATAAGTAATTGTTCCGACTTTTGTCAAATAAAAGTTATACGAAATTGTTGATATTATAGCACCAAAAAGACCGAATGCAGTATTGAAAAGCGCTTCGGAAATACCAGCTGAAAGTTCTGCTGCATTTGGTGTACCTGCTGTTGCAAGTGCTTGGAATGAACGTATCATACCAACTACGGTTCCAAGTAGACCAATCAAAACCGAAATCGAAGCTAAAGTTGCAAGTGCAGCAAGATTTTGATTTAATAATGGAAGTTCCAATCCCATTGCTTCTTCGATTGCGTTTTTTACTTCTTCAAGTTTCTTTTCTGCATCCATTTCTTTGTCTAATACAAGTATTTGATACCTTTCCAATCCCTGTTTTATAATGTTTGCAATTGAACCTCTTTGTTTATTACATAATTCAATTGCTTCTTCGATATTACCTTCTTTTAAAGATAGTTGAACTTTCTTTAAAAAGGTTTCTATCGGTCCTTTACCTTTTGCTTTTCCTAATGAAAGGGCTCTTTCGATAGTATAAGTAATTGCCATTATACTACAAGTCATAAGAAAAATTAATACAAAACCACCTTTATAAGCTGCACCAAGCAAATTTACAGGGTGATTATTAATGTTTGCATCTTTGAAGTTTCCTTTGAATCCAAAAACAAATTCAAACACTAAATAAGATACAATTAGCGAAACCACGATTAAAATGGCCGAAAATACACCAGATTTTTTCATTGAGATTTAACCTCCGATTACTTTATTGTTTATTTTTAAATAATATGTTTTAATTAAAATATTAGATTGCAAAACTTGCGATAGCTTCTTGTTGATTTGGATATGAATCAAAAATCAAAGAAAGTTTGGTAATAACGAATAAATTTTCAAGATTTTTGTTAATTTGACATAACTTAACCTGTCCTTCTCTTTTAGTATAATTTGCATGAGAAGAAATCAATACTCCAAGTGCTGTGCTATTCAAATATGATACACCTCCAAGGTCAATTATTAATTTCTTGTTTCCAATATCTGCATACTTTTTAATTGTATCTCTTAAATCGTCAGTTTCTTCTCCACCAACAAAATTACCTTTTGGTTCAAGGATAATTATTTCACCCTCTTTTAGTTCAGTTACTTTGATTTTTGATGCCATAATTTTTATGATTTAATCTTCAAAAATATGATTTAAATATTAAAATAGCAATTTACTAATAGAGTATAAATTTTATGCAAAATCCTTTAATTTTTCAAAAATTTCGCTATTTATTTTACTTATTTCACCCACTCCATTTATATTGATTGTTTTCCCATCATAAAAGTCTATTACCGGTTTTGTTGATTCTTCATAAACTCTTAATCTATATCTTATTGTTTCTTCTGTATCATCTCCTCTACCTCTGTTTAATAATCTTCTTATAAGTTCTTCTTCATTTGCAGTTAGATGGAGAACTAAAATGTTTTTGTAATTGAATTCTTCGAAAATCTTTTCTAATGCTTGTGCCTGAGGGACAGTTCTTGGAAAACCATCTAAAATAAAACCGTTTTCAGTAACATTGTTTTTAAGTGCCTCTTTTACAATACCTATCATAATCTCGTCTGGGACTAAGGAACCTGAATCTACAATCTGCTTTGCTTTTTTTCCAAGTTCAGTTTTTTCTTCGATGGCTTTTCTTAAGTATTCTCCTGTAGATAAATGAAACAATCCGAATTTTTCAGCGATAAGTTTTGCTTGTGTTCCTTTTCCTACTCCAGGAGGACCGAATATCAGTAAACTATACATATTTTTACAAAATAAATTTTAATTTGTTTTACTTAAATTTTTACCTGCAAGCTGACCGCAAGCGGCATAAATATCTACTCCACTACTATTTCTTAAATAAACTATTACACCGATTTTTTTAAGTTTCTCAATAAAATCAATTATTTTATTTTTTGAAAGTGAAAAATCCATTCCGTTAAATTTTTCGAGCGGTTTATTTAAATGAAAATCTATAGGATGAAACGGGATAATATTAACATTACATGGAAACATCTTTGTTATTTTTGATAATCTTTTTATATCGTTTTCTGTGTCATTCAATCCTTCAAAATAAATATACTCGAATGTAATTTTATTTCTTGTTTTTTTATAAAAGTAATTTAACTCTTCATAAATTTTAGAAAGCTGATTTTTTTTAGAAACCGGTATCAAATTTTCTCTTAATCCGTTATCTGTAGTATGTAGAGATAATGCAAATTTAACATTTCGTATTTCTTTATTGTTAATTAAACATAAATCTTCTGCAAACTTTTTTATTTTTCCTACTAATCCAATTGAGGATACTGTAATTTTTTTTGAAGAAATATTAAGGCCGTTTTTATCTGTTAGGATTTTAAGAGATGCAATAATATTATCATAATTCAAAAACGGTTCTCCCATACCCATAAATACTATATTTGTTGGCTTTTCCCCGATATGTCTGGATACTAAATAAATTTGTAAAACTATTTCCGAAGGACTAAGGTTTTTCTTAAATCCGATTTTTCCCGTTGCACAAAATTCGCAACCAGCATTACAACCTACCTGTGTTGAAATGCAAATCGTTTTCCTACCTTTTTCTTTTATTAATACTGATTCTATTCTATTTAAACTTCCAGGTATCTCAAATAAAAATTTTTTTGTATTATCTAAAGAAGATTCTTTTACATCAATCAGTTTTAGTGTTCCAATATAAAACTCTTTTTCTAATTTTAAAATTAAATCTTTAGGAATGCTCTTTAAATCTTCGAATCTTAAAATATTAAAATTGTGTATTTGCTTGAATATTTGAGTTGCTCTGTATCGCTTTGCACCTAATTCAATTATTATCTTTTCTAATTCTGGTAATGTAAAATCTAAAATATTTTTTAACATAAAGGTAATTTATATATATTTGATAAATAATTCTATGAAATATCATTTAATATTTCATATCATTTTGAAATTAATTATCTTGTATATTAATTGCCTTATTTATTACTAATTTTTAATGTCTTTAGATTTATCTGTATTAAATCCCGAGCAGAGGGCTGCAGTAGAGGAAATTGAAGGTCCCTGTATGATTATTGCTGGTGCGGGAAGTGGAAAAACCCGTGTACTAACATATAAGGTTGCATACTTGATTGAATCTGGAATAAGCCCCTTTAATATATTAGCACTTACATTCACCAATAAGGCCGCAAATGAAATGAAAGAAAGAGTTGCATCTTTGATTAATACGAATGCGGATAGAATCTGGATGGGAACATTCCACTCGATTTTTGCAAGAATATTAAGAATGGAAGCTGAAAAAATTGGTTTTACAAGAAATTTTACAATTTACGATACCGATGAATCAGTAAATGTTATTAAATTAGTTATGCAGGAAAATGGTATATCAACCGAAAAAACAAACCCGAGAGGAATTCAGTCAACTATTAGTTATCTTAAAAATAAATTAATATTACCTGAAGATTATTCTCTTACCGCCAAAACATTTTACGAAAAAATAATAGAAAAAGTTTATCCTGAATATCAACGTGTATTGTTTAAAAATAATGCAATGGACTTTGATGATTTATTATTAAAACCAATTGAACTCTTCGAAGGGAATCCTGATATCCTCGAAAAATATCAAGAGCGTTTTAAATTTATTTTAATAGATGAATATCAGGATACAAATAAAGCTCAATATATTATCGTCAAAATGCTTTCAGGTAAATATAAAAATATTTCAATAGTTGGTGATGATGCACAGTCAATTTATAAATGGCGTGGAGCTGAAATACAAAATATTTTTGATTTTGAATCTGATTTTTCGGATTGTAAAGTAATTAAGCTTGAAAGGAATTACCGTTCTACTCAAAATATTTTAACCTTTGCTGGATGTGTAATTAAAAAAAATGAAAAACAAATCGATAAAAATCTCTGGACAGATAATAAGGGCGGAGAAGAAATAAACTTATTGGAAACGATGACTGATAAAGATGAAGCAAGCAGAATTACAAAATATATAATTAAAGAAATTCATAAACGTAAACTTAAATTCAGTGATTTTGCACTGTTATATAGGACAAATGCCCAGTCCCGTCTTCTCGAAGAATCGCTCAGGCAAAACGGAATCCCGTATATAATTGTAGGCGGAATCAGGTTTTACCAGAGAAAAGAAATTAAAGATATTTTGTGCCATTTAAAAATTGTTGTGAATCCAAAAGATGACGAAGCAATGCAAAGAGTATTGAATCTGAAACCTGGAATTGGAAAAACAACAATCGAAAAATTACGTGATATTGCTTTAGAAAAAAATATTCAGATATATGATGTGATTAAACTTGTAAATGAAGAAGGTACATTTAGTAGTAGGACTAAAAATCTATTAAATGAGATTTTGAATTTTATAAATAAATATACGTTTATAAAAAGCGATATTTCGCTTTCGGAAATTGTTAGAGGTATTATTGATGAAATGGGAATATTAAGAGAATTGCGTCTTGAAAATACTGCCGAATCCGATGAAAGAATTAATAATATAAATGAATTGATTTCTGCTGTAGCTGAATTTGAAAATGATGAAGAAGAATCTACGCTGGAAAATTTTCTACAAAAAGTCTCTCTTGTTGCCGATATTGATGAAGTTGATAATAAAAAGAATGCTGTTACTTTAATGACTATACATTCGGCTAAGGGTCTTGAATTTCCGGTCGTTTTTATTACCGGGCTTGAAGAAGGACTTTTTCCTGTTAGTGGTTCATTGAATGCAGAGGAAGATATGGAAGAGGAGAGAAGACTTTTTTATGTTGCAATTACGAGGGCAAAAGAAAAACTTTATATTTCTTTTGCTAATCAAAGATATAGATTCGGAATTCAATCCTTTCAGATGAAATCCAGATTTCTTAAAGAAATCGAAACCGAAGTGGAAGAAAAAAAACTTGTACATTATGAAAGATTAAGAATTAACAGAGGTAAAATACTTACAGATATTGACGATGAAAAAAGACATAAGAAGATTTCTTTAAACTATGATTATTTCGAAAATGTAAAGAAGCACATTGAATATTCCACAGACGATAAATTTCCGGATATTAAAAAAGGTGTAAATATTTATCATGACCATTTTGGCAGAGGTACTGTAATATCGGTTTCGGGTAAAGGACTGGAAAAAAAAGCAGATATTTATTTCGATGAAATCGGATTGAAAAGAATAATTTTAAAATATGCTAAAATGAGAGTAGAATGTGATTCGTAATTTTTATATCTTGCATAATTCATTTTTTAAATTAAACAATTAAATTTGGAAGTATTAAAAGAGATTTTTAGTAATTTATATAATGTCGAATATGTTATTAAACTTGCCTGTGATTATGGTATAGCATATACTATTCTAACAATTTTTGTTTTTGCAGAGACAGGAATGATGGTGGGTTTTTTCCTTCCCGGTGATTCTCTTCTTGTAACTGCAGGAATTTTCGCTTCACGTGGTGATTTAGATATTATTACACTTATTGCTTTACTGATTCCAGCTACTTTACTTGGAGATTCTATAGGTTATTTTATAGGAAGAAAATTAGGACCAAAAATATTTACTAAAGAAAAATCATTCCTTTTCAGGAAGGATTATATATTAAAAACGAAAAGTTTTTATGATAAACATGGAGGAATTACTATAGCTATAGCACGCTTTATGCCAATTATAAGGACTTTTGCTGCTGTGGTTGCTGGTGTTGGACAAATGAAATATACGAAATTTTTATTTTATGATATAATTGGCGGTATTTCTTGGGTTTTAAGTATGACATTAGCAGGTTATTTTCTTGGTCAGCTTTTCCCAGGTGTAGTTAAACGATTAGAACTTGTTATTATAATTGTTGTTTTTGTTTCATTACTTCCAGCAATTATAAAATACATTTCACATAAATTAAAAAAGAAATCAGAATAAAAATTTTATTTAGGATTTAGTAGATATCGGACTAAAATACTTGCTAATACACTTCCAACAATTATAAGCACAAAAAGAATAAGATAATTAAATATTATTTTTTTATATTTTTTTGATAATGTGTAAATAAAAAGAGTTCCATACCATTTACAGGATTTGCAGTGGTATTTCTTTTTTCTAAGTATTGTTAAAAATATTTTTTCGAATTTACTTTTTGTTTTTACTCTTTCTAATGTCATAATTTCTTTACATTTAGGGCAAGCCCCAAAAAGCACATTCCTCGATATAATTAATTTAAAATCCATACAAATGAAATAATATTTTTATAACATAAATTTTCTTGAAAATTAATGAAATGAAAAAAATAGAAATAATTTAAATTAATAATTTTAAACTGTTTATATCTGAAGGTAATTTTTGTATTTTAAAAAACGTTTAAAATAAGTAAATTACAATGAAACACAGAGAGTTGCTCGAGTGGTTTAAGAGGCACGCCTGGAGAGCGTGT
>CAYNTK010000017.1:0-19523 GCA_964400285.1 uncultured Ignavibacteriaceae bacterium
TCTGGACCGTGTCTCAGTTCCAGTGTGGCTGATCATCCTCTCAGACCAGCTATCCATCGTAGGTTTGGTGGGCCATTACCCCGCCAACTGCCTAATGGACCGCAGGCTCATCTTCAGGCACCGAAGTTTTGACAACAACCTGATGCCAGATCGTTGTATTATCTGATATTAGTCCAGCTTTCGCTGAATTATGTCAGTCCTGAAGGTAGATTACCTACGTGTTACTCACCCGTGCGCCACTCTTCTTACAATATTGCTACTATAAGACAAGTTGACTTGCATGTATTAAGCACGCCGCCAGCGTTCGTCCTGAGCCAGGATCAAACTCTCCATAGTAAATTAAACTTGGGAGTTTTACCTGATGTTTTAACTCAATTCACATTGACACGAAAAATTATAATTAAGTTTATTTCTAAACTCTGGCTTTATCTTAAAGAACGTTTTTCGTTAGGAATTACAAATATAAGTATTATAAACATTTAAGTCAATGTATAATAATCTATATTTAATAACTTTTTTTAATTATTACTTTACTATTATTTAATAATTTTTTTATTAAAAATCAAGTATTATTTTAGACACTTTTAAAAGTCAATCTGTTTCAGGTTTGAGGTTTCTTTGCATCAAGTTTTTTGTTGCAATATGTGGATTTCTATCCTCGAAGAGAATAGCATAAACTTCTTCAACTATTGGCATTTCAATTTTATATTTTCTTGAGAGTTCAAATGCTGATTTTGTAGTTGCCACTCCCTCAGCAACCATTTTCATTTCTTTTAATACGGTGTTAAGTTTTTTCCCTTTTCCAATCTGCTCTCCAACATATCTATTTCTGGAATGAGGAGAGTTACAAGTTACAATCAGGTCTCCAATTCCAGACAAGCCAAAAAATGTTTCTTTACGAGCTTTCAATAACAGTCCTAATTTCATTATTTCGTTTATACCCCGTGTCATTAAAGCGGCTATAGTATTATCCCCAAATTCCGCACCAACTACAATACCTGCAGCAATTGCAATAACATTTTTTAATGCGCCACCTATTTCCGTTCCTACTAAGTCCGAACTCGAATACACTCTGAAATAATTATTCGAAAAAACTTTTTGAACAATTTTTGCGGTTTGATGATTTAAAGATGCACTTACGACTGCCGTTGGTATTTTTCTCGAAACTTCTTCTGCATGAGAGGGTCCAGACAATGAAACAATCTTTTCTTTTTTTGAATGTTTAAATACGTCGAGTAAAATATCCGATACTAACATTAAGGAATCGTTTTCAATTCCTTTTGCTGCACTTACTATAATTTCATCTTTAAATTTAAAATTGGTTAAAGGACTTAAATTATTTCTTATAAATTGAGTTGGTGTAGTAATTAAAAGAATATTTTTATCATAAACGGCATATTCTAAATCATTTGTTATTTTAATTCCCTTAGGAATTTTTATTTTCGGGAGGTAATAAAAATTTTCTCTATATTCTTCGAGAGTTTCTGCATACTCTTTATAATACTCCCACAAAGTAACATTAAATCCATTACGATAAAGTAAAATTGCAAGAGTTGTTCCCCACCCACCGGCACCTAATACAGCAATTTTCATTACGGTAAATTATTTTTTAGCGAAAGGAGCTTTGATTTTGAATATTCTTATTAACCACAGGTCATCGAACCTGTTTTCAGTTCCTATTAATAATCTTTTAATGTTCGCTCTATGATTATAAATTAATAAAAACGATACTGCTATACTAAAGAAGATTAGTGTATTGTATCCATAAATTTCTACATTAAAAATATTTTCTCTAATAAACATAGTCATTGGAAAAACGAACGATGCAACAACAGAACCGAGTGAGACATAACCTGAGAAAATCAACACAATCACAAAAAATCCAAGACTAATAGATACATCAACTGGTGCTAATGAAATCAACATACCCAAAGCAGTGTTAATTCCTTTTCCACCTTTAAATTTCATAAAAATAGAGAACGAATGACCTAATACTGCGGAGATACCTGCGATAATCCTTAATACCGTAATATCATCAAATGGAGTTAAATTCTTAAATGGTAAATTATGATAGAAGAAAGTAGAAATTAATAATACAACTAACAGACCTTTTCCGATATCTAAAATCTGAACAAATATTCCGAGAGGAATTCCTAATACTCTGAAAGCATTAGTCGAGCCAAGGTTTCCACTTCCGTGTCTTCTTAAATCGATATTTTTAAAAACTTTACCAACAATATACGCGAAAGGAATTGCCCCGATAAAATAGCTAACTAATATTAATGCCAGTAAATATAACATTATTTGCGATTATATTATTGCAAACAAATAAAATTACACAAAAATTTCAAGTCAAATGAAAAACCTATTTTGTTACGAACATCTCTTTTTTAGGTTTAAAAATCATCTTTACGAAATTTGCATCAACTTCAAATAACTGTTTTTTATCGGCTGCTTTTAAAATATATTTGGGATTATCACCTTCACCTAATTTATAGAAATTCACTTCATACATTTTATCTGCAAATACTTTTACAGTGTAATCGAATTTTATATTATCACTTATTGTAGAATCTATAAATCCAATTGTGTTGAAATTCTGAAATATATTGAATACACCTTCAGCAACATTATTATTAACAGAATCTTTACCCGAATGATAAAATCCTGCAGTATCTTTTTCAATCTTATAACTTTCCGACGGAGAAATAAATTCTATGGACTTAATATTTCCCTTCGGTATATTAAAAATCAATTTATCTCTCCAATCATTAATAAGATTTTCTTTAACAAAATTGCTACGCAAAAAATCACTGGCTAAAAATATTTCGTTCGATTCGGGTCTTTTGATAAAAGTTTGTCCGGGACCACTTGCAGGATTACCGACGAGTAAAGTTCCTACTGCATTACCGCCTTGATAAACCGTTACTTTAGCATAATTAGTATCGTTAAATCCAAACCTATCTTTATTATTTGGATTGTCGGATACTTTGCTTTCGAGTTTATATTTTTTCAAATCCGATAATGCTGCAGTAACAAATTGTAAATACGCGGTATAATCAACGGGATATACCATTCTCCATTCCAGTCCAGCTTTTACCAATGTAATTTTTTTACCGTTATGCTCGATTTCAAGCTTATCAACCGAAGCAGAATCTGTAGAAAATAATTGTTTTTCGATTTTGTATGTCGAGGTTTTTTCACCTCTATCTGTTGTTAAGAAATAAGCAACAATAATTAGTAGAACAAAAATTGCTGCTAAAATATATGTTTTGTTAGCTTTCATAATTTATTTTGATTGCAAATTTTTCTTTCTTAATTTTCTTTTATTCCAAATAAAAAATCCTATTAATAAAACTGATGCAGGGGGAACTATCAAATTAAAATATTTAATAAATTTTTTTGTTGCATCAGAAGTTTCCTCAATTGGAGACTCCGAGGAATCTTTACCTCTAATTTCAGATAAACCGATGTCATCGGCAAGATAATCAACCATATTAACAAAGAAGACAAGATTATCTTTTGGTGGTCTTTGTTCTTCGTTTGCAAAGTCACCATCACCGATAACAATTTGTTTCGATTCTTTAGATGAAAAATCGACTTTGGTTCCGCTATATGGATTTGCATCTTGTGCAGTATCTTTCGGAATTTCTTTACCTGCATAAAAACTACTAAACTTGCCAGTATAAACAGCACCAACTACGAAACCTTTTTGACCGAATAAAGTATCAGCAGCCTTTTTAGTTAAGTTCTGATATTGTTCAAGATTTAAAATGAAAAATCCCTCAGCTTTACCAGACTTATCCGAAGTGGTTAAAAGAGGTTTTACCATAACGTTTTTTGCAGCAGCTTGCGAAATGTCAAGTGAACTTACGAAAGATAAAACAACAGCTTGTATGTTTTTAAAAGCTGGATTTTCTCTATCAATATTGGTAACAGTTGGGAAATAAGGATAGCTAATAGAAATTGGTATCCCAATTTGAGATTGAACTTGAACAGCAGAACATTGCATATCTCTAATCAAATCATTGTTAATAACAATTCCATAATTATTTAACATATCATCAAGATTTGTTTTAACCAAATCACCAATTACAATTTGCTGTTGGAAATTCGGGACTACTTTATTAATCAACCAAGCAATGTTACCACCACGCATAATAAACTGGTCAATCATAAACTTATGAGATTCGGGGAAATCAGATTTCGGACCCATAACAATTAAAACATCAATATCAGCGGGAACGGGATTATTTTTACTAACATCAACACGAACCACATCATATTGAGAATTCAAAACATTATTAATTTGTTGAAATTTTGTATAATCATATTCATTGTGACCTTGTAAAAATCCAATTTTTTTCTTTTTATCAGCTGAAATCCTTTTTATCATATTGGTGATTTCATACTCAATATTGTTCATCGATTGAATGACAGGGATTACTTCTTGTTTACCTTGATACAAAAATACAAGACCAAGAAAAGCTTTTTTAACTTCGAGCTTATCATTATCTACTACCTGAATTTGAACGGGTTGGATACCATATTTGGCGGCTTCTTTTTCCATTTCCCCCTGTTCCGATTCACTCTCGCTCGATGGATTTAAGAATTCATAATTCAAATTTCCATTCGAATATGATCTATAATCATTCAAAATATCCTGAATATTTCTTCTTAAATTGTTATAGGGTGCAGGGAGATTATCGCTGAAGTAAGCTTTTACAACAAGCTTATCCTGTAGATTTTTAACTATATCTTTACTGATATTCGATAATGTATAAGTTTTATTTTTTGTTAAATCCACCCTTGTAAATATTCTTTTGGATATAACATTTATTACAATTACGATTCCGATTATTATAGCAACTTTAATCAGAATATCTTTTTTTATGTCTTTTTTATTCATAAAATTTTTGTTCTTTATTTTCTTTGAAGAAATAAAATTATATTACCATTTTCGACCTTCAAGTGAAGTCTTAGTTAATAATAGCATTATATAAATTCCGCTAAAATAATATATCAAATCTTTAGTATCGATTACTCCTCTTGTAATACTTGAGAAATGGAAATCCGTGCTTAAATATTCTACAATTGGGACAAGTATTGGAGGAACGAACATCAGAATTTTATTCATCATAAATAATGCAAATATTATTAGAAAACTTATAATAAAAGCAACGACCTGATTTTCTGTTAAGGATGAAGCAAAAATTCCAATACTAATATATAATCCCGACATTAATACAAGGCCCACGTATGCACTGAATATCGAACCGAAATCCAATGAACCGAGAAATTTTAAACTGATAACATATAATAAAGTAGGAACCAGAGTAAAAGTAGCGAGTGCGAGAGTCGAGAAGAATTTACCGAGGACAATATCGTAATCAGTTACAGGTTTTGTTAAAAGCAATTCTATCGTTCCAGTTTTTTTCTCTTCGGAAAAAGTCCTCATTGAAATTGCTGGAATAAAAAATAAAAGAATAAATGGAATGATATCAAAAACATTCCTCATCGAAATAACACCCGCAACGAATAATGTACTTGTAAAAAACCATCCTGTAATAATAAGGAAAACTACCATCACTATATATGCTACAGGTGAATAGAAATACGATTTTAATTCTTTTTTAAATATTGTTAATATATTATTCATATTTTTAAATTTTTATTGAGTTGTTAACTTTCTGAAAATATCTTCTAATGTTGTTTCTTCTTGGTGTAGGTCAATCAACACCATATCGTTAGACACAACTTTTTTAAATATTGCATCCCTAACTTCAGTTCCTTTATTAGCAGTAATATCAATATTCCAGACTTCGGAAGTATCAGAAATTATTTTTACTTTTTCAACACCACTAACAGATTCAAACATACTAATAATTTTTTCTTTTCCTGCTTTCGGGTCTTTTTTAAGGGTAAGACTAATAACTAACTGTCCTTGAAATCTTTTTTGGAGTGAATCTGTGGTACCGTCAGCAACAATTTCACCATTATTAATAATAATAACTCTATCGCAAGTAGCCTGAACTTCTTGCAAAATATGAGTTGAAAGCATTAGAGTTTTTTGCTTTCCTAAATCTTTAATTAATTTTCTTATCTCGATAATTTGATTTGGGTCAAGGCCAGAAGTTGGTTCATCGAGCAGGAGGACTTCAGGATTGTGAATCATAGCTTGAGCCAGACCAACTCTTTGTTTGTAACCTTTGGATAACTCACCAATATCTTTGTGCTTGACTTCATCGAGCCCGCAGACTTTTACCATCCTTTTAACCGCATCGTCAATTTTAGATTTATCAACGGATTGAAGCTCTGCGGCATATTTCAAATAATCAATAACATTCATATCTGAATACAGCGGATTTTGCTCCGGTAAATAACCAATTTTTTTTCTTACCGCTAAAGCGTCTTTTTCCGTATCAATACCATCTACGAAAATTTTTCCGCTATTTTGAGTAATGTAAGTAGTAATTAATTTCATAGTAGTCGTTTTTCCTGCACCATTAGGACCAAGGAAACCGACTATTTCACCCGTTTTAACTTCGAATGAAATATCTTTTACAGCTGCTAAATCTCCGTAAAATTTGGTTAAATTTTCTATTTTTATTGACATAATATATTATTAAATAACAAGTAAGTTAATAGTATTTTTTTAAAATTTCAAACCATTTTTGAAGAATAATTCTTTTCATAATATTTAAGGTATTCACCGCTCATAACTTTTCGCCACCAGTTTTCATTTTCGACATACCATTTAATTGTCGCTTCGATACCATCTTCGAATTGATAAGCGGGCTTCCAGCCAAGCTCTGTCTGGATTTTAGTGGAGTCGATGGCATACCTTCTATCGTGTCCGGGTCTGTCTTTTACATAAGAAATCTGGTCTTCGGATTTATTCAGTAATTTTAAGATTATTTTTACGATATCGATATTATACCATTCATTGTTTCCGCCGATATTATAGACTTCACCGATTTTACCTTTATGAAGGACTTCGCAAATAGCCGAGCAATGGTCTTCAACAAAAAGCCAGTCACGAACATTTTTTCCGTCACCGTAAACCGGAAGTTTCTCGCCGTCGAGTGCCTTTGCAATCATAAGCGGTATAAGCTTTTCAGGAAACTGATATGGTCCGTAATTATTCGAACATCGTGTTACGAGAATGGGCAGTTTATGAGTATGATAATATGCATTGCACAATAAATCTGCTGACGCTTTGCTTGCGGAATAAGGGCTGTTAGTTGTTATTGGAGTTTTTTCCGTAAATTTAAGTTCTTTTTTATCTTCGGGAAGTGAACCATAAACTTCATCGGTTGATACCTGAAGATATTTTTCAATTCCGACTGATTTGGCAATATCGAGTAGGGTTTGAGTGCCAAGAACATTAGTAACAATAAATTCTTTTGCACCGAGAATGCTTCTATCAACGTGTGATTCAGCGGCGAAATTAATTATTGTATCTATATTATTTTCTTTGATTGTTTTTTCCGCAAAATCCTTATCGCAAATATCACCTTTTACAAATTTATAATTCGGGTGCTTCTCAATATCTGTAAGGTTTTCAAGGTTTCCTGCATATGTAAGTTTATCATAGTTAATCACTTTATAATCATAATTTTTCAAAATATATTTTACAAAATTGCTACCGATAAATCCAGCACCACCGGTGATAAGAATATTTTTCATAACAAAATCTTATTAATTTTAATTTTTATATTTTTTAAATTTAAATAAAGTTTTAAAGTAAAAAGAAGAAAGAAAATAAATTTATTTCAAATATATCACTTATAACCTTTGATAATCATTTACACATAGTTTCGAGTTTAATCCGTAAATAGCCCAAAATTTATTCCCAGATTGAAATTAAATCCGTTGGCTTTAATTCCCGAAGGAACATTTTTCACAACCAATACATCTTCAAGTTTCCAGTCTTCTTGAACAGTGAACATATAACCTGCGTTCAATTTCAAATACATATATTTAGTTACAAAATAACCAATACCCAATTGAGGATTTATAGTAAAAGTTGTAGTGGAATAAGGGTTAGAACTAAAATTAGTAAAGAGCGAATCCCTCGAAGCATCCCATTCAGATGCTTTTTGATTGAATCGCGATATAGTTAATTTTGTAGTTCCAACTCCAATGTTTCCCCCAGCAGTGAAATCAAAACTTTTAGATAACTTTTGGTTGTATTCAACGGAAATAGCAGCATATCGTAAAGAAAACTTTGCTGTGTATATTGGACTTGTTAATGATGTAGGAGTGGAATTTTTATCTTCAGTGAAGCCAGTACCAAATGCACCAACTCTTAAACCTGAAACAATAGGAATATCAATAAAACCACCACCACCGAGCGTTAAATACCCACTTGTGGAAAATTTTGGAATTCCAATTTTCTCCATTTCTTCATTTAATACATCTACTTGAGGTATTTGCCACCCAATCATTGGACCACCGAAAATCGAGAATTTATTAAAAAATTGTGCTTTAGAGATATTAGTAATAAAAAATAATGCAAAGACGATAACAAAATATTTTTTAACCATAATTTTATTTTTTTAATCAATTAAGCTAAAAAATTTTAGGGAATTATTAAAGTGAGAAATAAATGTTTAAAATTATGAATTTTGAATTAAGAATGAAAAAGAAAAAGTGTAAATATGGATTTTGATATCGTATTTTAAATTTTTCTATTAAATTTTAACAATTAAAACATTGCATTAATACCGATTGTAGGAAATACTCCAATGCTTTCATTCGATTCAATCTTATTAGTATATTTATTCCATTTATAACCGCTTATATTTTTATTACCAGTTATATTTTGAATATCAATATAAGTTACGAGAGTCCATTTATTAAAATTCCACCTTTTATCAACTCTAAAATCGAGACTATAATAGTTTGGAAGTCTGTCAGAATTATATTGAGATATTAATTGTGTTCCATCGTTAATATTAATTGGTGTATAAGGTCTTCCTCCGATATAGCGAATTTTTGAAGACAGCTCCCAACCTTTACCAGCGATGTAACCACCATTTGCAATTAAAATAACGCCATTATCAAAATCACTTTCTCTTTCAACCCCATCAAGAGAAGTATATTTTGCAGAAAAGATAGAAAGGTTAGCAGTAGTATAAAATTTTTCAGACAAAGTTTTTTGAAAAAAGAATTCAATACCTTTAGCATATCCAGTACCAGCGGATACAAGAGGTTCTAAACCAAAACTTGTAGTATTTTCAAAATTTCCCCCTCCGTTAGCAAGCACAAAATATGGTCGGAGAGAACTTGCGGGATAATCAAAATATTTTTTGTAATAGACTTCCATTGTTGCTCTTGTATCTTTTCCAATTAAATATTCAATACCTGCTATATAATGGTCTGCCCTTATATTTTTTAAATCTCTATTTTGAGAATTAGACACAAGCCAGATATAAGATGGAGATTGATAGAATATTCCATAGCTAAAATTTAAATTGAGATTGTTAAGAATAAATATCGTAGCAGAAGCTCTTGGAGATATATAATTTTTCTTATTAATAAAATCGAAGTAATCATATCTTAAACCTAAATTCAATTTTATTCTATCTATAAATTTTTGAGTTAATTGAATATAAGCCGATGTTTTATAGGTTGTATTAGATGTATTGAAATCCAGAGCTGGTAAAATATATCTGCTTCCAGTGTTAGGATTAATCACATATAAGGTATCTTGAGCGGTTTTAATTTCATTTTTAAAATTAATCAATCTTCCTTCGATGCCTGCAGATATTTCAGTATTATTATTTGGAATAATATTATACTCTCCACGTAATACCGTTTGACCTTCTTCTGAAAGGTTTTTAAACCTTTCAACAAAATTAGCGTCTCTACCCGAATAATCGAAATTTGAAAAACTCCTCGATAAAATAATTCTCGAAAAAGAATTTTTGGACAATAGAGATTTAAGTTCATATGAATTGGAATAGCCATATTGATTATTTTTTAGAATGCTTTCATTATTTTGTTTATCTTCGATTTTATCATTATTAAATCTAACTTTATCGAGATTTCCGATGAAATTGACCGTTAAAGTATTTTTTGGGTTTAAATCATAAACGCCTTTAATTTGTAATGAATTGTATTCGGGAATAAAACCAAAGCCAGCAGCATTAAAAACTAAATCGAGATAACTCCTTCTAATACTAAATAACCATGAACCATTTTTGCTATTACCAATTGGACCTTCTAAAATACCACCGAGACCTGTAGCACTTAGATTCAAGTTACCCATAAATTTGCTTCGATTACCTTCTCTCAGTTTAATATCGAGAACGGAGGATAGCTTATCACCATATTTAGCGGAAAAGCCACCAGTAATAAAATTTACTTCGCGAATAAAATTCAAATCAATTATACTAACCGGACCACCGGTAGCACCTTGAGAGCCAAAATGATTTATATTTGGAATTGGAGCGCCATCAACCAGAAAAAGATTTTCTGCAGGAGAACCACCGCGAACGATTAAGTCATTTCGACCATCATTTACAAAAGAAACTCCGGGAAGAGTCTGAATTACTCTACCAATATCTTCAAAGCCACCAGGGCTTCTACGGATTTCCTCAAAGGTTAAATTTTTAATAGAGTTCGAGATGTCAAGGGGTTTATCGAACCTCGATGCTTCTACATTTATAATATCAGTAGAAGTAATTTCTAATTCAGCGAGTAAATTTAGCGATGTTCCTGAATTAATGGAAATGAAGTCTTTTATTAAAGGTTTATATCCAATAGAACTGAATTGGACGGAATAAGTACCGACAGGAATACTTGATAATACAAAATATCCATTATCATCTGTTCCTGTTTTTAATTTAGCTTGAATTACTTCGACCACAGCACCTATCACTGGTTGTTGTGTTGAAATATCAACAACTCTGCCGTTAATTTCACCTTTTTCTTGAGAAAAAAGGTTTAAAGTTAATAAAATATTGATTAATATTAATATAGCCCTAATTTTCATTGATTTTTAATAAATTTACAAATCTAAACCAATGAAGAAATAGTAAAGTTCCAGAAATCCGACTTTTTTTATCGGATTTATTTTAAGTATTTGTTAATAGATAATTTATTAAATTTCTTATTCCTTAAAATCATATAGTATCTTCTGAATCCCTCTTAGTAAAATAGATTTTACCATTTATTCAAATTTACGTTCATCAAAAATCAACTCTCTACAAAGCTCTCTTCCTTTTTCATCTATTTTATAGAGAGGCATAATTTTACCTGCGTGGACGATACACATATCGAGACCTGCTTCGATGGCATAGTGTAGGAAAACGGAATTTAAAACGTGACGGATTTTCGTATTCAAACCGAATGAGCAATTACTAATTCCGAGAATTGTTTTTGCATTCGGCATAATTTTTTTAATTTCTCTGATAGCATCGATTGTATTCATACCGCTTTTTCGTAGGTCTTCCTGCCCCGAGCCAAGGGGAAAAGTCAAAGCATCGAAAATTAAATCTTCTTCTCGCAAACCGTGAACACTAACAGCGTGGTCTCTGATACGTTTTGCTATAGAAACTTTTTTTTCGAGCGAATATGCCTGACCTTCTTCATCGATAGAGAGACAAACAACTGCAGCACCGAACTGTTTTGCGAGTATTAAGATTCTATCTGCTTTTGCAGTTCCATCTTCAAAATTTATAGAATTAATAATCGCTCTCCCAGCATATAACTTTAAAGCGGTTTCGATAACGTTTACTTCAGTGGAATCAAACATAAGTGGAATGCTGACTGCGGTATTAAATCTTTTTACTACTTCAGCCATATCTTTAGTTTCATCCCTGCCAACATAAGCAACGCAAATATCGAGAATATGGGCACCTTCTTTAATCTGCTCTTTTGCCATATTTACCATAGCATCGTAATCCTCTTTCATAAGTAATTCTTTGAATTGCTTAGAGCCGTTAGCATTACATCTTTCACCAATTAAAATCGGAGGTGGTTTTATGGTCATTGGTGAAATCGAATAAAGCGAAGAAACCGAATGTGTATATTCAAATTTTCTTACTTTAGGAGTAAATCTTTGAGAAACTTCATCGAGACGTTTAATATGGTCAGCATTCGTTCCGCAACATCCACCAATAATATTAACACCGAGTTCATTTGTAAAAAGACTCATCCATTTTTCCATTTCATCTGGTGTCAAGTGATAATGAGCTTTACCACCAATATTTTCGGGAATACCTGCATTAGGCATACAGAAAACCGGTTTCGGAGAATTTTGGCAGAGGTAACGAATATTTTCTTCCATTTCTTTCGGACCAGTAGCACAGTTCATACCGATAATATCAATAATATCATAGGGTTCAAGAGTAGTAAGAGCGGCAGAGATTTCAGTTCCCATAAGCATAGTTCCCATTGTTTCGACAGTAACGGAAACAATTATAGGAATTTTCTTTTTCTTTTCATAAAAAATTTTCATAGCCGCCGAAAGAGCTGCTTTTGTTTGCAAAATATCCTGACAGGTTTCAATGCAAAAAATATCAACACCCCCATCGAACAAGCCAGACATTTGACGATAAAAACTAAGTGACATTTCATCAAAAGTAATGTGACCGAGAGAAGGAAGTTTAGTTGTTGGACCGATGGAACCCGCGACGAATCTTGGCTTTGCATTTGTAGAGAATTCATTTGCACACTCTTTTGCAATCTCTGCGGCTTTTTTTGAAAGTTCATAATCGAGATGACCGATATTATATTCATTCAGAACGATAGAAGTCGAGCCAAAAGAATTAGTTTCTATTACATCGGCACCTGCATTTAAAAAATAAGTATGCAAGCGTTTCACAACATCGGGTTTAGAAATGCAGAGATGCTCGTTGCATCCCTCGAGTTCTTTTCCTCCGAAGTCGTCTGCGTTCAGTTCATACGTTTGCAATGTAGAACCCGTTGCACCGTCGAAGACAATAATTTTTTCTTTAATATATTCGAGAAAATTTTTCATAAAGACAAAGTAAAAATGATATAGGTAAAAAAAAATGGAGAAAGTTTTTTAAAAAATAAAAACGTTTCCAAGCTGGAGCTTGGGAATAAGTGAAATAAAACATATTTTTCAAATTTAAATAATTTGTTTTCAAAAAGATTTTCTTTTTTTGGCATTTTGAAATAAGGGAATAAAAGCGTTAATAATGGGAGTGAAATATTTTTACAAAAAGCGACAATTTTTTTCCAAAAGCGACAATTTTTTACTTTTTTTCGACCAAAATTCGAAAATTTTTCCAGCACAACCTTTAAAATTTGTTTAAAATCAAAATATTTTGGTTTAAAATTGCGTTTTTTCTTTATAGAAAGGCAAAAATGACGCAATTTTTTATTTTTATTAACAATATAAAAATTTGTTAAATATAGAATTAGTAAAAGGAATTGTTTGGTGATATTAAAATAAGCTTGGAAATAAAAAATCGTTTTTATTATTAAAAATAATTCTGCAATAAAATAGGTTTGAGGGTTATCAGTAAATTTATTTATTTTACTTTTTCTGAGGGTATGAAAATTTAAACACTTTATATTAGAATTTATTTTAAGAATTTTATTGTATAACATAAAAATATTTTTATGTTAAAAATAAAATTTTTAAGAATAAATTAGAAAATATATTGACATAGAAGAGAAAAAGTGAGTATTTACAGGGGTTTTAGATATAGAGGAAGAGAATTAAAAGCGTTACAAGAAGGAGTCAGGAGAAAAGAGAAAAAAATTTAATTTTAAAAATTTTTATAATTATACTAAATTAATTTTAAAAATTCGGTTGGATTTACTATAAACTTTTCTTTAGGGAAATGAGTTTTATTGCCAGTGATAAGATATTTAGCATTCCCAGATATAGCGACTTCATAGAATTTTTTATCGTCTTTATCTTTAAATTTTACACGTGAAGGATTTGGAATTATATTAATTCCTTCACTTTCTATAAAATCCAAAAAAGGAATTATCAAATCTTTAGTGAAACCAAATTTTTCACGTTTTAAGACCTTCTTATATTCGTCAAGTATCCTAATATCATACAGTACAAATAGGTCACCGTTTAAAATCATATTTAGAATTTTAGCAGGATTCCCATCTGGATTAATTAAACAAGAAATAAGCACATTCGTATCAAGAACGATATTCATCATTTACTTTTTCTTGTTTCTTTAATAAGTTTATTGATTTCTTTACCAGATAATTTATTCGATTTTCGATTAAGTGAAATTTGTCTCATTTTATCCACGCTCATTTTAGCTCTTGCTTGCCTTACTGCTTTCAGAGTGTTTTCGAAATTAGATCCAAAGATAGGAGTAAGGAGAGCGATAGGTTTACCATTATTGGTGATGACCATTTCTTTCATTTCATCGAGTTCATCCCAGATTTTTTTGGGATATGTGCGAAAATCTCTAACAGTTATGAATTTCATAATTTTTATTTTTACAAAAATACATAATTGTCACACGATTGTCAACATTAAAAATAAAATAACTGAGAAATGAGTATTGTAATATATATATAAAACATTTCCAAAGAGGAATTTGGGAAGGAGAAATTGACGAGAGTTAAAATGACGATAAAAATCTATTTTTTAGTAAATGTACCTTTCCATCTTTCTGACATGTCGGGATTGAGGGTACTTCCTGTAATTTTATTTCCTTCAACTTTAAAAGTTCCAAATCCTGAATTTTTATTGTCAGTTCTTTGGAAAACAAAAATTATCCTATTATATTCGCTGCTATAAAAGGCAAAGCCCTCGGAATATTTTACACCTTTATCGAAAGCTTCGAAAAGATAATAACTACCTGATTTTGTGAAGACAAATTTATCGTTTCCGTTAACATAAGAGCCTTCAATTTCCTGAGCTTTAATAAATGAACAAGAAATTATAACAAATAAAAGAGATAATATAATTTTTTTCATAATAAAAAGTATATTAATTATGTATTAAGCTAAATTTAAATTATAAATAAAGATTTTTCAAGATATTTCTATACCTAAAAAAAACTTGTTCCCAATCCGGGTATTGGGAACAAGTGAATAAATCTTTGAAACATAGTTTTGCGAAGCTAATTAGTAGCTAATGTTTTTCTATTTCATTTTTCCGTTTCTGAGCTCATAAGCAAGGCGGTCGACTTTATATAGATTTTTTACAACTTCGAATAAACCTTCTGAATCTACGGATACCGTATGCGGAACATCGTCGAGGTAAATAATTTCATCGGTTAAGCTTTCGATATTACCGTCGAATGCAAGCCCGACTATTTCCGCATTTTTATTAATCATAGGACTGCCTGAATTTCCACCAATGATATCACAGGTTGAAATGAAATTAAAAGGAGTAGATAAATTAAATTCCTTTGGAGGATTAATCCATCTTTCAGGTAATTCCCACGGATATTCTTTATTAAAAGAATAATATCTATCATAAATGCCATAGAACGTGGTTTTTGGAGGAGCAATAGTTCCATTATAAGGATATGATTTAATAACACCATCCGAAATTCTTAAAGTGAAGGTTGCATCGGGAGGAATAGAGACTCCGAATACGTCATATATTGCCTGTCCAAGTAATTCGTTATTAACTTTTTCAATTGCCCTCTGTTCTTCAATTTTTTTATTTATTTCGTTAAATCTATCTCTTGTATTTGCAACATAAGCAATTATAGGGTCACCGGAATTTAAGAAAGCATCAGAGCCTTTGTTAACAAGGTCGAGAGTTTTTTCTTGCGAAGTGAGGACAGTATTGCTCAAAATATAATCTATTGCATCTTTTCCCGATTTTCCACCAGTAAGAGTTTTAATGTTTGGATTATCTTTTCCAAGTTTACTAATATATTGCTCAACCAAGAACTCAAGGACTTTTGCATCATAATCTTTATCTACATTAGCAAACAAGCCGATAACATCTTTTTCTGTAGGAGTGTTATTCGATTTAAATGAAGATATTATTTTATCAGCAATTATAAAGAATGAAGGATTTAAATTTGGATTAATTCTATAAGAATAATATTCGGGATAAACTTTAGCGACTTCTTTATTTACGTTTGCAATGTTATCCCAAACACCATTATATTTTTCTTTTAATTCAGGTTTAGAATCAACAGCTTCTCTGAATTTTTTTTCAAAATCTTTTTTCTTTGCCATAATTACACCGCTATTTAAGCCCTTAAGAATACCTTTATAGACTTTTTGAGAATTGGTATATGAGAATAATCTATCGTTTAACTCTTTAGCTTTAGAAGGGTCTTTTGCGATTTCATCTTTATAATAATCGACCATAAAATCGAGAAACTTAGATATATCGGGATAAGCAACATCTCTTTTATATTCGAGTTGAGCGACAGTATTCAGACGGCTTGTTCTACCGGGATTACCGACGACGAAAATAGGTTCACCTTCTTTAGCACCTTTTTGACTCCATTTAAAGTAATGTTGAGTTTTTAAAGGTTTACCGTTTTCATCATAAACTCTAAAGAAAGTGCAATCGAGGTTATATCTTGGATATGTAAAATTGTCGGGGTCGCCACCGAAAAATCCAGCTTGGTCTTCGGGAGCAAATACGAGACGGACATCATTGTATCTTTTGTAAATATACAAAGAGTAAAGCCCACCGCTGTATAAAGTAACGACCTGAGCTTTCATACCGGGTTGAGTATTTTGGGATTCGATTTCTTTTATTTTCTTTTCTTTGTTTTTAATTTTTTCTTCGTTAGTCTGACCTGAATTAATAGCATCATGAATTTCTTTTGTAACATCAACAATTTTAATAAGTTGGTCAACATATAGACCATCAACTTTTCTTTCGTCTTCGAGTTTTAGAGCGATGAATCCATTTTTATGGAGGTCTTCACCTTTTTTTTCAACAGCAGTAATGGATTCGCGTCCGCAATGGTGATTAGTCATAACGAGCCCATCAGCGGAGATAAAAGAGGCGGAACAATACGAAGAAAACCTTAAAGCGGCCATTCTAACATTATCGAGCCACTGTTGAGTTGGTCTAAAACCATAAGTTTCGTTTATGTAATCGATGGGTGGATAATCGAATGTCCACATTTTTCCATTATCGAATCTACCGGCTTTTACTGTATCGAGATTCTGGGAATAAATAAATCCAAAAGAGGATAAGAATAACACCAGTAATAACGATGAAAATAGTTTTTTTATCATAATGATTTTTATTTATTTTATTTAATTAAATTTATTAAAAATTTATTTTGAAATTCTACCATTTTGCAATTCGTCACTTAATCTTTTTGCTTTATACAAATTTTTTATTGCTTCTTTTAGTCCTTCCGAGTCAACCGAAACCATAGTTGGAGTTTCAGAAGTATAGATAAAATCACCGGGTAAGCTTTCAATATTACCATCGAATGCAAGACCTACAATTTCAGCATTTCTATTAATGACAGGGCTACCAGAACTACCACCGCTAATATCACAGGTGGAGATAAAATTAAAAGGGGTTTCGAGTTTAAATTCTTTTGGTGGATTTATCCAAAGTTTATGAATATCCCATGGATTTTTTTTGTTGAAAGAATAATACCTATCATACATTCCGTAAAAAGTTGTTTTCGGAGGAGCAATAGTTCCGTTGTATTCATATTTTTTAATAACACCATCGGAAATTCTTAAAGTAAAGGTTGCATCAGGAGGGATAGAATTACCAAATACTTCAAAGATAGCATTTCCGAGTTTTTGATTTGCGAGTTCTTCTTTTTTATTTAAAGTTTTACTTTTTTCTTCTAGTATATTGACAGAATCAATGGTTTGTAATATGAAATTAATGAAAGGGTCATTTGAGCTTAAGATTTCTTCAGGAGATTTTTTCAAGAAATCTTTTGCGGAGTTTTCGTTCATCAACATCGAATTTTTCTTCAAATATTCAACCGATTCATCTGGACTTCTGTTTCCAATAAAATTACTGACTGCGGGATGTTGGTAGCCGATATTATCAATTAAATTTTGAATTTCGATTTTTAGTATATCTTCGCCAAATACATTGTTATAAAAAACGTATGTAATAAAACTTTTGTTTAATTTTTCATTTTTTTTCGAAAGTTTAACCAGAGTATCAGCGATTTGCATATATGCAGAAGAATTAACCGAAACATTGAAGGCAGAGAGTTTCGGATTTAAACTTTTCAACTCTTTTCTGATTTCGGAGATTTCATCCCATACGTTAGCATATTTTTCTTTTAATTTTGGATTATTATCAATAGCTGATTTAAATTTTTTTTCGAAATCTTTTTTTCTTGCCATAAGGACGGGGTCATTGAGAGCTTTAATCATACCGATATAAACTTTTTGCGAATTAGTGAGACTAAAGATCTGGTCGCTGAAATATTTACGCATTTCGGGATTTTTATTACAGAACTCTTCAAGTACTTCTATATATTTATTAATGGTTTTTAGACTTTGAGGGTATTCAATATCTCGTTTATATTCAAGCTGGGCAATAGTATTAAGTCGGTTTGTAGTACCTGGATTACCAATAACAAAAATCGGTTCGCCTACTTCTGCACCTTTAGAGCTCCACTTAAAATAATGAGGAGTTTTCAGGGGTTTTCCATTATCGTCATAAACTCTAAAGAAAGTGCAGTCGAGATTATATCTTGGATAAGTGAAATTATCGGGGTCACCGCCGAAAAATCCTGCCTGGTCTTCAGGTGTAAATACTAATCTGACATCATTATATCTTTTATAAAAATAGAGCGAATACTGACCGCCGTTATAGAACGTAACGACCTGACAATACAATCCTGATTCTTTGGTGTTATTTTCTTCAAGTTCTTTAATTTTATTTGTTCTATTTTTTATTTTCTCTTCGGGAGTATTTCCGGATTCAAAAGCAGATATGACTTCATTTGTGACGTCGAGAATTTTAACAAGCTGCTCGACATATAATTCTTTAACTTTTCTTTCTTGAGAGAGAGATTCAGCATAAAAGCCGTTTTTGTGTAAATCTTCTCCGGGTTTTTCAACAGAGGTAACAGATTCCCTTCCGCAGTGATGATTTGTCATAACGAGACCATCTTCGGAGACAAAAGAGGCGGAACAATAATCAGCAAACTTAAGGGCTGACATTCTAACATTATCGAGCCAATCTTTAGAGGGAGTGAAATTATAAGTTTCTGAGAAATAATCAATAGGCGGATAATCGAAAGTCCACATTTTGCCGATATCAAATTTCTGGGCTTTAACGGTATCGAGGTCGATGCCGTTGTAGAGATTTTGGGAGAAAGAAGAGAATGATTGTAATAAAGAAAATATTACAATTAAAATAGAAAGTTTATATTTTTTCATTTTTTAAGATATAGAATTCAAGATAAATATAAAGTTACAATATTTAAATTTTGATTACAATTCTAAGATTTGGGGATAAGGAGAAAAATTGCCACAGATTAAGAGTTATTAGGAATCTGTATAATAAAGACCATACGTAAAATAGAGAAGTATTATTAGCGTTCAAAAAAGTGTGTAAATAGAATAGCCTATAAAAAAAGAGTCTC
>CAYNTK010000018.1:0-17472 GCA_964400285.1 uncultured Ignavibacteriaceae bacterium
CTCTGTTCCAACAAATAGCAATTTGAAATTTACACACTAAATGGAACGCTATCAATCTTTTATTGAATTAAAAATAGAATTGATAAATTTCAATAAAATCAATATCTTTATGTTTATATTAAAATTTTTAGCAAGTAAAAAATGGCAGAAATTATTTTAAAAGCAGAGCGTAGAACAGAATTTAAAAAGTCTATATCTAACCAGATGAGAAAATCGGGAATAATTCCCGGTATATATTATTCATACGGCGAGGAGCCAATTCCCATTAAAGCAAGTGAACTCGCTTTAAGACCTTTAGTATTCACATCAGAATCGAATATTGTCAGTCTTCAAATTGAAGGAGAAAAAAAACCATTAAGTTGTATATTAAAAGACACTCAATTTGAACCTGTCACTGGAAGGATAATTCATTTTGACTTAATTGGATTGAAAGAAGGCGAAATGATAAATATTGAAGTATCTATAATTCTAAAAGGCAATGCAATAGGAGTAAAAGAAGGCGGAATTGTTCAGCATAATCTACATAAGCTTGAAATAAAATGTCTTCCACAGAATATACCACCGCATATTGATGTCGATATTACTAATTTAGGTATTGGTGATTCGATAAAAGTCAGTGATATTAAAATCGAAGGTATTGAAATTTTAAACGATGAAAACGCTTCTATTGTATCGGTTGTTCCTCCTACTGTAGAAGCTAAACCTGAAGAAGCTGCTACAACTGAAGGAGAAGCACCTGCAGAACCAGAAGTGATCTCAAAAGGAAAAAAAGAAGAAGCAGAAGAAAAATAATTTTATTTTTAATTTTTTCTAAAGTAGTTCCAAGAATAATTTTTAAATACTTTGAAACTAATAGTAGGTCTTGGCAATCCCGGAAAAAAGTATGAACTTACCAGACATAATATTGGTTTTCAAGTTTTAGATTATATTGCTGATTTTTTAAAAATTAAATTTAAACCCGCGAAGGGTGATTGGTTCGGGGTTTCAGGAGTATATGAAGACAATGAGTATTACTTGATGAAACCTACAACTTTTATGAATAATAGCGGTGAGGCAGTGTTCGATTTTCTCACCAAAGTTAATATTCCATTAAATAATATCTTAGTTGTATGCGATGATTTCCGTATTCCTCTCGGAATGATTCGCTTGAGAACAAAAGGTAGTGACGGCGGACATAATGGTGTTTCGAGCATCATTTACCGATTGAATTCTTTGGCTTTCCCGAGAATGAGAATTGGCATTGGAAAAGATACTTTGAACAAAAATGATTATGTAGATTATGTTCTTTCCAATTTTTCAAAAGAAGATATCGAAGTTTTAAAAGATATGTTTCCGATTTATAAAGATTGTGTGTTGAGCTTTATTAGCGAAAATTTAAATGATACAATGAATAAGTTTAATAAGCATTTTTTGAAAAAAGATGAAGAGAAAGCTGAAGAAAACACAGAAAAAAAATAAAATATTTTTTTATAAACTAATTTAAATATATATGGAGCTAACTTTAATCTTTTCAGTTAGTATTTTCGCTCTGCTCTTTGCCGTGTTCCTAATAAAAAACGTTATGAAACGTGATACAGGAACAGAAAAAATGCGTGAAATATCCAACGCAATTAAAGAAGGGGCAGAAGCTTTTTTAAGAAGACAAAACAAAACAATTTTAATTCTCGCTGTTGTCTTTGCATTTTTAGTTTACATTCTTTATATCATTCAAAAACCCGAAATTGCCGTCTGGTCTGCTGTTTCGTTTTTCTTCGGAGCTTTAAGTTCCGTCGCTTCGGGTTATATCGGTATGTGGACTTCCATTCGCAGTAACATCAGAACTGCATCGGAAGCCCGCACATCACTAAACGGTGCACTTCAAACTGCACTAAGAGGTGGAGCGGTTTCGGGGCTTTTCGTAGTTGCTCTCTCACTTCTCGGTGTAGTGGGTCTTTTTTGGTTAGCTAAAACTATTGGTGGTTTCAACCCCGAAAAAATTCCTTTCTACATTGCTGGTTACGGATTCGGTGCAAGTTTTGTAGCTCTTTTCGCTCAGCTCGGCGGTGGTATTTATACTAAAGCCGCTGACGTAGGTGCAGACCTTGTTGGAAAAGTAGAAGCAGGAATTCCCGAAGATGACCCGAGAAATCCCGCTGTCATTGCTGACCTCGTAGGTGATAATGTTGGAGACTGCGCTGGTCGTGGTGCTGATCTTTTCGAATCCACTGCCGCCGAAAATATAGGTGCTATGATTCTAGCAACTCTTCTTTACAATTCTAACCCGGCTGTCTTCGGTGCAAATCCCGAAGCTTTGCTCGGTGTGATTCTATTCCCGATGGTCGCCCGTGCTTTCGGTCTTATTTCTTCCATCATCGGTATTATGTTTGTCAAAACGAAAGAAACCGAAGACCCGATGAATGCTCTCAATAGAGGTTATTACCTGACTTCTATCCTTGCTATGATTGGTTTTGGAGTTGCGGCATATTGGACATTTGGAACCGGTAATGTTGCAGTAAAAGCTCCTCACGCTTGGTGGCACTTCTTCATCAGTGGAGTTATTGGTGTTATTACTTCAGTTCTCTTCTTATGGATTACTCAATATTATACCGAATATAAATATAAACCTGTAAAAGATATTGCTAATGCCTGTAAAACAGGTCCTGCAACAACCATTATTCAGGGTGTTGCAGTCGGATTCGAATGTGTTGCAATTCCTGCTGTCGTTATAGCCGCCGCTATCATCGGCTCATACCTTCTCGGTATGTCGAGCGGACTTGACAATGCAGGGTTTTTCTCCACCGCAGTTGCCACGATGGGCATGCTCGGTCCCGCTGCTTACGTTCTCGCTATGGATACTTTCGGACCGATTACCGATAACGCAGGCGGTATAGTTGAAATGTCTCAACAGCCCGAAGAAATCAGGGTAAAAACCGATAGGCTCGATGCAGTTGGTAACACAACCAAAGCATTAACAAAAGGATATGCAGTCGGTTCTGCCGCACTCGCAGCATTCCTACTTTTCGAAGCGTTCATTGTCGAACTCGGTGAATATGGTATGAAAGATTTTCACGGCGTAGATATTTCCAAACCCGAAGTTTTCATCGGTGCATTAATGGGTGGTATGCTTGTATTCCTTTTCTCCTCGTGGGCAATTAAAGCTGTTGGAAATGCCGCTCAATCCATTATTCAAAACGTCCGCGACCAGTTCAAAGCTAAACCCGGAATTCTCGCAGGAACGGATAAACCCGATTATGGTCAATGCGTTGATATAGTTGCAAAACAGGCTTTAAGAGAAATGGTAAAACCCGGCCTTCTTGTTGTCCTGATGCCCGTTGCAGTCGGATATCTTTTCAAACTTCTATATAAATGGAATGTAACCGAAACAACAGGTGCAGAAGTAGTAGCTGGTATGTTATTAATCGGTACGATTACCGGTGTTATTATGGCACTCTTCTTAAATAATTCTGGCGGTGCGTGGGATAATGCAAAGAAATTTATCGAAACAGGTATGCTTGGAGGCAAAGGTTCTGACGCTCACAAAGCAGGTGTTGTCGGTGATACAGTCGGCGACCCTTTCAAAGACACAGCCGGACCGTCACTGCACGTACTTATAAAATTACTTTCGACAGTAACGCTGGTACTGGCACCATTGTTCATCTAAAAAAATAAGACCCTCGTTACTACGCTCAAGCGTAGTAACAAATAATTATTTTCGTTCCCAAAGTCCTCTTTGGGAACGTTTTTTTATTCCCCAATCGTTTGTCATTATCCTCGTCCCAAAGTTCTCTTTTGGAAACACGTTTTTTTATATACCCCAACCTTATTATACATTACTTATTATTCATTATTTAATATTCATTATTTGACTTTGATGTTTTTTTTTGATGGGCAAAACAGTATTTACTAAAAGCTGGTTTGTTAGAATCAATACGTCGCTCTGTTTTTAAAATTACCGAAAGAGGAAAAAATTTACTTATTCAAAACCCTAAACAAATTAATATAGATTTATTAAGACAATTTCCTGAATTTATTGAATTTATAACTCCAAATATTGAAGTAGAAGAGATAGAACCAGAACAAAGAATAGACAATTTACAAATTACACCTGAAGAAACATTAGAGAACTCTTATCAGAATATTCGAAGAACTTTAGCTCAAGAACTTTTATTGAAAATAAAACAAATCCACCAACATTTTTTGAACAACTTGTTGTTGAATTATTAGTTAAAATGGGTTATGGAGGTTCTTTAAAAGATGCTGGTAGAGCTACAAGATTAACAGGCGATGAAGGTATAGATGGTATAATTAAAGAAGATAAATTAGGGCTTGATTTTATTTACATTCAAGCAAAACGTTGGGATAATCAAACAGTTGGAAGACCAGAAATTCAGTTATTCGTAGGAGCATTAGAAGCTCGCCGTGCTAATAAAGGTATTTTTATTACAACTTCACAATTTTCTGAGCACGCTAAAGAATATGTAAACGAAATTACAAAAAAAGTTATTCTTATTGACGGAGAACAACTTGCAAACTTTATGATTGATTATAATTTAGGTGTTTCAACTTTTGCTACTTACGAATTAAAGAAAATCGATAATGATTATTTTGGGGAGTAAAATAAAATATTTTTTACCTGCATTATAAAAATAATAATACTGTTATAGATTTATTTTTCTGTTGTTGTCAGTGTTAAAGTCCTGCTCTTTGGACGCTACCAACAGCATTATATCTTATAATCATTTAACATTTAACATCTAAAAAATTTTCCCTTGACATTTCAAAATAAATACCATATATTATTATGGTATATTAAAGTTCTTTAAAATAAAAGCCCGGGAATTGGTATGCCATCCACCCAAAAAAGTTGTACAAAAAATGGTGCAAAAAAAATTCACTTTTAATTTAAGCATTGCTCCATATCATTGATTATATGCTAAATCTTAGTACTTTGTGTCCCGTTAGCGTGATACGAAAAAAGTGTTCGTTTTTTGCTCGTTTTTAAACAAGGAAAACAAAAGTACTACAAAATTACTACACTTTTTTTTCACTTTTATAATAAATGTGGAATTTGTACTAAATCGCTATTTTGGAAAGAAATAAATAACACCACACTACGGCGGGTATATTGGATTATTATTTCGATTTTCTTTAATTCTTTTATCCTTTTGCGATTTCTGATAATGGAAAAGTTTTCCTCCGTACCGTCAGTGGTGATAAGAATTACTTCTCCTTTGCTTCCCAGATTCTTATATCCGCAAGTTCGTTATCGTAAAATGTAAAGGCAATTCCCAGATTGTTATACTCGAGATAATATTCGTGTGCACCGGGAAAAGTGCCGTATTGAGATACAATCGAATTCCCTATTCTGCTTGGCTTTCCGTACAAACGCATCACTTCGGGTATAGTGCTTGTAAATCCGATTTTTTTATCCGTAACTCCGTCAAAAGTCATATGAGTCTTCGAGCGGAATAATAAAAATATTGTATTCACTTTACCGTCTCGGAAAGCCACTTCCAGTCCTTTTTCGTAAAAATCCATATAAACGCCTTCGTATTTGGAAGGTTTTCCGAATTTTTCGATTAAATCATCCGAACTGCTTCCTATTTTACAGTCCTCAAACCCCTCGCCCGGTTTTATCGTATATACGGGTTTCGACTGGGAAAATAAATTTTGATTTGCTAACAAAAATAAAAAAAGTAATAACAAAAAAGAAGTTATGTTTTTCATAAATATATTTTTTTAAGTTTTTTCCTCCGAATTATTTCTAAAATAACTCTTTTTATTTTTTTTATCAATTTATGTTTTCTTATGTATTTATTTTTTATTTTCTCGGCTCTTAATTTTCATATTTAATTTTTAATTAATAATTCACATTTTGAATTTATGAAATTGTTAAAAATATTTTTAAAGGAAGTACTTAAAATAGAAGATGAAATTATTTACGAAAAATTTTCTCTTTATAATAAACTTCTTCTCGAATGGAATTCCAAAATAAACCTTATATCCAGAAATTCCGAATCTATCGAAGCACAAGTTTTGAATTCGATTTTTTTCCTAACAAAATACAATTTCCCCCGAAATGCTAATATTATAGATGTTGGCACCGGAGGTGGATTTCCGGGTATACCATTAAAAATATTGCGAAATGATTTAAGAATTACTTTAAACGATTCTATTAGTAAAAAAACGATTGCTATTAAAGATATTGTAAATAATCTTGAACTTAAAGAAACAAAGATTATTTGCGGGCGAGCTGAAACATTATCTAAAGAATCTTCGTTTAAAAAGAAATTCGATATAGTAATTGCAAAATCCGTAGCAACTCTGGACAAATTATACATCTGGACAAAACTATTTTTAAAAGATAATGGTGAAATGATTTTTATAAAAGGCGGTGATATTTCAAATGAATTAGAAAAACTTAAAAAGAAAAATAAAAATATGAAGTTCGAAGTAGTCGAGTTTTTATTCGATGATATCTATAAAATAGAAGATAAAAAAATTGTATTAATTAAAAATAATTAAATGAGAACAATAAAAGTTTTTCTAATACTGATTACTACACTTTTGTTATGCATTAATATAGGTAATTCGCAAACATATAAACTTACGGGAAAAATTAAAGACATTAAAACAGATAAACCTTTGAGTTTCGCAACGGTTAAAATACTGGATACTGCTTACGGAACGACCTCCGACCAGAATGGAGAATATATTATAAAACTTAAAAGTGGTTATTATAGAGCAGTATATTCATATATTGGATACTTTTCCGACACAGCAAATATTTACATCGAAGATAAAAATGAAGAACGAAATATATTCTTAAAACCAACCGAATTTTTCACAGAAGAAATTGAAGTTTTTGGAGAAGACCCTGCTTATGATATTATTAGAAAAGCGATTAAATATAAAAAACTTTTTAAAAGCCAATTGAATGAATATGATTACGATGCATATTCAAAATTTGTGATAAGAACGAATTTAAATCCGACTTCGGAAAAAGATACTACAACAGATGATACAAAACTTAAAATATTCGGTATTCTCGAATCAGAAACTAAAGGTTATTTTAAAAAGCCCGATTTGGAAAAACAGATTGTAAAAAGCAAAAAAGAAACTGCAAATATTCAAAAGGGATTTGCAATTCCATTGATAGTAAATTTTTACGATGAAGATGTCGATTTAAACGATGCAAAAATTCCAGGACCTCTCGCAGATGATGCTTTCGACAATTATGAATACAAACTTATCAACATTACATCGATTGATTCAATAAAAATTTATAAGATAAATGTAATAAACACCTCAAACATCGTTCCGCAATTTTCAGGTCATATTTACATAATAGATAGCATTTTTGCGCTGATGAAAGTATTGCTGAAAACCAACGATGCCGGCTTACCGAGAGGATTAGATAATATCGAATTCATTCAAAAATTCACTTCATATCAGGACAAAAATAAAAAGAATTTCTGGATGCCGACCGATGTGGAAATTTTCGCTGATGGTTCTTTTTTAGGATTGGTAAAGTTCAAAGGTGAAGTGTTTACCATAGTATCGAATTATAATTTGAATGAAAAAGCACCTCCAGGTACATTCGATGATATAATTGTGAAAATTCTTCCTGATGCATCGAAAAAAGATTCGATTTACTGGGTGAAAAACCAATTAATAAAAAATACCGAAGAAGAAAAAATCACATTCGAAAAAATCGCTAAAGAAGAGGAAAGAAAAAGCAAAACTATTAATATTGGTATTGGAGGTTTAAGATATGGAAAAGATTTAAATATAAACTTATTTGATTTATATAGTTTCAATCGCGTTTCAGGTAATCAAATAGAATTAAACTTAAAATATAATAAAGATTTTGGAAAATATAATATTGAAACATTCCTTGGTTACGGATTCGGAGACAAAAAAATGAAGTATGATTTTAGTGCAGGTTTAAGATTACTTAATGATAAAAGCCTGCAAGCAAATGCAAGAGTGTTCGATAATCTATTCGGAATATTTACCTCTCGCAATAAAGATTCGAGAAAACTTGACAATAATTTTTATACACTATTCTATAAAAAAGATAAATACAATTATTATTATGGAAAAGGTTTTTCAATCAATCTAAGAAAATCATTAATTCCACAATTAAGAATAGGTGTTAATTATTTCGAGGAAAAGCAAATCACCGCTTATAAAAATTCCGATTATAGTATTTTCAAAAAATCTTTATTTTACCCTGAAAACCCTATTATTAGCGATGCTTTCAAAAGAACAATAGGTTTTGAATTAAGAATTGACCCTAATAAATATTATGGAATCGATTGGGGTGATGGAGAAATATCGAGATTCAGAAATACTTCATATCCAAGAATTACTTTAAAATTCGATTACTCCGGAAAAAGTCTGAACAGCACTTTTGAAAACAGAAGATACAGCTTTAACTTTTACGGACAAAATAAATTAAATTCCTTCATCAATTTAAAATATAGAATTGGTGGTGTATATATTAATGGTTTCGTCCCCTATCAAGACCTCGCTTATTTACCAACACATATAAGTCCGGAGACGGAAAATATGTCATTTATAGTTTCTGATTATAATGAATATCTCGGCGATAAAATAATTTTTGCAAATTTAGAAAACAATTTTGGAAGAATACTATGGGGAAACGTTCCTTATATAAAAAATCTTGATTTAATTGGATTTTTTAATACCGGTAAAACTGATATAAGCAATTCAAATGCTTTATCTCTCTCTAATTATCCATTTCAAACTTCCACAACTGATGGATTGTTTATGGAAGGAGGTTTTGCAATAGATAGAATTTTAGAAATAGCAAGAATAAACTTCGGATGGAGATTAAATAAATTTAAACAAGGAAAAAATTTCTTTGTTGTCTTCTCTTTAGGTATTTAAAAAGTATTAAATATACTACAAAACAAATTTAGAAATTTTACTATAAAGTTCGTGCTGTTCGAACGGTTTTAAAACAAAATCATTCATACCACTCGAATTAACTTTTTCTTTTGTATCAGGTGAAATATCTGCTGTTAAAGCTATTACAGGTATATAATGATTTTTTACTCCAGAATTAATATCTCTGATAATTTTGACAACTTCAAAACCATTCATTTCGGGCATTTGTAAATCGAGTAGTACTATATCGTAATCATTTTTTTTCAACAACTCGACGGCTTCCAAACCATTATTAGCTACATCGACTTTAATTCCCCATTTTGAAAAAAGTTGCTTTGCAAAAAATTGATTCATTAAATTATCTTCGGCAAGTAGCAGTTTAATACCGGTTAAATTACCTGAAGGTAAAATACTCTTTTCGGTAGCTTTGATTTTCTGCTTTTCACTTATTCCAAATAATATATCGAAACTAAATATAGAACCTTTCCCAACTTCACTCTCAACTCTAACTTCTCCCCCTTGCATTTCTACTAACCTCTTCGTTATTGCCAAACCAAGGCCTGTTCCTCCGTATTTTCTTGTAGTATCTACATATGCCTGAGTAAAGCTTTCAAATATTTTCTCTATTCTATGTTGAGAAATTCCAATTCCAGTATCGCATATTTTAAAATTCAAACTTATATTATGATTTTGAATTTTATTAACTTTAACTTTTATTTCAACTCCACCCTTTTCGGTAAATTTTACTGCATTTCCTACAAGATTAATTATTATCTGATTTAGTCTCACAGGGTCACCAATCAATATATTCGGAATTCTATCCTCCAGAGTAGTTTTCAAATACAATTTTTTTTCGATAGCCTTTAATTCAAGTGTTTTTGCAGCATTCTCGATTAATTCTCGGATATTAAACTCGATTTTTTCGAGAGTTACTTTTCCTGCTTCTATTTTTGAAAAATCAAGGATGTCATTAATAATTGCGTGAAGATGGTCTGCAGAAAATTTTATTGCTTTTAGATTTTCTTTTTTCTTCTCGTCAATATCGCTTTCGTTTATCATTAAGTTACTAAGACCAATAATTGCATTAAGCGGTGTTCTAATTTCATGACTCATATTCGATAAAAACTGGGCTTTCATTAGTGCAGCTTTTTCTGCTTGTTCTTTTGCTTCTATTAGTCCTTCTTCTGCTTTTTTTCTCTCGGTAATATCGTGAACGATTATAAAAAGAACATTTTTATCATCTATTATAATTGGTTTACTATATACTTCGACATCTCTTATTTTCCCGTCCGCAAGTTTATGTTTATATATAAAATAATTTTTCTCACCTCTCGTAGATTTAGTCAGTTCGACTTTTAAATCTTCCTTTGGTTGTATATCGATATCACCTATATTCATAGTTACTAATTTCTCTCGACTATATTTATAAAATTCAGCAGAAGATTTATTAGCATCTACTATATTCCCCGTAAGCGGGTCAAGTAAGAGCATAACGGCACTGTGATTTTCGAACATATCCTTAAATTTTTTCTCACTCGATTCAATTTCTTTTTTTTGCTCGAAAAATTTTATAATCATCTGTGCAATATTTCCGAAAACGCTTTTATTATTTACTAAACCTTTAATTTGTGAAACATCATTATTGTTTAGTGAATTTGATATTTTCCTCAATGGAACAGTTACCCAGAGCCAGAAAGTAAACGCAGTAATAAGTACGAAAACCACAAAGAAAATCATTATACTCCCAAAAGTTTTTTTCGGAATATGTTCCATATTCATTAATTGTGAAATATCTTTTGATACAACTATATTAGCAATTTCATTCTTACTAATAGGATCAATGATTTTTTTGGTAAATGTTTTTACCATAGGATTTTTACTTATAGTATCTTTTTCACTTGGAAGTAGTATATCGATTGAGCATTCAATAATTTTTTCTATATTCAATTGATAATTTTTATCCCATAAAATACCCACAAAGAAAAATCCTGCAGGAGAAGTTTTCCTATCAAAATCATTTGTCGGATGAATTGTAGCTCCATAAATTTCCATTAATCCTTCTCGGGTAATAGTAAAAAAATATGAAAATTTTGTATCATTAAATAAAACTGGTAATGACTCTTCAGGTATTGGTATTTTATTTAAATTAGAATCATGTAAATTTTGAAACGAATGTACTTTTATATTATTGTTATCATATAGCCATACACAATTTGCTTTATGAACCTCAAGCATTGTATTAATGTTTTCTGCAGCCCATTTCGAATCTTTAGTCTTAATGAAATTAACCATATCATCCCATATAGTATTCTCCTCAAGAACCCTTTTATACGGCTCGCTTCTTAGTTTAGTAACAATATTAAATAATTCTTCTTTTTGCTCGACTGTTTTATTTATGTATAAATCAATAAATTCTTTTTGTTTATCGGTCTGATATTTAACCAATAAAATTATTACTATACAAACAAAAATAATATAAATATTTATTTTAGTTGAAAGTCTCATATTAAATATAATTGTTGAAAATACAACAAATAAGATAATTAAAAAATATAAAAAATTTTTTTTATTTTTTGGGAACTTTTTAAGAACTTTTATGTTTTCAATATCAAATAACTTTTTCATAACAATCCATAACTTCCTCGAAAGCCGACCTCCTCCGGGTCGGCTTTCTTTATATATTATCTTACTTAAAATATTAATCACGTGTTGAAAAATTCCACATCTGTGTCCAATTTATTCTCTATTATTTTTTTTGTTAATTAATTTTTAAAGAAAAACTAAATATTCATTGGCACATAAATTGATATTGTATTAAAAAAATTAAAAAAAAAATGAAAAAATTTTACAAAAAGAAAATATTAACGATTTTGTTAGTATTGTTTATTTTATCTTTTGGTATTTCAGTTCTTCTTTACGCTTACGGTAATGGTGTCTCGGGATGTACATTAAAAACTCATACAACAGGATGCAACTGCCATAGCACTACCCCTGATTTAGCAATTAATGTTACACTGACAGGACCTGATACTGTATTAGTTAATTCCACAAATGAATATACTTTTGCCGTAACAAGAACATCAGGCTCTTTTACTAAAGGAGGCATTGATCTTGCAGTAAGTTCAGGAACACTTGGAGTTGGTTCAAGCACCGGTTTAAAAATACTAAACGGGGAGTTAGTCCAAAGTACTAAGTTTAATGGACCAACCACAAAAATATTTACTTACACAGCTCCGAATACTCCTGGCATTATTACAATGTATGCTTGTGGTTCTGGTGGAACAGGTACTCCGCCTTGGAATAATGCTCCCAATAAAACTATTGTTGTTAAAACTTTATCAGGAATCGAAAATAAAACAAACCCTATTGGCTTTAATTTAAGTCAAAATTATCCGAATCCATTTAATCCGATAACAAAAATTGAATATCAAATTTCAAAAACATCAAAAGTAAAACTTACCGTTTATGATATACGCGGGAATGAAATAACTAATCTTGTTAACAAAAGACAAGAACCTGGAAATTACTCGGTAGAGTTCAATGGTTCGAAATTATCAAGTGGAACATATATTTATAAAATTGAGACAAAAGATTTTAGTTCGACAAAAAGAATGCTACTGATAAAATAATTTAACATATATATTGACTAATGGTAGTTTGTTATAAATATACAATCTAATCCAAAAACTACAATTTAGTATTTGTAAAAAATATCAAACACAACCGGTAAGTAAGACCCTTACTGTTTTATAAATAAGGGTCTTACTTTTTTCCAAAAAAAATATTATTTTTTTCCAAAATATTTATTATATGAAAAGTTATTTAACAAAAGATATTTTCTTAATTATCATTTCATTAATAATTTTAACAACCGAATTGTATTCTTGGCCAAATGGAATTTCTCAAAGAACAAAAAAATCGAATAATTTAGGTTGTGGTCTATGTCATTATAGCGGAACTGTCAATTCGGGATTTTTTTCAGGACCAGATACAGTTTTTAAAGGTCAATCAATTCAATTTACATTTACAATAAACAAAGTTAGTTCGGGAAAGGGTGGGGTTGATATAGCAGCTTATAATGGATTACTCGATACTCTCGGTGGAGGGATGTATCTAAAAATATTAGACCAAGAATTAGTTCATAAACAAGGTATTACATTTTCTGGAAATACACTTTCCATAAATTTTCTATACGTAGCTCCAAACTATGAGGGAACCGATACTCTTTATGCAACTTTTGATATAGGTTATACCGGGAGCTGGCGATGGGCTCCAAACAAAGTGTTAATTATTAAACCATATATCGGAATTTCTAACAATACACATCCTGTGCAATATGAACTTTACCAGAATTATCCTAATCCGTTTAACCCATATACAATAATTAGTTACTCATTAAAATATAATACCTTTGTTAATCTCGATATATATAATATTGAAGGGAAACTAATAGCAACTCTAATCAATGAATATCAAAAGACAGGTAAATATAGTATTCCCTTTTCTATATCAAATTATCCACTATCGAGCGGAGTATATTTTTATAGATTAACTACAGATAAATCTTCGGAAATAAAAAGTATGATGCTGGTAAAATAAAATAGTTAAATTTTACGTATAAAAAACTGCTTCGAGTTTTTTTATTTTAAGAAGTGCAGACATAACAAAATCCTGTGACGATTGGGTTTGTAATAAATCGTTTAAAATAAGTGCCTCTGCAGATTGCAAAGCATCTTCAATAATTTCCTGTATTTTATCGTTTAATGGTTTCCAGTTAGAATGCATATTATATCCAATAATTCCCCAGAGAATATTCTTATTTATATTCCTGATTTTTGCATCTGATGATAAGGCATTTTTACCATGAGCATTATCTGAGAGGTCAATCCCTTTAATTTCGAATAATCTAAAATCATCACAATTTTTACAGGCGTGTGCAATTCCATTTAGGTATAAACTTTTATAACATTCCCATTTAACTGATTCAATTAAATCTCCTTCAGGTTCGAAATATGTTATTAAACTATACATTTTCTCTATATAAATACTCAAATCTCCAAGATACGGTTTTAATAGTTTTTCGAGTAAAATAAGAATATTTTTTATGCTTATAGATTTATCTTCTCTTTTCAATCTTTCTACAATATAATTTAAGAGAAAATTATAATGATTCGTTAATATTTTAACAGAACTCTGTAAATCACTCGGAATATAATCATCAATAAAAGAATTATAATAATCAATATGTAATAAACTATCTTTACTTAACTCAGAATAATCTAATAAATCCTCGACTGCATCATGCATCATTGCAATCGAACTATATTTATATGTACCAACATCATTCATATTTAATTGGAAAACAACCGCGCCAACACGACTTAAATGTGATGAAGCTATTAAGTCACATTTCCTTTTTAATTTTAATCTCTTATATACATCTATTATATTATAAATATAATCAACATAATCCCCATAAAATATCTCGAGATCTTTTTTAGAAGGTAATTCATATCTTAAAATTGCAGATTGAATTTTCTGGAAGTTTTTATTTTTCTCAACCTCCTTTCTTGCATTTATTATTTCAAGTGGATTATTATAATTATGCTTTCTCGGATTTAATATTTTTTGTTTTTCATTTATAAAATAATTCTTTATATTTTCGAAAATCACATTCGCTTTTTCTTCACCATATAATTTCCCAAGCAAAGAAATTTCTGGACAGGTTTTAGAAATAATAGAGCAAAAGACTTCATTAGCCAAACTATAATTGGGTTCTCTGCTTAATCTTTTTAATTCGTTATTAAACCACATTAGAATTTTCGTTGCTTATTTTATAATAAAATAAATAATTAAAAAAAAATATCACAAATTTGAGTATTTTTTTAAAAAATTCATTTTTTTACTTTTTTTATTTTCTTTTTTTTCAGGATTTTTTAAGTTAAATTTAAAAAATTAAAAACTTTTATGAAAAAAATAATATTTTTCCTTTTTATATTCATTTCTTACCTTTCTTATTCGCAAGATTTAATAATAAAAAATAATCCATACAATAATGTTGATAGTTATAATCAAAAGAAAAATGCATTTAACAGAGAAAGATGGTTTTACGAACAAAGAATGTATCCATATAACTTCATTCCAGAAAATGCATACGATATAGCATACAAGCAAAAAAAGCAGTTGAGTGAAAAAAATGGTTATTACTTTGATAGAACCATTAATTGGGTAAATATCGGACCTACGCCAGGTTATTATTTCTCTTACGGTAATATATCTTCGAGAATTACTTCTGTCAAATTTGACCCAATAAATCCTGATATTATTTATATTGGAGGTGCATTTGGAGGAATATGGAAATCAACAAACGGAGGTTTGAACTGGGTGCCTAAAACTGATTTTGAGATTTCACTATCAACAGGTGCTATTGCTATAGATGCTACTACTAAGATGAGAATTATTTATTACGGAACAGGTGAAGCTACATATAGCGGAGTTTCTTATTATGGCAGAGGATTATTGAAATCTACTAACGGCGGTGATAATTGGATAAATATAAGAAATGGGTTACCAACGTCAACATATTTTTCAAGATTAAAAATTAGACCAAATTTCAGAAATGAATTACTTGCAGCACTTGGAAACAATGGAATATACAGAAGCACAAACTATGGAGAAAATTGGTTTCAAGTTAGAAGTGGAAGATGTGATGATATTCTATTTTCATTAACAGGTGATACTGCTTATGCAATAGGAAGCGGACAAAATATGAGAATGTCAACTGATGGTGGAGCAACTTTTCCTTTAGAAATTGGAACAGGGTTGACATTTGGAACAAGACATCATTTTGATTTTTGCAAAGCTAATCCAAATATCTTTTACGCTTCAGTTTATTATTCAAGTGGAACAGTATCGGTATATAAATCAACAGATAAAGGTATGAATTTCACTCAACTTGTTCCGGGTTTTAACTTTTCTGGCAATCAGGCTTGGTATGATTTTCATATGTATGTAAGTCCTTTCAATCCAAATTATGCATACGTTGGAACATTATATGTATTTAGGACAACTGATGGGGGTACAAATTTTCAAAATATTTCCAGTAGTATAGTTCACGTTGACCAGCATAATATGGATTTTCACCCAAGTGATTCAAATAAAATACTATGTGTTAACGATGGTGGAATTTGGAAATCAGATGACAGAGGAACAACATGGACGAATTTAAATACTGACCTTACACTAACACAATTTTATAGAATGACATCTGACCCAACAAATCCAAATCACTTACTTGGAGGGACTCAAGATAATGGAACTCAAAGGACAACAGGGACCTTAAATTGGATAGCTGCTTATGGGGGCGATGGTGGAGAGGTTTGTTTTAGTAATCAAAATTCAAATTATATTTTAGGCGAGACTCAAAATAATGGTGTCTTTAGATCAACTAATGGAGGATTATCATTTTCCGGTGCAACTTCCGGACTTACAGGTACTGGAGCATGGATTGGTCCTATATTATCTCACCCTGATTCACTTGGCATTTTTTATACTGCAAGGCAGCAAGTTTTCAAAACTACAAATAATGCTGCAAGTTGGGAAGCAATTTCTTCAGGTACAAGCGGAACAATAAGGGAAATGGCTATAAGTAAATCAAAGCCACAATGTATGTATGCTTCTGTTGGTAGTATTTTGTATCACTCTAATGATGGAGGTTATAATTACAAACAAGTGTCTAATGGAATGCCAAACAGAACTATATCAAGTGTTTACGTTCATCCAGATTCACCGCGTGTTGCAATTGTCACTTTTTCAGGTTTCGGTGCAGGAAAAGTATATAAAACTACAAATGAAGGAGAAAACTGGATAAATATTAGTGGGGACTTACCCGATACACCAATAAATGATATATTGATCTATTATCCGGGATATTCAACAAGCATTTATCTTGTCGCAACAGATGTAGGCGTATTTATAACAAATAATTATGGAACTAATTGGACTGAACTTGCAGAAGGCCTACCAAATACAGTTGCTATGCATCTGGATTATAATTATATGTCGGGAAAAATTAGACTTGGGACACATGGAAGAGGTACTTGGGAAATTTCTGGAATTATTACTGGCATATCGATTAATAAAAATGAATTCCCTAATAATCATATTCTCTTCCAAAACTATCCTAATCCATTTAATCCAAATACAAAAATTGAATTTAGAATAAAAGAAAAAGGATTTGTAACTATTAAAGTTTATGATATTTTAGGAAAAGAAGTATCCACAATTGTTAATAAGAGTTTCAATGCTGGTAATTATAATGTAACATTTTATGGAGACAATTATGCTTCAGGATTATATTTTTATACTTTGTTTGTAAACGGAGTTAAAATTGATTCTAAAAAAATGTTATTAGCAAAATAAACGAGAAAAGTTTTAATTTATAAATTCTAATCTATAACTGCAAAAGTCATCGATACTTTTGCAGTTTTTTTTCTGCAAATATTTAGATTAAATACTCTCTCATTTATATTAGCGTTCAAAAAAGTGTGTAAATAGAATAGCCTATAAAAAAAGAGT
>CAYNTK010000019.1:0-6894 GCA_964400285.1 uncultured Ignavibacteriaceae bacterium
CATCGTTATAGTTCACTTCACTCTGTACAGAATTAAATGGTGCTGAATAAGTATTTCCTGTTGTATAATTCAATTTCAAATGTCTAATTCCATTCGAAGGAGAGTTGATATACCATTTCACCCACACTGAATCTATTCCGATATTATCTGTTGCTGTAGCCGTTACAGTAGCTGGCCACATAATTTTCGGTGTATTTGGTATTGCTGTGTGTGTAATTACTGGTTTTACAGTATCTGCATTTGCTATGAATGAGAAATAGTTCGCTGGTGCTCCACCTGGCAATATACCAACTCTATTCATTGTATCTATTGTTTTAAGATAATACTTATAGACAGCAGGAGAACCATTCCCCGGAATATTTGCTGTCCAATTATTACCAGAAGTATTCGTCATAACTATACTGTCGAAAGCAGTTGTTCTTGTCCAATATAATTTAGTCATTCCCGGTTTTAATGGAGCATTAGCTACATTAATAACGCAATTCACTGTATATGGTCCTGTAAGATTTTCGGTATTTGGAAGTGGATTATGTGAAATCGAAGGACCAAGCGGAACTCCTCTTGAAAGTAGTAAAGAACAATCACCGAATATATTATATTGTTCCATCAATTTCAAACCTTCACCTGTGCTACCACCCCATAAATCCATTGCCTTCATTACACCAAAAAACATAATAGCACCTGCAGATTTTCTAAACTGATTTGAAAAAATTCTAATTGCTTCAGTCTGCATATCGCATGGTGGAACCCAACTTGCATTCGTTGATGATGCATATCCTGTTGAGATTCCCTTTGGATTTGCAGTATCACCTGCTCTTAAAAGTGCTTCGGCAAGACATTCGTTTAAAGTAAAATTACCGTTCAAACAAGCTACATCTATCAGAAATGGATTTTTCCAACCGTTTGCGAGTTGATAAGCATTAGTAACCGAAAAATTTGTATTACTCCAAGAAGTTCCTGAACCATGTCCAATATAATTTAAAACATATCTACCTTGGTTAAGAACATCGATTAATGATTGCGGTGTCGCTACCGGACCATTAATTTTATCTACTTGTGTAAATCCATGTGCGAGTAATGTATCCCTTATCCAATTCATTCTGATTGAATCTGCATAAGGCGGTGTTCCACCTACATCTGGACCGCCTATTCCTGTTCCTTTTGCAAACCATGGGTCACCAACAAGAATGTCCCTTTCAAATTTTATTTGTTTTTGTGCAACATAAGATACACTTGCTGCAGTTTGGCAGGAAATCCTCGAAATAAATGCATCGGGATAAGCATCCGTTCCCTGTAATTTCACGTAACACGGGTCAGACGGTGCACCTTCGAATTTTCCTTTTAATGTCGGAAAATCTGCAATATCACCAACTATTACAATATAAGTAATTTTTTGAGGTTGATTATATAAATTTTGAATGTATGCTTTTATTGATGTTGTATCAGAACCGGTTTGCGTCGGATATTCAGCAGTTAAAACCGTTAATCCTCTTTGCTGTTTCCACTGAACAAAAGGAGTAATCGCACTCATATAAGCAGTGGGGCATAAAACTAGCATTCTTCCCGGTTCTGCAATAGAATCATACCTTGTAGTACCTATTCCGTAATTCATAAATAAGTTTCTGTATATTCCCGCAAACTCGCCGGCAACACCGTAGAAGGGGCTTGTCCTGACTAACGGATTTATAACAGCTTTCGTGTAATCCTGATATAGCTCAATCGTATATTTTGTATATATCCTTAGTATTCCTTTTTTCGGATTGTATTGAATTGGATTAAACTGAATTGTCATTCCTCTTAAATCCCTGACTATATAGGGTTCTTTTAAATCAATATTATTTGCAGGGAACCAGGTGTCTTGATTATAAATATCATTGAAAGTGTAAGGAATCGAATTCGGGTCTTTATCCCTGGTAAAGTGTCCCTTAGACGGCATAATGGCTTTAGTGCTTATTTCATAATATTCCTGACCTGTGACACGATAGTTCATCATCACATTATCGGGAATCACAACACTGTTATGATAAGTAGGAATCTGCGGATTTCCTTTTTCCATAATCGAGTTCATACCGGGAGAACTAATAATAGAATAAACTTTACCGTTTATTTTGATATCCTCCTGGTAAAAACCTCCATAGTTATATTCAACCCTGATAATGGATGAACTTGATTCTAAAATGTTTGCTTTAATACCGGGATTATTTCCGACTTGCTGGGAATAAACTGTACTAAAGACTAAAAGTAAGGTAAGAAGTAAAAATAATTTTTTCATATAAGAATAATTTTAAATTAGAACGCTAATTAATCTATAAAATTAGACAAAGTTTAATTAAAAAGGAATAGAAAAATAAGTAGTAAAATTTGTAAGATTAAAAGATTTAAAGATTCACTATTTTAATAAAAAAGCCCTGTTTATTTCTTAACAGGGCTAAATTATTTAATTATATCATTGATATTATTTGATTAACACCATTTTCTTTACTTCTACAAAACCGTTTATTTCAAATCGGTAGAAATAGACACCACTTGCTAAGTTTGAACCGTTAAATTCAATTAAGTAATTACCCGGTCCTTTTATTTCATTTACTAAAGATTTGATTTCTCTACCAAGGATATCATAAATTTTTATTTTTACTAATCCTTGTTTAGCTACTGAATAGCTGATTTTTGTAAGCGGATTAAAAGGATTCGGATAATTTTGGTTCAACTTATTAATAAATGCCACAGTGTTATTTTTTTGCTTCACTGTTTTTAATCTTTTCGATTTAAATTTTTGTATAGGATCTAAATAAGCACCAATTCTACCGTTTACCTCGATTATGTAATCTCGAATTTGATTATAAGGTTGACTGCTTAAAGCCTTAAATTCTAGCTTAAGAGAGTTAGAAAAATCAATCATGCTATATAAATTATCTATACTTATGACCTTATTAATCTCATCAATTCCAGATGAATTAAAAGCACTTAGAAATGGCAGTTCCGATACTGCAAAACCAGAATAAGATAAACTCGCCAAAGCAATATATCTTACATCATTTCCTTTGTACCAATCTATTTCAATATGATTAATTGAGAATTCTTCGCCACCTGAATTAGTAACGGGAATTGCTGTAATGGATTTATATTCTCTTCTTGAAAAATCGGATGTAAAGTTTTCATTACCAAGATTAATATTTATTAAACCATCCCAATTTTTTTGGTAAGAGGTTTGATTCGGATTAAACTTCAAATCAGCTATAATTCCCGGATTTATGATATTATAATTATCAAAAGAAGCATTAATGTGGTCTAAAGTATCGCTATATACTGGTCCTCTCGGAGGTAAATGAAATTGAATATCTTCTGTAATCTCGATTCCGTTTAAAAATGCTGCATTTACAGATAAAACCGAGGCGCTATCGAACATTGCTATTTGTCCATCCTCTGTAAGGCAAATCTTTGTTCCTAAAGGATGGTCAACTGCATACAATTTAATGCTATTAATAAACGAAGTGTCTGTAGTAGTTTCTCCAATGGTTAATACTATTGTACTGTCTATTATTCCCGGAGTTTTAGTTAAAACATAACTATCTGTAATATCCTGACCAAAATATCCGGGAAATTTTGATTTATTTAAAAGATTATTGTCTATCTTTGATATTGTATCTGATTCAGTTACGAACAACCACGGACAACCATTATTAGAAGAAAGAGTAATATAAAAAGATTTTGTATCACGTTTATATGTACTAGTATTCTGATCATAATTCCAAGCTGTGCATTCAATTTGAGGAGACCACCACTGAGGAGGCAAACCAGGGCAATTAGTGCAGATAGAAATAGTAACTACCGGGCTTTCAGGTTGATTTTGAGTAATAGTTAAAAAACTTTCCCATAACCATTCAGGTTTATTAGCCCAACGGAAATTATAATATACCGGTCCCGTACCTTGAGATAAATTACACTTGAAATTTGTTGGTTGAAACTGATATACTACTTGCGGATTTGGTAAAAATCCAGAAATTTTAGGACCTTGATGACCGGAAACTAAATCATATATGATGCGGCGTTTTGTGGAGAGCAAGGTGCCCATCGCTCATTTTCAGGTTTACTTGGGATTTCATATACGTAAGTGTATAAAATCGCAGAAGTTGGCGTTTGGTTTTGAATTCCTGCCCACTTAATTCCGGTACTACTATTTTGTTCGTTGTAATTGAAACCTGCAGTATTACTTGCGTCAAGACCTCCTTGGAAATTTTTCACAATAGTTTGTTGATCGGTATAATTTATTTGCTTATATACTTTATATCTTTTAGCGAGGAAAGTACCATTGCACCAGCCACCGTATGCGTTGAAAGTTACATTTTTATTTTCTACAAGAAAATTATCCATATTTGTTAAAGCTGTGTGATTCGGCCACATACAATTGGATGTTGGATTATAAAGTATAAAAGTTGTGATGCCAACGGCATCATCATTTGGATGACCGTCAGGCCATGCTTTAATTACTAACTCATAAGGGTTATTATAACAAAGCCCTGGGACATCTAATGGACATTCTACATTAATTACTGTATTTGCTTGTGCAACCCCATGATGAAATGTATTTATGATTTGTTCGCCTTGTTTATAAAAGACTGAATAAATAAAAAATTGTTGATTTTCACCTTTAATTATAAAACGACAAGGGAATGATGCCATACCTGGAACCACAATTATTGGATTCCAGATACCCCAGCAATTTCTTGGTTCGGAAATCTCGATTTCAGGTAATGGTTGAAGATCAAATTTATTATAAATCCACCATAGAAAACCAGCAGTTGCTCTAATGGAATATGTATAAGAATTATCCAAAATGTATCTACAGTAGGATTCTGTAAAATCACCATCAACACAAATTGGTACATTATTACCTTGATTATTAAGATAATCATATACAGGTTGAATTATTGGATAATAGTCATCAGGGTTTTGCCACCCAATTTCTTGATAGTATCGAGAATAACCTCTGTCACCACAAATATTACCGGTACTAAAAGGTACATAGAAATTCGATGCAAAAGCATCACCCAATTGATTAGCAGTATACATTATATATCTTAATGGATTTTGAATCGTATTATTATTTGGGTCAGTAAAAAGATTTATTGAACTGCCGACATTCGTTGCATTATACCAGTCAAAAGAAGCGGGTAAATAATCTAATTCATAAGCTTCTGTAAATGGATGGGCTGCATTATGTGTATGAGCAGGTACTCCCATATCCTGAATTAAATGACACATTCTTCCAACAATTTCCCAAATTACGTTTTTTTCTTGCTTTTCAGCTTGATCCTGTGTCAAACCACAGTTGAGCATTAAAAAATTTACATAGGTAAAATCAGGACCTGCAGTACCCCAGTAACGAGGTGGCATAGGAGGATCAGGGTCATTATCCCATCTCCAATGAGTCACAATTAAACTTCCGGGATTTTTATATGCATCAGCAAGATCATTATTTCTATATTTTAATCTAACTTTCACAAAATTATTTTCAACTGGTATTCGTCCTACTGCAATAGCTCCCCATGTACCACCATTTGGTATAGGTCTGTCTTTTATTCCTTGCCAATAATATTTAATTTTTGTAAACGCATTTTCAAACCCAAATCCCCATCCAAACATATCCCATCTCTCATCATCTCAATAATCAGCATCCCAAAAGTGCGAAGCTGTAACATATGGATGACCTAATCCTGATAAAATAATCTCACCGCAATATTCGAAAACCGGGTCTTCTAAGTCTTCTCGTGCTGCCCCTGTCATAATTTTTCCACGATTCCAAGAATTTTCATAAAATCCTTCGGGTCCTTCATAATCAGCAGACCACCAGTCTCCATAATTTCCATTTACAGGATTTTTCATTTTTTGATGCATCATTGTGTATACCACTTCAGGATGCTCCATTTTTGTTAATTCCCAAGCCTGAAAAGTAAGATATTTATGAACTGGCATATCGACTCTTAAATCTTGAGAAGATAATTGATTATAAAATATAAAAAATAAAACTATAAAAATAAATTTTTTCATAAGCTTATAATGATTTTAAATTGATTTGTAATTGCTAAATTTTTGAATTTTAGATAGAATAAATATTAATAAGGAAGCTTGAAGCTAATATTAAGCTTTTGCATCACTGGGAAAAATACAGTTTCTGTATTAATCGAAAACCATTTGCAAAAATTGTATCCGATTTTAGCATTTCCTGTTGGAAAAGCGAATCCAAAATTTTTTGATCCTGTTACTCCTAATCCAATTCCTGTATACAATTTCAATTTATTGTTGTATAGATTAAAACCAATTTGAGGTATTATACTTAAAATATGATATCTATCTGATTTATAGTGTATACCTCGACAATAATCATATTTAAATTCAATTTGAAATTTTTTCGAAAAATGAATAGTAGTTGAAACAGACATAACAGTTAAAATATTTTTGGAATCACCTCCAAATAGTAGTCCGCCACCTAAAGAAATTGAATGGTGACTTAAGCCATTATTAGTTTTTAAATAGTCCTTATTAAATTTATCTTTATTATATGCAAAGACTTTATTTGTTCTAACGGCTTGCGCATTTAATAAAGAAACGTATGTAAGTAAAATTATTAAAATAACTTTTTTCATTTTTATTTTAATTTAAGGTTTTAAAATCTTTGAGTCCAATTTATGGACTCAGTATTTAAGTAAATTTAAGTGGAAAAGATACAAAGTTGAAGATAGAAAAAAAGTATTTAGTGTTTAGTGATTTAACTTTAATTAATATATCTAAAATAGATTTATTAATAGAAAATTCTTTTTTTCTTACAGAAGGTAGGAACTTAATTAGCGTTCAAAAAAGTGTGTAAATAGAATAGCCTATAAAAAAAGAGTCTCT
>CAYNTK010000020.1:0-6032 GCA_964400285.1 uncultured Ignavibacteriaceae bacterium
TCTGTTCCAACAAATAGCAATTTGAAATTTACACACTAAATGGAACGCTATCTCAATTTATATTCAGATAATTTTAAATTTTTATTTTAATTTTATTTCATTAACTTTCATTAACATTCAAATTAAACGGGGGTATTATGAAAAAATTCTTTTCACTTTTTTTCCTGCTTTTTATAGTTACATCATTATCCTTTTCTCAAAACCTTGAGAATAGGATTAATAAATATTCAAGAGACCTTGGCAATGGTTTTACTCAACCACTTGTTGAAGCTCTCGGTCTAAATATGAATAATGGATGGGTTAGCGTAAAATCTATGAAAGATTTGTTCAGCATAGATTTTGGTATAAGTGCAGTTTTTGTTCCTGTTCCAAGTTCGGATAAAACATTTATGATCGCTTCTCCTTATAATCCGAATGTTATACAGTCAGTTCCCACTGCAGTTGGTGAAACAACAACAATTGAGATGAATGGTGCTCCAAGCACTGCTGACCCACGAACATATCCTAAAGGTTTTGATTTAGGAATAATTCCTGTGGTAATGCCTCAGGCTTCTGTCGGAAACATTTTAAACACGAGATTTACTATCCGTGCATTACCTAAAATAAAAATTAGTGATTTTGGTTATCTATCACTAATTGGTTTTGGTATCCAGCATAACATCTCCGCAGATATGAAAATACCTATGCCACTTGATTTTGGTTTAATGGGTTCATTCGAAAATCTAAAACTCGGGGATATTGCTACTGCTGATGCATATACTATCAGTGCAATGGTTAGTAAGAGAGTGTGGAAAATTAATTTTTATACTTTACTGGGATACGATTATTCGAAATTTAAATTTAATTATAATTCTACCTATTTCGATTTTAGTTCAAACACTACGAAAACAACAAACGTTGCCTTTGAAAATGAAGGTGCGAATGGTTTTAAACTTGGAGTTGGTGGTACTGCAGAAACCCGTTTCGCAAGAATGAACATCGGAATGAATTTTCTCCCGAAATTCTGTTTTGATTTGGGTTTGAGTGTAGGTTTCGGATTAAAAAAACCATTTTAAATTGAAAGAATAAAGATTATAGATAATAAGAATGTTAAACATTTCTCGTTCCCGAAGTCCTCTTTGGGAACGTTTTTTGCAGTGGATTTTTATATTTAATTTTTGATATTAAAATTTTAATTTCTATTATTGCACCTATCGTCTAACGGTTAGGACATCGCCCTCTCAAGGCGAAGATTACGGGTTCGAATCCCGTTAGGTGTACAAAGAGCATTGAATTGTAAATAATGAATAGTAAATTTTATTCCCGTTGGTAGTGACTTCTTACGGGAATTTTTATTTATTAGGATGAGGCCATATTTAGCTATTATATTTCATTTATTATAATTAATCTTAATGTTATATTATATATATGAAAAAGATAGTTAAAAAAGGAAATATTAAAGAACTTAAAAACGATTACAGTTTCTGGAAAACTACCTCATATCAATTCAGATTAGAAACCATCGAAGAAATAAGAAAAGAATATAATCAATGGAAATATGGTACTGAACAAAGACTTCAGAGAGTTTTTAAAGTTATTAGCAAAACATAAAATCAAATATCTAATTGTAGGAGGATATGCAGTTGGATTTCACGGATATCCAAGATACACGAAAGACCTCGATATCTGGATAAAACCGGAAAAGAAAAACGCAGAAAAAATTTTAAAATTACTCGATGATTTTGGTTTTGGTAAAACTGGAATCTCTATTGATGATTTAAATTCGGAAGGTAAATTTATTTTACTCGGAAACCCACCAAATAGAATAGATATAGTTACATCCTGCGATGGAATAGAATTTGATGAGTGTTACTCTAAAAAGGTAAAAGTCAAATTTGGAAAAATTAATATTAATTTTATTGACTTAGAAAATTTAAAGAAGAATAAAAAAGCCGTAAATAGAGCACAAGATATTGCAGATATAAAAAATCTGGAGGAATGATAACTAAGTCTTTCCTTCGTGCCCTTAATGCCTAAGTGGTGAAATGCTCTTAAAAAATTTTCTTCCACCCGTGGCAATACGGCTCATGCCCGTTTTTCTGGTAATATTCCTGATGATAGTCTTCCGCTTTCCAAAATGTAGTTGCTTTTTTTAAAGTAGTTGCAACTTTATAACCTTTATCCGTTAAAATCTTAATCAGTTTTTCTGCTGTTTCTTTTTGTTTATCATCGAGGTAAAATATTTCCGAAAGATACTGCTCGCCTATATCTGGACCCTGTCCATTTGTTTGTGTAAAATCATGAATTTCAAAAAAGAGTTTCGCCAGTTCTTCGTAAGAAGTCTTCGAAGGGTCGAAAATAACTTCTATCGCCTCTATGTGTCCCGTTGTTCCCGAACAGACTTCTTTATAAGTAGGATTATCTTTATGTCCGCCTATATATCCGACATCGGTGGAAATTACGCCTTTGGCTTTCTGGAAATAATATTCCACACCCCAAAAACATCCTCCCGCAAAAATTGCTTTTTCTGTTTTCACTTCAGCTTTCACGTCAGCAGTATCCTTTATAAATTTTAATGAAATCGAATTTACACAATGCCTTGTGTTTTTTTCTGTAAAACCTTCACCCAGAAAAACATGTCCCAAATGAGCTCCGCAATTATTACATATAATTTCAGTTCGCATTCCATCTGAATCTGGTAACCTTTTCACCGCACCCGCAATTTCATCATCGAAGCTGGGCCAACCGCATCCTGAATGAAATTTACTTTCGGAACTGTAAAGTGGTGCATTACACCTCTTACAAATATAAGTTCCTTTTTCAAAAAAATTTTCATACTCTCCAGTAAAAGGTCTCTCTGTTCCTTTGTTTAAAATCACCCTTTCTTCTTCTTGCGTTAGTTTATTATAATAATTCATATTTGTTTTTATTGTATCCTGATTTAAAATTTGTAAATTCTGATTTCTTGTCTTCGAACAACCAAGAGTAATCAGTAATATTAATAAAATAACGAATCTCATTTTTTCTTTTTTAAAACAAAAAAAGGTTCTTGAAAGTTTATAAAGTTTGTAAAGTTTTTTAAACTTTATAAACTTTTTAAGAGAAAACTCCTTTAAAAAAACTCTTATCATCTTTATCCTTCCCCTTTTTCGGATTAAAGTTTTCGGATTTCGAGAGTTCTTTCAGAAGTTCCTTTTCTTTTGAAGATATTTTTTTAGGAGTTATTATATTCACTTTTACAAGCTGGTCGCCCCTGCCGTAACCGTTGAGGTGCTTGATTCCTTTATCTTTCATTCTAAGCACGCTACCCGCCTGTGTTCCCGCTTCCACTTTCAGTTTTGCTTTACCTTTTAATGTCGGCACGACAACTTCCACACCCATCACCGCATCGGGAAATCCAATTTCGAGTTCATAAATTATATCATCATTCAATCGTGAGAAAAATTTATGTTGAGCTTCTTCAATAAACACAAGTAAGTCGCCGTTTTCTCCACCTCGTGCACCTGCATTACCCTGACCTCTTAATGGTATATAGTTCCCTTCCACTACACCTGCAGGAATGTTTACTTTAATCGTTGATTCCGATTTAACTCTACCTTCACCAGAACATTCAAGGCAGCGTTCTTTTACAATTCTTCCTTCACCATTACAGTGATGGCATTCTGTAACATTTATAAACTGCCCGAATATAGAGCGTGTTGCCTGACGGATTTCACCTGTTCCATTGCAATATGAACATGTTGTATAACCACTTCCGGATTTTGCTCCTGTCCCTCCGCAAGAAGAGCAAGGTTTATATTTTTTAACCTTAAGTGTTTTTTCCACACCGTCAGCTATTTCTTCTAAAGTAAGTTTCAAATTGATTTTTAAATCCGAACCCGGCATCCCACGCGATCGACTTCGACGGGAAGATGAACTACCAAAGAAATCATCAAAAATACTCCCACTTCTTCCAAATCCACCAAATATGTCACTAAAATGAGAAAAAATATCGTTTATATTATCGAAACCATGAAAACCGGTTGAATCGACTCCTTGATGGCCAAATTGGTCATAGCGTTGTCGCTTTTGCGTATCCGAAAGCACTTCATATGCTTCAGCACATTCCTTAAATTTCTCTTCTGCTTCCTTGTTCCCAGGATTTCTATCGGGATGATATTGCATTGCGAGTTTTCTATAAGCAGATTTAATTTCATCACTTGATGCATTTCTGCTTACTCCGAGTATCTCATAATAATCTCTTTTAGTCATTTTCGCTTTCTCTATTTTCTTCTACATTTTTCGTTGCTTCGGCAGAAACTATTACCTTTGCATGCCTTAAGACTTTATCCTTTAAAAAGTATCCTTTCTCGACAACCTCTAATACTGTATGAGGTGCTACATCTTCCTTTGGCATTTGTAATAAAGCATCGCATAAATTTACATCGAATTCTTTTCCGAGAACATCCATCTCTTTCAATCCTTCTTTTTTTAGAATTTTTTCGAATTTCTTATAAATAGAATTAAAACCTTTTTTCAATGTTTCAAAATCCTTTGTCTCTCCTTTTTCAATAGATTCTGATGTCCTGATAAAATCATCATAAACGGGAATCAGCTGTTTAATCAAATTTTCTGAAGCATATTTTATGTAATTAGAAATTTCTCCTTCTGTCCTTTTTTTATAATTCTCAAATTCAGCAACTTTTCTAAGCAAGGTGTCCTTTAATGTTGCCATTTCTTGTTTCAGTTTTTCGGTTTCAGTTTTTTCTTCCATTATAACTTCTTTGTCGTTTTTTTTATCTAATATTTCTTCCTTACCGGTTTTTGCTTCTTCTTTTTCATCTTTAATTTTTATTTCTTTTTTTTCCTCTTTATGTTTATCGTGTTTTGACATATCTAATATTCCTTTTTACTTTTCTGAAATTAATTTCGAAGTATATTCAATTAAAGAAATCATTTTTTTATAGTTCATTCTTTTAGGTCCAATAATTCCAATGTTTCCTTTTATCTCACCAAAAGTGTATGTCGTGCAAACTACACTGTAGTCCTTTAGTTTTTTTTCAGGATTTTCAGAACCAATTGATATCATAACCTCATCTTTACTTTTTCCTGGACGCTGAAATATATGCACAACAAGATTTTTATCTTCGGTTAAATCTATAATATTTTTAAAATTTTTAGGGTCATCAAATTCAGGTTGAGTAATTATATCACCTGTTCCTCCAACAAAAATTTTTCGTCCTTTTTCCTCATCATAATATAATTTATCGATAGAATTAATAAACATCTGAATGAGTTCAGGTTCTTTATATTTATAATCTGATACTCTTTCTTCGAATGTTTCACGAATTTCTTTTAAGGTTAAACCCTGTAATTTCTCATTTAAAAATGATGCGAGTTTATCGAGTTTATCTCTCGAAATATAACTTTCAACTTCCATTAAAACAGTACGAACATATCCTGATTTAATATTCAGAACAACAAGAATTTTTTTTGAAGAAATATTTATTAACTCGAGTTTTTCGAATACTCCTGCACTTAAAAAGGGTTGTGTAACTATAGCAAGTTGGTGAGAGATCTTTCCGAGTATCCTCGATGTTTCAAGAAACAAATCCTCATTATCCAAAACCGATGTTTTTGAATCTTCAATCTGACTTTTTAAAAAATTTATTTCAGATTTATTTAATGACTCTTTTCCCATTAAAGAGTCTACATAGTATCTATAACCTTTATCCGTTGGTTTTCTCCCAGCTGATGTATGAGGTGTTTCTAATAAATCAAGGTCTTCTAAATCACTCATCACATTCCTTATAGTCGCCGATGATAAATTTAAATCTGTCTGCTTAGAGATTTCCCTTGACCCGACAGGTAGGGCATATTTAATAAAGTTTTCAACAATATATCTTAAAACTTCTTTCTCTCTATTTGATAAACTTTCTTGCATAACAAAAAATTAAATCATCATTAAATTTACTTAATCTAAAAAATTATTAAAATCTAATAATTAATTCCTCATCGATAAGATAGCGTTCCATTTAGTGTGTAAATTTCAAATTGCTATTTGTTGGAACAGA
>CAYNTK010000021.1:0-5149 GCA_964400285.1 uncultured Ignavibacteriaceae bacterium
TTTTGTATATTCTGTCCAAAATATTTTTTTAAATACTTATTTTGGACAGATGTGAATAAAAGGTGATTTTTTATTTCCCTTTTCCCCTGTATCTTATAATTTTATATTGTAACTTAAACATATTTTTTTTATGATTGATTTTGTTGAGTTTAAATTAGGTAACGGATTGCATTGCATTTTACACCGTGATTCTTTTAAACCTATCGTTAATCTTATGGTAGGTTATAAAGTCGGCTCCCGTGATGAATTCCCCGGTAAAAGAGGTATAGCACACCTGTTCGAACATCTTATGTTTCAGGGTTCAATGCACATAAAAAAAGGTGAACACTTCGATTTCGTTCAAAAAGCAGGTGGGTACTGTAATGCATTTACGAATCAGGATATGACTGTTTATTACGAAACTCTTCCTTCTAATAATCTTGAAATTGGACTTTGGTTAGAAGCTGATAGAATGAATTCACTCGATTTATCTGAAGAAAATCTTCAGAATCAAAAAAATGTCGTTATTCAAGAAAAATTGCAAAATTACGATAATGCACCTTATGGCTCTGCTATAATTAATATGTTAAAAATATTATTTGAAAATTCTTCTTATGAATCTGCTACTATCGGGAATGAAGAGGATATTAATTTATTCAGTAAATCTGAAGCAGATGATTTCCATTTCAATTATTATTCACCCCAAAATTCTGCTATCATTATTTCTGGTGACTTAGATTATTCTGAAACATTAAATAAAATTGAAAATTATTTCGGAAGTATAAATAAAGGGAAAAAGTTAAATCGTAAATTTATTAAAGGTGTATCTCTAAAAGCGGATAGAAGAATAAAAATTTTTGATAACATTAAATTACCTGTTTTATACTTTTGCTATCCAATTCCCGAAATCGGGAGTAAAGGATTTTATACTCTTGAGTATTTTACTAATATATTAGCAAATGATAGAAGTAGTAGATTGTATAATAATCTTGTTTATGATAAAAAAATTTTGAAATCTATTAATGCTATTAAATACCAATTCCAATATGCAGGGATATTTATAATTTCTGCTGTTGCATTTCCCGAAACCGATTTAATTAATGCTGAAAAAGAAATTTTAAACGAAATCAAAAATTTTGTTGAAAACGGTATCAAAGAAGATGAATATCAAAAAATTAAAAATAAAATTGAATTTGCTTTTAATACTAATCTTTTATCGTTGCAAAATGTAAACCTTGATTTATTCAGTAATTGGTTTTTCTTTGATGATACTGCAAGAGTAAATACTAATATTGAAAAATTTTTATCAGTTACTAAAGATGATATTATTGATACTGTTAGACAATACATTTTTAAAGTTCCTAAATTATTATTAACATATTTACCAAAAAAATAAGTGATAGAAAATCTCAAATTAGATATAAAAGAATTTGAACTAAATAATGGTTTGGTAGTTATTATGTCAAAGAAAAATACATTACCAATAGTTTCAATGAATATGACATTTCATGTTGGCTCTAAAGATGAAATTATAGGCAAAACAGGAATTGCACACTTGTTAGAGCATTTAATGTTTGAAGGGTCACCAAATACTGGTAAAGGTGAGTTCGATGAAATCCTAAATAAAAACGGAGGCGACAGCAATGCATATACTTCTTGGGATTTAACAGGATATTATGTCGTTTTACCTTCGAGTAAACTTGAATTGGCGTTCTGGCTTGATTCCGATAGGTTAGCAGGTTTTAATATATCTGAAGATAGTTTTCAAATACAAAAATCTGTTGTACTTGAAGAAAAACTTCAGATGATTGATAATACACCTTATGGCACGGTTGAAGAAGAAAGCTCTAAAAGATTATTTAAAAATAGTGGATATAGATGGCCAATTATTGGTTATAAAGAAGACATTGTAAATCTCAAACTTACAGATATTAAAGAATTTTTTTATAAATATTATAGACCAAATAACGCAGTCTTAAGTATTGTTGGGGATATTGACTATATCGAAACTGAAAAGTTAATTAAAAAATATTATGGTGATATTGTTAGTTCTGAAATACCGAAAAGGAAAGATTACATAGACGATTTTTTAAAATTAGAAAAAAAAGATATTATTAAAAGTAATGTAAATTTGCCTGGTAAATTTTTATTCTACCTAATTCCTAAAATAGGAAGTAAAGAATATTATGAATTGAAAATATTGAATAATATTTTATCTTCGGGTGAAAGCTCACTTCTATATAATGAACTTATTTATAATCTTAAAATTGCATACGAAGTTGAATCTTTTTTATATGGCATGGAACATATTAGCATTTTTTTCGTTAATATTATTGCAAGCAATGGTGTAAGCCCAGAGGAATTAGAATTAGAATTTGACAAGATTATTGACAATATTAAAAATGGAAAATTTTCTGATGAAGATTTGATGAAAGCAAAAAATAAATTAGAAACAAATTTTTATACAAATTTAAATTCTTCGATTTTTTTATCTGAAAAATTATCGGAATATAAAATATTTTTCAATGATTACGAAAAATTTTTTGGTGAAATAAAAATATATGAGAATATTACAAAAAAAGATATTATTAATATAGCAAAACATTATTTGAATAAAGAACAAAGAGTAAATTTAAGTTATATACCAAAAGAATAAAAATGAATATTGATTTTTCTTATTTAGATCGTTCCAAACCACCTATAGTAAGCGAAGCAAAGGATTTTAAGTTTCCTGAATACTATGAAGAAAAATTACCGAATGGCATAAAAGTTTTTGTTGTCGAAGACAGAAAAATTCCAATTATCACTGCTAAGTTTGTTATTAAAGCTGGAGCTTATAATGATGAAATTTTTGGAATTGATAAGTCAGGTCTTTCTTCTTTAACATCAGATTTATTAATAAAAGGAACTAATAAAAATAATGCAGTTAAGATTGCTAAAGAGATAGATTATTATGGTGCAAATATCTCGAGCGGTTGTGATTACGATTTTTCATTTTTAAATTTGTCCTCTCTTGAAAAATATTTCCCTAAATTATTCGATGTAGCTTGTGAATTATTAACTGAATCCGAATTCTTCGAAGATGAAATAGGACGCGAAAAATTGCAAATTGAAAATTCTCTTTTATCTTATCTTGATGAAGGAAGCTTTTTATCAGAAAGGGGATTTAAAAAATGTGTTTATAAAAATTCACCATACAGATTTAATATAGAAGGAAATATTAAGTCTATCAAAGGTTTAAATAGAAAACTTATTTTAAATTTTTTTGAAAAGTTCTATAAACCTGAAAATTTAATTATAGCTATTATTGGTGATATCGAAAGGGATAAAGCAATTTCGTTAATTCAAGCAAAGTTTAATAATTGGAATAAAAAAAGTGATATAATTACAAAAGAATATAGTGAATCCTTAAATACAGATGTAAAAGTAATAGCAGTTGAAAAAAGAGGTGCAGTCCAATCCGATATTATGGTTGGTCATTTGGGAGTAAAAAGAAAAACCCCGGATTTTATTCCTTTGTTAGTAATGAACACACTACTTGGTGGTTTTTTTACATCGAGAATAAATAAAAATCTAAGAGAAGTAAATGGATATACATATGGAGCAAGGTCATATTTTAACTTCAGAAAAAATCTCGGTGATTTTTGTATCGAAACTAATGTTGAAAACCAATTAACATATAAAGCCATTAAAGAAATTATTTTCGAACTCGATAAGTTGAAAAATGAAAATATTTCGGAAGATGAATTAAATACAGTAAAAAAATACTTAACGGGTAGTTTTCCTCTGCAACTCGAAACGCCACATTCTGTGGCAAACAAAATTATAAATTTGGAATTATTCGACATTGAGAAAAATTTTTACGATACTTATATTTCACAAATAAATTCTGTTACTATTCAAGATGTAAGAAATGTTGCTGAAAAATATATCCACTCGGATAAATTAGTTATCTCGATTGCAGGAAATATAGAAATTATTAAACAAACTATGGAACAATTTGCGGATGTTGAGGTAATAGATAATATCGAAGAACTTTGAAATAAATTTTGAAAATTAATATCTTATGATGTCAAATAACAATATTACAGATTCTGACCTTATTCACAGGTTGAACGATAAATATATTAAACTTAGAAATGAAATATCTAAAGTAATTGTTGGTCAGGATAATATTATTGAACAAATTATAATTTCAATTTTATCCAGAGGACATTGTCTATTAATAGGTGTTCCCGGTTTGGCTAAAACTTTAATAGTCAAAACCATATCCGAAGTTCTCGGAGTTAAATTCAGCAGAATTCAATTTACACCAGATTTAATGCCATCGGATATCACAGGAACGGAGATATTCGATAGCGACGGAAGTGACGGAAAGAAATTTAAGTTTATTAAAGGTCCCGTCTTTGCAAATATAATATTAGCTGACGAGATAAATAGAACTCCGCCAAAAACTCAATCGGCTTTACTTGAAGCTATGCAAGAGCATAAAGTCACCGCGGCGGGAACCACTTATACTTTGGAGGGGCCATTCTTTGTCCTTGCAACTCAAAATCCAATCGAGCAGGAAGGTACATATCCTTTGCCTGAAGCCCAACTTGATAGATTTATGTTTAATCTCTGGCTTGATTATCCTAGTGAATCAGAAGAAATCGAAATCGTAAAAAAAACAACAGGTATGTATATCCCCGATGTAAAAATTATTTTTACAAAACAGGAAATACTTGAATTTCAGGATTTGGTTAGAAAAGTTCCAGTTGCAGATGAAGTAATTAAATACACTGTAGAAATCGTTTCTAAATCCAGACCAAACAATAATAACTCACCTAAATATATTAAAGATTATATCAGTTGGGGTGCTGGTCCTCGTGCATCTCAATACCTAATTTTAGGTGCTAAAGCATTATCCGCATTAAACGGAAAATTTTCTCCAAATATTGAAGATGTTAAAAAGGTTTCAAAATCGGTTTTAAGACACCGTCTGATTCCTAATTTTAACGCCGAAGCTGATAATATAAATATACTCGAAATTATTGAAAATCTTTTCGGATTATAAAATATTTTTTGTAATTATTTAATGATTATTTTACTCTTCCTAACAAATAAAAATCTTTATTTATTAGCGTTCAAAAAAGTGTGTAAATAGAATAGCCTATAAAAAAAGAGTCTC
>CAYNTK010000022.1:0-1922 GCA_964400285.1 uncultured Ignavibacteriaceae bacterium
GGAAAAAAAGTCGGATTGAAAAAGGATGTCGTCTCCTACAGAATTAAACGGATGCTTGATGATGGTGTTATTCTGAATTTTTGGACAGCTATAAACACTTTTAATTTAGGTTATAATGTTTTTAGAATTTATCTCACATTACAAAATGTTGGTATAGAAAAAAAACAAGAAATTATTCAATATTTTATTAACTATAAAAATACTTGGGCAGTTATTTCATCGAAGGGTGAAATCGATTTAACTGTCATAATTTGGGTAAAAGATAATTTTGAATTTTATCAATTCTGGAATAATACATTAGATATATTTGAAGATAATTTTACAAAAAAAATAATTTCGCTCTATATCCAAACTATCGATTATAAAAAAACATATTTATTAGATACAAATGGGAAAGAAAATAGGGAATTTTATAAGATTAACTCTTCCACTAAAAAAGCTGAAATTGATAATATAGATTATCGACTTTTAAATGAATTAGCTAATAATGCTCGATGTCCGATGATTGATCTCGCAGAAAGACTTAATATTTCTTCGCAATCAATTAACTATAGAATTAAAAATTTAATTCAGAAGGATGTAATTAAAGCATTTCGCGTCAATATCGATTATTCAAAATTAAATCTTCAACATCATAAGGTCGATATTTATCTAAAGGAACACAAACAAAAAAAATCTATTATTAATTTTCTTACAACAAAATCATATTTACAGTGTTTAAATATTGCTATAGGCTGGGCGGATATTGAAGTGGAGTTAGTAATAAAGAATATTGATGAAATTGATAATATAATCAATGAATTAAATTTGAAATTTCCGAATTCTATTAGAAAGCATACTTTTTGGATTGGTGAAAAAGTCCACAAAGAACGTTGGCTGCCAGAATTTGATTTTTAAAAAATATGAGATTCTTTTATTCAACAGATTTCTTTTACTATACGATTCTCGTATTATTAAAAATATAAATACACTAAATGAAATATTTGATCAAAATTGTTTTTTAATTTTTATATGTTTTAATTAAAACAATTTTGGCCAAACACCTTGAATAGGCCATACACCTATTGTTATTGCACCTGCAATTGCTCCAATAATTATTGTTTCCATTTTTTTCTCACCATCCTTCATTGATATTTATTATCATGATATACTTTCTCTGTCTTTCTTTATATACTTGTCGTGACAAAATGACAAAATGAATACAGTCTCCCCTCCTGGTAAACCTCTGTTATTTGAACGAATCAATGCTCTGATCTATCCCGGATAAATACGATTCTGATACTGAATACGGTGCGGTGAATGTTATCAAAAACACGCTGCGTGTCCGAAGCACTGCAACCTGCTTAACGTACACCATCGTTCCCTCCAGCTCATAGACATAGGCGATTTCATAGGCTTGCAGGGAACCAAGAGACCGCCAGTCACGAGAAAGAACCGTATGGTTCAAGCCACTTTCAGAGAGATTTTCTTCGACTTGATCGGCAAACGTGCTTAGCGACCGGCCTTCACTTAGGATAAACGGGACATCAACCCGTAACGACACCTCAGAAGTGTTTACCGGGGTAAACCAGACAGCGATGGTTGGAATCTCGTTTTCAATCTCTTGCCAGTCTTCCGGTGGGTTCAGTGAGAACGCATACGTCTCGTTTGTGTACGACCGAGAAGCGGTCTGTTGAGTACACCCAGATATCAGAACCAGACCAAGAAGCACAATTCCAAGGACCATCAGACCATTTTTCATACGGACAAGAATGAGAAACACCATCATCTATAAAATAAATTCGATTATATTATATAATAACAGAAGTCGCTGATACTTCACCTTATCTCTCTTATTAAAAAGTTACTTTCCCTGCACCGATATAGGTTTACAGGTCTTTATATAATGATTTCCCCGAAGAATCCATCGCCACGACAAGCGG
>CAYNTK010000023.1:0-1750 GCA_964400285.1 uncultured Ignavibacteriaceae bacterium
GGACGGGTTTTTTAAAACCTGCAGCTCCTGTGCCGGCATATAACTCTGTGCAAGAAGAAATATTTTCTCATTGGTATTCGGATTAACCGCCATATCAACCACAATAACAGCATGCCCGGGCGAGCCGCCTTTGATAAATATGTCACCGGTTTTCAATTCGCTAACATCTGAAGACTCAAGCTCCTTCTCAAGCGATAATGTACCGGCATACATAAATATTATTTCAAGGAAATCCCAACAATCTTCATACGCATTTGAAGGCGCGTATTTCCGGACCCAGGAAGTTTTATTGCCTTTAACGGAAATTCTTTTACCCTTCATCCATTCCGAATAGTCAACTCTGAAACCGTTTGTAAAATTAAAATGGATTTTATCATACTCTTCTTTGTTCCAAAGATATTCTGCCCTTAGCCGCATTATTGCATCGGCACATTGATGTAAATCTTTATCCCCAATCTCAAGATTTATAACAGCATCGTAGATATTATTATTTTCTTTTATACTTCCGTCAAAAAATTTTACTTCGGTGCCGTGCGATTTCAGAGGTAACTGTCTCAAATATTGCCCGAAAGAGCCCGGAATAACTTCAATTCTTTTATATCCTTCAGGAACATTAAAGCGGGTTTCAATCGTAACGCCGTCAGGATTGATATAATCTGTTTTATTTTTGGTCTCAGTATTTTGCTTGTTTTCTTTTTCCTGAGAGCAGGATTGTAGTGAAGTAAAAATTAAAAATAATATTATAAAATAAAATCTCATATTTTAAAAATTTTTGAACCCGTATATTGCAAAAATAAACATCATTACGGCGAATAAAAAAGTCAGGAAAAAACCACGCCATAATCTGCCGGGAGATTTTTCCTCGTCTGTGATGTATCTGTACAAATGAAGAAATGATGCCTGAACGAGGTAAGAGGCATAACCGAATATTACAAGTGCGGAAGTTAGAATTCCAAATCCGGCATACGCAGCAATAATGCCCATTATGCCGAATGCAAGATTTGCAAACCCAACCTCAAACATCCAGTCGGGTCTGTCGGTTTCCCAACCAAGTCTTTTTGCATCATCTTTATGAAAAATAAAATGCCTTATAAACGCCAATACTCCAACAATTCCTACAGAAAAAAATACAACAAGTTTAAATGAAAAATCAGGATTTTTTTCTAGAAAATAAAATCCAAAGAAAATCCCTGCACTGCCTATTGCATTACCAAGTATTCCGATTAATTTTGCCATGATATTATACTGAGGTTATTTAACAATAATATAAGTCTTACATAATTATTTTGCTATCTAAATTTCCGGTTTTGATATTCTATGAACTGAAATTAATTGACAAATGTTTTAATATATAAACAAAGGATTTTAAAAAATGAAAAATTTATTTTCACCTCTTTCCATACGCGGTATAGAATTAAAAAACAGAATTGCGGTTTCCCCGATGTGTCAATATTCCGCTGAAAACGGATTTCCGACAGAGTGGCATCTTGTGCATCTTGGCAGCAGGGCAGTTGGAGGTGCGGCTTTGATTATTCAGGAAGCAACTGCAGTTTCTCCCGAAGGAAGAATTTCTCCGCAGGACTTAGGAATCTGGAGCGACGAGCACGCCGTTGCTTATAAAGCCATCACTTCATTTATCGAATCTCAAAATTCCATTCCCGGAATTCAACTTGCTCACGCAGGCAGAAAAGCATCTTCATATACCCCATTCCTCGGAACTGGATTGCTTACAAAGGAATCCGGCGGATGG
>CAYNTK010000024.1:0-1724 GCA_964400285.1 uncultured Ignavibacteriaceae bacterium
TTAAAGAACTTTATGTTCTTCATTATTTTTGTCTCCTTCCTACTTTTAACTTAAAAGTATAGAAATAGTTTCCTTAAATGTAATAAATCCCTTGATTATTTAAAACCTATTTTGTCAATATTGAAAACTTCGTTAATATTTTCGGTTTTGGACTTTAAATGGGATTTTTCTGTTTCGTCAAGATTTTTTAATTTCCCTGTCCAAAGCAACAACAAAATAACTGCTGCCAGAACAATTCTATATATTATGAAAATAAAATTGCTTCTTGTTTTCAAAAAGTGAATTAAGAAAGCTATTGCATAATACCCGACTATACCGGAAACAATAGTAGCAATTAATAAATTAATCATGTTTTCGTTTAAGAGAATTTCTCTTTCATCGTAAAGCTCATAGAGTCCGCTAAGAGTAATTGCAGGAATACTTAGTAAAAAAGAGAATCTTGCAGCGACATCTCTTTTCATTCCGGTAAAGAGACCGCCTGTAATCGTAACACCGCTTCTTGAACTTCCGGGAATAAGCGACAGTACCTGAAATAAACCGACTACAATACCGTCTTTAATGGAAATTTCGGTAAACTCTTTTTTATGTTGAGCAAATTTTTCTGCGATGAAAAGGAGTATTGCCCAGAATATCAGTGAAAAAGAAATTACATACAATCCTCTTGCTTCACCTTTAATAAAATCTTTCATCAGGTAACCAAAAATAACTATCGGAATCGTGCCTAAAATTACAAGGATAAATAATCTTGAAGAAGGGTCTTCAAAATATTTTTTTGTTTTCAGGGCTTTAAAAAATCCCAAAGTTAAATCACGGATGTCGTTTTTAAAATAAACAAAAGTGGCTATGAGAGTTCCAAGTTGAATAACAGCCGTAAATGCCGCTCCTTTGTCAGCCCATCCGAGTAAAGCCGGAATAACTCTTAAGTGTGCTGTACTGCTAATGGGAATAAATTCCGATAAGCCCTGAATTATTCCGAAAACTATTGCCTGTATTATTTCTTCCATAATATAATATATTAAAATAAAACAACTTCAATTCCAAGTCTTAAACCAACACCTTGCGACCCGGGCGAAACATCTCCACCGGTTCTGTTAAGAAGTTTATTACCGCCGGAATCTTTCAGCGGAGGAGAGAAATTTTTAGATGCAAAGACACCAAAATAAGTTGCAACTGATTTTGCGATCTGGACATTTAATACAGCATCTAATTTTATCTCTGCTCCTGTTGAGTTATATGAGGTTTCGTTTGTAAAAATTTTTTCGTTAAACGAATAAAAAACCGGACCTGCACCTGCGCCAAATTTAAGAAAGAAGTATTCACCGGGAATCAGATAATAACCTGTCAGTAAAAAATTATGACTATATGTTGTAAAATCATAATTTGGATATTCGGTGAGATTATTAGATTTTATAAGATAGTTATAATCAAGTTTGAGCGAAAAGTTTTTTGCAATCTGTTTTTCACCCGCAATAAAAAAACCGAGTCCTGTTCCGTATTCCGAGAGTTTTCTTGAGTCGGAAAGATTATTGTAATTAGGAAGTTCATACCCGATATAAGAAATTAAATCCGGATTATTGCCGTAAGAAATTCCCATACCTGCCGAAAAGGAATAATATAAACCGTTTTTACTTTGCTCGCCAAAAGATACTATTCTGGTATTTGTACTTTGCGCAAATAAAGGCACGGTGAAAACAAAAAAGAGAAATACTATTGAAAGTCTTTTA
>CAYNTK010000025.1:0-1718 GCA_964400285.1 uncultured Ignavibacteriaceae bacterium
ACAAAAGATCGAGTCTGTTGTTGCTATTGGTCTCCTTCCTATCATTAAAGCTTTTTACGTTAATAAAAATGCAAGCGATTTAAACTACATAAAAATAGATGATATTGCTAATTCAATCTTGATAAATTCTGAAGTTGTAAAAACATTATTTGAAGAAATTTCATTTCTTTTGAATAATACAAAGCCAAAATTACCCTCATTTAAAAAAATTCAGCAAGCTCCTAGCTACTATAAACCAAGCGATTTCTTTAATAAATATGTACAAACTTTTCTAGCTCCAGTATACATGGATAGAGCAAAAGAAATTGAAAGAATGTCGGGAAAGGAATTTATTAAACAATGGTCATTTACAGCAGATGAAATGATAATGGAAGTAAATATTGAACTTAATTCCGATCATGTTTATTATTATGGTCGCAGCAAAGAATCTGAATTTTTGTTAGGTTTTTCAACTAAAACGAGCGAGTTATATAGATCCGCATTCTTAAGAGTTTTGCAAAGTTTTTATAAAAATGGTTATATTCGAAAAGATTTTTTTCTGGAATATGCATATGCAACTCTTCCAGTAGAATTATCAAAATGGAAAATTTTACCAAATCGTGCACCGGAATGGTGGCCTAGCCTAGCAGAAGATAGCAAAAAAGAAGACAAAGAGAATTTATTTGAAAATATTTCATTTGATAAATCACCTGAAAGTCTGATCGAAAATAAAACCGGGAACATCATAATAGCTGCAGAGGGAGCTATCCGAGAAAGTAGTGGATGGAACATAGATCCGAAACACTCTTTTCATTTAATAGCCTTCGCTTACGAATCGATTGGTCCTGATTTACCGACGGCTGAAGAAATTTATGAGAAGATTTCTTACACGCCTGGATTAATCACTATTCCATCAAAAGCAAAAAGACCATTTAACTTTCTTGAAGATAAAGAAAGTCATTTGCCCATAAGAAGCGATGCTATACAAATTAAAGATATTATAATTTATCCTATAATTGTGAGAGAGCGTGATCTTTGCATAGCTCTTTGGCAATATTTTCGAGATTATGATTCACCATTTAATTTAAACTGTCTACTCACGCACGATTTTAAGTTCGCATTAAAAGAAAATAATTGGCTGGTAGAATCTGAGAAAGGAAAAATTATTGCAACATATAGCGATTGGTTGGAAGGATTAAAAGAGAGATACAATCGAGACATGCCCTTACCGCATGGACAGTTCATAAAGATGGATAGTTCTTTTTTGAATGGTCTGTTGAGAGACAATAATTTACGTCTTGGTTATGTTTTAAAGACAACTTATAGGTCTAGACAATATAATTACGAGAAAGTAAAAAAGTTCGAGGAATATAAACTGCTAGGAGTTAGCAATATAATTACTTAGCTTTGCGTTGTTTATTTAGTAAAGCTCTGACTTCTTCGGTAATGTGGAGTGGATAACTGACTTGCTAATTACTGCATCTAAGCTACAATGGCAACACCTTGAAAAGTTAATCATTTTTATCCGAATTGCTCCAGAAATAAAGCCCAATTTTACGTGCGTTTATCCGTTCTCAAACACCTCCAGACTGCGGCATCATACGAAAAATAACCAGGGAAATAAAGCAAAATTTTAGATACCCAATTGATGGGTATTTTTGTTTGCATTCCAGGTGCAAATTTTATGAAGAAGATGAGATACATAGGTAACACTATGAATTTAGTAAAATTAAAGGATT
>CAYNTK010000026.1:0-1602 GCA_964400285.1 uncultured Ignavibacteriaceae bacterium
TTTAAAAATCTCGGTAAGACATATAATTACGGAATTGAACTTATTTCACAGGCATCATTTACAAAATGGTGGAATGCAAATATAAACTTCAGCTATTTCAAGATGGATACTGAAGGAAATGACGGTTCTAAAGACTTTAATAACAGCACATATTCTTACACTGCAAAGCTGATGTCAAATATGGCAATTCCAAATTTATTTGATTTTCAGTTCTCATATAATTATATGGGGAGAACAGTAAGTGCCCAAGGAATTACAGAGCCTTTCCAGTCATTTGATGTAGCTTTCAAAAAAGATTTCTTTTTTAAAAGATTAAGTTTATCTTTACGCATATCAGATTTATTTAATCAACAGAAGTTCCAATTTACAACAAACGGAACAGGATTCATTTCGGAAAATATGAGAAGAAGAGATGCAAGGATGGCAATGCTGACATTGACATATAGATTTGGAAATGACGAATCAAGCCCGGGTAAAAAGAGAAGAGGGCAAAGAGAGAATAATGAAAACGAAATGAACGATATGGATGACTTTTAATTAAATTTTAAAAATGAAAATACCGAAAATAAAGCTTCATAATCAGATTGTAATAGCATTAATACTTGGAGTAATATTTGGAGCTTTGTTTTCGGTTAATCAAAAGAAGGTTGAGATAATATCAGCCGCAGGGTCCGAAGATATTGAGAGCTGGTCGGAGTTTAAGTTTTTAAAAGGGGATTCTGTTTTAAGCGTAATAAATACTTCCGAGCAAATTGTTGTTTCCAAAAAATTTAAGGCACTTTCCAAAAATATTACTTCCGGACAAATATCCGCGGAAGTGGTTTTTCCGGACGGCTCGAAAAAAAGATTTGACGGAATTACTTACATAGATAAAGTAAAATCTTTGGGTTTGATGTTCAAACCGATTGGGGATATTTTTATACGTCTTCTGAATATGATTGCTGTGCCGTTGGTAATTGCATCGCTTCTTGTCGGAGCGGCTTCGCTCTCCGATTTGAAACACGTTGCGAAGGTAGGCGGAAAGATTATGACTTACTATATGCTGACTACCGCTATAACCATAACGGTCGGATTAGTACTTGCAAACATAATTCAGCCGGGAGAATATATGCCTGTAGAAACAAGAGACCGACTTCTTAGCACTTTTCAGGATGATGCTTCATCAAAAATAGAGCAGAATGTTTCAATAGATATTATTTCATTTCTTGTAAATATAGTCCCTAAAAATCCTTTTAATGCAATAGCAAACGGAGATTTTCTTTCAATAGTTTTTTATGCAATAATAACCGGAGTATTTCTGACAACAATTCCGAAAGAAAAATCTAAAACCATAATTAATTTTTTTGAAGGACTTAGCGAAGCAATGATTAATATGGTTGAAAAGGTTATGCTTCTCGCCCCCATAGCAGTTTTCACTTTAATAGCCGCAACAGTTGCCGAATTCGGTTTTAATATACTTCAATCTCTTATTACTTATGCTCTAACAGTATTACTTGGGTTACTATTAATTACTGTATTTATGTATCCGGCATTTTTAAAAATATTCACAAAAATGAATGTCAGGGATTTTTTAAAAGCACATCGGCAGACAATTGCTGTTGC
>CAYNTK010000027.1:0-1587 GCA_964400285.1 uncultured Ignavibacteriaceae bacterium
AAAGAGAGAGTAAAACCCGAAAAACTCGGTTTTTATTTCAGTGGGTGTAAGTTTAGCCATAAGAGCTCTTGAAAGACTTTGGGTAGAGCCAAGGAAAGTACCCGCAAAACCTCCTGCAATAAAGAAGAAGTGAATTTTTATTTCTGCAATAGTAATATAGGAATCATTTCCCGTGATGAAAATAAAAATTAAAATAAGAAGCCAGAAAAACAAAGTAACAAAGATAGAGTTTTTAATGCCGAGTTTATCGCCGATTTTCCCGAATAGCAAAGAGCCAAGCATAGCGGTAAACTGAACAATAATAAAGAAAATTGCAAGCTGAATGGTAGTAAAACCAAGCGTTTTATTTGCGTAAATTCCTGCAAAGAAGATGATTGTGTTTACTGCATCAATATAGAGGAAATATGAAAGGAGATAATTTTTTAGATTTCTGTATTTATTAATGTGCTTAATGGTATCGAAAACTTTTTTGAAGCCGAATTTGACATTTTCCATATAAGAAACTTCCGGCAAATGAACAGAGCTTTTTTTCTCTTTTAGAAAAAGAAATAATGGGATTGAGAAGACAAGATAGAAAATAGCGGAGACGGGAAACAGCAAGTTGTAATTTCCGGCAAACGGAAATACAAGTAAGACGGAAACAAGCGAGCCGATATATCCGACTGCATATCCGATACCAGAGACTCTGTTATAATATTTTTCCTCAGTAATATCGGGAATAAAGGCATCATAAAAAGTTAATCCGGTTTGAAATCCTATATTTGAAATGATGAAGAGGGTTAAACCGAGGAATATTGTACCGGCTCCGGTAAAGTAAAGTAAAGAGGTTGGGATAACGGCAAGCAAAGTAAAAAAGAAAAGGAATGCTTTTTTATTGGAAGTTCTATCCGCAATTGCACCGCAAACAGGATTCAGAATTGCGGAGAAAATCATAGAAATATTAATCCCAAGTGACCAGAAAAAATCCGCTTCCCTGCTTTGAGCACAAACTACATCGGTGAAATAAACTGCATAAACAAAGGCGAGAATAATAACTGCATAGGAAGAGTTGCCAAAATCATATAAGGACCAGACAAAAACCGATGATTTATTTTTCATTACGCTTACTCTTTATATCCAGTAAACCCCTTCCGGTTTTATTTAATTTTTTATTTTTCGTTAAATCCACATTGATTGAATCGAGAATTCCGTTAATAAAGCTTCCGCTTGTTTTTGTGCTGTATTCTTTGGCAATATCAATAGCTTCGTTAATAGATACTTTCATTGGAATTTCCGGGAAAAAAAGCATTTCTGCAATAGCCATCCGCATAGCAATTTTATCAATCATTGCGATTCTGCTAAATTCCCAGTTATCTAATTTTTCTTTAATCAGTTTATCAAACTCTTTCACATTATTGATAACAACATCAATTAGCTTATTTATAAAAAGTAATTTATCTGCATCTTCAACATCTGCGATTAAATCTTTTTTAACTTTTCCGATGGGATCTTTGCCAATCCAATGAGCATATAGTACATTTAATACTTTTATCCGGGCTTCCCGTCTTGAAATTCGCATTTTGCTACCTATAGTTTTTTTATTTAAAA
>CAYNTK010000028.1:0-1564 GCA_964400285.1 uncultured Ignavibacteriaceae bacterium
AGGAAAACACAACTTAAAACTTACAAATTTTTTTTATTACAAAAAAAAACCTGTCTTCAAATAAAAAAAATTAGGGTTTCTACAAAGCCATAAAATTAATCCTTGTTCAATTATAGTTAATTACGAAACTTATTTAACTGATTACTTACAGATATTCTTTTATGGCGGGGAAAAGCAAAATTAAAATTGAGAACCATTTAACTATTCAAGAGTTAGATGAGATTATTTCTGAGCTTAGAATTGATGTTAAAGTATATCAACGAGCTATTTTTTTGAAAATGGTCATGCAAAAAAAGCCTATTTCGCATGCTGCAGAATTTGTGGGAGTTACCCGAGAAACTGGATTCAATTGGTTGAAAAAATATAATAAAGAAGGTTTCAATGGTTTAATTCCCAAATATGGTGGTGGAAGACCTAGTTTATTAACCAATGAACAATTTGAAGAGTTGAATGAAATAATAATCAACTCAGAAAAAAATTATAGCGTTCGTGAGGTTCAAAAATTGATTAATGACAAATATAAGGTCAATTATTCCTATAAACAAGCTTGGGAGATATGTAAAAAGAAATTGAACTTAAATTACGGTAAACCATTCCCTATTTACAGTAAAAAACCTGAAAATGCTAAAGAAACATTAAAAAAAACGTACACCCAATAGATCTAAATAATGAATATTTAGCTTTTTTAGATTCAGTAGGTGTTCAAAATACAACAAACTCACGTAGAACATTGTATTTACCTGGAACAAAGAATAGAATTAAAAAAAATCCAGAACAATTCAAATTAAATGGCACAGGACTACAAGGAGTGAATTGTAAATCTTATTTCGAGTTTTCACCCACAACCAAAGCACACGAACTTTCAAAAACAATTATACAAATGAGAATTATAAATATGTCCAATGATACAGGGATAAAATTACTAAATAAAGCCATAAATAATATTAATTTAACAACAAATTATGCAACATCTATTTTAATGAAAAAACAGATGAGTGAAACTAAATTTAGAGAAAAAACCATCCATGATCTTGATAATAAAAATTTAACTCAAAACGAAAAAATCCAAAAAATCAGCAAACGTTGCAACAGAGAAGAACTAACAAATATTCGCAAAATTGACAGAATAAAAAGAGATAATATTCTGGAAAATGTTAATACAGCCGATATAATCAATTATTTAAAAGAAGAAAAGAGATTAAACATAGTTTTAGATAATTACAGGGTGCACAAAACTAAATTAGTCCAAAAAGTAGCTGAAATTTTAAATATTAATTTAATATATTTGCCACCGTATTCTCCAGATTTAAACCCAATTGAAGATGTTTGGAGAAAAATAAAAGGAATAATATCAATAAACAATTATAATAACGCAGAAGAACTATCAAATGCGTTTTTAGAAATATTTAAAGAAATAATAGGAGAAACATCCTTTTATGAAAACTGGATACAAACATTCATACCAACAGTGAAAAAAATTAAGTAATTAACTATATATTAATTATCCTGGTGATTCGGTGAAGATCACAGTTGAAGATCCGGATACGCATAATTTGACTGATTT
>CAYNTK010000029.1:0-1554 GCA_964400285.1 uncultured Ignavibacteriaceae bacterium
ATTTTTAAAAACTTAATATAAAATTTCTTTTGTGATTGTATATTTTTCAATAGTTCCGGTACTTTCCTGCGAACTTTCTTTTAAACTTAAAATATCTAACTCCCCGCATATATTTATAGTTCCGCCCGGAATGTGACTTTTGTCCAATAATTTGAAAAACTCTGCCGTTTTCTTCTTGTTAATAGAAAAACTCACAACCGTTACAATATTTCCTCCTGCTAAAGCAGGAAGAATTGCTTCCATAAAAGCCCGAATCCCGCTGACGGTTAATTTGATATTAATATTTCCAACCGGTTGTTTTTTTATAATTTTCCTGTTAAAGATATTATTGCTTTGCCCGGATATTTCGAGCCATTTGTCAATCATACCTGCATAATATAACACTATCTCGGAAACAGCCTTACTTTCTTTTTTTGAAAAGGCACTGCCGCGGTAGTTTAAAAAATTATATGATAACTCTAATAAACATTTTCTGATTTCTTCCTGCGAGTATTTAGTCCATTCTTTAGATGACATCAATGATATCTTTTAAAATTTTTTCTAATTTTCCGTAAGAAGATTTTATATAGCTTTCTTTCAGTTTATTTTTCTCTGCCGTACTCGTTTTATCTTCTCGCATTTTGTCGGGAATTAGTTCTCTGCAAAGCATTGATATTCCGAGATATTTTATTTTCGCATGTACTGCAGTGATATTTTCCGGTACGAGAGAATAGCCGCAAACATCGGAACCAATCTCTCTGTAGAACCCTGCTTCAGAATCTGTCTCTGTTTCCGGACCAATAACACCTATATATACTGATTCATTTATTTTGTATTGATGTTTCTGAAATACTTTGAACACCTTGTCAAAAAGTTCTTTGCTGTATGCATCGCTCATATCGGGAAATCTTATTCCAAGTTCTTCATCATTTTCTCCAATTAATGGATTATCGCCCATTAAGTTAATATGATCATAAATCAAAGCAATATCTCCCGGTGCAAAACGTGGATTTAGTGTACCTGCTTCGTCCGTACCGATAATTTTTTTCACTCCAAGGTATTTTAACATATAAATAAAATGTCCGATGTTCCTCATTGAATAACCCTCGTAAAAATGAATCCTCCCGTGTATTATAATAATATCTTTATTTCCACTCTTTGCGAAAATTATTTTCCCGTTTGGATCTTCTTCCGGTAAACTGATAAAAGGGGGAATTTCGGCAAGTTTAATTTTTTGTATCACCTTGAAATATTTCGGCAATTTAAAATTTATATCTGTAATTAAAGCAATTGACGGTTTAAAATTTTTCGGTGAAATTTTCTTTATATAGTTTGAAGATTCCAGTATAAGTTTTCTTTGTTCTGTCATTTTTTATTTTCTTTCGTTTAATTTTTCTACAAACAGTTTTATCAATTTAGTCATATTTGGTTCTGCAATTGCAGCTGATTCAAGTATATGTTCAAGTTTTGCCAACCTTAATGTATCCGGAAATCCTTCGTCTGTTATAATTGAAACACCAAGTGTTTCGATTCCAAGTTTTTTTGCAACTAATATTTCCGGCACTGTTGACATTC
>CAYNTK010000030.1:0-1549 GCA_964400285.1 uncultured Ignavibacteriaceae bacterium
GATGATTCGCCAATGTAAACCGGACCTTCAATAAAAGCATTTGGATAAATAAATGCATTATCATCAATAAATACAGGTCCATTTGAGGCATCTAAAACAACGCCGGGCTTTAAAGTTACATTTTTACCAATAAATATTTTTTCTTTATTTACTAAATGCACTGAAGCATCTATCTTATCTAAAAAATTATTTCTGTTAGATTTATGAATTACATAATCGTAGTCTTTAGAAATTTGTTCGCCATTAATATTGATAAGATCCCAAAGGTAGTTTGCACATTTAAGATCGAGAATTTTAACAGGTAAACCATCAAAATCATTTACAGAAAACAGATCATTTAAATGTTTAATCTTATACTCCAAATTTTTTCCCGAAAGATAAGCGGCGATTACTGTTTCACCATTTACAAAAACTTTATCTTCAGTTGGAAGCAATGGAAGTATCTCTGATAAATTTTGTGGAGCGATTATTCTGCCATTAATAAACAGGCAATGATCATCTTCAATTTTATTTATCAATGCGGCAGGATTTTCTTTCATAACAACGTCTGCAAGATATGGACGACAGTGAAGTGAATATTTTAAGTCACCATAACTCCTTATAACTTTTTCCTTAAGAGAGGTCATTCCGCAAATCAAATCATACACGGGACGGGAAAAAACCAACGGTTCAAAGTTGGCGTAATTGATATCTTCAAAAATGCATATCTGCATATAAACCTCGATAAAAAAGTCAGCTAAAATTAACACTTTTTGAGTTAAGATTCTCTAACTGAATGAAAAGACTGATTTGATAAAAAAATCTACTCTCAGCAATGTCAGATGATTACTTAATTTAAAATAAAAAAGCCCCTAAAAACGGGGCTGTAAAATATTCTTTACTAAAAATACTTTTAATTCTTCTTGCTGTATTTTTTATTGAATTTCTCAACTCGTCCAGCGGTATCAAGCAGTTTTTGTTTTCCTGTAAAGAATGGATGAGAACCGCTCGATATTTCCAATTTAACTAATGGATATGTATTACCATCCGTCCACTTAATAGTATCACTTGTTTTTATTGTAGAGCGGGTTAAAATTGCAAAATCACAGGAGGCATCCTGAAAAACAACAGGTCTGTACTCTGGGTGAATTCCTTTTTTCATAATAATCCTAAAATTTATAATATTCTTAAAATCGTGGGCATAAATATAGGCGTTTCGGCAGTATTATCCAATAACTTAAAAAGCCAATTTCTTGCAAATTTTATTCGGATTTGGGCTTTTCGGAGGATTGCATACGTTGTTTTAATCGTTCAACTTCCTGTTTTTCCTTAGCCGAAAGATTTATTTGCATAAAATTTAAATTATCTTTTTTCAGTTCGGAAGCCGAGGCGGCTTCAGGAGCCGGAGAAATATTTCCGCTCATCCTCTGAGGTGGTTCTGTTCTTAAACTTTCTCCTTTTGGTTCTTCATCAATCGCCTGGTCTTTAATTTCTGATCCTTCTTTACTAAGCATTAAACCATTATCAGATTCCGAAGGTTTGGATTGAACTTCGGTTTTATCTTCGCTTA
>CAYNTK010000031.1:0-895 GCA_964400285.1 uncultured Ignavibacteriaceae bacterium
TTTTTCAACTTCAAGCTTAATTTCGTTTTTTATGTCGGAAGATATTTTTTTTCCGTCAATAATTTTACTGTCTGACATTAAATCAATTCTTATTTATTTTTCAACAGGTCCGTATTGGTCGCGGATAAAAGAGTCGAGATATCCTTTTGACTTTACTTCGGAGAGTAATTCTCTCATCAGGGTTATGTCTTCTGATTCTCCCGCGAAGATTCTGTACAAGTTATCTTTTGACGGAATTATTATTATTTCACGGCTGAGTTTTATCTGAGCGTTTGATGCAAATTTTTCCGCGTAGTTTTTATTGAAGAAACATCCTATCTGTACAAAATATCTCGGCTTGCCTATAGTCACAGTATCAGTGCTGGTGACTGTATCTATCTGTAACATCTTTATCGTATCATATCTTGCATAGTCGTCGCAGTCGCAATCCTCAATTGTTGTTCCGCTGCAAGAATATATCATAACAGATAAACCCACCGTAGAGATAAAAAACAATATTGTGACTATTAATTTTTTCATATATATTTTTTTATTTACTTCTGATAAAAGCTTCATTAAATCCTTTGGATTTCACAAAACCGAGATAAGCTTCTGCTTTTCTTACTGCATCAAACTTACCGGTGATAATCGTATATTTGCCCTGATATTCCGAAATTTCGACATCGGAGTTTAATGTTTCTTTCGCTTTTAAAGCAAATGATTCAGCATAGGGGAGATTATCGTATGATGCCAGTTGAATTGTCAGGTTAAAATCAAACTGGTTCTGTTCTATCCGCGCAGAATCCGTTTGGATAAATACCGTATCGGTTTTCTTTATTACGAATGTATCAACCGTAACGGAAATAACCTCTTCCGAAGGACTGCACGACATCAGGTATATCGCCGGAATTAAAAT
>CAYNTK010000031.1:905-1512 GCA_964400285.1 uncultured Ignavibacteriaceae bacterium
GAGGTATTAATTTTTTAAACATTTTCACCTCCTTTTAAGTATTTTTCTAAAAATTTAATTTCTTTTTTAAATACATTAATCTGGTTTACAACTTTACTAAAACCATGACCTTCATCTTCAAGTAATATATATTCCACGGGTTTATTTTTTTGTTTTAATTTTTCTACAATTTGATTCGACTCTGCTTCTGCTACTCTTGTATCATATTTTCCCTGAACCACGAACATCGGACATTTAATATTATCAGCAAAGTTTATCGGTGATCTTTCAAAAAGTAAATCCTTATCTGTTTCAATATTACCAATCAACCGATCAGCACCTTTTTTCCAGAACGGCGGTATTGATTTTAAAAATGTAAATAAATTAGACGGTCCAAATATATCAATGCCGCACTTCCAGATATCGGGGGATTTTGTTACACAGGTGAGAGACATAAAGCCACCAAAACTTCCCCCGCCAATACCTATTCTGTTCTTATCAATATAATCTGTTTTAATCAATATTTCAACACTTTCTAACACGTCCTTAAATTCATTGCCGCCCCAGTCTTTATAGATTTTTTTCTGAAATTTTCTTCCATATCCGATTGAGCCCCGGTAATTAGGGG